>NC_017068.1:1200000-2400000 GCF_000284095.1 Selenomonas ruminantium subsp. lactilytica TAM6421 | reverse complement strand
GCGCTGGAGGATATTGCCGATCGCTCGGCGGCAGCGGATCGGAAAGAACTCTACTGTGGGGAATTCATTGCCCCAGAGCTCGTGATGAGTCCCCGGGAGGCTTTCTATGCCCAGGGCGAGAAACTGCCTTTGGAGAAAACTGTAGGCCGGGTAGCCGGGGAAATGCTCATGTGCTATCCGCCGGGGATTCCCATCCTGACACCGGGCGAGCGCATCACTCAGGAGATCCTGGATTATATCGAATACGCCCGGGAAAAGGGCTGTTCCCTGCAGGGAACCCAGGATCCGGAGTGCAGGGAAATGCGCATTCTGACAGAGATTTGACAAGTCAATTTGACTGGTCATTCTGACCGGTCAAAGGAGGGGAAGTTAATGGAAATATGGTTTTCCCAGATGGATACGGAAAACGTCAAGACTTCTGTGCGGGTGGACAGGCAGTTATTTTCCCGGCAGAGTGAATATCAGCGCATCGATGTCTTTGAATCCCGGGAATTTGGCAGGATGATCGTGCTCGATGGCGAAATCATCTTCTCAGAGGCGGATGAATTCATCTACAATGAGATGGTGGTTCATGTGCCCATGGCAGTTCACCCCTGTGTGAAAAATGTGCTGATCATCGGCGGTGGCGACGGCGGCGTGGCCAAGGTGCTCACCCAGTATCCGGAGATTGAGGCCATCGATGTGGTGGAGCCGGATGAGATGTTTATCGAGGTTTCCCGGGAGTTTTTCCCGGAGACCGCCAGGGGCTTTGATGATGACCGGGTGAAGATTACCAACATGGACGGCCTGCGCTTTCTGCGCCGCTGCCGGGACAAGTATGACCTCATCATCAACGATTCCACGGATCCCTTTGGTCATACGGAAGGGCTGTTCACCCGGGAGTTCTATGGCAACTGTTACCGGGCCCTGCATGATGATGGCATCATGGTCTATCAGCATGGCAGTCCTTTC
This sequence comes from Selenomonas ruminantium subsp. lactilytica TAM6421, assembly GCF_000284095.1. Classification (GTDB taxonomy): domain Bacteria; phylum Bacillota; class Negativicutes; order Selenomonadales; family Selenomonadaceae; genus Selenomonas_A; species Selenomonas_A lactilytica. The sequence continues at coordinate 2,399,049 of NC_017068.1, read as the reverse complement.
TATGATGAGGATGAGGCGGCTTTCCGGGCCATGCATCGCAAGGCCTATCAGAGTTTTCCCGTGAGCCGGGTCTACCAGGCAAGTATTCCCACCTGTCCGGCAGGCATATGGATGTTCGGCTTTGCGTCCAAAAAGTATCATCCCTTAAAGGACTTTGATGCGCAGCGCTGGAATGAACGTCAGCTGGAGACTTGGTATTATACGACACATTTGCATAAGGGTGCTTTTATGCTGCCCAAATATGTTGAGGATATTCTTTCAGAGGAGGAAATGAAAAAATGAGCAAATTGATGATTATCGGCTGCGGCGGCGTGGCCAGCGTGGCCATCCATAAGGTGTGCCAGAATGATGAGGTATTTGATGAACTGATGATTGCCAGCCGCACGGTTTCCAAGTGCGATGCCCTGAAAGAAAAACTGCAGGGCCAGACGAAGACCAAAATCACCACGGCCCAGATTGATGCCGATGATGTAGAAGCTTTGACCAAGCTCATCAAAGAATACAAGCCTGATGCGGTGCTGAACGTAGCCCTGCCTTATCAGGATCTGACCATCATGGATGCCTGCCTGGCTGCCGGTGTGGATTATATCGACACGGCCAACTACGAGCCGGAGGATACGGAAGATCCGGAATGGCGCAAGATCTACGAGAAGCGCTGCAAGGAGCTGGGCTTCTCCGCGTACTTTGACTATTCCTGGCAGTGGGCCTATGAGGATAAGTTCAAGGCTGCCGGCCTGACGGCGCTCTTAGGTACGGGCTTTGACCCGGGGGTGACCTCGGTGTTTGCGGCTTATGCCAAGAAACATTACTTTGACACCATTGACACCATCGATATCCTGGACTGCAATGGCGGCGACCATGGCTATCCTTTTGCCACCAACTTCAATCCGGAAATCAACCTGCGGGAGGTTTCCGCCCCCGGCTCCTATATGGAAAATGGCAAATGGATCGAGATCCCGGCCATGAGCATCAAGCGGGAGTATGACTTCGAAGGCGTGGGCAAGAAGGATATGTACCTGCTGCACCATGAGGAAATCGAAGCTTTGGGCCGCAATATGCCCGAAGTAAAGCGCATCCGTTTCTTTATGACGTTTGGTCAGAGTTACCTCACGCACATGAACTGCCTTGAAAACGTCGGCATGCTGTCCACTACTCCCATCAATTACAACGGTCAGGAAATCGTGCCGATCCAGTTCCTCAAAGCCTTGTTGCCGGATCCCGCATCCCTGGGCCCCCGCACCAAGGGCAAGACCAATATCGGCTGCATCTTCACGGGTAAGAAGGACGGCAAGGAACGTTCCATCTATATCTACAATGTCTGCGACCATCAGGAATGCTATAAGGAAGTGGGCTCCCAGGCCATTTCCTATACCACGGGGGTGCCGGCCATGATCGGTGCCATGCTGGTGGCCACGGGCCAGTGGAAGAAGCCCGGTGTCTTCACCACCGACGAATTCGATCCGGACCCGTATATGGAAGCCCTGAATAAATGGGGCCTGCCCTGGAAGGTGGAAGAAAACCCGGTATTGGTGGACTAAGGCATGAGCATGAAAATCGACAGAGTGCCCACGCCCGCCTATGTGGTGGATGAGCAGGCCTTAGAGAACAACCTGCAGATATTGCAGGAAGTCAAAGCGGCGGCAGGCTGCAAGATCCTGCTGGCGCAAAAATGCTTTTCCATGTTTGCCGAGTACCCGTTGATTGGCAAATACCTGGACGGTGCCACCGCCAGCGGCCTTTATGAGGCAAGACTGGGCCATGAGGAAATGGAGGGGGAGAACCATGTGTTTTCCCCTGCCTACCGGCCAGAAGAAATCGAGGAGATTGCTGGTATCTGCGATCATGTGATCTTCAATTCCTTTTCCCAGCTGCGCCGTTTTGGGGCTAAAGTCAAGGCGATACAACAGAAGCGGGGCGTGCAGCATGGCATTGGCCTGCGCATCAATCCCGAGTGCTCCACCCAGGACCATGCCATCTATGATCCCTGTGCAGCCGGTTCCCGGTTGGGAGTGACGGCAGAGGATTTTGCCAAGATGGCGGCAGTTGAACCAGAGCTCTTTGCTCTGCTGGATGGCCTGCATTTCCATACCCTCTGCGAACAGAACAGTGATGCCCTGGCGGAAACCCTGCAGGCTGTGGAGCAGAAGTTTGGCCGCTGGCTGGAGCAGGATTCTATCCATTGGCTCAATATGGGCGGCGGCCATCATATCACGCGGGCGGATTATGACCGTCAGCTGCTGATTGACCTTGTCCAATCCGTTCGGGAAAAATACGGCGTAGAAGTCTATCTGGAACCCGGTGAGGCCGTGGCGCTCAATGCGGGCTATCTAGTCACCGAGGTATTGGACACGGTAACGAACCATGGCACCCATATTCTGCTATTGGATGCGTCTGCCGCCTGCCATATGCCCGACGTATTGGAGATGCCCTATCGGCCACCTTTGAAAGATTCCGGGGAAGCCGGGGAGAAAGCCTATAACTATAGACTTTCTTCCTGCACCTGTCTGGCCGGGGATATCATCGGGGATTATTCCTTTGACCGGGAAATCCTGCCGGGGGACAGGCTCTATTTTGAGGATATGGCCATCTATTCCATGGTGAAGAACAACACTTTCAACGGCATGGCTCTGCCTGCCATCTGGAAGATGAATGCGGCTGGCGATTGTACGCTGGTCAAGAAGTTTGGCTATAAGGACTTTAAGGAACGATTGTCATGATGATAAAGGATAGCACACCCAAAGCTGATGGCTTTTATATGCCCGCGGAGTTTTCCCCCCATGCGGGGACTTTCCTGATATGGCCTGTCCGGCCCGGTTCCTGGACAAATGCCGGTGCTGATGTGCAGCCGGTGTTTGTGGAGCTGATCCGGGAGATCTCGGCGGTGGAGGAGCTTTATCTGCTGGTGGATGAAGCGCATCGCCCGCAGGCTGAGAATATGCTCAAAGACTTGCCACAGCAGCATATCCATTATCTGGCTATTCCCACGGATGATGCCTGGGCCAGGGATATGGGGCCTACCTATGTAATTGACGGCCAGGGCAGGCGCCGGGGCATCAATTGGCGTTTCAATGCCTGGGGGGGCGATTTTGACGGCCTCTACCCGGATTACGGGCAGGATGATGCGGCGGCAGAGAAGATGTGTGCGGCTTTAGGGGATGAACTCTACGATGCCGGCGATTTTGTGCTGGAGGGCGGCTCCATCCATGTGGATGGGGAAGGAACGGTTGTCGTGACCGAAGCCTGCCTGCTTTCCCAGGGACGTAATCCTGACCTGTCCAAAGAGCAGATTGAAGCAATGCTGCTGAAGTATCTGGGGGCGGAAAAAGTCATCTGGCTGCCCCGGGGCATCCATAACGATGAAACAAATGAGCATGTGGATAATGTCTTTGCATTTGTAAGGCCCGGGGAAGTGTTGCTGGCCTGGACCGACGATAAGGATGATCCGCAGTATGAGCTGAGTCAGGCGGATCTGGAGGTGCTGGAGTCGGCCACCGATGCCAGGGGGCGCAAATTTGTCATCCATAAACTGCCCATCCCGCAGGAGCCCGTCTGTATTACGGCGGAAGAAGCCGACAGCTTTACCTTCGAGGAAGGTGAGGACAGGCGGGAGCCCGGTGAGCGGCTGGCGGCCAGCTATGTGAATTTCTATCTTTGCAATGGCAAGGTCATTCTGCCCCAGTTCGGGGATGAAATGGACATAGAGGCTCAGCGTATCTTAGGGAAATGCTTCCCGGAGCGCAAAGTAGTGCCACTGCCTGCCAAAGCCGTAATCGTGGGCGGCGGCAATTTCCATTGCCTGACGCAGCAGATTCCAGCTATTGAGAGGTGAAATAATGCGCAACGTGACCGTAGCTGCCATTCAGATGAAAATGACGGCAGTGGTAAGTGAGAATATAAGCAAGGCAGAGGCATTGGTGCGGGAAGCCGGCGCTAAGGGGGCGCAGGTAATCCTGCTGCCAGAGCTGTTCGAGCGCCCCTATTTCTGCCAGCAGCGGCAGTATGATTTTTATGCTTATGCCACCACGGTGGAGGAAAATCCCGCCGTTAAGCATTTCCGGCCCATCGCCAAAGAACTGGCGGTGGTGATGCCCATCAGCTTCTACGAACGGGAGGGCACCCGGCTTTTCAACACCATTGCCATGCTGGATGCGGATGGTTCCGTAATGGGGGTATATCGCAAGACTCATATTCCCGATGACCATTACTATCAGGAAAAATTCTACTTCACGCCGGGCAACACGGGCTTTAAGGTCTGGGATACCCGCTATGGCAAAATCGGCGTGGGCATTTGCTGGGATCAGTGGTTCCCCGAAGCTGCCCGGGCCATGGCCCTGCAGGGAGCAGAGATGCTGCTCTATCCCACGGCCATCGGTTCCGAACCAATCCTCGAAACCGACAGCATGCCCCATTGGCGCCGCTGCATGCAGGGGCACGCGGGCAGCAATCTCCTGCCGGTTATCGCGGCGAATCGCATTGGCGTGGAGCAGGTGGAACCCTGCGCCGAAAACGGCGGCCAGTCCTCGTCCTTGGACTTCTACGGTTCCTCCTTTATCACGGATAATACCGGGGCCATCCTGGTGGAAGCCGGCCGCAGGGAGGAGCAGGTGCTGACAGCCAGTTTCGATCTGGATCAATACGCCAAAGACCGGCTGAGCTGGGGGCTGTTCCGCGACCGCCGTCCGGAAATGTATCAGGAGCTGGTCCGTTAAGCAGGTTTTTCTGTTGAAGTTGTGGATTTTACGGCAATTTCTCGTTGAATTTGCGGTAAACCTGTGATACACTAGTACCTGTTAATGTGTAAATGCGTTGATGAAGAGAGTAACCTTTGGGGAAAGCTTTAGCGAGCCGGGGCAGGTGAAAGCCGGCAGTGAGTAGACAGGGGCGAAAATCACTTCGGAGCAGCGGGCTGAAATCCTTTGGGGCAGTAAGCTTCGCCGGTATTCCCCGTTACGGAATAGCGTATGATGGTACGTGAAAAATAGGTGGTTTATAAGTGCAGTATACCTGCATCCTGTTTTCGGGATGCAGGTTTTTTAGTTGTTTTGTTAGGAGGAGTTCGTTTGTACAGCAAGGTAGACACCAACTTGAACTTCGTGGACAGAGAGAAGGAAGTTCTGAAATTCTGGAAAGACAATAACATCGCCCAGAAGGCGATTGACCAGCGTGAAGGCTGCGATACCTTCACCTTCTATGATGGCCCGCCGACGGCTAACGGCAAGCCCCATATCGGCCATGTGCTGACCCGCGTCATCAAGGATATGCTGCCCCGTTATCAGTCCATGAAGGGCAAGAAGGTGCTTAGAAAAGCCGGCTGGGATACTCATGGCCTGCCCGTAGAGCTGGAAGTGGAAAAGCTCGTGGGCATCAACGGCAAGGAACAGATTGAAGAATACGGCATTGAGCCCTTCATCAAGAAGTGCCGCGAGTCCGTTTGGAAATACAAGGGGATGTGGGAAGAGTTCTCCGATGTGGTCGGCTTCTGGGCTGATATGGAACATCCTTATATCACTTATGAGAACGACTTTATCGAATCCGAATGGTGGGCTCTCAAAGAAATCTGGAACAAGGGCCTCCTCTACAAGGGGCATAAGGTTGTTCCCTACTGCCCCCGTTGCGGCACCCCGCTGTCTTCCCACGAAGTAGCCCAGGGCTATAAGGACGTCAAAGAACGCTCCGCCATGGTGAAGTTCAAGGTCAAGGATGAGGATGCATACTTCCTGGCTTGGACCACGACGCCCTGGACGCTGCCCTCCAACCTGGGGCTCTGCGTGAACCCCGAGGTTGACTATGTGAAGATCAAGGTAGACGGCACCGTTTACTACATGGCTGAAGCTCTCGTGGAATCTGTTTTTGAAGGCGTGGAAGGCGAGCGCGAAGTGCTGGAACGCTTCAAGGGCAAGGATCTCGAATACCGTGAATATGAACCACTTTATGACTTCGCTGTAGGCAAAATCAAGAAAAAGGCCTTCTTCGTGGTCTGCGATGATTATGTCACTACCTCCGATGGTACGGGTATCGTACATCTGGCTCCGGCCTTTGGTGAGGACGATAACCGCGTCTGCCGCAAGTATGATATGCCTTTCGTGCAGTTCGTCAACAACAAGGGCGAAATGACGGAGGAAACCGATTGGGCCGGCGTATTCGTGAAAGATGCCGATCCTATGATCATCGATGACCTCAAGAAGACGGGCAAGCTCTTCAAGGCACCGAAGTTTGAGCACAGCTATCCGCATTGCTGGCGCTGTGACACGCCGCTTATCTACTATGCCCGGGAAACCTGGTTTATCAAGATGACGGATGTCAAGGATAAGCTCATCGCCAACAATAATAAGGTTAACTGGATTCCGAAATCCATCGGCGAAGGCCGTTTCGGTGACTGGCTGGAACATGTGCAGGATTGGGGCCTGTCCCGTAACCGTTACTGGGGCACGCCGCTGCCGGTTTGGGAATGCGAATGCGGCCATCAGCATACCATCGGTTCCATTGCCGAACTCAAGGAAATGAGCGACAACTGCCCGGATGATATCGAACTACACCGTCCGTATATCGATGCGGTGACCATCAAGTGCCCGGAATGCGGCAAGGAAATGCACCGCGTGCCGGAAGTTATCGACTGCTGGTTCGACTCCGGTTCTATGCCGTTTGCTCAGTGGCATTATCCGTTCGAAAACAAGGATATCTTCGAGAAACGCTTCCCGGCAGATTTCATCTCTGAAGCCGTTGACCAGACCCGCGGCTGGTTCTACTCACTGATTGCCATTTCCACCCTGCTCTTTGACGAAGCTCCTTACAAGAATGTCATCGTGCTGGGCCATGTCCAGGATAAGGATGGCCGTAAGATGAGTAAGTCCAAGGGCAACGCCGTAGATCCTATGGAGGCTCTGGGCCAGCATGGCGCCGATGCCATCCGTTGGTACTTCTATGAGAACAGCGCTCCCTGGCTGCCCAACCGCTTCCATGATGATGCGGTACAGGAAGGCCAGCGCAAGTTTATGGGCACCCTTTGGAATACTTACGCCTTCTTCGTGCTCTATGCCAATATCGACAACTTCGATGCCACGAAGTACACCCTGGATTACGACAAGCTGCCGGTTATGGATAAGTGGGTGCTGAGCCGCCTGAACACCATGGTGAAGGAAGTGGACAATGACCTGGCTAACTACAAGGTCACGGAAGCTGCCAAGGCTCTGCAGGCCTTCACGGATGAGCTGTCCAACTGGTATGTGCGCCGCAGCCGTGCCCGCTTCTGGGCCAAGGGCATGGAGCAGGATAAGATCAATGCTTACATGACGCTCTATACGGCTCTCGTGACCACGGCCAAAGCCGCCGCTCCGCTGGTGCCGTTCATCACCGAATCCATCTATCGGAATCTCGTTTGCAGCATCGATAAGAATGCACCGGAATCTGTACATCTGGCTGATTACCCTGTGGCCAACGAAGCCTGGATTGACGAAGAACTGGAAAAGAACATGGAGCTGGTTCTGGAAATCGTTGTGCTGGGCCGCGCGTCCCGTAACGAAACCAACATCAAGAACCGCCAGCCCGTGGCCCATATGTATGTCAATGCTGATCGCGAACTCTCCGACTTCTTCAAGGAAATCGTGGAGGACGAGCTCAACGTGAAGGAAGTTGTCTTCAAAGACGATATGGAAGAATATCTGACCTACAGCTTCAAGCCGAACTTCCGCGTATTGGGCCCGAAGGTGGGCAAGCAGATCGGTGCCGTCAAAGGTGCTCTCGAAAAGCTCAACGGTCATAAGGCCAAGGCTGAACTGGATTCCACGGGCAAGCTCGTCGTAGCTCTAACCGATGGGGAAGTGACGTTGACTACCGAGGATGTGGAAGTTTCCATGGCCCAGACGGAAGGCTTCAACTGCCAGCGCTATAACGGCGTGACCATCGCTCTGGATACCACCCTGACGGAAGAACTCCTCGAAGAAGGCTTTGTCCGTGAGGTCATCAGCAAGGTACAGACCATGCGCAAGGAAAACGGCTTCGAAGTCACTGACCATATCAAAGTCAGCCTCTCCGGCAATGAGAAACTCCAGGCCATTGTAGCCAAGAATGAGGACTATCTCAAGGAAATCACTTTGGCTGATTCCGTAGAATATGGAAAACTTTCCGGCACGGAGAAGGAATGGAACATCAACGGCGAGAATATTACTATAGCGGTAGAATAATGCCATGGAACATCACGAACATACGGAACATGAACATACCCATGTGCTGGCCGATGGTACTGTCGTAACCCATAGTCATGGAGAGCATGGCCATACCCATAGCCATGCTCATACCAAGGCCGTGCTGAACCGCATGTCCCGGCTCATTGGCCATCTGGAATCCATCAAGACCATGGTGGAACAGGGCAGGGACTGCAGCGAGGTGCTGATTCAGCTCTCGGCAGTGCGCAGCGCTATCAACGGTGTCAGCAAGATCATCCTCAAGGACCATATGGAGCACTGCGTTGTAGATGCAGTGCGGGACAATGACCAGGAGGCTTTGGAACAGCTGAACAAGGCCATTGACCAGTTCTTGAAGTAAGAGCAGGCAGCTATAGTGAAAAGGGAAGGGAAGCGAGCTTTATGGAACAGTTAGAAATCAAGCAGATCCTGAGTGATGCCGGTACAGATTACAACAAAGGTCTGGAACGCTTTATGGGCAATGTGGCTCTCTATCATAAGTTTTTGCTAAAATTCCTGGATGACAGTTCGTTTGCCAAGTTCAAGGAAAGTTTCGCTGCCAGCGATATGGAGCAGGCGGCCAAGAGCGTGCATACACTGAAGGGCACAGCGGGCAACCTCAGCCTTATGAGCCTTTTCACTGCAGCTGATGAGATGGTACAGGCCCTGCGGGTGGGAAAAAGTTCCCAGGAGACCGGACCATTGGCCGAGCAGGTGGAAAAAGTCTATAACGAGACCTGCGAAGCCATTAGAAAAACCATAAAATAATGTAGTTTGTTTGAGGGACTGCGGAAACAGCAGTCCCTCTTTTCTTGCCAAAAGAGATGAGTTTTTATATAATTATGAGAGATAAACAGAAAGGAAGCGGATAGAATGGCAGCAGATAAAGACAAGGTAGGACGGATTACCGAAGAAGACAGCAAGAAAACGGCCCTGGCCAATGCCCTCAAGAAGATTGAGAAGGATTTTGGCAAAGGTTCGATTATGAGATTGGGGGATGCCCGTGCCCAGATGAATGTGGCAGTTATCCCCACGGGTATTCTGCCCATCGATATAGCCTTGGGCACCGGCGGCATTCCACGGGGCCGTATCATCGAAATCTACGGTCCAGAATCTTCCGGTAAGACCACCGTAACCCTGCATATGATTGCCGAAGCTCAGAAAAACGGCGGCATTGCAGCCTTCATCGATGCAGAGCATGCGCTGGATCCCGTGTATGCTCAGAAGCTAGGTGTCGATATCGACGAACTGCTGATTTCCCAGCCGGATACCGGTGAGCAGGCGCTCGATATCGTGGATGCCCTCGTGCGCAGCGGCGCCATTGACATCATCGTCGTGGACTCCGTAGCAGCTCTGGTGCCGAAGGCGGAAATCGACGGCGAGATGGGTGACAGCCATGTGGGCCTTCATGCCCGTCTGATGAGCCAGGCCATGAGAAAGCTTACGGGTGTCATCAATAAATCCCAGACGGTAGCCATCTTCATCAACCAGATCCGTGAGAAGGTGGGCGTGGTTTATGGCAGCCCCGAGGTTACCACGGGCGGCCGTGCCCTGAAGTTCTATTCTTCCGTGCGCATGGAAGTACGCAAGGGCGAAAAGATCATGCAGGGTTCCGATTTGGTAGGTAACCGCACGAAGGTCAAGATTGTGAAGAACAAGATTGCGCCTCCCTTCAAAACGGCAGAATTCGATATCATCTTTGGCGAAGGTGTTTCCCGCATCGGCACTCTTATCGATATGGGCGTGGAACTGGAAATCGTGGACAAGAGCGGTGCCTGGTTCTCCTATGAGGGCACTCGTCTGGGTCAGGGCAAGGAAAAGGCCAAGGCAGCGCTGGAGGAAAATCCGGCTCTGATCGATGAGATCGAGGCCAAGATCCGGGCTAAACTGTCGGCGGATCAGGAGGCTTTGGAGAAAGCGGCACCCACCGATGCCAGCGACGAGCCGGCTGAGGACTAAGCCATGTGGGGAAGACCCAACTATGGCGGCCCCAAGCGGCCGCCTACCAAACCTGCTTTAGTTGCTGCTGTGGATCTGCTGGCCCGGCAGGAGTACAGTGAGAGCCGTTTGTATGAAAAGCTCCAGGCCAAAGGCTATGAGGACGAGGAAATTGCCGCCGCTATGGCGAAACTGCAGGAAAAGCATTATCTGAATGATGAAGAATCCTGTCCCCGGCGGTTTAACTATCTTTATACGGACAGCAGCTATTCAGTGCGGCAGATCTGTGAGAAGCTCAAGCAGAAGGGGTATCCTTACGCCTTGGTGAAGTCCTGTATCCCAGAAGACCGGGAAGCGGTTAATGAGCGGGAATACGAAAAAGCCCTGCGGGTACTGGAGAGCAAGTACAAGCGCAGCCAGGACAAACAGAAACTCATGGCGGCCCTGTTTCGCAGAGGCTACCAGAGTTCGGCTATTTACCGGGCTGTAAATGAATTTTTGAGCGACAATGACGAATAACGAATAGGGCTTACATCGAGATATAAAAACGCCCGCCCGGCTGGGGATGACTTTCCTTCGCTTTGATAAAAAGCGCCAAATGCTACGGAAAGCCATCCCCAGTCGGGCGGGCTTAGTTTTGTCTTTTAATTGCAGTTTGTCAATGCGAGCCTGAACGCTTTTGTTACAGAGCAGTGGGGCGGCGGTGGGAATACTTTTCCGCCGCTGCACTAAATGACCCGCCAGCAGAAGTACGTATCTTCCAGCAACCTGCGCCGGGCAAGTCCGGCGGCGCGTCCATCAACGAAGTTTCCAGCAAATGCTGTTTGCGGGCCAGCCTTCACTTCGTTCAGGCAGTCGTTCCGCTGGCGGAAAAGCATCCCCACCGCCACCCAGAGCTACGTTTGTCAATGCTGCTATGTTCCGGCTGGAGGATACAAGCACATCGATGTTCTTGTTACGGGAGAACTGGGTTCGTGCCAATTGCAAAAATCGTGGCTGGGGGCGAACGGGGGAGTGCTTTTTCTGTGGGAGCGACTGCCTGAGCGCCAGCGAAGGCCGGCCCGAGGCAGGCAGTTACCAGAAAGCACGCTGAAAGACGCGCCGCCGGTCTTGCCCGGCGCCATCTGGCTAAAAAGCTCTAAAATTGCCGAGAGGGTCGTTTTAGCGGAAACAGAAAAAGTACTCCCCCGTGAACCCCTGACTGCGTATGAACGGGATACCTTCAGCACGAACGCCCCCACAAACTGCAATATGTAGATTTTCCGCTACGATAAATATGTATAAATCTGCACAGAGTTACACATATTTACGCTGTGGTGCCCTTCACAAGACACCTTCCTGATTCATTGCGTCCGATTTTGCCACTCCGAAGAACAAGCTACTCTCGTTTGATATAACGCTCCACAGGCTTAAATTCCCTAGTAGCGATAGGTACATGCTTAGGTTTTCTTGAAGGTGAAATTTCCTAAGCCATCTTATAATTTGCTAAGTTGATAGCAGCGTTCAAATCCCTGTCCAGCTTTGCTCCGCATACAGGGCAGACATAAATGCGGTCTGAAAGCTTCAAGTCCTTTTTGACATTTCCGCAATGACTGCAAGTTTTGGAGCTTGCATAGAATCTGTCTACCTCTATGACCTTTATGCCGTACATTTCAGCCTTGTACTGAATCTGCCGCTTAAACTCATAGAATTTTTGTTTTGCGATAGCTTCTGACAGGTGCTTATTCTTCATCATGCCCTTGACATTCAAATTCTCCATGACTATCTGTGACGGCTTGGTTTTCACTATCTCAGATGTTGTCTGATGAAGATGATTGTTGCGAATGTCTGTAAGGCGTTTGTGAATAAGCTGTATTTTCTTGTTCTGCTTGTCTAGGTTCCTACATTCTCGAAGTGGGCGAATCCATATCGGATGGCGATTTTTGTCGTGGCTCTTGATATTTGATTCCAGTTTGCGAGATGCCTTTCGTTGCTCACGCTTCAGCTTCTTTTCCAACCTTCTTACTTCCGCAGACTTATTGATGTTCTTGTAGAAGTGGGTTTCTGTAGCGTCCTCGTTAGAAACAATCGCCAACGACTTAATACCAAGGTCTATGCCCAGACTCCCGCCAGTCAGCTCAGTTTCTTCCTGCTGAACTTCATAGCCAACTGACAGATACCAATACCTGCCATCAAAGGATATATGCGGATTGGCATATTTCTTGCCTTTTGGTATCTTAGGCAGGGGAGCCGCTGTCTTCACAAAACCTATCTTCTCACCATGGAAGCCATTTGGCTTCCTCACAAGGCTTTCGTAGTTCACATAGAAACTAATCTTGCTCCTATGACGGCTCTTGAATTTAGGTTTCCCAGATATGCCCTTGAAATATCTTTGCAAGGCCAGGTTTGCGTCCTTAACAGCTTGTTTCATTACATTGCTTCCTACCTCTTTAAGCCATGTATGGGTTGTTTTCTTTAGGACGTTGTTGATGTGTTTCCTTATTTCGCCCTCGCTGACGCTACGCTTGCCGACCTTGTCATTTTTAAGCCATGCCTTGTAGGCCGCTTCGTTCGCTTCGAGAAAGTAATTGTATGCCCAACGGGCAGTCCCGGCACTTTTCCAGAACAGACACTCTTGCTCTTTAGTAGGCAGAAGCCTTATCTTTACCGCTCTCTGCATTTTTCTTTACCTCGTCAATAAGTCTCTTTGTTTTCTTTGAGCGTTGCCCGTAAAGGCGGTTAGCAAAAACTGTGATGATTTGTATTAGGTCATCCGTCAGTTCCTGCTCTTTGCTCTGCTCGGTATTGTCGATAATCTCGATACTGACACCGTTTATTTCACAAAGATACTCCAACAACTCATAGCCAAAGCGAATCAGTCTGTCCTTGTACAGGATAACTACTGTTGATACCTCGTGGTTGTTGATTTTGTTGACGAGTTGCCGTAGCCCTTTCTTTTTATAGTTAATGCCTGAGCCTACGTCCGTGATTATCTCAAATTTATAACCCTTGGCATACATATAGGACTTTACGTTCTCCACTTGCGTTTGAAGGTCATCTTTTTGAGCTGGCGTAGATACTCGGCAGTAACCTACTACGAGCTTTTCTGTTTCGGGAGCGTTGGAAAACTCCTTGAGCTGTTCCATTGAGTAATAGCGTGTGCCCCCCTTGGTAACATGGTGCGGAATAAAATCTCCGCTTTGGTGCATACGCCTTAGTGTCGTAGTGGTGACACCAACCATCTTAGCAAATTTACCTATGCTGACCAGTTCCACAGCGTCCACCTCCTAACATAAGATATTTCACTTATATTATAAGGTATTTGTGTAAAACCGTCAAATTTGTATATATTTATCTTGTTCGCGCTAGAACGCAACTTCCAGCGCAGTCTTGCTGTCACCAGCAGACCTCTGACACTTTCATGTCAGCGCAGACTATATCTTCACCCTGCTGGGCAGGGGCAGTATTTTTCTTCCGCCATAAACTTGCGGTTTTACTCTCCCTCAAGGAGATAGTCGTTGGGGGTCTCCCTTATTCTCTTTTGAGAACTTAGGGCTTTCCCTGCTAAACACCCATTGCTTTCTGCACTTAGGACATACGTTTTCGGAAGGTCACTATTTTCTTCATCCGACACTGATATGTTTTTGTTTCACCTTATGCCATCCTTACGTTTTTTCTGCTTCCGCACCACTCAGCTTGCCCTTTCGAGCTACTGTTTGGGTGTAAGGCTTTAGGGATTAAAAGCATTTAACACTGAGTTTGCACCTCTTGCAAGATACAAAGGGTATTCTGTTCGATTAAATCTATACTTCTGTATATATTTATACAGAAGTATAGATTTAGTGTAACAGTTTTGTTACCCATAAAAAGAAGCCCACTTTCGAGTTGATATGCTCCCTATTAGGTAGACAGAAGAAATAATAAAACTGTCTGCTTGATAGGGAGCATTTTATGTACAAGAAGAGATTATCACCCGAAGAGAAAATCCACTTCATTGAAAAGTATAAACGTGGAGAGGGCAGTTATGCCTCCATAGCCGCGGATGCAGGCGTTGACAGCAGATCCTTCAGGCAATGGGTTCGTAACTATGATGCTTGCGGCCCGGATGTATTCTTCAAACGACATCATCAGCGCTATTCTGTTGAATTTAAGGAAACTGCTATCCACGATTATCTTTCTGGCGTGGATTCACAAGATGCTATATGCCGAAAATACGGACTTCGTTCGCGGAGACAGCTACAAGACTGGATTATGAAGTATAATAGTCACGAGGAACTTAAACCATCCGGTACAGGAGGGAGCACCATCGTGACTAAAGGCAGAAAAACTACATTTGATGAACGGGTATCCATTGTAGAGGATTGCATTGCAAATGGCCGTGATTATGCTTTGACGGCGGAGAAATTCGATGTTTCTTACCAGCAGGTCTATACCTGGGTCAGGAAATATGACCAAAAGGGAATCGAAGGCCTCAAGGACGGCAGAGGCCGCAGGAAGCCTGAGTCTGAGATGAACGAGCTGGAACGGCTCAGATATGAAAACCGCATGCAGAAGGCTCAGTTGCTACAAAAGCAGATGGAGATAGATTTTCTAAAAAAACTCGAGGAATTGGAAAGGCGGTGATACTAGACAGAACTCGTAATACGGCTGCCTACCGGGCGATACTGGAGCTCAGCAGTATCTGTAAGGATTATCCAGTCAAGGCGTTATGCAGGTTGGGCCGTGTAACCAGGGCTGCGTATTACAAATGGCTTCACAGGAAGCTGGGACAAAACGAAGAAACGAACCAGAAGCTTGCTGCCCTGGCAGAATCAATCCATAAGGAGCATCCAGATATGGGCTACCGAAGGATTCGAGATAAGATTGAGCATGACCATGGCCTGCATGCTAATGACAAGCGTATCCTGCGTATATGCCGCAAGAAGAGACTGCGCTCCGTAATAAAAGGACGTCACAACTGTTGCACCAGGCCTGCTGTTGATCCATACTATACAGCAGAGAATGTGCTCAACAGGGATTTCCATGCAGATAAATACAACCAGAAATGGGTTACGGATGTGACCGAATTCAAGTACTTTCCTGAATACGGAACCGTTAAAAAGGTATATCTGAGTGCCATCCTTGACCTCTGTGATCGCCGGCCTGTTGCCTATGTTATTGGTGACAGCAACAATAACCAGTTGGTATTCCAAACCTTTGACAAAGCTCTTGAAGCCAATCCAGGGGCACATCCCTTGTTTCATAGTGACCGTGGCTTTCAGTACACCAATAAGTTGTTCCGCGCCAAAATTGAACAGGCCGGTATGACACAAAGCATGTCCCGTGTAGCACATTGCCTAGACAATGGCCCCATGGAAGGCTTCTGGGGTATCTTGAAGCGCGAGATGTACTACAGGCGCAGATTTACTTCCCGGCAAGAGTTGGTTGAGTCAATTGAGGAATATATAAGATATTACACTTATGACAGACCACAGCGTCATTTAGGCATACGAACCCCAAGTGAGTACCACGAAAAACTGGTTGGAGCTGCATGAAAAAAGCTGCTCGCATTAGTTGCGAGCAGCAATGAATATTTTTATTTTTTTACCTGTCCACTTGACGGGGAGCACACCAAGTCAGTGGGCTTCTTTTGTTATTAGGGATGGTTAATTTGTTAGCTTTCCATGACTGCTTCCAGTTCCTCAAGGGTTTTCTGCTTGCTTTCTTTGCCCAGGAGGATTACCACGGCAGAAATAATTACGAATACCGAGGCGAACATCAGGAAGATGGTGTTCATGCCGAAGGCATTGCCCAGCATCACGCCTACCAGCATGGGGGCCAGCATGCCGCCGATGCGGCCGAAGCCGGCGGCCCAGCCGCTGCCCAGAGCACGGATGGTGGTGGGGTACTGTTCCGGGGTGTAGGTGTAGATGACGCCCCAGGCACCCAGGTTGAAGAAGCTCATGGCAGAACCCCAAGCCAGCAGTGTCGTGGCCGTGGCGGCGTTGCCGAAAAAGAAGGCGCAGACGCCGGACAGCAGCAGGAACAGGGACAGGGTGTATTTGCGGCCGATGACGTCAACAAGCCAGGCGGCGGCGTAGTAGCCGGGCAACTGGGCCAAGGTCATGATCAGCACGTATTCGAAGGTCTTGACCACGGCAAAGCCCTGGGAATAAACAATGGAGGGCAGCCACATGAAGATGCCATAGTAGCTGAAGACAATGCCGAACCAGGCCAGCCAGAGCATAGCCGTGCGGGTGCGGAAGGGCTTGGTCCAGAGAGCCGTGAATTTTGGCTGGGCTTCCTGTTTTTGACTGGTCAGATCTGACAGGTCAATTCTATCCGGGAAGGCTTCGCTTTTGACGCCCAGTTTTGCTTCCAACTGCAGGATGACATTCTTGGCATCTTCAATGCGTTTTTTAGCCAGCAGGTAGCGGATGGATTCCGGCATGTGCAGGCGGATCAGGAAAACGTAGAGAGCGGGCAGGGTACCGATGACGAAGGCAATCTGCCAGCCGAAGGCGGGAATCAGCAGGTAGGAGATGCAGGCGGCCACGAGCCAGCCTACACCCCAGAAGCTTTCCAGCAGCACGATGAAACGGCCCCGCAGATGGGCGGGAGCGTATTCACTCATGAGGGTGGCAGCTACGG
This sequence comes from Selenomonas ruminantium subsp. lactilytica TAM6421, assembly GCF_000284095.1. Classification (GTDB taxonomy): domain Bacteria; phylum Bacillota; class Negativicutes; order Selenomonadales; family Selenomonadaceae; genus Selenomonas_A; species Selenomonas_A lactilytica. Next base: position 2,382,322 of record NC_017068.1, on the reverse strand, counting down.
GCAGCTCACCGCCCAGGCCGAAGCCTACGAGGAAGCGGAAGAACAGTAAGGATTCATAGCTCCAGGACAGGGCGCACATGCCTGTGGACAGGCTGTAGAGTAGCACGGTCAAAGAAAATACTTTTTTACGGCCAATGCGGTCAGCCAGAGTGCCGGCAAGTACCGCACCCAAGGCCATGCCAATCAGGCCGATGGAACCAATCCAGCCCACCTGGGCAGGAGTCAGGGCCCATTCCTTGGCCAGTACCGGCAGGACGAAGGCAATCAGGCCGGTGTCCATGGAGTCAAAGAGCCAGCCCAGACCTGTCAGCAATAATAGCTTATAGTGGAATTTCCCCACAGGCAGGGATTCCAGACGTTGCAGAATCATAATAAGACCTCTTTCTTATAAATTATGTCATCTGACATGACAATAAATAACTTCATGTGCATTATACATTGTCTTGACAGCTGTTGCAAGACAATGGGAAAAATGTTTTTAGAAAACGTTTACAAAAAACTGTTGACAATTAGCTAATACAAGAGTAAACTAAGAGACAACAAGAGAAAGTGTGGCGAGAACGAGGGGCATAAGCCACTGGTTGGCCAACATTTTTTTTGCAGAATATGGAAAACGTTTACAAAATCAATTCAGTGAGATATTATCAGGAGGCAGCAGTATGGAACAGGAAATCTTAACGAAGATGCAGAGTGAGTTTGCCGCTAAGTTTGGTGAACAGGAGACGAGAGCATATTTTTCCCCGGGGCGGGTGAATCTGATCGGTGAGCATACGGATTATAACGGCGGTCATGTATTCCCCTGTGCGATTTCGCTGGGAACTTATGCTTTGGTGGCTGATCGTCAGGACAGCAAGACGCGGATCTATTCCATGAACCTGGCCGATAAGGGCGTGATCGAATTTGACATGTCAGGACTTAGCTATGATAAGGCTAAGGATTGGGCTAACTATCCCATGGGCGTAGTCAAAGTCTTTGAGGATGCCGGTCATAAAGCGTCCCATGGTTTTGATATCCTGGTCTACGGCACGCTGCCCAATGGCTCCGGCCTCTCTTCCTCGGCGTCCATCGAAGTGCTGACGGCACTGATTCTCAATGATGCCTTTGATTTCGGCCTGGATATGGTGGAAATGGTGAAGCTTTCCCAGAAAGCGGAAAATACCTTTGTGGGCGTCAACTGCGGTATCATGGATCAGTTCGCCGTGGGCATGGGTAAAAAGGATTGCGCCATCCTGCTGGACTGCAACACGCTGGAATACCGTTACAGCAAGATTGCGCTGGAAGGTGCCAGCATTGTGATCACCAACACCAACAAACCCCATAGCCTGGCTTCCAGTGCTTACAATGTGCGCCGTGCTCAGTGTGAACATGCCCTGAATGAACTGAAGGAAGTAAAACCGGAACTGAATGCTTTGGGCGAGCTTTCCAATGAAGAATTCAATCAGCTGGCAGGCGCCATCTCCGAACCGCTGGAACGTCAGCGTGCCCGTCATGCCGTGCTGGAGAACAACCGTACGCTGGAAGCTGTTGAGGCTTTGGAGCAGAATGACGTAGAAAAATTCGGCAAGCTGATGAATGAATCCCATTATTCCCTGCGGGATGATTACGATGTGACCGGCAAAGAGCTGGACACCCTGGCTGAACTGGCCTGGCAGGTGGAGGGCGTCATCGGTTCCCGCATGACGGGGGCCGGCTTTGGCGGCTGCACGGTGAGCCTGGTGAAGAATGAGGCCATTGAGAGCTTCAAGGAAAAGGTAGGCAAGGCCTATACGGAAAAGATCGGTTATGCACCGAGTTTCTATGTGGCCAATATCGCCGATGGCACGCATCGGATCAAATAAGTCTTTCCTTTGGAAAAAATGACGATAGAAAATGACAATAGAAAACGTATAGTAACTCAGTAGAAAACGTGCTACAATAGAAAGCGATTTCTGTTTGATATTATGAAAAGGAGCGCATACATATGTCGATTCTTGTTTGCGGTGGCGCCGGTTATATCGGTTCCCATGCCGTACATCAGTTGGTAGAAAAAGGCGAAGATGTGGTTATCGTGGATAACCTCCAGACGGGGCATCGTGATGCCTTGAATCCCAAGGCAAAATTCTATGAAGGGGATATCCGGGAGGCCGCGGTTCTCGACAAGATCTTCACGGAAAATGATATCGATGCGGTGATTCACTTTGCTGCTAACTCCCTGGTGGGGGAGAGCATGGAAAAGCCCCTGAAATATTTCAACAACAATGTATATGGCATGCAGGTACTGTTGGAAGCCATGGTGCGCCATAACGTGGACAAGATCGTCTTTTCCTCCACGGCAGCGGTTTACGGCGAACCCAAGAAGATTCCCATCATGGAAGACGATGAGACTTGCCCAACCAATACTTATGGGGAAAGCAAGCTTACCATGGAAAAGATGATGAAATGGGTGAACCGGGCCAATGGCATCCGCTATGTATCCCTGCGCTACTTCAATGCGGCCGGGGCTTTGGATGATGGTTCCATCGGTGAAGACCATCATCCGGAAACTCATCTGATTCCGTTGATCCTGCAGGTACCTTTGGGCAAGCGGGATCATATCACGATCTTTGGCGATGACTATGCTACGCCGGATGGCACCTGCCTGCGGGATTACATCCATGTAATCGATTTGGCAGACGCCCATGTGCTGGCGCTGGAATACCTGCGCAAGGGTGGCGAGAGCAATATCTTCAACCTGGGTAATGGCCAGGGCTTCTCCGTAAAAGAAATGATTGAAGCAGCCAAAGAAGCTACGGGCAAGGATATCAAGGTAGAGATGGGGGCTCGCCGTGCCGGTGACCCGGCCCAGCTCATTGCCTCCAGCGAGAAGGCCCGCAAGATTTTGGGCTGGAATCCTCGCTATACTGATGTGAAGCAGGTTATCGGTACGGCCTGGAACTGGCATCAGAAACATCCGGACGGATACGAGAAGTAACTACGAGATAACAGAGGCTGTAAATTACTATGATCAACACAGAAATCAACCGCCTGCTCAACTTCGCGAAGCAGCGCGGCCTTATCAGCGAAGACGATTATTACTACAGTGCAAATCTGCTTATCGATGTTTTGCATGTAAGCGAATTTGTACCGGAAGAAATAGATGAAACCCTGGAAACAGCTGCCCCGGTTCTCAGTAAGATGCTGGACTACGCGGTGGCAGAAGGACTTATCGAAGATACGGCAAATGAACGGGATCTCTTTGATACCCGCATCATGAACTGCGTGATGCCCCGACCCTCGGAAGTGGTGCGGAAGTTCCAGAGCGACTATGCCCGTGCCCCCAAAGCGGCGACGGACAATTTCTACAAGATGAGCATCGCTTCCAATTATATCCGCAAGGATCGCATCGATAAGAACCTGGTCTGGAAAACGGCTACGGAATTTGGCGATCTGGATGTGACCATCAATCTTTCCAAGCCAGAGAAAGATCCCCGGGATATTGCCAAGGCCAAGCTTATAAAGTCCAGTTCTTATCCCCAGTGCCTGCTTTGCCGGGAAAACGAAGGATTTGCCGGTCATGCCGGCCATCCGGCGCGGCAGACGCACCGTTTGATTCCCCTGCGGCTGGCGTCGCACCGCTGGTTTATGCAGTATTCCCCTTATACTTACTACAATGAACACTGCATTGTGCTGAACCGCAAGCATATCCCCATGAAGGTGAACCGCAAGAGCTTTGAGAACCTGCTGGATTTTGTGACCATCTTCCCGCATTATTTCTTAGGTTCCAATGCGGATCTGCCCATTGTGGGCGGTTCCATCCTTTCCCATGATCACTATCAGGGTGGCCGTTATGACTTTGCCATGGCCAAAGCGCCGGTGGAAAAAGCCTATAGCGTGGCAGGTTTCCCCCATGTCAAGGTGGGGCGGGTGAAATGGCCCATGTCCACAATCCGTCTGACGGGTGAGGATCGGGAAGAACTGGCAGACCTGGCAGAAAAAATCCTCAACAAATGGCGGAGCTACAGCGATGAGAGTGTGGGCATATTGGCGGAGACCGAGGGCGAACCCCATAACACCATCACCCCCATTGCCCGCCGTCGCGGCAATGATTATGAGCTGGATCTGGTACTGCGCAACAACCGCTGCAGTGAGGAACATCCTCTGGGGATATTCCATCCCCATGCGGAAGTCCATCATATCAAGAAGGAGAATATCGGCCTGATTGAAGTGATGGGGCTGGCGGTACTGCCTGCCCGCCTGAAGAAGGAAATGCATCTTTTGGGGCAGGAACTAGTCAAGGGCACGGCGGATATTGCCGCGATGGAAGAAATTGCCTGCCATGCGGCTTGGTACAAGAAACTGCGGGAAAAATACCCGACGGTGACGGCGGAGCAGGTGGATGGCATTCTGCAGGCAGAGATTGGCGAAGTCTTCAAGACGGTACTGATCCATGCGGGTGTCTATAAGCGCGATACCGCAGGCATGGCTGCCTTCGATAAGTTTATGCAAGCTGTTTCTCAGGCTGACTGAGAAAGCAGGTTTTTATGGAAGAAAAGAAACAGGCTACGATAGTGGATGTGGCCAAGGCTGCCGGGGTTTCGGTGGCCACCGTGTCCCGGGTGGTGAATGGCAACTATCCGGTGAAAACGGAAACGAAGGAAAAGGTTAAAGCCGCTATCAGCAGCCTTAACTATGTACCCAATGTGCAGGCCCGGGAGCTCAATACCCGCAAGTCTTCCACCATCGGTGTGGTGGTGCCGGGGCTGTACAATATGTTCTTTGCCGAGGTTATCGATGGCATCGAGGAAAGTGTGCGCAAGGAGCATTTCTCCTTCCTGCTGAACTGTGCCCAGAATGATCCGGTGCAGGAGATGAACTGCATCAATGCGTTGGTGGCCCGCAATGTGTCGGGTATCATCGTCATCAGCCCCAATACGAAGAACATCAGCGAGCGATTCTATGAAGAACTGGTGGAGCGGGTGCCCATCGTGTTCATCAATGGTTATCATCCCATCAAGGGCGTATCCTATGTGGGCAATGATGAGAGCCTGGGCTCCCGTCAGGCACTGGAATATCTGGAAGGGCTTGGTCACCAGAAGATCCTTTTTGTCCGGGGCGCCAATTCCGACTCCTATGACATAAAAGAGGAAACATATCGTCATTTTATGGAAGAGCGGGACGGTTTCCAGGAGGATTTTGTGTTGAACATCGGCGAAGGCAACAGCGTGGAAACGGTGGATTTGACACTCAAGGCGCTGACACTCAAGCTGCCCTATCTGAAGCCGACGGCCGTATTCTGCTGCAACGACCTGATGGCCGTGGGGGCGCTCAACGCCTGCAAGCGGCTGGGGCTTTCTGTACCGCAGAACATCTCGATCATTGGTTACGATAATATCTCCTTGTCAAGTTTAGTGGAGCCGAAGATCACCACCATGGACCAGAATATGTTCCTGCTGGGGCAAAGCGCGGCGCAGCTGCTTTTGGAGCAGATCGGCGGCGGCAAGAACCGGCGGATCGTGCTGGAGAATACCCTGGTGGTGCGGGAAACCACCGGGATCAGACAGGAAGTTCATAAGTGAGGCTGAATTTCAGGCTGCCGTCAACTGGCAGCCTGAAATTTTTGTCTATGGACAAAATCTGAACAATGGCGTTATAATAGGGGCGTTGCTTAAAAATAACCTCAGGAATGGAGTTTTATATTTGTTGAAGAGAAGGAAAAGCGCCCTGTTGTCCGGCGTCATTGCGCTGGCTCTGGGCTTTACGCTGAATATGGGCGGCGTGCAGGCAGCAGAAAGTGCCAGCGATGGCGTGCGGATCAATTTCGGGCAGACTGCCGTACATACGGAAAAAACGGTCCCGCAGGCCGCCAAGGTACAGCCGGAGCAAAGCACGCCAAGTGTGCAGAAAAATGAAGGTCAGCCTATGACGAAGTTGAAGAATGTGCAGCTGATGTGGAAGGAAATCCCCAGTGCCGTGCGCTATCAGGTGGTAATCCTGAAATCCGCTGAGGATACGCCGGAAAATATCGCTCTGACCTATGAGCAGGTCTACACCAATGGTCTGACGGTGGATCTGAGCGGCTTTGGCCCGGAGGCCAATGGTTTTTATTGGAAGATATGCCCTTTGGATTACAATGGCCGGCCGGTGGGCAACTGGCACTTCACCAAGCCCCGGCCCATTACCGATGGCGGCAGGCTCAATGTGACGGCGCCGCGCCCGACTACACAGTTCGAACGCATGGACTATATGCCCCTTTATCCGGTCTTTTCCTGGATACCTTATGGGCGGGCCAAACAGCATGAGGTGCAGATCTATAAGGTGACCGATGAGGGGGATAAGTTGCTCCGTACCTTGCAGGGGGGCGAATATGATGTTTATGAGGATGGCGGCTACACCCAGCCGGGGAAATACTATTGGCGCGTGCGCTCGCTGAACAGCGATGGCAGTCCCCTTAGCGGTTGGTCGGAAAAAAGCTATTTCACGGTGGAGAGCGAAAAGCCGCCCATTGCCGCATTGGGGGACAGCATCACCCATGGCGGCGGTGCTATGTCCGTATCGCCTGGCTATCTGCTCTACGATTGGGAGTCCTACAGCCAGGTACCTGTGAAAAATCTTGGCTTTAGCGGCAACACTACCGAGGCTATGCTGGAACGTTTCGAGCGGGATGTGCTTCCGGCCTCGCCGCGGGTGCTGGTGGTCATGGGCGGTGTCAATGATTATCGCCTGGCTACCTTCGGTTCCCAGACCGTGGCGAATCTGCAGGCCATCAAGGAAAAATGCGATGCCTATGGCATCATCGTGGTGTTTCTGACGGTTACGCCCATCAATCCTTCCTATATGGTGAACCGGGCCCATATCGACCAGCCGCCCTATGATTGGCAGGTACATCAGCAGTACATCAACAACTGGATCATGAAGCAGCCCTATCATGTGGATGTATCCACGGCTCTCACGGACAGCCTCGGCAATCTGCGCACCAGCTACACCACCGATGGCCTTCATCCGGATTATTATGGCAAGAAATACATCGGGGAACAGGTTGGCCGCTATCTGCAGATGCATTTTGGCTGGCTTACCAATAAGCTAAAGAAAAAACCGATTCCCACTTATAATGATTGATTGTGACTGAATGCAGCCGCCTGTTTTGGGCGGCTGTATTTTTAATCAAATTTTAATGACAAAGTCAACAATTCCTATTAAGATAAGTGCTATAATATTCGATATAAGTAATAGAAAATAACAGGGGAAGGTGTTGAAGTTATGCGAAAGATAGTATTGATATTGACGCTGATGATTTCTTGTTTTTCGGCCGGCGTGTGCCTGGCCGTGCCCCAGACTATTACCGCCAGCGGTGCTTATGTGATGGGCGAGAATGATTCACCGAAGATTGCCAAGGATGCTGCCAGGCAGGAGGCCATGCGGGTGGCGGTGGAGAAGGCGGGCGTATATGTGGAAAGCTATTCCCGCACCCAGAATATGGAACTGACCGCCGATGACGTGCGGGTGATTTCCGGGGCTGTGTTGAAGGTGCTCCGGGAACAGGCCGTGCCGGAACTTTCTGCCGGCGTCTGGAAGTACACGGTGACCTTGACCTGCGAGGTGGACACGGATAAAATTGATTTGAAGGCCATGATGGAGAACCGCAATAAGCTGGAAAAGCTGCAGCAGGAGCGGGACGCCCTGAAGAAGCAGAATGAGGAGCTGTTGGAAAAATACAGGCAGGCCAATGGACGGGAAAAGGAAGAAATTGGTACGGAACTGGAAAACCAGTATTCCTTGCAGGCTGTTTTCGATCGCTGTGCGACCATGATCCAGCAAGGAGACCAATGGAAGGCCATTGTGGAGATTAACCGCGTGATCAGCGATGTGAAGGTGACGGACAGCCCCTTGTCTTATGCGTATTATCTCCGAGGAAGGGCTTATTATGAACGGAATATGGATGAAAAGGCCCTGGAAGATTTTGACCGGGCCGAAGCTACGCCCCACAATAATAAGATCTATCCCATTTGGCGGGCCAATTATTATCAAGGGCTTATCTATTCTGATCGGGAACAATGGGAACGGGCCTATATAGAGTTGAAAGAGGCTTGGGATGACAGCGGCCATAGTGACAGCGATATCGAGGCGGCCATGCTCAGGGCCAAGCGCCATGCGTACCCGCCCCAGCGTGAGGAACGACGTCCACACCGTCATGATGACGATGATATCGATTGGGGAAAAGTGGTTTCCGATGTGTTGATTGGCATATTGCGTTAAATATTTTTAAAAGAGGCTGGAAAAAGACATATGTCCTTTCCAAGCCTCTTGATTTTTTGAGGGAAATAAGGCAAAATATCTCTAGGATTTTACATTAGGCAAGAAACGAGTGTGTGTATGCAAATTTCCCAAATGAGGCAGACCACTGTATTGGTGGTGGACGGCAGTGAAAGCGACCGTCAGAAGCTGCATCAGATTTTAGATCCCCGGGTGCAGCTGCAGGAGGCCAAATCCGGCATGGAAGCACTGACTTATGTAGTTCAGCATCATGTGGATTTGATGCTGCTGGCTTCGAAACTGCCGGATATGGATGGCTTTGAAGTTTTACGGCGCCTGAATCTGGAGCCGCGCTTCAAGGATCTGCCCATTATCGTTACAACTCATGAGCATAGTCAGAAGGCGGAAGCTGCCGTGGCTATGGCGGGCGGCTTCGATATCATCCGCAAGCCCTTTGTGCCCATTATCGTGGTGAAAAAGGTGGAACAGGTTCTCGAAATGGAGTATCTCCACCGCAATCTGAAAAAAGAAGTCCATCGGCAGACGAAACTGGCCGAGGATAGACTGGCTTCCAGTGAACGGCTGTTCGAAGAGACGGTTATGGCTCTGGCCAAGACCATCGATGCCAAGGACGCTTATACCCGCGGTCATTCCCAGCGCGTAGCCCGCTATGCCCGCCATATTGCTTTTAAACTTGGTTGGCTTGAGGAGGAGCAACGCAAGATTTACTTTATGGGACTGTTGCATGATATCGGGAAAATCGGCGTCCCGGAAGCGATTATCAACAAGACGGCCAGGTTGACCGATGAAGAATACAGCAAGATCAAGCAGCATACGGTGATTGGCTCGGAAATCCTGGAGCTCGTAGCTGAGTTCCCGGAACTGGCTATAGGTGCCCGCTCCCATCATGAGCGCTATGATGGCAAGGGCTATCCTGATGGCTTTGCCGGCAGCCGAATTCCCATCTATGCCCGGGTGATTGCCGTAGCGGATGCCTATGATGCCATGACCTCCAAACGCAGCTATCGCGGCGTCTTGCCCCAGGATGTGGTGCGTGGGGAAATCGCCAAAGGCCGGGGAACCCAATTCGATCCCCAGTTTGCGGATGTGATGCTGCAGATTATCGATGAGGATGAGGAATACATCCTGCACGAGCGATGATGACATCCAAAAAAATTGGGGCGTTGTTTCAGGATTCTGTGCTTTACATTGGAACAGAATTGTGTTAGAATTGCATATAGTTTGGTAGTATTCGATATTGATTTTGGATGGTGACATTGAGTTGGCCAAACCTTCAAGACAGCTAGAAAGTGTTTTGGAGGGATTTGTATGTTAGATTTCAGGAAGACAAGACAAACTTGACGATTGCGCATTGTCAGGGTGTTTTGTCTTTTTATTTTGCTCAAATGGGCATAGGGGAATGTATGGGGGAATAACTGGTGCAGATTAAAAAGATACTGAATAACAATGTGATCGTCACCGAGGACGAAAGCGGCCTGGAAGTTGTGGCTATGGGACGGGGCATTGCCTTTGGCAAGAAATGCGGCGAGGATGTGCCCGATGAGAAGATCGATAAGGTCTATAAACTCAGCGACCATGATATGCTGGAGAAGTTCAAGGAACTGCTTTCCAGCCTGCGTATTGACTATCTCGATGCCAGTACAGCCATCATCGAGATGGCCGAAAAAGAACTGGGCGTCAGGCTCAATGAGACCGTGTATATCTCCCTGACCGACCATATCCATATGGCCATCCATCGCCTGCGGGAGGGCATCAATATCCGCAATATGATGCTTTGGGAGACGCGGCGTTTCTATCCCAAGGAGTTTTCTATTGCGGAAAAGGCCGTGCTGATGCTCGAAGCCCAGTTTGATATCGATATTCCCGAGGATGAAGCTGGTTTTATCGCTATGCACATCATCGATGGCCAGCTGGATATGAAACAGCCCATGGCCGATAAGATCCTCACCCTGATTGAGGAAATCACCAATATCGTGCGCCGGTTCTGCGGGATTGAATTTGACCAGGAATCCCTGGCTTACTATAGATTCGTAACCCATCTGAAATTCTTCGCCCAGCGCATGTTCAGCGGCGCAAAGCAGAACGGCGATGAAATCGATGAAGAGATGGAAGCCATGGTACAGAAGAAGTACAAGCAGGCCCACGAATGTGTGGATCGCATCGTGGCTTATCTCGCGAAAAAATACCATTACGCCGTCAGCGGCGAGGAACAGTTTTACCTGATGATCCATGTGGCAAAGGTAATCCGCAAATGTCAGGAACAGGCATAAGCCTGCTCATATAAATTAGGATGGTGACATTAAGTTGGCCAAACCTTCAAGAATTTACATTTATAAGTTTTTGGAGGTATGAACATGAGAAGTTGGATGAATGTAGGCAAAATCGGTGCAGCAGCAGTGATGACGGCAGCGGTTATGAGCTATGGGCAGAGCGCGGAGGCTGGGAGTGGCTTTCTAGCTGAAGTGCCGGTTGGGGACTGGTCGTATAGTGCGGTCAATGAACTCATTACGGCCAAGGTCGTGCCGGATTATGCGGTGGCGATTCCCGAAGGCCGCGTGCTGAGTCGTCTGGAAATGGCCATGATCGTGGATTCTGCCATGAAGAATCAGGCCAATATGACGGATGTGCAGCAAGCTGCGCTGAACAAGCTCAACAATGAGTATTACTACGACATCAAGAAACTCACCCTGCTCAATCGCTTGGACAATCTGGACAACAATCAGATGGACAAGCTGAACAACCAGCAGGCAGGTGAAACGCTTACCAAGGAAGAAAAAGCAGGCCTCAAGAAGGCTGCTGCTTTGGCCGACAAGCTCTCCATCAATGGCTACGCCCGTATCCGTAATGACCACTATCTGAAAGATGCTAAAGACGGTACAGGCACCAAGCGTTCTACACGTGCGAATATGATTCATATTGCGGTCAACAGCACTTATAAGATCAATGATAATTGGGCAGCGCATACTGATGTAGGATACCGTAGTTCTTTCAGCAACTTTGATGACACCAAGAGTCTTTCCCCTAACGAAAATCAGACTGGTCTGACTGTGGATGGTTATGTGACTGGTAAGTTCCCCAAGCTTGGCCTTGATGCCAAAGTGGGTAAATGGAACGAATGGAACATCTACGGCTGGGGCATGGATATCGACTGTGACTTCAGTGGTATCCAGCTGACGCAGGGCAAGAAGAAATTCAAGACCTATTTCACGGCTGGCCAAATGGATCTTTGGGATGATGCGATGGGCGGTGACCGCACGAAAGAAAAAGTCACGAGTCTACGTTTCTTCTATCCGTTTGACAGCAAGAACGATATCAACTTCGGTACGTCCTGGAGCTCGGCGATGGCCAGCCGCTATCAGGACCCGGATCAGGGCCGCGTGTTCTATTACTATGCCCATGCCCATCATAAATTTGACAACAACTGGGGCGTTCGTGCCGGTATTATCAACAGCAATGCCAAACGCGATCCCAATAACGCTGTGGCAAGTACCAAGACCAAACATCCGGGCCGCTGGCTGCAGATTGACTACAAGGGTGCCAAGCTTGACAAGCCCAATACCTATGGCGTTACTCTTACCTACCGTTATGAACCGGCTCTTTCCTGGCCAACCGTTACGGACTGGTGCGGCCTGAACGAGAAATTCCTGCGCTTAGGCGTAAGCTATGTACCTTATAAGAACATCCTGCTGGATACCTTCTACACCTGGGGCCGTGAAATTGACACCGGTGCAAGAAGCGACCTCTATCGTTTCCAGGCACAATTCTTCTTCTAAACAAGTATGGAATTGTAACATAATGCCTTCCCCTTGAGGGGAAGGTGCCCCGTAGGGGCAGATGAGGTGGAAAACGTTCAGGAGGCAGAATGTTATGAATAAGAGAAGAATAGCTGGTTTGCTTTTAGGAACTTTAGCTCTTGGCTCCATTATTCCTCAGCAAAATATCGCCGCTGCCAAAGAGCGGCCGCAGACTGTCGTCATGACGGATGGCGAAGTGGATGATATGGATTCATTCCTGCGTTTCTTGCTCTATACCAATGATGTGGATGTCAAGGGCATTATCTACACCAGTTCCATGTGGCATTACAAGGGGGATGGCAAGGGCACTCTCTTTGAGTCCAATATGGATTGGATCAAGAAATTCCATCCCGGCAAGCATACGGATTTGCGTTGGTGTGGTACGGAATGGATTGCTCAGTACATTGAGAAATATCGCAGTGTCTATCCCAAATTAGTCCAGCATGATAAGAACTATCCGACGCCGGATAAACTGCAATCTTTGGTCAAGGTCGGCAATATCGATTTTGAAGGCGATATGGCCAAGGAAACGGCAGGCAGCAAGTGGATTGAACAGTTACTGCTGGCAGATGACAACGGGCCCATCCATTTTGAGACCTGGGGCGGCAGCAATACCTTTGCCCGGGCACTCAAATCCATTGAGGATAAGTACAAGGGCACGGCAAAGTGGTCGGAGATTTATGACCATATTGGTAAGAAGGTCATTCTTTACAATATCATGGATCAGGATGAGACCTACAAGAACTATATTGCGGTGAACTGGCCGAATATCAAAGTGGCGTTCAATGAAATGCAGTTTGCCAGCCTGGCCTATATCTGGCCACAGGTGGCACCACATTCCCAGCAGAAATACCTGCAGGGAAAATGGATGCAGGAAAATATTCTCAAAGGGCCTATTGGCGGCAGTTATATGACCTATGGCGATGGGCATAAGCTGGCTGGTGATCCGGAGGATAAATTTGGTTCCTTGGAATTTGCCCAAGCGAATGGTTATGGAAAATATGACTTGATTTCCGAAGGCGATTCGCCCTCCTATCTGTATCTTATCGACAATGGCCTGCGTTCTACGGAGGATTTCAGTTACGGCGGCTGGAGCGGGCGGCTCAGTCAGTCCGGCATCAAACACAATGTATGGGAGGACAATCGGGCTTCCTACGATTTCAATCCGGAAACGGGGAAGATGGATCGATATTATTCACAAACCCGTTGGGTGAAAGACATCCAGAATGATTTTGCTGCCCGGCTAGCATGGACGGAGAAAGACTATAAACAGGCCAATCACGCACCGGAACTGACCATTCAGGAAGGTTTGGACATCCAGGTCAGGCCCGGTCAGGTCGTGACCTTGCATGGCCATGGCACTGATCCTGATGGAGATAAGCTGGATTATACCTGGTATATCTATCAGGAAGCCGGAACCTATGGCACACCTGTAAAAATCAGTGCGCAAGGGGCAGAAGCGAAAATTTTTGTGCCCGGCAATATTGCCAAGGATGAAACCATCCATGTGATTTGTGAGGTCAGCGATAACGCAGAAATTCCCTTGAAGCATTATGCGCGCGTGATCTTGACGGCAGGGGAGGCAGCAAAATGAAAAAACAAGCATTGACTTTAGCAATCGGTCTGACTTTGATGGGCACGCAGGTACAGGCGGCGGATTTCACGGAGAAGGCCACGGTGGATGGCTATACCCTGGTCGAGCAGAAGGGTGCGGAACTGGCCTATAGCCCGGATTCCGGCGTGAAGCTCCTACAGGTAGATGGCAAGGTCTTCAAGGATATGAACCGCAATGGCAAATTGGATGCCTATGAGGATTGGCGCTTGACGCCGCAGAAGCGGGCGGAGGATTTGGCCAAGCAATTGAGCACAGAAGATATTGCCGGCCTTATGCTCTACAGCATGCATCAGCGTAATCTGCAGCCGCAGTTAAATGAGGAACAGAAGAAAATGCTCTCGGCTGATCATGTGCGCACGGTGCTCAACGCCGACAGCACGGCCAGCAATGAAGTGACGGCCAAATGGAACAATGCCCTGCAGGCCTATGCCGAAAGCCTGCCCTTTGCTATTCCGGCCAACACCAGCTCCGATCCGCGCAGCGATGCCCGGGGCAACGGCGTGTATCTGAAGGATGTGACGGGCGGCGTATCCCGCTGGCCCAGCAACTTAGGTATTGCCGCCACCTTCAATCCGGCCATTGCCAAGGAATTTGGCGAGATTTCTTCCAAGGAATACCGTCTCTTGGGCATCGGCACGGGCTTGTCCCCGCAGATCGACCTGGCTACCGATCCGCGCTGGACGCGTTACTACGGCACCTTCGGGGAAGATCCGGCGCTGGCCCGGGACATGGCCAAAGCCACGATGGATGGCGTGCAGTCTACCATCGAGAAGGGCAAGGATATGGGTTGGGGCAAGTACAGCGTCAATGCCATGATGAAACATTGGCCCGGTGATGGTGTGGGCGAAGGTGGCCGTGAAGCTCATTCTAAATACGGCAAATACGCAGTCTATCCCGGCGGGCAGTTCAATACCCAGCTGATTCCCTTTGTGGATGGCGGCTTGCAACTGGACGGCAAAACGAAGATGCCCAGTGCGGTCATGTCCTCCTATTCCATCGCCTGGAGCGATGATGGCTCTCTGGGTGAGAAGGTAGGCTCGGCTTTCAGCCGCTATAAGATTGGCCTTTTGCGGGATAAATATCATTATGATGGCGTCATCTGCACCGACTGGTGTGTAACTCATGATATTCCTCAGGAGGTCGGCAAGGGCATTTCCACCGCCTGGGGCGTGGAGAAGGATACGGAGGTCATCCGCCACTATAAGGCCCTGATGGCCGGTGTAGACCAGTTCGGCGGCAACAACGATATCAAGCCGGTGCTGGCGGCCTATGAGATGGGCGTCAAGGAACATGGCAAGGACTATATGGACAAGCGTTTCCAGCAGTCCGCCGTGCGCTTGCTGCGCAATATCTTCCAGATTGGCCTGTTTGAAAATCCTTATCTGGATGTAGCAAAGACCGTGCAGGAAGTGGGCAATCCCCATGATAAGGCAGCGGGTTACAAAGCCCAGCTGGCATCGATTGTCATGCTGAAGAACAAGGGCAATGTGATTCATCAGGCCGGAGCGCAGAGCACGAAGCCGGTGGTTTATATCCCGATGATTTTCCGTCCTGCGCAGGAAAACAAGACTTTCCATACTTATAGCCCCGCCCATTGGTCACTGCCTGTTGACCTCAAGACGGCCAGCGAATACTTCACGGTGGTTACCGATAAGGTCAGGGAACTGACGGCTAAAGACCGCGACGGCAAGCCCATGGCAGCCGTGACGGATATCGAACGTCTGGCTCCGGCTGAAGTGGCCAAGGCCGATATGGTGCTGGCCGTCATCGACAATCCCACCAATGCCGGCAATCAGTTTGATGGCTTAGGCTGTGATGAACAGGGCAATTTTATCCCCCTGTCCTTGCAGTATAAGCCCTATACCGCTGACTCTGCTGCTGTGCGCAAGGCATCCATTGCCCATGATGAAGGGGAGAATCGCAGCTACTTTGGCCGCAGTGCCCGCATCATCAATGCTACGGACTTGGATGGCGTGGCCTATGGCCGTGAATGTGCAGCCAAGTCCGGCAAGGATATGCCCGTGGTCACCATGGTGCATGCTTTGAAACCGATGATTTTCAGTGAGGTTGAGCCGCTGTCGGATGCCATCCTTGTAGGCTACGGTGTCAGTGATGCTGCTTATTTCGATATCCTCACGGGCAAGTTCGAGCCGCAAGGTCTCCTGCCCATGCAGCAGCCAAAGGATATGGAAACGGTGGAGCGTCAGTTCGAGGATACTCCCCGGGATATGGAATGCTATACTGACAGCGAAGGCCATACCTATGACTTTGCTTATGGCCTGGACTGGAAGGGACAGATAAAGGACGCTCGCACGGCTAAATACGCTGTACCTGCGCTGAAAAAATAAGGAGTGATTACTTTGATCAGTAAAAAGTTGAAAAAAGCAGTTCAGTTAGGTCTTTGCGGTGTAATGCTGGCAGGTGTACTGACGGCGGGGGATATTGCCTCAGCAGCTGTACCTCATCAGCAGCCGTCCTATAAAACCGTGACGGAAACCTTTGACTGGGGCCCGTCTGTGTCCAAGGTCATCGTGAACTTAGGCAGCACGGTAAAAGCCAGCGAAGTGAATACGGGAACCTTCAAGGTTCATGTGCGCCGGGAACTGGCGGAAGGAGCCATTACACCTGCCGAAGCCATGCGGGAAAAGCAGGGTGCTACGATTTCTCTGGGAGCAGAATCCACCTCCGATAAGGATCTGGAAGGTGACCGTCAGGTGACCAAAGCCTATGTCTCCGATGCCAACGGCAATCCCGTGGACAGTGGTGAATATGTGACGCTGGAAATGGCTGTGAGCCCTACGGACACCTTGGGAGCCGCTTTGAACTTCGACCTGCATACCATGCTGAATAACTGGGTGACGCCGCACTACACGATCACGGACGGTCAAAAACTCGTGGTGGATAACAATCAGGGCAATATCCGCCCCCAGGGGGATAAGTTCAAATTCAACCATAAGATCCTGGGCCGGGAATCCTTCCCTTACGCCAGCTATGAACCGGAACTCAAGAACAAGGATGAGAAGAAACCGCTGATTATCTGGCTCCATGGTATGGGGGAGGGCGGCAACAGCCCATCTCTGCCAATCATGGGCAACAAGGCCACCCAGTTTGCCGATGAATCCGTGCAGAAATACTTTGGCGGTGCCTATGTGCTGGCACCCCAGGCCAGAACCTACTGGATGCATGGTTACAAGGGCTTTGCTGATGGTACCTCCATCTACTCCCAGGGCCTGATGGAATTCATCAAGGCTTATGTGGCAGAGCACCCCAATGTGGATGAAAACCGCATCTATGTGGGCGGTGACTCCAACGGCGGCTATATGACCATGCTGCTGGTGCGGGACAACCCCGGCTGTTTTGCGGCCGCTTTCCCCACCTGCGAGGGACTCAAGGACAGCATGATTACGAAAAAGGATTTGGCTAATATCGCCAAGACGCCTATCTGGTTCACGGCGGCCAAGACCGATACGGTACTGCCGCCCAAGGATTATGCTGTTCCCACGGTGGAACGCCTCAAGAAAGCTGGTGCTGATGTGCATTTCAGCTTCTTTGACAAGGTGGTGGACACCACCGGCAAGTACAAGAAAGCCGATGGCACGCCGTATGAGTACATGGGGCATTGGTCCTGGATCTATGTCTATAACGACGAATGTGAAGACAATATTGACGGCAAGACTGTAAAACTCTTCCAGTGGATGGCCGAGCAGAAGCGGAAATAATATCATAACAAAATTGACCAGTCAAATGAAAATGACTGGTCAATTTTTGTATCTATTGGCAAAGTCGGGTTATTCCCGCACCAGGGTGTATACATTGTTGCCGCCCTGATCCATGCCGTTGAAATAGGTCGTCTGATTCAATTCGTAACGAACCGCATAGGTTATGCCGCCGCCGCCATCTCTGGTACCGACTACCTTGATTTCGCCCACAGTTGGGACATCAAAGACTACAGGCTTATTTTTTATCATAAAAGGTTCACCTAATGGTTTTCCGTCTACATATACCTGCACGTAATCTCCATCCTCGGCGGCATAATCCCAAATATACATCTTGGCTTTTTTCGCGGGCGATGTGTGGGTAATGGTCATATCACCGCCGACGTAATGGTCATCCTTTGACATCAACCTGGCGCCGACAGGCAGGGTGGTGGAAATACGTGTTTCCATGGCTGTCTGGGCATCGTTGCCGGCCTTGACAGAAGTGCCAGTATGACACATCATACCGATAGCCAGTGCTATGACACTGGCAAGTAAAAGGATGCCTGCTCCTTTTTTTATGCGCTTGGTAAAAGGGGAAGCATTATCACGATGTGGCGACATTTCTTTTTGTATGTCCGGAATATATTCCATGTTGTTCGCTGGCGCCTGATAGGGATGGCGTTCATCATCCTGAACATGCTTGATTTCATTATTATCCATTTTACATTACTCCAATCGGTCATATTTATGGATGAGCAGGGGATATTTTTGCAGATACTTAGACATAGCAATGCGGCAGGCAATGATCTGTATGCTCATGACAATGATGGCCATTACATGATGGAACGCACTGTCTATGGCAAATCCCTTGGCGATTATTGTTTCCGCAATGGATACAATGAGCAGATTCATGATCAGCATCACGGTGAAAGGATATAGCCAGGGGAGTTTATAGTAGGCTTTGCGGAATACAGGAATCAGACCGGTTAGGGAGAAAATGACGCCCAATACAAAACAAAAGATCAGGCCCTCCGTTGATTTTGTATAGCCGCTGCTGATCATTCCGGCTATATCGTAGCAGGGAATCATAATCAAGGCGAATACGCCAAACAGGAGCGCCCAGATCAATATCCCGAAAAACCATAGTATGGCAACGATGTTTGCAATCTTATCGCGCATATTCAGACCTCCTGTATATCGCTTTTGGTGATGGTGATCAATGCATCTTTGGAAATATCATCTGTGCCACTTAAGCGCAGTGCCTGATTGTTGATGGATTTTTCAAAGACATTTCGCACATAGCGGCCATTGCCGAATTTTTCCTGCAGGCGCGCTGCCGCAAATTTTTCTCTTAGCATAACCTTGCTGTCGGCAGCCAATACATAGCCATTATCAGCATACATATTCTCGGCAATCTGCATAAGCTCATCGGTATTGTAGTCCGGAAATTCAATGATATTGGCAAATCTGGACTGCAGGCCGGCATTTCTGTTCAGGAAATTACGCATGTCCTCGCTGTATCCGGCCAGAATCACGACGAGCTGATCGCGATTATCGTCCATCATCTTGACCAGGGTATCGATAGCTTCCTGGCCAAAATCATTTTTACCGCCTTGCGCCAGCGAATAAGCCTCATCTACAAATAGCACACCACCTAAGGCGGATTCGATTACCCTGCGCGTCTTTAGCGCCGTTTGCCCCACATAGCCGGCCACAAGACCGGAACGGTCCGTCTCAATCAGTTTGTTGGTTTGAATGACATTCAGGTTATACAGTACATCGGCAACGGTTCTGGCCATCATGGTTTTGCCTGTGCCGGGATTGCCGGCAAAGATCATATGCAGGGTCTGGGTGTTATCGGTCTTGAGGCCGGCATGCTTCCGCATGTTTTGGATCTTGATGCGGGCGTTAAGACTGCGGATGTATTTCTTGACCTCATCCAGCCCAATCACTTCGGCAAGACGCTTATCCAGATCGAATTCTGCCGCTTCCTTAAAGCCAAAATCGTCTGGAATCAATAACTCCATGTTGTCTTCCGGATTTTGAATGATCCTTTGGGATTGTTTTAAGATGGCATCTTCAATCAGATTCCGCACCAAACGGCCATTGCCGCTGTCATTTTTCCCTTTGATCTGCTGTTTGGCAAATGTTTGCCGCAATCCTTCCGTACAGAGGTCGGATATCTTATAGCCCTTCGCCTTGGCGGTGACATCGGCAATCTGGCACATTTCGTCAATCGTATAATCGGCGAAATGGACAATGTTTGGAAAGCGGGATTTCAAACCGCTGTTGGCTTTGAGAAAATCCTGCATTTCCTTTTCATAGCCAGCCAAAATGACTACCAGATCATCCCGATTGTCTTCCATACCCTTTACGAGGGCATCGATAGCTTCTGTGCCAAAGATATCCCCCTGACCTCTGCTGAGTGAATAGGCTTCATCGATAAATAACACGCCGCCAAGGGCACTTTTTATCACATCCGTGGTTTTGATTGCGGTGTGTCCAGCATACTGGCCCACCAGATCGGCTCTGGTCACTTCGCATAAATGACCGGAGGAAAGGACGCCAATCGCTTTCAGGTACTTGGCGACAATTCTGGCTATGGTGGTTTTGCCGGTGCCGGGATTGCCGGCGAAAATCATATGCATGGACAGGTTGGTGCTTTTCAGTCCTTTTCCGGCCCGCAGCTGTTGGACTTTCAGGTTGTTTTCCAGACTCAGGACATATTCCTTCACTTGGTCAAGGCCAACCACCTGCGCCAATTCCTGGCGGACCTCTTCCAGTTCCATGACGTTATAATCTTTTTGGTAGGCAGAGGTATGGATGACTTCGCCGTTTCCTGCTATTACGCAATACCCATTGTCGTAGGCTAACCGGAGCTGTTCGTTGTCCCATATCTTTTCCTGCAGTTTCATCTCGGTCAAAGGATCATAAAGCTGGTCATCAATGTAATCGGCTAAATCCTTTATGCCGTGATTGCTGCGATAGTGGGTGCTGAGCTCCCTGACGAGAGATTCATCAAAGTTAAGGAGGACGTGCAGATGGTCGCGGCATTTATTGGCCATGTTGATGCAGAGGGTATAGGCAAGGTTCTTTATCTGATCATCCATGATGGGATCCAGTGTGATGATATCGCCCAGCTCTTTCACGATCTTATTGCCTAAAAACGATAGGATCTTCGCCTGGGAGACTGTCGTGGTGAAAACAAAGAACTTGCCATTGGCACCTATGTCCGATATCAATTCCGTGTTCAGAGTGCCGGTGGCTTCCACCAGGCTGCCATTGGCCATCATGTAGCGTCGGGACAATTTGTATGTCCCCTCGGTCAAAAGCTGATAGAGGATGTCCAGCTGGGGCATAGATGCCTTTTCGATATTTTCGAATACAGCGACTTCGGTCTTATCATTCACTGCCTTATATAAATCGCTCAGGAATAGTCCATTGGAGGTGTCCGCAGCGTAATCATGGAAATCCATGATGGATATATCAGCATAGCGAAATGTCTTTTTCTGTTTCAGGAGCTCGCTGATACATTTGACCGCATACGTTTTGCCGCGGCTGTTTTCTCCGATCAGAAGTATGCCATTTTTAGGGATCTTATGATCAAATCCCCTGACGTATGGCCGTTGGAATGCTTTGCAGATGGTGTCGCGATCCCGTTCAGAACCCACCCAGTATTTTTTCAGGGAAGCGGGCAGGTCAGCAAAAACATTGTTGCTTTCAGAATTTGTGTTACCTTCTTCCTGGCTGAGGAAAGGCGTTTCTTGTTTCAGACTTTGCTCCATCGATGGAACTGATGCGGAAGGCACTCCCTGCATAGGCCGGAGGGTGCCTGGAGGGGGCGAAGCTTGCTGCATCATTCCGCTGGTGTATTTCTGTGTCGGAGTGAGACGCATTTGAGTGGGGAATTGATTACGGGCAATAAATCCTTTTTCCTCGATGGTGGCGATTATCTGGTATTCCGGGAGTAGAAATTTTAAGATTTTCTTTGCTGACATGGCCATAATATATGAAGACTCCTCGCTGCTTAATCGTATTCCTAAATAATGGGGTTATATATAACAATGCTTTACATAAAAAATGCTTATAAAACCCCGACACGTTACAAGGCTATTTCCTGTATATATTCTAAATATCTTTTATTAAAAATTAATTAATAACAGACATTTAAATTTTCCGGGATAAGCGAATTGCTTTGGCAAGATGGTAGAATCAGAGTATAATAGAAAGAAAGCAGTGGAACAGGGGGAGTGTCAATGGGGACAATCATGCTGGTCGGAATGGGGATATTCATCGGTTGGCTGATATTCCGGCCGAAAAACGATAATGGGGGAGCTCTGCGGCAGAATATGCCTGTCAGCAATATCCGGGATATACAGGCAAAGGGCAGGAATGTGCAGGCGGGAAAATCCCTACCGCAAGCCCGGCGGCCAATGACAGCAGAGCGCAGCCAAAATAATCATACCCTGCGCAATGTGGCAGGTGGCATGGTGGCCGGTGCTGTATTGGGACATATGCTCAGCGGCGATCATAAAGCCGAGGCCCACGCAACTACGAACAATTACAATACTTACAACGAATATTATGATCACGATGATTATGATGATTATGATGGCTTTGACAGTGACAGCTATGGCAATGACGAGGATGATGAAGATTACATGGATACTTATGATTATGACAGTGATGATGATTACGATACCTATGATACTTATGACAGCAGTGATTATGATGACGATAGTTACGACAGTGGCTCCGACTGGGACAGTGATTCCTATGATGATGGTGGCGAGTGGTAAGAAATAAAAATTGACCGGTCAGATCTGACCGGTCAATTTTTATTTCTTATGCTGCCATATGCTGCTTTTCGCTGGGGAAAGAGCGGACAGGATTCTGATGCTGCCATTGGCTGGTGTTTTGGGCAGCCAGCAGGAGTTTGTATTTCTTCAGCCGCATATCCTGGGCGAAGGTATATGTGGCAAGGCAAACCACGAGGATAATCAGGGCGATGTTCATGATAACTTCATAATGGATGATCGTATTTAACATATTCATACCTCCGTAAATCAGATCCGTATCTTTTTGAAGAACTGGCTATCCACGCTATCGCTGGGGCGGATATCATAGCCCAGCTTGGCCATTTCCTGGAGTTTTACCAGAGCCAGATTGATATTGCAGTTCATCTTTTGGGCCAGGGCGAATTCGTCACAGCCATCTTTGAGTTCGGCGAAAACCGCATCCGTATCCATCAAAAGGTGGGCGGCGAAGGCATTGGCTTCGTACTCGGTGCGGCTGTTCAGGCGGAAGAGTTCGAACTCCTGTAACTGCGTCTGCTTGGCCAGCTCCCGATGCAGCTGGTCGTGCCCAATCTCATGGGCCAGCACCATATTGAGCCAGATATCATCGAGGTTGGCGTTGAGGAAGATAAAGCGATTGCGCCATTGGTAGAAGTACATGCCCAACAGTTTCGTGAAGTTTTCATTGTAGAGAACCTTGATATTGAGTTCCTGGGCCACCCGTTTCATGTCCCGGCAGCCTACCTGACGGATGATTTCCTGGGCACGCTTATGGCACTGTTCTGAATCCATGGACTGACTCACTCCTCAGATTTTTTTCGGTACTTCCTGTTTTCTTTTTTTGCCAGCCAATAGGCTTCCTGCAGGGATTGCATCACCGCATCCCGGTCTTCCTCGCTGAGTTCGCCGCCGGCGAAGAGTCCGGAGAGCTCGCTGACCAATGCATTGGCTTGCTGCATACCTCGGCTGCCGTATTTGGCGCCGGCCTGGCTGACGAAGGCCTCGTTTTCGGTGAAGAGGTAATTGGTATCCACATCGAAGACCTCGGCCAGTTTTGCATAACGTTCTCGGTTTTTAGGGTAGCGGCCGTCCAGCTCATAGGAAATATAAGTGCGGCGAGTGACGCCAATGGCCTTGGCCACGGCCTCCTGACTCAATCCTTTCTGGCTGCGCAGCTGCCGCAGTTTTTCGGCGAAGTTCATTTTACTCAAACTCCTTTGTAAATCTGTGTAATTGAATTACTCAAAGTGTAACACAATGCGAGTGATAAAGCAAGCGGAAATTCGCGGGATTTTTTCTTGACAATTTATTATTGATTTGTTATCATTTATCATGTACGAAGCGGGATGGTTACGCAGATGCGGCCAAACCTTGCAGGCGGAGTCCGCCTCTTGGTTGATCCACGCTTTTTTTGTATGTTTAGGATGGTTACATTAGGTTGGCCAAACCTTCAAAGTTATTTAATTTTGGAGGGATTTATGATGAAGAAGTATGAAGAGCTGGCAAAGGATATTGTCCGGCATGTGGGCGGCGAGGAAAATGTGATAAGTCTTGCCCACTGTATCACGCGGCTGCGGTTCAAGCTGAAGGACGAGAGCAAGGCGGATACGGAGTATCTGAAGGCGCGCGAAGGCGTCGTGACCGTTATCCAGAGCGGAGGCCAGTATCAGGTAGTCATCGGCAATGAAGTGGCCGATGTCTATGATACGGTGCTGGAGGTGACGAATATCACCGGCAATGCGCCAAAAGGCGGCGAAGAGGAAGAGGATAAAGACCTCAGTCCTCTGGATCGCTTCATTGACTTGATCTCCGGCGTGTTCCAGCCGGTGCTGAGTGTTCTCGTGGCCACGGGTATGATCAAGGGCTTTTCGGCGCTGTTCATGGCCATGGGGCTGGTGGATAAGGGCAGCGGCACGGCGCAGATGCTCAATATCTTAGGAGACATGTTCTTCTATTTCCTGCCGATTTTCCTCGGCCTTACGGCTGCCCGTAAGTTCAAGATGAATGAGTTCACGGGTATGGCTATCGGTGCCGCTTTGGTTTATCCCACGGTTTCTGCCATCATGAAGGGCGAGACTTTGTACACGCTCTTTGAAGGCACGATTTTCCAGTCTGCCATTCATATGGAACTGCTGGGCCTGCCCGTTATCCTGATGAACTATGCTTCCAGCGTTATTCCCATCATCGTGGCTGTATGGTTCGGGGCCAAGGTGGAAAAGGCAGTGGCCAAGGCCATGCCCACCATGCTCAAGAGCTTTTTGACGCCGTTCTTCACGATTCTGATTGTGGTACCTCTGACCTTTATGGCCATCGGCCCAGTGGCAACCTGGGCTGGCCAGATTGTGGGTGCAGCTGCCATGGCCATCTATAATGTGAGCCCCGTGGTGGCCGGACTGTTTATCGGCGCTTTCTGGCAGGTCTTCGTAATGTTCGGTCTGCACTGGGGTCTGGTGCCCATTATGATCAACAATATCTCGGTGTATGGCTATGACCCGCTGGTTGTTACTTATTTCGGCTGCTCCTTTGCTCAGATCGGTGTTGTGCTCGGCATTTTCCTGCGCACGAAGGATGCAAAGCTCAAGAGCATTTCCCTGCCGGCATTTATCTCCGGTATCTTCGGTGTTACGGAACCCTGCATTTACGGCATTACCCTGCCCCGCAAGAAATATTTCATCATTTCCTGCATCGGTGGTGCTATCGGCGGCGCGCTGATGGCTCTGCTGTCCGTCAACCTCTATATGTTTGGCGGTCTGGGCATCTTCGGTTATCCCACTTTCATTGATCCGAAAACCGGCGATCTGGCTGGTATGTACGGCGGCATGATTGCTTCCGCAGTATCTTTTGTTTTTGGTCTGGCCGTGACGGCTGTCGTGTATCGCGATGCTGCTCCGTCTGAAAAGCTGACGGTGGTCAAAGAAGCTGCTGATGGCAAGGCGGAACGGGAAATCATCAAGGCTCCGCTGGCTGGCAAGCTGGTCGCCTTGGAAGATGTTCCTGATGAAGCATTCGCCATGGGCCTCCTGGGCAAGGGCATTGCCATCGAACCTAGCGACGGCAAGGTGGTGGCACCGGCTGACTGCACGGTGATGACCATGTTCCCCACGGGCCATGCCATTGGTCTGGTGACGGATAAAGGCGCCGAAATCCTCATCCATATCGGCATGGATACGGTGAAGCTGGAAGGCAAATATTTCACGACCAAGGTAAAACAGGGCGACCATGTAAAAGCAGGCGACACCCTGATTGAATTTGACAAGGAAAAGATCGCTGCCGAAGGGTTCAACACCATTACCCCGGTAATCGTGACCAACCATGCCCAGTATATGGATGTGGTGCTGACCGATGAAAAAGATGTAGAAGAAGAAGCAAACTTATTGACTGTAATCGCATAAGGAGTTTTAGATATGGCATTCCCTAAAGAATTTTTATGGGGCGGCGCGGTAGCCGCCAATCAGTGTGAAGGTGCGTACAACGAAGATGGCAAGGGGCTGGATATCCAGGATATCATGCCCCGTGGCCTCAAGGGAGCCCCTACTGCTGAACCCACCGAAGACAATATGAAGCTCGTGGCGATTGATTTCTACCATCGCTATAAGGAAGATGTGAAACTCTTTGCCGAAATGGGCTTCAAGGTGTTCCGCACTTCCATCGCCTGGAGCCGCATCTTCCCGAACGGGGATGATGCCGAGCCTAATGAAAAGGGCTTGCAGTTTTATGATGACTTGTTCGATGAATGTCATAAGTACGGCATTGAACCGCTCGTGACGATTTCCCATTACGAGACACCACTGCATCTGGCGAAAGAGTACAATGGCTGGGTGAATCATGATCTCATTGGCTTCTATGAGAAATATGTGCGGGTGCTCTTCAACCGCTATAAGGGCAAGGTCAAATATTGGCTGACGTTCAATGAGATCAACTCCGTGCTGCATGCACCGCTTATGAGCGGCGGCATCATGACACCACTCTCCGAGCTCAGCAAGTCCGATCTCTATCAGGCCTGCCATCATGAACTGGTGGCGTCTGCTCTGGCTACGAAAATTGGACATGAGATCGATCCGGAAGCGAAAATCGGCTGCATGGTGCTGTCCATGCCAACGTATCCTTTGACGCCGAATCCGGACGATGTGATTGCCACGATGCAGGCCAATAATCTCAATGATTTCTTTGGCGATATGCATGCCCGTGGCGTTTATCCCGGCTACATGAAGCGTTATTTCCGGGAGAATGGTATTGAAATCAAGACCACGCCGGAAGAACTGGCCCTCTTGAAGGAACACACGGTGGATTTCATTTCCTTCAGCTATTATGTCAGCATCTGCGAATCGGCAAGCAGGAAGGAAGAGGGCAGCGGTAATATCATTCAGGGTGTGAAGAATCCGTATCTCAAAGAGTCCGAATGGGGTTGGCAGATTGATCCGCAGGGCATCCGTTATGTGCTCAACCGCTTCTACAACCGTTGGCAGAAACCGCTCTTCATTGTTGAAAATGGGCTGGGGGCCAAGGATGAGCTGGTAGATGACGGTCAGGGCGGCAAGACGGTGAACGATGATTATCGCATTGCCTATCTCAATGACCATCTTGTGCAGGTGGAAGAGGCCATCGAGGATGGCGTGCCGGTCATGGGCTATACCACCTGGGGATGCATCGATCTTGTGAGTGCTTCCACGGCAGAACTGGCCAAGCGTTATGGCTTCATCTATGTAGACCGTCATGATGATGGTACAGGGACACTCAATCGTTATAAAAAGAAGTCTTTCTATTGGTACAAAGACATCATTGAAAGCAACGGTGAAAAACTGAAAAAATAATTTTCAGGGGGCGCGGGAAAATTGCATTTTCCTACTTGCGCCCCTTTTTTACTTATGATATAATTTTTCGCGGTGTAAGAAAAAAGCATGGGTTTTCGATATCTGCCCTGTGCCTCTTGGTATGGAGGTGGTGCAGAAGATGAGGAGCCCAGAAGAAAAAAACAGGAGGTGCACCAACATGGCAGTTATTTCCATGAAACAGTTACTTGAAGCAGGTGTTCATTTCGGACACCAGACCCGCCGTTGGAACCCGAAGATGGCTAAATACATCTTTACGGAGCGTAACGGTATCTACATCATCGACCTGCAGAAGACCGTTAAGAAGGTTGATGAAGCATACGCATTCCTGCGTGACGTTGCCGCTGAAGGCAAGAGCATCCTCTTCGTTGGTACGAAGAAGCAGGCTCAGGAAGCTATCAAAGAAGAAGCTCTCCGCGCTAACATGTTCTATGTGAACGAACGTTGGCTGGGCGGCATGATGACCAACTTCCAGACGATCCAGAAGCGCGTTAACCGCCTGAAGGAACTCGAAGCTATGGAAGCTGATGGCACGTTCGAAGTCCTGACGAAGAAAGAAGTTCAGGGCCTCCGTCATGAAATGGAAAAGCTCGAGAAGTATCTCGGCGGTATCAAAGAAATGAACAAGCTCCCTGGTGCTCTGTTCGTCGTTGACCCGCGCAAAGAGCGTATCGCTGTTGCTGAAGCTCGCAAGCTCAACATTCCTATCGTTGCTATCGTTGACACGAACTGCGATCCGGATGAAGTTGACTACGTAATCCCGGGTAACGATGACGCTATCCGCGCTGTGAAACTGCTGACGGGCCGCATGGCTGACGCTGTGATGGAAGGTCGTCAGGGTGAAGGCGGCGACGCTGAAGAAGCTGCCGCTGAGTAATTCATACTCGCTAAAGGTAAAACTTGTGGGGTAAGGGAGATTATCCCTTACCCTTTATTATTATCTGACACTTAGGAGGAAATATAAATGGCAATTACGGCTGCAATGGTTAAAGAACTGCGCGAAAAGACGGGCGCAGGCATGATGGACTGCAAGAAGGCTCTGACGGCTACCGACGGTGACGCTGCCAAGGCTGTTGACTGGCTCCGTGAAAAAGGCATTGCCAAAGCTGAAAAGAAGGCTGGCCGCGTAGCTGCTGAAGGTGCTGTAGGCGCTTTCGTTGCTGCTGATGGCAAGACGGGTTGCGTAGTTGAAATCAACTGCGAGACCGACTTCGCTGCTGGCAACGACCAGTTCAAGGAACTGCTCGCAAAGGTTGCTGAGCACATCGTGGCTACGAAGCCGGCTGACCTCGACGCTCTGAACAACAGCGAAATCGAAGGCAAGACGGTTGCTACGCTGATCACGGAAGCTACGGCTACGATCGGTGAAAAGATTTCCCTGCGTCGTTTCGCCTGCTACGAAACGGAAGGCCGCCTGGCCAGCTACATCCACATGGGCGGCAAGATCGGCGTTCTCGTTAACCTGACCGGTGGCGACGAGCAGCTGGGCAAGGATGTAGCTATGCAGATTGCTGCAGCTGCTCCGATGGCTGTTGACCGCGCTGGTGTTGATGCTTCCGCTCTGGAACACGAGAAGGAAGTTCTCCGCAAGCAGGCTGAAGAAGAAGGCAAACCGGCTAACATCATCGAACGCATGGTAGAAGGCCGCATCAACAAGTTCTACAAGGAAGTCTGCCTCAACGAACAGATCTTCGTTAAGGATTCCGAAAAGACCATCAAAGATGTACTCGGCGACGTTAAGGTTACCGAATTCACCCGCTTCCAGCTGGGCGAAGGCATCGAGAAGAAGCAGGACGACTTCGCTGCAGAAGTTGCTGCTCAGCTCAAGTAATTTTATCATTTCAGGGCTTATCAACCATCCTGGGTTGATAAGCCCTTTTTGTATAAAAAGATGAATAATTCTTTCGGGGAGGTCTTGTAAAGAGGTCTTCTTTTTACTATGATGGTAGAGAGAATTTTTTACGGAGGCAAAGGAATTGTTAGAACATCTTAGTTTTGAGTTAGAGGAACTAAAATTAAAGGTAGAAATCGTGGTGCGGGAGCGCCAGTTGCATTATAAAGTGAATGAAGGAGAGGATGCAGTGCTGGAGGGCGGACGGCGCTGGCTGCGGCGTTTGGAAAAGCTGCATCTGGGAGGCTGGCGGGCCAGCTATCAGCCCCCAGTACCGCCTGCGGTACACAGCCTGTGGCATATTGCGTTCAAGGACAGCAAGATGGGGTATCGACGCATTGTGGGCGATAACGCCTATCCCGGCGGTTGGGCGGCATTCATCGACCTGATGAATGAGATTCCCGGGGTGGAGATCAACCGGGTGCGGCAGCTGGAGCAGGTGTCGATTATCCTGCATGATACCTTGGATAATCCCCGGGGCAATATTTATCTGCCGAAACAAAAAAAGATCAGCCTGGTGGAAAAGCTGATCATCAACCGGGGCAAGCATATCCTGGTGTTTACCCGACATAAACAGGGGCTGGGCACGGAGCGTCATGCCTTTGATTCAGTGCGTAATGTGCCCCTGCTGTTGGAACGTATCGGGGAACATGCTGCAGAATGGCAGTGTCAGCAGGACAGTGTGACGGATGACTACCTGCCACGGGTGGAGTGGAAGTTCCAATGGCGGGATGGTTCCGAGAATGTGGGCAGTTACACCTTGCGCGGAGATGCGATGCCGGAGGCCTGGAAGGATTTTATGGAAGAGGTGGGGCGCTTCACCGGTAATGTGCGGGGAAGAATCTTTTAAAGCTGGCAGGAATCAGCTCCTTCGTTGTCGAAGAACTCTACACTGGATGTGGGGATTTTGACAGGAGGAGGAGAGAATCATGTCGGAGCCGATTCAGACGGGACATAAGGTGTATCTCGGTAACAATAAAATGAACATGGAAATGCTCACGGTAAAGCCTTATTACGTGGCTACTCCGGGTTCGAACCTTACCCAGGAGGAAATGGAAGCTGAAGCCATGGAGGCCATGAACAGCAAGATGCCGAAACAGGCACCGCCACCGGCAGAGGAACCTGCCAGGGAGGCCGGTTCGCCGGAAGATATTGCTGCTCGGATTGCCGGTGACCGTACAAAGAATCAGGCAGATATCCTAGAACTTGCCAAAAATCAGGTGGGAGACTGATTTTTGGGAGGAGGTAACTTTCTTTTATGTATACGCTACAAGATGATGTATTTCAGGGCATGCGCCCGCAGATTCATGCCGAGGCTTTTGTGGCACCGCAGGTATTTTTGGCCGGTGATGTGCGGGTGGGGAAATTTTCCAGTATCTGGCCGGGGGTATCGGCCCGGGGGGATGTGAACTATATCTCCATTGGTGAGTGCAGCAATATCCAGGATTTGGTTTGTCTGCATGTGGCGGATGAAAATCCCTGCATCATCGGTGATTATGTGACGGTTGGTCATGGCGCTGTGCTCCATGGCTGTGAGATTGAAGATCATGTATTGATCGGCATGAGTGCCACGGTGCTGACCGGGGCCAAGATTGGCCGCGGCTCCATTATCGCCGCCGGGGCACTGGTCAAGGAGAATGATGTGATTCCGCCCAATTCCCTGGTAGTGGGTGTGCCGGGCAAGATTGTGCGCACACAGGACAGGATGAAGAGCATCCATGCCCAGGCCATCAAGTATAAATGCGAATGGGCCATCGGCTACGGCGTCAAGCCGGATATCGAAGGCGAAGTCTATCACGGGGAAAAAATCATCTGAAACGGACAGTCAAAATCCCGCTGGCAATTTTGGCAGCGGGATTTTTCGATAAATTGCAGTTTATTGGTCAGTACGTACTGAATATTATCCCGTTCATGCGCAGTCCGGGGTTCACGGGGGAGTACTTTTTCTGTTTCCGCTAAAACGACCCTATCGGCAATTTTCGAGCTGTTTTGCCAGATGGCGCCGGGCAAGACCGGCGGCGCGTCTTTCAGCGTGCTTTCTGGTAACTGCCTGCCTCGGGCCGGCCTTCGCTGACGCTCAGGCAGTCGCTCCCACAGAAAAAGCACTCCCCGTTCGCCCCCAGCCACGTTTTTGGCAATCGGCACGAACCCGGTTCTCCCGTAGCAAGATCATCGATGTGCTTGTATCCTCCAGCCGGAACATAGCAGCATTGACAAACGTAACTCTGGGTGGCGGTGGGGATGCTTTTTCGCCGGCGGAACGACTGCCTGAACGAAGTGAAGGCTGGCCCGCAAACAGCATTTGCTGGATGCTTCGTTGATGGACGCGCCGCCGGACTTGCCCGGCGCAGGTTACTGGAAGACGCGTACTTCTGCTGGCGGGACATTTAGTGAAGCGGCGAAAAAGTATTCCCACCGCCGCCCCACTGAGCTGTAACAAAAGAGTTTTGGCTCGTATCCACAAACTGCAATTTATTTTATGGCTTTTCGATGCGGATGGGGATGCGTTGTTCGGATTCGGATGAAAGTTTTGCCCGACCGGCGGTCATATTGGTGATATCTTCGCTGACTTTTTCGAGGTCAGCGGGAGTAATCAATAGGTGCAGGGTGACACCTTCGCCGTAGTCAGCTTCCAGGCTGCGCAGTTCATTCTGCCGCATATAGTGTTCGATGGTGGCCAAGTGCTCGTAGCCGACAGCCACATCGAGCTGGGCAAAGGGTGTCATTTCCAGTACGGTGGCGGCTTCAATGCCGAGGGCTGCCGCGTGGGAATAGGCGCGGATCAGGCCGCCGGCTCCTAATTTGATACCGCCGAAATAACGGGTGACCACTACGACGATGTTGGTCAGCCCGTTTTTTTTGATGGCTTCCAGTATCGGATTGCCCGCCGTGCCGCCGGGCTCACCATCATCGTTGGATTTCTGCTTGTCGGCTTTTTCCCCCAGCACATAGGCAGAGCAGTTATGGCGGGCATCGAAATAACGTTTCTTGATGGCGGTGATGAATTCCCGGGCATCTTCTTCCGTGTCCACATGGCGCAGGTGGGTGATGAATTTTGATTTCTGTATTTCGTAGAGGGTTTCGACTCTGTCGTCGATTTCCTCGATGGTGCGGTAACTATGCATAATGTCTCCTTATTTCGCGAAAAAACATTTGCTTTTATTATACATGATTGTATACATGAGAAAAAGTTATTTTTTCGCAATTTTTCTATGGTAATTCCCAGCTGTTTGTAGTATTCTTAGCTTATTATATAAGCATCGCGGATGGCAGACGCTATACAAATCACAGAAAGCAGCGGTGCTGGAAAGGTTGTGTTATTAAGTCCATGAACGAAACGAAAATGAACAGAGGTCTGAAGAACAGGCACTTGCAGCTGATTTCCCTGGGAGGGGTCATCGGCAGCGGCTATTTCCTGGGGACGGGATATGTGCTGGAGCAGGCGGGGCCTGCGGCGGTGCTGGCGTATCTGCTGGGGGGCATCATCGTGCTCTGCGTGATGCTTTGCCTGGCGGAATTGGCAGTGGAAAAACCCATCTCCGGCTCTTTTGTCACTTACGCCCGGGAGCATATCTCGCCGACCTGGGCCTGCGGGGTAGGCTGGGCCTATTGGCTGACCTGGGTAGCTTATGTGCCCTCGGAAATGATTGCCGCGGGCATCATCATGAATCTCTTTTTGCCGGCGGTGAGCCAGCTATGGTGGGCGGTCTTTTTCAGCCTGCTGGTGACCTGCATCAACCTCTTTCATGTGGATAAATTCGGTGAGAGCGAATCCTGGCTGGCGCTGATCAAGATCATCGCGCTGATGGCCTTCAGTGTGGTGGCTGCATTGATCTGTTTCGGCCTGATTGGTGATCAGGGTTATATCGGGGCCAGCGTGCTTCTGGGCAGCGGCGGTTTTGCGCCTAACGGTTATTGGTCCATCGTGCTGACCATGGTGATCATCCTTGTGAATTTCCAGGGCACGGAAATCATCGGTCTGGCGGCTGGCGAGTGCAAGGAGCCTGCCAAGAGCATTCCTATTGCCGTGCGCAATGTGACCTGGCGGATCATCGCGCTCTATATCATTCCGATTACTTTGCTGGTTTCCATCCTGCCCTGGGACAAGGCATCCCTTGAGGAAAGCGTCTTTGCAGCGGCAGTCAACCAGTATGGCTTCACGGGCTTTGGCGCGTTCTTTGCCTTTGTCATCCTGACGGCGGCGATTTCCTGCTCCAATTCCGGTTTGTATGGTGCGGCCCGGGCTATGCATGCTCTGGCCAAGATGGATATGGCACCGAAATCCTTGGGGGCGCTCAATAAGAACGGCATGCCGGCTCATGCCATCTGGATTTCCATCTGCGCCTGCTGGGCGGTCATCATGCTCTACGCCTTCAATCCGGATTCGGTGATCTACACGTATCTTTTGGCAGTGTCGGGCTTTACCGGGGCCATTGCCTGGATTTCCATCTGCTGGAGCCAGTATCGCAGCCGCAAGGCCAAGATTGCGGAGGGGACGGAAGGGAGCCTTAAATATAAGACGCCGCTTTTCCCTTATGTGACGTTGTTCGGCATCTGGTCCCAGGTGATCTGCCTGGTGATCATGGTGTTTATGCCAGATCTGCGGGAGGCATTCTTTACGGGAGTGCCCATGCTGATTGCGCCGATGGTTTGGTATAAGCTGCGGGCTCGCCGGCGGGCGGCATTAGCGCGCTGAAGTTTGTTTACATCTATATGGTAAGACGCCCTGAGGCTGATAATATTTTTCCTCCGCTGAGACGCAAAGCGCCAAACGCTGTGGAAAAAATTATCAGCCTTTTTGGTTGCGATGTTTTAGCGTTTCCTGTGAAAAATATGAATCTAATTCATTTTTTTCTTCACTTTAACAAAAAAATCCTCTATAATAGTAAACAGAATGAAATCCACAGAAACGGGGCGATGGGCTTATGGAAGAAAAAATGGGCCGCCGGGAGCGGAAGAAGATGTTATCCCGACAGGCGATATTGGATGCGGCAGTGGTGGTGTTCAGCAAGAAGGGCTTCCGGGAGGCTTCCATTGCGGATATCATGAACGGGGCGGATTTGGGCACGGGAACATTTTATAATTACTTCCAGTCCAAGGAGGAACTGTTGGTGCAGCTGCTGGGGCGGCTGGTGGCAGAGGTTAATGCAACTATTAAAGAGCTGCGGGAGGATAAGCGCCCTGCCTGTGAGCAGTTGTCTGTGGCCTGCATGCTGACGGCGAAATTTCTGGACGAGAACCGCTATGTGCTGCCCCTGTTTTTGGCGGCGGCTGATCATTCGGGATTGCCGGAGGACGCTGAGGAACGCAAGGCCGTGCCTACGCCGGGCTTCAAGCCCCTGTTTGAGCGGATTTTGAAGGAAGGGCAGGAGTCCGGTGAGGTGCGTGACGATGTGCCGGCGGAACTGATTACGGAGATGTTCCATTCCATCTATCAGGCCACGGCCTTCAGCAAGCTGGAGATTTCCTTTCAGGAGAATGTGGCCATGAAGATGCGGCTGCTGCTGGATGGAATAAAAGCGCAGCCGGAAAAATAATGTATTGTGGTTTAGGAGAGAAGTCGGATGATTAGTGTAACGAAGCTGTTGTTCGCGCGGGAATATTACGGGGATAACCTGCGCTATACGAAGAACGCCCATAGCATGAGAAATGGGGCCGCTGAAGGGATGGGGCCGGTGGTGGTCTGGAATTCCACCAAGACCTGCAACCTCAAGTGCATGCATTGCTATATGGGCTCTGATGCCCAGAAGTACAAGGATGAACTGACCACGGAGGAAGCCAAGAAGTTTATTGACGACCTGGCCGACTTCCATGTGCCGGTGTTGTTGTTTTCCGGTGGCGAGCCTTTGATCCGTCCGGATTTCTTTGAGCTGGCTGAATATGCCCAGAAGAAGGGGGTGCGCCCGACCCTTTCCACCAACGGCACCTTGATTACCCGGGAAGTTGCCCAGCGTATCAAGGATATCGGCGTGGGCTATGTGGGCATTTCCCTGGATGGGCTCAAGGATGTCAATGATAAGTTCCGCGGGGTGGAAGGTTCCTTCGAGAAGGCCATGCAGGGCATCGAGAACTGTGTGGCGGTTGGCCAGCGGGTTGGCCTGCGCTTTACCATCAATCACCATAATATCGCCGAACTCGACAATATCTTTGACTTTATCGAGGAAAAGGGCATCAACCGCGTCTGCTTCTATCATCTCGTGTACTCCGGCCGTGGGGAGAAGATGGTCAATCAGGATGTGACGCCGGAAGAGAGCCGCAAGGCCATGGATACGATCATCCGCCGCACCCGTGATTTCGAGGAGCGAGGGCTTGAGAAGGAAATCCTGACCGTGGACAATCACTGCGATGGTGTCTATATGTATCTCAAGGCCCTGGCTGAAGGCCGGGATGAAGCCGCTGCACAGATCAAGAAATATATCTCGATGAATGGCGGCAACCGCTCCGGCATTGCCTTTGGTGAGGTTGATCCCCTGGGCTATGTGCATCCGGACCAGTTCACCCAGCATCATACCTTCGGCAACGTGCGGGAGCGCAAGTTCGGCGATATCTGGTCGGATACCTCGGTCAGCCCGATCCTGGCCGGACTCAAAGACCGCAAGCCGCTCCTGAAGGGGCGTTGTGCCAAGTGCAAGTTCCTGGACAACTGCAATGGCAATTTCCGTACCCGGGCCGAGGCGGTCACGGGGGATTTCTGGGAGTCCGATCCTTCCTGCTATCTGACCGATGAAGAGATTGGCATCAAATAAGGAGGGCGCAAAGTGAAAATCGTATCCTGGAATACCACCAATAACTGCAATATGTACTGCGCCCATTGCTACCGTGATGCGGGCTGCAAGGCCGAGGATGAGCTATCCACGGAAGAAGCCAAGAAGCTCCTGCGCGAGATTGCCAAGGCCGGCTTCAAGATCATGATTTTCTCCGGCGGGGAGCCGTTGACGCGTCCCGATATCGTGGAGCTGGTAAAATATGCCGCTGAGCTGGGGCTGTTCCCGGTGTTTGGCACCAATGGCACGCTAATTACACTGGAAATGGCCAAAGCCCTCAAAGAGGCCGGGGCCAAGGGCATGGGCATCTCGCTGGATTCCCTGGACAAGGATAAACACGACAAATTCCGTTCCTTTCCGGGGGGCTGGGAAGGGGCCGTGCAGGGCATGAAGAACTGCCGGGAAGTGGGCCTGCCCTTCCAGATCCATACGACGGTGATGGACTGGAACCAGCATGAACTTGAGGCCATGACGGATTTTGCCGTGGAAATCGGCGCCAAGGCCCATCATTTCTTCTTCCTCGTGCCGACAGGCAGAGCGGCTACGATTGAGGAAGAATCCCTGCGGGCGGAGCAGTATGAAGATGTGCTCACGCGCATCATGAAGAAGCAGCAGGAAGTGGATATCGAGCTTAAGCCGACCTGCGCGCCGCAGTTCCTGCGCATTGCCGACCAATTAGGCGTCAAGACGCGCTTCCATCGCGGCTGTCTGGCAGGGCTTTCCTATTGCATCATCAGCCCGCGGGGCAAGGTGCAGCCCTGCGCCTATCTCAATATGGAGCTGGGCAATGTGCGCGAAACGCCTTTTGATGAGATCTGGCGGGACAGCGAAGTGCTCAAGAAGCTGCGCACGCTCGAATACAGCGGCGGTTGCGGTTCATGCAACTACAAGGGCATCTGCGGCGGCTGCCGGGCCAGGGCAGCTTACTACCATGGCGGCGACTATATGGCCGAGGAACCCTGGTGCCTTTATCATGGCCGCCGTGGAGAATAAAAAATATTATCCAATTATTATCAATCGGGACACATTTAGACATGTGTCCTTTTATTGTACGATGAAAAGCGATACAATAAGAGCAACAAGAGGGAAGCAGGATTGCTGCTTCCCCCCCAATCAAGATAGTTACTGACATTTACATAGGAGGATGTACAATGGACGCAAAAGAGATCTTGGCCAAAGTTGACCATACATTATTGAAACAGACCGCCACCTGGGCGGATATCGAGGCTGTCTGCGAGGAGGCAGTGGCCTACAAGACGGCTACGGTGATGGTGCCTTCCTGCTATGTGCCGAAGATTGTCGCCAAGTACGGCGATAAGCTCAAGGTGGCCTGCGTGGTCGGCTTCCCCAACGGCAACTGCAACACCGCCGCCAAGATTGCGGAAACGGCGCAGGCGCTGGCCGATGGTGCACAGGAAATCGATATGGTCATCAATATCGGCGCTTTGAAAGACGGCGAAACGCAGTTCGTG
Source organism: Selenomonas ruminantium subsp. lactilytica TAM6421 (assembly GCF_000284095.1). GTDB lineage: Bacteria > Bacillota > Negativicutes > Selenomonadales > Selenomonadaceae > Selenomonas_A > Selenomonas_A lactilytica. The sequence continues at coordinate 2,345,234 of NC_017068.1, read as the reverse complement.
ACCGATGAGATCAAGGCGCTGAAGAATCTCTGCGGCGACCGTGTCCTGAAGGTCATCATCGAGACCTGCTTCCTGACGGAAGCCGAGAAGATTGCCGCCTGCCACTGCGTGACGGCAGCCGGTGCAGACTTCATCAAGACTTCCACGGGCTTTGGCTCCAAGGGCGCAACTCTCGAAGACATTAAACTTTTCAAGGAAAACATCGGTGAGGGCGTGCAGATGAAGGCCGCTGGCGGCATCCATACTCGCGAGGAAATGGAAGCCTTCATCGCAGCGGGGTGCACCCGTCTGGGGGCCAGCGCGGCAGTCAAGGTGCTGAAAGACGAGGTGGACAAATAATGGGTAAGTTCAAAAGAGCGTTTGTTATTGTTTTGGATAGCTACGGCATCGGCCAGGAACCGGATGCTGCAGAATTCGGCGATGGGGCATGCAACACCCTGAAATCCATCGTGGCTTCGGATAAATACGACACGCCGAATATGAAGAAGCTGGGCCTCTTCAATATCGATGGCGTAGACTGCGGCGAGCCGGTGGAAGCGCCACTGGGTTCCTTTGCCCGCCTGCGGGAACTTTCCCGGGGCAAGGACACCACGACTGGGCATTGGGAAATCGCCGGCATCGTATCCGAGCGTCCCATGCCGACCTATCCGAATGGCTTCCCGGCTGACCTCATCGAGAAGCTCGAAAAAGCCTTTGGCAAGAAGATTCTCTGCAACAAGCCCTATTCCGGTACGGCAGTCATCCATGACTATGGTCAGGAACAGGAAAAGACCGGCGGCCTGATTGTCTATACCTCTGCCGACAGCGTGTTCCAGATTGCGGCAAATGAAGCGGATGTGCCTGTGGACGAACTCTACGGCTACTGCAAGACGGCCCGCGAGATCCTGCAGGGGGAGCATGGCGTAGGCCGCGTGATTGCCCGTCCGTATGTAGGCGAGTATCCGAACTACACCCGCACGTCCCGCCGCCACGATTTCTCTCTCGATCCCACGGGCGATACCATGCTGGATGCCCTGCACCGCAAGGGGCTCGAAACCATCGGTGTGGGCAAGATTTCCGATATCTTCGCCGGCCGCAGTGTGAGCCGTTCCCTGGGCATTAACAAGGACAATGTGGATGGCATGGAAAAGACGCTGAAGCTCATGGACGAGGACTTTGAAGGCCTGTGCTTCGTAAACCTCGTTGACTTTGATATGGCGTATGGCCATCGTCGCGATATTGACGGTTATGCTAACGCTGCTACGGTTTTCGATAAACAGCTTGGCGAGTTTATGGCCAAGATGCGCGATGATGATGTGCTCATGATCACGGCGGACCATGGATGCGATCCCGGCGCACCGGGCACGGATCATACCCGCGAATACATCCCTTTGCTGATTTATGGCAAGCAGGTCAAGGCTGGCGTGAACCTTGGCACCTATCCGACCTTTGCCATGATTGGTGCTACGATTTCCGACATGTTCGGCTGTGATCTGAAGACCAAGGGCGAGAGCCTGCTCCCGCGTTTCATCAAGGATTGACCTTTGACTATACTATAAAATGAAAAGAGGAATTCCATTATGAGAATGTATGACCTGATTACCAAGAAAAAACATGGTGAAGTGCTGACGGATGAAGAGATCCAGTTCATGATTGACGGCTACGTCAAAGGTGAGATTCCCGACTATCAGATGTCCACGATGCTCATGGCTATCTGGTTCAATGGCATGAATGACCATGAAATCACCTGCCTGACCATGTGCATGGCAAAATCCGGCGATATGATCGACCTGTCCGCTATCGCCGGCAAGAAGGTTGACAAACATTCCACGGGCGGCGTAGGCGACAAGACCACGCTGATCGTCGGCCCGATCGTAGCTGCCTGCGGTGGCAAGGTGGCCAAGATGAGTGGCCGCGGCCTCGGCCATACCGGCGGCACGGTGGATAAGCTGGAGTCCATTCCGGGCTATAAGACCGCTCTTGACCGCAAGGAATTCTTCGATACGGTGAACAAATGCGGCATCAGCCTGATTGGTCAGTCCGGCAACCTGGCCCCGGCAGACAAGAAGCTCTATGCCCTGCGGGATGTGACAGCTACCGTTGACTCCATTCCCCTGATTGCTTCTTCCATCATGAGCAAGAAACTGGCAGCAGGCAGCGACTGCATTCTGCTCGATGTCAAGACGGGCAGCGGCGCCTTCATGAAGACGCTGGATGATTCCATCAAGCTGGCGCAGACCATGGTGGCTATCGGCGAAGGTGCCGGCCGCCGCACGGTTGCCCTGATTACCGATATGGATACGCCGCTGGGCCTCGGCATTGGCAACAGCCTCGAAGTCATCGAATCCATGGATGTCCTCAAAGGCCATGGTCCCGCTGACCTCACGGAAGTTTCCCTGCAGCTGGCCGCCAATATGCTCTATCTCGTGGGCAAAGGTGAACCGGATGAATGCCGCAAGATGGCTGAAAAATCCATCGAGGATGGTTCTGCTTTTGAGACCTTCTGCACCATGGTCAAGGAACAGGGCGGCGACGACAGCGTGCTGCGCGATTACACGAAATTCGCCCAGGCTCCGTATAAGGCAGAAATCAAGGCTGAGAGCGATGGCTTCATCACGAAGATGAATGCCGAAGCCATCGGCGAGATGTCTGTAATCCTGGGCGCTGGCCGTGAGACCAAGGAAAGTGATATCGACTTCTCCGCCGGCCTGATGCTGCACAAGAAATACGGCGACGAAGTCAAGAAGGGCGATGTACTGGTAACGCTGTACACTTCCAAGGAAGCAGCCCTGCAGAGTGCTGAAGCTCTGTATCGCAAATCCGTCGTCATTGGCAGCACGGCTCCGGCAAAGAAACCGTTGGTCTATGCCCGCGTGGAAAAAGATAAAGTAGAGAAGTACTAAGGTTTTACGGTTGAATGATTTGGCTGGTCAAACTGACCAGTCAAATCGTTCCACGAAGTTGTCAAACAATTATGTATTGAAGGAGTGTTTTTACGGTGGAAGATAAAGAACTGATCGCGGCGGCGAAGAAATACCGCGAGTTTTCCTACAGTCCCTATTCCAAGTTCAAGGTAGGCGCGGCGGTGCTTACGAAGAAGGGCAATGTGTATGGGGGCTGCAATGTGGAAAATTCCAGCTTCCCCATGACCAATTGTGCTGAGCGTACGGCTATCTTCAAGGCAGTTTCGGAAGGGGAGCGGGAGTTTGAGGCCATTGCCCTGATTGCCGATACCCCGGAACCCTGCTCTCCGTGCGGTGCCTGCCGGCAGGTGATGGTGGAGTTCAAGATTCCGAAGATCATCATGGCCAATATGAAGGGCGATGTGCAGGTCGTCAGGCTCGAAGAATTGATGCCCTATGCCTTCACGGAATTTTGATATATTGACAATGATGGGGGATTTGTGCGAAAATAGGTCAAGTGTCCTATAACACAAATTATCAGACGCCATACAGGCGTTGTACTCTCTAAAAGGGGAATGAAATCATGTATTTTTTTGTCAACCTTATCGGCATCCTGGTCTTTGTGGCCATTGGTGTCCTGCTCTCGAAGAAGCGTAAAGCCATCCAGTGGCGCTGCGTAGGTGCCCTGCTGGCCCTCAATGTGTTCCTGGCCTGGTTCCTGACCTCGTTTTCCATTGGCCGTGAGATTATCGTCGCGGCGGCTGCCGGTTTCAACTGGCTGGTCAGCGTGGCCTATGAAGGTATTGCCTTCGCTTTCCCGGACTGGGTGCATGTACCGCAGATGAACTTCTTCACTTCGGCCCTGCTGCCCATCCTGCTGGTGGTGCCGATGTTCGATATCCTGACTTATATCGGGGTACTGCCCTTCGTGATCAGATGGGTGGGTAAGCTGCTGGCCTTCCTGACCAGAGCACCGAAGTTCGAATCCTTCTTTGCTATCGAAATGATGTTCCTGGGCAATACGGAGGCATTAGCTGTTTCCAGCCTGCAGCTCAAGCGCATGAAGGCTGATCGCTGCCTGACGCTGGCCATGATGTCCATGAGCTGCATCACGGCAGCCATGGTGGGTATCTACATCAAGATGATGCCCGGTGAATTCATCCTGACGGCAATTCCTTTGAACGTCATCAATGCCCTGATTGTCACGAACATCCTGCATCCGGTGAAGATTGCGGAATCCGAAGATACCGTCGCAACGGTAGGCGAGGGCGGCACGGAAAAAGAGCCCTTCTTCTCCTTCCTGGGCAACTCCATCCTGGGTGCCGGCCGTCTGGTACTGATCATCTGCGCCAACGTTATCGCTTTCGTGGCGCTGGCCAAACTCATCGATATGCTGCTCGTGCTGATCCATCCGGCCATTACGCTGGAAAACATCCTGGGCTGCATCATGTTCCCGTTCGCCTGGCTCATGGGGCTCGAGAGCGGCGAAGCCTTCCAGCTGGCACAGTTCATGGGCACGAAGCTCGTGACCAACGAATTCGTGGTCATGCTGAGCGTGCAGGATACGCTGACCACCTTCAGCCGTCATATGCAGGGCGTGCTGACGGTATTCGTCACGTCCTTTGCCAACTTCGCTACGCTGGGTATGATCATCGGCTGCTTCAAGGGCATGGTGGATGAGGACAAGAATGAACTCATCTCCCGTAACGTAGCTTATATGCTGCTGTCCGGTATCCTGGTATCCCTGCTGTCCGCAGGTATCGCCGGCCTGTTTATCTGGTAAATGAAATAATACAAGGGTAACCCCTGCTTTGGATCATCATCCTGACAGGGCGTTGCCCTTTTTTCTTTTGCAGGAGAGAAGGCGTTATGGGTAGAATATAAAAACAAACGGGAAAGGGAGGTCTTGGCGTGCCGGAAAAAATCAAACCTGAATTGTTGCAATTCTTACAACCGGGGCAGCTGCCCCTGAAGATTCTCGTGGTAGAAAGCCTGGTCTATCTGCCGGAGCTGCGGCAGATGTTTCCGCAGGCCAGCCTTTATGCGGTGACGGCGGATAAAGATGCGATGCTGGACTATCAGGGGCTGGATGTTGCCTTTACGGAACTCAACTATCTGGATGCGCCGCTGCCTTATCCGCGGGAGTTTTTTGACTATATCATCTCGGACCTGACCTTGGAGCAGGCCGGTCATCCGCAGGATATTGCGGCGGGATTTTCCCGCTTCCTGAAAGAAACGGGCAGTTTCCTGACGAGTTTCCGCAATATCCGCCATTGGAGCCAGCTGGAAGATTTGTTGGCCGGGCATTACTATAATGTGGTGGCCCGGCTGTTTGCCCGGCAGGAATTCGAGCGGCTGTTATACGCTTCTTATTACAAGATGGTCTTTATGGAAAGCCAGAAGCGGGCGGCTGATGAAAAGACTTTGCAGAAGCTGTTGGCGGCAGGCTTTGATAATGAAGGGGATGACCTCAATACGGAGTTCTATCTGGTGCGGGCGGACCGTTCCATGCCGGAAATGGCCCTGCTGAAGTCCATGTATACCAAGGATGCGCGGCGGCGGCTTTCGCTGTATCTGCATCGCATCGAGTATGGCGTGGAAACGGCAAAGAACTGCCGCGCACTATGGCAGTTCTATCAGGAGACAGGGCTCTTTGCCGACTATACGGCAGCGTTCATCAAGCAGGCGGTGTTCCATCCGCAGGATTTTTACCGGCATTTGCTGGCGCATTCGCCGGAGAGGCGGGCGGAAATCGGGCAGATGCTGCAGGCCGCCCTGCATAATGTCACTTCGGCAGAGGAAGATGCGATGTTGCAGGAATTATGGCAGGAATGGCAGGAGAGGGAAGATGGGAATGGATGAGTCTAAAATTGCCTTTATCACCTGTACCAATAGTGAGGACTGGTACAGCGAATGCCGCTTGTATCTGGAAAGCCTGCGGCTTCCGGCAGGCATGACGGCGGAGCTGATTCCCGTAAGGGGCGCGGCCTCCATGTGCGCCGGCTACAATCAGGGTATGGCGGCAACAGAGGCCAAATACAAGGTCTATCTTCATCAGGATACTTTGGTGGTCAATAAAGATATCGTGCAGGATCTGCTGGATATTTTTGCGGATAAATCGATTGGTGCCGTAGGCGTTATCGGCTGCCGCAGCCTGCCTTATAGTGGCGTCTGGTGGGATGGTCTGCGCACCTATGGCCGGGTGCTTCATGCCTGTGAACCGGAAAGCGTGGTGGATTCCCACTGCCGGGAGCCGGAGGGCGCATATCAGGAGGTGGAGGCGGTGGACGGACTCTTTATCGCCACCCAATATGATATCAGGTGGCGGGAGGATATCTTCACGGGCTGGCATCTTTACGATACTTCCATCTGCAAGGAAATGCAGCGGGCCGGCTATAAGGTGGTGGTGCCCAATCAGGAGAAGGACTTCTGGTGCATCCACTGTCCCAAGGAAAAGCCGCTGGCTTATGAGTATAAAGGGTATCAGAAGGCCTTTATCCGGGAGTATGGGCGGGAGCTGAATCCGGAGGTGTGATATGGGAGCGCAGGCTGAATTCACTTGTATTGAACCTTCGTACCTGGAGAAGTTTTTCTGCGATGGCAGCAAGTGCGGCTCGCTCTGCTGCTATGGCTGGCAGCAGATCTTGGATGAAGAAGCCCTCTTTCGCTATCGCTCGCTGCCAGGGGAAGAAGGCGAACGGCTGCGGGCGGGCCTGATCTATCTGGAGGAGGCCGAAGGCTTTGGTTTCCTCCATGAGGACGATCACTGTGTTTTCCTGCGGGAAGACGGGCTCTGCGGCCTGCAGAAGAAATATGGGGCCGGAATGCTCACGGATGTCTGCGCGGAATATCCCCGCAAGACGCGGCTCTTTCCGCATCATATGGTGGAGCGGGCTCTATGCGTGACCTGTCCTGTGGCCGCAGGATTGATCATGGATTCGCCGGAACCGCTGACCTTGGTGCAGCGGCAATTGCGTTCGGACCGGCAGGATTACTTCCTGCCCTCAGGGGATGCGGATGTGCTGGCGCAGCTGAAGTTCTTCGACTGGCAGATCAAGGGCATCGAAATCCTGCAGGATCGGCAGCATACTTTGTCCGAGCGCCTGCAGGAACTCCTGCGGGTGCTCACAAAAGCCGATGAGGAGCTGCCTTGGGGACGGGATATGGACGGAATCATCTGGCAGGAATGGGACTGGGCGAAAAAATATCAGTTCTTCCGGGAGTTCGTAACGGGTATCGAGGATAATACCGGGCAGACGGCAGATTATCTGCAACGGGCGCAAGCTCTGGCTATTGCCGGCAGTGCGGCCAGTCTGGAATCGCAGGAACTATGGCAGGATTACAGCTATATGCTGGAAAATTATCTGGTCAATGAGTGGTTCAAGGAATTATATCCCTGTGCGGTTTTGGGTACTTTTGCTTATAATGGCATGTATTTTGTGGTACAATGGGAAATATGGCAGTTCTTATTGCGGATTGTTTTGTTGAACAATGAGGAGAACAAGACAGTGCCGCAGTTGATTCGGGAAACAGCGCAGTGGCTGGCTTCCCGGTTGAATCATTATACGGCCGCAAGAGAGGTCCTGATGAAGCTTTTGCGTGCGTAAGATATTGGGGAATAATAAATCATTTGGGAGTTAGTCTGTTTATGGAGCATGATACGTTAAATTGGCTGAATCTGGCCGACAAGTTTGCCAATGATGGCGACCTGAAGGGGATGCGGGCATGTGCGCGGGAACTTTGGGACATAGATGCAGAGAGTATGGACGGGGCAGCAGTTATGGCGGAAGCTGCCCTGTATACCGGGGATTATGAGGAAGCCCGTGCCCTGCTGGATGAAATCCTGCGCAAGAAGCCCTGTCATCTGCGGGGGCGTCTCGTGGAGGCAGGCCTGGCGGCGGCAGAGTTTCGCCTCGATGAGGAAATCCCGAAACTTTCGCAGCTGATCCATGAACTGGAGCGCAAACTTTGGGCGCTGACTCCTGATGAACCTTATTATAGGATAGTCCTTTACCTGATCCAGAAGGCCAGGGGCTGGTTGGCGGACGGCTATTATCTGGCGGCGCAGCCGGACAAGGCGGCAGAAATGTTGTTGTCCTACAGCAATCATGCTGCTGACGATGAGGAAAAGGCCTCAGCCTACAGCAAGTTCCTGTTTATGCGCAATTATCGGGAGCTTGGCTCATTGGAGGGGCGTGATCTGGCTGCTAAATATGAGCCCATGCTGAATGTTACGCCATATCTGCATGAACAGGTAAAGAAGTTACCGGAGAAAAAACTCAGGATTGGTTATATTTCGCCGGACTTCCGTCAACATGCTGTAGCTAATTTTGTGGCGCCGCTGCTGAAAAATTTTGATGGCAGCCGTTTTTCGGTCTATGCCTATTCCACAGGACAAAGAGATGCTGTGACCAAGCGGTTGATGGCTTCACCGGTGACCTGGCGGGATTTGCGGGGCAGGAATCCACGGACTGCGGCTCGGCTTATTGCGGAAGATCAGATTGACATATTGGTGGATCTTTCCGGTCATAGCCAGAACAATGCGATGCCCATTATGGCATTGCGGCCGGCGCCGGTACAGGTGGCCGGCATCGGCTATATGAATACCACGGGCCTGTCCACCATTGACTACTTCCTGTCCGATGAGGTATGTCTGCCGACGGGGGAACAGGCGTCTCAAGGCTTTACGGAAAAGATCCTGCGTCTGCCTCATTCTCATCTCTGCTATGTGCCCGGGGCAGTGCGGGAGATTCCTGCCGCCGGCACGGAGGCACCCTGCCTCAAGAACGGCTATGTGACCTTTGGTTCCTTCAATAATCTGGCGAAAGTCACCGATGAAACCCTGCTGCTCTGGCGGGGAATCCTCGATCAGGTGCGTAGTTCCAAACTGGTGCTCAAGGGGAAAATCTGCAGCATTGAGTCAGGGCGGGCCATCCTGCGTGACCGGCTCAAACGGCTGAGCTTTGACTTGTCAAAAGTGGAGATGCGTCCTTATAGCCCTGACTATATGGAACAGTATCGGGATATTGACATTGCCCTGGACACCATGCCTTATAATGGAGGACTGACCACCTGCGAGGCGCTTTTCATGGGCGTGCCCGTGGTCAGCATCCGGGGCCGCCGTCATGGTTCCCGTTTTGGCGCTTCCATCCTCGTGAATGCCGGTGTCAAGGAATTGGTGGTGGAGAATGACATCAACTATGTGCGCCGGGCCGTGCAGCTGGGCAACAGTCCGGAACTCATCGGCGCGTATCATTCGGGACTCAGGGCGAATATGCTCAAATCCCCTATTATGGATGTGAAAGGGTACATGGCTGAATTGGAATCTGGATATTGTACGATATGGCGAAATTTTTGCACAATATAAAAAACACTTGCTTTTTTGTATAAAACAATATATACTAATAGACATGGACGTTCTTTTTCTTGGCGTAATCTAATGGTAAACTAGGGGACTCAGGGATACAGGGACATCTAAATATTATTTTTCTTTTTAGGTAAGGGGATTATCGTATGGCTTTTGAAGACAAGACTTTGGTATGCAAAGAGTGTGGGAAGGAATTCACGTTCACTGCTGGTGAGCAGGAATTCTACGCTGAGAAGGGGTTTGAGAACGAACCGGCACGTTGCCGTGACTGCCGCGACAAGCGCCGCCGCAGCCGTGATGGCGGTGAAGCCCGCCAGATGTTCAAGGTGACTTGCGCTGAATGCGGCAAGGAAACGGAAGTTCCGTTTGAACCGAAGAACGATCGTCCGGTTTACTGCCGTGACTGCTTTAACAAAAAAAGAGGCGAAGCAATGTAAACTTTAGCACTTGCAGTTTTTCTGTAGTGTGATATACTTACATTGTGCGTGACGAGTGGAGTTTGAGCGAAACGCTCAGACTCCATTTTTGTATCGTTGTAAAATCTATTTGAGAGTGGGGTTATTCTATGAAGATGAAAAAAGTTTTATCCCTCCTGGCAGCCGGTGCTTTCGCTGTGTTTGCCATGGCTGGCTGTGGCAGCGACAATGGTGCAGCTCCTGCCGGTGACAAGCAGGCGAAAGTCCTGAAGGTTGGTTCCTCCATCGACTTCCCGCCCTTTGAATTCCAGGATGAAGGGCAGAAGGAATATCAGGGCTTTGATATGGACCTGATCCGCGCCATCGGCAAGGAAATGGGGCGTGATGTGGAAATCCAGAACCTGGGCTTTGACGGTCTGATCCCGGCATTGCAGGGTAAGAGCGTGGATGTGGTCATCTCCGGTATGACCATCAATGATGAGCGCAAAGCTAACGTGCTGTTCTCTGATCCGTACTATCAGTCCGGTCTGACCATGGTTGTCCGTGAAGACGAACAGGCCATCAAGAAGTTCTCTGACCTCAAGGGCAAGAAGGTTGCCGTGCAGATCGGTACCACCAGTGCTGCTGAAGTCAAGAAGCTGGAAGGTGTAGAAGTCAAGGAACTCAATACGCCGGCTGACTGCTTCATGGAACTCAAGGCTAAGGGTGTAGACGCTGTGGTCAATGACCGCCCGGTCAACGACTATTTCATCACCAAGAATGCTGCTCAGGGCGTGAAGACGCTGGAAGAGAAGCTGACGGCTGAGGATTACGGCATTGCCATCAACAAGGACAATGCAGAGCTGCAGAAGGAAATCAACGCCGCCCTCAAGAAGCTTAAGGAAAACGGCGAATACGACAAGATCTTTGCAAAATGGTTTGGCGAAAAGAAATAAATAGAAATGATCAGGGACTGTGATAACCCCTGAAAGCAAAAGTCCGCTGAAGGAGGTTTCAGCGGGCTTTTATAATTACAGTTTATTGGCAGGTTCGTGCTGAAGGTATCCGTTCATACGTAGTCAGGGGTTCACGGGGGAGTACTTTTTCTGTTTCCGCTAAAACGACCCTCTCGGCAATTTTAGAGCTATTTAGCCAGATGGCGCCGGGCAAGACCGGCGGCGCGTCTTTCAGCGTGCTTTCTGGTAACTGCCTACCTCGGGCCGGTCTTCGCTGCGCTCAGACAGTCGCTCCCACAGAAAAAGCACTCCCCCGTTCGCCCCCAGCCACGATTCTGGCAATCGGCACGAACCCCGTTCTCCCGTAACAAGAACATCGATGTGCTTGTATCCTCCAGCCGGAACATAGCAGCATTGACAAACGTAACTCTGGGTGGCGGTGGGGATGCTTTTCCGCCGGCGGAACGACTGCCTGAACGAAGTGAAGGCTGGCCCGCAAACAGCATTTGCTGGATGCCTCATTGATGGACGCGCCGCCGGTCTTGCCCGGCGCAGGTTACTGGAAGATGCGTACTTCTGCTGGCGGGTCATTTAGTGAAGCGGCGAAAAAGTATTCCCACCGCCGCCTCACTGAGCTGTAACAAAAGAGTTTTGGCTCGTATTCATAAACTGCAATTTACAGGTTGACACTTTTAATGTGTTATTCTATAATTATACATGTTTGATGAATAAATATAAGCAGGGTGAAGAACATGGATTTTAATTTTGACTTGGTTGTACAGTCATTCCCACTGCTCCTGTTGGGAGCGGGCATTACCATCAAGATCACGGCACTGTCCGTGGCCGTGGGTATCATTATCGGTCTCTTTATGGGCATTGCCCGCATTGGCAGGATAAAGATTTTTCGTTGGATTGCCGCGGTGTATGTGGATTTTTTCCGTGGGACGCCGCTGTTGATCCAGATTTTCCTCGTTTATTTTGCTCTGCCGTTGATGACCGGTCAGCGCAGCGATCCCTACGTGGCGGCCATCAGTGCCTGCGGTCTGAACTCCGGCGCTTATGTGGCCGAGATCTTCCGTTCCGGCATCCAGTCCATCGATAAGGGGCAGATGGAAGCCGGCCGCTCTCTGGGCATGACCTGGGTACAGACCATGCGCTATATCGTGGTGCCTCAGGCATTCAAGCGGGTTATCCCCCAGCTGGGCAATGAGTTTATCGCCCTGCTCAAAGATTCCTCCTTGGTATCGGTTATCGGTTTTGAGGAACTCACCCGCCGTGGTCAGCTGATTATCGCCAAGACCTATGCCTCGGTGGAAATCTGGACCTGCGTGGCCATTATCTATCTCGTCATGACATTGACCATTTCCCGCTTTGTGGCATTCTTGGAGTGGAGGTTTGCAAAAGATGATCGTCATTGAAAATTTACATAAGGCCTTTGGTAAGGTGGAAGTCCTCAAAGGTGTCAATCTTCATATCAAACCGAAAGAAGTCGTGGCGCTTATTGGTCCTTCCGGTTCCGGCAAGAGTACGCTGCTGCGCTGCATGAATTATCTCGAAGAACCCACCGACGGCAAGGTCACGGTGGCTGGCACTCCGCTGGATGGCGAAGCCAATATCAACAAGGTACGCGAAGAAGTGGGCATGGTGTTCCAGCGCTTCAACCTGTTTCCGCATATGACAGCGCTTGAAAACATCATGCTGGCCCCGCTGAAGGTCAAGAAGGTCAGCAAGGAAGAGGCTAGGAAGAAGGCCGAAGAACTTCTGGCACGGGTTGGCCTGGCCGATAAGGCCGGCAACTATCCCAGCCAGTTGTCCGGTGGCCAGCAGCAGCGCGTGGCCATCGCCCGGGCATTGGCCATGGAACCGAAGGTCATGCTTTTTGACGAGCCGACTTCGGCTTTGGACCCGGAAATGGTCGGCGAAGTTCTCGACGTTATGCGCAGCCTCGCAAAAGAGGGGATGACCATGGCCATCGTCACCCATGAGATGGGCTTTGCCCGGGAAGTTGCCGACCGGGTGCTCTTCATTGACGGCGGCGGCATCTTAGAGCAGGGCACGCCCGCAGAACTCTTCGAACATCCGCAGCAGGAAAGAACCAAAAGTTTCCTCTCCAAGGTATTGTAACAGCGAAAAGATTGTGTACATTTGTATATATGTATAAGAAAACATTGACAATTCAATAAGTAACAATTATAATTGTTATTGGGTCGCCGGAAAGATTAGGCGGCAGGTTTTATGCAACAGGAGGAATCTCAATGGTCGGTAAAGTTAAATGGTTCAGCGCTGAAAAAGGTTATGGCTTCATTGCCCGCGAGGATGGGGACGATGTATTCGTACATTTTTCCGCAATCAATGACGAAGGTTTCAAGACCCTGAACGAAGGTCAGGAAGTTGAATTCGAAATCGTGGAAGGTGCCCGCGGCCCGCAGGCTTCCAACGTAGTGAAAACGGCATAATTTTTATTATCGTGCATACAGCCTCCCCAGTAGGGGAGGCTTTTTTTTATAAAAAAAAGAAGGATTTTGGCAGCGAGCGGCGAATATTAGGAGTATAAACAACCCAAAGTTGCTATCATTGCCACAGCAAAATAAGTCTGTGGCCGCATAAGAAAGGGGATGTGTCCTATGGCAACATTCAATGTAAGAGGCAAGAACATCGAGATCACTCCTTCCCTGCGCGAGTATGTGGAGAAACGTGTAGGCAAAGTCACCAAGTACTTTGAGAATGTGGGTGATATTTCAGTTCTGCTTACTGTGTCAAAGGGACGCCATATTGTAGAAGTTACGGTTCCCGTGCAGGGCGGTATCTTACTTCGCGGCGAAGAAGCCACGATGGATATGTACACGTCAATCGACCTGGTAGTGGAAAAACTGGAGCGCCAGATCCACAAACAGAAGACGAAACTGGCCCGTCGTTTCCGCGGTGGCGGTTTCAAGGCTGAGGCACTGAAGACTCCTGCGGTGGAAGGCCCTGCCGATGATGAGGAATATCAGGTAGTCAAGACCAAGAAATTCGTGGTCAAGCCCATGGATGTGCAGGAAGCTATCATGCAGATGAATCTGCTGAACCATAACTTCTTCGTCTTCCGCAATGCAGAGACGGAAGATGTGCAGGTGGTTTACAAACGCACCGATGGCAATTACGGACTGATTGAATCCGGTAACTGAATATAAAAGAAGCCTGTGGCAGATGTGATTTTGCCGCAGGCTTTTTTTTTATATTCAGGCAGGAATAATATCAGTTGAGCACGAAATGATAGGTAGAAATTGTATCTGCCTCAACAACGTTGTAAAGGAGGGCATCATATGAGAAAACCTGACGGCAGTATAAAAACATTGTTCATTGCCTGTATCATCATCATCACAGGCGTATTGCTCACCATTCAGACCTTCATCAATGTTGCTCAGTTTCAGGACGGCATGGAAAATCAGGTCAAGAACAGCTTAGGACAGCAGGCGACAGCCATCACGAATAAGCTGGACCAGCGTCTGATGCAGGTGGAGCAGAAAACCGCCGGCCTGGAGCTGACGGCCACCCAGCTGAAAGTCTATGATCTGGATATCCTGTACGGTATGGCCAAGGGCTATATCGAATCGGACAATCTGGTAGTGGGCAGCGGTTATTGGTTTGCACCCAATGCCTATCAGGAGGGACAGGCTTATTTTGGTCCTTATCTGATTCGTGACGGCGGCACGGTCAAGCTCACGATGGATTACAGCGATACCAGCAAGGGCTATGATTATCAGAAGGAAAAATATTACACAGAGGCCATGGCTTCGCCGGGCAAGAATATCGTCATCGGCCCCTATCATGAAGAAATTTCCGGACGCAATATGATGACCAGTGCCAGGGCTTTCTTGCAGAATGGGCATATCGATGGCGTCATCACCATCACCATGAATATCGATGAGCTCGAAGATTATGTCAAGAATATCCAGGTGGGAGATACGGGCTATGCGTTCCTCGTCACCCATGATGGTTATTACCTGGCCAGTCGCGATGACAATAAGAACATGAAGGCCAAGATAACGGAAGACAGCAATGCCGAAGTGGCCGCTATTGGGCAGAAGGCCATCAACGCGCAGGAGCTTACCTTCATGGAAACCTCTGCCTTAGGTGAGGACAGCTATATCATGATTGCGCCATTATACATTGACAATCTGAAGATTGTTCTCGTGGCGCCTGTGGCCGATTATGCCGGCCCCATCAATAAGGCCAGATACACCAGCATTGTCATGGCTATTGTCGTTATGCTGGTGCTCTGTGTGGTCCTGATTGGTGTATTCAACCGCCGGGTGGGCAATCCGATTGAACATCTGATGACGGAAGCCGGCAAGATTGCCGATGGCGACCTGCGGGGCCGTTCGAACATTGCGGCTCGTGATGAAATGGGGGCGCTCGGGGATTCGCTTAATAATATGATTGAAAACCTGCGCAAGGTTATTGGGGATGTCAACAGTATGTCGGATCAGGTGGCCGCTGCCAGTGAAGAACTGACCGCCAGCGCCGAACAGTCGGCCCAGGCTGCCCATATGGTAGCCGATAGCGTGGTCAGCATAGCCGAGGGGGCCAGTGAGCAGGCCGTCGAGGCGGGCAATATCCAGGCTACCGCCGAAGATGTTACGCAGCATGCCCAGAATATCGTGAAGGATACCAATATCGTGCTGCAGAATGCCGTGGCGGCCAAGGAAAAAATCAATGGCGGACGCCGCTCCATACAGGAGGCAGTAGCCCAGATGAATAATATCACGGCCAGCACGGACAGCATCCAGGTATCCATTGAGAAATTGAACGACAGCTCCAAGCAGATTTCGGACATTGTCCAGATGATTACGAGCATTGCCGAGCAGACGAACCTGCTGGCATTGAATGCGGCGATTGAAGCTGCCAGAGCTGGCGAGGCTGGCCGTGGGTTTGCGGTAGTGGCCGATGAAGTGCGCAAGCTGGCTGAAAGTTCCAACCAGTCTTCTCAGCAGATTGCTGATCTGGTCAAGGGAAACCTGCAGGATATGAAACTGGCGGTAGAGGCCAGTGCCAGTGGCGCCCAGAGCGTGCAGGCGGGGATTGATACCGTTCAGTCTGCGGATATCGTCTTCCAGGAAATCGTCAACGTCATTGATGACCTGACCAGACAGATCCAGCGGATTGCCAAGGGCATCGATACCATGGCCCAGGAAAATGAAAAGATGCTGCAGGCTAGTGTCAATATCGCGAAGACCAGCGGCAAGAATTCGGACGAAGCCCAGTCGGTATCAGCTGCCGGACAGGAGCAGAGTGCTTCCATGCATGAGATTTCTGATGCGGCCAGAAGCCTGGCCCAGCTGGCCAGCGACCTGCAGGCTGGGATGCAGAGATTCAAACTTTAAAAGAAAATAAGGCAATATAAGGAGATGCTGAAAAGATGCGCGCTCAGATGCAGGCTTTTCAGCATCTTTTTCGCTGTTTTCCGTACCCGATGTACCCGTTAGTTTTTAGAAAATTTTTAGTCTTTAAAAGGATTTGCCTCTTTGGTGTAGAAGTAACAACACACGGAGATTTATGGATTTAAGGAAATGTAAAATACTAAAGAGAGGATGGTAGGTATGGGGATCAGGCAGAAGTTTTCCGTTCTGGCCGGTATTGTTGGTTTGCTGATGGCAGTGGTATCCATTATCGGTTTTTACACGGCGGATAAGAATCTGGAACAGGCCGTGGAGCAGGAGCTTACTGCAACTATGGGTGATGCAGCATCCCAGATGGACGGCTGGCTGCAGGCTAAGGGGGCATCTGCGCAGTACGCAGCTGATCTGATGACGGAGTTCAATGGTGATGAAAACCGGCTCAAAAGCATTACCTCTCTGGCTATTGGTGCTTCGGATGGGGAAATCCTGGATCTGAATGTCGGCATGGAAGATGGTTATTTCGCTTCTTATCGTACGCAAAACAAGAGCACAGGAACTTTAGACCCCCGTACGCGCCCCTGGTATAATGATGCCAAGAAGGCTGGCAAGATGAGCTTCACGGATCCTTATGTGGACAAGAATACGGGCAAGATGGTCGTGTCAGCAGTGGCACCGTTCAAGAAGGATGGTCAATTCTATGGTGCCATCTGTACGGATATTGACATGGCTGTGGTGGATACGCAGGTGGATAAGCTGAAATACCATGGTGAAGCAGGTATGGCTGCTGTAGCCGATAAGAGTGGAGTGGTCTTGGGGATTGGAACAGATGAACAGATTGGTTCCAAATTTCAGGATCTGCCTGGTGTAGGCAGTCATTTCGATGAAATGCAGCAAAAGGGCAAGGGCGTATTCGTCTTTGATAGTCCCCGTGATGGCAAGATGATCTGCAGTTATACGATTGTTCCCAGCACTGGCTGGATTTTCGCTATGAGTGTGCCTTATGATTATGTATTCTCCTCTGTGACGACTTTGAAGATCGGATATGGTATCCTGACGGTAGTCGGTCTGATCCTGGTGCTGGGCGTATGTTTCAAAGTGGCTGCGGACATCACCAATCCGATTGTGGCATTGGAAGGTAATGCCCGAGAGATGGCCAAGGGGAATCTGCGTCAGGAGAAACTGCCTGTTACGTCCCGGGATGAGATCGGCTCTCTTACGCAGGCTTTCAATACCATGAGTGAGAACCTGAGCAACCTGATCCGCCAGATGGCTACGACCTCGGAACAGGTGGCAGCATCTTCGGAAGAACTTACTGCCAATACCCAGCAGTCGGCAGAGGCAGCTGTGCATGTGGCGGAAACTGTGGGCGAAGTCAGCGGCAATGTGGCTCAGCAGTTGGGCGATATCGAACATGCCAAGAGCAGCGTGGGCGGTGTCTATAATGATATTGCCAATGTGGCAACCAAAGCCCGGCATATCACCACGGCTTCCCAACAGACGGCGGAAGCGGCAAAGAAGGGCGCCGGGCTGATGGAAGAGGCCATCAGCAAGATGGGAGCCATCGAGCAGAGCGTGCTTTCGTCTTCGGAAGTCGTGAAGACCTTAGGGGAGAGTTCCCAGCAGATTGGGCAGATCGTGGAGGCGATTTCCTCCATTGCCCAGCAGACCAACCTGCTGTCCCTCAATGCCGCCATCGAGGCAGCCCGTGCCGGTGAACAGGGCCGGGGGTTTGCGGTAGTAGCAGAGGAAGTCCGTAAATTGGCGGCTGAATCCCAGGAATCGGCAGAGCAGATCAAGGAGCGCATTGCCTCCATCCAGAATGAGACTGCCCGGGCGGTGGATTCCATGCAGAGCGGCACGCAGGAAGTTACCCTGGGAACCAAGGCTATCCGGAATGTAGGGGAACAATTTGAAGATATCATGAGCAAGGTGGACGATATAAATACCCAGATTGGGGAAATCAGCAATGCTGTTTCTCAGGTTTCTACAGGTGCTGAACAGATTGTGACGGCAGTGGAGGCTATCGACAGCATAACGCAGAAAACTGCGGACAGCATGCAGACCATTTCTTCGGCAACGGAAGAACAGTCCGCTTCCAATGAAGAAATCGCCGCCGCTTCACAGGCCTTGGCCAATATGGCTGGGAAGATGCAGGAAGCCGTGTCCAGATTCAGCGTATAAACAAGTCCTGTTCCGCGAATCGAATCATATCGGCAGGGATGCATAATAAAGTTGGAAGGAGAGAAGATCATGGGATTCATCAGAAACATCAGTGTTGCCCAAAAACTGGCATGTATCGGCGTGCTGGCTTTCATTGCCACGCTGATTGTGGGCTGGGTTGGTTATACTTCAATCAGGGCAGCCCGAGCGGATATGGAAGAGCTTTACAATGAAGATACCATGAGCATCTACTATTGTGCTCAGGTACGCTACAACACCCGTTATTCGCAGATTCAGGCCAGTCTCCAGCCGTATACCAATAAGCCGGAATACCGTCAGGAGCGGGTCACGAAATTCAATGCGGCCATTGCCGAAGCGGAAGATTTCATGCAGAAGTATGAAGCGCTGCATGCCAAACATCCGAAAAGGGCAGAGATGGCGGCCAAGGTGCGCAAGGACTTTGATGCTTACAAGGCTAATGCCGCTCAGCTTTTGCAGATGAATGCCTATGAAAGCGAAGATGAATTAGCCCCAATGATGTTCTATCAGGAAAAGGTCATGCCGCTGGCCGTGGCCATGTCTGGTGACCTGGAAGCTGTCCAGGGCAGAAGCCTCGAAGATGCCAAAAAAGGACTGGATAAGGGCGAAGAAGATATGAACAGTGCGGTTTTCCGCATGGTGGTTACCTGTGCCGTCATCATCGTGGTGCTGACGCTGGCTATTGCCTTTGTGACCAAGCAGATCACAGGACCGCTGCAGCTGGTTATCCTGGTCTGCGAGAAGCTGTCCCGGGGCGATTTCCGCACGGGCGGCAAGATCGGTACCGTGGAGCGCGGCGACGAATTCGGCCGCATGGAAGCTGCGGTCCGCGATATGCGCATCACGGTCAACAATCTGATCAAGAAGGTCATCACCTCCACCGAACAGCTGGCGGCGTCTTCGCAGGAGCTTACGGCCACGGCACATCAGTCGGCACTGGCTTCTGAGCAGGTGGCCCAGCGTGTGACGAGCTCTGCCGGTGCTGTCATCGAACAGCAGAAGGATGTGGAGGAGGCCATGGAGTCCATCGATAACACCATGAACTCCATCAGCAACCTCAATCAGACCGCTGGTGAAGTCACGGCCAATGTCACGGAATCCCATAAACAGGCACAGGATGGCAGCAGTGCCATTGGCAGTGCTGTGGATAAGATTGTCAGTGTCGAGTCGATCGTCAACAGTTCTACTGCTACGGTGGATAAGCTGGGGCAACGCTCCCAGGAAATTGGCCAGATCGTGGAGACCATCTCCGGTATCGCCGACCAGACGAACCTGCTGGCGCTCAATGCCGCCATCGAAGCAGCCCGTGCCGGCGAACATGGCCGCGGCTTTGCCGTTGTAGCGGACGAGGTCAGGAAGTTGGCTGAAGAGTCCCAGAATGCGGCCAAGCGCATCACGGATCTGATCGGTGCCATTCAGAACGATACCACGGATGCGGTCAACTCCATGCAGAAGGGCAATGCGGCCGTCAAGGAAGGCACGGAATCCGTCAGTCAGCTCAAAGTGGCTTTTGATAAGATCCTTGAAGCTTCGGATGCTGTAGCAGATAAGGCTCATGGCATGAGCGGTGATTTGAAAGTGGTATCGGACGATACGGAAAATGTCCGCAATCGCTCCAGCAAGATTTCCGAGAACAGCCGCCGGGTGGCAGCCGACATGGAAAGCGTATCGGCAGCCGCCGAGCAGCAGTCCGCAGCCGCCGAAGAAATCGCTTCGGCAAGTGAGGCGCTGGCCCAGCTGGCGCATGGCCTGCAAACGGCTGTGGGCGAGTTCAAGGTGTGATTTTCAGAGACTTTGATAAGTCAATAGGTGGATAAAGTGAATGCAGGGCGGGCGGTTGAAAAGTCAGCCGCCTGCTTTATTTTGAAAAGCAGATTGATATGTGGGAGAAGGCAGCGGAAAAAGGGATAATGCTGCCGAAATCAAGAAGGGAAGTGCTGTCTTATGCAATGGATGGATAATCTGAAGGTGCCAGTAAAATTGGGATTGATGGTGGCCGTAGGAATCATCGGTATGCTGTTGATTGGCTGGTCGGCCTATAGTGCGCTGAGCAAGGCACAGCGTGATATGACTTTTATGTATGCCACATCATTGACTGGTATGGAGCGTGCCCAGGAGGCCCGTTTCCAGATTCGCCGTGCCCATGCGCTGGCGGTAGAAATGATGACCTCGGATGAGATGGATTTCCTGAAGAAAACAAAGGGAACCTATGACGAAGCGGTCAAGAATGCTGATAAGGCTGTAGCCGATTATGCGGCCATCAAGGAGGACAACCCCAAGATCATTGAAATGACCAAGGCAATTCAGACGGATTGGGAAAGTTTGAAGAAAGAGAATGCCGTGGTTGTTCAGTATACGTTAGAGCTCAAGAATGCCGAAGCTTTCCAGCATACGCAGACTAAGTCCGTGCCGGTTATGTTGCGCCTGACCAAGACGCTGGATGAGCTCAATGATGTAGAACATCAGCGGGCAGAAACACTGGACAAGCAGAATGATGCCGATACAGCCGCCGCTATCCGCGATATGCTGCTGGAATGTGTGATTGTGCTGGTGGTTTTGGTGGTGGTCAGCTATATTGTGATGAAGGGGGTTATGGCGCCGATTGAGATGATGATTGCGGGCTGCCGGAAAATGAAGGACGGCGACTTCCGCATTACAGCCAATCCGGTACAGCGCGGGGATGAGTTCGGCATTGTGGCAGATGCCTTCTTCCAGATGCGCAAGACTATCGGTGAACTCATGCAGACCACTAATGAAAGCGCCCAGCAGCTGGCGGCTTCGTCCGAAGAACTCACGGCCAGCGCCCATCAGGCAGCGCAGGCGGCAGGTTCGGTGGCGCAATCGGTGGGACAGGCCTCCCATGCCGTGACGGAACAGGGCAATTTTGTCAGTGAGGCCGGCGAGGCTATCAATGAGCAGAATAATTCTCTGGAGACCCTGAACAAGACGGCAGATGATGTGGTCAGCTATGCCAGCCATGCCAATAGCAGGGCCACGGAGGGCGGACGCAATGTCAACGCAGCGGTGGAACAGATTATCAGCGTCGAGAAGATTGTCAATGGTTCTGCGGTGACGGTGGATAAGCTCGGACAAAGTTCGCAGGAAATCGGCCAGATTGTCGATACGATTTCGGCCATTGCCGAGCAGACGAATCTGTTGGCGCTCAATGCAGCCATTGAAGCAGCCCGGGCAGGCGAACATGGCCGCGGCTTTGCAGTGGTGGCTGAAGAAGTGCGCAAGCTGGCGGAAGAATCCCAGAACGCTGCCCAGAAAATCACTTCCCTGATTAGCGGCATCCAGAAGGATACGGCGGCGGCCGTTTCTTCGATGAAATCCGGCAGCGAAGCCGTACAGGCCGGTTCACGGGCTGTTTCGGATCTGCGCGATACCTTTGCCCAGATTGAAGAAGCGACCAATGGCGTAGCCGAACGGGCGAAAGTCATGCTCGATGAACTGCGGGTCGTGGCTGCGGAAGCCAATAATATTGACGAAAAGACCAAGAGCATTGCCGACAATGGCAAAGTGATTTCCGGTGAGATGACCAGCGTGTCGGCGGCTTCGGAAGAGCAGTCCGCTTCGGCGCAGGAGATTGCTTCGGCCAGCGAATCCTTGGCGCAGTTGGCCCAGGATTTGCAGAATTCGTTGGAGCGTTTTGAGTATTAAGTCGTAAATATGCATAAATAAGCGGGAGGCTGAATGAATCAGCTCTCCCGTTATTTGTGTTGTTTATATGATATTGGCGGCTTCCTGTTCCACATGGATGGGGACGGCAGACTGCTTGGCCAGCTGCAAGGTCAGGTTGATGATGATTTCCGTGCCCTGTCCCGGTTCCGAGACTATGTTGAAGGAGCCATGGAAGAGGTCAATCAGATGCTTGGTGATGGCCAATCCCCGCTCCGAGCCTTCCTCTTTGAAGAGCTGTTCCCAATTACAGTCGTGCAGGAGCTGGCTGCTGATTTCCGGCGGCATGACGGCATCGGAATTGCAGATGCGTAGTTCATAATCTGCATAAAGCAGGAATCGGCGCCGGCTGCTGTCTTCGGGCGGTTTATGATAGGCAAAGCCCTTTTGCGCCAGAGTAACGGCAATGCTGCCGCCTACGGGAGTGAACATATAGGCAAGGCTGATGAGGTTCAGGAGGATGCGCTGCAGGCGGTTCTTGTCGCAGTAAACATAGGGATTTTCCAGTTCTGCGGTATAAACCATGAAGTCGATATTCTTGTCCTGCATCTGCTCCGTGAAGATATCCTTGACCTGTTTGAGATTGTAGCGGATATCTGTGGGTACTGGGTAAAGCTTCAGCCTTGTGCTTTGGATGCGGTACACCTTTTCCATTTCCCTGACCAGATGGAGGAAGTAATGGCTGATGGAATCGGTATGGACAAGGCTCTGGTAGAGTCCGTTCAAGGCTTCATGCGGGCAGCAGCCGGCATTCTCTTTGTATTCTTCGCCATTTTCCCGGGCCAGATGCACATAGCTCATGATGGCATTCATGGTGAGGCTGATATCATGGGTCATGTTGGCCAGATAGGCGCCACGGGTATGGCTGGCGCGCTGCTCGGCGATGACTCGTTTGCTCATATCGTGTTCCCGGCGGCGCATGGTGGTGAAGATATCGGCCATGAAGAGCAGAATTAGCATGATGAGTACAATTTGAATCATGCTGTAATGATTTAGCGCATCATGGATGGGGGCATAACCGCCCATTTGGGCCAGCGGGATTTTCGTGACCATGACCTGCCGCAGCCAGAGGGCTGTGGAGAAGAAATTCAGGAATAGCAGCACGGTGCACAGGGTGAAGGATTTGCCGAAGCGTTCCTGCTTGTCGTGCTTAAAGATATACCAATAATAGATGAGCCCCAAAACACTCCAGACCGCCAGCAGCAGATAGGATTCGGTTTCCAATGTGCTGCCTAAAAGCAGGTCGGGGACAATCGGGCAGAAGAAAAAGAACAAGGAAAGTAAAAAACCTGCAATCCCCATGGTTTTACCCGTGGAATCCTGCCCGGATTTGGCCTCTCGATAGCGGCATAAGGATACATAGGCATAGGCGATAGCTCCGCTGATGGTGATGGCATCCACGAGCCAGACAATGGCTGTGCGCCCCAGGAAGGGAATGGGCAGGGATACCAAGAGAATCAGGAAAACTGCTTTGCGGGGTGTGCCGTCATCGGCCTGGGTGGCAAAGACGGCAGGCAAGAGCTCATCTTTGGCCATGGACTGCAGCAGGAAGGAGCAGCCGCGGTAGAGGCCGTTGATGCCGGTGAAAATTCCCGCCAGTACCGTGGCGGCCAAAAGAGCCATGCCACCGGGACCTAAGAGGGCATCAACCCCGTGGAAGACCGGCAGGGCATCAAAGCCTTTCAAGTGGCTTAGAGAAATGATGTATTCGTGCCAGGTGGCAAATTCGGCTGGGCTGCCCATAACGGCAATGGCAATGGGCAGGCTGTAAGCCAAAAAAGTGGCAATCACGGCGCCGACAATAATGGGGAAGGTACGCTGGATGGGAAAGCGGAATTCCTCGCCGCCATGGGTGATGGATTCAAAGCCGAAAAACATCCAGGGGGCTACCATCAGCATACTGAAAATCTGTAAGAAAGGTGTGCCGCCGATATCCGGGTCAAAAGCCGGATAGAAGCTGGCATGGCGGGGACTCATGGCCAGCACGCCGCTGAAGAGCAGCAGGATGCCGAAGAACAGCAGCAGGGCCATCAGTGTATTGACTGGGCGTTTTGCCTTGCCCGCATAGGCAGAAAAGCAGCCAAAGGCAATGAGGACCAGCCATGTGGTGAGAATCTCCCCAGCGTAGACATCGAAGCCGGCCAATTTGTAGTGGAAGCCCCATTGGAGCACGCCGCCAAAATAGAAGCGCGCGAGCACCACCACGGCGGTGGCATTGGCCCAGATGATGGACAGGTAAGTGACAATCAGGGCCCAGGCTGCTAAGAACGCATGGTCATGTCCCATGACCTCTCGTACATAGGCAAAGAAACCGCCGTTATCCCGGTATTTTTGCGCCAGCTTGCAGAAATTGGCGCCGATAATCAGCATGGCGATGCTGCCTAAGGCGATGGCGATAATGCTGCCCACGGGGCCGGCGTGGGGCAGGAAGAGATTGCCCGGCATCATGAAAGCTCCCCAGCCTACGGCACAGCCGAAGGACAGTCCCCAGACATTCAGGGGATAGAGCAGGCGGACATTATTTTTTTCGGCAGTTGCTGTATCTTTTTGCTCCTGCATAAGCACATCTCCTCTCTAGAATTCTGCTGCCGGTTCAAACAGAGGTTCAGCCAGTGGCAGAGGCAGTGTCACGACGATATCCTTGCCCGGTCCCTGTCCGGTGTTGGTGTTGATCTTGATGCTGCCGCCTAAGAGGGTTGTCAGGCCTTGAACGATATAGAGGCCACCCAGGCCGCTGGTTTCGAGCTCGAAGGGCTCGGCCATATGCTGGATGATGGCGGGCGGCATATTGGTGCCCGTGTCGTTGATATGGATTTCATAGATGGCACCGGGCACATCCTGTCCCTGATATTTTACGGCAGCTGGGCCTGTTTCCATCAGGGTTACCATGACGCCGCCAGCATTGGGCGTGAATTCGCAGGCGTTGCTGACCAGATTGATAAGGAGGCGCTCTAAGCGTTGCGTATCGCAGATGACATGGGGGTGAGGCAGTTCAATGGGGTAGACTTCAAAAAAGATATTTTTTTCCTGCATTTTCAGCGCGAATATATCCTTGATATGCTGCAAAGTATACCGCCAATCCATACGGGCAAAATCCAAGGGTATTTTGCCCATTTCTATACCGCCCATTTTCATGTTACGCTTGTCCAGCATGCTGGAAATCAGGCTCATCAGGTACTGGCTGTGGCTGTCTAACTGTCCCAGACAGTTGGCCAGGCGGTCGGGAATGCGATGAGGACAGGATTCCACTGCACAGGCGGAACAAATGGTGCAGTTTTCCAAAGAATGATGGACGGAAAGCTGGGCCGCTTCCATGGGAATGCGGATATCATGGGCCAGATTGCGCAGGTAGGTGTTTTGGGCATGATTGACTTCGTGCTGCTGTTGGAGTGTCCGGGTCATATCGTGTTCCCGGCGTTTCAGCGTGATGAAGATATTGGTCATCAAAAGCAGGATAATCATAATCATAGCCATCTGGACGACACTGTCTGCGACTATAATACTGTAGCCTCCCGTGAAGGAACCGGTGGCAGCATCTTTGAGCCGCTCTTCGGTAACCTGCCGCAGCCAGATGCTGGTGGAGAAGAAATTCAGGAACAGGATCATAATGCACATGGAGGTGCTGTGGCCAAAGCGGTTGTGGGTATCGTGTTTGAATACATACCAATAATAGATAAAGCCCAGAATACTCCAGACTGAAAGCATCAGATAGGATTCTGTATCCAAAGAACCGCCCAATAACAGCCCGGGCAGCAATGGACAGAAGAAAAACAGACAGGAAATGAACACACCAAAGATGCCCCTGAATTTGTCCTGTCGGCTGCCTTCTCTTTTTGCCAGCAGATAGGCGCAGTAGGAAGCATAACCATAGGCGACGGAGCCGACCACTGTGATGACGTCGCAGAGCCAGACAATGGATATCCGTCCCAGGAGGGGAATCAACAGGGAAATAAGCATCACAAAGATGATGGCATTGCGGGGCGTTTCATCCGCGGCCCGTTTGCTGAACCAGGCAGGCAGGACTTCACATCTGGCCATGAAGTACAGCAGGCGCCCGCAGGTGCGGTAAAGTCCCATGAGGCTGGTGATGATGGCGCAGTCGATGGATACGCAGAGAAAGAGCAGTCCTTCTCTGCCGAAAACGGCATGCACGCTATGGAATACCGGCAGTCCGGCAAGTCCCTCAAGATGGGGGCGCTGGGCGATATAGGTAGTCCAGGAGGCGTATTCCGGCGGGATGGACATGATGGCCATGGCCGCCAGCAGGATATAGATAAGTCCGCCGCTGAGCACGGCTGCGATGACAATGGGAAAGAGTCTTTTGCTGGAAAAATCAAAATCATCGCAGGCATGGGTGACGGCCTCAAAGCCGAAGAACATCCAGGGAGCCAGCATCACCATACTGAAGATCTGCATGATGGGATTGGTATAAGTTTGGAAGGCCGGCTTGAATACGCTCGTGTCTACCTGACTGAACATGGCTGCGGACAGGATAATGACAGACAGAAAAAAAAGGATGGCGCAAAAGGTGTTCAAATAGCGGGCCAGCGTGCCGCTGTAGCAGGTGAACAGGCCAAAGACGATAATGACCAGCCAGACAGCCAGCATCTCGCCGAAGTAGATGTCAAAGCCGGCAATGGTATAGAGATAGCCCCAGGAGAGCAAGTCTCCGTGCAGGAAGCGGAACAGCAACACAGTGGCTGTGGCGTTGGCCCAGAGAATGGAAAGATAGGCGATCAGAAGAATCCAGGCCGCCAGAAAGGCATGGTCATGGCCGATGATGTTGCGGACATAGGCTACGATGCCGCCGTCGTCATGGTATTTTTCGGCCAGACGGCAGAAATTGGCGCCGATAACCAGAAGCAGCGCCGTGCTGATGCCCATGGCCAGCATGGTTCCCAACGGCCCTGCTGTGGGAATGAAGAGATTGGCGGGCACCATAAAAGCACCCCAGCCCACCGCACAGCCCAGGGAAAGTGCCCAGACATGCAGCGGGGAGAGCAGGTTCTTCTGCGTTTGCTTATCCATATAGAACGCTCCTTCCAGTTCGTTGAGCTTACAGGCAAATAATATTTTTGGATAATTTCGCCTTTTGTGGCAGAAATTCCTTCTATAATGAAAAAAAGCCTCCCCTGAGTGGGAAGGCTTTGCCTATCTTACGATCTTATATATGGCCTGGGGGATGCTTAGAAGCGGCAGCTGCTGCTGTACAGCACCAATTTCAAAAGCGGCCTTGGGCATGCCATAGACGGTGGAGCTGGCGGCGTCCTGACCGATGGTGGGGGAGCCGAGGTTGCGCATCTTGAGGAGCCCTGCGGCGCCGTCCTTGCCGATGCCGGTGAGGATGATGCCCATGGCATGATTGCCTGCGATGTCAGCTACGCTGTCAAAGAGCACGTCCACGGAGGGACAGACGCTGTGCACCGGCGGCCCAGGCTTGCATTCCAGCATATAACGGGTGCCCATGCGGGAGATGGTCATATGCTTGGCTCCCGGCGCGATGTACACATGGTTAGGCAGCACCACATCGCCGCTGACGGCTTCCTTGACGGTCAGTTTGCTTTCCGTATTGAGGCGCTCAGAGAACAGCTTGGAGAACATCGGCGGGATATGCTGGACGATGACGATGCCCGGCAGGGGCGGTTCCAGCTTCGTGATGATGGCGGATAATGCTTCGGTGCCGCCGGTGGAGGCACCCATGGCAATCAGATCGATATGGGCTGCATTTTGCGGCACATTGATCATGGGCTCCATGGGGGAAGGCGCCGGCTTGGGCGGTGGCGGCGGCTGGGCAGGTCTTGAGGCCCGCCAGATTTCCCGGGTGACCACAGCTCCGCCGCCGATATCGGCAGAACTAAGGGAGGCAGTGGAGTTCTTTCCCTGGGATACAAGCAGGGCACTGACCAGATTCTCATAGAAGGGTTCCATGGGCTGCCCGATGGAGGGTTTCTTCAGATAATGAGAAGCACCCAGGATCATGGCGGCCTTTTGTCCGCTTTCCAGGATGCCATAGGTAACAATGGGCACCTGGGGATATTTCTTGACCAGCAGGGGCAGGAATTTCTCCTGATTCACCAAAAGAGAGCCCAGGGCAAAGTTCATCACGATGATGGTGGGCTTGAAAATGGGCAGCTTATCCATGGCCTCGGCGGGCTTAGCGGCGTGTTCCACCAGACTGCCGCTGGGGAGACGTCTTGATAGCTCCTGCACCAAGGTGTTTTGGAATGTTATGGAGTTGTCAATGGCAAACACCCTTAAATCCCGCATAAGCCCCTCCGCCAGTATTATACAATCACTACCTTTACTTATTCACCATTGTATCATAAAATCCTGCCGGCAGGTAGCGGGTTACAGTGAAATCTTTGCGCAGCAGGAGCAGCGCCCCGGAATCCTGCGTATCATTGACTTATGGGGGCTTCTTTGTTAATATTGATAGGTGAGTTTATAATTAATGTTAGGAGTGATTTTGTTTGCTGGGATTTCTCAAAAGATTCTTAGGCGACAATAACGATAAAGAGATTGCCCGTTATCGCGAGGTTGTCGAAAAGATCAATGCCTTAGAGCCGCAGATGGCGAATCTGACCGACGACAAACTGGTGGGTTATACGGGAAAGTTCAGGGAGCGTCTGGCCAATGGTGAGACCTTGGATGATTTCCTGCCGGAAGCCTTTGCCGTCGTGCGCGAAGCTTCCCGCCGTACGCTGGGCATGCGCCATTTCGATGTGCAGATGATCGGCGGCATGTGCCTGCATGAAGGCCGCATTGCCGAGATGCGTACCGGTGAAGGTAAGACCCTCGTCGCTACGCTGCCGGTTTACCTCAACGCTTTGACCGGCAAGGGCGTTCATGTCATCACCGTCAATGACTATCTGGCCCGCCGCGATATGGAGGAAATGGGCCGTCTGTACCGTTTCCTGGGCCTGACGGTTGGTCTGGTTGTCCATGATATGGATTTCCCGGAACGCAAATACGCCTACAGCTGTGACGTGACCTTCGGTACCAACAACGAGTTCGGTTTTGACTACCTGCGCGACAACATGGTCATCTATCCCGACCAGATGGTGCAGCGGGAACTGAACTTTGCCATCGTCGATGAGGTGGACTCCATCCTGATCGATGAGGCCCGTACGCCGCTGATCATCTCCGGCCCCGGTGCTAAGTCCACGGATATGTATGCCACAATGGCCCGGGCCGTAGCCACCCTCAAAGAGGGCGATGACTATACCGTCGATGAAAAGCAGAAGACGGTTGCGCCGGCAGACAGCGTGGTGCCGAAGATCGAGAAGATGCTGGGCATCAGCAATCTCTATGCCCCGGAAAATATCGAGCTTTCCCACTGCTTCACGGCCGCTCTGCGGGCCAAGGCCCTCATGAAGCGCGACCGGGATTATGTGGTGCGTGATGATGAAGTCATCATCGTCGATGAATTCACGGGCCGCCTCATGGAAGGCCGCCGCTATTCCGATGGCCTCCACCAGGCAATCGAAGCCAAAGAAGGCGTCAAGATCCAGCGGGAATCTCAGACACTGGCTACGATCACCTTCCAGAACTACTTCCGCATGTACAACAAGCTGGCCGGTATGACTGGTACGGCCAAGACCGAGGAAGACGAGTTCCTGAAGATCTACAATTTGCCGGTCATCGTGGTGCCCACCAACAAGCCGGTACAGCGCGTGGACTATCCGGATCTCATCTACAAGAACAAGGCGGCCAAGTATCGGGCTGTGGGCAAGTTCGTCAAGGAACTCCATGAAAAGGGACAGCCGGTGCTGATCGGTACTACCTCCATCACCCAGTCGGAGGAACTCAGCAGCGTACTCAAGAAGAACGGCATTCCCCATAGCGTGCTGAACGCCAAGTTCCATGAAAAGGAAGCCGAGATCATCGCCGATGCCGGTCAGAAGGGCGCTGTGACCATTGCCACCAACATGGCTGGCCGTGGTACGGATATCAAGCTGGGCGAAGGCGTGCCGGAACTGGGCGGTCTCTTCATCGTGGGTACGGAACGTCATGAGTCCCGCCGCATCGACAATCAGCTGCGCGGCCGTTCCGGTCGTCAGGGTGACCCCGGTGCCTCCCGTTTCTTCCTGTCCCTGGAAGATGACCTGCTGCGTCTCTTTGCCTCTGACCGCATTGCGGGCATGATGGATAAATTGGGCATGGAGGAAGACGAGCCCATCGAGCACCGCATCATCACCAACTCCATCGAGCACGCCCAGAAGAAGGTCGAAGCCCGTAACTTCGATATCCGCAAACACGTGCTGGAATACGATGATGTCATGAACCAGCAGCGCGAAGTCATGTATGGCGAGCGCCGCAAGATTTTGCTGGGTGAGAACCTGCGGGAAAACATCATGGGCATGGTGAACCATATCATCAAGGATGAGATGAACCAGTACGCCAATGAACAGCTCTATCCGGAAGAATGGCAGCTGGACGGCCTCATTGAAGATGCCGAGAAGATCTATGCTCCGGCAGGTCTCTTGAAGAAGGAAGAGCTGGTGGAACTCAGCCGCGACGAACTCAAGGAGCGCTTGGAGAAGACGGCTGCCGATGGCTATCAGCAGCGTGAACTCCTGTTCGGCGAAGAGAACATGCGTGAACTGGAGAAGGTCGTCATGCTCCGCGTGGTGGACAGCAAGTGGATGGAACATCTCGACCATATGGATATGCTCCGCGACGGCATCAACCTGCGGGCTTATGGTCAGCGCAATCCGCTGGTGGAATACAAGATCGAGGCCCTCGATATGTTCGAGGAGATGGAAAGTGCCATCATGGACCAGATTGCCTCCCTCATGTATCATGTCAGCATCGTGACGCCGGAGCAGCAGGCTGCGGAAGAAGCCGGCGAACCGGTGGAAGCCAGCGTAACCCAGAAGCAGAAGCTGGAAGAGACCATCAAGCAGCAGCGCTCCCAGCTCTCTGACCATCTGAATACGGCCCAGGCCAGCCATGGCGACGAAGTCAGCACGGCTACGGCCAAGAAGGCCCAGGCGGCAGAAAAAGTCGGCCGCAATGATCCCTGTCCCTGTGGCAGCGGCAAGAAGTACAAGAACTGCTGCGGACGTAACAAATAAGAAAGGTGTAAAGAATGCTTGAAGATTTAAAACCCCGGTTGGGCGAACTGAAGGAAAAGCTGGACCATATGGGCGAAGCTTTGGAAATTCCCCGCAAGGAAGAGAAGATCGCCGAGCTGGAATACAAGATGGGCGAGCCTACATTCTGGGATGATGCAGAAGCTGCCCAGAAGCTCAATCAGGAACTGGCGGATCTGAAATCCGGCGTGGACAAGTATAAATCCCTTGTGGCTAAGCATGAAGATGCAGAAACCCTGCTGGAAATGGGCCTCGAAGAGGATGATCCCAGCATGGAAGACGATGTCAAGGCTGAGCTGGATGAAGTGGCCGAAGGCCTGGAGGCCCTGCAGCTGGAAGTGCTGCTCTCCGGCCCCTATGATGCCAACAATGCCATTCTGACACTGCATGCCGGTGCGGGCGGAACGGAAGCCCAGGACTGGACGCAGATGCTGCTGCGCATGTATGGCCGTTGGGCTGAACGCCACGGCTTCACCGTGGAGACGGCAGACCTGCTGCCCGGTGATGAAGCCGGTGTCAAGTCCGCCACCCTCTTCATCAAGGGGCATAATGCCTATGGCTTCCTGAAGTCGGAAAAGGGCGTGCACCGCCTCGTGCGCATTTCGCCCTTCGATGCCAATGCCCGCCGTCATACGTCTTTCTCGGCCTGCGATATCATGCCGGAAATCGATGACGCGGTGGAAGTGGACATCAATATGGCGGATGTCCGGGTGGATACCTACCGCGCTTCCGGTGCCGGCGGTCAGCACATCAACAAGACGTCTTCGGCTGTGCGCATGACCCATGAGCCCACGGGGATCGTGGTACAGTGCCAGAACGAGCGTTCCCAGCTCCAGAACCGCGAGCAGTGCATGAAGATGCTGCGCGCCAAGCTCTTCGAGCTGGAAATGGAGAAGAAGGAAGCAGAACTGGCCAAGCTCGAGGGCGATCAGCAGAATATCGAATGGGGCAGCCAGATCCGTTCTTACGTATTCCAGCCCTACACCATGGTCAAGGACCATCGTACGAGTCAGGAAACCGGCAACGTGCAGGCCGTGATGGATGGCGATATCGATCCCTTCATCCGTGCGTTCCTGGCAGCCAAAGCCAACCATGAAATTTAATTAATCTTTTACGGAGTCAGGATGCAGCATGCTCCTGGCTCCTTCTTATGGGGGGGCACGGATTTTGCGAAAGGGCTTGACTATTGCAGGTGCTTTATTCATAATTATAATCGTGTTCAGTGAGACGGTGTTGCCCTGGCTGGCTCAGGAGACGCTGCAGACGCGCATGAGTGAGCGCCTGGCCACTCATGATGCGCAGGTATCCGTGGACAGCCGTCCTGGATTCCTGCTGGCACTGGGGGTGGTGCAGCACGTCCATGGCGTGGCCCATCAGGCCAAGGTGGGGCAGGTCTATTTCCGGGAAATCAGCCTTACCGGGGAGAATGTGCGACTCAATGTTCAGGACTTATGGACTGCCGGCAAGGTGGCCATGAAGTCTGCGGACAAGCTTACCCTGACGGGGTCCCTGGATGAGGAGAATCTGCGGGAGGTTCTGACCCGCAAACTGGAGCGGATAGATAATGTGCAGGTGACCATTGAGCCTACAGGCATCATGGTGACGGCTGATACGAAGGTCTTTGGCCGGACTGTGGACATTGAGATGGAAGGCAATGTGGTGGAAGAGGCCGGTTCCCTGTATTTTCAGATGACGCATTTAGCCATGAAGAACAGCCGTTTTGGCACGGCAAAGCTCAATGATATGTTTGGCAATATCCAGCTGGCGGCGCCCGGCAGGCTGCCCCTGGGCATGCAGTTCCAAAATGTCCGGCAGACCCAGGGGGCAATTGTCATTACGGCTGGCTTAGATAATGTGGAATAAGGTGGAAGAAGGATAATGAAGGATTTTAGCTACAACCGGGGATTGGTGCTGGTAATCATCATTGGCTTGATTGCCGCACTGACCATCGGTTTTGCCCGTCATGGGGTGGAACAGAATAATCGTCAGGTGGATATGGCCATTGACTATGAAGGCCTGCTGGAACTGGCGGAACGGGAAGGTTTGCCCGCGGATGAGGTGCTGGCCAAGGCCAAGGAAGCCGGCATCACTTCGCTGGCGGTATACGATACCACCTTCAAGAAACTCAATGCCAACGGCAAGGCCACGGCCATTGCCGGCAGTGAGATCCTGGCCAATTACCATAGCGGTGCGCTGGCCGATCCTATGTGGCGGCAGCTGGTGGCCGAGGGCAAGATCCTCGGCAATGAGGTCTATATCGTGGGGCACGATGCCCGCACCTGGAAAGAGCTCAAGGAAGATGTGCCCCGCCGTTTAGGCAGTGACCGGGTGCAGCTGCTGCAGGTAGGCACGGAAGAAGTGATGGCGGTAAAAGTCCATTACGAATCCTTCCTCAAGATGAACATCGGCATGCCTACGGACGAGATGGAAGCCGTCAACAAGGCCGGTTTCTATGTGTTGGCACGCCCCAGCAACTACGAGAACTGTAAGAAAGAGGATGTGGAGGCCGTCTTCAACCGTCTCCATGACTATAAGATTTCCGAAGTGGTCTTCTCCGGTGCCCAGAGTCTGGGCGCTGGCAAGGCCCTGCAGGCCACCATCGATGAGCTGAAAAAGCGCGATCTGACGCTGGGCCTGATCGAGGGTGTAACCCAGCTGCAGTTCTACAAGCAGGACGGCATGGAGGAAATCGCCAAGGGCATTGGCTATGACAAGATTGCCCGCGTCTATTCCATTCCGAAGGACGAACAGCCCAAGCTGAAGATTGATACCGCTGTGGAACGCTGGTCCAATACGGACGAGGAGCGCAATATCCGCGTGGATCTGCTGCGCATTTACGACAAGCCCTCGCCCAATATGAGCCTGTTGGAAACCAATATGAAATATTTCCAGGATACCCATGATATCCTGGTATCCCATGGCTATACCATCGGCCCGGCTGGCACCTTTGCCGCCTTCTATCCCAGCAAGGTCCTGCGGGCTCTGGTCATGGCCGGTGTAGCTGCCGCGGCCGTGCTCTATCTGAGCCTGGTGGTTCCGGCGCTGAATGTTTCCGTGAAGAAACAGTGGCTGCTCTTTGCCATCTTTGCCCTGTGTGCGGCTGTGCCAGTACTGATGGGCAATGGCGGCAAGATCCGCGTGCTGGCAGCACTGGCCAGTGCCAACCTGTTCCCGGCAATCGCGGTCATCTTCCAGCTGGACCGTATCCGCTATCTGCGGGATAAGATGACGCTGGGCTTTGGCAAAATGCTCGTTACGGGGGTGTTGGCCCTGTTTGTGACGGGGGCCCTGTCCTATGTGGGCGCAGCTTATCTGTCCGGCTCTTTGGCCGATACGGAATACCTGCTGGAATTCCAGATCTTCCGGGGCATCAAGCTGACCTTTGTGCTGCCGCTGATCCTGGTGGGCATTGCCTTCCTGCAGCGCTTTGATGTCTTCGACGGCCGCATGGACGACACGGAAGGCGTCATGAACCAGATGAAGAAGATCCTGGACATGCCGGTGAAGATCAAGACACTCTTTGTGATGTTCCTGGTACTCGTTGCCGGCGTGGTCTTTGTGGCCCGCAGCGGCCATACCTCCGGCATGCCGGTATCGGCAACGGAACTGAAGTTCCGCGCCTTTTTGGAGCAGGCCTTCTACGCCCGTCCCCGCACCAAGGAACTCATGATCGGCCATCCGGCCTTCATGCTGGCGGTCATGGCCTTCTGGCGCAAATGGCCCACCATGATCTTCTTCGGCCTGGTGCTGATTGCCACCATCGGTCAGGGTTCCATGGTGGAAACCTTCGCCCATATGCGCACGCCGGTCTACATGTCCTTCATGCGCGGCATTGGGGGCATTGTGCTGGGGGCTGGCATCGGCGCCATTGCCATGATGCTGATACAGTTGTGGCAGACCGTTATTTCACGAGCAAAGGAGCGTAAGGCAGCGTAATGAGCAGAATCGTCGTATCGGGATACTACGGCTCGAAAAATGCCGGGGATGAGGCCATGCTGGCCGCCATGTTGGAAGTCCTCGGCGATCTCGATCCCAAACTACATATTACGGTGATTTCTGCCGATCCGGAGGATACGCGCAAGCGTCACGGAGTAGATGCCATCTCCTGGCTGGGCTTTCCGGCCATCATCCGGGAACTGCGGCAGGCAGATCTATTGATCAGCGGTGGCGGCAGCCTTCTGCAGAACGTCACCAGCCGCCGCAGCCTCTATTATTACATGGTCATCATCATGCTGGCCCACTTCCTGGGAACCAAGGTGATGCTCTATGCTCAGGGCATTGGCCCCATCATCGGGCGGATTGCCCGCTGGGCCATGGGGTATCTGGGCAACCATGTGGATCTGATCACTGTCCGGGATGAAGGATCCCTGAAGGAACTGGCCCGCTTGGGTATCAACAAGACCATTATCGAATGCACGGCCGATCCGGTGCTGGCCATCCATCCCGTAGGCAAGGAAGCCGGCCGGGCCATCTTCAAGGCCTATCATGCTGATGGAGCCAAACCTGTGCTGGGGATTTCCGTGCGGGAATGGCAGGGTTGGCGCCACTATAAGGAAGTCCTCGCCGAGGTTTCTGATATGGTGGTGCGGGAATTGGGGGCAAGGGTGATATTCATCCCCATGCAGTTCCCGGATGATGTCAAGGCCGCCCAGGCCATTGCTGCCCTGACGCAGGAAGAGTGCACGGTCCTGAAGGACGAATACACCACCAGCGAGTTCCTGTCCCTGGTGGGGAATATGGATCTGGTGCTGGGCATCCGCCTTCATGCGCTGATCTTCGCCGGCGTGATGGGCGTGCCCATGCTGGGCATTTCCTACGATCCTAAGATTGACCGCTTCCTGGCCTCCATCGGTGAAGAACCTGTAGGCAATCTCAAGGATGTCACGGCAGAGGAACTGATGCAGGAGATCCGCCGTAAGTGGAATGACAAGCAGACCTTCCGTCAGCGGAATGGTGAACTGCTGGCACAGTTGCGGGACATGGCTGCCCATAATGCAGAATTGGCTGTAAATCTGGCACATAAATAATGTATACATCACATGATTATGCTCTAACGGATCGTTAAAAGATGACATTTGTCACTTGACAAATAAAAAAATTTAGCAGGATAATTAAAAGTTCTTCACTATAGAAGACTATATAAAAAGAATATATTGCAGGAATGACCACTATTCCAGGATGGGATAGTGGTCATTCTTTAATTTACATGAAAATATTTATCAATAAATCAATTTGGAATAAACTTTTATAGTGCAAAGGTCCTAAATTCATGTTATCTTTTAAGAGCGTTATTCACAAACGCTTAAAGATGTAAGCAGTATCGAAGAGCCGTCGGGATACGGCCGAGGAAGAAAGGCAAGTGAGGAAATGAGATTGAAGGACATTCGTATTGGAGCTAAGATTTTGGTGCTGGTGGTTATCGGTATCATCGGCATGGCAATTCTGAGTTTTTCCGGGTATAGCGGCATGAGTAAGGCCGGGGATGACCTTGACAACATGTACCACCGGAAGTTGAAGGCAACGCGTTTGCTGGGAAATGAGATCAACTACACCCGCAAGGTTCAGCTGGGGGTGACCAAACACATCATCGATCCGAAGGACGAGCAGATTATAGCGTACGTCAAAGAAGCAATGGACAGCTATGAAAAGACCTGGCCGGAATATAAGGAGCTGGCCATGCGGGCGGATAATATCGCTCCCAAGATTCCGGAAGTGGAGAAACAGTGGATCGAGTACAAGCAGGGCATCATGGAAGTGAAGCGCCTCACAGATGCTGGCAAGAAGCAGGAAGCCTGGGATCATTACAAGAAAATGGAGAATGGCATCACCAAGGATCTGGTGGCCAGCCTGCATAATCTGGAAAAATTGGCCAATGACAATGCCGATGCCCTCAATGAGGAAGTTACGGAAAACAATGCCCATGAGATGTTCATGATGATCGTGACGACGATCCTGTGCTTTGCAGCGCTGATGGGGGTGGCCTTCTTCATCATCCGGGATATCATGACCACGCTGGAACAGATGGTTCAGGAATGCAATCAGATGAAGGATGGGGACTTCCGACTTAACGAACATTATGAACCCCGTGGCGATGAGCTGGGACAGATGGAAGCTGCCATGCAGGAAATGCGCCGCTCCCTGAACAAACTCATGCGTACAGTCAGTGATTCAGCAGAACAGATGGCCGCTTCCTCTGAAGAGCTTTCTGCCAGCGCAGGACAGGCCGCCCAGGCCGCCGGTCAGGTGGCGCAGTCGGCTGCGGAAGTGGTGGAATCGGTGGAACATCAGCAGCAGGCTGTTATGGAAAGCAACGAGTCCGTGCAGAATGCGGAAGCCTCCGTCGAGGAGATCCGCCAGAAATCCGCCAAGGTTGAGGAGAATTCTTCTGCTGTAGCCCAGCGCGCAGAAGCGGGCAATGACTCCATTGATGATTCGGTCCGTCAGATCAAGGATGTAGAGGTAACCGTAACTTCTTCCGCCAAGATGGTAGACCGCTTGGGCGAGCGATCCAAGCAGATCGGTGAGATCGTGGATGCCATGACGGGGATTGCCGAGCAGACCAACCTGTTGGCCCTGAATGCTTCCATTGAGGCAGCCCGTGCCGGTGACCATGGCCGCGGCTTCAAGGTTGTGGCCGAGGAAGTCGGCAAGCTGGCCCAGGAATCCAAGGAGTCCGCCGAGAAGATTGCAAATCTTGTCCGGGAAATCCAGAATGATACGGAAAATGCTGTGATTGCCATGCGTTCCGGTAAGGAAGCCGTCATCACAGGTGCTCAGAGCGTGGAATCCCTGCGTACCATGTTCGAGGAGATCAATCAGCTGGTGGTGGGCGTATCCGGTGAGATCAGCCATGTTACCGATGCCATCCATTCCGTGGCGGACGCAACCAACGAGATTGCCAGTGAGATGAACGATATCAACAGTTACAGCGGTAAGGTGGCCAGCGAAATGCAGGCCGTATCTGCTGCCACGGAAGAGCAGTCCGCTTCGGCCGAGGAAATCGCTGCTGCCAGCGAGGCTCTGGCAACCCTGGCCCAAGGGCAGCAGGAAGCTTTGTCCCACTTCCGCTTCTAACGCCGGAAAAAAGTATACAATAAACATCATACACATAAATTAGGACTAAATATCGCAGTGAGATAACAAAAACAGCAATGTCCCAAGAGATGACCGTCAATCAGAAAAGGATTGGCGGTTTTTCTTTAATTTACGCGAAAATAACAAGCAATTCGGCGATTTAGAATAAACTTTCCTAGTGCAAAAGTCCTAAATACATGTTATGTTTAGAGCGTACTTTTTCACAAGGTACAGGAAGAGACGTAAGTGGAATCGAGCGGCCATAGGGAACGGCTGCGCAGAAAGGCAAGTGAGGAAATGAGACTGAAAGACATTCGTATTGGGTACAAAATCCTGGTGCTGGTTGTTATTGGCATCATTGGTATGGCAGTCCTGAGCTTTTCGGGGTATAGTGCTATGAGCAAGGCCGGGGATGACCTTGACAATATGTACAACCGCAAGCTGAAGGCAACGAGGATGCTGGGCGACGAGATCAACTATATGCGGATGATCCAGGTGCGGATTGTCAAGCATATCCTGGACCCTAAGGACGCCAAGATCAATGCGTCCATTGATGAAGCGGTCAGCAGTTATGAGAAGACCTGGCCCGAGTATAAGGCCTTGGGAATGAGAGCGGAAAAGGCTGCGGCGGAGATTCCCAACACGGAGAAAAAGTGGGCCGAGTATAAGAGCGGGATCGAACAGGCCCGGAAACTGGCTGATGCAGGCAAGACTCAGGAGGCATGGAGCTATTACAAAGGCGTGGAAGCCGGCGTGACGCAGGACCTCCTGAAGAGTCTGGTTGCATTGCAGAAAGTTGCCGATGATAATGCAGAAGCCCTCAATGAAGAGATCGCTGAGCGGAATCAGAGTGAAATGTTCCTGATGATCATTACGACCGTATTGTGTTTTGCGGTTTTGATGGGCATTGCTACCTTCATTATCCGGGATATCATGACCTCTCTGGACAAGATGGTGGCGGAATGCCGTCGGATGAAAGATGGGGATTTCAGACTTAATGATGATTATGAACCCCGGGGTGACGAGCTGGGCCATATGAGTGAAGCCATGCAGGCGATGCGAGAATCCCTTAATAAGCTCATGCGTCATGTCAGCGAATCTTCCGAGCAGCTGGCCGCATCTTCAGAGGAACTCACCGCCAGTGCCGGGCAGGCTGCCCAGGCAGCTACCCAGGTTGCCCAGTCCGCTACGGAAGTTGTGGAGTCCGTGGAACATCAGCAGCAGGCTGTGATGGGGAGCAATGAGTCGGTTCAGAGCGCTGAAGCTTCGATTGAGGAAATCCGTCAGAAATCTGTTCAGGTAGAGGAAAATTCCTCCATGGTGGCCAAGCGGGCGGAAGAGGGCAATATGTCCATCGATAATTCGGTCCGTCAGATCAAGGATGTGGAGGTAACGGTGACTTCATCGGCAATGATGGTAGATCGACTGGGCGAACGCTCCAAGCAGATTGGTGAGATTGTGGATGCCATGACCGGTATTGCTGAGCAGACCAACCTGTTGGCCCTGAATGCTTCCATTGAGGCTGCCCGTGCCGGTGAGCATGGCCGAGGCTTCAAGGTGGTAGCTGAAGAAGTCGGCAAGCTGGCCCAGGAATCCAAGGAATCTGCTGAAAAGATCGCAGGCCTTGTCCGGGAAATCCAGGATGATACGGAAAATGCTGTGATTGCCATGCGTTCCGGCAAGCAGGCTGTAATTGAGGGTGCTCATAGTGTAGAAGCCCTGCGCACCATGTTCGAAGAGATCAATCAGCTGGTGGCAGGTGTCTCCGGTGAAATCACCCATGTGACGGAAGCCATCAACGCTACGGCTGATGCCACGAATGAAATTGCCGCCGAGATGAGCAATATCAATAGCTACAGCGGCAAGGTGGCCAGCGAAATGCAGGCTGTATCCGCCGCTACCGAAGAGCAATCTGCCTCGGCTGAGGAGATCGCCTCCGCCAGTGATGCCCTGGCTACGCTGGCCCAGAGCCAGCAGGCGGCCTTGTCTCACTTCCGCTTCTAAGACATTCCTGAAACATATAGATGAAAAGGGTAACGCCCGTTTGAGCGTTACCCTTTTATGATGTTGAAGTTTGATAGAGATACGGCGTGGTTTCCAGATAAATCTCAAAGGTCCTGGGCCAGGGGAAACTGAGTTCCATGGTCAGGTCGTCCATAAAGACGGTGAAAGCTCCCTGCGGGGTATCGATTCTTACCGGTGCTTTCAGGGCTTTGCTCTGTTTATAGGCAGCCAGATGCTTCTGCATGCTCTCCTGCAGCATGGAATTGGCCCAGCGCCAGTTATGTTCCAGATCCAGATCGGCGGTATTGCGGTAGCCGGCTTTCTTGAGTGTATGGTTGACGGTATCGATATCTTCCTTCAGATAGAAGTAATCTTCCAGTATGCGGTTTTGCAGGAAATGGATATTGCTCGCCATGGTGCCCAAGGCTTCTTCCGGACTCTGGGCATTTTTTTGTGCGCTGAGGTAAAGGCTGGCCGAAGCGGTTGCCGTGCCGACGGCGTTGCTGGCCGTATTCCAGCCGGCATAGGCGGTCAGGGCATTCAGCGGGATATCCTTGGCCAGCAGCAGGGGAAGCAGCGTTTCCTGTGCCATGAAGTGTTTGGACAGATCCACCAGGGCGATATGCTTTGACTGGTTCAGATAGCCTTTCAGTTCCTGAACATTGCGGGCGCGAAGGCTGACGGTATCCTGTTCATAATCATTGGCGGAAAGGTAGAGAATCAGGTCAGCCTCGTCAGGGGAGGCCGCTTCCCGGCCGCCTGACAAATCGATCTTTTCCCGGGCGACAGTGGCCATATCGATGGCCATATAGGGCATGATGGTGCCAGCGGTGGCAGGATGGTTATAGGCGATATAGATTGCGGGCTGATAACCGGCAGACTCATTCTGATAGGCCGTCAGCATGGTCAGGGCGATCTCATCGGCGCCGTGGGTGATGACCGCCTTATCTTCAGGAAGTCCCTCCTGCTGCATAAAGGCCCAGAGATGGGCTTTGGCGATATTGGGGATGCTGTATTCCTCGCCATCGTCCTGTCCCAGTACCAATCTGGTCAGAACGCCCTCCTTGACCAGGGCGATGAGTTTGCGGTTCAGGGCTTCGTTTTCATCAAAGTGCTGCAGGTATTTCTGCATGTTTTGGGGGCTGATGGCCTGTTCCAGCCGGGAGAGCTCCCCTTCGTCCACAGGAAGGCCGGCGTATTGGCGTCCCTTCAGGCGGGAATAGGCCAGCAGATCCTTTTTCTCCTGATAGCCGTCAATGGTATCCTGAGGCGTCTGCCGGGGCAGGATGCTGAAGGCCAGCAGGGGCTTATTTGGATTTTCCTGATGGAGCTGGCGCAGGAAGGCAATCAGCTCGTCCTGCTGGGCCGGTGTGGCTTCTTTTTCCCGGGCGGCCAACAGCCCCCCGTAGAGCAGCTGGTCGATGGAGATAATGGCCGCTTCCTGCTGGGGCAGGTTTTCCTGCAGCCATTTCCGCATGCCTGCTGTATCGCCGGGGGCGGAGTAATAGTCCTGAAGCTCTGAGGGGGGCGTGTTGACCGCATAACCGGCGATGGCACCGGCATCTATGACGAATTGCCGGCAGGGCGGGCGGCCGTCCAGGGGAATCAGCAGGATGCTCTTAGAGGGCGTGTTGGGCTGGATAATGGTGCCTGCTGGCACAGCCGGATGCAGGGCGTAATGCCAGCAGGCAAAAGCCAGGCCGAGCACAAGGAAGATCAAAATATAGATTCGCTTCACAGTTCAAACCTCAATGCAGGCAGAAGAATAACAAAGGGAAAATAACCAGCAGGAAAGCCGCCGTGGTGATAACGAAGGAGGACACGCAGAGATCCGTATTGAGCTTGTAGAGCTTGCAGGCCAGCACGGCATTGATGGCCGTGGGGCAGAAGGTCAGGATCATCAAAGTGCCCCGCAGCAGGGAATCGCTGACGAAGAAATAGGTGATGGCGTTGAAGATCAGCGGCGTGATGACGAAGCGCAGCAGGGTAAGGGTCTGGATATTGCGGGCATAGCGGCGCACCTGCCGGAAGTCGATCAGGAAGCCCACGGGCAGCATGGCAATCCAGGCGCCGATATGCACGAGGCTCTGGAAGATCTCCCCCAGCACAGGCGGGCGCTGGATGCCGTTGGCATTGAGGATCAAACCGGCAACCATGCCCAGCAGGCTCAGCTGGTTGATGGAAAAGAACATTTCCCGGAAATTATGGCTGGGGCTGGATTTCCGCAGGGAAGCGCTGTGCTTCAGATAGAAATACTGGGCCATGGGAAAGACCACGATGCAGAGCAGGATGTTCTGTGTCGTGCCGATAAGCTGGGCATAGGCATAGCCCTGCTCGTTGTAGAGGATGAAGGCGCATACCCCGCCCAGGGTGCCCAGATTGGCCAGCATGGCGCTGGCGATGAAGGCACCCCGGTCCAGGAGATTTTCCATGCGGCTGGCAAAGACGAGCCAGCCAATGGCTCCGGGCAGCAGTACTAAAGCCGCGCCGAACAGCGGCACCAGCAGCAGGTTCCAGGACAGAGGCAGTACCCAGAAACTAAGCAGGGACAGGGTGGTGTAGACACAGATGACATTGAAGCGGATGACCTTGTTGATGATGTTGTCGGACACCCAGTGGCGGTGGTGCATAAAATAGCCCACCACCAAAGGGCAGATCAGGTCAGTCAGCACATAGAGGATACGCAGGGATGCACCTTCCAAAAGAGTCACTCCTTCATTAAATAGGAAACAATACAACTATCCTATCATTTTTCCGCAACGGTGTAAATGGGACATTTTGCCATTGCATAGCGACGGTTTCTAGGGTATAATAGCCGAAGATACGAGAAAGGAGATTGCAATGGAACACTTTTCAACGATTTTTTTGGATTTCATCGCTTCCTGGGGATATGTGGCGGTGGCTATCCTGATGGCTGCGGAGAATGCCTGCATTCCCATTCCCAGTGAGCTTATCCTGGGCTTTGCTGGCTATCTGATCTTTGCTGACCAGATGACGTTTACAGGGGCCCTGGTGGCCGGTATGGTGGGCGGCATGGCTGGCTCCATCTTCGCCTATGCTGTGGGGCATTATGGCGGCCGTACTTTTGTGGATAAATATGGTCATTATTTCTTCGTCAAGAAATCCCATGTGGATATCGCTCAGAACTGGTTTGATAAATACGGGCTCAAGGCCGTGTTCTTCAGCCGCATGCTGCCGGTGGTGCGCACCTTCATCTCCCTGCCCGCAGGCTTTGCCCATGTGGACATGAAGAAATTCCTGAGTCTGACCTTCCTGGGTTCCCTGCCCTGGACGGCACTGATTCTCTTCGCCGGCATGATGCTGGGCAAGAGCTGGGAGATCATGCTGGCCATCGGTCATCAGGCAAGCCTGATCTTCGTGGGCATCTGTGCCGTGGTGATTGCCGTGATGTACCTGCGCTATCGCAAACGCAAACAGCAGAAACAAGTATTGGAATAAAAAAATCGCTGGCTTAGGCCGGCGATTTTTCTTATTCTTCGATTATCATGCAAAAAAGGAGCCGCTATGCGACTCCTCAAAATTTCAATTGGCAGGGGTAGCTGGACTCGAACCAACGCATGCGGGATTCAGAGACCCGTGCCTTACCAACTTGGCGATACCCCTGTGTGACGTCTGTCAACAGAAATATATTATACGGATATCCACCGTGCTTGTCAACAGTTTTTTTGATTTTTTTCAAAAATATTTCAGGCCGGCAATTTGGGCGAATGGATCTTGCCCTGTCGTTGACGTCGTTTCTGGCCCAGCTGCTGAAAACTCTGCCGCTGGTCATAGAGCAGGAAGCAGGATAGGACGACGGCGGCCATATCGGCTGCCGGTACTGCCAGCCAGACGCCGCTGAAGCCGATCAGCTGGGGCAGCAGCAGCAGGAAGATCACGATACCGGCCAGATTCCGGGCAAAGGAGGCCAGGGCTGAGGTTTTGCCATCGGCAATGGCGGTAAAGAACCCCGAGGTAAAGAGGTTGAAGCCGGAAAGCAGGAAGCTGAAGCTGAAGAGCAGGAAGCCATTGAC
The DNA here is from genome assembly GCF_000284095.1 of Selenomonas ruminantium subsp. lactilytica TAM6421. Lineage (GTDB taxonomy): Bacteria > Bacillota > Negativicutes > Selenomonadales > Selenomonadaceae > Selenomonas_A > Selenomonas_A lactilytica. The sequence continues at coordinate 2,301,166 of NC_017068.1, read as the reverse complement.
GGTCAGCGTGTAGACGGAACCGCCATCCGGCAGGAACAGGCTGATAAGGGGTTCTGCCAAAATGCGGGAACCGGCAAAGGCCACCAGGGAAAAGGCAAAAATTCCCAGCAGGGCCATTTTCAGCAGCCGCACAAGTTCCAGATAATTCTTGGCCCCGTACTGATAGGAGAAAAGCGGTGCGATGCCATTGTTGAAGCCCATCAGCACGGAGGTCAGCAGCATTTCGGCATAGAGGATGACCGAGATGGCAGCTACGCCGTCCTCTCCTGCCCAGGAGAAGGTGATGATATTGAAGAGGAAGGTGGTCAGGCCTACGGAAATTTCCGTTACCAGTTCGGAGGAGCCATTATACATGGCCTGTCCCAGGGCTTTCCATTCCCATGCAGGCCGGCAGAAGCGGAGCAGACGGCTGCGGCAGCTGAAGTAGTGCAGGCCGATCACTGCGGCGGCGGTCCCGCCCAGGCCGGTACCCAGAGCCGCACCGACAATGCCAAGCCCCATATGGGCCATGAAGAGATAGTCCAGCAGGGCATTCAGCACGCCAGAGACCACGGAGACCATAAAGCCCTGAATGGGACGGCCGTCGGCGATGAAGAGAGCATTGAAGATCAGCATCAAGGCCGCCGTGGGGAAAAAGGGCAGCAGGGCGGTTAGGTAATTTACACATTCTGCATAAAGGGCCGGACTGGCCCCTAAAAACATGAGCAAAGGCTTATGCATAAGCCAGAGCAGCAGAGCCAGGATCGTGCTCAGCGTGGCACCGCTGATGGTGATCAGGGTAAATCGTCTGTTGGCAAGCTCGCGATTACCCTCGCCCAGGGTTTTGGCAACCAATGCCGAACCGCCGGCGGCGAGCATAATGGCCAGCCCCAATACGAGATTGAAAGCCGGGTAGACGATGTTGGAAGCAGCCAGAGCGTCACTGCCAACGTAGCGGCCAATCAGGATGCCATCGGTGACGGTATAGAGGGAGATGATGATCATCATACCGATGGAGGGGGCCGCAAACTTCAGCAGTGACCACATACTGTGGTGATAAGCCAGGGGATTATGTGTTTTTGTTGACATAAAGATTTTCCTTTCTGCAAATATGGAATAAACTTCTTGAACCGTAGAGGTTCCTCGTGTATATTAAGCATAAAGGATACAGTAACTGTAATGTCAAGGGGGAGTTTTCATGGCGCGTCATATGACATTCCATGTGGGGGAATTTGCCCGGATGACCGGGGTGAACAAGCGTACCCTCCACTATTATGACAGCGAGGGCATCTTCAGCCCCGAGGCAGTGGAGAGCAATGGCTACCGGGCCTATTCCTCCCGCCAGTTCTACCCCTTCTATATGATCCGGATGTTTCGGGATATGGGCCTGGACTTGTCCGAAATCAAGGAGTATATGGAAGGGCGTACGCCGGAGAAATTTGCGGCGTTGCTGGCAGGTCAGGAGCAATGGCTGGATCAGGAAATGAAAAAGCTGCAGCGCATGAAACAGATTGTGGTCAATCAGCGTCATGTGCTGCAGCAGGCGGAAAAAGTCAGGCTGAACATGGTGGAAGAGGTGGAAATGCCCGGTCAGCGGCTGGTGGTGTCAGAAAATCTGCGCCAATTTTACCTGCAGGAGGATTGGAATGGCGTGGAACAGAAATTTGCCACCTATATGCGGGATATCATGGAAGGGGAAGTGCTCACCGGCTATACCTTCGGGGCCATGGTTGCCCCTGAGGATTTTATGCGGCCGGGGGGAGAACAGATCGTAAGCTATTTTTACGTGCCCACGGATCAAAAATGGCGCACCCTGCCCAAAGCCCAGCGGCGGCTGAAGGCTGCCGGGCGTTTTGTGGTGACCTATTTTGCCGGGAATTATATGAACACCACCGCTTCCTATGAATTGCTGCGCGGCTATATGTCCGACCATGGGCTGATGCCTGCCGGGCCCTCCTATGAGGAAAGCCTGTTGGAGGATATGAGTACCAGCAATGCAGAGGAATTCATCACCCGCGTTGCTGTGCCAGTGCAAGCAGCCGGGCCAGCAGCGTCCATTCCCGCTGATTGAAGGCAGCGTGGAGGGACAGGGTGGAATGGCCTTGCGTGACAATCTTCACCGGCAGATTGGTGATGAGAATATCATAGCCTTCATGGGGCAGTGCGAATTTTATGTGGAAATCATCCCGGAAACGGGAGATGATTTCCTTTTTTATTTTCTCTTCATAGATGGGGCCGTAATCGGTCAGCAGGGAGAGGCGGATGACAGGCTCGCCGGCGGCCAGGTCGAAATACTGGCTGCACAGCAGGATGTAATGGGGGAGCAGATAGCGCTCATCGGCAAAACAGCGGCCGCAGGAATGGGGAGCCAGGGAGGCAAACAACTTCGCCATGCGTTGGGCAAAGGCAGGATAGCTTTGCTGATATGTCTTGAGAAAGGGATAGCGCTCCAACAGATCGGAGCTGCCGCTGAGCAGGGCGCCATGGAAATGCAGCCGGTGGAGCTTCAGGCGGAAACTCGGGGAGCCCATGCCCATCCACTGGGGAAAATAGCGGGCAAAGACCGCCAGGAAATGGTCCGTGGCCGTCAGCGGCAGGCAGTCAAAGCCCCGGACGTCCCGGGCGGCGGCAAAGAGCCGCTGCTGTACATTCATGCCAAAGGGAAAGGCGTGGAGCAGGTAAAAGACAAATTGACATTCCGGAGGAGTGGCGGGCAGATGGAGCCGCTGGAAAAAGCGCTGGATGGCAGGCAACACGGTGCTGTAGGCTTCATTGTCCAGACCGAGTTCTGCCGGCAATGGTTTGGTTAGGCAGTGGCGCAGGCTCAGGCGGTGCGCGATAACCGCCAGCCAGTAGGAGAAATGCTTGCGGTCACTGATGGACATAGGAGCATCGAGACTGCCCAGGATATCATCGATGGCATTCATCACCAGCTGACGGGAGATGGAGGGAAATGGCCAGGCATAGCCCCGGTAGATCTGCAGGTAAAAATTGTTGTAGAAATAGCGGATCTGCATTTCCTCGCCATCCAGCCGCATATCGGCAGCGTCAAGGGTTAGGGAAAAAGCTGCCAGAGCCTCCCGCATGGGGGAAAGGGTCCGGTAAAGGGAGGCGGAACTGACGAAATGGGCCAGGCAGAAAGCCGTGGTCGTGTCCGTGGTCTCCAAAAACAAATTATGGAAGAAATCATAGGTCAGGGATTGCTGCGCCAATTTGGTGTAGACGCTATGGATGCTGAGCCAGAGGGCGCGGCAAAGGCGGATGCCCAAGGCGGCACTGCGTTCAATGGCCAGTTCTTCGGGGGCATAGCTGGAAAGCTGTGTGGTGAGATTCTGCAAATATTTATAGATGGTGCGCTCGGATAAGCCGAGCTTTTCGGCTAGTTCCTGACAGGAAAAATAGCGTTCGTCAGAATCCAGCAGGCTCAGCAGAGCATATTCTTTTTGCAGGTTTTTGTCCAGGATGGGGAGCATGAGGAGCCTTCTTTCTTATGGAGAATGGATCTCTATTCGCAATATTTGCCGTATATTGTGGCAAGTATTGATGAAAATAGAGTTGTTTCGTGTGTTAAGCTTATATGCGTGCAAGCAGGGACAGGAAAAGTTATCCCTATTGTAATGGAAATGTATGAATTTGAAAAGAGAGGTTTTGGAAAATGAAATTTTCTCTGCCCTATGACAAAGGGGAAATGACAGCCGAAATTGCCGACGCGAATGTTTTGGCTGTGCTGGAATCCAAGGCTGCAACCTACAAGGCTGACAAGGGCCAGCAGGAACTGGTGGAAGCTTCTTTGGACAATCCCATCGGTTCCCCAAGTCTGGAAGAACTGGTGAAAGGCAAGAAGAACATCACGATCATCAGCTCGGACCACACCCGTCCGGTACCGTCTCATATCACGATGCCGATTCTGCTGCGCCGGATCCGTGCTGTGGAACCGGAGGCCAATATCAGCATCCTGATCGCCACGGGCTTCCATCGTCCCTCCACCCATGAGGAACTGGTGAACAAGTACGGTGAGGAAATCGTCAAGAACGAGAACATCGTGATGCATGTGTCCACGGATGATAGTTCCATGGTGAAAATCGGCACTCTGCCCAGCGGCGGTGCCTGCATCGTCAACCGCACGGCAGTGGAAGCAGATCTGCTGATTGCCGAAGGCTTCATCGAGTCTCATTTCTTCGCTGGCTTCTCCGGCGGCCGCAAATCCGTGCTGCCCGGTGTGGCTTCCTACAAGACCATCATGGCCAACCACTGCGGTGAGTTCATCAACGATCATCATGCCCGCACGGGCAACCTGCTGGACAATCCCATCCATCGGGATATGGTCTACGCTGCCCGCACGGCTGGCCTGAAGTTCATCCTCAACGTGGTTCTCAATGAGGATAAGGAGATCATCGGCGCCTTTGCCGGCGATATGGAACGGGCCCATGAGAAGGGCTGTGCCTTTGTGGCGGATCTGGCTCATGTGCAGAAGGTGCAGGCGGACATCACCGTGTCCACCAATGGCGGCTATCCCCTCGACCAGAACATCTATCAGGCAGTCAAGGGCATGACGGCAGCCGAAGCCGCTAACAAGGAAGGCGGCACCATCATCATGGTGGCCGGCTGTGCTGACGGTCATGGCGGCGAAGGTTTCTATCATAACCTGGCCGATGCCAAGACGCCTCAGGAATTCCTCGACAAGGCTGTGGCTACGCCGCGCTTGGAGACCATTCCCGACCAGTGGACCTCCCAGATCCTCGCCCGTATCCTGGCCCATCACCGGGTGATCATGGTATCGGATCTGGTGCAGCCAAACCTCATTACGGATATGCATATGGAACTGGCCAAGAGTTTCGATGAGGCTTTGGCCAAGGCTTACAGCTATGAAGGCAATGATGCCAAGGTCGCCGTTATCCCCGATGGTCTGGCCGTTATTGTAGGCTGAGAGAAATGTAAGGACAGGAGTTAAAAATTAATGGAACATCAATTATTAGCAGAATTCATGGGCACGGCCCTGATGATTATCTTCGGTATCGGCGTGCACTGTGATGATACGCTGGTGGACACGAAATACAATGGCACGGGCCATATCTTTGCCATCACCACATGGTCTTTCGGTATCACCGTTTCCCTGTATCTCTTCGGTGATGTCTGCATCAACCCGGCCATGGTTGTGGCACAGGCCGTGCTGGGCAATATCCCCTGGGGTATGGTGATTCCCATCTCCCTAGTGGAACTGGCCGGCGGTTTCTTCGGCGCAGCCATCATGTGGTTCTGCTATGCGGATCACTTCAAGGCTTCTGTGGGCAAGATCGATCCGGTGCGCATCCGCAATATCTTCTCCACGACGCCGGGCATCCGCAACCTGCCCCGTAATTTCTTCTGCGAGTTCTTCGCTACCTTCGTATTCATTTCGGGCATCCTGGGCATCCTGAAGGCCTGCACGGGCCCGGAAGCCATGCTGGCTCCCATTGCCATCGGCCTGCTGGTCTGGGCTATCGGCATGGGCATGGGCGGTACGACAGGGTTTGCCATGAACCTGGCCCGTGATATGGGCCCCCGCATTGCTCATGCAGTGCTGCCCATTGAGAACAAAGCGGACAACGACTGGCAGTATGGCATTCTCGTGCCGGGCATTGCCCCCTTCTTCGGCGCCGCTGCTGCTGCCATCTTCATGCGGGCCTTCTTCAATATCTGATTTGCAGACAGGTTTTTTCTTCGCCAAAGGATATTTTTCATCCTTTGGCGAAGTTTGTTATAATGTAAGGAAATGAGAAAAATGAGGTGGACAGATGAAACGTGAGGATATAGCCGGCATCCTGCAGGCCTATAAAGCGGGAATTTTACCCGAGGGTGAAGCCCTGGACAAGCTGGCGGAAATGCCCTTTGAGGAGATGCGCTTTGCCGAGATTGACCATCACCGGGAAATGCGGCAGGGCATGCCGGAGGTCATCTATGCCGCCGGCAAGACACCGGAACAGGTGCGGGATATATTTGCCTCTCTCTATGAGCATAGCGAGGGCAATCTGCTGGCCACCAGAGCCAACCGGGAACATTATGAAAAGGTGCTCGAAAAGGTGCCGGAGGCCCAGTTCGACGAAATGGCCCGGGCAATTTACCTCGACCGGGATAAAAGCCTTGAGCGGGATGAAAAGCACAATATCCTGATCATGACCGCCGGCACCAGCGATGTGCCGGTGGCGGAGGAAGCGCGGCTTACGGCCTATCTCTTTGGCAACAGTGTCCATACCTGCTATGACTGCGGCGTGGCGGGTATCCATCGTCTCTTTGCCCATCTGCCGGAAATCAAGGCGGCCAATGTGATCATCGTGATTGCCGGCATGGAAGGGGCGCTGGCCAGCGTGGTGGGCGGCTTGACCAATAAACCGGTCATCGCCGTGCCCACCAGCGTAGGCTATGGCGCTTCCTTTCAGGGCGTGGCGGCTTTGCTCTCCATGCTCAACAGCTGTGCCATGGGCGTATCTGTGGTCAATATCGACAATGGTTTTGGCGCAGGTGCGCTGGCCAGCAAAATCAATAAACTGAGGTGACTTATGAAAGCGATATATTTGGATTGTTTTGCCGGTATCAGCGGCAATATGTTTTTGGGGGCCATGCTGCAGGCCGGTGTGCCTCAGGCTTATCTGGAAAAGGAACTGCAGAAGCTGCCCATGGCGGATGAATTTGCCCTTGAGGTTCAGGAAGTCTGGCAGAAGGGGATCCATGCCGTATATGTAGATGTGAAATTGACAGCGGCTGACCATGCTCACCCTGAACATCACGAACACCACCATGCACATCGGACCATGAAGGATATCCGGGAAATCCTGGAACAGTCGGCCCTTTCCATGGCCGTGAAGCAGCAGGCAGTGGCAATCTTTACAGAGATTGCCGAAGCTGAGGGCAAAGTCCATGGCAAGCCGGCGGATGAGGTGGCTTTCCATGAGGTCGGCGCGGTGGATTCCATCGTGGATATTGTCGGTGCGGCCATCTGCCTCGACTATCTGGAAGTGGAGCGGGTGTTCGTGTCAAAGCTGACTACAGGCAGCGGCTTTGTGCAGTGTGCCCACGGCATGATGCCGGTACCGGCACCGGCGGTGGCCGAGCTTTTGCTGGGCTGGCAGACAGAAACGGGCACTGAGAAAAAAGAACTGGTCACGCCCACGGGAGCCGGCATTGTCAAGGCTTTGGGAACCTATAGCGAAGGACTGCCCAAGGGCTTCGTGTCGGAGAAGATCGGTTATGGAGCCGGCAGCCATGAACTGAGCCTGCCAAATGTCCTGCGCCTGTATTTTGGCGAATATCATGGTGCTGCTGTCAGCGAGCTGGCTGTTTTGGAGGCCAATATCGACGATATGAATCCGCAGATCTACGGCTATCTCTATGAAAGACTTTTGGCAGCCGGGGCCCTGGATGTATGGACCACACCTATCTTCATGAAGAAAAACCGCCCGGCCCAGAAGCTCTCCGTGCTGGTGGAGTCCGGCCGGCAGAGTGACTGCGCAGGGATTATCTTTGCGGAAACCACCAGCATTGGTCTGCGGGTGATGCCCGTGGGCGAGCGCTTAGAGGCTGCCCGGCATATGGCCAAAGTGGAAACGTCCTATGGTGTGGTAAATTGCAAGGTCAGTGCCTGGGACGGCAGGATATGCAGCGTTTCTCCGGAATATGAAGACTGTAAGGCTCTGGCTATGGCGCAGAATGTTCCCTTGAAACTCGTTCAGCAGGAAGCCATAAAATCCTTTAATGATATCATTGGCTGAAACGTGTATTGTATTTATTTAGCACCTGATTTGACAAAATGCTGCTAAATATGTTATAATCACCGATGTTGAAATAAGTTGTCAAGACAATCGCGGCTGGTGCATGACACCAGATGAGGAAAGTCCGGGCTCCATAGGGCAGTGTGCTGGATAACGTCCAGCGAGGGTGACCTTAGGGACAGTGCCATAGAGATTTAGACCGCCTGACTTGTCAGGTAAGGGTGGAAAGGTGCGGTAAGAGCGCACCAGCAGTCAGGTGACTGGCTGGCTTGGGTAAACCCCACACGGAGCAAGACCAAATAGGGAAGGGATGATGCGGCCCGCGGAACCTTCCGGGTTGAGTCGCTTGAGCCGGCAGGCAACTGCCGCGCCTAGATAAATGATTGTCGCCCCCACGTTTGTGGGTGGAACAAAACTCGGCTTATTGATTGCTTATTCAACTTGAATGGAAATATGTTGGCTGTCATTTTGACAGCCACTTTTCATGTCAGCATGAATTCTGAAAGAAAACTGAAAATTGTTTAGAGTTATACAGAATTTCGTGTTGCGAAAAAAATAGCAGGATTACGGCATTTTTTGTCGTATATCTATAAATGGGTGAAAAAAATAACATAGGATTAAGCTGAATCCAGCCCAGGAGCGGGGGAACCAGGTTTTTGGGGCGAACGTCAGATTGTGCCATATTCAAGGGTACAAGTAATGAAGCGGGTGGTCTTCTCTACCCGAGCCCGGCAGCTAACCTCGTAAGCGAACAGAGAGAGGAGTTGGCTTTTTGTTTAAAAAAGCAACAAAGCGTGTATTTGCGCTGTCTATGATCCTTATGTCCATGTTTTCTGTGTGTAGTGCGTCTGCATTCCGCGTAGGAGACCAGGGCACAGAGGTAGCCGAGATCCAGGGACAATTGGTCCGTCTTGGTTACGATGTATCAGCAGATGGGGACTTCGGTCCGGCAACGGCTGAGGCAGTAAAGGGATTCCAGTCTTCCCATGGGATGGCTGCAGATGGACAGGTAGGGCCGTCAACCTATACGGCACTTTTAGGCAAATCCATGCCGGTGGTTTCCCATGGTGGCAATTACATCAACCGTACAATCATTTCTGAGTCCATGCAGTACCTTGGTGTACCGTATGTGTTCGGTGGTACGAGCCCCAGAGGTTTTGACTGCTCCGGTTATGTACAGTATGTATTTGCCCATGCTGGCGTACATCTTCCGCGTACGGCAGATGTGCAGTATGAAGCAGGTTCGCCCATCGGTGAGCCTATGCCAGGGGATTTGGTATTCTTTTCGACGTATGCTCCAGGAGCGTCCCATGTGGGCATTTATCTTGGCGACCGTCAGTTCATTCACGCGTCCTCCAGCCGCGGAGTCAGTGTAGCTTCTTTGGACAGCTCTTATTGGAGCAATTGCTACCTGGGTGCCCGCCGGGTGATGTAATGGGCGTTTTACGGAGAGGCGAGGCCTCTCCTATTTTTCTATGGAGGAAAAATAATGGGGGATTTGTTTTTGCTCGTGCTGATCTTTTTTGCTTGTGCCTATGCCTGCTGGGAAGAAATGCTCAGTGACTGATAATTAAATTTATTATAGCGGCAGGATTTTGTCGTGGTTTAGCGAAATACACAATTATAGAAAAACCCTGTAATGAACCTACAGGCAAAGCTGGATTATAATGTGATAGGAGTGACCACAATGGCAAAAGTGAGAATTCTCAACATGATGTTCTATGGTTTCCACGGCGTTTATGAATATGAACGTGAGCAGGGGCAGAAATTCTACATTGATGTGGAAATCGAAACCCAGGATGACAAGCTGGTAGAGACCGACGAGCTGAAAGATGGTGTTGATACGGCTGCTGTATATGACATCGTCAAAGATATCACGGAAAATAAACGCTATACCATGCTGGGCACCCTGTCTGCAGCTATCGGCGATAAACTGTTGGCGAAATATCCGCATTTCAAGACGGCTATGGCCCGTGTCCGCAAACCTTCTGTTCCCATCTCCGGTCCGATTGACTATATAGAGGTGGAAGTGGTTCGCCATCAGAAATAACAGCATATAAAAATTCCCCGGCAGGAACGAACCTGCCGGGGAATTTTTATATGCTGTATTTGCTTTTAGCCTACTACGGACTGACCGAAGTATACGATAAGTCCCATGATGATGATGAAGGGAGCATATACCTTGGCAGCGAAGGAGAGCAGTTTGCCATCTGCGCCCTGTACCTGAATGGCAGCCACGGCGATGGCGATACTCTGGATGGAGATCATCTTGCCGGCGCAGGCCCCGGTAGCGTTAGCGGCAGCAATCCATGCCTGAGCGGCAGGTGTTGCACCGATAGCCTGGGCAGCTTCGGTCTGCAATTTACCGAACAGCACGCAGCTCGACGTTGCGGAACCGGTGATGAAGGTACCGATGGAGCCGATGAAGGGCGCGATGCAGGGGTAAGCCGTACCCGTTGCTGCCACCGCAGCTTCGGCGATTTCGTGGGTCATGCCGGCATAGCCCATGACTTTTGCCGTAGCGATAACGGAGATAATGGTAACGATGGTGAAACGCAGGTTGATGATCGTAGTTTTGAGTACGTTCAGCATTTCGCCAAAGCTGGCGCCCTGCTTGGAACCGCCGATGAAAGCGGCCAGGAAAATCAGCACGCCCGGTGTAGCAACCCAGGTGAAGGTATAAGGTGCGCCGCCTTCGCCGTCATAGATCAGCACAGAGGATTTGATGAGGTTCAGCGGATCATGGATGGCCGGAATCAGCTTGGACGTAGCCAGCAGGAAGACGAAGATCAGGATGAACGGGAGCCATGCCTTGATGGCATCGCCAGCGGTCAGCGGCTCTTCATCTTCATGGGCCGGCATCGCATAAGCAGGATCGTCAACCGGGAACAGCTTGGCGCAGGCCACAATGGCAGCCATGGAACCGATGGAACCGGCAACAACGGCCAGTTCAGGGCCCATGGTCAGAGCTACGGCCAGTTCCGGAAGCAGGAAGCCCAGGGCAGCACCCAGGCAGATGATGGTCATGCCCTTCAGCGCCTTGAAGGAACCGCCGGCTACCAGCGTCATGATGAAGGGGCAGAGAATCGTCAGCGGAGCCAGCTGCAGGCAGGTGTAAGTAGCCAGTGTCGTGGCATCCGTGCCGGTGACATTGCCCAGCGTAACCAGAGGAATACCGATGGAGCCATAGGCTGTCGGCACGGAGTTGGCCACAAGGCAGACACAGGCGGACAAGATCGGATTCACGCCGATGCCCACCAGCATGCTGGCGGGGATGGCGATGGCAGTACCGAAACCGGCCATGCCTTCCATGAAGCCGCCGAAGCCCCAGCCAATCAGGAGAATCAGCACGCGGCGGTCATTGCTGACGGAGGTCAGCATCTTCTTGATGCCTTCCATGCCCTTCGTGTATTCCGACAGGTTGTAGGTGAAGATAGCGGCGATGATTACAAGCAGGATAGGCCAGCAGGCCAGGGCCACACCTTCCAGGAAGGCCTGGAACGCATGGATGGTTGTCATGTCGTAGAGGCCGATGCCCACAACTGCAGAGAGCAGCAGGGCAAGCAGGCAGGCTTTGTGGGGCTGCATATGCAGAACGCATAAGGCCACTGCCAGCCAGATAATCGGTGAAAGTGCAATCAGAAACAAGATATCAAGTCCTTTCCCATTTAAATAGAGATATGAAAAATGTATGAATAAGATAATTAATTATATAAGCAGGTACTAAAAAATGTCAATCTATATAATTGCCTTTTTCGCGAATAAGGAGCTTTTTCCTGCAAAAAATAAAAAATTTGTATGATGAATTATGAAAAAGGTAAAAAATTGTCCCGCAGGCAGGGTTAAGAATGTCTGCGGGAGTTTTTATTTTAGTGTTGGTTCATTTAGTTGCTCTTATGGCGGGCAATGATCTGTCTGGCCACATATACGCCACTGGCACCAGCCTGGGAGAGGCCGCGGGTTACACCGGCGCCATCGCCGATGGCAAAGATGTTCTGAAGTTCTGTTTCCAGTTCTTTGGTGAGTTTTACGCGGGAACTGTAGAACTTGACTTCGACACCGTAGAGCAGGGTGTCGTCATTGGTCATACCAGGCGCGATATTGTCGAGAGCCTGGATCATCTCAATGAGGTTGTCCACATGGCGCTTGGGCAGTACCAGGGAAAGATCCCCTGGGGTGGCCTGCAGGGTCGGACGGGTGAAGCTCTTGCTCATGCGGTGGGCATTGGAGCGGCGTCCCTTCATAAGGTCGCCGAAGCGCTGCACGATGATGCCGCCGCCCAGGAGATTGGAGAAGGAGGCGATGCGCTTGCCGTATTGATGGGGAGAATGGAAGGGTTCCGTGAAGCGGTTGCTGACCAGCAGGGCGAAGTTGGTGTTTTTGCTCTGGAGCTTCGGATCGCTGTAGGAATGGCCGTTGACCGTGATGATGCCATCGGTGTTTTCCATGACCACATGACCATGAGGATTCATGCAGAAGGTGCGCACCTGATCGCCATAGCGCTTGGTGCGGTAGACGAGTTTTGCTTCATAGACCTGGCTGGTGATGGGATTCCAGATCTCATCGGGAACTTCCACGCGGACACCGACGTCCACGCGGTTGTTTTCCTGCTTGAGGCCCAAGGCGTCACATTCCGTGGAGAACCATTCGGCGCCGGCACGGCCTGGAGCCACAATCAGGTATTCGGCGGCAATCTTTTCGCCGTTAGTCAGTTCCACTTCGTTTTCTCCCTGACCGTCGGAGTGGATATGAGCCACGGGACATTCAAAGCGGAATTCCACCTTGTCCTTGAGGTATTCATAAGTAGCCTTGAGCATTTCCAGATTGTTTTCCGTGCCCAGATGCCGGACGCTGGCGGAGAGCAGGTGCAGGTCGTGCTGCAGGGCGCGATAGCCGATATCGGAATTCTCCGTGCTGAAAACCTGTGCCGGAGCGCCATGCTTCATGTTGATTTTGTCTACATAATAGATGAGGTCCATGACTTCTTCGTCAGAGAGATATTCGTTGAGCCAGCCGCCGAACTGCGTCGTGAAGTTGTATTTGCCATCGGAAAAAGCACCGGCGCCGCCGAAGCCGCGCATGATGCTGCAGGGCTTGCAGCCAATGCAGCTCTTTACCTTGCCCGCGGAAATGGGGCAGACACGGGTGTAGATATCCTTGCCGCTTTCCAAAAGCAAAACTCTCAGTTCGGGAGCTTTTTCCGCCAGTTCATAGGCAGCAAACACGCCAGCCGGGCCGCCGCCCACAATCACAACATCATACTTCGTCATAGGTATCCTCCTAAAATTTCACACACGAAAAGAGCGCAGATTATGCCTATAAAAATGTATAGATATATACACTAAGGCTATCTGCGTTTGTCTTGTTTTATAGCTTTTCGAAAAACCTTAGCTATTATACGGGAAGACTTTCGATAATGCAAGTGTTTTTTCCTGCAAAATCGAAAAAAATCGGAAAAAATCCGTGGGAATTGTCCACTATAACTATAATTATATAGCTACTATAAAAATAAAGTTGCCAAATGGGGGTAAAAACAAGTATAATTTATCCTATCGTTGTAAACTTGTAAAACAAGAGGAGGAAAATCTTTGACAGATCAGTTGGCAATAATTAATACGTTTATTCTGTATATCGGCCTGATGATGGCCATTGGCGTGTATTATTACCGCCGTACCCGCAATATGAGCGATTATTTTTTGGGCAACCGCAAGCTGGGGGCCTGGGTGACTTCCATGAGTGCCGAGGCTTCGGACATGAGCGGCTGGATGCTTATGGGCGTGCCGGGCTTTGCCTACCTGGCAGGTCTCAATGCAGGCTGGATTGCCGTGGGCATTGCGCTGGGAACCTGGGCAAACTGGCATTTTGTGGCGGCCCGCCTGCGCAAGTATACGGAGCTGGCTAAGAATTCATTGACCGTGCCGCAGTTCTTGGAGAACCGTTTTGAGGATAACAGTGGACTGCTCAGAACGATTCCTGCGGTGTTTATTCTGATTTTCTTTACCATATATACGTCTTCCGGGTTTGTGTCCTCGGGGCGTCTGTTTGAAACGGTGTTTGGCCTGCCTTATCAGTATGCTATCTTCATTGGCGCGGGTTCCGTGGTGTTCTACACTTTAGTGGGCGGCTTCCTGGCGGTATCCCGCACGGATTTCATCCAGGGCGTCATGATGTTCTTCGCCATCCTGGTGGTACCCATTACCGCAGGCATGGAAATGGGGGGCTTTACGGCAACGGTCAATGCCATTGACAATGTGAGCCATTCCATGCTGGAGCCCTTCACCAAGCCGGATGGTTCCACGCTGGGGACCATCGAGCTGATTTCCCTGCTGGCCTGGGGCATTGGCTACTTTGGCCAGCCTCATATCCTCGTGCGCTTTATGGCGATTTCCAGTTCTAAGGAAATTAAGCAGGCTACCCGCATTGCCATGACCTGGGTGGTACTATCTCTGGCCGCTGCCGTCGCTGTAGGCATGGTGGGGCGGGTGTTCCTGGCTGAACCCTTGAATGGCAACCAGTCGGAAACGGTGTTCCTCGTGATGACCAATGAACTCTTCCCGCCGATTGTGGCAGGCCTGATCCTCTCGGCAGTATTGGCGGCCATCATGAGTACGGCTTCCTCCCAGCTGCTGGTGGCGGCTTCGGCCTTTGCCCAGGATTTTTATCGGACACTGCTGCGCAAGGATGCCAGCATGACGGAGCTGATCTGGATCAGCCGGGCTTCAGTGCTGATCATCGCTTCTTTGGCCATCTTTATCGGCCTTAACCCCTCCAGTTTCATTCTGGATATGGTAGCCTATGCCTGGGCCGGCTTTGGTGCAGCCTTCGGGCCGGCCCTGCTCTGTGCCCTGTTCTGGCGGCGCACCACCCGCAATGGCGTGCTGGCCGGCATCATTGTGGGCGGCATCACGGTGCTGGTCTGGAAGCAGATCGACTGGCTGGGGCTTTATGAGATCGTGCCGGGCTTCCTGCTTTCCCTGCTGGCTGTTTATGTGGTGAGCCGGTTGGATGAAGAACCTGCGCCGGCTATCGTGGAAACTTTTGATGCCGTAGGGAAAAGCGAAATCTAAAAATATTTTTTTTGCAGGCAGGGATTTCCTTCGGGTATAGCGAAAATTCTAGTTATGAAAATCGTATAGGTAATTTTTATATTATGAGTAGGCAATGTAAGGAATGTAGAGAAGCAGGTGAGCATTTGTGGAGAAAGTCAAAGTAATGATCGTCGATGATTCGAAGGTCAGCCGAGCGATGATTGAAGGGAATCTGGCTAAGACGAACTTTGAGGTATGTGCACAAGCCAAAAATGCTGCTGAAGCAGTGGAGCTCTATGAACAGTACAAGCCGGCTGTGGTTACCATGGATATGAATCTTCCGGATGCTGATGGCCTTGAATGCACCCGCCGGATTCGTGCTGTGGACCCGGATGCCAAGATTGTCATGATTAGTGCGATGAAGGATGCCAGCCTTGTGGCTCGTGGCCGGGAAGCGGGTATCAGTGCTTTTTTGCAGAAACCCGTCAGCATCAATGAGCTCATTGATACCCTGATGATCCTTTGCCAGAACAAGGTGGGGAAGGTGGCAGTCTTGCGGGAATCCTATGCCAAACCCTTCGTGAAAGCCTTGCAGCAGGGCATTTTCAGCATGACCGGTGTCCATAGCGAAGTGGAGCTGGAGGAAGAGGGACGCAGTTTCCTGGATATCAGCGGTATTGCCGTCATCGTAGGCCTTACGGGCATACCAAATGGGCGCGCTATTGTCTATATGGATGATAAGACCATGAAGGATTTTGCTACCGTGATGCTCGATGCCGAGGAAGAGGATGAGATTACGGAGGATGAAGCCAGTGAATCGGTAGAAGAAGCGGTAAACATCATCGTGGGACGCGGGGTATCCAATATCAATGATGTGTTCAAGGATAAGGAAATGCGCATCACGCCGCCAGGCACCATTGTGGGCAGCAAGATCCGCATTGCCAGTCCGAAACTTACGACCTTCCGTATCAGTGCCAAGACGAGATTGGGCGATATCAATATGAGTGTGGGATTTGCGGAAGGAGAATGATAAGATGGATGCCAAATTAGTTAATCCGTTCGTCGATGCATTCACCACCGTAATGCCGCAGATGGGCTTTCCGGAGCCGACGCGGCTGAAGATGGGAGTAAAGACCAAGAATGCGGTGAGCTTGGGAGTATCGGTTATCGTAGGTTTCACCAAGCAGATCCGGGGCAATGTGGTCTACAATATGTCAGAGGACACGGCTAAATTCATTGCATCGACCATGATGATGGGCATGCCGGTGGCGGAATTTGATGCCATGGCGCAGAGTGCCATTTCGGAAATGAGTAACATGCTGACCGCCAATGCGGCTACCAATCTTACAGGCATGGGGCTGGAGGTAGATATTTCCACGCCGTCCCTCTCTATTGGAGAGAACTTTCAGGTGAAGATCAGCGATGAGAATTATCTGACCGTGGAAATGGATCTGGCTGGCCATGTAGTCGAACTAGATATTGCAGTTGAACAGCAGTGAGATTATACCGCTGAAATGAAATTAGCATTGTATGCATGATGAAGTGTGTGCAATGCTATTTTCGTAAGGAATTTTTTATGGGATTTATAAACAAGGAGGAGAAAATGAAATTTAACAGTTTGCGGTTTAAATTTCTGGCAGGGTTTATCCCCCTGTTTGTGGGCAGCTTCCTGGTGTTCTTTGCTATCAGCTACTATATGTCTAGTTCGGCATTGACGCGCAATACGGATTTATTGGCTCAGGAAATCGGCAAGAGTACAGCAGAACAGCTGGAAAAGCTCTATCAGCAGCGGGAAATGACGGTGGAGGCTTTAGCCAGTAACCCCATTATCCGGCATGGTACCCGGGAAGAACGGGTGCAGGTATTGTCAGAGGCGTTGGCCAAGCGCAAGAACTTCACCATGCTGGCTTATTCGGATGTGGAAGGCCATGCCATTAGCGACAAGGGGAAGGATATGGACCGTACCAGCAGGGGTTACATCAAGAAGGTACGGGAAACCAAACAGCCGGTTATGACGGGGCCATCTGTATCAGGGACAAGCGGCAAGCTCATCACCATCCTGGCCTATCCGGTGTTGGAAAACGGTGAACTTACGGGCATTGTCTATGGTACGGTTGAATTGGATGACCTGACCGAATTGGTGGGAAAAATCAAATACATGGAACATGGCCGCGTCTATCTGGCTGACCAGGATGGCCTTTGCATTGCCTATGCCCAGTTGCCGGAAGAAGTAGGCAAGATGGACCTGACCAAGGAGGTTTCCAGCAAGAAGATTGACATCGCTCTTGTAAATGGTTTTACCAGCTCGATACAGCAGGACAAGCAGATCTCTACAGAATATACGACATCACAGGGCGTAGCTTCCCAGGCGGTATTCACCCCTGTGCATCTGGGGTATCGCACCTGGATTGCCGTATCGGTAGCCCCCATTACCGAAGTGCGCGCCGAGGCCTATTCGCTGGTGCGGATCATGGGGCTGGTAGCTGTCATCATGGTGTTGATCATCAGTGCCATCATCTGGTATATGGGCAACAAGATGTGCAGTCCGGTAGAGGCTCTGCGGGATGAATGCAAGGTCATCAATACGGGGGACCTGCGTGCCCGTCCTTTGGCTGTAGACAGCAATGATGAGCTGGGAGAGCTGGCCCGGGGCTTCAAGGAAATGCGCAGCACCATCCGGGAACTGATTGGCCATATCCAGAAGAATGCGGAGCGGGTATCGGCTTCGGCAGAAGAACTTTCGGCTGCATCCCATCAGTCTGCTGATGCGGCTACGCAGGCTGCGCAGCAGATTACGGACATTGCTGCAGGTATTGCTGCCCAGTCTGAATCGGCAGCTGGTGCAGATAAAACGGCTGTGGAAATTGCCGAGCGTACTACGCTGGTGGCAAACAGTGCCGATGCGATTGCCATTGTTACGGAACAGACCGTAGGCAGTGTCAATACGGGGCGTGATGCCATTCAAACGGTGGTGGAATCCATGAAGGCCATTGGCGACAGTACCACTACCGTGAAGTCGTCCATTAAGGAGCTGGCCAAGAGTTCGGATGAAATCGGCAGAATCGTGGAGCTGATTTCCGGGATTGCGGAACAGACGAATCTGCTGGCGCTCAATGCCGCGATTGAGGCGGCCCGTGCTGGTGAATATGGCCGGGGCTTTGCCGTGGTGGCCGATGAAGTTCGCAAACTGGCCGAGGAGTCTGCCAGCTCCACGCAGCAGATTGCCAATCTCGTGACCAAGATTCAGACGGATATGAAAAAGGCGGTAGCTGCCAGTGAGGAAAGCGCGGAAAGCGTGACGAGCAGCATCGACTCGGTAAATGAGGCAGATGAAATCTTTAAGTCCATTAAGGTGGCAATTGACGCTTTGGCTGAGGGTATCCGCGAGGTTTCCAGCAGTATCAAGTCGGTTTCGGATGGTACGGATTCCATGCAGCAGGCCGTTAAGGATATTGCCGAAATCAGCCAGGACAACGCCCATCGGGCAGAGTCTGTATCCTCTACCACGGAGGAACAGTCCGCATCCGCCGAAGAAATTGCCGCGGCGACCAGAGGGTTGGCTGAACAGGCAGAACAGCTGGCACATGAAGTGGAGAAGTTCACAATTTGATTACCGAGTTCGTTTGGTTGACATCGTGGCTTGCGAAGTTGGGCTCGTGCAGGCGGGGCATTGATGCTTTGCCAGTCTGCGCTTAGACCGTAAGCTAAAACCAATTTTGACCTTTTATTTAGCAGGAAAAGCCATAAACTCACTGCGTTCAGACAAATGGCTTTTCCTGCTAATTTTATTGTAGGTCAAAATTGGTTTCTTAACGCTTACGGTCAAACGCTCCGCTTTGGCAAATCATCACTGCCCCGCCGTCCAAGGGACGGTATCGGCCTTGTGGCTCGGATGAACTTGAGGAGATAGTGGCTTTGCTGGTGAAATAGATTGTAACTTGCCGTGGAGGCTGGGGGCTTTTGCCAAGCGGCGCGTGTAAAAGCCCCCAGCCTTCACGGCGCAGCGTACTAACAAAAAATAAGCCGATGAAGTGCAAAAAAACTGTTGGCAAGGTAGGGAGTTTGGTTTATAATGGTGTACAGTATGTTTTAAAGAGGTGGCTAAATGGCGGATGCTTTGGTTGCGGTGACGGTAGAAGGCGTGCAGGTTGATACGGCAGGTGAGCGGACCGTGCTGAAATCGGCCGCGCGTGGCAGGTATGCAGCGCGGGCTGGCAAGCATTATGTGCGTTATGAGGATGCCTCGCTTCACGATAAGGAAGCAGTGCCTACGGTGCTCAAGTTCAGCACGGAGGGACTGACGCTGATCCGGCGTGGAGCTGTGGATATGCAGCTGGAATTTCGGCTGGGGGAAAAGACCCGTAGTGTGTATCGAACGCCCTACGGTAATTTTGATTTACTGGTTGATTGCCGGAAGCTGGATATCTACTTCAAGGAGGGGCAGGGCACGGTGCAGGCGGAATACGATATGCACCTGAACGATGTACTGCAAAGCCACAATACCTTGAATGTAGTGATTGAAACCCTGAGTGACAAATAATGTAGGAGGATTTTGGATTGGATATTAAAGATACACTGACAGAAGCCATTGTTGCGGCTGCGAAAAGTGCTATTGCCGATGGCGTGTTCCCCGAAGGCGAACTTCCCGCTGTTGTGTTGGAAGTACCCCCGCAGAAGGAATTCGGTGATTTTGCCACGAACTTTGCCATGCAGTCGGCACGGGTGTTCCGCAAGGCGCCCCGTCAGATCGCTGAGGAACTGGTGAAACGCATCGAGGGTGACTGGCTCGACCATGCCCAGATTGCCGGCCCGGGCTTCCTTAACTTCTATTTGAAGGGCAATGTGCTCTACGACTCCTTCCAGAAAATCCTCGAAGCAGGCGAAAACTACGGTCAGCTGCCGCAGAAAGACGCACCGAAGATTCAGGTGGAATATGTCAGCGCTAATCCTACCGGTTTGCTTCATGTGGGCCATGGGCGCGGTGCGGCAGCCGGCTCCGCTCTCGTGAACCTGCTGCGGGCGGCTGGCTATCCCGTGGAAAGCGAGTATTACATCAATGACGCCGGCAATCAGATGAACAATTTGGCCCGTTCCGTCAATGCCCGTTACCTCGAACTTCTGGGACAGGACGTCGAGTTCCCGGAAGACGGCTATCATGGCCAGGACATCATCGACACGGCTCAGCGCATCATCGACAAGGAAGGTGACAAGTACCTTTCCATGAGCGATGAAGAACGCATGGAAATCTTCAAGGATCTGGCCTATGTGGAAAAACTGGCTGCCCTCAAAGAAGACCTGGCATCTTTCAATGTGACTTTTGACAAATGGTTCAGCGAGCGCACCCTGCATCCGGAAGCCGTCAATGCTGCCGTGAAGATCCTGCAGGACAACGGCAATATCTATGAAAAGGATGGCGCTCTCTGGCTGAAGTCCACGGCTTATGGTGATGACAAGGATCGCGTGGTTATCCGCGACAACGGCGTGCCCACTTATCTGGCTGCCGATATCGCTTACCACCATAATAAATATGAGCGCGGCTTTGACCGTCTCATCAACATCTGGGGCGCTGACCACCATGGCTATGTTTGCCGCGTAAAGGCTGCCATGGATGCTCTGGGTCATGATTCCAAGAAGCTCACGGTGCTGCTGTTGCAGATGGTGGCCCTTTACCGTGGCGGCGAGCTCGTGAAGATGAGCAAGCGCACCGGTCAGAGCGTAACCCTTAACGAACTCATGGAAGAAGTTGGCACCGATGCTGCCCGTTATTTCTTCCTGATGCGTTCCCTGGACAGCCAGCTCGACTTCGATCTGGATTTGGCCAAGAAGAAATCCAACGATAACCCGGTGTACTATATCCAGTACGCCCATGCCCGTATCTGCAGCATCTTCCGCCAGTGCAAGGAAACGGGGCTGTCCCTGAGCGACAAGCCGGAACTTTCCCTGCTTACGGATGAATCGGAAATCGATCTGATCAAGAAGATTGAGGAATATCCGGAAGAAATCGAGCGTGCTGCCCGTGACTATGCACCGCAGCGCATTGCCCGCTATAGCTATGATCTGGCCAGTGCCTTCCATAGCTTCTATAATAAATGCCGCATTGTCGGCGTAGAGCCGAAACTGGCAGAAGCCCGTTTGGCTCTGGTGACGGTAACGGCTCATGTGATCCGTCATTCTTTGGGAATTCTGGGCGTATCCGCACCGGAACAGATGTAAGGTAATTTTAGATTGGAAGGAGACCCTTTGATTATGGATTTTATCAATAGCTCGGAAGTAGATATTGCTTATCATGTGCTGACGGAAAAAGGTCAGACCATGTATTACAAGGATTTGATTCTCGAGGTGATCGAGAAGAAGCATAAGCCGGTGCAGTCCCTGTCCGCAGCTATCTCGGAAGTATATACGCTCATCAATATGGACAGCCGTTTCCAGCATGAAGGCGACCAGCAGTGGGGCCTTACGGAATGGAATCCGCCTGAAGTGAAGCGTCATTCTGCCCGTGGCACGGCATCCCGTTCCAAGGCTGCCAACAAGGCAATCAACAGCCGTCAGAAGAAGCTGGAAAGCATTCAGGAATAAGGAGGTAAATCATGGCAAAGTATATCTTCGTTACCGGTGGTGTGGTTTCGTCCCTGGGCAAGGGCATTACGGCCGCTTCTCTTGGCCGTCTTTTGAAAAGCCGGGGCCTCAAGGTCACGATCCAGAAGTTCGACCCGTACATCAATATCGATCCGGGCACTATGAGCCCCTATCAGCATGGTGAAGTGTTCGTAACCGACGATGGTGCGGAAACGGACCTTGACCTGGGGCATTATGAGCGCTTCATCGATATCAATCTGTCCAAGAACTCCAACATCACCACGGGTAAGGTGTACTGGTCCGTGCTCCATAAGGAACGCCGCGGCGAATACCTGGGCTCCACGGTGCAGGTTATCCCCCATATCACCAACGAGATCAAGCAGCGTGTCTACGATGTAGCCAAGGCTGATGGCGCTGACGTGGTCATCACGGAAATCGGCGGTACCGTAGGCGATATCGAAAGCCAGCCCTTCCTCGAAGCCATCCGTCAGGTCAAGAAGGAAGTGGGCCCGAAGGATACCCTCTACATCCATGTAACCCTTCTGCCGTATATCTCCGCAGCCGGCGAGCTCAAGACGAAGCCGACCCAGCACAGCGTAAAAGAACTGCGCGCCATCGGCATCCAGCCGGATATCCTCGTGTGCCGCACGGAAAAGATCATTTCCAAGGATATGAAGGAAAAGATTGCCATGTTCTGCGATGTGCAGCCGGAAGCTGTCATCGAGAACCGCACGGCTTCCACGATTTACGAAGTGCCTCTGATGATGCAGAACGAGGGCCTCGATAAGATTGCCCTGCAGAAGCTTAACATGGACTACGGCCCGGCGGATATGTCCGATTGGGCAAAGATGGTCTACAAGATCAATAATCCGTCCAAGAAGGTCAAGGTGGCTGTGGTCGGCAAGTATGTGGAACTGCCGGACGCCTATATCTCTGTGACGGAAGCCCTGCATCATGGTGGCATCTACAACGATGCGTCCGTGAAGATCCAGTGGGTCAACGCGGAAGCCATTGAAGATCCGGATACGGACCTGTCGGAAGTATTCGTGGGCTGCAAGGGCATCCTCGTGCCCGGCGGTTTCGGTGATCGCGGCGTGGAAGGCAAGATCAAGGCCATCCAGTATGCCCGTGAGAACAACATCCCGTTCCTGGGCCTGTGCCTGGGCATGCAGTGCGCCGTCATCGAATTTGCCCGCCACGTCTGCGGCATGACGGATGCCCACAGCTCCGAGTTCGATGCAGAGACAAAACACCCGGTAATCGACCTGATGGAAAGCCAGCAGGGTATCGAGGACAAGGGCGGCACGATGCGTCTGGGTTCCTATCCCTGCACCCTGCGCGAAGGCACGCACTCTTTGGCAGCGTACGGCACGGCCAATATTGCTGAACGTCATCGCCATCGCTATGAGTTCAACAATGCCTACCGTCAGCAGCTCACCGAGCGCGGCCTGGTTATCGCCGGCACCCTGCCCGATGACAGCCTCGTAGAGATGGTGGAAGTGAAAGACCATCCTTGGTTCGTGGCAACCCAGGCTCATCCTGAGCTCAAGTCCCGCCCGAACAATCCGCATCCGCTGTTCCGCGACTTTGTCAAGGCAGCTTTGCAGGTTAAATAATCTGTTGCTATAGAGTAGCCTGGCCGCTCAGGGAGTTTTTCACGCTTCGCTGAGCTGTCAGGCTAAAACTATTTTTTGCCCTTTAATGAACTGACGCGAAAAGTCTAAACTCGCTGCGCTCAAACAGTAGACTTTTCGCGTTAATGTTATAGTGGGCAAAAAATAGTTTCTTGACGCCTGCCAGCAAACGCGCCGCTTAGAAAAACTCCCTGAGCGGCCAGAAGTCACTTGCCTGCACAATATTGTCACTATCGCTGCAAGAGCCACGAACTAAAAAGTGCCAATAGGCAGGTAGTGAGGCGGGGACGGGGGATTATGCTAAGCGGAGCGTGAGGCAGTGGGCGTTAAGAACTTATTTTTTTCGTCAGGGAAGCTGGCAAAGGTTTTGTTTGAGCGAAGCGAGTTTAACCTTTGCCAGCTTCCTTGATTAAGCGAAAAAAATAAGTTTAGTCCACTGTCTCAGCGCAGCGTGCATAATCCCCCGCCCCCGCCGCCTTTTCGACAAAAAAACTTTCAATCAAGCAGGATAAGCCTTCTCATTCGTAGAAATAATGAACTATAAAAGATGAGAGAGTCAAATGTAAGGAAATTTTGGCTTGGAACTGGGATTTTTATGGGAGAGGAGGATTTTCAATGCTTATCGATACGGCCTGTTCTTTGGCGTTCTACTGCCAGCGCTGCGGCCGAATCCAGCTGCGGGATGTACCGCTCTTTAACGGGCAGATGCAATTCGTTATGGAGTGTGGGAACTGCGGACACGAGATGGGCAAAATTACCTTGCGGCCGCGCAAAGGACTGGAACTGAACATGGAATGCGGTGTTTGCAACGGCAGGAACCGCCAGACTTTTTCCTGGCGGCAGCTGCGGAGACTCAGGTTTGCCAGACTTTACTGTCAGCACGATAATTTTGAACTGGGCTACATTGGCCGGTGGCAGGATATTGCCGAATTCTTGGACTTCAATACGGCGGAATACGATGCCCTGCATCCTGCCGATGGCGATTGCTACATCGAACATCAGCAGACACTGCTGGAGGCGCTCAATCGCATTCACGATCTGGCGGCCAGCGGGGAGCTGGAATGTACCTGTGGCAGTGCTGATATTACCGCGGCTGTGCAGCGGGATTCGGTGCGGCTGGATTGCCGCTACTGCGGCAACTACTGCGAACTTCCCGCCAAAACAGCGGAGGACCTGCAGGCACTAAAACCCGGCCAGGGAACGAAATTTATCTGGCGAATGCGTCCATGGCTTGACGCGACAGGAAAATAGGATTATCATATATAACATTGACATGAGAATCAGGGACTATCGGACATGCGCCGACAGTCCCATTTTCGCGTAATATATAAGCATAAACATCGAGGTGTGAGGATGAATTCTTTATTTGCTGCTCTGGGCAGCAACGCCGGGGTGAAAAAACTCCAGGCCTGTATGCAGGCTGCGCCCCAGGAAACATTGATATATGGTCTTTCCAACTCCCAAAAACATGCAATTCTGGCTTCTGCCTATGAGCAGGCTCCTCAGCCAATGGTCATCATCGTTCATAGCATGGAGGCCTTGCAGGATTGGCGGGAGGATTTGTTGTCCCTGCTGCCGGGCACGGAAGTCCTCGAACTGCCGGAACTGGACATGATGACTGTGCAGGCCCAGGCCCGCAGTATGGAACGCTCTGCCCGCCGTATGGATGTGCTGGTCCGTCTCATGCGCAAAGATCCGGTGATCGTGCTGGCCAAGGCCACGGCTGCGGTACAGAAGGGCATCAGCCGGCAGGACTTTGCCCGGCTCAGCGTCAGCATCAGCATGGGCGATGAAATTCCGCTGGAAAAGCTTTTGCAGCGGTTGGTCCAATTGGGCTATGAACATGCAGATGAAGTGGAGCGCATCGGCCAGTTCAGCTCCCGGGGCGGCATTGTGGACGTTTATCCCATCAATGGGGAAAATCCTCTGCGCATCGAGTTCTTTGGGGATGAAATCGATTCCCTGCGGGAATTCGATCTGGAAAGCAAGCGCTCCTTGAAGAATATCAACAGCGGCACGATCATGCCTTTGGCGCAGACGGACAGCGCCGGGCAGGCGGAAGTATTCCTGTCTTATCTGGAAGGCAAAGGTGCCGTGCTCTTTGATGAACCAACGCGCCTGCGGGAACAGATGCGCACCATGGTGCGGGAAAATCCGGATATCAAGGGCAAAGTTTTTTCCTGGGAAACAATCCAGGAAGCGGCCAAGGAAAACCGGGTACTGTATACGGCCATGCTCCTGCAGCAGGTACATGGGGCAGAACCTCAGCAGACCATCAGCTTCACGGCACCCAATGTAGCCAGCTTCCAACGGCAGATGGATCTCTTGATGGATGAGATCAGCCGCTGGCTGGTCCAGAAACAGCGCATCCTCATCCTGTTGTCGGAAAAGAGCAAGGCCGATTCCCTGCGGGAACTGCTGGCCCGTCACCGCTATCCCTCCCTCGTCATCGATGCCGGCACAGAACTGCGTCATGACTGCGTCAATATCCAGGTGGGACGTCTGATCAATGGCTTTGAGATGGCTGCGGCCAGTCTCGTGGTGGTGACGGAAAAGGATATTTTCGGCCATGCCAAGCGCCGGGCAATCCGCAAGGAAAGCAAGGGGGAGAAGCTCTCCCATTTCCGGGATATCAAGCCCGGGGATTACGTGGTTCATTCCGCCCATGGTATCGGTAAGTATATCGGCGTGGAAACGCTGGATGTGGGCGGTATCCACAAGGATTACCTGCATATCAAATACGGCGGCGACGATAAGCTATACGTCCCGACAGAACAGGTCAACCTGCTGCAGAAATACATCGGTGCAGAAGGGGAAGTGCCCCGTCTCCATCGCATGGGCGGTACGGAATGGGCCAAGGCCAAGGCCAGGGCGAAAAAATCCGTGGAGGATATTGCCAAGCAGCTGATTGAAATCTATGCCAAGCGGCGTCAGGCCAAGGGCTTTGCCTTTGCCCCGGACGACAGCAGCCAGCATGATTTTGAGGATGCCTTCCCCTATCAGGAAACGGATGACCAATTAAAGGCCATTGCGGAAATCAAGGCCGATATGGAAAAGGAGAAGCCCATGGACCGCCTGCTTTGCGGTGATGTGGGCTTTGGCAAGACTGAGGTGGCTATCCGGGCGGCCTATAAGGCTGCTATGGATGGTAAGCAGGTGGCTGTATTGGTGCCCACCACAGTCCTGGCCCAACAGCATTTCCAGACCTTCAATGCCCGCTTTATGGAATTTGCCCCCAAGGTGGATGTAATCTGCCGTTTCCGCACCTTGAAAGAGCAGAAGCAGACCATTGAAAAGGTGAAGATGGGGCAGGTGGATATCCTGATCGGCACCCATGCCATCCTCAACCAGAACAAGGTGCAGTTCAAGAATTTAGGTTTGCTGATCGTGGACGAGGAACAGCGTTTTGGCGTCAAGCAAAAGGATAAGATCCGCAAGCTTTCTGCGGGCATTGATGTGTTGACCTTGTCGGCAACGCCGATTCCCCGCACCCTACATATGTCCTTGGTGGGGGCGCGGGATATGAGCATCATCGAAACGCCGCCTGCTGACCGTTTCCCCGTGCAGACCTATGTGGTGGAGGACAATGATGCCATTATCGCCGGGGCCATCAAGCGCGAGATAAAGCGTGGTGGTCAGGTTTACTTTGTCTATAACCGCGTCGATACCATCGACCGCATGCGGGAAAAGCTGGAAGCCCTCGTGCCCGATGCCCGCATCCAGACCGCTCATGGACAGATGCCTGAGGCCTTGCTGGAGCGGGTGATGATGGATTTCTACGAAGGGGAATACGATATCCTCCTGGCCACCAGTATCGTGGAAAACGGTTTGGATGTGGCCAACGCCAACACCATCATCGTCTACAATGCCGACCATTTCGGCCTGTCCCAGCTCTATCAGATGCGGGGGCGCGTAGGCCGCTCCCATCACATGGCCTTTGCTTATTTCGTCTATCAGGCGGACAAGATCCTGACGGAAACGGCCGAGAAGCGTTTGCAGGCCATGAAGGAATTTGCCGAATTGGGTGCCGGCTTCAAGATTGCCATGCGTGACCTGGAAATCCGTGGCGCGGGCAATCTCTTAGGCTCCCAGCAGCATGGCCATATTGCCAGCGTTGGTTTTGAGATGTACTGCAAACTGCTGGAAGAAGCTGTGGACAAATTGCAGCATGGCGAAAAAGAAGTGGCAGAGGTGCAGCCGGATCCCATCATCGATCTGCAGGTGGAAGCCTATATCGATGGGGACTATGTCAGCGACGCCATGCATAAGATCGAAATCTATCAGCGCATTGCCGCCATCCGCAGCAATGAGGAGATCAAATATCTGCTGGACGAGCTCATCGATCGCTTTGGCGAGCCCAGCCAGGCCGTGATGAATCTGCTGGAAGTGGCCCGCATCAAGAACTACGCCCGGGAACTCAAAATCCGTACCATTGCGGAGCTGCCCAAGGCCCTTGATCTCTACATCCTGCCCGGCCATCGCCTGCCCGCCAAGGGGCTTATCGCAGTGGACAAGGTGCTGGGGCGCAGCATGCGCTCCCTGCCCGGGAAAAACGGCTACCGCTTTGCCCTGCAGGACAGCCAGAAAAAGAAGATCCTGAACTTTGTCCTGCGGCTCCTGCTGCTGGCCAAGGGTGAGGAAGAAGCTGCCCTGCAGGATGGCAGCGCAAAGGGAAAAACTCCAAAGAAAGTGAAGAAATAAAATGGCAAAAATAACTGTATTGGGCTTAGGCCCCGGCCACGCCGGCCTGATTACCCGGGAGAGCTGGACAATCATGGAACAGGCCCGGAACCTGATCCTGCGGACGAAGATCCATCCCACAGTGGAGGCTCTGGATAAAGCCGGTATGAAGTATACGACCTATGATGGCTTTTACGAGGAAGCGGCGGATTTTGAAAGCCTCTATCGGGGCATTGCCACCGACCTGCTGAAAAAGGCTGAGGAAGTGGGCGAGCTGGTCTATGTGGTGCCCGGCAGTCCCCTGGTGGCAGAGCGCACGGTGGTACTGCTGCGGGATATGGCCAAGGACACCTCTGTGGAGGTGGATATCCGCCCTGGCATGAGTTTTGTTGAGGTCATGTATACCCGCTTAGGGATAGATCCGGTGGAGGGGCTGACCATCCTCGATGCCCTGGATATTGAGACCTTGCGGGAAGCGCCGGCCCAGTCCCTGATCGTCACCCAGGTCTACAGCCAGCCTATTGCCTCGGATGCCAAACTCATGCTGATGGATCTTTATCCCGATGAATATGAGATCACCTATATCCATAATCTGGCCATGGAGGATGAGTCCATCCGTCAGATTCCCCTGTATGAGCTGGATCGCCAGCTGGATCTGGACCATCTGACCAGTCTCTATATCCGTCCTTTGCAAAAAAAATCAGCGGAATAAAAGGAAACCACCATGTTGATGTAGAAATTAACATGGTGGTTTTTCAAAATTGACGAAATGAGGGATTTTTTATGGAAACGATTGCCTTGATTGCCCACGACAAGAAAAAGGAAGATATGCTGGATTTTGCCTCCCATCATAAAGATCTGCTGGCCCAGTTCCATCTGGTGGCGACCCGCACCACAGGCACCCTGCTCAAGGATAAGCTGGGGCTGGATGTGGAAACCATGATGTCTGGCCCCTTAGGCGGCGATCAGCAGATTGGCGCTCTGGTGGCCACGGAAAAGGTGCAGTATGTGATTTTCCTGCGTGACCCCTTGACCTCCCAGCCCCATGAGCCGGATATCAACGCCCTGCTGCGTCTCTGCGATGTGCATAACATCCCCCTGGCCACCAACCGCAAGAGCGGTCATATCCTGCTGGAATACGCGGCCAAAAAGCTGAACAGCTGAAAATAACCTCCCTGTGAAGTGCAGGGAGGTTTATTTTCATTTTGTCCTTATTTTTTCCAGCAAAGCCGTGCAGCCCTTGTATACGTCCGTATAGGTATCGTCGAAATTCCCCGTATACCAGGGATCGGCCACATCTCGGTCTTCACCGGTAAGTTCCAGCAGAAGGCAGATTTTCCTTTGGGGATCGCCATGGGTCAGCCGGTTCAGATCCCTCATGTTTTCACTGTCCATACCGATGATGTAATCGTATTTTTCATAGTCATCCAGGGTGATTTGCACGGCCTTCCGTGGTGTAAAGGGGATGCCTTCCTCCCTTAGCTTGGCCTTCGTGCCATAATGGGTATCCGACCCGATCTCGTCCCTGCGGCAGGCTGCCGAAGCCACATAGATCTCATCGGAAAGTCCCGCCTGCCGCACCAGTTCCTTCATCACAAACTCGGCCATTGTCGATCTGCAAATATTCCCATGACAGACAAAAAGTATCTTCTTCATTGTATTTCTCCTTTATGGTCGTGGCTGATTCGAAACAGTGTCAACTACACTTTTACACTTTCTTAGGAAATCTTTTCCACAGTTTTTGGCAAAATCCTGCTTGTTTTTAGTTGAAAAAGCAGGAAAAATGTATTTTTTGCAGAATAATAGTGATATGCGATTTGTAAAGGAGGTGTAAATGATGGCAGATTGTATTTTTTGTAAGATTGCCAATAAGGAAATCCCTGCCACTGTGGTCTACGAGGACGAGCAGGTATTGGCCTTCAAGGATCTGGAGCCTCAGGCCCCGGTGCATGTGCTGGTGATCCCCAAGAAGCATGTGGCAAGCATTGCTGAGCTGAAGGCCGAGGATAAGGAACTGGCAGCCCACATTCTGGTGGATGTGATTCCCCAGATTGCCCGGGAGCAGAAAATTGACCAGTCCGGTTTCCGTGTGGTTGCCAATACTGGCGATGAAGGCGGCCAGACGGTCAAGCATTTGCATTTCCACCTCTTAGGCGGCCGTTCCATGCAGTGGCCCCCCGGTTGATGAATTATGCGGATTTTGTGTTGACAGGCCCGTGTTTATTATTGTATAATAGCGTGGTGTAGTTTTGAAAACACAAACTCCCAAGTTAAGTGGAGGGGGGGAAAAATAGATGGCAAACGAAATTAAAGTTGGTAAAAACGAATCAATCGATAGTGCTCTCCGCCGCTTCAAGCGTATGTCCCAGAAGGCTGGTACGCTGGCTGAAGTGAGAAAACGTGAACATTACGAGAAACCGAGCGTTCGCCGCAAGAAGAAATCTGAGGCAGCTCGTAAACGCAAGTTCAGATAATTTGCGCGGGACACCTGCAGATCGCAAGATTTTCAGGTGTCTTTTTGTTATGCATATAAGGAGGAAGATGGATATGTCGTTGAAAGAACAGCTTACCGCTGATATGAAAGAAGCCATGAAGAACAAGGAGAAGGATCGCCTGGCCGTAATCCGCATGGTACGTGGTGCCATCCGTCAGCAGGAAATCGACGGACAGAAGGAACTGGGCGAGGATGATGTCATTGCCGTAATCAGCAAGGAAGTCAAGATGCGTCGCGATTCCATCGAGGAATTCCAGAAGGGCGGCCGCGAGGATCTCGTGGAAAAGACTCAGGCAGAGATCGATGTGCTGATGCCGTATCTGCCGGCCCAGCTTTCGGAAGAGGAAGTCAAGGAATTGGTCAAGGCCGCTGTGGAACAGACTGGGGCAGCCACGCCGAAGGATATGGGCAAGGTCATGGGCGTGCTCATGCCTAAGGTCAAGGGCCGTGCCGATGGGAAGATGGTCAACAATATCGTCAAGAGCTTTTTGCAGGGTTAAGGGCTAGAGGCTCAAGGCGCCCGAGGGGGCTGGTAATATTTTTCCTTCGCTGAGACGCAAGCGTCAAACGCTACGGAAAAACATCACCAGCCCCCTCGGGCTTAGTGCGATATGTTTGCTTCGCCGAGACGCAAGTCGTCAAATACTGCGGAAAACATCGTCAGCCCTCTTGGGTTTAGTACGATATAATTGCTTGAACGGGCAGGATTTTTTCATAAATGTATGGAATAATAGAATAAAGAAGGGGGTGACATTATGGAGGCGATTATCAATATGCCGGTGCTGCAGATGCTTTTGCTGGTCATTATGTTTCTGGCCGTAATGGTGGAGATCAAGACCGGCGGCATGGGAGCCGGGATTTTATTAGGGCTGGTGGCTGCCGGGGTATTCTGGGGCAGTCAGTATGTGAAGGGGCTGGTGTCCCTGTATCAGGTGGCCATTTTTATGGGCGGCATCATCTGTATCATTGTGGAAATGCTGTTACCCACGGTGGGGCTTTTGGCCGGTCTTGGCGTGGCGGCCATGCTATATAGCGTGGTGCTGGCTCTCGGGGGCGATATCCAGGCCCTTTATGCCATGTTGATTTCCTTTGTGGCCGCCATTGTGATCTTTGCGCTGATTGTGAAGCGGCTGCCATCCAGCAGGCTTTGGAATAAGGTGGTGCTCAAGGATGAAAGCCGCAGTGAGCGCGGCTTTGTGAGTGCGGAGCCGCGGCAGGAACTTCTCGGAGCTGTGGGAGAAGTGCTTACGGAACTGCGGCCTTCGGGGAGTGTACGGCTTAACGGGAAACCGGTTGATGTGGTTTCTGAGGGGGCATTCGTGCCCAAAGGCTCGCAAGTTCAGGTCGTTGATGTACAAGGTAATAGAGTTGTGGTTCGGCAAGTATAGACTGCTGTACTTTTCTTTGGCGCAAAGAAAAGTACCAAAAGAAAACTCGGCCTGAAATCCCATCACGGGATTTACGGCCGACAGCGCTCATCCTTGAGCGCTGGGCAACGATATACCTTTATGGATTCGATGCGGGACGAAAAGCCTTCCCCTTGAGGGGAAGGTGGGCGCGAAGCGCTCGGATGAGGTGTTTAAGGAGGTTTTGCATTTATGAGTGGTTTGATTGGAACAGGTTTTTTGTTAGTCCTTATCATTGCTTTTATCATGGTATTCCTGCATTTCGTGCCGATTGGTTTGTGGATTTCGGCGCTGGCGGCCAATGTCCGAGTCGGCATCATGACTTTGGTTGGTATGCGGATGCGGCGGGTGCCGCCTAATAAGATCATCCTGCCTTTGATCAAGGCTAACAAGGCGGGGCTGGATGTGGCGGTCAATCAGTTGGAGGCCCATTATCTGGCGGGGGGCAATGTGGATAAGGTCGTGGATGCCCTTATCGCAGCGCACCGGGCGCAGATTCCTCTGCCTTTTGAGCGGTCGGCAGCCATTGACCTGGCCGGTCGTGATGTGCTGGAAGCGGTGCAGATGAGTGTCAATCCGAAGGTCATCGAGACGCCGGTGGTTTCGGCGGTGGCCAAGAATGGTATCGAGCTCAAGATCAAGGCCCGGGTTACGGTGCGGGCTAATATTGACCGCTTGGTGGGCGGCGCTGGCGAACCGACGATTATCGCCCGTGTCGGTGAAGGTATCGTCACGACAGTTGGTTCCTCGGAAAGCCATAATGATGTGCTGGCCAACCCGGACGATATTTCCAAGACGGTGCTGGGCAAGGGGCTTGATGCCGGTACGGCTTTTGAGATCCTCTCCATCGATATCGCGGACGTGGATGTAGGCCGCAATATCGGTGCGGAACTGCAGACCGACCAGGCCGAAGCTGACAAGCGCATTGCCCAGGCCAAAGCTGAGGAACGCCGTGCCATGGCCGTGGCCAAGGAACAGGAAATGAAGGCCTATACCCAGGAAATGGAAGCCAAGGTGGTGGAAGCCCAGGCGGAAGTTCCCCATGCTATGGCGCAGGCTTTGCGGGAAGGCAAGCTCGGGGTGATGGATTATTACAATCTCAACAATGTGCAGGCCGATACGGATATGCGCAATGCCATCAGCACCAGCAGTGCCGGCAATAAATTGCAGGCGCCCCAGGCTCCGGTAAAATAAGGGGGGATTCCCATGGATTCCTTTTGGGTGATTGTCCTCTTTATCCTCTTTGCGATCTTTTCGGATAAGAAGGGCGGGAAAAAGCCCGTGCCCAAGCGCCGTACGCCGGATCTGCCGCAGC
This sequence comes from Selenomonas ruminantium subsp. lactilytica TAM6421, assembly GCF_000284095.1. Taxonomy (GTDB): domain Bacteria; phylum Bacillota; class Negativicutes; order Selenomonadales; family Selenomonadaceae; genus Selenomonas_A; species Selenomonas_A lactilytica. The sequence goes on along the minus strand of NC_017068.1, from coordinate 2,268,309 downwards.
GGCCCTTGCCGGATATCGCGCCGCCCCGCCGGGAAAAGATTGAGATTCCGGAACTGCGGGGAGCACCGCCCCTGCCCAACGTGATGACCACGCCACAGGTGCAGGAGCGCGATGCGATCTTAGCAGAGCAGCAGCGTTATCAGGAAATGATGCGCCGCAAAAAACGGCAGGAACGGACTGCAGTCCCGCAGGAAAAGCAAAATGTTGCAGCTCAGACCAGGCAGCCTGCTATAGGTCTGAATACCCTGCAGCAGGCTGTTATCTGGTCCGAAATCTTAGGCAAACCACGCGCTTATCGCAAAAAATAGGACTAGAATGGGGCTGAAGCCTTGTTTTTTCCCGAAAACCCTTGATTTTTCGCGGGTTTTCTGATAAATTCTCTTATAGTGGGGTGCAAGCCCCAAGGCCCGCGGCTTGCCGTGGGATGGCAATAATCTTCTTTAAGGAGGCTACGCTCATGAATAAAACTGAATTGGTAGCTAATATCGCAGAAAAATCCGGTCTGACGAAAAAAGACGCGGAAAAGGCTCTGGGTGCTTTCTTTGAAAGCGTGCAGCAGGCACTGATCGAAGGCGACCGCGTACAGCTGATCGGCTTTGGTACTTTCGAAGTGAAAGAACGCGCTGCTCGTAAGGGCCGCAACCCGCAGACGGGCAAGGAAATCGAGATTCCGGCAGCGAAGAATCCGGTGTTCAAGGCTGGCAAGGCTTTGAAGGACGCTGTGAACTGATAGAGCTGATATAGGAGCTGTGAAAATTTTTCACGGCTCTTTTTTCATGTAAGGAGAAAAATTATGCAGGATAAACGAATCTTGATTTCCGGGGGAACCTCGGGCATCGGGCTGGCAGCAGCCAAATTATTTGCAGCCGCAGGGGCCAAAGTGGCACTGATGGGCAGGGATGCTGAACGGGGCGAGCGGGCGCTGGCGGAATTGGCTACTGGTAAGCAGGCCATATTTGTGCCGGGAGATGTGAGCAGCCTGCAGGATTGTCAGCGGGCGGTAAAGCAGGTGGTGGAGCGCTGGGGTGGCCTTGATGTGCTGGTTAATTCCGCGGGCATCTATGTGGAAGGTGCCCTGGAGGATATGACGGAGGCACAGGTGGATGATGTACTGGCCACCAATGTGAAGGGTACCTATTATCTGAGTCAGGCAGCTGTACCGCACCTCAAGGCGTCTCGTGGCAATATGGTCAATGTGGCCTCGGATGCCGGCGTGCATGGCAATTACTATTGCAGCCTTTACTGTGCCAGCAAGGGGGCGGTCGTACTGTTTACCCGGGCGCTGGCTTTGGAACTGGCTGGCTTTGGCGTGCGTGTCAATGCCATTGCACCAGGGGATATCATGACGCCGCTGACGGAGACACAGCTGCAGGCCGCACCTGACCGCGAGCAGGCCCTGCGGGAGATGGCTTCCGTCTATCCCTTGGGCCGTATCGGCACGCCTCAGGAAGCGGCGGCTGCCATCAGTTTTTTGGCCTCGCCGGCGGCTGGCTTCATCACGGGCACGATTTTGCATGTTGATGGTGGTTTGACGGCCTGAATTGTGTTACAATGAGCAGGTGTGAATTTTGTAAGTGCGGAGGTGTGGCTGATGGCCAGGAAAAAGTTCATGATATTGACGGCATCCATCGGCTCAGGACATATCAAGGCGGCAGAGGCGGTGGCAGAGGAGCTGCAGCGTCAGCTGCCGGAAGCTGAGATTGTCACGGTGGACTTTATGGCCCGGGCCACGTCCTTCTGGCATTGGCTAACGAAGAAGATCTATCTGGAGATGCTGAACTTCGTGCCCAATCTCTATGATGTATTTTACAGGCTTTCCAGCTGTAAGATGGGGGCCAGCTGTGGCAAGAATATGTTTGCCTATTTCATGCTGCCGGTGTTCCGCCGTTTGCAACGGGAACATCAGCCGGATTATGTCATCTGCACCCATCCCTTTCCGGCGGAGACGGTTTCCCTGTGGAAGGAGCGGGAGCATAGCGATCTGCCCCTGTCTGTGGTGATGACGGATTATTCCCTGCATCAGATGTGGCTCTGCCCCGGCGTGAACCACTATTTCATGGCCACAAAGGCCATGGAGCGCGGCATGCTGCAGCAGGATTTTGCGAGGGAAACTCTTCATGCCACGGGCATTCCCATCAGCCGTGACCTGCAATTCCTGCCGGATAAGGGTGAGATGCGGCGGCAGCTGGGCATTGCCCCGGAGCGCAAGGTCATCATGTTGATGGGGGGCGGCTTGGGCTTAGGTGGCATCGGGAAAAATCTGCAGGAGCTGGAAAAGATCGATCAGCCATTGACGCTTTTGGTTATCGCTGGCCGCAATGAACAGCTTCTGCAGAAGGTGCGGAATTTTGCCGCCAGCTCCCGGCATGACATGAAGGTCTGGGGCTATACCGATGAAGCCAGGAAACTGATGGGGGCATCAGACCTTTTGATCACCAAGCCGGGTGCGCTGACCATCAGTGAGGCCTTTGCTTTGGGGACGCCTCTGCTGCTCCATGATCCAATTCCGGGACCGGAAACCGAAAATGCTGTCTATGCCACAAGGCATGGAGCTGCCATATGGCTCCATCCGGGAGAATGCCTTTCGCCGGCGGTGGAGGAACTCTTTGCGGGGGATGCTTTGCCCAGAATGCGCCAACAGGCACTGGCCTGCGCCAGACCATTGGCTGGTGAAGAAATTGTGAAAATAATTTTGCAGTCGGCAGGTTTTTGCGAAGTGAATAGGGAATAATATAAATGCGGATTTCGCAAGGGTTGGCAGTTTTGGAAAAGATTGGTGATAGCATGGCTGTATTTCAATTGCAGAAGGATGGCTCCAATAATTTCATATGTCCCAAATGTGGCCGGGCCTTGCATTTCGTAGATGGTACGGCGGTGCAGATCGTCGGTGGCCGAGCGGATATGGCATCGATCCTGCCCAAATATGAATGCCATCACTGCAAGGTGTATTTTCAGGAGTTATTGGGATCGGGCTTCTATGATGAGCACGATCTGCCGTCAAACGTTGGATCAAAGAACAGGGCAAATTGGATTCCCACAGGGGATCTGAAGCCCATGGAATTGAAGCGGGATGCCAATAACAAATGTAAATGCCCCCGCTGCGGGAAAATGATGGATTATGTGGAAGGTCAGGCCGTGCGTCTGGTCAACGGCCGTCCGGACATGGAGAATGTGAAAGACCACTTCCATTGCAGCAATTGTGATTCCTATTTTCGCCGTATTGCCACCACAAATTATTTCCAATGGTCAGAAAAGTAGATTTGTCTTGCCATGGGAAAAATTTGCGGTTATTATAGAATAGATTGAGTTTTTGGCGGGGAGGGAGAAGGATGAAAGCAAGACGGGAAAGACGGGGAATAAACTGGTTCGCCCTGATCATGTTGGCGATCATTGTTTATTTTTCCTCCATCCTCATCTCTCAGCAGGTCTACCTGAGCCAGGCGGCCGATGATTATGCGGCAGCTAAGGCAAGGCTCGAGGCTGCTCAAAAGGAAAATGAGGCCTTGAAGGAAGAGACGCGGCAGCTCAATGAGCTCGGGTATATCGAGAAGATTGCCCGGGAGGAACTGGGGATGACCAGGGCAGGGGAACTTCCCTACAGCACCGGTCATAAATAAGCTTGTATATCTTGACACCCGCAAGTTGTCAAGGGTATAATATTTTTTGTATTTCTAAATACTCTAAGGAGGAAGAATTAATTTGTCCATTGAAGTTGGCAGCGTGCTGGATGGTGTCGTATCGGGCATCACTAATTTTGGTGCATTTATTGAATTGCCAGAGGGGAAAACGGGACTTGTACATATTTCGGAAGTAGCAGATGAGTATGTAAAGGATGTCCACGACTTCCTGGCAGAGAAAGACAAGGTTAAGGTAAAGGTAGTAGCCATTGATGAAAAGGGCAAGATTGGCCTCTCCATCAAGCAGCTGCAGGAGAAAAAGGCCGAGGCACCAGCTGAAGCCCCAGCTCGTGAGCGTTCTTCCTTCCGTGCCCCCAGAGGCAACTTTGGCGGCCGTGACTTTAGAAAACCGAATCGTTACAGTGCTACTTCGGCTTCCTTTGAGGATAAGCTTTCCAAGTTCCTTAAGGACAGCGATGAGCGCCTGACGGACTTGCGCCGCAAGACCGATTCCAAGCGTGGCGGGCGTGGTTCCCGTCGTGACTGATGGTCTGGCATAAATTGGAAGCACTCTGCAAAGGGTGCTTTTGTTCTTTACTGCCGAAGGGGGCTAGGATCCTTGCGGCCTGCTCCGGCGGCGCCGATTCCATGGCCTTGCTGGATATCCTTTGGCGGCTGGCGCCGCGCTTTCAATGGCAGGTGGCTGTTGCGCATTATGAGCATGGTATCCGGGGGGAAGCGTCCCTGGCTGATGCCCGTTTTGTGGCGGACTTCTGCCAAAAGCGCCGGATTCCCTGTTTTGTGGAACATGGGGATGTGCCCGGGGCAGCCGCAGAGAATTCCCACACCTTGGAACAGGCTGCGAGGGACCTGCGCTATGCTTTCCTGCAGCGCATCTGCCGGGAAAAGGGCTTTGGTTATATCGCCACGGCCCATCATGCCGATGATCAGGCGGAAACCGTGCTGATGCGGATTCTGCGGGGCACTGGTGTCAAGGGACTGGGGGCGATGCGTCCCTATAGCGGAGACGAGATTCTCCTTGTGCGCCCGCTGCTGGGGGCAAGCAAGGCAGAAATCATGGCTTATTGTGAGCAGGCAGGATTGGCATTCCGGGAGGATGCCACCAACTCTGTGGCGGACTGTACCCGCAACCGCCTGCGGCTGGAATTACTGCCACAGCTGCAGCGGGATTATAATCCGGAAATTCGCCGTAGCCTTTGTCAGCTGGCAGAGGTGGCGGCTGAGACAAGCGATTTCCTGCAAAGTGAAGTGAATCGTTACTGGCAGGATGCTGCCTATGTGCGGCAGGGAGACTGGGCGCTCAGCCAGAAGACTGTGGCCGGCCTTCATCCTGCGTTGCAGCGGGGCCTTATCCGCAGGTTATGGGCAGAGGTTACAGGTTCAGCCCTTGATCTGAGTTATGTGCAGACGGAGCGCTTGCGCAGTTTGCTGTTGACCGGACAGACTAGCAGCCAGCAGGAACTGTCCCATCATTATGTGGCCCGGCTGGCCTATGGCTATCTGCAGATTGACAAGTCAAAACCTGACCGTCAGGCTGACCAGTCAAAATCTGACCAGTCAGAAGTGGCAGTTCCCGGTATGACCAGCTGGGGAGAGTGGATTTTGCAGGGGGAATGGCGGAAGCCTGATGGGCATAAGACGCTTCCCCATGAGCTTTATCTGGATCCGGCCAATTTCAGTGAGCCACTTGTCCTGCGTACTCGCAGGCCGGGGGATTTCATGCAGCTTCCCGGAGGACGCAAGAAGCTAAAGAAACTGCTGATCGACGATAAGATCCCGCAGGAGGAGCGGGACAGGCTGCTGCTTTTGGCCGCAGGCAGCGAGATAATCTGGATGATTGGCCGCCGGCGCAGTGCAAGATGCTTGCAGGGCGTTGCGGATTATCATAAAATTTTGTATCTCAGGATAGAGAAGAGAGGAAATTAATCATGTTACACGAAGATATCGAGAAAGTTGTTTTTTCGGAGGAACAGATTCAAAACCGTATTGCTGAAATGGCAAAGCAGATCACGGAAGACTATAAGGATGCCAAGGAAGAAATCTACTGCGTGGGTATCCTGAAGGGCGCTGTGGTGTTCTATACGGATCTGGTACGCCGTTTGGAACTGCCGGTCCGCTTTGACTTCATGATCGCTTCGAGCTATGGCAACGGCACGTCCACCACGGGTTCTGTAAAGATTCTCAAGGATTTGGACTACGATATTGAAGGAAAACACCTGATTGTTATCGAAGATATAATAGACTCCGGTACGACGATGAACTATCTGTCCAAGTACTTCAAGGAGCGCAAGCCGAAATCCGTGAAGCTCTGCTCCCTGCTGTCCAAGCCGTCCCGCCGTGTGGTGGAAGTACCCATCGACTACTGCGGTTTTGAAGTGCCGGATGAATTCCTCGTGGGCTATGGCCTTGACTATGCGGAAGTTTACCGCAACCTGCCGTACATCGGCGTGTTAAAGCCTGAGATTTACGCCTAATATATAGCAAAAATCCTGAGGGGCTGCGGCTTCTCGGAAGGAGGGCAATGGATTGAATAAGTTTCTACGCAATGTAGGGTTCTATTTGTTGATTATCCTGGTAGCCATTTCCATTATTGACTACTTCTCAACAAGGAACACGACCAAACAGGAAGTGGGCTATACCCAATTCTTGCAGCAAGTGGATGAAGGCAAAGTAGCAAAGGTTGTCCTCATTCAAAACACGATTCGCGGTACACTGAGTGATGGTACGGAATTCACCACCATCACGCCGGATAATCCCAACCGGGATCCGAAGCTCTTTGACAAACTTTCCGCCAAGGGCGTGGAGATCAATGCGGAAAATCCGCCGGAACCACCCTGGTGGTCCACCATGTTCTCGTCCCTGTTGCCGATTCTCCTGTTGGTTGGCGTATGGTTCTTTATCATGCAGCAGACTCAGGGCGGCGGCGGCCGGGTGATGTCCTTCGGCAAGAGCCGTGCCCGCATGAGTGGTTCGGACAAGATCAAGGTCAACTTCAAGGATGTAGCTGGTGCTGATGAAGCCAAGCAGGAACTGGAAGAGGTCGTCGAGTTCCTCAAGCATCCCAAGAAGTACAATGACCTGGGTGCCCGCATTCCGAAGGGCGTACTGCTCTTTGGCCCTCCGGGTACCGGTAAGACCTTGCTGGCCCGTGCCGTAGCCGGTGAGGCTGGCGTGCCATTCTTCTCCATTTCCGGTTCGGATTTCGTGGAGATGTTTGTGGGTGTCGGTGCCTCCCGTGTCCGTGACCTCTTCGATCAGGCCAAGAAGAACGCGCCCTGCATCGTCTTCATTGATGAAATTGATGCGGTAGGTCGTCAGCGTGGCGCTGGTGTCGGCGGCGGTCATGATGAACGCGAACAGACCTTGAACCAGCTCTTGGTGGAGATGGATGGTTTTGCCGCCAATGAAGGCATCATCATCATCGCGGCCACCAACCGTCCCGATATCCTTGACCCGGCCCTCCTGCGTCCCGGCCGTTTCGACCGGCAGATTGTGGTGGACAAGCCGGATGTTCGCGGCCGTTTGGCCATTCTTAAGGTGCATACCTCCGGCAAGCCGGTGGATGAGGGCGCGGATCTCGACATCCTGGCCCGCCGTACGCCGGGCTTCACGGGCGCTGACCTCAGCAACCTCGTGAACGAAGCAGCTCTGCTGGCTGCCCGTCGCGACAAGAAGAAGATCTACATGCAGGAACTGGAAGAAGCCATTGAGCGCGTCATGGCCGGTCCTGAGCGCAAGTCTCACATCATGAACGATGAGGAAAAGCGCCTGACGGCTTACCACGAAGGCGGCCATACCCTCGTGGGCATGATGCTCAAGCATGCTGATCCGGTACACAAGGTTACGATCATTCCCCGTGGCCGTGCCGGCGGTTACACGCTGATGCTGCCGAAGGAAGACCGCAACTATGCCACCAAGTCCGAGCTCCTTGACAAGCTCAAGGTTGCCATGGGCGGCCGTGTGGCTGAGGAAATCGTGCTGCAGGAAATCAGCACGGGCGCTTCACAGGATATCCAGCAGGCCACTCGCATGGTGCGCGGCATGGTCATGCAGTACGGCATGAGCGATGTCTTAGGCCCGGTGGCTTATGGTGAAAGCCAGAACCATCAGGTGTTCTTAGGCCGTGACTTCCATCAGGAACGCAACTACTCCGAAGAAGTGGCCAGCGAAATCGATAAGGAAGTCCGCAAGTATCTGGAAGAGGCCTACGAGGCCTGCCGCCAGATCATCACGGAACACCGCGACAAGCTGGAACTCATCGCCCAGGCGTTGATGGAACGTGAAACCCTCACCGCCAAGCAGCTTGAAGAACTGCTGGAAAAGGGATTCCTTACCGACGAAGAGCCGAAGAAAGAACCGCCCAAGGACAACAACGATGGTCCTAAGGATGGCGATCCGGCCCAGATTCCGCCGACGACACTGGTACAGCAGATCCACAACGAAGCCATGGGCATCGAAACGCCCAAAGAGCCCGTTGCAAAGGAGCCGGTGCCTGCTGAAGGCGTAACGGAAAATTCCCGGGAACCGAAATTCAATGTAACCCATTACGATAAGTAATATTTGGAAACCTTCTCTTAGCGGGAAGGTTTCTTTTTTATTGTGTAAAGTTTACAGAATAGGAAAAAACTTGTCCTCCATAACGGCACTTAAATATTATTTACGCTGATTGTCACGTAAAATAAAATAATATATAATTATGGTGTCATAAATATTTTACAGTGAGCAGGAGGTATTATTATGTTACTCGCTGGTGGATTGATTGTTATCCTGACTTTTGCGCTGATCATCAAGAAGATCGAAGCGCGCCTGGTACTCTTTTTGGCCGGTGTCATCATGTGCCTGATTGGCGGCCTGCCGGGGGATATCATGAAAGCCTTTATGAAGGCCATGACCAATAATTCCCTGGTTCCCACAATCTGTACGGTCATGGGTTTTTCCTATGTCATGAAACTTACCGAATGTGACCAGCATCTGGTCCAGTCCATTTCCGGTGTCCTCAAAAAAGGTCGTACGGTCTTGGTGCCGCTGTCCTTTTTCCTGACCTGGTGGATCAGTCTGGCCATTCCTTCGGCAGCTGGCTGCTCGGCGGCCGTGGGCAGTATCCTGATTCCGACACTGATTGCCGCCGGTGTCCATCCGGCTATGGCAGCTGCTACAGTACTGGCTGGTACCTGGGGCAGTGCCATCAGCCCGGGCAACGCCCATAATCCCTTTGTGGCTGACCTGGCTGGTACGGATATGATGACGGTCATCATCAATGAAACGCCGGCTTCCGTGATTGCTTCCTTTGCCTGCATTGCCGTGATGACGGTCTATGCCGTGGTCATGAAGGAAGGGGCGACAGATGAACGCCGGGAAGCCTATCTGGCTACACTGGAAGAAGAACAGCATCATGACCTGCATGATTTCAAGGTAAATCCCCTGCGGGCCATCGTGCCGCTGGTACCGCTGGTGCTCTTGATTCTCGGTTCCAAGCAGGTGGGTATCATGCCGGAGATGAGCGTAGCCCTGTCCATGATCATCGGTGTGGTCTTAGGTTTGCTCGCAACCTGGTCCAATGCGCAGGAAGTCTGCAAGAACTTCTTTGACGGTATGGGCAGTGCCTATGCCAATGTCATCGGCCTGATTGTCTGCGCCAGTGTATTCACCACCGGTATGGCAGCTGTGGGACTGACGGGCGCGCTGACGGAAGTCATGAAGGGTTCCCAGTCCGCCGCTGCGGCTGCCGGTACCTTCGGTCCTTTCCTGATTGCCGTGATTTCCGGTTCCGGTGATGCTGCCGCCTTTGCCTTCAATGGTGCCGTGACGCCCTTTGCGGAAAGCTTCGGCATGAGCATCATGGATCTGGGTTCACTGGCGCAGATTGCCGGTGCCATGGGGCGTTCCATGTCCCCGGTGGCCGGTGCAGCCATCATCTGCGCAGGCCTGGCCAAGGTCAACCCCATGGAGATTTCCAAGCGCAATGCCCTGCCTTGTCTGGCGGCGGCTTTGGTGCTGATGCTGTTCCTGTAATTTTTTGAACGAAACGGAAGAGGGTATACTCATGATTGATGAACAGCGCGTGCTGGAAGAATTCTTGGAACTGGTGCAGATCCGCTGCTCCACCCATGATGAACGGGAGGTGGCAGATCTGCTGATCAAACGCCTGACGGATTTAGGCGGTGTGGTCAAGGAAGATGATGCCGGTGCAAAGATTGGCGGCAATACGGGCAACCTTGTGGCGGATTTCCCCGGTACCATCGAGGCGCCCACGGTAATGCTTACGGCCCATATGGACTGCGTGGAACCCTGCGGTGGTGTCAAGCCTGTGATCAAGGACGGTATCATCCGTTCCGATGGCACCACCATCTTAGGCGGCGACGATAAGGCTGGTGTCGTGGCGATACTGGAAACCCTGCGCCAGCTCAAGGAAAAGGATATTCCCCATGGCCCATTGCAGGTCGTGTTCACGGTAGCGGAAGAAAATGGTGTCCATGGCTCCCAGAACCTCGATACGAGCCTTCTGCATGCGGATTTCGGCTTTACGCTGGATACCCATAACCATCCCGGCAATATGACCTTTATGGCGCCGGGCAAGAATCAGATCAAAATCCATATCGAGGGCAAGGCCAGCCATGCCGGGGTGAATCCCGAAGCGGGAATCAATGCCATCTGTGCAGCAGGCCTGCTGATTGCGGACGCGCCCCAGGGCCGCATCGACGAGGAAACCACCTGCAATCTGGGCAGGATCGTGGGGGGCTCGGCGACCAATGTGGTGGCCGAAAGCTGCGATGTATTCTACGAAAGCCGCAGCCGTGATAAGGCAAAGCTTGACAAGATCACGCAGGAAATCTGCGACCATTTCGTAAATGGCGCGGCGAAAACCAATTGCCATATCACGGCAGAGGTCAGCCCCGATTATGGCCCGTATCTGCTGGAAAAGGATTCGCCAGCCATCCAGACGGCCATTCGGGCGGCGGAAAAACTCGGCCTGCCCGTGAACCTCGAAGAGTCTGGCGGCGGTTCCGATGCCAACCATTTCAATACCTATGGTGTGCCGACGGTGGTGCTCTCTGTGGGCATGGAAAATGCTCATACCAAGGAAGAATACATTGAAGAAAAAGATCTGTATGATTCCGCCAGATGGGCTCTGGAGATTGTCAGGACTGTAGCAGAAAAGTAAATGATAGCATGAAAGGTGCGCGGATAAATTGACATGTCCGTGCACCTTTTATACAATAGTTTTAGCTTAAAGAAAAAGGGGGCTGAACTTATGAAATTCTGTATCTTTGGTGCCGGCGGCACCGGTGGTGTGTTGGCGGCGTATCTTTCCCTGGCAGGGCATGATGTGACCTTGATTGCCCGGGGAAAACATCTGGCGGCAATCCGGGAGAACGGACTGACCTTGCATACCAATCATCGGGGGACGGAGATTATTCGCAATTTGCAGGTCTGCACGGCGGCAGAGTATGAGGATGTACCTGACGTTTGTTTCGTGTGCGTGAAGTATTATAATCTCGCTGATGCCATCTCTTTTGTCCGGGAGAAGATGGGGAAGGGCACGTTGATTATTCCGGTGCTGAATGTCTTCGGTACCGGCGGTGTCATGCAGGAGCAATTGCCGGAGCTTACCTGCCTGGATGGCTGCATCTATGTGATGGGTGAGATTGAAGCTCCCGGCGTGATCTATCAGTCGGACAAGATGCTGCGGGTGATCTATGGGTATCGCCCCGGTCAGCGTCAGGATCTGTTGACGATGGCGCGAGACTTGGAAAAAGTCCTGCAGGCAGCAGAGATCCGTGGCCATTTCAGCGACAATATCGTCCGGGATGCCCTGCAGAAGTTTGCTTATGTATCGCCTGCCGGGGCGGCTGGTGCTTATTTCAACGTCACCAGTGAAAAGTTGCAGCAAAATGGCCCGGAGCGGGAGATGTTTACCGGGCTGATCAAGGAAGTCGTGGCCTTGGGCAAGGCCATGGGCATTGAGTTTGAGAAAGATCTGGTGGAGACGGGGCTGAAAATCATGGATGCCCTGAAACCGGGTTCCACCACGTCCATGCAGCGGGATATCCTGCGGGGGCGGCAGTCGGAATTTGCCGGGCTCGTAACCCGTGTGGTGGAGCTGGGCGAAACGTATCATGTACCGGTGCCCTTGTATCAGAAAATAAATGATTGGGGAAAGGAAAATCTGCAGCTGCATGGATAGTTTGACCTGGGTGATTTTTGATATTATGGGAACCATTGCCTTTGCCGTGTCAGGCGCTATGGTGGCCATCAACCGGCGCATGGATATCTTCGGCATTATCGTGCTGGCGGCCCTTACGGCTGTGGGGGGCGGCATGGTGCGCGACGTGCTGGCCGGCATCACGCCGCCCATGGCCTTGCGCAATGTGACGGATTTCATGCTCTCGATCATCATAGCCCTGCTGGTTTCCCTGGCCTATAGCTTTTGGCCTTTTTCCGCGCCGAACAAATACATCATGCTTTTCCTATATAATATGTTTGATACTGTGGGGCTGGCATCCTTTACCATCACAGGGATGCTCACCGGGCTTTCTCGGGATGCGGGCAATCCCTATGTATTGCCGGTGCTGCTGGGGGTGATCACGGCGGTGGGCGGCGGTATCCTGCGGGATCTGATGGCCCATCGCATGCCATCGGTGCTCTACAAGGATATCTACGCTACGGCCGCCCTGTTCGGGGCCATCGTCGCCTGCTCCCTGCAGAATCATGTGGATGTGGTCGCCATGGCCTGGATCTGTTTTGTGTTGGTCATCAGCCTGCGCTTCAGTGCGCTGTTCTTTGGCTGGCATCTGTTCCACCCCCGGCCTAACTGGCGCAAGCGGAAATAAAAATATACGTAAGAAAAAAGATTTATTTTTACAGGGGACTGTCTATTGACAGAACTATAAATAGGTGCTAAACTTAAAAACTACAGGAAATTGAATAGGGATTAGTGTGCGCAAGCGGAAAGGAACTGGAAGCAAGGTGTAAAATTTTGGTTAGACCTTGTTTTTTTTCTTGTTCATCCATTCCGTCTTTTTAGGCGTGCGCTATTGCCCTTCATTTCAGGAAATAATATTCTAGTAAAATCAGGCTAAGGGGTGAAGGATTTGTTATTTAATCCTGTGCCGGTAGGCAAAAGAACCAGGTATAGCTATGCTAAAATCAAGGAAGTCATGGAGATGCCGCATCTGCTGGATATCCAGCGGAACAGCTACCAGTGGTTCCTTGATGAAGGTTTGCAGGACATCTTTAATGACATTTCGCCGATTCAGGACTTCTCGGGTAATCTCGTGCTGTCCTTTGAGAGCTTCTCGCTGGGCGAGCCGAAGTATGAGCTCGACGAGTGCAAAGAGCGTGACGTCACGCTGGCTGCTCCAATCCGCGTAAATGTCCGTCTTATCAACCGTGAGACAGGCGAAATTAAAGAGCAGGAAGTGTTCATGGGCGATTTCCCGCTTATGACGGATACCGGTACGTTTATCATCAACGGTGCAGAGCGTGTTATCGTCAGCCAGTTGGTTCGTTCTCCAGGTGCATATTATGGAGAAGAAATCGATCCGACTGGTAAGCATCTTTATAATGCAACGGTCATTCCGAACCGTGGTGCATGGATCGAACTCGAAACGGATACCAATGACGTGGTTTCCGTCCGCATCGACCGTACCCGTAAGATGCCGGTGACGTACTTCATTCGCGCCCTTGGTTTTGCTACTGATGAAGAGATCATCGACCTCTTTGGCGAAGATCCCCGCATCATGAACACGCTGGAACGCGATGGCGAGGACGTGAAGTCTCAGGGCAAGGCTGTCATCGAGATTTACCGCCGTCTGCGTCCGGGTGAACCCGCCAACGAAGACAATGCTCAGCAGCTGCTGGATTCCCTGTTCTTCGATCCGAAGCGCTATGACCTGGCTACGGTAGGTCGCTACAAACTCACCAAGAAGCTGGGATGGAAGCGCCGCATCCTGGGCAAGGTCCTGGCTGAACCAATCGTGGACATGGAAACCGGCGAAATCGTCGTTCCGGCCAATGAAGTGGTTACGGAAGACATGCTGGATGCAGTTGACGTGGAACGTGAACGCCAGATTTTCGGCGAAGGCAATATCGTACAGCTGTACCTCCTGAAGAAGGATGGCAGCCGCATGAAACTCCTGTGCTCGCCGACGCTGGACATCCATGACCGTACCATCACGAAGAATGATATCATCGCTTCCATCAACTATCTGCTGAACCTCATGGATGGTGTGGGCAGCACGGATGATATCGACCATCTGGGCAACCGCCGCGTACGTGCGGTAGGCGAACTGCTGCAGAATCAGTTCCGCATCGGTCTGTCTCGTATGGAACGTGTGGTACGTGAGCGCATGACCATCCAGGACGTGGATGTCATCACGCCGCAGGCTCTGATCAACATCCGTCCGGTGGTGGCAGCCATCAAGGAATTCTTTGGTTCCTCCCAGCTGTCCCAGTTCATGGACCAGCACAACCCGCTGTCCGAACTTACCCATAAGCGTCGTCTGTCGGCCCTGGGCCCGGGCGGTCTGTCCCGTGAACGCGCAGGCTTCGAAGTCCGCGACGTACATAACTCCCATTACGGCCGTATGTGCCCGGTAGAGTCTCCTGAAGGCCCGAACATCGGTCTGATCGGTTCGCTGGCAACCTATGCCCGCGTGAACCAGTTCGGCTTCATGGAAACGCCGTACCGCCGTGTGGACAAGGAAACCCAGCGCGTAACGGACGAAGTGCGTTACCTCACCGCTGATGAAGAGGATGAGCTTGTAATCGCACAGGCCAACGAACCGCTGGACGAAAACGAATGGTTCGTGAATCCCCGTGTAACGGCTCGTTACAACGAGGAAACTGGTCTGCATGCCCGTGAAACCGTTGACTACATGGACGTGAGCCCGCGTCAGGTGTTCTCCATCGCTACGGCGATGATCCCATTCCTCGAAAACGACGATGCGAACCGTGCCCTGATGGGTGCGAACATGCAGCGTCAGGCTGTACCTCTGCTCCGTACGCAGGCACCGCTCGTTGGTACCGGTATGGAATACAAGGCAGCCTGCGACTCCGGCGTCATGATCCTGGCCAAACGTGCCGGTGTGGTTGAGAATGTAACGGCTGATTACATCGATGTCCGCACGAAGAATGGCGAGCTTGACCATTATAAATTACAGAAATTCATCCGTTCCAACCAGGGAACCTGCATCAACCAGATTCCTATCGTCTACAAGGGCGATGAAGTGGTGGAAAAACAGCCCATCGCTGACGGCCCGGCTACGGACCATGGCGAACTGGCACTGGGTTACAACATCGTTGTTGCCTACATGCCTTGGGAAGGTTACAACTACGAGGACGCCGTACTGCTGTCTGAAAACCTCGTAAAACGTGACCTCTACACGTCCATCCATATCGAAGAATACGAATGCGATGCCCGTGATACGAAACTCGGCCCTGAGGAAATCACCCGTGATATCCCCAATGTTGCCGAAGAAGCACTCAAAGACCTCGATGATGAAGGTATCATCCGCATTGGTGCTGACGTGCGTCCTGGCGATATCCTTGTTGGTAAAGTAACGCCGAAGGGCGAGACGGAACTGACCGCTGAAGAACGCCTGCTGCGCGCCATCTTCGGTGAGAAGGCCCGCGAAGTCCGTGATACTTCCCTGCGTGTGCCGCATGGTGAACAGGGCAAGATTGTGGATGTCAAGATCTTCTGCCGCGACAACAACGACGAACTGCCGCCTGGCGTAAATCGCCTCGTGCGCGTCTACATCGCTCAGAAGCGTAAGATCAGCGTCGGCGATAAGATGGCAGGTCGTCATGGTAACAAGGGTGTCGTTTCCCGCATCATGCGTCAGGAAGATATGCCGTTCCTGCCCGATGGTACGCCGGTTGATATCGTGCTGAACCCGTTGGGCGTGCCGTCCCGAATGAACATCGGTCAGATTCTCGAAGCGCATCTGGGTATGGCCGTCAAGGTACTGGGCCAGCAGATCAAGGATGGCGATCCCACCGTGGAAGCCCGTCTGCGTGAAGCAGGTTATGACTTTGACAAGAATGGCATGCCAATTCCGGATGTGGCTGGTCTGCACATTGCAACGCCAGTCTTCGACGGTGCGAGCGACGAAGCTGTATTCGGTACCATCCGCGCTGCCGGTCTGGCTGACGATGCCAAGACGGTGCTCTACGATGGTCGTACCGGTGAACCGTTCGAAAACCGCGTAACCGTTGGCTGCACGTACTTCCTCAAGCTGCATCATCTGGTTGCCGATAAGATTCATGCCCGTTCTACCGGCCCGTACTCCCTCGTTACGCAGCAGCCGCTGGGTGGTAAAGCTCAGTTCGGCGGTCAGCGTTTCGGCGAAATGGAAGTTTGGGCGCTGGAAGCATACGGCGCTGCTTATACCCTGCAGGAAATCCTGACGGTCAAGTCCGATGATGTGGTCGGCCGTGTCAAAGCGTACGAAGCCATCGTCAAGGGTGAGAACATCCCCGAACCGGGTGTGCCTGAATCCTTCAAGGTACTTATTAAGGAACTGCAGTCCATTGGTCTGGATATCAAGGTCCTCAACGAAGATGCCAAGGAAATCTCCTTGCAGGATGAGGATGATGAAGATATCAACGAGACGGCCAAGAAACTTGACTTTGATGTGGCGGGCGTAGATCCCAGCCAGGAAGGTGCAGCTGCACCGAAAGCAGAGGACTCCTATGATGAAGGGGCACCCTCTGATGATGAGAAGCCGGACGACATCATTGCCGATATCGGCAGCCTTGGTTCTATCGTAGAGCCGGGTGCAGAAGATGCGGATAATGGTGAGGAATAAGAAGGGAGTGTCATCTCTTTGCTGGATGTAAATAATTTTGATTCGATGCGCATCGGTCTGGCCTCTCCGGACAAAATCCGCGAGTGGTCCTACGGTGAGGTCAAGAAGCCGGAGACCATCAACTATCGTACCCTCAAACCTGAGCGCGATGGTCTGTTCTGCGAGCGTATCTTTGGCCCGACCCGTGACTGGGAATGCCATTGCGGTAAGTACAAGCGTATCCGCTATAAGGGCATTGTCTGCGACCGCTGCGGTGTCGAAGTAACTCGCGCAAAAGTCCGCCGCGAGCGCATGGGACATATCGAACTGGCTGCGCCGGTTTCACATATTTGGTATTTCAAGGGCATTCCGAGCCGCATGGGCCTGATCCTCGACATCAGCCCGCGCGCGCTGGAAAAGGTTCTGTACTTCGCGTACTACATCGTGCTGGATTCCGGGGAAAACACGGACCTCACGAAGAAGAGCCTGCTCTCCGAAAAGGAATACCACGATGCTTTGGAAAAATATGGCAACACCTTCCGTGTTGGCATGGGTGCCGAAGCCATCAAAGAACTCCTCGACGAGCTTGATCTGGAACGCATGAGCGAAGTTCTGCGCAAGGAAGTCCGCACGGCTTCCGGCCAGAAGAAAATTCGTGCTATCCGCCGTCTGGAAGTTGTGGAAGCATTCCGCAAATCCGGCAACAAGCCGTCCTGGATGATCATGGATGTCGTTCCGGTCATTCCGCCGGAACTGCGCCCGATGGTACAGCTCGATGGCGGCCGTTTCGCAACGTCCGACCTCAACGACCTGTATCGCCGTGTGATCAACCGTAACAACCGCCTGAAGAGACTCTTAGATCTCGGTGCGCCGGACATCATCGTGCGCAACGAGAAGCGCATGCTGCAGGAAGCTGTCGATGCCCTGATCGATAACGGCCGCCGCGGCCGTCCAGTTACGGGCCCGGGCAACCGCCCACTCAAATCCCTTTCCGATATGCTGAAAGGTAAGCAGGGCCGTTTCCGTCAGAACCTGCTCGGTAAGCGCGTTGACTACTCCGGTCGTTCCGTTATCGTTGTCGGCCCGGAACTGAAACTGCATCAGTGCGGTCTGCCGAAGGAAATGGCGCTGGAGCTCTTCAAGCCCTTCGTTATGAAGAAGCTGGTTGCTTCCGGTTCTGCGCATAACATCAAATCCGCCAAACGCATGGTGGAACGTGCTAAACCTGAGGTTTGGGACGTTCTTGAAGGCGTTATCAAAGAGCATCCGGTTCTCCTGAACCGTGCCCCGACGCTGCATCGTCTGGGTATCCAGGCATTCGAGCCGGTACTCACCGAAGGCCGTGCCCTGAAGCTGCATCCGCTGGCTTGTACGGCATACAACGCTGACTTCGACGGTGACCAGATGGCTATCCATCTGCCGCTGTCCTCCGAAGCACAGACGGAGGCCCGCATCCTGATGCTGGCTGCCAACCACATCCTGGCACCGAAAGATGGTAAGCCTATCATCGTTCCGTCGCAGGATATGGTTCTGGGTTCCTACTACCTGACGAATATCCGTCCCGGGGCCAAGGGCGAAGGCAAAGTCCTCACGGGTATTGCCGAAGCACTGCTGGCTTACCAGCAGCATGACCTCGACCTGCAGGCTGCTATCCAGTGCCGCATCGAAGGTTATGGCCTCGTCAAGACCTCCCTGGGCCGCATGATCTTCAACGAGATCCTGCCGCAGGAAATCCGTTACTACTACAAAGATAAAGAGTCCGACCAGTGGTGCCTGGGCGTGCTCATGAATAAGAAAGAGCTGGGTAAGCTGGTTGCCAAGTGCTACAACGCCTTTGGTGCCACGGAAACGGCTCATGTCATCGATGATGTCAAGAACCTCGGTTATCACTACGCCTGCGTAGCCGGTATGACCGTTGCTATCTCTGACGTTATCGTGCCGCCGAAGAAGAAGACCATCATCAACGATACGCAGCAGATCGTCAACAAGGTTGAGCGTCGTTATGACCGCGGTCTGATTACCGAGGAAGAACGTTACCACAAGGTTGTTGACCTCTGGTCCAAGGCCACCGATGACGTGGCTGACGCCATGATGGACAACATGGACGCCTTCAACCCCATCTTCATGATGGCTGACTCCGGTGCCCGCGGTAACAAACAGCAGATGCGTCAGCTGGCCGGTATGCGCGGTCTCATGGCTGATCCGTCCGGTAAGATCATCGACCTGCCGATCACGGCCAACTTCCGTGAAGGCCTGTCCGTATCCGATTACTTTATTTCTTCCCATGGTGCCCGTAAAGGTCTGGCCGATACGGCACTGCGTACGGCTGACTCCGGTTACCTCACGCGTCGTCTGGTTGACGTGGCACAGGATGTCATCGTCCGTGAAGAAGACTGCGATATTTCCACGCTGAACCTGGTACAGGCTCGTGCAAGACTGGCCGAGTCCACCTTCGACGCACTGGAAATCCTCAATGACAGCCTGATGGGCCGTCTGCTGGGTGCCGATGTCTTCGATCCGGAGACGAAGGAAGTCCTCTTTGCCCGGGATACCATCCTCGACGAAGAGAAGCTGGCCGTCATTGGCGAAAAGGAAATCCGCGAGATCATGGTCCGTGGTTCCTCCCTGGCATCCGAAGCTGCTATCAGCAATGCCATGATTACCGAAGCCATCACGCTGGGCGAGCCGGACGAGGCTGCCCGTGTCAAGGCTAAGGATTCCATGGTTCACGAAATGAGCGGCAAGGAAATTACCCGCGATGTGGTAGATTCTGCAAACAACGTAGTTGTGGCTGCCGGCACGAAGCTTACGGCTGAGCTCATCGATACGATCCTGGCATCTGATGCCAAGGAAATCCGCGTGCGCAACAACAATGTCCGTGGTATTGAAGTCGAAGCCATCAAGGAAGGCGATGGTATCATCGAATCCCTGGCTGAACGTATCGTGGGTCGCGTGCTGGCTGAAAATATCGATGACCCGGCTACGGGCGAGCGCATTGCTTCCATCAACGATACGGTGGATGAAGAGCTGGCTAAGCGCATCGAAAAGGTACGTGACCGCGTATCCATCCGCAGCGTGCTGACCTGTAAGTCCCAGTTCGGCGTCTGCATCAAGTGCTATGGCCGCGACCTGGCTAATCAGGCAGAGGTTGAAATCGGTGAAGCAGTTGGTATCATCGCAGCTCAGTCCATCGGTGAACCGGGTACACAGCTCACCATGCGTACGTTCCACTCCGGCGGCGTTGCCGGTGACGATATCACCCAGGGCCTTCCCCGTGTCGAAGAATTGTTCGAAGCACGTAAGCCGAAGCACCATGCCATCATCGCTGAGATCGAAGGCCGTGCTGAAGTGGAAGATTCCGGTAAGGGCATGCGCAAGGTCACGATTGTTCCGGACGAAGGCGAAGCCCGCGAATATGCAATCCCCTATGGCGCCCGTATGGCTGCCAAGCAGGGCATGCATCTGAAGCCGGGTGACAAGCTCACGGAAGGTTCCATCAATCCGCATGATATCCTTCGGGTTTGCGGCCTGCAGGCAACCCAGCGCTATCTGGTATACGAAGTACAGAAAGTGTATAAGTCCCAGGGCGTTGAGATCAACGATAAGCATATCGAAGTCATGGTTCGTCAGATGCTCCATAAGGTCAAGATTGAAGAATCCGGCAGCACGGACTTCCTGCCTGGCGAGTACATCGACATCAACCAGTTCGAGACGGCCAACACCAAGGCTATCGAGGAAAACGGCGAACCCGCTGTGGCCAAACCGATCCTCCTCGGTATCACCAAGGCATCTCTGGCCACCGATTCCTTCATGTCGGCTGCTTCCTTCCAGGAAACCACCCGTGTACTCACGGATGCCGCCATCAAGGGCAAGGTTGATCCGCTTATCGGCCTCAAGGAAAATGTTATCATCGGTAAGCTGATTCCGGCTGGTACGGGTATGAGCCGTTACCGCAACCTCAAGATTGTGGATAACGATCCGAAACCGGTAGAAGAAGCTGTTGAAGAAACGGCGGAAACCGATACGGTAGAAGCATAATTCCATATACAAAAAGAGAGAACTGACCAATTGGTTGGTTCTCTCTTTTGGCATATAAAATATTAAGCGCAGGCCAGACGGAATATCAGCAGCTTTTCCCTGGTGTCCCCGTATTTTCCCTGGGGACGGCAGGCAATGGTATCAATCAGTGTCAGATGGGAAACGGTAGCGAGGTATTCCGTGTAGGAGGGGGAGGGATAGTAGAAGATCAGCAGGATTTCCCGGGGGGACTCCTGGCAGGATTTTTGCAGATTCTCCAGTACGGTGCGCAGGATTTCCACGGAGAAGGGATTGAAGAAGAAGCAGCGGTCAACTTTTGCAGGGACGACAAAGTCCATGGCGTCGGTTTGGAGGAGCGTGACGCGGTTGCCGCGAGGGGCGGTTTCCTGATTGCTGCAGGCCCGCGCATAGAGGCGGGGATTGTATTCGATGCCGATGGTATGGCATTTGGTCTGGCTGCTCAGAAAGAAGCTGACACGGCCCTTGCCGCAGCCATAGTCCACGACGGTATTCTCCCTGCTGATATAGCCGCTGCCGGCCAATTGTTCGAGGACGTTGTAATCCGTTGGCTCATAGGGATACCGGGTGAGGTCGGAGATGGTATCATCCCGCCCGGTGGTCCTGATATGCAGCAGCTTGTCCCATTCGTTTTCGCTATTGGTCATAGAGGTTAGAGACTCCTTTATAAATAATGATTGTTCTATTTTATAGCATCCCTGGTATTTTGGCAATGGCGTCATTCTTTATTTTTGTCCATTTTTGTCCGGGACAAGATTGAATGTCTTTGACTTGTATAAAACCAGAATAAACCTTATAATAAAACCATCGAAACAAGAGGAAAACAAAACGGTTTCGATACGCTTCTGAGTGATCATAGGAGGCAAAGTGAAGATGAATCTGCGTGAGCGAACGACAGCAATATTGAAGATGCTGACCGAGGGGAAATCCGGCGGTCAGAGTGCGGCGGAACTGGCGGAAAAGCTGGGCGTCAGCACGAAGACGGTTTCCCGGGAACTGCCGGCCGTGGCGGAAGCATTGAAATCATACGGCCTGAACCTGAACAAAAAGAAGGGGGCGGGCTACCAGATTGACGGCGGCGCCGAGGCCCAGGCTTCGCTCAGGGAATTCTTGGGGCAGGTGAATGACAGAACTTTTTCTCCGGAGGAGCGGCGCTCGATCATCGTGAGCCAGCTGCTTCCCAATCAAGAGCCGGTAAAGCTCTTTGCCCTCGCATCACTCTTGGGCGTGACCGATGGCACCATCAGCAACGATCTGGACAAGCTGGAAGGCTGGTTTAAGGGACATGGGCTGAAACTTGTCCGCAAGCCGGGGCTGGGTGTCTATATCGAGGGCCGGGAACAGGATATCCGGCAGGCAATCGTAACGTATATTTATGAACATGTAGGCGAGGCTCAGCTTTTGCAGCTGGTGCAGGCCAATCTCACCGAAGATGAGCAGGCAGCAGACAAGGCTTCCTCATACCTACTGGAACTGGTAGATAAAGAAATCATCCAGCGTTTGGAACGCTTGATCCGCCAGACCGAAAAGGGTCTGAAGGAAAAACTTTCCGACCAGGCATTTGTGGGGCTGTTGGTGCATCTGGCACTGGCAGTACAGCGTATCCGCCGTCATGAGCCCATCAACCTGGCGCCGGAAGTGCTGCAGGAATTGCAGCAAAAACGGGAATTTGCATTGGCAAGGGAGCTGGGGGAGCGAATAGCGCAGGAATTTGCCATTGAAATCAATATGGCAGAAACAGGCTATATTGCCATGCATATCCTGGGAGCCCGCAGCCGTTACCAGCCGCAGGGCATGCCCGCATCACTGGACAATTTCCATCTGGTGCGCATGGCCAAGGCGATCATGGGCGCGGCAGAGCGGCTCAGTGGTCAGAAATTATATCGCAATTCTGCTTTGCTGACGGGGCTGGTCAATCATTTGGGCCCGTCCATCAGCAGGCTGAAAATGGGGATGCCGATTCGCAATCCCCTGCTGGGAGAGATGAATCAGGAGTATCCGGAACTGATGCAGCTGGCGGCTGGTTCGGTGAGGGAGATTGAGCAGGAATTAGAAGTCGTTTTCCCGGAAGAGGAAATTGCTTACATCGCCATGCATCTCGGGGCGGCGCTCAATGATACCCAGACGCTCAAAAAGCTGGAGCGGCGGGTCATCGTGGCCTGTCCTACGGGCATGGGGACGAGCCGCCTGCTGGCCAGCCGTCTGCGGCAGATGTATGATAACCTTATCGTCCATGATATGGTATCGACATTGCAGCTCACGCCGGAATACTTCGCCAGCCACGAGGCTGATTTCATCATTGCCACCGTGCCGGTCCGGCATATGCCGCTGCCGGTGGTGGTGGTAAGCGCGCTGCTGAGTCCTGACGATCAGGAAAAGATCGATGCGTTGCTGGATAACAGCGCAGGCAGCGTAGCAGAGAAACAGCCAAAGGGCACAAAGCGCTTGCCTTTTGTGGAGGCCCTGCGGATCTTGTCCGCTTACGAGCAGAGCATCCTTACCCTGCTGGATGGATTTTTCTTCGCGGAAGATGCAGAATCCATGACGGTGCAGGGTGTTGCCCAGCTCGCAGGCAGGCAGATCAGCGAGGAAAAAGCTGCAGCGGCAGCTATTGCCCGGGATTTGCTGGCCCGGGAGGACAAGGGCAGCACGGCAGTCAGTGGCAATCATCTGATCCTGCTGCACTGCCGCAGCAATCACATACAGAGCATTCACTTTGGCATCGTGCATATGGGAGAATTCTTCTTCTATCCCGCTGAACCGACGGAGCGGATCCGCACGGCGGCGGTGATGGTGGCACCGAAGGAATGTAGTGCGTATGAATTAGAGACAATTGGTTATATATCCGCCATCCTGTTGGAGCGGTGGGGCTTTATCGAAGTGTTGCATGAAGGGAACAAGCGGCTGATTCACGAGGAATTGGTCCGCATATTCCAGGAATTTCATGCCAAGAAATACAAGGAATTGATGGAGGGGTAATCCATGAGTACAGCGACAGCTTCTGCCAAGGGCTTCAACTTTCAGGAAGCCATGCAGAAATTTGGCCGGTTTTTGTCCGGTATGGTTTTGCCGAACATTGGTGCATTTATCGCCTGGGGCTTTTTGACGGCGCTCTTTATTCCCACGGGCTGGTTGCCCAATGAATACTTAGCGCAGGTGGGCGGCCCCATGAGCAAATGGCTCATTCCCCTGCTCTTAGGTTATAGCGGCGGTGCGGCTGTCTATAAACATCGCGGCGGCGTGGTCGGTACCATTGCCACGGCGGGCGTTATCGCCGGTGCCGACATTCCCATGTTCCTGGGTGCCATGATTATGGGCCCACTGGCTGGCTACCTGATGAAGAAATTTGATGCCGTCATCGAGGACAAGATTCCCACGGGCTTTGAAATGCTCGTCAATAACTTCTCGGCAGGTATCTTAGGCGGTGTCTTGGCCGTGCTCGCCTTTGTCGGCGTCGGCCCCGTGGTGCTGGCTGCTAATGGCGTGCTGCGCTCTGGCGTAGAAGGCATTGTGGCAGCAGGTCTTTTGCCGCTGGCATCCGTTATCATTGAACCGGCGAAGATACTCTTCCTCAACAACGCCATCAATCATGGCGTGCTCTCACCGCTGGGGATTCAGCAGGCCGAAGAATTTGGCAAGTCCATGTTCTTCCTGCTCGAAGCAAATCCCGGCCCCGGCCTTGGCGTACTGCTGGCTTACTGGTTCTTCGGCAAAGGCATGGCCAAAGATTCCACCCCCGGTGCGATGATTATTCACCTCCTCGGCGGTATCCATGAAATTTACTTCCCCTATGTCCTCATGAAGCCGATTCTCCTGATTGCCGTTATCGCCGGCGGTATGGCTGGTGTAGCAACACTGCAGCTCTTAGGCGGCGGCCTTATCGCTCCGTCCTCTCCGGGGTCCATTATCGCCGTGCTCGCCATGACGCCGAAAGGTGCTTTTATCGCGAACATGGCAGACTTCCTCGTAGCCACGGTGGTTTCTTGTGCCGTAGCCTCGGTATTCATTAAAGTTTCCGCCACAGAAGAAAGCGGCGAATCCCTCGAAGAAGCAAAAGCCGCTATGCAGGAACGCAAACAGCGTGGTCAGGTAGCCGTAAGTGCTGTACGCATCAGCGGCAGCGAACTGCAGAATATCGTTTATGCCTGTGATGCCGGCATGGGCTCCAGCGCTCTCGGTGCTGCCAGCCTGCGCAAGAAACTGCGCAATGCAGGTTACACGCATATCTCCGTAACCAACGCCGCCATCGGCAATATCCCCAAGGAGGCGCAGATTGTCGTCACCCATGAAAAACTGGCACAGCGTGCCATGGAAGATTCGCCGCAGGCTGAACATATCCTTGTGCGCAACTTCACGCAGAATGATGTGTTTGAGCAGATTATCGCCCGCCTTTCCGAAAACAAGATGGACGGCGTAATGGCTGCCGGTCAGTCCGGTTCCCGCGAAAAACACGTTTTGGACCTCACGAATATCCAGCTCGGCCTTAAAAGCGTGAGCAAGGAAGAAGCTATCACCGCCGCCGGCAAAGCTCTGGTTAAAGCAGGCTTTGTGGACGAAGGTTACATCGAAGGCATGCTCAAACGCGAAGCCGATATCAGCACCTATGTGGGCAAAGGCATTGCCATTCCCCATGGCGAAGCCGCTGTCAAGGACTCCATCCGTCAGTCCGGTATCGTGGTGCTCCAGTATCCTGAAGGCATTAAGTTCGGCAACGACACCGCCCATATCCTCGTGGGCATTGCCGGCAAGGACAACGATCATCTCTCCATCCTGGCCAATATCGCCGCCACCATGGATGAATGCAGTGATGAGGAGCTGGAACAGCTCTACAAGACAAAAGACGCAAATGTTCTCTACGAGCGCTTTGCGTTGGCAAACTGACAAATAAATAAACATGTCCCTTTTCCTGGCAGGAGTCTATCCTGGGGAAAAGGGACAATTTTTTTGACGAATTTTGGAGGTAAATATCATGAAAAAGGCAATTCATTTTGGTGCAGGCAATATCGGCAGAGGCTTTATCGGGGAACTTTTAGTCCGTTCTGGTTATGAGGTAACCTTCGTTGATGTGAATAAGGAACTGGTGGATCTTATCAATGAGCGCCGCGCTTATGATATCAAGATTGTGGGCGACCAGCCGGAAATCATCCATGTGGAACATGTGCGGGCCATCAACAGCGCCGAGCATCCGGAAGAACTCATCCAAGCCATTGGCGAAGCCGATATCATCACCACGGCCATCGGCCCCAACATCCTGAAATTCATTGCCCCGAACCTGGCCGCAGGTCTGGCAGAACGGGTTAAGCATAATCACGAGCCCCTCAATGTCATCGCCTGTGAGAACATGGTGGGCGGCTCTACGGTGCTCAAAGGTTTTGTGGAGGAAAATCTGCCGGCAGAGGCAAAAGCAGCGGTGGCAGAGTATATCGGCTTCCCCGATGCGGCAGTAGACCGGATTGTGCCCCTGCAGAAAAACGATGATCCCCTGCTGGTACAGGTGGAACCCTATGCCGAATGGGATGCCAATGTGACCCAGGCCAAGGGTGAACCGCCCCGGATTGAGGGCCTCACCTGGGTGGAGAACCTCGAAGCTTATATCGAGCGCAAACTCTTCACCGTCAACACGGGCCATGCCTCCATTGCCTATCTGGCCTATCGCAAGGGGATCAAGGATATCTACAGCGCCATGCAGGACAAGAGCATCGTGGATATGGCCCGTAAGGTCTGGCAGGAAACCGGCGACCTGCTGGTGCATAAATTCGGTTTTGATCCGCAGAAGCATGAGGAATACATCAAGACCACGGAAAACCGCTTCCGCAATCCCCATCTGAGCGACGAAGTGACGCGGGTGGCCCGTGGCCCCAAGCGCAAATTGGGCGCCAAGGACAGACTTGTAAGCCCTGCCTCCCAGCTGCTGGCCCAAGGGCAGAAACCTGCGGCCCTGGCTACCGTTATTGGCGCTGCGTTCCACTTCGACTATGCTGGCGACAAAGAGGCGCAGGAGGTACAGGATACCATTCAGGAAAAAGGCCTGCACAAGACCATCCTGAACTACACCCAGATTCCCGAAGAATCCGAACTCTTCCGCATGGTGGAGAATAAGACGGCGGGATTCTAAAACAGATACAATGTAAAAAGTCCGTGATAACTTTTCCTTACGTTGAGCGTTTAAGGAATGTTCATCACGGACTTTTATGATTTGCTGTCTGTGAGTTGTTTTACAATTTCAGGAAATCTTTTTCCAACTGCACTTCTTCCGGCAGCTCCTTTACCTGTCCGAGAATCCTGCGGGCGAAGAGATCCAGGGTACGGACTTTGTCATCATGGGCGATATTCCAACGGTCAATCAGCGGCTTGTACTGGGGATTGATGGACAGAGCATCCCGGTATTCACGGCCAAAGGTGCAGTATTTGAAAAGGATCTCCCGGGCCACTTTGTTGAGGCGTGGCAGTCCTTCGGATTCATTTTTGACAAACTGCTCGTATTCGGCGGCAAAGACCTTGCTGTAACTGTTGCCCCAGCGTTTGAGTGCTCCTTTGACCTTTTCCTTCATATCGGCAGACAGGGTGGAGTTTTTCTTGTAGAACTGCAGGTAGTTGCAGTATTCGGCAGTCAGGGAAGGCTCGGTGACATCGCTGTAGCGCACGCCCTGAATGCGTTTGCACATCTCCCAACGGAATTGGGCACACATCTTGATCAGGGTGGATTCGATATCTTCGGAATGGAAGATGGAAAGTACCATATGGGAGGGTGTGGTGCGCCGGCGGCCTTCGATTTCCTGCCACATGAGGCCGCGGCTGCCATAGTTGGGCATCAGGATGATATAGGGCAAAACCTCTTTATTGTAGTCGAAGCGGTTGATCTTCAGTTCCGGATAGGAGGCATAGGCCGGGCGGTAGAAGCAGCTGTAGTCGATGGAGCGGATATGATTGAGGGCTTTGGTGATTTTTACCGCGGTGGACAGACAGGTATCCAGTGGCCGGGAGACAACCTGGGCATAGAAGGCGGGGATGTAGGAGAAGATGCTGCCATAGGTCATCTTATTGGCGCTGGCAATCATGCTCTGCAGCTCGAAGCGCACCATGGCCGTGGTATCCTCCAGCATGTTATCGGCCTCAGCCTGCTTCAGATTGCCCTGCCGCACTTCCTCTTTCAGATGGTCGGGCCAGTCATTGTCGAATTCATCCTTGGAAGGGGGAACTTCGCCCAGATAGATTTTTTTCAGCCAGTCATAAGCGGGGATGACCATGCCGTTCTTGTCATCTTCCCAAAGGACCGCATGACGATAGAGGGTGGCGGTGTTTTCCTCGCCGGCCAGTTCCTCGTCGATGAAGCCAAAGAGGAAAAACATCTTCACTTCTGCCGGAATCGTATCGGCTTCGAGGCTCTTGAAGAAGGCAGCTTCATAAATGGTGAAGAAGTTCTTGGTGATATCGCCCCGCAGACGGCGCATCTCCGCAGATTTTTCCGTCTTGTCCGGGGCTTTCATAAAGGCGCGGATATCCTTGGCCATGACCTCGTCGAGTTCGTGCCCCAGTCCGGCAAAGGCCAGAATCGTATGGAGGGCATTTTCAATCTTGGGGATATTGCCGCTGCCGGCTTCCATAGCTTCCTGTCGCTGCGCTTCATCCAGCTTCGATTTTTGGCAGCGGTATTCGCTGGTAAAGTCGTTGGTGAAGGCTTTGGCATCCTTGATGAAACCCGTGATAAAGTCCAGCTGGGGATGGATCTGCTGAGCCAGCTGGGAGGCCAGCATGACGGCGCCAATGCAGAAATTTACATCGGCAGGATAGCATTCCTTGCGTAGCAGGTCATTCTTTTCCTGAAAGGCATGGCAGAGGGCAGTTTGCCAGCCGGTAAGCATGGCAGGCTTTCCCGGTGGCAGCAGGTCATTGACATGATCGAATTTCTGGGGAGGAATCATCAGGGTAGTGCAGATATTTTTGTAATCACAGTAATCATTTTTCAGGCCTTCACAAAGATTTATGGCATCATCGTAGAGAACGTCAAGGGTTTCCAGCATATTGTTCAGCAAAGCAATGCTGGCCGTGGCCATAACCGGGGCAATGGCGGGGGTGGCACTGATGGCAGAACTCAGATCGTCTTCGTCATTGTAGTCATAGACAAAGAGGGTGCAGTCCTCAGCTGCCTGATAGTCGTAGTGATATTTATCGCCGCTTTGGTAAAAGGCACCGATAATGGCGCCGTTGTGGGCCGTGAAGCTGATATCAGCATCGCCATTGAGGGTAAAACTGCCTTTGAGGATAAGGGCGATATCCTTGACTTCATCGCCTTTGCGATGGAAGAACTGACCTTTGGCAATATCGATTTTCCCCATGATGTTTCCTGCCTCCTCTAAAAACATTATCACTGCATTTATTCGCTTTGCAGGGGGAGTTTTCCTTCACGCTGTTTGGTGGTTTTGCTTGCATTTTCATAAGAAAAACTTTACAATAGTATTCGTGTAGCTTATTATCTTTACAGATTAACAAACAGTCTGGAGGCAGCCTATGAAACGAGTATCCGTGGAGCTGATTCCCCGCGACGAGGAGACTTTGCGCGGCGAATTACAGCTCCTGAAGCAGTATGAAGGCAAGATTGATGTCATCAATATCCCTGACTTACTGCGGTTTGACACCCGCAGCTGGGAAGGTTCGGCAATTGCTCAGGAGTATTTTGCCATGTCCATGCCCCATATCCGTGCCATGGATATCGATCTCGACAAAGAGCTGCCCATGAAGGATTATCTGCGGGAAAAGGGCATCAAGGAAGTGCTGGTGGTGCAGGGCGATCCGCCCCAGCGCATGACCCACGAGGTTTATCCCACGGAATCCACGGATGTCATCCGCAAGTTCCGGGAGGAGATGCCGGAGGTCAAGGTCTATGCGGGCATTGACCAGTACAGATCTTCCATGCGCCATGAGCTCTATCGCACCCGCCGTAAGGTACAGGCCGGTGCCGCCGGGTTCTTTACCCAGCCCTTCTTCGATATGCGTATGCTGGAAATGTATATGGATATGCTGGATGGCCTTGAGGTCTACTGGGGCGTGTCCCCTGTGGTCACCGCCGCTTCCCAGAGCTATTGGGAGCGCAAGAACAACGTGGTGTTCCCGAAGAAGTTCCAGCCTACCCTTGAGTGGAGCGTGGATTTTTCCCGTCAGGTCATGGAGATGGCAGACAAGGAAGATGCCAATGTGTATCTGATGCCCATCAGGACCGATTTGGAAGCGTATTTGGCAGGCGTACTTGCCTGAGATTATGTGTGTATTTAGGAGAGTGAATCATGTTTAAGATTCTGAAAAAGGAAGAGCTGTCCCCCAGCGTCTTCTCCATGGATATCGAAGCCCCACGCGTGGCCAAGAAGTGTCTTGCCGGTCAGTTTATCATTCTGCGTGTGGATGAGGAAGGTGAGCGCATTCCTCTGACCATCGCCAACTTTGACCGCGAAAAAGGCATCATCAACATCGTGTTCCAGGTAATCGGTGCCTCCACCATGGCGCTGGCTGCCAAGGAAGCCGGCGACAGCATCGTGGACTTTGCCGGTCCTCTGGGCCAGCCCTCGGAAGTCAAGAAGTTTGATGGTACCGTGGTTGTGGTAGGCGGCGGTATCGGCGTTGCGCCCACATTCCCCATTGCCCGCGCCATGAAGGAAGCAGGCAACAAGGTCATCGCCATCATGGGCGCCAAGACGAAAGACATCTTGATTATGGAAAAGGAAATGTCCGAAGTCACCGATGAAATCCTGATTACCACCGACGATGGTTCCCGCGGCATCAAGGGCTTTGTTACCTATGCCGTGCAGGAACTGGTGGACCGCGGCGAGAAGATTGCCCAGATCACGGCTATCGGCCCGGTCATCATGATGAAGAGCGTGGCTGATGCTACCCGTGACATGGGCATTCCGACGGTTGTGAGCCTGAACCCCATCATGGTAGACGGCACGGGCATGTGCGGCGGCTGCCGCGTAACCGTAGGTGATGAAACGAAATTTGCCTGCGTGGATGGTCCGGAATTTGACGGTCACAAGGTGGATTTCCCTGAACTCATGAGCCGCCAGCGCATGTATCGCGACATGGAGGCCGAGGAAAAAGATCATATTTGCCGCATTGGTTTGGGGAGGAAATAAACGATGGCTCTGTCTTTGAAGAAACATGAAATGCCGGTGCAGGACCCGAAGGTCCGCGCCCATAACTTTGACGAAGTGGCTTTGGGCTACGATGAGGAAACGGCAGTAGCCGAAGCAGAACGCTGCCTGCACTGCAAGGTGCCTCAGTGCCGCAAGGGCTGCCCCGTGTCCGTTGACATTCCCGAATTCATCGGCAAGATTAAGGAGCGGGATTTTGATGGCGCCATTGCCAAAATCAAGGAAAGCAACGCCCTGCCCGCAGTCTGCGGCCGTGTCTGCCCCCAGGAAAATCAGTGTGAGAAATACTGCGTATTGGCGAAAAAGGGTGAATCCGTTGGCATTGGCCGTCTCGAACGCTTCGTAGCTGACCGTCAGCTGGCCAAGAATGAGGAAGTGAAGCCCATCGAATACGCTGATGATGCCCAGAAAGTTGCCGTCATCGGTTCCGGCCCCTCCGGCCTGTCCTGTGCCGGTGACCTGGCCAAGAAGGGCTATAAGGTGACGGTATTTGAGGCTCTGCATAAAGCGGGCGGCGTGCTCTCCTATGGCATTCCGGAATTCCGTCTGCCGAAGGATGGCGTGGTCAAGAAGGAAATCGCCAATCTGGAAAAATTGGGCGTGAAGTTTGAACTGAACTCCGTAGCCGGCCGCCTGTTCACGGTGGATGAGCTCATGGAGGAAGAAGGCTTCAGCGCTGTATTCATCGGCACCGGTGCCGGTCTGCCCCGTTTCCAGGGAATCCCCGGCGAAAGCCTCAGCGGCGTTTATTCCGCCAATGAGTTCCTGACCCGCTGCAACCTCATGAAGGCCTACAAGTTCCCGGAATATGCTACGCCGATTAAGATCGGCAAGCATGTAGCCGTTATCGGCGGCGGCAACGTGGCCATGGATGCGGCCCGCACGGCTCTGCGTCTGGGTGCTGAGAAGGTCTACATCGTCTATCGCCGCAGCGAGGCAGAACTGCCTGCCCGCAAGGAAGAAGTCGAGCATGCAAAAGAAGAGGGTATCGAATTCAAGCTCCTCAACAACCCGGTTGAGATTTTAGGGGATGAGAACGGCTGGGTTAGCAGCATGCGCTGCATCAAGATGGAACTCGGCGAACCCGATGAATCCGGCCGCCGCCGTCCGGTAGCGATTGCCGGTTCCGAATTCGATCTGGAAGTGGAAACGGTCATCGTGTCCATCGGCACGGGCCCGAATCCCATCATCTCCCAGACCACGCCGGGCCTCGATATTACGAAGCGCGGCAATATCGCTGCGGATGAAGAGACCGGCGCAACGTCCAAGCCGGGCGTATTCGCCGGTGGCGATATCGTCACGGGTGCCGCTACGGTAATCCTCGCCATGGGTGCTGGCCGCAAGGCTGCCGCTGCCATTGACGAGTATCTGCAGGGCAAGCGTAAATAAGCGATTATAAAAGCATATAAATTGGGGAATCCACCCTGGCATTAGGTCAGGGTGGATTTGTCCGTTTTTATTTATATTTACAAGAATTATATTTTATAGAGAAGAAGGAACGATTGATTTATGATGAACTTTGCCGCCATTGACTTTGAGACGGCTACGGGCTGTCGCAATTCGGCCTGCAGTGTGGCTGTCACTGCCGTGGAAGATGGCCAGATGAAGGACGTTTACTATACGTTGATTCAGCCGCCCATGAATAAGTACAATTACTTCAATGTGCAGATTCATGGCATCACCCCGCAGGATACGAAAAATGCGCCGACCTTTGCCGAAATCTGGCCGGAACTCAAAAGCCATTTGGAGGGCAGGATTGTGGTGGCCCATAATGCCCGCTTTGATATGAGTGTTTTGAGCGCGTGTCTGGCAACGGAGGGATTGGCAGCACCGGATTTTTCTTACTGCGATACAGTGGCCATTGCCCGCAAGGCCTGGCCATTTTTGGAGAATCATAAGCTGGATACGGTGGGCACCCATCTGCATATTGATTTCCAGCATCATAATGCCATGGATGATGCACGAACCTGCGCAGCGATTCCCTTGGCAGCCGGGCAGGAATTAAAAGAGGATTCTTTGGAGTCGTTGGCGAAAAAGCTAGGTATAAATGTGTGTGTGTTTGGGAGAAAGGGGTATCGAAGATGATTCTGGTAAGTGCCTGCCTGTTAGGCCATAAGGTAAAATTCAGCGGGGGAGCCAATACCCATGATCTGCTGCTAAAATACAACGAGCGGGGCCGCTTTATCGCCGTCTGCCCCGAATGCTTCGCCATGCTGCCCTGCCCGAGACCGGCCATGGAAATCCAGGGCGGCACGGGCAAGAAAGTCCTCACGGGCAAAGCAAAAGCCATGGACGAGAACGGCATGGATACCACTCAGTACCTCTTGACCGGTGCCGACAAGGTGCTCAAGATTGCCGAAGCCTACCATGCGAAAGTCGCCATCCTCAAAGAAGGCAGCCCCTCCTGCGGCGTCAAGAAAATCCATGGCGGTAACTTCGACGGTAAGAAAATCAAAGGGCAGGGCGTGACCACGGCCCTGTTGCAAAAGCATGGCATTACCGTGTATTCCGAGAAAGATATGACCGTGGGACGGCTGGAAGAGCTTATTGCTGAGGATGCGAAGAGAGACAGAATCTGATTACCACGATTTGGGGGTCGAGGCAAAAGACGCGTGGCAGGCAGCAGCTGTCTTGCGCTATGACGTGGGTCTAACATGCTAACGCCACCTCCCAGTCTCCCTATCGAGAGAGAAAGTTCCATAAAGCCAAGTTGTTTAAGCCTCCCCCAATGGGGGAGGGGAACCGCGCAGCGGTGGAAGGGGCAAAAGCAGCGACAGTATCAAAGAGGCAAAAACAATGTACGCCACCAACCAAGCCAAACAAAATGCCAAGAACCTAAGGAAGAACCTAACACCGGAAGAAAAGCACCTATGGTACGACTACCTGCAAAGCTACCAGCTCAAATTTTACAAACAAAGGCCGTTTATGAACTACATTTTGGATTTCTACTGCCATCAGGCGAAACTGGCTATTGAAATAGATGGTGCACAGCATTACGAAACCGAAAATCGTGCGTATGACGAGGCGCGGACAGCAGAATTGGCCAAACTTGGCGTTTGCGTACTGCGGTTTACTAATGGCGATATAAAGCGAAAGTTTGCTGAAGTATGTGCTTATATCGATATGCAGGTAAAGGAAAAGTTGCAAAAAGGTAAATGACATGTTCAAGTTCCAACCGCTTATGGTTGTCTTTGTCATGTCAAAGAGAGCTGGGAGCCCCTCCCACCGCCTGCGGCGGTCCCCCCTCCCCGACGGGGCGGGCTATCAGGTACGAGCCTTTGGCTAATGCAGTACCCCGAAGCCGTTTCTTTTTTCGAGATAAAAATTTCGCAAGGGCAAGTTGCCCTCAGCCTCCCCCTTGGGGGGAGGGGACCACCGCAGGTGGTGGAAGGGGCTGTTGTCGATTTTCTTACAGAAGGGGCACTGTCTTTTTCACTCTGGCACATTCCTTCATAATATGTCATAATATCCTTGGAGGGGATTATTATGTCAAATGTGAAGATTGTGTTTTCCGATATTGACGGTACGGTTCTGACCAGTCAGCATGAAGTGACAAGTCAGACGAAAGATGCGGTCAAGAAGCTGGTGGCGGAGGATATTCCTTTTGTGCTGGTATCGGCTCGGATGCCGGAGGCGATTTATCCGATTACGGAAGATATGGGGATCAAGATGCCGATTATCTGTTATAGCGGCGCTTATGTGCTGGATCGGGAAGGGCAGGAGCTGGCCAGTGATTTTATGGAAGCGGCGCCGGTGCGGCAGCTGCTGGGGGATATTGCTGCGGCTTTTCCAAAAGTGACGGTGAATTTTTACAGTGCCCATCATTGGTATGTGACGGATAAAGCCGACGCGCGCGTTAAGCGAGAGGAGGACATCACCTCGGCGCAGGCTGAGCAGGCGGATTTTGACGCGTTATTGAAGCAGGGGATTTTGCCCCATAAGATTCTCCTGATGGCCGAACCGGCGGACTGTGCGGCGGCGGAGAAGTATTTCCAGCAGCATTATCCCCAGTTCCAGGTGGCCCGTTCCTCGGATATCCTGCTGGAAATCATGGATGGCAAGGTGTCCAAGGCGGCAGGGATTGCCGTGCTCCTGCAGCATTATGGTTTTGACAAGTCAGAGGCCCTGTCCTTTGGTGACAACTACAACGATTTGGCTATGCTGGAATACACGGGCATGAGCGTGGCCATGGGCAATGCTCCCGACGATGTGAAAGCCGTGGCCAAGGCCGTAACTGCCAGCAATAATGACAGTGGAATCGCAGTGTTTTTGGCGGCACAAAAAATAATTTAAACTTTTTTTGAAAAAAGTTAAAAAAAGGGGTTGCATTCTCCGGAAAAGTGTCGTATAATAATTTTCGTTGGTGAGACACACCAAGGAATTCCCCGATAGTTCAGCCGGTAGAACGGTGGACTGTTAATCCATATGTCGCAGGTTCGAATCCTGCTCGGGGAGCCATGGCGCGTTGGTCAAGTGGTTAAGACACCGCCCTTTCACGGCGGCTTCATGGGTTCGAATCCCATACGCGTCACCATTCGGGCGATTAGCTCAGCTGGGAGAGCGCCTGCCTTACAAGCAGGATGTCAGCAGTTCGATCCTGTTATCGCCCACCATTTGAAATTTAAGCTGCCGCAAGGCAGCTTTTTTGTTATAAAAATTGCGGGAGGATTTGAGTATGACTACAGAGGAACGCCGGGCAGAGGTCCTGCGGCGTCTGCAGGGGGCTGTGCAGCCATTGACAGGGACGAGACTTTCCCGGGAAATGGGCGTCAGCCGTCAGATTATCGTTGGCGATATCAGCATATTGCGGGCAGAGGGGCAGAAGATCTATGCCACGCCAAGGGGCTATTTCATGCTGCAGGAGGAAAAACACGACAGTCAGCAGCTGCATACCCTGATCTGCAAGCATACGGCCGAGGATATGGAAACGGAACTCAATGCCATTGTGGATAACGGTGGTGCAGTCATGGATGTGATCGTGGAGCATCCCGTTTACGGCCCGTTGAAAAGCGACCTGCTGCTCACCAGCCGCCGGGATATCAAGAATTTCATCAGCAAGATGAAAAAATGCCAGGCAACACCATTGCTGGTGGTGACTGGCGGTGTGCACCTTCATACGGTGCGGGTTCCCGATGATGAGGCGTTGTCCGCCATCAAGGAAGAATTGCGCTCGAAAGGGATTTTGGTGGAAAGCTGAAGTCCCAGCCGGTCGGCTTCGCCGGCGGTCATTTCTACGACGCCCCAGGCTTTGGGGCACCAGGCAAGGCCTATCCAGGGCCTGACATTGCGGCTGATCTTGAGGATGTTCATATCCTTGTCCACCCAGACCGCATCGATGGCAAAGCGCATAAAGCACATATGGATGCTGCTGCAGGGGGCAATCAGCAGGCCTTTGCCTGCAGGCAGTTTCTTGCGCAGCATCAGACCGCAGAAGCGGCGGAAAAAGGTATCGGCTATTTCCAATTGCATAATATCACCATTTCCTAAAGAAGTTGTTCAGCTTTAGTATAAGCGACAACTTCTTTTTTGTAAAATCCTTGAAATGCGGTATAATGAAATTTGTGTGATTCTATCGTGAGGAAGAGTAAATGTCATTTATCGAAGCAGAAAATCTGACGCACATCTACGGGCAGGGGACGGAACAGGAGTTCACAGCGCTGCAGGATGTGAGTTTCCATATTGAAGCTGGGGAATTCGTGGCGATCCTGGGAGCCAATGGCTCTGGCAAATCCACGTTGGCCCGGCATTTGAATGGGCTTTTACTGCCCACCAGCGGCGCATGCCGGATTGCAGGCATGGATACCCGCAGCCCCCAGGAAGTCTGGCAGATCCGCCGGCAGATGGGCATGGTGTTCCAGAATCCGGACAATCAGCTGATTGCCGGTGTGGTGGAAGATGATGTGGCCTTTGGCCCGGAAAATCTGGGCATGGAACCGGCAAAGATCCGGGCGCAGGTGGAGATGGCCCTGCAGGCCGTGGGCATGGAGGATTTCCGCAAATTTGCCCCTCATTTGCTGAGTGGCGGGCAAAAACAGCGGGTGGCCATTGCCGGAGCCTTGGCCATGGATACGAAGTGCCTGATTCTCGATGAGGCCACGGCCATGCTCGATCCCCAGGGGCGTCGTGAGGTCATGGACACCGTGGAACGGCTGCATCGGGAGCGGGGGCTGATGCTTTTGTGCATCACCCATTTTATGGACGAGG
The DNA here is from genome assembly GCF_000284095.1 of Selenomonas ruminantium subsp. lactilytica TAM6421. Lineage (GTDB taxonomy): Bacteria > Bacillota > Negativicutes > Selenomonadales > Selenomonadaceae > Selenomonas_A > Selenomonas_A lactilytica. The sequence continues at coordinate 2,231,478 of NC_017068.1, read as the reverse complement.
CTGCCCGGGCTGATCGCGTGCTGGTGATGGAGCATGGTCAGCTGGTGCAGCAGGGAACGCCGGCAGAAGTCTTTGCCGATGCGCCACGCCTGCATAAGCTGGGCTTAGCGGTACCGCTGGCGGTGGAAATGGCCTGGCAGATGCGTCGCCATGGTATGCAGCTGCCTCAGAATATCCTGACGGATGATGATTTGGTTGCCGCGCTGGAGGCTCGTTATGTCCATTGAACTGAGAAATGTAAAATACATCTATATGCCCAAGACTCCCTATGAGCGCATGGCTTTGGATGATGTGACACTGACTCTTGAGGAAGGCAGTTTTACCGCCATTGCGGGCCATACCGGTTCCGGCAAATCCACCCTGGTACAGCATCTGAACGGCCTGCTGTCGCCGGCTGCCGGGGAAGTGCTGGTGGATGGTGTCAATATCAATGCCAAGGATAAGGAAGGCAAGATCAAGGCCTGGCATGCCCGCCAGCAGGTAGGCATGGTCTTTCAGTATGCGGAAACCCAGCTGTTTGAGGAAACCATCGCCCAGGATATTGCCTTTGGTCCGCAAAATCAGGGGTTGGAAGAAAATGAGGTCGAGGAACGAGTGCGGCAGGCCATGGAGCTGGTGGGGCTGGACTATCACAAGTTCAAGGATATGTCGCCCTTTGCCCTGAGCGGCGGTCAGATGCGCCGGGTGGCCATGGCCGGTGTGCTGGCCATGCGGCCAAAGTATCTGGTACTCGATGAACCGGCAGCAGGTCTTGATCCCCGTGGGCGGGATGAGCTGATGGCTGAAATCCAGCGCCTGCATAAGAAGTGGAAACTCACCATTGTCTTTGTGTCCCATAGCATGGAAGACATCGCCAAAATGGCCGATAAGATGGTGGTGATGCAGGGCGGGAAGCTGCGGGCCGCAGGCAGTCCCATGGAAATCTTTGCGCAGGATAGCATGCTAAAGGAAACAGGGCTGGAAAAGCCGCAGATCATGCAGATTATGGAACGGTTGAAACAGGCAGGTTTGCCGGTGAATGTGGAGGCGATTACCCCGGAGGCGGGGCTGAAATCCCTTGGGGAGGTTTTCCATCTATGCTGAATAATATCATGATTGGGCAGTATTTCCCCGGGGATTCTTTCCTGCATCGGCTGGATGCCCGGGTGAAGATCCTGCTGCTGCTTATCCTGTTGATGGAGGTCTTTGTTTTCACCCGCGCGCCGGTCTATGGCATCATGATTCTGGTGACCTTGGCCCTGATTCTGTTCTCCGGTGTGCCCCTGCGCATGGTGCTGCGCTCGCTGAAGCCTTTGTGGTGGATCATCATCTTTACCTTTGTGCTGCATCTCTTCAGCCATCCGGGGAAGGAACTCTGCCGCGTCTGGCAGTTTGCCATCACCCAGGAAGGTGTGGAGCAGGGCGTTTTGATCAGCGTGCGGCTGATGCTGTTGATTGTGCTGAGCACCTTGCTGACTTTCACTACTAGCCCGCTGAAATTGACGGATGCCCTGGAAAGCCTGTTATCGCCCTTCAAAAAAGTTGGTTTGCCAGCCCATGAACTGGCTATGATGATGACCATTGCTCTGCGCTTCATTCCGACGCTGATCAGCGAAACGGATAAGATCATGAAGGCCCAGCAGTCGCGGGGGGCAGATTTTGTGACGGGCAGTGTCCTGTCGCGCCTGAAGAATATGGTGCCCATATTGGTGCCGCTGTTTCTGTCGGCCTTCCGCCGGGCCGATGACCTGGCTATGGCCATGGAGGCCAGATGTTATCGGGGCGGTGCCGGCCGTACCCGCATGAAGGAAATGAAGCTGGCGGGGCTGGATTATACTGCTATGGTGGTTTTCGCCCTGCTCAGCGTGGGATTAGGAGTTAGTTTTTATTTATGAAAAGTGAACATAAAGAGGAAATGAAGGCCCGCAGGCGCAATATTGCGCTGAAGGTGGCTTATGATGGCACGGCCTACCATGGCTTCCAGCGCCAAAGCCCGCCGGTAGTGGCGGTGCAGAATGTGCTGGAGCGCAAGCTGGCGGTTATCTTTGGCGATACCATTGAAATGGCGGCCTCAGGCCGTACTGATGCCGGCGTCCATGCCTATGGGCAGGTGGTGAATTTCTTCACCAATGGGAGCATTCCCATCGACAAGGTGCCCATGGCGGTCAACAGCCTGCTGCCGGATGATATTGTGGTGAAAGAGGCCTGGGAGGCGGATTTTGATTTCAGTGCCCGTCATAGCGCCAAGGCCAAGACCTATATCTATCGCATCCAGCAGGGGACAACGCCCAATCCGCTGACGGCCCGCTATGCTTGGTATGAGCGGCGTCCGTTGAATGTGGAGCTGATGCAGCAGGCCTTGGATATGCTCAAGGGCGAACACGATTTCAGTGCCTTCCGGGCTGCGGGCGGTGCCCCTATGAGTCCGGTGCGTACCATCTATGAAGCCAAAGTCGAGGCAAAGCCTGGCGATATGCTGGAATTCACCATCTATGGCAATGGCTTCCTCTATCATATGGTCAGGAACATCATTGGCACTGTGGCCAATGTGGGGCTGGGGCGCATCAGCCTTGAGCGTTTTGCCGAGATATTTGCCAGTCTGGACAGGCATCAGGCCAGTGCCACAGCCCCTGCCTGCGGTCTGTATCTTTACAGTGTGGAGTATTGAGATCCGCGGATAACTGTTTCCTTACAGATTGTTTTCATAGTCAATCACAGTGTTTTCAGATTCTTTTGTTATACTCATTATTGTTCGAAGCCGTGATATGCAGTAACAATGGAGGAAGACTATGAATCAGATAAAGAAGATTAGCAAGAATGTAGGACGCAACCATCTGCGTTGGCATATGTGGAAGCTTTCGCTGTTCCGTGTCACCGCGGTAATGGTACTGGCCATGTCGGTGCTGTCCCATAGCCTGTTGGCAGAGGCTGAGGCAGCTGAGCCGGATATTACCCGGGATATGCGGAATCTGGCGATAGACGGGGTGTACCTCACAGGGCTGAAGCACCGGCTGAAAGCAGAAGACAGCCTTATGCAGAAGATCCTGACCGATGCGGTGCAGGAAAATATCGCTTTGGAACAGGCGGCTGAGGGAATCAGCGATGTCCTGCGTTATACGCTGGTCATTGCGCCGGCAGAATACAGCCGGCGCGTGCCGGAGATTATGCATAAGCTCACGGAAAGCGGATATAAAGTCATAAAGTTCAACAATGCCTGGGGTGGCAGGTTCTATCAGGGCATAAATGTGCAACTGCTGAGCCCTGCCGGGATGAAAACGGAGCTGCAGCTTCATACTCCCAATTCCTATGCCATAAAACAGGCTTCCCATGGCGTCTATGAGATCAGGCGCAATCCTGAATCCACCCCGGAAGAGGTGGCAGAGGCCACGGCCAAGAGCCTGGCCTATAATGCGCAGGTCAAAATGCCGGTTGGAGCTGAGAACATCACCTGGCCGTTATAATGTCAAAAGTCATATTGACCAGTCAAATTTGACGGGTCAATATGGCTCTTTTTGTGGATTTTACAGGGCAATTATGGTATGATTACAAGGTTGAAAGGGGGCGTTTGCCGGTGCGAGCGGTGGTAACGCGAGTCAAGTCTGCCAGCGTGGTGATTGATGATAAAGTGAACGGTGCTATTGACCAGGGCTTTTTGGTGCTTTTGGGTGTAGGGCCGGAAGATACGGCAGAGTCAGCGCAGAAGCTGGCGGAGAAGATATATAATGTAAGGGTTTTCTCGGATGATGCCGGGAAAATGAATCTGAGCCTGGATCAGGTGGGGGGCAAGATGCTGGTGATTTCCCAGTTCACCCTCTATGCAGATCTCAAAAAGCGCCGTCCCGGTTTCAGTCATGCGGCGCCGCCAGCGATGGCCAATGACTTGTATGAGACCTTCATGCAGGATCTGCGGGACTTGGGCGTGACGGTGGAGCATGGGCAGTTCGGTGCAGATATGCAGGTGGAGTCGGTCAATGACGGGCCGGTTACCCTTTGTTTTGATACGGAGGCTTTGTGATGCAGCAGGATTTATTGAAGAAATATGCAGAATTAGTGGTAAGAGTCGGTGTCAATATCCAGAAGGACCAGATCCTGGTCATCAATACGCCCATTGAGTGTGCGGAGTTTGCCCGGGAAATCAGCAAGGCAGCCTTTGCGGCTGGTGCCCATGATGTGGTTATGAGCTGGGGAGACGAGTTATCGGCTCATATCCGCTTTGAAAATGGCAAGAGGGAACTCTTCACGGAATTTCCGGAATGGCGGGTGAAGTTCTGTCAGGGCTATGCAGAGCAGGGGGCGGCCTTTGTCTCCATCGCGGCCCGGGATCCGCAGATTTTCAGTGATATCGATCCGGAAAAACTCAAGCTGGCCAATCAGGCGGCCGGCGCAGCGTTGCTGGAATACCGGGAGCGCCTGATGAGCAATAAGAATACCTGGTGCGTGGTGTCTGTGCCCACCAAGGGCTGGGCGGCCAAGGTTTTCCCGGAGGATATGGAAGAAGCTGCGGTGGAAAAACTTTGGCAGGCGATTTTCCAGACGGTGCGCATCGGCGAAGGCGTGGATACGGTGGAAGAATGGCAAAAGCATACGGAGTTTTTGCAGAAGGCCGCAGCCTTCCTGAATGAGCAGAAGTTTACCAAGCTTCATTATAAGAACAGCATGGGTACGGATCTGACCATTGAACTGCCGGAAGGCCATATCTGGTCAGGCGGTGCGGAAAAGTCAGAGCTGGGCACGGTTTTCGTGGCCAATATGCCGACGGAAGAGGTATTCTCCCTGCCGAAGCGAGACGGTGTCAATGGTACCGTAGTGGCTTCCAAGCCGCTGAACTACAACGGTAACCTGATTGAAGGCTTCAAGCTGACCTTCAAGGATGGCAAGGTTGTGGATTACGGTGCGGAAAAGGGCGGCGAAATCCTCAAGGGCTTGCTGGAAACGGATGAAGGGGCAAGCTATCTGGGTGAGGTGGCTTTGGTGCCCTTTGATTCGCCGATTTCCCAGAGCGGGATTCTGTTCTACAATACCCTGTTTGATGAAAATGCTTCCTGCCATCTGGCTTTGGGCAAGGCTTATCCAACCTGTATCGAGGGTGGCGAGAACATGGACAGCGTGACGCTGCTGCAGCATGGTGTCAATGATTCGTTGGTGCATGAGGATTTCATGGTGGGTACCCGGGATTTGGAAATCATCGGCACCACGGCAGATGGCCGGGAAATCAAGATCTTTGAGCAGGGTAATTTCGGGAGGAACTTATGGTAAGGAAGTTGAGCCGCCTGCTGGCGTTGTCCCTGCTGTTGGCGGCCCTGATGAGCACGGTTTGTCTGGCAGCGGGCAAGGTTATGGATGAGGATTTTTCCTGCAAAGGGGTGCTGCTCGGCGATAGTGAAAGCGTCCTGCAGAGCAAATGGGGTGAACCCATGTATGATAAGCTGGCCATCAAGCAGGGCGTGAAGGTCCGGACCTATGTATATGAAGACCGTTCGGAAGCCAGTGTGGCTGTAGCTGACGGCAAGGTGGTCGATTTTACCGTAGATATGGAAAAATATGTGGCCCGCAATAATGTACGGCAGGGAGCCACGAAATATTGGCTGGAAAAAACCTATGGCAAGAAGCAGCGGCAGTTTCTGGATGGTGCCTATTATCTGATTTACGAGCGGGACAATCATCCCCATCAGCATCTGCTGCTGAAAATCGATCCGGAGGATGGGCATCTGCTGGATTTGCGGATTACGGGCCTGCCCTTGACCGAGGCAGAGCGGGCGGCCATGCAGGAGGCAGGCGAATCCATGCTGCAGGAATATGACCATGATGAGGGGGAACATATGAATATCGATATGTCCTCCCTGCCGCAGGATGATACGGTGAGCTTGGAGGGATTGGGCAGATGATTCAGCTCAGGCTGCTGCAGCATCGTTTATTGCGCTATATGGGAATCACAGTGGGATGTTTGATTGCCAGCTGCTCCATCAACCTCTTTTGGGTGCCTTCCCATCTTTTGACCGGCGGCGCCACGGGCATTGCCATGATTGTGTACTACTTGACGCATCTGCCCATTGGTGCCCAGACCTTTGCCTATAATATTCCGCTGTTATGGGCGGCCTGGCGGCTGCTGGGCAAGGGCTATACCTGTGATGTGATCATCGGTACGGCCATCTTTTCCTTCTGTCTGGATTTCACCAAGCCGTTGAATGATTTCGCTCCGGTCAGCGATTATATGCTGGCGGCCATCTTTGGTGGTGTTTTCAATGGCATCGGCTATGGCATTGTCTTCCGCATGAACGGCAGTACCGGCGGTTTTGATATCGTGGGGGCCATTGCCAAGAAATTCTATTCCTTCAATATGGGGGGCGTGATCTTTGGCTTCAACTGCCTTGTGATGCTGGCAGCGGCCTTTATGTTCGGCGTGGCGCCGGCAATGTTCACCTTGATCTGCATGTTTATGAATGCCATGGTGACGGATAAGGTTATCGCAGGCTTTAACAGCCGGAAGGCGCTTTTGATCGTATCCAATCAGGCGGAGGCCATCGCTGAGGGCATTATGGAAGTGGGTCGCGGGGTGACCTTCCTGCATGGGCAGGGAGCCTTTACCCGCCGGGAACGCAATGTGGTGTTCGTGGTGGTGACGCTTACCCAGGTGGCCAAGATGAAGATGATCATCAACGCCATCGATCCGGACGCCTTTGTAATCATCATGTCGGCCAATGAGGTCATGGGGCATGGCTTCAGCTCGCCGGGGGTGAAGAATGGCACGGTGGTTCATCGCTACGGCAATGGACGCTAAACCATAAAAATAAAATCAAGTTAGGAGAATGAGCATGGGGAAGAAAAACACGCCGGCAACGATTGCCGAAAAAATACATCATATGGAGGGGTTCCTGGATCTGGACAAGTTCATCACGGGGGACAAGAACGCAGTGAAGGATATTGAGGCCTACTACAAGACGAATCACGCGGCTTATCGCCGGGTTCATTCCAAGGCAGGCTATATGCATTTCCATGTGTCCAAGGATGGCAAGACCTTCTCGCCGGAGGATGCCAGCTATCAGCCGGATGTGGCGGGGAAATTCATCAAGGACGGGGATATGGTGCTGGAACTGGGGTCCGGCCAGGGCGCCAATATCCTGCATCTGGCCAAGCAGTTCCCTGGGGCGACGTTCACAGGGCTGGATCTTTTCCCGGGGAAGATGCAGGAAACACTGCCCAATCTTACCATCACCAAGCAGGATTACAGCAAGATGCCCCAGTTCGCGGACAACACCTTTGATGTGATCTATGCCATTGAAACCATGGTGCACAGCACGGACAAGATGCCGGTGCTGGCTGAGATCAAGCGGGTGCTGAAGCCCGGCGGGATTTTCGTGGTCTTCGACTACGCCCTGAAAAATGCTTATGAAAGCTACACAGGCGAAAGCCAGAAGGCCATCGATCTGATTTCCAAGGGCGGTGCTGCGGCGGTTATTGAATCCGTGGCCTCCTGGGAAGATTATTTTGCCCGTACTGGTTTTGCCTCGGTCAGCACTAAGGATCTGACCAAAGAGATCATGCCGGATCTGCGCCGGCTGGAACATCGCGCGGCTTGTATCCTGGATCATCCCTTCCGGGCCAAGGTGGTCTTCCGCACATTGCCCCGCCAGTTTGTGGGCAATATTATCCTGGGCTATCTGGGAGCTGATTCTGCTGCCGAGGAAGTCATTGTGTACAAAGAATGGATATTGAAAAAGTAAATAATGGTTGCAACGGCAGGAGGATTTTTGTACAATGAAAAAGATATTGATCATGATGCTGGTGGTGCTGACGGCGCTTACAACTGGATGCATCGCTGGCGGCAAGGATAATGGAGGCAAAAAAGTGGCTAATCGCATTGCAGTATTTGAAACCAACAAGGGTACCTTTGAAATCGAGCTGTTCGAGGACAAGACGCCGATTACGACGAAGAACTTCATCGATCTGACGGAAAAAGGCTTTTACAATGGTGTAATCTTCCACCGCGTGATTGACGGCTTCATGATTCAGGGCGGTGATCCGGATGGCACGGGCATGGGTGGCCCGGGCTACACCATTGAGGATGAATTCCTCGATGACCTGAAGTTCACGGGTGAAGGCATCCTGGCTATGGCCAACACGGGCATGCCCCATACCGGTGGCAGCCAGTTCTTCATCACGCTGGACAAGACGCCTTGGCTCAATGGCAAGCACACCATCTTCGGCAAGGTTGTGAAGGGCATGGATGTTGTCCGTACCATCGGCCATAGCGAGACGGATTTTGCTGACCGCCCGCTGGAAACGGTGGTCATGGAAAAAGTCACCATCAAAGATGCCGAGTAAGGGCGAGAACTGCACCTATATCTTAGAGTGCAGTGACGGTACTTTTTATACCGGTTGGACTAATGACCTGGAAAAGCGGGTCAGGACGCACAACGCAGGGCGCGGCGGGAAGTATACCCGGGCGCGACTGCCTGTGCGTCTTGTCTATTTTGAAACCTTTGCGGACAAGCGGGAGGCCCAGAGCCGGGAATGGCATATCAAGCAGCTTACCCATGCGCAGAAACAGAATTTGATAAACGACGAGAGGAAGTAGTACGGTGGATTTAAGCATTGCAGAACTGCTGAAGGTAGTAGTTCTCGGTATCGTAGAAGGGCTGACGGAATGGCTGCCGGTGTCCAGCACAGGCCATATGATTCTGGTGGACGAGTTCATCAAGCTGGATGTCAGCAAGGATTTCATGGATATGTTCCTGGTGGTGATCCAGCTGGGGGCAATCCTGGCCGTAGTGGCGCTGAACTTTGAAAAACTCAATCCCTGGTCTGACTGGAAGACACGGCAGGAAAAGCGGGATACGGTAAGCCTGTGGTTCAAGGTCATCATTGCCTGCGTGCCGGCGGCGGTGATCGGTCTGGCCTTCAATGACTACATGGAGGAGCATTTCATGACGGCGCCTGTGGTGGCCGCCACTTTGATTTTCTATGGTGCCATGTTTATCTGGATTGAGAATTACAACAAGCACCGCCGCCCGCGGATCAACGATCTGGCCCGTCTGGATTACCGCACGGCCTTTATCATCGGTATGTTCCAGGTCTTGTCGCTGGTGCCGGGGACAAGCCGCTCCGGGGCGACGATCATCGGCGGTATCCTCTTCGGGACCAGCCGCATCGTGGCAGCGGAATTTACCTTTTTCTTGGCGATTCCGGTTATGTTCGGTGCCAGCCTCTTGAAGATGGTGAAGTTCGGCCTGCATTATACGGGGGCGGAAATCGTCATTATGATCGTGGGCATGGTTACGGCCTTTATCGTGTCCATCATTTCCATCAAGTTCCTGTTGAGCTATATCAAGACCAATGACTTCAAGGCCTTTGGTTGGTATCGCATCGTGCTGGGCATCGTGGTGATCGCCTATCTGTTCCTGATTGGCGATCCAACGGCGGATAATCATTAAAAAATGGGGATGGAAATATTCCTTTAACAGCAAAAGTCCGCTGACGGAAAGTGTCAACGGACTTTTGGTATAAATTGCAGTTTATTGGCAGGTTCGTGCTGAAGATATCCCGTTCATACGCAGTCAGGGGTTCACGGGGGAGTACTTTTTCTGTTTCCGCTAAAACGACCCTCTCGGCAATTTTAGAGCTGTTTAGCCAGATGGCGCCGGGCAAGACCGGCGGCGCGTCTTTCAGCGTGCTTTCTGGTAACTGCCTGCCTCGGGCCGGCCTTCGCTGGCGCTCAGGCAGTCGCTCCCACAGAAAAAGCACTCCCCCGTTCGCCTCCCAGCCACGATTTTGGCAATCGGCACGAACCCGGTTCTCCCGTAACAAGAACATCGATGTGCTTGTATCCTCCAGCCGGAACATAGCAGCATTGACAAACGTAACGCTGGGTGGCGGTGGGGATGCTTTTCCGCCGGCGGAACGACTGCCTGAACGAAGTGAAGGCTGGCCCGCAAACAGCATTTGCTGGATGCTTCGTTGATGGACGCGCCGCCGGACTTGCCCGGCGCAGGTTACTGGAAGATGCGTACTTCTGCTGGCGGGACATTTAGTGCAGCGGCGGAAAAGTATTCCCACCGCCGCCCCACTGAGCTGTAACAAAAGAGTTTAGGCTCGCATCTACAAACTGCAATTTAATATGTGGGGATAATAGTCCCTTGAGATATAGGAGGAAATGGATATGAAAATAATTGCGGGCCTGGGCAATCCTGGCAGTGAGTACGCCGCGACCAAGCACAATGTGGGCTTTATGCTCGTGGATGCGTTGGCGGATAAGCTGGGTATTGACAACTGGCAGGATAAATTTGACGCGAAAGTCGCGCAGGGCTTCATCGGCACGGAAAAGATCCTGCTTGTAAAGCCGCTGACCTATATGAATGAAAGCGGGCGGGCAATTGGGCCGCTGCTGAATTTCTATAAATTGGATGCCGAGGACTTGATTGTCGTCCATGACGATATGGATATCCCTGCCGGCACCGTGCGCATCCGCAAGAAAGGCAGTGCGGGTGGCCATAATGGCATCAAGTCGGTGCTGGCCCATTTGGGGGATGAACACTTTGCCCGGGTGCGGATTGGCATTGGCCGTCCCCTGCCGGGCTGGACGGTGGTAAATCATGTGCTGGCTCCGTTCATCGATGAAGACAAGCCGAAAATCAAAGAGGCTATTCATTATCTGCTGCCCGCCGTGGAATGCATCGTGACGGAAGATGTGGATATGGCCATGAATAAATACAATCCCAAGAAGCAGAAGAAAAAGAAGGCGGCGCAGGAAGCGCCTGTGGAAGGAGGGGCAGAAAATGTCGCAGAATGAGATGATTACGGCAGTTTACGCCGATGAGGATGGCAATATCTTAGATGCGCCCGGCATGCAGGGCATGGGGCGTACGGGACGGGAGAACATCCTGCTGAAGCCTGAAGATCTGATTCCCCTGCCGGAAAGCGCTGACCTGATGTTATTGCCGGATCATCTGGCAGTGGGGCAGGCCAGCGATGGCGAAGTGATGCCGATTTCCGGTCTGGCGGTGGCAGCTATCCTGCCTGCAGGGTACACCCGCCTCTATATGCCGGCCTATGAGCGGGCCGAGGAAGCAGAGCGCCTGCCCCTCTATGGCTACACTGCGGTGGTGGTTTACAAGGATGAACTCTATTGCGCCGCCGTGTACACCGACGAGAACGACAAATGGGATCCGGTGCATTACAACACGAAGGACCTCAAGAACCTCGTGAAGCGCACGAAGAAGGATCTGCCGGGCAACCGCATTGTGGAGCAGGTGGCAGGCTGTTCGCTGAAATGGCATTGCTGCACGGCCCAGAATCTCTTCTACCGCCGCTGGGAGTGCGGGATTCCCACCTCCCCGGTCTGCAATGCCAACTGCTTTGGCTGCATTTCCCTGCAGCCGGCAGAATGCTGCCCATCCCCCCAGCAGCGCATCGACTTCCGTCCCACCCCTGAGGAAATTGCGGAAGTAGGCATCTACCATCTGCAGGTGGCTCCGGACGGCATCATCAGTTTCGGTCAAGGCTGTGAGGGTGAGCCGAGCCTAGCGGCGGACAATATCGCCGCAGGCATCAAGCTGATCCGTCAGCAGACCAGCAAGGGGCAGATCAATATGAACTCCAACGTGGGCTGGACGGAAGGCGTCAGGAAAATCGTGGACGCCGGTCTCGATTCCCTGCGGGTGTCTATTATCTCTGCTCGGGAGGAAGGCTACGATGCTTACTATCGGGCCAGCTACCATCTGGCAAATGTCAAGGAGTCCATCCGCTATGCCTTGGACAAGGGTGTCTATGTATCTCTGAACCTGCTCTATTTCCCCGGCTTCAATGACCGGGAAGAGGAACTGGCAGCCTGGCAGGAATTCTTCCGGGAATTGCCGGTGCAGATGATTCAGGTGCGCAATCTCAATATCGATCCGGATGCGTTCCTCGACATCATGCCGGAGCCGCAGGGCAAGGCAGTAGGCACGCGGAAGTTCATCGAGACGCTCCATGCTGAATTCCCCCAGCTCGTAATCGGCAGCTTCAGCCATTATGTGGAAGACTAAGAAAAGAGGCGCAGTTTTTTGTTAGCAATCAAGAACGGCAAATTTATCGTACCCAATGCAGCAGGTGATTTTGTTTTCCGCGAGGAGGGCGCTCTGCTCTGTGAGGGCGAAAAAATCAAAGGCTTTGTGTCGGAAGCGGAAATCCCGGCAGGAGCAGAGGTGATAGACGCTCAGGGAAATTATGTGGCCCCGGGCTTCCTCAACGTGCATATCCATGGCTGTGCCGGAGCGGATACCATGGATTGTACGGAGGAGGCTCTGGCCAAGATGGCCAGGCTGCAGGCGGAAACAGGAGTAACAGGCTTCTTGCCCACCACCATGACCTGCAGATGGCATGAGGTGGAGGACGCTTTGGCTACGGTGATGGACACCATGGAAAATAAGCCGGCAGGGGCTCAGATCCTCGGCGCTCATATGGAAGGCCCTTTTATCAGCCCCGCCAAAAAAGGGGCTCAGGCGGAGGAAAATATCCGCAAGGCCGATTATAAACTGGTGAAGCCCTGGGAAAAGGTGGTAAAAATCATTACTTTGGCGCCTGAGGAACTGCCGGATTATGATTTTGCGGATAAATGCCATGCTGCCGGCATTACCGTATCCATCGGCCATACGGCGGCGGATTATGATAAGGCTATCGAGGCAGTTAGAGAGCATGGAATCCATCATTTCACCCATGTCTATAATGCCATGACGGGGTTCAGTCATCGCGCTCCGGGAGTGGTCGGGGCGGCATTTGATACGGCGGATGCTTACTGCGAGATTATCGCCGATAATGTGCATAGCCATCCGGCGGCACAGAGATTGCTCTATCATGCCAAGAGCGGCAAGAATATTGTCCTGATTACGGATTCTTTGCGTGCCTGCGGTTTGGGCGATGGCCCCTCGGAGCTCGGCGGGCAGGAAGTGTTTGTCAAAGGCGAGCTGGCTACGCTCAAAGATGGTACCATTGCGGGCAGTGTAGCGACGATGAACCGCTGTGTGAAGATATTCTGGGAAAATACCGGGGCGCCGCTGCCACAGATCATCGAGATGGTCACGAAAAATCCGGCGCAGGAATTGGGCTGGTATGCGGAACGCGGTTCGCTGACTGCGGGCAAGCGGGCGGATATTGTGATCTTTGATGACGAAGTCAGCATTCAGCAGACCATAATCGGCGGAAAAAAATCGTAAATTTTTCTTGCAATGATGCCTGGTTAATGGTATAATTTCCTAGTCGTGAGACAAATAAGTTTTGTTATGAGTTGAAATGATATTTCAACCTCTGCTCCTGTGTGAGCAGGAGCCAAAGACCAGAGAGGGAGGTGATTTCGTGAGAAAGTACGAAGTCATTTTTATCGTGAAACCGATGGAAGAGGAAGCTACGAACGCTGTTATCAGCAAGTTCACTAAGCTCATCACCGAAAACGGCGGTACTATCGATAAAGAAGATCGTTGGGGCAAGAAGCGTCTTGCTTATGAGATCAAAGACTGCACTGAGGGTTTCTATGAACTGCTCTATGTTACCTGCGATCCCGCATGCGTAGCTGAGTGTGACCGTGTCATGAAGATTACGGACGGTATCCTCAAGCACATGATCGTGAAAAACGACGAAGAGTAATTTTAGAAGTACGCCAAAATTTGGCGTCAGGGAGGATGTACCATGAATAAGGCAATACTGATTGGCCGTTTGACGCGTGATCCGGAAGTGCGTTATACGCAGTCCGGCACGGCTGTATGCACCTTTACGCTGGCAGTGGATCGCCGCTTTGCCCGTAAGGATGCCAATGATGGTCAGCCCACGGCTGACTTCATTCCCATCGTTGTTTGGAGCAAGCTCGCAGAAGTTTGCGGCAACAATCTGGTGAAAGGTCGTCGTATTTCCGTAGAAGGCCGCATTCAGGTGAGAAGCTATGATGCACAGGATGGCTCGAAGCGTTATGTGACAGAAATCATAGCGAGTGAAGTGGAGTTCCTGGATTCCAGAAGCGCTGCTCCTCAGGCTGGCGGTTTCGGTGCTCCGGCACCGGCAGCTCCGCAGTCCGCGCCTGTTGATGGTTTTGGTCCGTCTATCCCTGACGAAGAAATCCCGTTTTAAGTTAGGAGGGAATTACTTTGATGAGACGTGACAGAGGCAGAAGACCTCGTAGAAAGGTCTGCTCTTTCTGCGTAGACAAGGTCGAGCATATCGACTATAAAGACGTTGCAAAACTGCGCCGCTTCATTACGGAGCGTGGCAAGATTTTACCGCGTCGTATCTCCGGCAACTGCGCTAAGCATCAGCGCCAGGTGACCGTTGCTATCAAACGTGCACGCAATATCGCATTGCTGCCGTTCACTGCTGAATAAGCAACTGCATAGCCTTCCCTTCCGGGGAAGGCTTTTTTATTGTATGGAAAGGGGGATTGAGTTGAACAGGATAGAGTCTTTGATTCAATATTTAACGAACCCTGAACATTTGAAGCTGCGCCTGTTTATCGAGGGCAATGTGATAGGTGTATTCACAGGCCTGACCATTGCGCTGTTCCGTTATCTGCTGGAATTGTCGGAGAAAAATCTACCCCGCGGGTATCATTATCTGAGTGAACATCCGGTTTATATTCCGCTATGGTTTACGGCCTTATTGCTGATAGGTTATATCATCCATAGGCTGCTGAAGGCGGATGGCATGATTTCCGGTTCGGGCATCCCGCAGATCAAGGGCGTTTTGCTGGGGCGCATGGATATGCATTGGGCGCGGGTGCTGGTGCTGAAATTCATGGGGGCAGTCATGGGCATTGGCGCCGGTTTGTCCTTGGGGCGGGAAGGTCCGAGCGTGCAGCTCGGTGCCTGTTTAGGGCAGGGGCTGGGCCGGCTCACGCACCGCAGTTATGAGGAAAACCATTATCTGCTGACGGCTGGCGCAGGTGCTGGTCTGGCCGCGGCATTTAATGCGCCGTTGGCTGGAGCCATCTTTTGTCTCGAAGAACTGAGCAAGGATTTTTCGACCTATGTGCTGATGGGGGCCATTGCGGCTACGGTCACGGCCACCACGGTGACGCAGTTCTTCTTTGGCATGGAGCCGGTATTCCATATGGGAGATATCCCCGTAGCGGCAACGGGCAGTGTCTATCTGTTACTGATCCTGCTGGGAGCATTTGTGGGCTTTTTAGGACTGGGCTTTAACCGGATGCTTGTGGTATCGTTGGATGCTTATGCCAAATCCCCGCTGAAGGCATGGCAAAAACCGCTGGTCCCATTGACCGTAGCTGGCGTGCTGGGATTTTTCCTGCCGGAATTATTGGGCGGCGGCAGTCCGTTGGTAGATGCGTTGGTGGAGCATGAATATGTGTTGGGCTTTTTACTCCTGCTCTTTGCGGGCAAATTCTTCTTCACCATGCTGTGCTTCGGCTCCGGTGTACCCGGCGGTATCTTCCTGCCCATGCTGGTGTTGGGCGCCCTGGGCGGGGCGTTGTTTGCAAAACTTGCGGTGGCCTGCGGTGTGCTGGCACCTCAATGGACAGTGAACTGCATCGTCTTTGGCATGGCGGCGTATTTTTCTGCCGTGGTCAAATCCCCGGTGACCGGGGCAATACTGATCATGGAGATGACGGGCTCCTTTGACCATATGCTGTCGCTGATGCTCGTGTCCATGACGGCCTTCCTCGTGGCCGAATGGGCAGGCAGTGAGCCGGTGTACGATATGCTGCTGAACCGTAGCCTGCAGACGATGGAGAAGGCGAGGGCCTATATAAAGGGCAGTCGCTGAATTGGGGTTACATCGATATGCTAAGGCGCCCGGTTTCCTTGTTGTAAATGCTATACATGGAGTGCGCCGGCTCACCGGGGAAAATCTTGTTGGCAATGTCGTTTTCGATGGCCTGCCGCCGTTAATATACTAAGCACCCCTGTTGACCGGTCAAATTGACTGGTCAACGGGGGTTTTTTGGCTGTGTGGTTTAAGTTTTTGACGGATTGACTCGATATATTGTTGAAAAGTTTGCTCATCTGGCAGGATTTTGCCGGGACTGGGGCGAAATAGTGCATTGTTACAGGTACATAGGATGTCCACTGTGAAGGAGGTGCAGGCATGGAGACGCGGGCTTTTTTAGCATTGGTGGGAATGGTTGTCTTTGGTATGTCTGAAACTGTTCTTGCGGGGGGGACATACGTACCTTGGCAATAGTCAGTTATCAACAGGAGAATGATGGAAATACGAAGCCTTCTCCAAGGGAGCAGGCGGGACAGTAGTGCCCGTATGCTCCTTTGGGGAAGGCTTTGTCGTATGCATGGAAGGGAGTGCACGGAGATGCGAAATGGCTATGAAAGCAAACAATCATATCAGGAGGAACGGCAGCTTAGAAAAGCGCAATGGAGAAAACTGGCTTTGGGCGTGGCCCTGATGACCAGCTGCTGGCAGCTGGGCTGGATGCCGATGACCGAGGCCGCGGATGTGGTAAAGAAAGAGATAACTCAAGAGGTCCTTAACACGGAAGACACTATTAAGGATTATACACAGGAAGCAACGAATCTCACTACAACTGATGGTGGCGTTTATGCAGCTATGACACCTAGTAAAATTGATGGTCCTGGCGGCGGAAAAACCATAACGCTTACAAATAACACGGTTCATTTAACGGGAGCAACTATTAATGACACCCGTAACTATCGTCAGCCGCATGTCATTGCGGTGCAAGTCACATTGGGAAATAACCAGTCTGGTTCTCAGAATGAAAGTTATGTTTTAAGCGGCAATGCGATTACGCTGGATGGCACTATAAAAACGACTGGAAACACGAATGGGCGTTTGGAAGGTGCCTGGATAATTTGTAATAATGATGCGGATACTTATAAGGCTACAGCGATTACTGCAACCGATAATAGCGTGACCATCAATGCGGATACTGCTTCGTCATCAATAGGAAGTGATCAGATTGCTGGTGTGGAAATTGGTACCGCTAACACCTCGCTGGCAGAAGGTAACAAGGTTAAAATCACAAGTGGTAATTTTACCAACGGCAATCTGATAATCGCAGGTGCTCTGCCCAGTGACCGCGCAGGAAATAGTACCAGCTTGCGTGCCATAGGCAATACGGTGGAGATTAGCGGAGGACAGTTTGTTGCCGGTATCAAGATTGTTGGTGCCATCGAGCGTGGAACTAATTATTTCAATGAAGCTAGCCAAAACGTGGTGACCATCAGCGGCGGTACTTTTGATGCGGATACCACGATCATAGGTGGCAAGGGTACTACTGCCAACAAGAACATCGTCAATATCAATGCAGCAATAAATGTCTACCGCATTACAGGCGGCGAGGGCACCACCAGCGAAGGCAACACCGTTAACATCACTGGTGGCACGGTGAACTTTAAAAATGATGGGCACGATGCTGGTGTTTATGGCGGCAATTCCACATCCGGAAACGCTGACTCCAACAAGGTCAACATGACTGCTGGTGAAGTCAAGGGGACCATTATCGCCGGTAATGCGAAAACCGGCTCTGCCTCTGAAAATATCCTGACGATTTCAGGCGGCAGTATAGGAGAATATGCGGTTGGCGGCCGTACGGAGTCAACGGGCAATGCGAACAAAAATGAAGTCCATATCAGTGGTGGTACTGTGAGCAGTAATGTCTTGGGCGGTGAATCGAGAGAGGCCAATGCCGAGGAGAATAAGGTCACCGTATCCGACAGCGCCAACATCACTGGAGCCGTAATTGGCGGTCGTGCTGGAAGCACTGCTGGCGCCCAGGCAACCGGCAATAAAGTAACTGTGACCGGTGGCACAATCAACGGTAATGCGAATCTGGGCTCTGTCTCAGGCGCCCTGGCCGATGCCGCAAATACCAACGCAATCTCCAACACGGTTGAAATCAGTGGCGGCACGTTGCAATTTGGCGTATATGGCGGCAATGTATACACGTCCGGCACTGCTGAATCCAACACCGTAACCATCAGCGACGGCACGGTGAATGGCAATACTTACGGGGGCTATACCAAGAGTGGCACCGCGGCAAACAATACCATCAACCTTAATGGCGGCACCTTTGGGGATAGTGCTGTTATTTATGGTGGTAAGGGGACTACCGCAGAGAATAACACCGTCAATGTCAATGCGGCCGTAACGGTTGCAGGCATCCGGGGCGGCGATGGCACGACTAGCAGCGGCAACACCCTTAACCTTGGCGCCACGGGCATTATTGTGGGTGAAAGCGGCGTTTCTCAAGCCCAGACCATTGCCATCACCAATAATGTGGCCTTTGCGGATGGTGCTACTGTGCTGAAGGCTGCTTCGATTAGCGATATGGGAACTTTTGACATTACGGCCACCAATTTTACCGGTTTGGGTACCATGACCTTGCTGGAATCGGAGACGGATAATAATCTGAATTCCGTGACTCTGAAATATGATTCAGGAGATCCCGTTACGCTGGATTCTACAAACACCAGCAAGCAGGTCAAAAGTAGTACCGGAATCCAACAAACAACCACTACCGGTGTGAAGCTGACCTATGATGATTCACATGATGTCAAATTAGATACCAATAACTATAACAAGGTTTCTTACACCATTACCAATTCCCTGAGCAATGTGGATATCAGCGGTTGGACCAGTGGGACAACGGAGCTGCCGGAGGGCTGGGAGCCGAAAGGCGGTATCACGATAACGGGAACAATAGGCTCTACGGCTCCGACGACCGACACGAATATCCTGACCACGACAAAGGATGGCTTCTTTGACAATGCGACCATTGCGGATGACATAAAATACAAGACAGGTGATTTCAGCGAAACGGCAGGGAGCATCACGCTTTCCGGCACGCAGTCCGGAGGCGTCAAAGCCGACGGCAAGAATCTTGCTTACGTTGTCAAGAAGCTGGCAATCAATAGCATGGCGCTGGGTGAAACCACCTATGACAAAGGTGCGGCCGGGGAGGATAAGAGCAGCAGCGCTTACAATTACAGCGGCGTGACGGCACTGGATACTTCCAATTTTAAGATGAATATGACTGCAGACCAGGCAGCTGCTGCCCAAAGCGGTGACAGCATGACATTGCTGAAAGCCAATGACACGCTGGTGGATATCGACGAACAGGTGGCTGGTTCTGTGATCAACTATACGGACACGCCTGCTGATGGTGTGACTGAAACTGGCACTATCACTGGCAGTGTGAAGGCCAGCGGTGGCAATGTCACCTATACTGTAACGGACAAACGGGCTTCCAACTTGACCTTTGGGGCCGTGAACTGGACTGGCAGCGATGCGCTCGTCACCCGTCCCGATGGCGTAAGCTATGCTGACGCAACGGTTGATGCCACAAATATCTCCTTTAGCGGCGTAAAGAATCTGACCGTCGGTGATGCTATGACATTGATTGGTGCTTATGATGGCGATACCCTCAATGCACAGGGCGAAAAATTTACGGCAGGCATGTCCGTAGTCGGTACGGGCAAGATGTCCCTTGACGATGATGGCAATGTCATCTACACAGTGTCCAGTGTCTCCGGCAGTGAGCAGTCGCACAATACCCTGATGGGCGCTGCGGCAAGCATTGCGGCGCTGTCGATGGGCAACGAGTTCATCGATTCGGCTATGGAAGGACTGGCCTTGCCGGAGAATATCGGCAAGGATGGCATATCCTGCTATGCTAAGATTGGCGGCGGCAAGCTGCGTCAGCAAACGGGCAGCCATGTCAACGTCAATACGTGGAATGCGATCCTGGCTTTGGGACACAAGAACGAGCAGAAGAAATCCACCACGGAATACGGTGCATTCTTCGAATATGGCCGGGGCAACTATACCACCCATAATGACAATGTCCAGAATGGTGATGGCAAGGCCCATTACACCGGCGGCGGTCTGCTGGGCAAATGGGCGTCCAAAGACGGCCTTTATGTAGAAGGCAGTTTCCGTGCCGGCAACGTCCGTGAAGATGCCCAGAACCTGCTGCGGGATGATACCAGAGCCTACAGCTATAATACCAGTGCAACCTACTACGGTTTCCATCTGGGCGTAGGCAAGCAGCTGGCCGTGGCAAAAGACAGTGTGGTTGACGTTTACGGGAAGTATTTCTACAATCACAAGAATGGTGTGGACTTCACGGTAAATGGCGATCAATACAAGATTGATGCCCTGACCAGTCAGGTTGCCCGCCTCGGCGTACGCTATACGCTGAAACGGGATAAATGGAACTTCTACGGCGATCTGGCCTATGAACACGAACTGGACGGCAAGGCCAAGGGCCGCGTCAATGGAGCAACCATCCGCGGTACCGACACCAGTGGCGGCAGTGCTCGTCTGGAACTGGGCGCAACGCTCCTGCCCACGGAAAAATCTCCCTGGAGCCTTGACCTCAATGCAACAGGTTTCGCCGGCAAGAAACGCGGCATAAGCGGTGGCGTATCGCTGAAGTATCTGTTCTAAGGTAAATGTTGGGTTAACATCTATATATTAAGAAGCCCGGTGGCTGGTAATGAAAAACATCACTGATATGCTCCCTATTAGGTAGACAGAAGAAATAATAAAACTGTCTGCTTGATAGGGAGCATTTTATGTACAAGAAGAGATTATCACCCGAAGAGAAAATCCACTTCATTGAAAAGTATAAACGTGGAGAGGGCAGTTATGCCTCCATAGCCGCGGATGCAGGCGTTGACAGCAGATCCTTCAGGCAATGGGTTCGTAACTATGATGCTTGCGGCCCGGATGTATTCTTCAAACGACATCATCAGCGCTATTCTGTTGAATTTAAGGAAACTGCTATCCACGATTATCTTTCTGGCGTGGATTCACAAGATGCTATATGCCGAAAATACGGACTTCGTTCGCGGAGACAGCTACAAGACTGGATTATGAAGTATAATAGTCACGAGGAACTTAAACCATCCGGTACAGGAGGGAGCACCATCGTGACTAAAGGCAGAAAAACTACATTTGATGAACGGGTATCCATTGTAGAGGATTGCATTGCAAATGGCCGTGATTATGCTTTGACGGCGGAGAAATTCGATGTTTCTTACCAGCAGGTCTATACCTGGGTCAGGAAATATGACCAAAAGGGAATCGAAGGCCTCAAGGACGGCAGAGGCCGCAGGAAGCCTGAGTCTGAGATGAACGAGCTGGAACGGCTCAGATATGAAAACCGCATGCAGAAGGCTCAGTTGCTACAAAAGCAGATGGAGATAGATTTTCTAAAAAAACTCGAGGAATTGGAAAGGCGGTGATACTAGACAGAACTCGTAATACGGCTGCCTACCGGGCGATACTGGAGCTCAGCAGTATCTGTAAGGATTATCCAGTCAAGGCGTTATGCAGGTTGGGCCGTGTAACCAGGGCTGCGTATTACAAATGGCTTCACAGGAAGCTGGGACAAAACGAAGAAACGAACCAGAAGCTTGCTGCCCTGGCAGAATCAATCCATAAGGAGCATCCAGATATGGGCTACCGAAGGATTCGAGATAAGATTGAGCATGACCATGGCCTGCATGCTAATGACAAGCGTATCCTGCGTATATGCCGCAAGAAGAGACTGCGCTCCGTAATAAAAGGACGTCACAACTGTTGCACCAGGCCTGCTGTTGATCCATACTATACAGCAGAGAATGTGCTCAACAGGGATTTCCATGCAGATAAATACAACCAGAAATGGGTTACGGATGTGACCGAATTCAAGTACTTTCCTGAATACGGAACCGTTAAAAAGGTATATCTGAGTGCCATCCTTGACCTCTGTGATCGCCGGCCTGTTGCCTATGTTATTGGTGACAGCAACAATAACCAGTTGGTATTCCAAACCTTTGACAAAGCTCTTGAAGCCAATCCAGGGGCACATCCCTTGTTTCATAGTGACCGTGGCTTTCAGTACACCAATAAGTTGTTCCGCGCCAAAATTGAACAGGCCGGTATGACACAAAGCATGTCCCGTGTAGCACATTGCCTAGACAATGGCCCCATGGAAGGCTTCTGGGGTATCTTGAAGCGCGAGATGTACTACAGGCGCAGATTTACTTCCCGGCAAGAGTTGGTTGAGTCAATTGAGGAATATATAAGATATTACACTTATGACAGACCACAGCGTCATTTAGGCATACGAACCCCAAGTGAGTACCACGAAAAACTGGTTGGAGCTGCATGAAAAAAGCTGCTCGCATTAGTTGCGAGCAGCAATGAATATTTTTATTTTTTTACCTGTCCACTTGACGGGGAGCACACCACACCAGCCCCGGGCTTTTATTTATGTTTTTGAATGCAGTCAAGGAATTCCTGGCCGTATTTATTGAGTTTCATTTCGCCGATGCCTTTGACGTCGAGCATCTGGTCGAGGGTTTCAGGCAGCACCTTGCACATATCGCGCAGGGTGGCATCGGAGAAGACCATATAGGGCGGAATGTGTTCGCGAATGGCGATTTCCTTGCGCAGATGGCGCAGGTGGTCGAAGAGTTCGGGAGCGGCTGGCTCTTTTTCCATCTCGGGTTTGGGCACGGCCTGATATACCTTTTCTTGTCCCTTGAGTACGGGA
The DNA here is from genome assembly GCF_000284095.1 of Selenomonas ruminantium subsp. lactilytica TAM6421. Lineage (GTDB taxonomy): Bacteria > Bacillota > Negativicutes > Selenomonadales > Selenomonadaceae > Selenomonas_A > Selenomonas_A lactilytica. The sequence goes on along the minus strand of NC_017068.1, from coordinate 2,209,007 downwards.
TAGGCGGCGGGTTTCAGGGTGACCACGGGGAATTTGCTCTCCGTCAGCCCCAGATAGTCCGTGGCGATAAAGCGCTGGATCAGGAGCTTGATATCGGCCAGCGTCCGTTCCTTCATCAGGCCGAAGGTGGAAAGCTTGTCGAATTTCAGCTCTTTTACCCGCTTGTCGTTGGATCCTTTTAACACCTGGGCCACTAAGGTCAGGCCGAAACGTTCGTGCATGCGGTAGACGCAGGAGAAGACCTTTTGGGCGTCGATGGTCACGTCCATTTTCTCGAGGCCTGCCTTGCAGTTGCCGCAATTATCGCAGGTGACATCGGCACTTGCATCACCAAAGTAGCTGATGATGAAGTGCCGCAGGCATTCCGGGGTGTGGCAGTAGTCCACCATCTTCTGCAGGGTGCCCAGGTTATGGGCCTTGCGTTCCTCGTTTTCCGTGGATACGTCAATGAGGTATTTCTGCGTCATGACGTCCTGGGGGGAGTAGAGCAGGATGCAGGTGCCCGGCTCGCCGTCACGGCCTGCGCGGCCCGCTTCCTGATAATAGGCCTCGATGTTCTTGGGCATATTGTAGTGGATGACGAAGCGCACATTTGACTTGTCAATGCCCATGCCAAAGGCGTTGGTGGCCACGATGACCTGCACATTGTCGTAGAGGAAATCGTCCTGTGCCTGATTGCGCTGCTTATCGGACAGGCCGGCATGATAGCGGCCTACGGAAAACTTCTTTTTCAAGAGATGTTCATAGAGACTGTCCACTTCCTTGCGGGTGGCGGCATAGATCACGCCGGCTTCTTCACTGTGGGTTTTGAGATAGCGTTCGATGAATTTTTTCTTGTCCTCACCCCGGCGCACCTCGAAATAGAGATTGGGCCGGTCGAAGCCGGTCACATGGATATGAGGCTGGCGCAGATGCAGCAGGCTGATGATATCGTCCTTGACCTCCGGCGTGGCCGTGGCCGTAAAGGCACTGACCAACGGGCGGCGGGGGAGGCCGGCGATAAAGGGGGCAATCTGCCGGTAGCTGGGGCGGAAGTCGTGCCCCCATTGGGACAGGCAGTGAGCTTCGTCTACCGCCACCATGGAGATTTCCTGCCGCTCGATGACATAGCGGAAATAATCTGTGTCCAGCCGTTCCGGCGCCACATAGACCAGCTTATAGCGTCCTTCGGCAATGGCCTGGAAGCGGGCGGTTGACTGGTCAAGTGTCAGCTGGCTGTTGATATAGGTAGCAGGCACTCCCTGTTCGGCCAAAGCATCCACCTGATCCTTCATCAGGGAAATCAGGGGCGAAATCACAAGGGTTATGCCGGGAAACACCAGGGAAGGCAGCTGGAAGCAGATGCTTTTGCCTGCCCCGGTGGGCATGATGGCCACGGTATCATGGCCGGAAAGCAGGCTTTCCACCACGGGCTTTTGGGCAGGGCGGAAGTCCGGATAGCCGTAATATTTGCGTAATAACGTCTGCGCTTGTTTAAAGTATGGATTTTCCATGGGAAACACCTAAATTCTAATCAAATTCTAATGAGATTTTCATACAATTACAACGTATTTATCTTATCATAGATTACATCATTTTGCGCTAATTAATTGCAAATTGTGTTAAAATAAGAAGGTATGAAATATAAAACGAGGAGGAATTCTCCATGAGATTAGAGAAGTGGATCAAAATGGGCGTGCCCTTAGCGGCGCTGCTGCTCACGATGCCCTCTGTCCAGGCTGCAGATCTGAGCCTGCAGGAGGCCATCAATATGGCTTTGGCTCAGAATACCGGCTTGAAGATCACGCAAAAGGGTGAGAATACCGCGCAATATGCTTTGGACGAGGCCAAGGGAAGCAATGGCTTCAGTGCTTCTGTGACCGACAGCCTGGGAACCAGCAAGTCCAAGGGGGCGAGCCGCACGGACAGCAACAGCATTGGCGTGTCGGGAAAACTGCCGCTTTATAGCGGCGGCAAGAATCAGGCCAATATCAAGAAGGCGAAGATTGGCGTGGAGTCGGCCAGCCTGACGACGCAGCGTGCGCAGGAAGATCTGAAGCTCAATGTGATCAAGGCCTATTATGATGCCTTGGAGGCGAAGAAGACCGTGGGTGTGCGCCAGGAAACGGTGGACAAGTATCAGGAGCACTATACCAATGTGAGCCAGCTTTATGGCGCAGGCTCCAAGGCCCGCATTGACGTTATCCGTTCCCAGGTGGAATTGAGCGATGCCAGACAGAACCTTATCAAAGCCGAGAACAGCTATGAGGTGGAACTGGCCACCCTGCGCAATTACCTGAATATCGATCGCAGCGAGCCGTTGAATTTGACCTCGGATTTCAGCTATCTTTCCTTTGATATGGACATGAGTTCCTGCCTGGACTATGCCTATAACAACCGCAAGGATCTGCTGGTGGACAAGAATAAGCTGGATCAACAGGAGCAGGCCATCAAGGCAGCCAAAGCCGGTTATCTGCCCAGCCTGAACCTGTCCATTGGGCTGAATGAGAACCAGCAGTTCAAGCCCAAACATGATAATGGCCATAGCACTTCGGCCACGGTGGGGATGAACTGGGATATCTTTGACAGCGGCGTTACCCGTGCGCAGGTCAAGGATGCGGAAAACAACCGGGATATTGCCAAGCTGAATTACCTCAAGGACAAGGAAACCGTGGATCTGGATGTGCGGCAGGCCTATTACAGCATGCGGGAGGCCGAGAAGCGCCTGAATTCCACCCAGGATGCCGTCCATCAGGCTGAGGAAGATGCTTTTATCGCCCGGGAAAAATACCGCGCCGGCGAAGGCCTGATGCTGGATATCATCGATGCCCAGGAAGCGCTGGCCAAGGCCAAGCTCAACTATATCAGTGCCCAGTATGACTATGCCCGTTATCAGGCAACCGTGGAAAACGCCATGGGGGTGGAACTGACGGCTGAGGAAAAAGCAGCAGCTGCCAATCTGCAGACCGACGCGGAAGCAGCTTTGCAGGAATCAAAATTAGCGGCCAAAGCTGACACTACGGTGGATAACAGCCGTGAGGTGGCGGCAGAATTGGCAGGAAATGAGGGAAGTAAATGAAATTCGATTGGAAGGTAAAAACCGCGATTGTGCTGGTGCTGCTGGTCGCAGCGGGTATTGGCGGCTATAAATACTATCAGGGACAGCAGGAGGCCAAGAAGATTGCGGCGGTAGAAACGACGCCCGTCACCCGCATGACACTGAAATCCACGGTATCGGCTACGGGTACCATCCGGCCGGTGGATTCCGTAGAAGTCAGCTCAAAGGTAACGGCCCGCATCAAGGACGTGCTGGTCAAGGAAAACGATACGGTAACGGCCGGACAGGTTGTGGCTACATTGGATGCGCAGGATTACGAGGAAAAGCGCAATCAGGCGCAGTACAAGGTCACCAATACCAAGGCTAAGTATGACCGTGTCAAATACCTCTACAGCATTGGCGCGGATACCCAGGAAGAACTGGAAGATGCCAAGATGAATTATGACACGGCGGTATCATCCCTGGCGGAATCCCAGTCCAATATGAATGAGATGACCATTGTGGCGCCCATGTCCGGCGTGGTGGTAGGCGAGCCTCAGACACCCGGTACTATGGCGGTGCAGGGCACCAGCAGTCCCACGGTCATCATGCGCATTGCGGACCTTTCCAGAAAACAGATCCTGGCCAAGGTGGATGAAACGGATATCGGCAATGTGAAGGTGGGGCAGGATGCCACGTTTACGGTGGACAGCTTCAATGGCAAGACCTTTACGGCCAAAGTGTCCAAGATTTCCCAGACGGATACCAGCAATACCTGGAATATCAATACTTCCAGCAGCTCCTCCAGCAGTTCCTCATCGGCCAGTGTTATCTATTATTATGTGACGTTGGATGTGGATGATCCGGATAATGTATTGCTGCCGTCCATGACGGCCCGGGTGGAGATCAACACCGCCCAGAAAGATAATGCATTGGTCGTGCCATTGTCCACGCTGAAAACCGATGCCAAAGGTTCTTATGTGGTGATCAAGAACGAAGACGGCACCCAGGAAAACCGCTACGTGTCCACAGGTATCTACAGTGATGAATATGTGGAGATATTGGACGGCCTGAGCGAGGGTGAACAGGTGGTCAGCACTTATGTAGCCAAGGGCACAGCAGGCGCTAAAAAAAACAGCAACAATCATGGCGGGCCACCACCAATGTAAGAAGGGCGGCAAAGAGATTATGACAAATCAGGAAAAACGTATTGCCACCATTCAGCTAAAGGATATCAAGAAACTCTACAAGATCGGCGGGGAAACAGTGGCGGCCTTGGATGGCATCACCACCAATATCTATCAGGGCGAGTTTGCCGCGCTGATGGGGCCGTCCGGTTCCGGCAAGTCCACCTTGATGAACATTCTGGGCTGCCTGGACCGTCCCACAGTAGGTTCCTATAAATTGGATGGCCAGGAGGTGGCTGGCCTTAGCGATGATAAGCTGGCCGTTACCCGCAACAAGAAAATCGGCTTTGTGTTCCAGAACTTCAACCTGCTTTCCCGTATCTCCGCATTGGAAAATGTGGCGCTGCCTTTGGTCTATTCCGGTGTAGGGCGCAAGGAGAGATTGGAAAAGGCCATGCACTTTCTGGAGGCGGTAGGCCTGGCTGACCGGGCGGAACATCAGCCCAATGAGCTCTCGGGTGGTCAGCGGCAGAGGGTGGCCATTGCCCGGGCACTGGTCAACGATCCCCATATCATCATGGCCGATGAGCCGACGGGTAATCTGGATACCAAATCCACCAAAGAAATCATGGAGATTTTTCAGAAGATGCACAGCATGGGGCGTACCATCATTCTCGTCACCCATGAACCGGAAATCGCGGCCTGTGCCAGCCGTCAGCTGCTGGTGCGGGATGGCAAGATCACCCGGGACGAAGGAAAGGGCGTGGTGATGGATGTTATTTAGGGAAAGTTTCCAGATGGCATTGACTTCGCTCTATGCCAACAAAATGCGCAGCCTTTTGACCATGCTGGGCATCATCATCGGCGTGGGCGCCGTTATCGCGCTGGTATCCGTGGGCATGGGGGTGCGCAGCAACGTCACCAATTCCATTGCCAGCCTGGGTTCCAATATGCTGATCATTTCTCCCGGTTCTTCCAACCGCGGCGGCGTCCGGGGGGCGGCAGGTTCCATGCAGACGCTGAAATACGATGACGCCAAGGCCATAAAGGAAAAAATCAAGAACATCGATTATGTTTCGCCTACGGTGTCCTCGTCCTATCAGGTTGTCTATGGCAATAACAACTGGAACACCAGCGTGCAGGGCGTGACGTCTGAGTTCATGTCCATTCGTTCCCTGACCATTGGCTATGGTTCCTTTATCACCAATGACGATATGAACAAGCGCAATCGCGTGGCAGTTATCGGCACCACAGTTGCGGCCAACCTCTTTGCCAAGGATAATCCCGTGGGCAAGAATATCCGCATCAACAACCAGCCTTACAAGGTCATCGGTCTTTTGGAATCCAAAGGGCAGTCCTCTGTGGGGCAGGACCAGGATGATGTGATCTATATTCCGCTGACCACGGCGCAGGAGCGCATGCTGGGCATAACCTATGTGCAGTCCATCAACGTGCAGGTGAGCAGCCAGGAAAAGATGGATCAGGTGCAGGAGGAAATCGAAAGCCTGCTGCGCTCCCGCCATCATATTCCCACGGGTAAAGACAATGACTTCAATGTCCGCAACCTGACCAGCCTGATGGAAACGGTCAATCAGTCCACGTCCATGCTGACGCTGCTGCTAGGTGCTATCGCTGGTATCAGCCTCGTGGTGGGCGGCATCGGCATCATGAACATCATGATGGTGTCGGTCACCGAGCGCACCCGGGAAATCGGTATCCGCAAGGCTCTGGGGGCTACCTTTATGAATATCATGACTCAGTTCCTTATCGAGTCCATGGTCATCGGTATTATCGGCGGCATCATCGGGATTGTGATGGGCTGTATCGCTTCACAGATCATCGCCCAAGTGGGGAATTTCACCACGGTGATCACGGTGACGCCGATCATCATTTCCTTTATGTTTGCCGTGGGCATCGGCCTGTTCTTTGGCATCTATCCGGCCCGAAAAGCGGCCAAGCTGGATCCCATTGAAGCACTTAGATATGAATGATAAAAAACCTCCTGATCCGGGAGGTTTTTTACTATGAAATTTTAGTCAGTCAAGCCGATAGGCGCAGAATGACTTAGATTTCGTGTAAGGGCGTAGTGCGAAACACTGTTTCGCACGAAGTTTTGTACAAAAATATCAGCGCAGCGTTGCGGTGGCAACGTCCGAGTTTTCAGAACAATGCTATAATGGGGGCAGAATGGAGAGGAGGGGAGTTGACGTGGAGTTCAAAGCGTTTTTTACGAAGCACACACTGGGCTGTTTGGCGGGCGGATTTGCCATTGGTCTGGTGGTTTGCGCCATCGGAGCGGGCATGATGTCCTTCTCTGGTTCGGCGGCCTTTTGCGGTTCCTGCCATGCCATGAAGGGGGAGGCAGCTACCTTTGCCAAATCCACCCATAGCAAACAGGCCTGTGTGGAATGCCATCTGCCCCATGACAACATGGCCATCTACATGGTGGAAAAGGGGCGTACGGGCATGGTGGACACTTATCATGCAGTGCTGCGGGATTATCCGGCTCGCATCAAGCTATCTGCTGATGGCAGGGAAACGGTCAACAGCAACTGCCTGCGCTGTCATGAGAACACCATGGGCAATGTCCATGCTGCCGTGGGGGTAAGCATGGATACAGGCGGCGACTGCCTGAAGTGCCATAGCCGTATCGCTCATGGAAGCAACCATCTCGAAGGGGGGATAAAAGTTGAGTAAGCTGCAAAAAATCTTAGCAGGGATTGTGGCCGTCTGTGTGCTGTTCTTCGGCTTCGTGGTGGTGCGTTTGGGAGCAACACCCAACGATGACAGCGTGAAGCTGGCCAAGATATCCCATGAAAATTACGCCCATCTGGGTAAGGAAGCCTATAAAGAGGCTTATCCGTTGGAATACAATTCCTTCATGAAGAACAATCAGGGCGGGGAAAGTCCCACGGGGTATGGCGGCAGCGATCCAGGTAAATCCTATATCGAAATGCAGCCGGAAATCAAGGAAAATTTCAAGGGCTACAAGTTCTCCGTGCAATATGATGTGGCCAGAGGCCATACCTGGGCGGGCGTTGACCAGATCAATTCCCAGCGCATCCCGCCTCAGAAGGGAAACTGCATTGTCTGCAAGAGTTCCTGGATGTATGACAAATGGTACAAGGAAAGCGGCTGGGACTTTGCTTCCAAGCCCTTTGCGGAAGCTACACCGCCTTATACCAACAAAGACACCGTGGAAGGCACAGATCTTTATTTCGGTTGTTCCTCCTGTCATGATCCGGATACCATGGAATTGCGGGTTTACCAGCAGGGCTTTGTGGAATCCATGGCTCTGAAGGGCATCGACATCAGCAAGGCCAGCCATAACGAAATGCGGGGCTATGTCTGCGGCCAGTGCCATAATGAATATTACTTTATGGCGGAAGATGGACGGGTACGTCATCCCTTTATCGGTGGCTGGGAACCGGAAGAACAGTTCAAATGGTATCAGACACAGAGCGAGCAGCTGGGCGCCTTCAAACAGGATTGGATTCATCCCGATTCCAAGACTCCCATGCTGAAAGCCCAGCATCCCGACTTTGAGATCTGGACCACCAGCGTCCATGCCGATGCCGGCGTGACCTGCGTGGACTGCCATATGCCCTACATGCGGGAAAATGGTCAGAAGTACACCTCGCACTGGATGACCAGCCCACTGAAGACCGTGGAAGCTTCTTGCCTCAAGTGTCATGACGAGAGCAAGGAAACTCTGATTGCCCGGGTGAAAACGATCCACGACAATAACTTCAAGCTCCAGCGCACTGCAGGGCAGACTGTGGCCAAGGCCCATCTGGCCGTCAAGGCTGCCATGGATGCGGGAGCCACCGACGAGCAGCTGGCCCCGATTCGCCTGAAACTGCGTGAAGCTCAGTGGTATTGGGATTGGGTAGCCGCTGAAAACGGCAATGGCTTCCATAATCCTGACAAGTGCATGCGCATCAGCGGTGAGGCTATCGACCTCGGCCATCAGGTGATCGAGGAAGCCAATGCTCTGGTCAAGGGCAGCTTGTAATATCCATACAGCGTAAAGGAACCGCCTCATTTGGGGCGGTTTTTCTGTGCGATCATTGTATGATTCTTATATGCAGGAGTTAGCCTCCCAAGCTAGAATAAAAACAATATAAGGTTGCCATGGCAACATGGTAATCTTCTGATTCTTGCTATAATGAAGAAAATGTGTGTTATAGGAGTGAAGGCCATGCAGGTTTATCATTTGGATTTGCAGGAGCTGCCCCTGTTCCAAGGCGTATCGGCGGCAGAGGTGGATGCGTTCATTGCCGCCACGGGAGCCACCATCGAGCGGGTGGAGAAGGGCAAGCGTATTTTGGAGGCCTACGAGGAAAACCATAATATCGGTGTCATTGTGGAGGGTGAGGCCCAGGTTTTGGCGGAGGATCGCTTTGGCAATGAAAATGTCAGCCACAATCTGGAACGGGGCGCCATGGTTGGCAGTTCATCCGCTATTATGCCTCAGGTACCAAGTACCACGGCGGTTCAAGCCATGACCAATATGCTGGTGCTCTGGGTTCCCTATAAGGCCTTGCTGACGGCGGGGACTAAGCTGGGGCGCACCCATGGCATTGTAATGAAGAATATTTTGGAGGCTTTTTGTCGAAAGAATATTCTGATGGTACAAAAAATCAAGATTCTTTCCCAAAAGACTTTGCGGGAACGGCTGATTCTCTATCTGCTCTACCGTCAGCAACGTCAGGGCAGGACGAGGGTACAGGTGCCGGGGCGGGTGCAGCTGGCCAAGGAGCTGGAGTGCAACCGCAGTGCCCTGACACGGGAAATCAGCGCCATGCATAATGAAGGCCTGCTGGATGTGGGAGAGGATTGGATGGAACTGGATGCGGATAAGATTGCCGTTATGGGTTAAGTTATGATTACGATTCATTTTGCGGCGGTAAGTCAGCGTTTTCACGGGCGGCAGATTTTTGCCCCCTTGGATGCAGAATTATCCAGTGGGAAAATTACCGCCATCACCGGCAGGAACGGCAGCGGCAAGTCCACCTTCCTGAAATTGGCGGGACATTTGCTTGCCCCCAGTGCCGGCAAAATCACAGTAACTGCTGACGGAGAAGAACTGAGAGGGGAAGAGCTGCGGCAGCGGCTGGCCATGGTAACGCCGGACTTGCGGTTTTATGACAGGCTCACGGCTCGGGAAAATCTCGATTTCCTGCTGGGGCTGCGGGGATGTCAGATTACGGATGAATACTATCGCGAACTAATGGCACGGGTAGAACTTGATGGTGAAGCCATACGCCATAGCTATGCCGGGGAGTTTTCCACGGGCATGGGGCAGCGGCTGAAAATAGCGGCGCTGCTGGCTGTGGGGGCAGATATCTGGCTGCTGGACGAGCCCGGAGCGAATCTTGACGAGGCTGGGCAGGCTATGATTGCCCGGGAAGTGCGGGCGGCGGCAGAGCGCGGTGTACTGGTGGCCATCGCTACGAATGTTCCGGGAGAGGAGGCGTTGGCGGATGAAATCATCTCTTTGGGAGGCCACTAAGCTGGTGTTCCGTAAGGAGCTGATCATGGGCTTGCGTTTCAAAGCGTCCTGGATGGCCATGTTTATGTTTGCCCTGACTACTTTGGCCTGTGTGAGCCTTGCCTTGCAGGGCGGGCAGCTGGAGCCAAAATTGGCGGCGGCACTCCTTTGGATTATTATCTTTTTTGCTTCTATGGCGGGGGCGGATCGGAGTTTTGCCGACGAGGATATGGCAGGCACGCTGCTGACGCTGAAACTTTATGGCGGCGCCCAGCCTGTACTTTGGGGAAAGATGCTCTACAGTTTTTTCCTGTTGGCGTTGTTGTCTCTTTTTATTGCACCGCTGTTTTTGGTACTGAGTGGTGTCGAGGCAATCCTCGCTGGTGTCTTTGTCCTGACTTTGCTCCTGGGGGTGGCGGGGCTGGCGGCAGCGGGGACATTGCTGGCAGCCTTGACCACCGGGGCGCGGGTGAAGAACGGTCTGTTTGCGGTATTGATGCTGCCGGTGATTTTGCCTGTGTTTCTGCCCGCCATCTTTTTGACGGCGGGAGCCTTTGAGGGAAGCGAACCTTCCCTTAGTTATCTGGGGGGAATGGCTCTGTATGATGCTCTCTTGGCCGTGGGGGCTTCGGTGCTCTTTGATTATCTGTGGTATGAGGATTAGGAGGTATTTTTATGGGGGCTGTGCTGGGCGGTCTTACGCTTATCATTATCGGTCTGGTATTCCTGGTGGTGCCGCCGGCTGAAGGGTTGGGAGATTATGTGCGGCTGGCCTTTATCCATATTCCCTTGGCCTGGGTGGCAGTAATGGCCTTTCTGGTCAGTGCCTGGCAGGGAGCAAAATACCTGCGTTCCCATGATATGGAGGCTGATGCCGGCAGTGCGGCAGCAGCGAAGCTGGGATTTATCTTTGTGATTCTGGCCACAGTGAGCGGGGCTATCTTTTCCAAGCTTACTTGGGGAGCGTATTGGAACTGGGACCCGCGGCAGACCACGATCTTTGTGCTGTTGCTGATTTATGGGGCTTATCTCACTTTACGGGGCGCCATGCCTGTGGGACATAAGCGGGCCAGGACGGCGGCGATTTATGCCTTGTTTTCTTTTTTGACCGTTCCTTTTCTGGTGTTTATCATCCCTCGCCTGTACTTTTCCCTGCATCCTTCGCCGGTGCTGAATAGTTCGGGGGTGGCTATGGACAGTCTGATGCTGGCGGTGCTGCTGGCAGCTTTAGCCGATGTGACGGGAATTTTCTACTGGCTGTATCGCAAACAGGCAGCGCAGATCATGCAGGAGGAAAGTGAATGATGAACCGGAAAATTTTGCTGGCGTTGCTCTTACTGCTTTTTGTGGGCTATGCGGGCTGGAGTTTTGCTGATTCGGTGACGCCCTATGTGGGGATTGAGGAGGCACGGAAGAGCAGCAGCAATGTGCAGGTCAAGGGACTGTTGGATAAGACAGCCCCGGCTCCCCATATGGAGGACAAGGATTTTGTCTTTACCCTGCAGGATGAGGATACGGGGGAGACAATGCTGGTACGCTATCATGGCGCCAAGCCTGACCAATTTGATCAGGCTCATCATATTGTAGCTATCGGTCATTTTCAGGATGGCGCTTTCGGGGCGGACAAATTGCTGATCAAATGTCCATCCAAATACGAGCAGCAGAAATGACAATAGATCAGGGGGGACTGAATTGGTAGGAGTTATTTCGTTGGCGCTGGCTTTGGCACTGTCCCTGGCGGCGGTGTTGTGCTATGCCGCGGGCAGTGAGCGCACGGCAAGATGGGGAAGGTCTGTTACGGGACTCTCCTTTCTGGCTGTGCTTACGGCCAGCGCCTATCTCATGGTACTTATCTTCAATAATCGTTTCGATATCGCCTATGTGGCCAATTATTCGGCTGTGGAATTGCCGGGAATATACAAATTATCCGCCTTTTGGGCAGGTCAGCAGGGATCTTTCCTGCTGTGGCTGCTGATTCACGGGGGCGCGGGTATTTATCTGGCAGTGAAAAGGGAACTGCTGGAAGCGGGCATGGCTGTTTATATGGCCATGCAGGCATTGCTGGCTGTTTTTGTGCTGGCCAAAAGCCCCTTTGTGCCCAATGAAGTGGTGGTGCAAAACGGTGTAGGCCTCAATCCGCTGCTGCAGGATCCGTGGATGGCGATACATCCGCCGATTATCTTCATCGGCTATGCTTTGCTGGCCGTGCCTTTGACCTATAGCGCAATGGCTTTGCTGACGGGGGCAAAGGCGCAGGATTGGCTGCCTGCGGCCCGCCGGTGGGCTTTGCTGGGCTGGAGTTTTTTGGGCGCAGGTATTTTCATTGGCGGCTACTGGGCTTATAAGGTCCTGGGCTGGGGCGGCTTTTGGGGCTGGGACCCGGTGGAAAATTCCTCCCTTGTGCCCTGGCTTGTGACCGGGATTTTCGTCCATGTCCTGCGAGTGGCACAGATCCGTCAGGCTGCTATCACCATGGTACACCTGGCGGGAATCTTCACCTATGCCCTGGTACTCTATGGAACATTCTTGACACGCAGTGGCATTTTGGGGGATTTTTCAGTCCATTCTTTTGCGGGGACCAGCATTGGCATGACCATTGCTGTAGTCAATGGCCTCGTTTTGGTGGCCGGTCTGTTGCTTTTGCTGGTGAAGGCCAAGAGCCTGCCCAAGGGGGAATACTACCCCGGTTATGACAGTCGGGAGTTTATCCTGCTGCTGGGTGCTCTACTGTTGGTATTTATGAGCATTATCATATTCCTGGGTATGTCCATGCCACTGCTCACCCAGCTTATTGGGAAACCTGCGGCGGTGGATACGAATTTTTACGTGCGCACCACCATGCCATTAACCATTGCCATGTTGCTGGCGATTTCCTGTGCTCTGCTGCGAGGTTACGGGCAAGGCAAAATCCTGGCCAAAGGTATGCCTTTGATTTTGTTAGGACTCATAGGCGCGGTGGCCGGTTTTGCCGCCGGGGTGCGGCAGGTCCTGCCGCTATTGTTGGCGGCGTCAGCCTTGATGGCTGCAGGAGCAGCGGTGCTGGCCTGGCGGAAACACGGCATCAATAACGGCGGTATGGTGGCGCATTTAGGGTTGGGATTGTCCCTCTTTGCCATTGTGCTGGCCGGCTCCGGCAGCCAGTCTTACAGTCGGGAAATGGTCGTGGGGGAGGCCTACGACATCTACGGTCATGAAATCGTCTACAAGGGACAGAAACTTGCCGAAGGCGCCAAGGAAAAATACTATGTCTATACCGTGGATGGTCGGGAAGTGCAGGCGTTGACCAAGCTTCATGCCAACGGTACGGATGCGGCCCGGGAACCGGCTATCGACAAAGGGCTGGGCGGGGATGTGTATCTGGCCCCAACCCCGGCCAAGGATGCAGGCCGACTGGAAATGCTTTTGAAGCAAGGCCGTATGGATATGGATGATGACTTTGCCTATCGCTTTGACCGTGCCAATATCGAGCAGCAGGATGGAGGCAGGCTGGTGGTGACGGCGGAAGTATCTGTCACCGACGGAGATAAGGTAGAGCAGGCCACTTTGTCACTACAGGCTACGGCTGATGGTGGAACGTCCCAGCCTGTGGCAGTGTTTGACGGTCAAAAGCGACTGCGCCTTACGGGCATTACCCAGAATCAAAAGCAAATCCGCCTGGAAATCCTGCCTTCGCTGGCGGCAGAAAGCAATCAGCCTATTACCACCAGTGTCAGCGTCAAGCCTTGTATCTGGCTGCTGTGGCTGGGCAGTGTGTTGGTCTGTGGGGGAACACTGTTGGCTTTGCGCCGTTAAAATATGCCATTCAAATGAGAGATTGTTCATTCGTCCTGGCGGAGAGCAATCTCTTTTTTGATGAAAATGAAAAAAGTTCAAAAAAGGTGTTGACAAGTGAAGCCGACTCGTGTAATATAATACAAGTCGCTGACAGACACGGCAACGAAACAGCACAGCAAGCCTTGATTGGCAGGCTGCTGGAACGTTCCGAAAAGCTTCAAAAAAGAATTTAAAAAAGTTCTTGACAAGCTGATCTGCTGGTGATAAGATAAATGAGTCGCTTGAAGCGACGGGCACTTCTGAAGAGTGCGACAATGATTGTTCTTTGAAAACTAAACAATGCAAAATAATCATGCAACATGATTAAGCCAGATGTTTGAAGAAGTTTTTACTTCTTAACAAAACATCGATTGGTATGAACAACATAGCAATCGGCAATTTCTTTTATAGATAATTAGAGCTTGATTAAGTTCTTCATATTTTATGGAGAGTTTGATCCTGGCTCAGGACGAACGCTGGCGGCGTGCTTAACACATGCAAGTCGAACGAGGCTGATATTTAGCTTGCTATTTTGAAGCCGAGTGGCAAACGGGTGAGTAACGCGTAGACAACCTGCCGCAAAGATGGGGACAACAGTCCGAAAGGACTGCTAATACCGAATGTTGTCAGATTCCCGCATGGGAGACTGATTAAAGATGGCCTCTACTTGTAAGCTATCGCTTTGCGATGGGTCTGCGTCTGATTAGCTAGTTGGTGGGGTAACGGCCTACCAAGGCGACGATCAGTAGCCGGTCTGAGAGGATGAACGGCCACATTGGAACTGAGACACGGTCCAGACTCCTACGGGAGGCAGCAGTGGGGAATCTTCCGCAATGGGCGAAAGCCTGACGGAGCAACGCCGCGTGAGTGAAGAAGGGTTTCGGCTCGTAAAGCTCTGTTGACGGGGACGAATGTGCGAAATGCGAATAGTTTTTCGCAATGACGGTACCCGTCGAGGAAGCCACGGCTAACTACGTGCCAGCAGCCGCGGTAATACGTAGGTGGCGAGCGTTGTCCGGAATTATTGGGCGTAAAGGGAGCGCAGGCGGGGAGGCAAGTCAGTCTTAAAAGTGCGGGGCTCAACCCCGTGATGGGATTGAAACTGTCTTTCTTGAGTGCAGGAGAGGAAAGCGGAATTCCTAGTGTAGCGGTGAAATGCGTAGATATTAGGAGGAACACCAGTGGCGAAGGCGGCTTTCTGGACTGTAACTGACGCTGAGGCTCGAAAGCGTGGGGAGCGAACAGGATTAGATACCCTGGTAGTCCACGCCGTAAACGATGAATGCTAGGTGTAGGAGGTATCGACCCCTTCTGTGCCGGAGTTAACGCAATAAGCATTCCGCCTGGGGAGTACGGTCGCAAGACTGAAACTCAAAGGAATTGACGGGGGCCCGCACAAGCGGTGGAGTATGTGGTTTAATTCGACGCAACGCGAAGAACCTTACCAGGGCTTGACATTGAGTGAAAGATCTAGAGATAGATCCCTCTCTTCGGAGACACGAAAACAGGTGGTGCATGGCTGTCGTCAGCTCGTGTCGTGAGATGTTGGGTTAAGTCCCGCAACGAGCGCAACCCCTATCATTTGTTGCCAGCACGTTAAGGTGGGAACTCAAATGAGACTGCCGCGGACAACGCGGAGGAAGGCGGGGATGACGTCAAGTCATCATGCCCCTTATGTCCTGGGCTACACACGTACTACAATGGGATGGACAGAGAGCAGCGAACCCGTGAGGGCAAGCGAACCCCATAAACCATCTCCCAGTTCGGATTGCAGGCTGCAACCCGCCTGCATGAAGTCGGAATCGCTAGTAATCGCTGGTCAGCATACAGCGGTGAATACGTTCCCGGGCCTTGTACACACCGCCCGTCACACCACGGAAGTCATTCACACCCGAAGCCGGTGGGCAAACCGCAAGGATGCAGCCGTCTAAGGTGGGGGCGATGACTGGGGTGAAGTCGTAACAAGGTAGCCGTATCGGAAGGTGCGGCTGGATCACCTCCTTTCTAAGGATTACAAAATCTTAGGTCGGAGCATCTGGAATTTGCATTGTCTAGTTTTGAGAGAATGATCTCTCTAATATGTACACTGAAAACTACACAGAAGAAATCAAAATGTATCAATTTTAACCAATGGTCTACACGACAGTGTAAACAGAAGGTTGAACGAACATTTTAGGATTCTAAAGCATAGACATCACAATATGTGATACCTTAAAAGCAAACGAAAGTTAAGCTACCAAGGGCATATGGTGGATGCCTAGGCGTTCCGAGCCGATGAAGGACGCGATAAGCTGCGAAAAGCCATGAGGAGCCGCAAGTAGGCTGTGAGTCATGGATGTCCGAATGGGGCAACCCAATACGAGTCATGTCGTATTACCTAGTTTCTAGGAGGCACACCCGGTGAACTGAAACATCTAAGTAACCGGAGGAAAAGTAATCAAAAGAGATTCCCTCAGTAGCGGCGAGCGAACAGGGAAGAGCCCAAACCGGGAGTCTTCGGACACCCGGGGTTGAGGACCGGCATAAAAGGAAGACAATTTAGCTGAAGCTTCTGGGAAGGAGCGGCACAGAAGGTGAAACCCCCGTAAGCGAAAAGTTGTCCAATGAGCCGGTATCCAGAGTACCACGAGACACGTGAAACCTTGTGGGAAGCAGGGTGGACCACCATCCAAGGCAAAATACTACGGAACGACCGATAGCGCATAGTACCGTGAGGGAAAGGTGAAAAGAACCCCGGGAGGGGAGTGAAATAGAACCTGAAACCGTATGTCTACAAGCAGTCGAAGCTCTTTATATGAGCGACGGCGTGCCTATTGAAGAATGAACCGGCGAGTTAATTTATGTAGCGAGGTTAAGTGGAAGACACGGAGCCGAAGCGAAAGCGAGTCTGAACAGGGCGACAGTTACATGGATTAGACCCGAAACCACAGTGATCTATGCATGGCCAGGTTGAAGCTCAGGTAAAAATGAGTGGAGGACCGAACCCGTGAGTGTTGAAAAACTTTGGGATGAGCTGTGCATAGGGGTGAAATGCCAATCGAACGTGGAGATAGCTGGTTCTCCCCGAAATAGCTTTAGGGCTAGCCTCAGGCGACACATAAAGACGGTAGAGCACTGATCGGACGCGGGTCTGTAATGGATACCAACTCCAGTCAAACTACGAATGGCTTTATGAGAAGAACCTGGGAGTCAGAATGCGAGTGATAAGACCCGTATTCAAGAGGGAAACAGCCCAGACCGCCGACTAAGGTCCCCAATGCTGTACTAAGTGGAAAAGGATGTAGGACTTCCTAAACAACCAGGATGTTGGCTCAGAAGCAGCCACCATTTAAAGAGTGCGTAATAGCTCACTGGTCGAGAGGCCCTGCGCCGAAAATATCCGGGGCTCAAGTACAGAACCGAAGTCGCGGCATGCGCAAGCATGGGTAGGGGAGCGTTCCATGTGCGTTGAAGGTTGACCGGAAGGACAGCTGGAGTGTATGGAAGTGAGAATGCCGGTATGAGTAGCGAAACGGCCAGTGAGAATCTGGCCCACCGAAAGCCTAAGGGATCCTGGGCAACGCTCGTCGTCCCAGGGTAAGTCGGGACCTAAGCCGAGGCAGCAAGCGTAGGCGATGGACAACAGGCGAAAATTCCTGTACTGCATGGAGTTGTTTGAGGATGGAGTGACGCAGCAAGGAGTCTGAGCTGGCGAATGGAAATGCCAGTCGAAGGCGGTAGGCTGGTGAGGAGGCAAATCCCCTCACTGTAAGGCTGAGAACCGATAGATAGATAAATCCTTCGGGATGCATCAAATTCAGACGTACTACACTGCCAAGAAAAGCTTCTAACGAGACGACATGTACCCGTACCAAAACCGACACAGGTAGGCGGGGAGAGAATCCTAAGGTGCGCGGGAAAACCCTCGTTAAGGAACTCGGCAAAATGCATCCGTAACTTCGGGAGAAGGATGGCCGGAGCTGGTGAAGTCATTTACTGATGGAGCTGGAGCCGGCGACAGAAGAGAAGCCCAAGCGACTGTTTACCACAAACACAGGTGCCTGCTAAAGAGAAATCTGACGTATAGGTGCTGACACCTGCCCGGTGCTGGAAGGTTAAGAGGACGGGTCAGCCGCAAGGTGAAGCTCGGAATTGAAGCCCCAGTAAACGGCGGCCGTAACTATAACGGTCCTAAGGTAGCGAAATTCCTTGTCGGGTAAGTTCCGACCCGCACGAAAGGTGTAACGACTTGGGCACTGTCTCAACGAGGGACCCGGTGAAATTGAAATACCTGTGAAGATGCAGGTTACCCGCGACTGGACAGAAAGACCCCATGGAGCTTTACTGCAGCCTGTCATTGATTTTTGGCATGTAACGTACAGGATAGCTGGGAGACGGAGAACTAGAGCCGCCAGGTTCTAGGGAGTCAATGTTGGGATACCAGCCTTTGCGTGTTAGGAATCTAACCCTGAAACTAACGACTTCGGGGACAGTGGCAGGCGGACAGTTTGACTGGGGCGGTCGCCTCCGAAAGAGTAACGGAGGCGTCCAAAGGTTCCCTCAGCGCGGACAGAAATCGCGCGAAGAGTATAAAGGCAGAAGGGAGCTTGACTGCGAGACATACACGTCGAGCAGGTACGAAAGTAGGGCTTAGTGATCCGGTGGAATGAGAGTGGAATTGCCATCGCTCAACGGATAAAAGCTACCCTGGGGATAACAGGCTAATCTCTCCCAAGAGTCCATATCGACGGGGAGGTTTGGCACCTCGATGTCGGCTCATCACATCCTGGGGCTGAAGCAGGTCCCAAGGGTTGGGCTGTTCGCCCATTAAAGTGGTACGTGAGCTGGGTTCAGAACGTCGTGAGACAGTTCGGTCCATATCCATCGCGGGCGTAAGATACATGAGGGAAGCTGCTCCTAGTACGAGAGGACCGGAGTGGACGGACCGCCGGTGTACCAGTTGTTTCGCCAGAAGCATAGCTGGGTAGCTGCGTCCGGAAGGGATAAACGCTGAAAGCATCTAAGCGTGAAGCCTGTCCCGAGATGAAGTATCTCATGGAGTAATCCAGTAAGATTCCTTGAAGAAGACAAGGTAGATAGGTTGGGAGTGGAAGTGCCGTAAGGCATGCAGCGGACCAATACTAATAAATCGAGGGCTTAACTTCATAAAGAACTAAAATGTTCGACATAGCGATTTTCTTCTGTATAGTTTTGAATGTATCCAAAAAAAAGCAGGCTTTATGCCTGCTTTTTTGTTTTTTCCAATGTATCGTAACCATTGTAACAGACCTTGGCCATGCTGATGTGTATAATAGACATATGAAGTATGGAAATTTATGGCAAAAGGAGCATATGGTGAAAACGATAGATTTCGAGCGAATGGCAGCGGAGCTGGTGAAGGCTGAGCCAGAGGTGGGCCGGATATTGGCCGAGCTGGGGCTGGGTAATATGGTCAGTCCGGAGGCCCTTAAGGTGATGGGCAATATCATGACCATTCCTCGGGCGGCGGCGATGAAGGGCGTAGAGCTGGGCAAAGTGGTGGAGGCCTTGAAGGCGGCAGGTTTTTCTGTGATGAATGTGCCAGCCGCAGAGGCGGTATCTCCCTGCAAGGTTACCGGTCATTTCGATGTGGCCGTTGATCTGCCGGCAGGTCATCCCATCCAGCTCATGCGGGCAGAGAATGCCGGCATGGAACATGTTTTGGATATTTTGCAGGCACAGTGCGAAAAAGCTTCGCCAGAGGCTGAAGTTGTCATTCCTGCCCTGCAGGCGTTCAATGGCGTGCGTTCCCACTATGCGAAAAAAGAAGAACTGTTGATGGCCCAGCTGTATAAATACGGTGTGACAGGTCCCTCCCAGGTTATGTGGAATGAGGACGATGAAATCAAGAAGGAAGTGGGAGTCCTCACCCGGGCAGTTATGGAAGACAGGGATAATGTCCTGATTTATAAAGGCCGCATTGCCGCGGTGGCCAATCGTGCTCGCGGGATGATTGCCAAGGAAGAAAAAATCTTGTTCCCCTTATGCCTGCGTTTTTATACGCAAGAAGAGTGGCTTTGCATCTATCGTGATTTCCCTGAAATGGGCATGGTCTTTGTGGAGCAGCCAGCTAAATGGCAGGAAGGCGAAACATGGATTGCGGCTGAATTGGCGAAGGTCAAGGAACAGGAGATCCTGGATGGTAAAATCCAGCTGCCTACGGGAGAACTGACGGTCAAGCAGTTAAGCGGCATTTTTTCATTGCTGCCATTGGATCTGACTTTTATCGATGCGGAGGAAAAACTGCGTTTCTTTATCAACGAAGGACGGGTATTTCCCAGACCGTTGGCGGCCTTGGGCCGGGATGTGGCGGAGTGTCATCCGCCACAGATCGTGCCGGTGGTGCGCAACCTCGTGGCGGATTTCAAGGCAAAGAAGCGCAGCTCGTTGGAAGTGGCGCGCTATATCATGGGCAAGCCCATTATGGTCAAATATATGGCGGTCTATGATGATGACGGCGAATATATCGGTACCTTGGAGGCTGTGCAGGATTGCAGCCATATCCTGGAAAAATTCAACAGGAAATGATAGTGGATTTGACTGGTCAATTGACCAGTCAAATCTTTTTGCATTTTTTACAATATGTAAGACAGATTTTAATATTTTATTGCAAGTTTGTACTTGTTATAATAGAACCATCGAAATCAAGAGATGACGGAAGTCAGAAAGGCCGGTGAGCGCGATGTTGTTGGTTCGTTTGTATCAGGTAGAGGATAAGGAAGTCATGGTTATGGACGGGATGCAGGGCTTTATGCCCGAGGCCAATGCCATCCGCTTGCTGGCCAGCCGCAAGAGCGGTGTGGGCGCTGACCGGGTGATCGTCCATGCAGGCCCGCAGGGAAAACAGGGCTTCCGTGCCTTTTCGGCTGATGGGCAGGAAACGGAACTGACAGCAGAGGATTGCCTGCTGGCTTCCCGCCAGCAGATGGATATTGAGATCCGCCTTACGGATTCTTTCGTCGAAAAGATGCGGCAGGCAGATGAGGAAAGACTGGCAAAGGCTTGCTGAAATGATTGATATGGAATGCCAGAGGGCTGCGAACTTTTTTCGTAGTCCTTTTTTGGTGCAATTTTCTGGGATACAAGGGGTAACTGTGCTAGAATAGAGCGGGAGGTGGTGTTATGGTTGACAATCTGCAGGAGGCCACGGCATTTAAGGCCCAGCAGAAATTTCGGTTGAAACCTACCCAGACGATTTTGCTTAGTTTTGTCTTAATGATCAGCATAGGGACAGTTTTGTTGATGCTGCCGGTCAGTACCACGAATCGTGTTGGTTTGCCTTTTATGGATGCGTTGTTTGTGTCCACCTCGGCTTCCTGTGTTACGGGGCTGACGGTGGTGGATGTGCAGAATGATCTGAGTTTCTTTGGGAAATGCGTGCTGCTATTGCTGATTCAGGTGGGGGGCCTGGGCATCATGACCTTGGCTACCATGGTGGCCCATGCTATGGGGTACAGGTTCCCGCTGAAGCAGAGCATTATCGTGCAGGAGTCGCTGAGCCAAAGCGGCCGCGCCGGCCTCTTTGCCCTGATTCGCCGGATGATTTTCTATACGTTCATGGTGGAGGGCTTCTTTGCCTTGCTGCTGACGGTGCATTTTTATCCCGAATTCGGTGTGGATGCCATTGGCTATGGGATCTTTCATGCGGTATCGGCGTTCTGCAATGCGGGCTTTGATCTATTTGGCAATTATGACAGCCTGTGCAAGCGGGCTGACGATTTCGTCCTGTTGGCCGGAATCGGCCTGCCGATCATTTTAGGCGGCATTGGCTTCACGGTGATATATGATGTGCTCCATTGCCGCAGCTGGCGGCAGTATTCCCTGCATACGAAAATCGTATTGATCAGCAATCTTTTCCTGCTTACAGTGGGTACGCTGCTGATCTGGGCGCTGGAAGCAAATAATGGAGGGACGCTGGCAGATGTACCCGTGGCGGGACAGCTGGCCCAGTCGGCTTTTATGTCGGTGTCCTGCCGGACGGCGGGGTTCAATACCTTTGATTTGGCCAAGGCGACACAGATTACCCAGCTCATCATGATCATCCTGATGTTTGTGGGTGCTTCGCCCTTGTCTACGGGCGGCGGCATCAAGAGCACGACCATGTTTGTGATCGTGCGCTCGGTTTGGGCGGTGTTCCGCGGGGAAAGCGAGCTGGTTGTCTTTGGCCGTACCATTACCAAGGATTTGCGGGATCAGGCCTTTGCGACCTTTACCGTGGGTACGATCTGGGTGGTGTCCATGGGGATGCTCCTCTCGGTGCTGGACGGGGAAGTCCACGATCTGGAAGAGGTCATTTTTGAAACCGTGTCGGCTTTTGGTACGGTGGGCATGGGCATAGGCATTACCCTGAGTTGGAACGACTGGGGCAAAGGCCTGCTGGCGCTGACCATGCTGCTGGGCAGGGTGGGCATCATGTCCTTTATGCTGTCCTTTATCAAGCAGAAGCAGTCGGCGGTTATCAAATATCCGAAAGAAGAAGTCATGCTTGGTTAAGAAGGAAAGAATATGCAGAAAAAGAAACAATTTGCTGTTTTAGGGCTGGGGCGTTTCGGCGTCAGTGCAGCCATGACCTTGGAAAAGATGGGATATGAGGTGCTGGCCGCGGATATGGACACGAATCTGGTGTCCTCCCTGGCGGAGAACCTGTCCCAGGTGGTAAGTTTTGATATGCGGGATGCCCGGGCAATGGACCAGGCGGGCATTGGCAGTTTCGATACGGTGATCATCGCCACCAAGAATCTGGAAGCCAGCCTGATGGCGGCGATGCTTTGCAAGGAACGCCATGTTCCGGAAATCGTGGTCAATGCCTTTGATGACCGCCATGCAGAGATGGCCCGGCGTTTAGGCGCCACGAAGATCATCTTTTCCGATCGGGATATGGCCCGGCGTACGGTTATGCATCTGGTATCGCCCAATGCGGTGGATTATATCGATCTGGCTGGCAGCATCAAGATTGTCAACGTCACGACGCCGCCGCGTCTGGTGGGGAAGAATCTGGTGGAGGCCGACCTGCGCAGGCATTATAATCTGGTGGTGGTGGCCATCCGCCATGCAGGGCAGATGATTGTCACTCCGTCGCCGGATTATCGTTTCGCGGCAGGGGACAATCTCTTCATCATTGGCAAAGAGTCATCCTTTGTGGAGTTTGAACGGGATTTTTGATGTTTTGACTTTTTATCTCTTGACTTTTTGTTCTATAAGGGTTATTATCTTTATAGACTTAAATTTAGCACTCACCATTTCAGAGTGCTAACAGAGTCGGGAGGAGGGGTGTGAATGCCAGATAAGCTTTACGAGCTGGATGAGCGCAAGCAACGGGTGCTCAAGGCTGTAATCGATGATTACATCGAATCGGCAGAGCCTGTTGGTTCCCGCACATTGGCCCGTAAGTATGATTTAGGCGTCAGCCCTGCCACCATACGCAATGAGATGGCGGATCTGGAAATGCTGGGGTATCTGCAGCATTTGCATACATCCTCCGGGCGGGTTCCCTCATCCAAGGGGTATCGGTTCTATGTGGATGGATTGATACCGCCCAAGCCGGTCAGCGCTGAAGAGAAAGCTTTGATTGACCGTTGGTATAAGACCAGGGTCAAGCGCATCGATCAGGTCTTTGAGGAAACGGCGAAGCTCATCTCGGCGGTGACGAAGAATGTTTCGTTGGTATTGGCGCCGCAGATGAATCAGGCGCAGTTCCGTTGCCTGCAGTTTCTGCCGCTGGACAGCCGGCGGGTTATCACAGTGCTGATGACCGATGCAGGCTTTATCGAGAACAAGATCATCGAGATGCCGGAGGGCGCGGAGTTTGAGGACTTCCAGCGCATGGCGGCGGTGATCAACAAGAATCTGGCGGGGCATACGCTGAAGACCATCGAACATCATTCGCTGGCAGAGATCCGGGACGAGATCCGGGATGAAGGCCTCTATGAATCGGCACTTTCCATCATTCAGCGGGCTTTGGACACCGGCAAGCAGGAACGCCTTTATCTGGGCGGTACCACGAAGATGCTGGAACAGCCGGAGTACCACGATGTGGAAAAGGTCAAGCATATGCTGATGACCCTGGAGGAAGAGGAACTCATGAAGGACATCCTCCGGGCCCATATCGGTGACGGTTTGGAAGTCACCATCGGGCAGGAGAATGAGGATAGCCACTTCAAGGACAGCAGCATCATCACCGCCACTTATCATCTGGATGGGGAGCTTCTGGGCACCATTGCGGTGCTGGGGCCCACCCGCATGGAGTACGCCAAGGCCATGAGTCTTTTGGAGTACATGAACAATAATCTGACACAGGTTATCAAACGCTTTCACTGGTAGCTGCCAGTATTGGAGCGAAATATAAAATACCTTGGAAAGAGGTGAAGGAATTGCCATCATTCATGAAAGATGAATTAAAGAAGAAGGATGAGCAAAAGCTGGAGGAAATGCAGCAGGAAATCAATGCTGCAGGTGAAGACGAGGCCGATGAGGCTGAGGAAGCAGCCAGCGAAAGCGCAGAAAGCGAAAATGAAGAAAATCAGGAAGAACAGGATGAAAATGCCGCGAAAGTAGAAAAGCTGACGGCAGACCTCAAGGAGAAGGAAGAACGTGTCCTGCGCCTGCAGGCGGATTTTGAAAACTTCCGCCGCCGCACAGGCAAGGAGAAGGAAGAGCTCTCCGCTGTGGTTACCCAGGGAATCCTGAAAGATATGCTGCCACTTCTCGACAACTTCGAGCGGGCTATGGCCGCTGAAGCCAAAGACGGTGAGGCTTTCCAGAAGGGCGTGGAAATGATTTTCACCCAGTTCACGGAAATCCTCAAGAAGAACGGTCTGGAACATATCGAAGTAGAAGGTCAGAAATTTGATCCGAACTTCCATCAGGCCGTCATGCGGGTACAGAATGCAGATCTGGAAGACGATGACATCGCCCAGGAACTGCAGAAGGGCTACATGGTCAAAGGCCGTGTGATCCGCCCGAGCATGGTGCAGGTTGTGGCTAATTAATCAGTTTATAAAGTTTTTAGGAGGATATATCATGTCAAAAGTTATTGGTATTGACTTAGGTACGACGAACTCCGTTGTATCCGTTATGGAAGGCGGCGAGCCTACCGTTATCACCAACCCGGAAGGCAGCCGTATCACCCCGTCTGTTGTTGGTTTCACGAAAGATGGTCAGCGTCTCGTCGGCCAGCTGGCAAAGCGTCAGGCTGTGTCCAATCCGGACCGCACGATTGCTTCCATCAAACGCCATATGGGCGAGAATGACTACAAAGTCAGCGTTGATGGCAAGGATTACACGCCGCAGGAAATCTCCGCTATGGTTCTGCAGAAGCTCAAGGCTGATGCTGAAGCATATCTCGGTGAAACTGTAAGCCAGGCTGTTATCACGGTTCCGGCTTACTTCAACGACAGCCAGCGTCAGGCTACGAAAGACGCTGGTAAGATTGCCGGCCTCGAAGTCCTGCGTATCATCAACGAGCCGACGGCTGCTGCTCTGGCTTACGGCCTCGACAAGGACGAAGACGAAACGGTTCTCGTATTCGACCTGGGCGGCGGTACCTTCGATGTATCCATCCTCGAGCTTTCCAGTGGTACGTTTGAAGTTCTGGCCACCAATGGTGATACTTACCTCGGCGGTGACGACTTCGACCAGAAGGTTATGGACTGGATGGTTGACGAATTCAAGAAGGAAAACAACATCGACCTGTCTCAGGACAAGATGGCTGCTCAGCGCCTGAAGGAAGCTGCTGAAAAGGCTAAGATCGAGCTTTCCAGCATGACCCAGACCAACATCAACCTGCCCTTCATCACGGCTGATGCTACGGGCCCGAAACACCTCGACCTGACGCTGTCCCGCGCTAAGTTCGATGAACTGACCCGTGATCTTGTAGAACGCACGATGGAACCGACCCGCAAGGCTATGGCTGATGCTGACCTGTCCGGCAGCGACATCAGCAAGGTAATCCTCGTCGGTGGTTCTTCCCGTATCCCGGCTGTGCAGGAAGCTATCCGTCAGTTCCTCGCCAAAGAACCCTCCAAGGGTGTTAACCCGGATGAATGCGTATCCGTTGGTGCTGCTATCCAGGGCGGCGTTCTGGTCGGCGAAGTCAAGGACGTACTGCTCCTCGACGTTACGCCGCTGTCCCTGGGTATCGAAACCCTCGGCGGTGTCTGCACGAAGATCATCGAGCGCAACACGACGATCCCGACGCACAAGAGCCAGGTATTCTCCACGGCTGCAGACAACCAGCCTTCTGTTGACATCCATGTCCTGCAGGGCGAACGCGAAATGGCTGCCGGCAACAAGACACTGGGCCGTTTCGAACTCTCCGATATTCCTCCCGCACCGCGTGGGGTTCCTAAGATCGAAGTTTCCTTCGATATCGATGCCAACGGTATCGTGCATGTATCCGCTAAAGACCTGGGCACGGGCAAGGAACAGAAGATCACGATTCAGTCCGATGGCGGCATGACCAAGGAAGACATCGACCGCATGGTTAAGGAAGCCGAAGCGCATGCAGCTGAGGATAAGAAGCAGAAGGAAGCTGTTGAAGTCAAGAATCAGGGCGAAAGCCTCGCATATCAGGCTGAAAAGACGCTGAAAGACCTCGGCGACAAGGCTGACAAGACGCAGGCAGCGAGCGTTCAGGCTGGCATCGACAAGTTGAAAGAAGCCCTCAAGGGCAGCGATACCGAAGCCATCAAGAAGGCTACGGAAGAACTGCAGAAGCCGCTCTATGAAATGAGCGCAGCTGCTTATCAGCAGGCTCAGGCCGCTGGCCAGGGCGCAGCTGGTGCTGATGCTGCCGGCGCTAATGCTGGTGCACAGCAGCAGACCAAGGCTGACGATGATGTCGTAGATGCTGAATATACGGAAGTCAAAGACGATAAGAAGTAATTAAAGGTTTTTGATGGATTATTGGGAGCCGTATGGCTCCCAATAGTTTTTAAGGATGGTGCAACGTGAGCGAAAAACGCGATTATTATGAGGTGCTGGGCGTTGACAAGAGTGCCTCGGACGCTGAAATCAAAAAGGCGTATAAAAAGATGGCCCGCAAATATCATCCCGACCTGAACCGTGACGATCCGAAAGCTGCTGAGGAAAAATTCAAAGAGGTCAATGAGGCCTATGATGTCCTTAAAGATCCGCAGAAAAAAGCCGCTTATGATCAGTTCGGCCATGATGCCTTTGCCAATGGCATGGGCGGTGGCGGCGGAGCCGGCGGCTTTGGCGGTTTCGGCGGCGGCTTTGGTGGCTTTGGCGGCGCGGGCGGTTTTGAGGATATCTTCGAGACCTTCTTCGGAGGCGGCGGCCGCCGTCGTTCCAGCCGGCCCGGTCCGGAACGTGGCAGCGATCTGCGTTATGATCTGGAGATCAGCTTTGAGGAGGCGGCTTTCGGCAAGGAAGCAGAACTTTCCGTGCCCCGTACGGAAGAGTGCGACCACTGCCATGGCACAGGCGCAGCCCCGGGAACCAGCCCGGAGACCTGCCCGGACTGTCAGGGTACGGGTACCCGCCAGACGGTGGCCAATACTCCCTTTGGCCGTATGGTCAATCAGACCACCTGCGGACGCTGCCATGGTACAGGCAAGATCGTCAAGAATCCCTGCTCCCATTGTAACGGCACAGGCCGCAAGAAGGTCACGCGCAAGATCAAGGTCAATATCCCGAAGGGGGTGGACAATGGTTCCCGCGTGCGCGTGAGCGGTGGCGGCGAGGCCGGCGTTCGCGGTGGCGGCAATGGCGATCTCTACGTTTACATCTTCATCCGTCCCCATAAGATCTTCCAGCGTGACGGCTATGATGTGATCGTGGAAGTGCCCATTTCCTTCGTGCAGGCTGCCCTGGGCGATAAGGTACAGGTGCCCACCATCGATGGCCCGGTGGAGGTCAAGGTGCCGGCAGGCACACAGTCCGGCAAGATCCTGCGCCTGCGGGATCGCGGTATCCCGCATTTGCGCGGCAATGGCCGTGGGGATGAGCATGTGGTCATCAAGGTGCTCACTCCGCAGAACCTCAACCAGCGCCAGAAGGAACTCTTGAAGGAATTTGGCGAAATCAGCGGCGATAAGGTGAACCCGGAACAAAAGAGCTTTTTGGATAATCTGAAGAATCTCTTCAAGAAATAAACGAATAGGATCAGGTGCTTGCCAGGGCGGCAGCATCTGGTCCTATTTTATTTTGTCACCCTATGGCAAAAAGCTCCTAATTGCGCTATAATGTTACACTGTAGTGTAATATAGTGGAGAAGGATGTAAATTGAAAGAATTATTGAAGAAAATGCATACCTGGATGGATGACTATATGCATAAATTTTTCACGGAAGATGAGGAAGTTATGCAGGGCATCCGTATCAAGATGGAGCATACCGGCTATGTTACGGCTATTGCCCGGGAATTGGCGCAGCATTTGCAGCTCAGTGAGCATGATGTACAGCTGGCTGAAATCATGGGACTGTTCCATGATGTGGGGCGTTTCCGCCAATACAGCATCTATAAGACATTCAATGATGCTCAATCGGAGGATCATGCCGAGTTAGGCCTTAAAGTCCTGGCCGAGGAAATGCCCTATATGGATGAGCTGGCAGCGGAAGACGCAGAACTCGTGCGCTATGCCATCAAGTATCATAATAAGAAGGAAATTCCTGCTGAGGCAACGGGCAGGAAACTGCTGTTTGCCCGGTTGCTGCGGGATGCGGACAAGCTGGATATCTATCGGGTGCTCTCGCCGTTCCTGGATCCGGAGAAGGCCGAACAGGCACCGAAGTTTATCAAGGCCGATGCCAGCCAGTTTATAAGTCCGGATTTCATGACGGCTTTCAAGGAAGGGCAGCAGGCGGATTATCATATGCTCAAGACCTTGGGAGATCGCAAATTGGTGCGTCTTCTGTGGGTTTACGATGTGAACTTTGGCTGGACGCTGCAAAAGATGGTAGAGCGTGGCTATATCCAGAAGGTTATCGACCATTTGCCGGAGCAGGAAGGCGTTGACGTGGGCGTAAAGCGCATGTGGAAATATATTGAGGAAAAATGTGCGGCTGAGGATGTAATCTGACCGCCTTTTATAAAGGAGAGAATATCATGGCAGAGAATACGACAATCGCCAATAACTTTGTGCAGAACGCGATTGAGGAAGACCAGAAGAACGGTAAATACACGGAAGGAATCCATACCCGTTTTCCACCGGAACCAAATGGCTATCTGCATATTGGCCATGCCAAGTCCATTTGCTTGAACTTTGGTCTGGCGGAGTATAATCATGGCCTTTGCAACCTGCGTTTTGACGATACGAATCCCACGAAGGAAGACACGGAATATGTGGACTCTATTCAGGAAGATATCCGCTGGCTGGGCTTCAGCTGGCAGAAGCGCATGTTCTATGCTTCCGATTACTTTGACAAGCTCTATGATTATGCCGTGGAGCTTATCAAGAAGGGCTTGGCTTATGTAGATGATCTGACGGCTGAGGAAATCAAGGAATACCGTGGCACGCTGACGGAACCGGGCAAGGAAAGTCCTTACCGCAATCGCAGCGTGGAAGAGAATCTCGACCTGTTTGCCCGCATGAAGGCTGGCGAGTTTGCTGATGGGGCCAAGGTTCTGCGTGCTAAGATTGATATGGCCTCCCCGAATATGGTTATGCGCGATACGGTCATCTACCGCATTGCCCATGCCCATCATCATCGCACGGGGGACAAGTGGTGCATCTATCCGATGTATGACTTTGCTCATCCCCTGTCCGATGCCATCGAAGGCATCACCCATTCCGTATGTACGCTGGAATTTGAGGAGCATCGTCCCTTCTATGACTGGCTGTTGGAAAATCTGGACTTTGACGTGAACACCCGTCCCCGTCAGATCGAGTTTGCCCGCCTGAATCTCACGAACACTGTGACCAGCAAGCGCAAACTGCGTCAGCTGGTGGAAGAGGGCCATGTGCGCGGCTGGGATGATCCCCGTATGCCGACCATTTCCGGCCTGCGCCGCCGTGGTTTCACGCCGGCCTCCCTGCGTAATTTCTGCGAGGAAATTGGCGTGGCCAAGGGCAACAGCCTGGTGGATGTAGCCATGCTGGAATCCTGCGTCAGGGCTGACCTCAACGAGAATGCCGACCGCATTATGGCGGTGCTGCGTCCCTTGAAGGTGGTTATTACCAACTACCCTGAGGATAAGGAAGAATGGCTGCTGGCGGACAATAACCCCATTCATGGCGGTCATCGTTTCGTGCCCTTCTCCCGTGAGCTCTACATTGAGCAGGATGATTTCATGGAAGAGGCTCCCAAGAAGTTCTTCCGTCTGAAGCCGGGCGGGGAAGTGCGTCTGAAGCATGCTTACATCATTAAGTGTGAAGAAGTCATTAAGGATGAAGCTGGCAATGTGGTGGAACTGCGCTGCACGGCTGATCTGGAATCCAAGACCGGCGGGGCAACGGCCGGCCGCAAGATCAAAGGCACCATTCACTGGGTAGCAGCGAAGACTGCTGTGCCTGCCGAAGTGCGGCTCTATGATTATTTGCTGGAAACCGATGAAAACGGGAACCTGCCCGCAGACTTTATCGGTGCATTAAATAAAAATTCCTTGGAAATCATTGAAAATGCCTTAGTGGAACCCAGCGTGAAGCTGCAGGCAGCAGGCAAGCATTATCAGTTCCTGCGCACGGGCTATTTCGTGATTGACCCGGATACCACGCCGGAAAAGCTGGTCTTCAACCGCGTGGTAGGCCTCAAGGACACCTGGGCCAAGGAAAAGAACAAATAATCTAGTGAAGAAAGAAGTGAAGAGACTTTGGAAAGCAGTACAATGATTGCCGTAGTTATCTTCGTGGCGGCCTATGCCCTGATTATCTCCGAGAAGGTACACCGTACCATCGTGGGCATCTTCGGCGCCATGCTGATGATTCTCTTTGGCATCATCAGCCAGGAGACGGCTATCCACCACATTGACTTTAACACATTGGGCCTTTTGATGGGCATGATGATTATCGTCAATATCACCAGTGAAACGGGCTTGTTCAACTTCCTGGCCATCTGGGCGGCCAAGAAAGTCAAGGCCAAGCCGGTAGCCCTGCTGGTGGCTTTGTCCGCCATCACGGCTGTATGCTCGGCCTTGCTCGATAACGTGACCACGGTGCTTCTCACCGTGCCCATCACGTTCAGCATCACATCGCAGCTGAAAGTAGATGTGAAGCCCTATCTGATGGCGCAGATCATTTCCTCCAATATCGGCGGTACGGCTACCCTTATCGGTGACCCGCCGAACATCATGATTGGCAGTGCCGTGGGGCTGAGCTTTATGGATTTTCTCCAGAACATGACGCTGGTATCCGTGGTCATCTTTATCGTGGTGCAGGCGGTGCTCGTGGCAATCTATGGCAGCAAGCTGAAGACGACGCCGGAACTGCAGGATAAGGTCATGCGGCTCAATGCCAAGAGCCATATTGCGGACAAGGCGCTGCTGAAAAAATGCCTGGCCGTTATCTTCTTCACCATCACCCTGTTCACTTTGCATGGTGCCCTGGGGCTCGAAACGGCTACGGCAGCCCTTACGGGTGCAGGTCTGCTGCTATTGATCACTTACACGCGCAATGAGGCCATGATTGCCAAGGTGCTCTCCAAAGTAGAGTGGCTGGCCATCTTCTTCTTTGCCGGTCTGTTCGTGCTGGTTGGCGCGCTGGTGGAGACAGGCGTCATCAAGGCGATGGCGGCAGAAGCTTTGGCTGTGACTAATGGCAATGTGCCCATGACGGCCATGCTGATCCTTTGGATGAGTGCGATTGCTTCCGCGTTCATCGATAACATTCCCTTTGTCGCTACCCTGATTCCGCTGATTCAGGATATGGGGCAGATGGGGCTTTCCAATCTGGAACCCATGTGGTGGAGTTTGGCACTGGGGGCCTGCCTCGGCGGCAATGGTACCCTGATCGGTGCTTCGGCTAATGTCGTGGTAGCATCCCTGGCAGCCCAGCATGGCAAGCAGATTTCCTTCATCGGCTTTATGAAGGTTGCCTTCCCCGTGATGATCCTGACCATTATCCTGGCCAATATCTACATCTGGATCTGGCATCTCTAAAATTTTTCATAAAAACATGAAAAAAGTTTAAAAAAGGGGTTTACAAGTCCCCTGGGATGTTGTATTATATTACTTGTTCGGGACGTAGCGCAGTTTGGTAGCGCGCTTCCTTGGGGTGGAAGAGGTCGTGGGTTCAAATCCCGTCGTTCCGACCATTTAGTAAATTCGAGAGCTGTTCTTTGGAACAGCTCTTTTCTTTTAATGAATCATGTGAGGAGAAAAGCAGCAATGAGTATTTTGAACGTTTCCCATTTATCCCACAGCTATGGTGGCCGGGAGATTTTTGAGGACGTTAGTTTCCGTCTGCTCAAAGGGGAGCATGTGGCTCTCGTCGGGGCCAATGGTGAGGGCAAGTCCACGTTCCTTTCCATTATCACAGGGCAGCTGACACCGGATGCCGGTACGGTGGAATGGGCACGCCGGGTAAAGGTGGGTTATCTGGACCAGCATGCTGTGCTGAAGCCCGGCATGACCATCCGGGACACCCTGCGCACGGCCTTTGACGATATGGTGAAAGCCGAGCAGGAAATGCTGGCGGCCTATGACAAGATGGGGGAGGCCACGCCGGAAGAAATGGATGCCCTGATGCGGGATGTGGGCGATATCCAGGATATGCTGGAGGCAGGCAGCTACTATACCATTGATGCGCGCATTGAAGAAGTGGCAGGGGGGCTTGGCCTGCGGGATATCGGCCTGGACAAGCAGGTGGATGAACTCTCCGGCGGTCAGCGCACGAAAGTTTTGCTGACGAAACTTTTGCTGCAGAACCCGGAAATCCTGATCTTAGACGAGCCCACGAACTACTTGGATGTGGAGCATATCACCTGGCTCAAGAATTACCTCACGAACTACGAGAATGCCTTTATCCTCGTATCCCATGATGTGCCGTTCCTCAATGCTGTGACCAATGTGATCTATCATGTGGATAATCTGCATCTGGATCGCTATACAGGCAGCTATGAGAAGTTCGAGGAAATGGCGGCGCTGAAGCGCAGGCAGGAAGAAGCGGCCTACGAGCGCCAGCAGGCGGAAATCAAGAAGGAGCAGGACTTTATCCAGCGCAATAAGGCCCGTGTGGCCACCCGGGGCATGGCCAACAGCCGTCAGAAGAAACTGGACAAGATGGAAGTGCTCACGAAGCGTCAGGAAAAGCCGAAACCGCATTTCAACTTCCAGTCTGACCGCACCCCTTCCCGCTTCGTGGTTGAAGTCAAGCGGTTGGTATTGGGCTACGATACAGCCCTGACCAGCCCTGTGGATATCCAGATTGAACGGGGCAAGAAGATTGCCATCCGGGGCACTAACGGTCTGGGTAAGTCAACGCTGCTCAAAACCCTTTTGGGCATGATCAAGCCCATCAGCGGCCATATCGAGCAGGGCGAATTTGTCAGTGTGGGGTACTTCGAGCAGGAAAGTGCCGCTGGCAATAACAATACGGCTCTGGAAGAGGTCTGGCAGGAATATCCCGGCATGACCAACTTCGAGGTGCGGGCGGCACTGGCCACCTGCGGCCTGACCAATGACCATATCACCACCAAGATGATGGCTCTGTCCGGTGGCGAGGCTGCCAAGGTGCGTCTCTGCAAGATCATGCAGAAGCCCGTGAACCTGCTGGTCCTCGACGAGCCTACCAACCATCTGGATGTGGAGGCCAAGAAGGAACTCAAGCGGGCCATCAAGGAATACAAGGGCACGGTGCTGCTGGTTTCCCATGAGCCGGAATTCTATGAGGACTTCGTGGATTCTGTCTGGAACATCGAAAAATGGACGACGAAAATTATTTAATTTATCGTTGACGCCAATACGGCAGGAAATGAAAACGCTGATAGAGAATCTACAAAGTAGAGATTCCTATCAGCGATTTTTTTGTGCCTTGACAAGGACGGTGTGAAGAATGCTTCTGGGACGAAGGCTTGATATAACAGGAATTGTTAGATTTTTGCTAATATTCATCATGGCCGTAGGAATATGGCAGCTGCCGGCCCAGGCAGCCGCCAGTATGGATTTTTTTCCGAAGCGTCAGACGGTACGGGTGGGCTTCTACCGGATGTCTGGCTATCATGAGATTGAGCCCAATGGTCATCGCTATGGCTATGGCTATGATTATCTGCACCTTATCGGCCGTTATACGGATTGGCGTTATGAATACATCGGTTATGATCAGGGTTGGCTTGATATGTTTGCCCTGCTGGATGCAGGACAGATCGATTTGATCACAGCTGCGCAGAAGACACCGGAGCGGGCGGCCAAGTATATCTTTTCGGATAAACCCATGGCCTACAGCTCGCTGATGATGACGACGTTGGAGACGAATGAGAAGTATCAGCCAGGCAGACCGGATACTTATGCCGGCATGCGGGTGGGACTTTTGAAAGGGAATATGCGCAGTGTGGAATTCGGCAAATTTGCCGAGGAAAATGGCTTCAGCTATACGCCTGTGTATTATGAAAGTGTCACCGCAGAAGAGGAGGGCCTGAAAAGCGGCGAGGTGGATGCGATTGTCACCAGCAGCAAGCGTATCCTGCATGGGGAAAAAATCCTGGAATTGCGGAGTCCTACGCCGCTGTATGCCCTTTCCACACCGGATAAGCAGGATATCATCAAGGACCTCAATATTGCTCAATATAAGCTGTCGAGCCTGGATCCGGGCTGGGAAGTAGCCCTGTCCAGCCGCTACTATGCAGAGGTCTCCGGCAGGATGATGGCCCTGTCGCCGGACAGTCAGGCTTTTTTGCAGGAACTGAAGGATTCGGGACATGTTTTCCGCGTCGTGGTAATGCCCAACGCCAATCCCTATGCCTATTTTGATAAGAATGGTCAGGCACAGGGAATCCTGCCGGATATTTTCGCCTTGTTGGCACAGACTGCCGGAATTCGTTATGAGATCCTGTCGGCAGCCAATCAGGACGAATACGAACAATTATTGCGGGACAAGAATACGGATATCGTTTTGGGGATGAGCTCCAACTTTTACGAAGCGGAAAAAGTGGGCTATAAGCTGACGCAAGCAGTTTTACGTTCCTCCATAGTCCAATTGTCGCTGAAAAACGAAGAGGCAGAGGGCCCGATTGCCATGACCGCCAATCTGAAACGGAAATTGGCTATGGTTGGACGCTTGCCGGAAAATGCAGATCAGCAGAATTATGATACACCTGAGGAGGCGATGGCGGCACTGAAAGCAGGCAAGTGCTCCAGCGTCTATATGCTGGGATTCATTGGGGAAAAGTATGTGAATGCAGATAAGCATAATAACTTGCGCATCAGCATCGTTCCCAATCAGCAGCTGGATATGCGCCTGGGAATCCGTGACGCTTATGATCATCGGCTTTTTGAGGTACTGTCAGCTGCCATGCCCCCCGTTGGTTCTCAGGCGGTGCAGGAAATCATCTATCGCCATACGGCTGTGCATGCCCGGGAATTGAGCTGGGAGGAAATGGTATACAGCTATCCGCTGCAGTTCATCCTGCTGGCGATCCTGCTGTTTATGCTGGCCGGCCTGGTCATGGTTACGCTCGTGCGCAATAATGCTGCTCGTCAGGATGAAAAGCGGCGTCAGGAAGTGGATGCTGTGATGAGTTATGTCTGCCGCATGCATGAAATGGTGGTGAAGGTGGATCTGCGTACCGGTACGGCTACCGAGTATCATATCGATCAGGATGGCCGTGTATTTGTGGATATTCTGCCGCATACTCTGGAGCGTTATATCAATTATCTGCATCCTGCTGACCGGGAGAAATTCCTAGAAGGCGGTGCCTATGATAATGAAATGCATACTGCTTTCAAGGAAAAGCGCATTTATTACTGTGAGGTGCGCAAGCAGACGGAAGACAATGATTACCGCTTTTTCTCCTGCCGCTTCCAGCCTTATTTCCAGAATGGTGAACTGGTGGGATTTTATTTCTACCGGCAGGATATTGATGATGAACGGCGCAAGGAGATAAGTCAGCGGGAGGCGCTGTCCGATGCGTTGAAAACGGCCCGTCATGCCAGCGAGGCCAAAGGGGAATTCCTTTCCCGCATGAGCCATGAAATCCGCACGCCCTTGAATGCCATTATCGGCTATCTGACTTTAGGTGCGCAAAAGAACAATACAGAGGAAGACTTGCGGCAGGTTATTGGCAAAAGTCAGATTGCGGCTCACCATCTGCTGGCCTTGATCAATGATATCCTGGATCTATCTTCTATTGAGCAGGGCAAGCTACAACTGGCACAGGAAGAATTCTCCTTAAAGGATATGGTGACGGAGATTCAGACCATCTTCAATGGACAGCTGCAGCAGAAAAATATAACGCTGATCATTGATGAACAGGGGGTGCAGCATTTCTGTTTGAAGGGGGATTCCCTGCGCATCAAGCAGGTGCTCATGAATATCTTCTCCAATGCGGTGAAATTCACCCCGGAGGGGGGGACAATCAGCCTGGTGATGAAGCAGATCCTGCGGCCTAATAATGTGTTTATCACTACCTTTGAGATTACAGATTCCGGCATTGGCATGAGCAAGGAGTATCTGGAGAATATCTTCAAACCCTTTGAGCAGGAAAGTGCCAAGGTAGCACGGCGATATGGCGGCAGTGGTCTGGGATTGGCCATCAGCCAGAATCTGGTCAAGATGATGCAGGGTTTCATTGAAGTGCGAAGCACACAGGGGGTAGGAACCAGTTTCTATGTCTCTTTGCCGTTGCAGGGTGTGAAAGAGCTGACAGAGGAAGCTGAAGAAAAAAGTGCAGAGGTCATTTCCTTTGTCGGAGTGCGCCTGTTGCTGGTGGAAGACAATGAAATGAACCGGGAAATTTCGGAAACCATTTTGGAACAGCATGGTTTTGTCATTGATACTGCAGTGGATGGACAGGATGCCGTGGATAAATTTACGGCGGCGGCAGCGGGCACCTACAAGGCCATCCTTATGGATGTGCAGATGCCGGTTTTGGATGGCTATGGTGCTACCAAGGCAATTCGTCGCAGCAGCCATCCGGAGGCTGCCAGCATCCCGATCATTGCGGTGACTGCGGATGTCTTTACCGATGATGTGGCCAGAGCTATGGCCTGTGGCATGAATGATTACCTCAGCAAACCCATTGATTTTGACAAGCTGCTGGAGAAATTGCGGAAATTTATGTAAATGTAAATGAAAAAGCTGACCAGTCAAATTTTGACTGGTCAGCCATGTGTGAACTTATATAGGGGATTACACTGGAATTATGCGCCGAAGTAACGATCCAGCAGGCCTTTAAAGCCGCGGCCGTGACGGGCTTCGTCCTTGCACATCTCGTGTACCGTATCGTGAACGGCATCGAGATTGAGCTGTTTAGCCAGGGTAGCCAGCTCTTTCTTGCCGGCGCAGGCGCCATGTTCCGCATCGACGCGCATGGTCAGGTTCTTCTTCGTGCTGTTAGTCAGCACTTCGCCGAGAAGTTCGGCAAACTTAGCTGCATGTTCTGCTTCTTCGAAAGCATAGCGCTTGAAGGCTTCGGCGATTTCCGGATAGCCTTCACGGTCAGCCTGACGGCTCATGGCCAGATACATACCAACCTCGGAGCATTCACCAGTGAAATTCTGGCGCAGCCCCTCGATGATGCGGGGATCTACATCCTTAGCCGTACCAACATGATGTTCATCGGCATAATTCATTTCGCCGCTCTGTTCCACAAACTTGGAGGCAGGGGCTTTACAGATCGGACAAACTTCCGGTGCTGCATCGCCTTCATGAACATAACCACAAACCGTACAAACAAACTTCTTCATAACATAAACCTCCTAAAATATATTGCACATTAATGATACTCAATTATATGGTGTGCTCATCACCATGCCTTAATTATAGGGGACAGGCTGGAAAAGATAAATGGCTGAATTCGGTGATTTAAATAAAATAAATCATTATTTCTCATTCAATCGCATGTTTTCTTTAAATAACATAGTTTATTGAGATTATTATCAACGGATAATGATTATAGATTACTGCGCCCAAATTTATATGGCAAAATGGGCACAATAGTGTTACAATGAAAAAGATAATGTTTAATTCTTATACAAGGAGAAAGGAAACTATGTTTACCTGTATGACAAGTTCTCCCGAGGAAACTGGTCACCTAGCCGAGCTGGTGGGTCAAAAGATTCGGGAAGGAACCGTGCTTTGCCTGGAAGGCGACTTAGGGGCAGGCAAGACTTTGTTCGTGCAAAGCCTGGCCAGAACCCTGGGCGTCGAAGGGGATGTGACAAGCCCTACCTTCAATCTGATGAATGTATATGAAGGGATTTGCCGCATTTACCATTTTGACCTCTACCGGCTGGAAACAGAAGAAGAACTGGATGATATCGGCTTTTATGAATACACGGAGGAGCCGGAGGGAATCGTGGTCATTGAATGGCCGGACAAGTTCCCGGAATCACTGCCTGACGATTATATTGAAGTGCGCATTCGCAAATTGGGCGAAGACAGCGACGAACGGCAGATTGATTTTGCCAGTATCGGCGAGAAGAATCAGGAGTTTATAAAGGAGTTGGAAGACTTTGTCCATACTGGCCATTGATACAGCTACGCAGGTTTCAAGCGTGGCGGTGGCTAAAGAGGGGCGGCTGCTTTCCGAGCTGACCATGCAAGGCAAGCTCACCCATTCGGAGACGCTGCTTCCCCATATTGAAAGTGTCTTGAAGATGGCGGCAACAGCCAAGGAAGATTTAGAGGGAATTGCCATCAGTATTGGGCCGGGGTCCTTTACGGGCCTGCGCATCGGTCTGGCAGCAGCCAAGGCCATGAGCTATGCGTTGAATATCCCGCTGGTGGGTGTCTCGACTTTGAAGGCATTGGCTTATCAGCTGCCTGTGCCGGGCGTGCGCCTTGTGTGCCTCCTGGATGCCCAGAAGGGCAATGCCTATGTGGAAAGCTATCGCTGGGAAGATGACGGACTGGAAACCGTAGAAACGGTAAAAGTGGCAAAGATCAGCGATATCCTGGTGGATTGCGGTGCGCTGGGCGAGCAGGTGATCCTTCTGGGGGATGCCGTGCAGAAGAAGATTGCGGGCAAGCTGGAATTGCCGGCCAATGTCCGTGTGGCGATGCCGCATCTGGTGATGCCGCGGGCGGCTTGTGTGGCCATGCTGGGGCAGGCAGAGCTTGCTGCCGGTCACGTGGATAATGTGATGGACTTAGAGCCTGTGTATATCCGCCGCAGTGAGGCGGAAGTGCTCTGGGAGAAACGCCATCCGGAAGAAGCCAAGGCCACCAAGCCGACGGAAGAAATGTAATTAGCAGATAAGAATGCGAGGAGATGTAATGGACGCTGTTCCTTTAGATAGTATCAATACGGATCATATCGAATTTCGGGAGATGGCTCCCGAGGATGCCGATGCAGTGGAAATCGTGGAAAAGGCCTGCTTTGCCATTCCCTGGTCAAGGGAATCCTTCTGGAAGGAAGCTCAGAACGAGAACACTCTGTATCTGCTGGCCTTGGATGGTGAGCGTGTCATCGGCTATGTGGGCTGTTGGATTTCCTATGAGGAAGCCCAGGTCACCAATGTGGCCATCCTGCCGGAGTATCGAGGCAAGCGCATCGGCACCCGGATGTTTGGCGAATTGATTCACCGCATCAAGGAAAAAGGAGTTACGGCCCTGACCTTGGAGGTGCGCCCCACCAATGCGCCGGCACTGGCGCTCTACAAGGGCTATGGCTTCAAAGAAGCCGGCCGCCGTCCGAAATACTATCAGGATAACGGCGAAGATGCCATCATCATGTGGAATACGAAACTTTGATTGTTTATAAAGGTGACGAATAGTTTTTATGGAGAAGAAAAAGGAAGAACTGCTGACGCTGGCTATCGAGTCCAGCTGTGACGAGACCTCGGCGGCAGTCTTGCGGGGCGGGCGGGAGATCCTCTCGAATATCATCTCCACCCAGATTCCCATTCATCAGAAATTTGGCGGGGTGGTGCCGGAAATCGCCTCCCGCAAACATATCGTGAACATCATGCCGGTGATTGACGAATGCCTGCGTGAAGCGAAGGTGGAACTCAAGGATATCGATCAGGTGGCCGTGACCTATGGCCCGGGGCTGGTCGGGGCGTTGCTCGTAGGCGTTTCGGCGGCGAAGTCCTTGGCGTTCTCACTGGGCAAGCCGCTGATCGGTGTCAATCATCTGGAAGGGCATATCTTTGCCAACTTCCTGGCTGCACCGGATCTGGAGCCGCCGTTCATGGCGCTGGTGGTGTCCGGCGGCCATACAGCCCTGGTGGATGTGCAGGGCTATAATCGCTTCCGCATGATGGGGCAGACTCGCGATGATGCGGCTGGCGAAGCCTTCGATAAGATTGCTCGGGTGATGGGCCTGCCGTATCCTGGCGGCCCGCGCATTGATGCTTTGGCCAAGGAGGGCAATCCTCTGGCCATTGATTTCCCGCAGGCACTTACGGAAAAGGGCAATTATGAATTCAGCTTCAGCGGCCTGAAGTCAGCGGTGCTCAACTACATCAACAGCGAGAAGATGAAGGGCCATGAGCTCAACAAGGCGGACATCGCCGCCTCCTTCCAGCACTCGGTGATTGAGGTGCTGGTGGGCAAAGCGTTCCAGGCAGTCAAGGAGGCTGGCCGCGATACGCTGGTGCTGGCCGGCGGTGTGGCGGCTAACAGCGGCTTGGAAGCACGGCTGCGGGAAGAAGCAGAAAAACGCGGCATAAGATTCCTCTATCCCAGCAGGATATTGTGTACCGACAATGCGGCCATGATTGGCTGCCGGGGCTACTATCAGGCACTGGCAGGCGGATACAGCGATCTGTACCTCAACGCTGTGCCGGGACTTAGTTTGACCGATAAGTAAGATAAATAAGTTACGTTCCAATGGCGGAACAGAGATATTTTTCACGCTGCGCTGCGACGCAGGGCTAAAATATCTCTGTTTCGCCATGTTACTTTATACAGAAGGGGCTGCAATATGAACATGACCAATCACAACAACACCCAGCTGACAAAAAAACAAATCAATATCCTGGACCGTCTCAAGCAGATCCTGCCATTCCTGGCCGATCTGCTGCATGGCCATGGTTTGATCTACACGCATAGCGAGGAGCATCGTCTGCGCATCATTGCCAGTGCTAAGCCGCATACGGTCTATGTGCAGGAAGCGGACGATATGGCGGGAAAGGTGGTGGATACTCTGGCGGAACCATTGGTCACAGAGGTTTTTCACACGGGGCAGTTCGTTCACGGCAAGCGGGAGCAGGACTATGGGCATTTTGTGGATATGTATGTGTTTCCCATTATGGACAATAACACGGTGATTGCAGTGTTGAGTGTTGAGGTGGATAAGGAGCATCTGAATATTGACGATTTCTCCTATCTCATCAAGGCTACGCAGGATGTGATCAGCTATGCCGGCAAGGATGTGGATCTGTCACCTTTCATGCCCTTATCGGCCAGTGATGGGCTGATCATTACCGATCAGTTCAGCCGCATCATTTTTGCCAACGATGCGGCACAGCGGATTTATCGGGTGCTGGGGGTAGGGAGTCTGAAAGGCTGTCATCTGTTTGACCGGCAATTGACGCGTCATGTGATACGGGAGTCCTTTGAGCGGGATCGGCCCTGGCAGAAGGAACTCACGGCAGGGGGATTGACCCTTATCCGGCGACAGATTGATTTGCAGGCGGGGGGGACGCTGCTCAGGCGGATTGTGGTGCTCTCTGACTTGACGGAGGTGCGGGCCAAAGAGCAGGAAATCCGCATCAAGTCAGCGGTGATCCAGGAAATCCATCATCGCGTTAAGAACAATCTGCAGACGGTGGCTAGCCTTTTGCGGCTGCAGGCACGGCGCAGTGGTTCGGAGGAAGTGAAGTCAGCGCTTTCGGAAAGCGTCAACCGGGTGCTTTCCATTGCGGCGGTGCATGATTTTCTCTCCCGGCAGCGGGATGAGAGCATGGATATACAGCAGATCATGACGGAAATCTTTGCCCAGGTCAAAGCCAGCATGGTGGCGGCAGATT
Organism: Selenomonas ruminantium subsp. lactilytica TAM6421; assembly: GCF_000284095.1. GTDB lineage: Bacteria > Bacillota > Negativicutes > Selenomonadales > Selenomonadaceae > Selenomonas_A > Selenomonas_A lactilytica. The sequence continues at coordinate 2,167,514 of NC_017068.1, read as the reverse complement.
TTGACCTGCAGCAGGAGTTTTCCGGCCAGGCGGTGAGTTTGCCGCCAAAATATGCCAGCTCTCTGGCCCTGGTGCTCAATGAGCTCATCATCAATGCTGTGGAGCACGCTTTTGACGGGCGGCAGACAGGGCTGGTGGGGCTGCATGTGGTTCTTGATGGGGAGCTGAAGCTTGATTTCTATGATAATGGCTGCGGTCTGCCGGCGGATTTCAATACGCAGAAATCACGTTCTTTGGGGCTGTCAATTATCCGCACCCTGATTGAAGGGGATTTGGAAGGCAGTTTCTGTTTGGAAAATGATAAAAGCGGTCAGGGCACTCATGCCTTTATTGTATTGCCGAAGCCGAAACTTATGGGACATGTTGTAGCTAGTTTGGAGGAATGAGTTATTATGCAGGGGAAGAATAAGTCATTGCGTGTGGTCGTTGCCGATAATGAATCGATTATCCGTCTGGATATCCGGGAAATGCTCGAAGATGCTGGTCATGAAGTGGTGGGGGAAGCCATTAATGGCCGCAAGGCGGTGGAACTCACCCGCCAGCATCATCCGGATCTGGTGCTCATGGATATCAAGATGCCGGAGATGGACGGCATCACGGCGGCAAAGAAAATCTACGAGACGAAGATTGCGCCGGTGATTCTGCTCACGGCCTTCAGTCAGGCTGATATCGTGGAAAAGGCTAAAGATTCCGGCGTGCTGGGCTATCTGGTGAAGCCGGTGCAGGAAAGCCAGCTTTTCCCCGCCATAGAGATTGCCCTGTCCCGCTGGCAGGAAATGCAGGGGCTGGAAGGCGAATTGGAAAAACTCAAGGATTCTTTGGAAACCCGTAAGCTCATAGACAGGGCAAAAGGCATCATCATGGCGGCGCACAAGCTGGGTGAACAGGAGGCCTATCGCCGCATCCAGCAATACGCCATGCAGAAACGGGTGCCCATCAAGGATGTGGCCCAGTCCATTATCAAGGCGGCGGGCGGCAAAGCCTGATGGCAGCAGACAGCCTGGAGGTGGAGCTTCGCTGGCGGCTGTTAAAAAATCAGTGATTTGCGGTTGCAGAAAGATAAGAGAGCGGTTGACGCTCTCTTTTATTTGTAGTAAACTTGTCTAATGAGTGTTCAGAAGCAAATTGGGGAGGTATCGGCGTGGCCGAAAAGATTGATATTTTAGGTGTCAGGGTGGATCCTGTCACGATGACTCAGGCGGTAGCTCAGGTTGAGAGCTATATGGATGAGAAGAAAAATGTTCTGATTGCCACGGCGAATGCCGAAATGATCATGCGGGCAACCCATGATACGGAGTTGAAAGACATTTTGAATGCAGCAGCACTGGTAGTACCGGATGGAGCAGGCACTGTGTGGGCCGCACACCATTTGGGCTATGAGATGCCGGAGCGGGTGGCAGGTTACGATCTGGCACAGGAGCTGATGCGCATTGCTCCCTCGAAAAAACAGCGGGTGTTCTTCTTTGGTTCTGCGCCTGGCGTAGCGGAAAAAGCTAAGGCCAAGGCCGAGGCACTTTATCCCGGCATTGAGATTGTGGGTACCCGGGATGGTTACTTCAAACCTGAGGATGAACCGGCTATCATCGAGGAAATCAAGGCGGCCAAACCGGATCTGCTGTTGGCGGCTTTGGGCGTGCCCAAGCAGGAAAAATGGCTTTATGCTCATCTGCAGGAATTGAATGTGCCGGTATCCATTGGCGTAGGCGGGACGCTGGATGTCATGGCGGGCGTGATGAAGCGCGCCCCGTACTGGATGCAGAAGGCGAAACTGGAATGGCTGTTCCGCGGGCTCTTGCAGCCGAAGCGGGCAGGCCGTCTGATGGCTTTGCCGAAGTTTGTGCTGAAGGTGCATGGCTATAAATCCCGTCATGCGTAATTTTATGTTTTGTAATCAGGAGGTGGGGGCTTGACTCCTATTATTTCCGAGGGTTATCCCTTTATTGGTGCCTGCTTCTTTTTGGCAGTCTTAGTGGGCTTTTCTATCAGTCCTTATGCAGCGGTGATTCCCCTCGTGCTGATGTTTTATTTCTGTTATTTCTTCCGCAATCCCAAGCGGGAAATCGCGCAGGATGAGGACGTGATCCTTTCGCCGGCCGATGGTACGGTAACGGATATCGTGCCCATGGAGACGGATGAATTCGTCAAGGAACCCTGTAATAAAGTCATTATTTTTATGTCCGTGTTCAATGTCCATGTGAACCGCAGTCCCATTCGCGGGAAAATCAAGCTGCAGAAGTATTTTTGCGGCCGTTTCCGTCCTGCCTATAAGGACACAGTGGGTTTTGAGAATGAGCACCATGTATTGGGAATTGAAAATGAGCGCATCCGCATCAGCGTAAAGCAGATTGCGGGGATTCTGGCCCGCCGCATCGTGTCCTATGTGACGCTGGATGATGAAATGAAACAGGGCGAACTCTATGGTATGATAAAATTCGGTTCCTGCCTGGAAGTTGTTATGCCGAAGAATGTAGAAATCACCGTGACCAAGGGGCAGAAGGTTTCTGGCGGTCTGACTGTTTTGGGGAGGATTAAAGACTGATGGATTACAGACGTTTTTTACCGAATCTATGCACGTCCATGAACCTGGTGTTCGGTATGTGCTCCATACTCGCAACCTATGAGAAAGACTTCGTTTGGGCTTCGATTTTCATTCTGCTGGCCTTGGTAGCCGATGGCCTCGATGGCCGTACGGCCCGCTTCTTCGGCGTGTCCAGTGAGATGGGCAAGGAGATGGACTCTCTCTGCGACCTGGGCTCCTTCGGCATTGCCCCGGCATTCCTGGCCTGGGCCTTTGTGCTGCAGAATCATGGCCTGCTGGGCGTGGCTGTGGTGATCATCTTCGCGGTCTGCGGCATGTGGCGTTTGGCCCGCTTCAATGTCAATGCCGATGTGGTGCATGGCTATTTCATGGGCCTGGCCATTCCGGCGGGCGGCAATATCGTGGCCATGACTACGCTGCTCTTTGTGAGCCTGGGCGTTGATCCCATGAGCTTTGGCATTGCGTATCCCATCATCATGGCCATCGTGGGCTATCTGATGGTCAGCCATGTGCATTACCCCAACTTCAAGGGTGACGGTGCTGAACCCATCTATATGGTTACGAAAGTGTTTGCTCTCGTGATGTTTGCTGCTATCCTCTGGCTGGGAAAAGATGCCCTGCTGCCGGCTGTGGCGGTGGCCGTGTTCTGCACCTATGGCGCGGCCGGGATCCTCAATACAATAATTGCTTTATTTGCAAAGGAAGGCTGATGATTTTTGACACATCCATTTGACATCATCATGGTGCCGATGCAGATTATGATTTTCCTCTTTACCCTGTATTTCTTCATCATTGGTTTCTGCGGCATGTGGCGGCGGAAAGAGCATAAGGTCAAGACGCCGAAAAAGACCTTCGCCCTCGTGGTGGCAGCTCATAATGAGTCCGCCGTCATCGGCCAGCTGGTGGAGAATCTGGGCCATCTGAACTATCCCAAGGATATGTACGATATCCATGTGGTAGCCGATAACTGTGAAGACAACACTGCCGAAGTGGCAGCCAAGGCCGGTGCTATCGTCCATGAGCGCACCCATCCCACGAAAAAGAGCAAGGGCTACGCCCTCGACTGGATGTTTGACCGCCTGTTCAAGATGGACAAGGAATACGACGCCGTCTGCGTCTTTGATGCGGACAACCTCGTGCATCCTCAGTTCCTGATGGAAATGAACAACCGCCTCTGCAAGGGCGACAAGGTCATCCAGTGCTACATGGATGCCAAGAACCCTTACGATACCTGGGTGGCCGGCACCTTTGCCATCGCTTTCTGGGTAATCTGCCATATCTCCCATCTGGCCAAGTCCAATATTGGCCTGTCGGCCTGCCTGGGCGGCACGGGCATGTGCTTTGACATGGAAATCCTCAAACGCCACGGTTGGCAGGCAACCTGCCTGACTGAGGATATGGAATTCACCATGAAGTGCATGGCCGAAGGCATCAAGACCAGCTGGGCACATGATGCCATCATCTACGATGAGAAGCCCTTGACCTTCAAGCAGTCCTGGAACCAGCGCCGTCGCTGGGCACAGGGGCAGTTCGATGTGGGCAACCGCTTCATCCCCAAGATGCTGAAAGCGGGCTGGAAGCATAAGGACATCCGCATGTGGGATGAATGCATCTATCTGATGCAGCCTCACTTCCTGATGATTTCCACCATCTTCATCATCATCAGCTATATCCAGCTGGCGTTCCCGCCCTTCTATACGAATATCTACAACTTCATGCCTTCCCAGCTGATGACGGCCATTATGTTAGGCCAGTACATCCTGCCCATGATCATCCTCATAAAGATCCGGGCCAAATGGAAATCCTGGCTCTACATGCTGCTCTATCCTGTGTTTATCTACTCCTGGATTCCCATCATCTTCCTGGGCTTTATCCATCGCAATGAACACGAATGGAGCCATACCAAGCACACCCGCGCCATGAGCATGGATGATATCGTGGGCAACGTGAAGAATACGAAAGACATTTTGAAGTAAATCCGCAAGCCTTCCCTTAATGGGAGGGCTTTTGTGTTATAATAAAAGAGAATATAACGCGCAAGGGATGTGACAATCATGGCAAAGGCTTTTTCCGAAGATTCACGGGTCAAGATTCCGGCACTATTGCATTTTACGCGGCTGGGCTATCGTTACCGCAGCTTGAAGGAGATTCGTCCACAGCTGGACTTGGAAACGAATATTGCACGGGAGCTCCTTCGTGATGCCATGAACAGGCTTAATCCTGAACTTGCCATCAATCCTTTGACCGATGATGAATTTCAGGCAATCCTTTCGGAACTATCCGATAGTTTGGCTGCGGATGATTTAGGGAAAGGCTTTTTCGGCAAACTGCAGCAGGGAATTGTCTGCCGTGGAGAAACCATGCGGCTCCTTGATTTTGACATGTCAACGAAAAATGATTGGTCAGTGGTGACGGAGTTGCCATGCTTAGTTGACAAGTCAACGGAAACGGGCAGTTTCCGGCCGGATATCACGGTCTTGGTCAATGGCTTGCCGCTTGCCTTTTGTGAGGTCAAGATTCCCAACAATTTGAAAGGGATGCAGGCAGAGTATGAGCGCATGAACAAGCGCACGAGCAACGCCAAGTACCGCCGTTTTCTCAATAGCACGCAGCTGATGGTCTTTTCCAATAATATGGAATATGATGATACGGAGGCCGTGCCGATTTCCGGGGCGTTCTATGCCACTAATGGCCGCGGTCACTTGTTCTTCAGTCATTTTCGGGAAGAAGATAAAGATATTTATGCCAACGTAAATGAGCTGAATCCCGAAGATGAAGACACTATCCTGCAGGATACGAATATGGCGATTCTCAAAGGCCGTGCGGATTATGCGATGAATTGCAACTTCATGACGCCGACCAATCGCATTTTGACCTCGCTGTTTACGAAAGAACGCTTTCTGTGGCTGCTGCATTATGGCATTACCTATGTGGAAAAGGTAAACGATAAGGGCGTTATGGAAATAGCCAAGCACTTGATGCGTTATCAGCAGTTTTTTGGCTCTCAGGCCATTGGACGCAAGGTGGCTGCTTTACGGGAGCAGGAAAAGGCGTCAGCAGGAAAAGTCTGCTACATGGATGAACGTATGGATTATAACTTGGAGATGGTAGCCGACCTGCCACAGCATAAAACGCAGCAGTTGGGTGAGAAGCGTCAGGCCCGTGGCGGTGTAATCTGGCATACGCAGGGCAGTGGCAAGACAGAACTGGCTTTTTACAATGTCAAAATCCTTGCGGATTATTATGCGGCTCAACAGATTGTAGCGAAGTTTTATTTCATCGTAGACCGTCTTGACCTGATGCAGCAGGCGGCGGATGAATTCCGTGCCCGTGGGCTGAACGTGGTGGAGATTGGCAAGCGGGCGGAGTTTACGAAAAACATTCAGAGCACCAGTGAGCAGACACTTTCCGGCGGGCTGGTGATGAATGTAGTCAATATCCAAAAATTCGGTGATGATGCCGTGACCAAGGCGCCGGACTATAATGTCAGCATTCAGCGTGTCTACTTCATTGACGAGGTTCATCGTGACTATCGTGCGGATGGCTCCTTCCTGGCGCGGCTGGTGAATTCTGACCGCAGTGCCGTGATGTTCGGCCTTACAGGGACGCCGCTTATTGGCAAGGTGCGCACCAAGGATCTGTTTGGGGATTATATCCATAAATACTATTACAATCAGTCCATTGCCGATGGTTATACTCTGCGGCTTATCCGTGAAGGCATCAAGACGGAATACCGTCTGCAGCTCAATGCGGTGCTGGACAAGCTGAGTGATGAGGTGGAAAAGGGGCTTATCCAAAAGAAGGATTTGACCTGTCATGAGAATTATGTGAAGCCCTTGGTGGATTATATCGAGGAAGACTTCACAGGTTCCCGTATCCTCGTGGGGGATAGCACCATCGGGGCAATGGTGGTGGCGGATTCCAGCCAGCAGGCTCAGGCTATCTATGAAGAACTGGCCGCCCGTGGCACCTTCCGTGCCGCACTGGTGCTTTCGACCATCGGGGAGACGAAGGAGCAGCTCAAGGAAAAACGCGATGCCTTCAAGCGGGGCGAGGTGGATATCCTGGTAGTCTTCAATATGCTGCTGACAGGTTTTGATGCCCCGCGTTTGAAGAAGCTCTATCTGGGCCGCGTCATCCGTGACCACAGTCTGCTCCAATGCCTGACGCGCGCCAATCGTCCCTATCATCAGCTGCGCTATGGCTATGTGGTGGACTTTGCCGATATTCGGGCAGAATTTGACAAGACAAATCAGGCTTATCTTGCAGAGTTGCAGGAAGAACTGGGGGATGATTTCGAGCAATTCTCCAGCATCTTCAAGACTCCGGAGGAAATCGGGGAGGAACTGCGGGAAATCCGGGACAAGCTCTTTTCCTTTGACACGGATAATCTGGAAAATTTCCAGCGCCAGATTTCCTCTATCGAGAACAAGGAGGAAGTCAGTGAATTGCGTCATGTACTGTCACAGTATAAGGAACTCTACAATTTGGCGCAGCTTTTTGGCTATGAGGAACTGGTGGAGAAACTTGACCGTGACAAAATACGGATGCTCTTTCAGCTGGCGGAGCAAAGACTGCAGCTGTTGCGGGAGAAGGAAGCTCTGCAGAATCCGGAAGATATGGACAGCCTGATTGAAATAGCCACCCATGATATCCGGTTCACGTTCCGCAAGGTCAGTGAGGGCGAATTGTCCCTGGCTGATGCCTTTGCCAGCAAGCGGCGGCAGACGATTGGGGAATTCGGACGCAATCAGGACAAGAAAGATCCGGAGTTCCTGAAACTCTGGGAGGAATTGAAACGGATTCTGGAGGGGCACGATATTCAGGAAATGACCATGGATGAGATGCGGGAGCAGGATAAGAAACTGGAAATCCTGCGGCAGAAAATGCACGATCTCAATGCGGTCAATTCCAGACTTACGGAACGCTATGGGGGCGATGTCCGCTATATGCGTCTGCATAAGAACCTCATGCGGGACGGATTGATTACTTCGCCGAGCTTGACTTTTGACTTCCTGCGGGATATGAAATCCTATATCGACGACAGCCTGCTGCACAAAGAAACCATTCTGGCCAATGAGAATTTCTTCCTGCAGAGCTTGTGGAAGGAAATCAAGCAGCAATTGAGGGGCAAGCAGCCGCTTACTGTCGCTATAGTCAAAGCCATTGGCAACGAAATAAAAGACGAATACATCCAGTAAGGAGAACTATATGCAATTACAATCTGAAAAACAAATCATTTATGCGCTGATCGATGACCTTAAGGCCATTTGTTCCAATTATGGGTTGGGCAATAGCGGCAACGAGTACAAAATCATCACGGAGACATTCCTTTATAAATTTCTGAACGATAAGTTCCTTGCTGGTATCAAGGACCTGCCGGAATTTCAGGGCAAGTCAACCCAGGAAGCCGAGCGGCATCTGGCTGACTTGTCCGATGAGGATTTTGAATTCCTGATGATGGATTTAGACCCGCGCATCGCCCGCATCCATCCCGAAGACCTTATCAGCAGCCTGTTTTCCCGCAAGGGTGAGGATGGTTTCCATACCACCTTCGATAACGCCCTGCTCCATATTGCCGAGGTCAATAAGGATGTATTCTCCGTGGCTGCCGGTGCGCAGAACCGCGTGCGCCTCTTTGATACGCTGTCCAATCTGGTTACGGAGGTAGAGCGTCAGGATGATTTCTGCCGGGCGATTATCAACAAGCTCAATGCGCAGAGCTTTGCTGCCGTATTCCAGCAGAAATATGATTTCTATGCGGATATCTTCGAGTATCTCATCAAGGACTACAACAAGGACAGCGGCCAGTATGCCGAATACTACACTCCGCATTCCATTGCGCAGATTATCGCGAAAATCATCGCCCCCAATGGTGCACAGAATGTCAGCATCTATGATCCGGCGGCAGGTTCGGGCACGCTCGTACTGACCTTGGCTGAACAGATTGGCGAGGAGAACTGCACCGTTTACACGCAGGATATCAGTCAGAAATCCAACGAAGTCCTGCGGCTGAACCTTATCCTCAACAACCTTGTGGACAGCTTGCCCCATGTCATTCAGGATGATACTTTGGTTCGCCCCCGTCATTTGGCAGAAGACGGCAAAAGCATCGAGAAGTTCGATTATATCGTCAGCAATCCGCCCTTCAATACCGACTTCAGCGAAACCCGCGACCAGCTGGCAGGCGAAGGCTACCAAAAGCGATTCTTCGCCGGCGTCCCCAACGTGCCCAAGAAGAAAAAGGAAAGCATGGCCATCTATCAGATGTTCCTGCAGCATATCATCGTCAGCATGAAAGAAGGCAAAGGCAAGGCGGCTATTGTCGTGCCGACAGGATTCCTGACTGCGGCAACAGGGATTCCCTACAAAATCCGTCAACATATTGTCAAGCATAAACTCCTGCGCGGTGTTGTCTCCATGCCCAGTAATATCTTTGCCAACACGGGGACCAATGTTTCCGTGGTATTCCTCGATGCCGCAGGCACGGACGATGAAAAAGTCCTCCTGGTTGACGCGTCAAATATGGGCGAAAAAGTCAAACTCGAAGGGACGAAAAATCAGCGCACCTATCTGAGCAAGGAAGAAATGGACAAGATTGTCGCCACCATGAACGAACGGCAGGAAATCGACGATTTCAGTGTCCTCGTGAGCCTTAAAGATATTGAGCAAAAGAAATGCTCCTTCTCCGCAGGCCAGTACTTCAAGGTCAAGATTGAATACGTTGACCTGATTCCGGAAGAATTTCAGCAGAAAATGGCTGACTACGAACAGCAGTTAAAGGCATATTTCGATGAAGGGCATAGGCTTGAAGAAGAAATCCTCAAGGGAATGGGAGAATTGAAGTATGAGTGATACAATATCTAGTATATCGAGAGTAATTGATAGTTTACACTCTACTCCGCAATACCAAGATAAAGGGTATTCGATGGTTCGTGTCGTTGATGTAAATAATGAATTCTTGTCATTGGAGAAGTGTTTAAAAGTAGATAAAGATACATATAGCAAGCATAATAAAAACCATAAGCCGGTGAACGGAGATATTATTATTACACGAGTGGGTTCGTATGGTATGGTTGGATATGTTGATACTGATGATGAATTTTGTTTAGGACAAAATTTATCAGTTATCCATCCTAAGAAGTTTGATGATGGAAAATTTCTTTATTACTATATTTTGTCGCCGTTTATGCAAAAGGTGATATATGGAAATATTGGTGGTTCTGCATACAAGTGCTTGGGGCTTGAGGATATTCGTAATTTACCCTTAAATGTTGAAGGCTTAAATAGAAGAGAGATAGGCGATTTTCTATATCGTATAGATAAGAAAATTGATATTAATCAGAAAATCATCAAGACATTGGAATCCATGGCCAAGACCCTCTACGACTACTGGTTCGTCCAATTTGACTTCCCCGATGCCAACGGACGCCCCTACAAAACCAGCGGCGGCAAAATGGAATGGAACGAAACCCTATCCCGAGAAATCCCGGCAGGGTGGGAAGTCGGACAGGTGTGTGATTTAGGCGAAGTAATTGCAGGTGGGACACCTAGCACGGAACATCCAGAGTATTTTACATCTGAGGGAATTGCATGGATTACTCCGAAAGATATGTCATTATTGGATGGAAAGTATATTTTCCATGGAGGAACAGATATATCAGAAGAAGGATTGAAAAATAGCTCGGCAAAGTTGATGCCAGCGGGTTCGGTGGTATATACCACTAGAGCGCCTATTGGATATGTTGCAATCGCTGGAAATGATGTATGCACGAATCAGGGCTTTAAATCAGTTGTACCGAAAAAAGATTTTGGTACGGAGTTTGTTTATTATACATTGAAGTCTTTAGAAGTGCATTTCAAAAATGTTGGTAACGGTTCGACATTTAGTGAAGTATCAAAAGAAACTTTTTCAACGGTTCCCATATGTATTCCATCAAAAGAGGTAATAATAAATTTTATGGGGAAAGTTGATAAATTAAGTGATATGCAAAAGAAGGCACAGTTGGAAAATAGGAAATTGATTGCTCTTAGAGACTTTCTTCTCCCTATGTTGATGAACGGCCAAGTCATATTCCGCCAATGACAGTTTGAAAGATACACAATAGGTCTTTGCTTTTTCGAAATGAAAGGTATACAATGAAACGGACAGATAGGAGGTATGTATATGACAGCTTTTCGTATAAACCGTACTAATGATGCCGTATTCAAGGCTGTTTTCGCCAAACACCCCAAGATAACGATTGCGCTCATCAATGCTTTTTTTGAGTTTCAAGGCACTGAACTCATCGCTGATATAGAATTTATCGACAGGGAAATAGATGCTGATGAATACGAGGGAAAGGAGTCGCGCCTAGATATTTTGGGGCGTACAGCTTCGGAAACCAAGGTCAATATTGAAATGCAGGTAAATTCCCTTGCCGCAATGGGAGAACGTTCTGTATATTACTGGGCACGCAATTATGCTGACTTGAAACGTGGCGAAGAATATGACCAATTAAATCGTACTGTGGCTATCAATATTTTGGGATTCAACTTATTCGATGTGGAAAAATATTCGGATATGCACAGCTGTTTTGGTATTTATGATGTAAAAACAGGGTGCCAGTTGACGGATAAATTGGAAATCCATTTTTTGGAGCTGCTGAAATTTAAGAGTAAGAATGTAAAGGAAATGAACCGTATGGAAAAATGGGCAGCATATTTTTCCCCAACGACTTCCGAAGAAGAATTGGAAAAAATTGCTGCATCAGATGAAGCCATAAAGGAAGCAATGGAGGTGGAGGATGTGTTCACCAAAGACGAAATAGCGAAAAGGTCTTACGAAAAAGCAGAGAAATTCCGCCGCGACCAAGCCGCACAACTAAAATACGCCGAAAAAAAAGGTGAAGAAAAGGGCATAAAAGCAATGATTCTTACATTGAAGGAACTAAATGTAGATAAGGCCATAGCTATAGATAAAATCAGCACACATTTTCATCTCCAAGCGAATGTTGCTAAAGGGTATGTTGAGACAAATTGGTAATATTCCGCTCATAATATTTTGAAAGGAAGGTGCAAAATGTCAAAGCAGATATTTACCATTGAGAATATAACAGCTTTGGTTAAACCATTGGCGCAAAAGTATCATGTCAAGGAAGTATACCTGTTCGGTTCCTATGTCCGGGGCGAAGCTGATGAAAACAGCGACTTGGATTTCCTTGTTTTCGGTGGCGAAGGTTTCAAGATTACCCATATATTTGCCTTTGGCGAAGAACTGCGCGAAATTCTGCAAAAGTGTGTAGATGTATTTGAAATCAATGAAATCAATCAAGACAGCGAATTTTACAAGACGATTATGAGAGAAAAAGTTTTGGTGGTATAAAAAAGCTATAGACTTATTTGTGTTTGATTAGTTTAACTTTGATATGGAGAATGTAATGGATAAGAATTTAACAAATTCACATTTGGATAGACAAAATATATTAAATAATCATATTGCTTTAGATGAAATTCGTAAGGCAGTAGATATCAAATGTATTGTTTGGCATGGTAAGTTATATCTAACCAAAGCGATGCTTGCGGATTTTTTTTCTATAGATAGTCGTACTATTGAGCGATATATTACGAAATATGGTGATGAGTTAAAAGATAATGGTTATAGTCTTTTGAAGGGGAAAGACCTTGAGGATTTTATTGATGTGTACGATAAAACTTTTGCGACCGACATTAATGTCGGTCGCAAAATAAGGACTATGGGGATTTTTGATTTTCGTGCTTTTTTAAATATGGCAATGTTGTTGGTAGAAAGCGATACTGCTGCTGATTTGCGGCGAATTATGTTGGATGTAGTAATTGACACAATAAACCAAAAGGCTGGTGGATCTACCAAGTATATTAATCAACGTGATAAAGATTTTATTGGAGCTTTTTTGCAAGAGGAAAACTATCGATGCGAATTTACGGAGGCTTTAAGAGACTATGTAAATATGGGAAAAGGTAAATACCCTATTTATACAGATAAAATATATCAAAGTATTTTCAAAGAAAAGGCAAAAGAGTATAGAGAAATCCTAAAACTATCGCAAAAAGATAGGTTGCGTGACACATTGTATTCAGAAGTGTTGACAATAATAGCATCTTACGAGTGTGGCTTAGCAGCAGAAATCAAAGCAGAATACCAAAGATTAGGACGAAAACTGGATAACTGGGAATTGTCCAAGCTGTTTTCTCGGTTTGAGAATATGCCACTATGGAAACCATTGATTAATAATGCACGTACCAAGATGGCTAGTCGGGATATGGCCTTGAGAGATGCATTTCATTACCAGTTACAGGAATATATAAAACCTTTAGAAAAAAGAGAATACGATAAGTTTCTAGGGCGTGCTGGAGATGAATTGGAAAAATTGATGGCAGAAAATGCAGATGTACTTCATCGTCTCAAGGAGAATGGGGAATGAGTGAGATTGTTTATATAACACCAGAGCAAGCAAGAGATACTCATCATAAAACAATAAAGCATAGTGGCGGTGGTACACTTGAAGAGTTGGAATTTGAAAAACTGGTGGGGGTACTGAATAATATCCAAAATGATGAGTGGTATCCGACTTTTGTAGACAAACTGACTCATTTGTTCTTTTGTACTTGTCAATTTCATTGTTTTGCTGATGGGAACAAAAGATTAGCAATAACGCTATCAACCTTGTTTTTACTCCTAAATGGATATATGGGAATAGCGCATACCTTCATTGGTAATATGGAGAATATCAGCTTACAAGTAGCGGCTAGTAAAATTGATAAAGAATTACTGCACAAAATCATGGAAGCTATCATGACAAATACTTTTGATGAAGATGAAACATTAAAATTAGAAATTTATAACGCAATTAAATAGTAAAGAGAATTTGTTATTTTCTGTTTGTGTTGACGGCAAAATCAATGATGATGCCTTTGTGCAAGAGATTGACCAGGAAATCCGCGAGGTCAAACAGATTGAGAACGAGAGGGTGAGTTACATGACTTTAGCGATGAAGATGATGGAGGAGCGCAAAGAAGGCCGTAAAGAAGGCGTTGCCTCGGTAGCAGTCAGCATGTTGAAGCTGAAGTTATCGTTGGATGTAATTCAAGCAGCCACAGAGCTTCCCCTTGAGGCAATCAAGAAACTGGCGGTAGAAAACAACATATCCATCTGATAGAAATCGAAGCTGGCGGCTTGACTGGTCAACCTGCCAGCTTTTGGTTTGTTGTCGTGCTATTGAAATAACAATATGAAGATGCTATAATCATGTGTACTTTGTATGTAGTTAGGAGTTAGATATATATGTATACGTTAAAAGTCGAGGGCGCCTTTGAGGCAGCCCATCATGTGGCCGGTTATCCCGGCAAATGTGCGCGGCTGCATGGCCATAACTGGGTGGTGGAAGCAGTCGTCAAGGGGCGTGAGCTGGACGAGCTGGGCATGCTGGTGGACTTTAAGGTTATCAAACAGACCTTGAAGGATACACTGGAGCGTTTTGACCATCGTTACCTCAACGAACTGGAGCCATTTAGCAGCGGCGTGAATCCCACGGCGGAGAATCTGGCCCGCATTATCTTTGAGGAACTAGCTGGTCATGAGATCTTCCAGCGGGACAGTGAGCTGGCCGCCATCACGGTCTTTGAATCGCCGAAATCCAGCGTTACCTATACCGAGGACTAAGCCATGAAAGAAAATCTGATTGAAATCTTTTCCTCCATTCAGGGGGAAGGCAAATATGTGGGCTGTCGTCAGGTGTTCGTGCGTCTGGAGGGGTGCAATCTGGACTGCACTTACTGCGATACGGAAAATGCGCCGGGCAGCCATCCGACATGCGAGGTGGAGACCTATGCGGGCAGCCGGGAATTTGCCAGCCTGCCCAATCCCCGTTCAGCGGAGCAGGTGGCCATGGAAATCAATCGCCTGTGCAAGGAAGTGCCCCATCAGGCCGTGAGCTTTACCGGCGGGGAGCCGTTGCTGCATGCGGAGTTCATCCGGGAAGTGGCCAAGGAAGTAGAAGTGCCCATATTTTTGGAGACCAACGGGACATTGCATAAGCAGCTGAAGAGCCTCATGGATGTGGCGGATATCATCAGCATGGATATCAAGCTGCCCAGCATTGTGAGCCAGCCCCAGTGGGAGGCCCATAAGAAGTTCATTGAGGTGGCCAAGGCCAAAGACCTCTACATCAAGCTGGTGGTGGCAGATGAAACTACCGAGGAAGAGTTCCGCAAGGCCATTGATCTGGTGGCGGAAACTGCACCGGAAACGCTGTTCATCATCCAGCCCGTAACGCCTTACGGCGGCTGCAAGGCGGCCAGCCCGGAGAAAATTCTTATGTGTCAGAACTATGCCCTGACAAAACTCAAGGATGTCCGGGTGATTCCCCAGACACATAAAATGATCGGGCAGATTTAATCTTGGTTTTTCATTTGACGACTTAATTTCATAAACCCTTACACGGCAAGGCTTTACGGATATTTTCGCAGAGCCTTGCCGTGTGTCTTTTGGTGCAAGTAGTGCCATAGAATTATGATTTTGGGGCAGTATGGCGCTGGCGGGTGACTGACCAGACAAATGTCAGCCGCCTGCCTTGTCTTTGCTTGCCCGACGGCGTTCCTGTTAAAGCAAAATTTAATGGCGCAAAACAAGTAGGAAATTTTCATTCCTAGGTGAATTTTAGCAACAAGGGGGTGACGTACCCTAAAAATAATGGAAGGGGAATGGATATGATATCGGATCGGCAGAAAAAAATATTGGCGTTTTCCCTTATGCTGGGATTGGGCAGTGGCACGAGTCTGGCGGCTCCGGCAGCTTCCGCAGTCCCGGGGGCGGTTATGGCCGAAGGCGGGGAAACGGCTTTCCTGGTTACCCGTGTGAAAATCCTAGGTAACAAGCAGCATAGTGAGGCGGAAATCAAAAGGCTGGTGCCTGAGGCGTCCCGTATGTTGGTACGGCCGGCGCGCCTGTCGAAGCAGTTGTCCCTATTAAATGACGGGCAGGTCATGAAGATTGCCTCCCGGTTGACGCCTAAAGAGAATCGCGAGTATGAATTGACATTGCAGGTGGAAGAGGTCAAAAATGATCAGTTTGCGGTCAGTGTCAATAACACGGGTAATGACTATACCGGCAATTGGCGCATGGGGCTGAATTATTTTAACACGGATATCACCCACCATGGGGATGCTTTGGGGGTGGCTTATACCTCCTCGCCGGATAAGCATTTCAAGGACGTCAAGCAGGCAGCTTTGACTTACAAGGCCATTTTGCCTAAGGCCGGTGACAGCATATATTTTGCTTACAGTTATTCCGATGTGGACATGGGCACCATTGCCAGCTTCGGTAATTTCAATATCGACGCCACGGGCAAGGGGCATACGGCGGCCCTGCATTATCAGCATAACTTCAAGTACAGCCATGCCCGCTGTCAGATGCTGGATATGGGCGTGGATTACAAACATTATGAGAATGGGCTCCTGGCAGGGCCTGGGGCTTCAAGGAGCGCGTGGCCACCGGGGACAAGGGGATTGTGAGAATCTCCACTCTTTTTCTTTGGCTGGTTCTTTAACGAAAAAAGCGCTAAACGACCAGATGCACGACGAGTTTGTTGTCACTGCTTATAACGGTAAGTTTTTGCGCTATTTTCAGGAAGGCTTGTTCTGTTTTTCTTTTCTGAGCCGCTTGTTTTCATACATACACTGATCGGCACGCCGGGCAACATCGTTTACGGAAGAGTCGCTTTGTGCATCGTATACGGCCAGCCCCATGGTTATGTTGGCTTGTTCCCAGGGGTGTTTGGAAGCGACAAGTATTTTTTCCCGGTAAAGCCTGAAAAGGCGGAAAAGTTCCGCTCTGTTGCGGAAATCACTATTTTCCAGGATTACGGCGAATTCATCTCCACCGATGCGGAATACCGGACTGTGCGAAAAAGCACGGCATATTAACTGGCTGGCGGTTTTGATATATATATCTCCCTTGTCATGTCCGTAAGTATCATTGATTTGTTTGAGATTGTCGCAGTCAAATACACCGATGGCAAAGGCCAGCTTTTCAGTCGGTTTGTCCATTTTGTCCTGCAGCTTTTGGATGTACGCTTCGTAGCCGGCTTTATTCCGTACGGAAGTCAGCGCATCGATATAAACCTGTCGATGGAGAGCGCCGATATGGCTTTTTGTTTGTTTAACAAGTTGTTGGAATGTTTGTGTGAGTATGCCAATCTCATCCGCATCTTTATAGGTCAGTGCAATATCGTAGTTGCCATTCGCCACCTGTTTGGCCGCTGCCGTAAGATTGCGGAGAGGTTTGGTAATGTTGTTGGTAAGGCGCAGGGTAAATAAACTTACAATCACCAATATGAAGATGGAAGCCAACAGAATGTGCCAGATAAGGATTTTCCAGCCCTTGTTTATTTCATAGAGTGGTACGGTCACATATAGGCGCATGCCGTTGCTCAAAGGCAGAAAAACGGCTTCCTTGTCAATTCCGTTAAAGTGATATTGTACATGGGAATCACCCAAAATCCGGTCAGGGGTGTCGATGGCAATTTTTTCCCCATATTGCAAGGTGGAATCCATCTGGGGGTGATAGATGACATTGGAATCGGCATCGAGGATGAAGGCATAGCCATGGTCGAAAAGCTTGATTTTTTCCACTTCATGGGCTAGCGTTTCGTAGTCGATTTCCATGCCGATAACGCCGACAAATTTCTGCTGCCAGTATATTGGCACATTGTAGGAAAGAACCCGCACATCCAGATTTTCCGTATTGTATGGCGGCAGCCACAGACCTTTACCGGTCGCTTTGGGAACGGTGAACCATACCAGAGCGGAAGTATCGTTGGTGTCATATTGGGATATGTCCGTCACTGCATGTTCCTGAAAGGTATTTCCAGCCTGCTTCACATACCAGAAACCTTTTACGTTGGGAGAGATCGCAGGATCAATCCGAAAATAATAGGTGAGTACGCCATTGGTATTATGGACTACTTTATCAAACATATGGCGGGTGTTTTCTACCTGGCCATTCAGGTTTTCATAAGGCATGCCTTCGAAGCTGTCCTGTACCAGCATGGCTACTGTCTTGGTGGATTTTTCCACACTGTTGAAATAAGTCTCCAGATTCATGGCACCGGTGGTGCATTTCAAGTGGAGCATCTGGTCAGCATCGCTGAGTCCCAGATTCCGGATGGAAATAACGCCAATAAGTGTAGCGGTGCTCATGGTAACAATAATAGCAATAATGGTCAGCAGGGTGAATTTTGTACGTATGGAATACATATAAAGAAATCCCCCCTTTTGGGTAAATATTATATAATTCTACCATAAAATTCCATACAGACTGGTAAAAAACCTGCCTGTATGGAAATTTTGTCTGGACAGTACCACGGAATTCTGACACCATGGATGCATTTTTATATAAATTGAAATAATTTAAAAATTATTTTTATGTATACAAAAAATAAGAAGGTGTTAAATATTCATATGACGAATATGCATAATATAGCCTGGATTTCTGGTTTTGTAAAGGAGGAAGCTGAAGATGGAAGCCCTGTATGCTGTGTTATTTGTGGTACCCCTTATTGTGGATATTTGCATCGGTTATGATTCCTATATGTGCTATCATAGTATATCAAAGGCTATGGCATGGTTCTTCGCAGGTTTAGGAGCGCAGATATTGGTGGGGTTGTCTATCCTATAGGGAATAAAGGCAACTGTTCCCTGTTTCGGGAAATGTTATGATGATTATTCTGGAATGTCAGGGCTGACTATGAAGATGGAGCCTTTGTAGGCGCTCTGGTGTTGGGAAAGCAGAAATCCAGGTTATATGTGGAAATGGTTGACGATATAAAAAGGAACAATTCTATTATATATGTAAGAAATTCATACACTTCATGGTAATGGTCTTGGCATCGTCGTTTTTATGCTGGCAGAGATATTCCAGCGTACAGACGTAGAGGAAGGCTGTTATGGGCACGAAGCGGTGGCCTTTGTGGAAATTGCCCCAGAGCAGGAGCTTTTGGTAGAGCTTTTCCATATCGTCTATGGTCAGCGCGTATTTCCGGACAATCCGGCGCAGTTTGTAATCCTGCTGGCAGTAAGCATAGATTTCGGCCAGCAGGTTTTTATTGTGCAGATCATTCCGGTATTTTTCAATCAGGTAAGTATTTTGATTGGAACGGCGCAGGGAATGGCGCATTTCCAGCAGGAAGATGATGGATAAGACAGCAATCAGGAGCATAAAAACGTAAGACATACTTGTCACCTCATTAATTTCTTTCTATGCTAGTTTAGCATAGTTTAAGGCAAAATACGAGCATTTGACAATACGAAAGAAAACTGTTATGATTACTGACATCTCGTTTTAAGGGATAAGAACGAGGGCATAAATATAATTTCTGTAAGGTTTTGGGATTAGAAAAGGAGACAATTTAACATGAAAAATCTTGAATGGTGTGACCTGGTTGAGCGTTTTTATGCATTTAAGACGGTAGCAGATCGTCTGGGCTTCTATGTGCCGGAAACGGCCGGCATGGAAGCAAGCCTCTATGAGTGCCGTCCTTTTGCCGCTGATGTGGAAGTGGCGGGCAAGGTTCGCACGCTGCAGGAAGGCAAGGCTCCGCAGATCGACTTTATGGACTGGTCTACGGCAGAGACGCCGGTGTACGACGATAACGATGAATTGGCTCACGCTTAAGGAGCATTTGTCTTTAATTTAGCTTCACTATGGATAAGGTGCGCAATGTGTGGTATAATTCATACGTTGCGTGCCTTTTCTTATGATTTGGAAGGGTAGCAGATTATTGGGGGCAGCAGGGCTGCACCTTTATATATAGGCGGTGTTTCTCATTAGTAAGCAGGAAGTAACAACTGAAAATAAGTCCAGCAAGGGAGAATCCTTCCTGAAGGGAACATTTATTCTAACGGTGGCGGGCTTTGTGGTCAAAGTCATCGGTTCCCTGAATTGGATTTTTGTATCCCGTATTTTGGGCGGTGAAGGTATCGGTCTTTACCAGATGGCTTTCCCAATTTATTTCTTTGCCATGACGGTGTCTCAGGCCGGTGTACCGGTGGCGATTTCTATCATCACGGCAGAGCGGGTGGCGCTGAAGGATATCTATGGGGCCAAGCGGGTATTCCATATATCCATGGCCTTGATGCTGGTGACGGGGCTGTTCTTTTCCTTCATGACCTATTTCGCGGCGGATTGGCTGATTGACTGGCAGTTTGTCCGGGATGCCCGTGCCTATAAATCCATCGTGGTATTGGCACCGACGGTGTTCTTCGTAACGCTTCTGGCCAGTTCCCGTGGTTACCTGCAGGGCTGGCAGCGCATGACGCCGACGGCGGTCTCCCAGATTGTGGAGCAGATCTTCCGCGTCATCACCATGATCCTGCTGGCAGAACTCCTCCTGCCCTGGGGCCTGGATTACGCTTCTGCCGGTGCGTCCTTAGGTGCGTTGGCCGGTGCGGTGACAGGCTTGATGGTGCTGGTCTACTTCCATTGGAAGCTGGACAAGGATATTGAGCGGGATTACGGCCATGATCTGCAGCCGCTGCCGGGGACGGAAGCGGAGTCTGCCTGGTCCATCATCTCCCGTATCTTCAAGCTTTCCCTGCCGGTATCGGCTGCCAGCATCATGCTGCCCGTTGTTTCCAACCTGGATTTGATGATTGTACCCCAGCGTTTGGAAGTGGCCGGTTACAGCGTCAATGAGGCCACGGAGCTGTTCGGTTATCTGACCGGTATGGCCGTACCCCTTGTGAATCTTTCCTGTATCATCACGGCCTCCATGGCCATGAGCATAGTGCCGGCCATTTCAGAGGCCCGGGCACTCAAGGATATGAAGCGCGTCTATAATCAGACGGCAGCTTCGGTGCGTATTTCCAACTTCGTCTGCTTCCCAGCCTTTGTCATTGTCTTCGTGCTGGCAACGCCGATTGCTTCTTTGATCTACAATGCACCGGGGGCGGGGCCGGCCGTGATGATTTCGGCTGTGAGCATCATCCTGCTGGGTCTGCATCAGGTATCCACAGGCATCCTGCAGGGACTTGGTCATCCGACCATCCCTATGGTGAATATGATATTGGCGGCCGCGGCTAAGGTCATCCTGAACTGGGAACTTACGGCAATCCCCTGGCTGGGCATTATGGGTGCAGCTTGGGCAACGGCGGCGGACATGGGTGTTGCGGCCATCATCAATCTGATTTTCATTTACAAGTTTATCGGCTATCGCATGGAGATTCCGCAGCTTTTGAAGACTATTGTGGCGGCGGCAGTCATGGCGGCAGCGGTGTATTTCTTCTATGACTTTACCATGGCCTGGTGGCAGATTGGTGTCATCTCGACCTTTGGGGCGGTTATCTTCGGCTGTGCCGTGTATATTGCGGTGATGCTGGTGATTGGCGGCCTCAAGGAGGACGATCTGCAGCGTATGCCGATGATCGGCCGCGTGGGCATCAAGTTCCTGCGCAAGATCGGCGTGTTCAAGGCGGAAGGAAAACAGGAGGCGTAAACATTGAAAAAGCTGGTGCTGTTCTATAACCCGGTTTCGGGCCATGCAGCTTTCAAGAATAAATTGGACTGGATGGTAGAAGCCTTTCAGAAGCGGGGAATTTTGCTTCTTTTTTACCGGACGAAAAAAGAAGGCAATGAGGATTTCGTTGATTTCCTGCGTGAGGTAAAACCAGATGGCGTATTGGCTGCAGGCGGAGACGGCACGGTACATGAGTGCGTCAACCTGTTGATGAAGCATAAAATTGACCTGCCCATGGGCATCATCGGCAGCGGCACCTCCAATGATTTTGCTACGTACCTTAAAATCAATGAGGATATGGAAGCTTATTTTGATAAGATTGCTGCCGGTTCCTGCCGCCGTATGGATGTGGGCAAGGTTGGGGAGCAGTATTTCATCAATGTGGCCAGCGCCGGCATGATGGCCTGCATCGCCCATGAGGTGCCCAGAAAACTGAAGAATTCCTTGGGCAAGATGGCCTATTATCTGAAAGGTCTGGGGGAAATCCCCAAGTTCCGTTCCGTGCCCCTGAACATCACAGCTGACGGCGTCAAATATGAGCTGGAGGCATTCTTGTTCGTCGTGATCAACAGTGCCGTGGTGGGCAGCATGAGGAATGTGGCCACGGGCATTTCCGTAGAAGATGGCAAGCTGGATCTTTTGGCCATCAAAAAATGCGGTGTCCATAAGCTTATGGCAATCACCGCAGAGTTGGTGGCCGGTCATCCGGTCAATGAAAAGGATTGTGTGCTGCATCTGCAGGCAAAGGACTTCCGGATTGAGACCGAGGGCGAATTGCCCAGCGATCTGGATGGGGAGGAAGGGCCGATGCTGCCATTGACGATTGAGACCATTCCCCAGGCGATCGCTATTTATTGCTGAACAAAGGTGGTTGCTGGAAGTCATTGCGGTCAGTGGCAGATTGACAGGTCAGCTCCCGCAGTTCTGTGGCGATGGTATCAAAACTTAACATCTGTTCGAGAAGCGTGAGGTCATCATGGGCCCCACGCCTTTTATTTGTCGTAAGGTATTGGCTGGTTTTGGTGATCAAGGGGATGGAACCGTGCTCCTTGATGGGGCGCAGCAATTTCTTCCCCTGGGGACTGGCGGCCAGTAGGCGGGCATAGAGGGGGCCGGCTGTGGTAAGCGCCTCCATATCCCGTTTCGTCAGCCCCAGCAACAGATAAAGCAGGGTGCGGGCAATGCGGCTGGAGGGATAGCGTTTGCTGGTGACGCCTTTGACGAGCTCCTGCCAGCTGGCGGCTGTTTTGGCATGGGCGAGGATGCGGTTTTCCAGACCTTCGTTGATGCCATAGCATTCCTGCAGTTCCGGCAGACGGCTGGTCAATAGTTTGACCTGCAGGGGCAGCAGCAGCCTGTCCATCCGGGGCAGCTGGTCATACAGGAGCTGGTTGGTCAGATCATAGGTGGCAGGTGGCAGCAGGTCAGCCGGGATATCTTCCTGCCGGTAGAGGGCCTGCCGGATGGCAGTGGCACTGGCCTTGGGGACATGGAGCGCTTTTTCATGATAAGCAGCTCCCTGTCGCTGGATCAGTAGCGGTTTGAAGGGATGGTTCAGCCGGCAGAGGCTGCGCAGATATTCCAGGGCCAGGATATTGTTGGGCTGCTGCATGAGTCTGGTTGTCTCCATATCGGCGGCCAATACCTGGTTTAATGCCTGGGCATAGGATGCTCCTGCTGCAATCCTTTCATGAAGTTCCCGCTGCCGGGCAGGGTCGTCCATCTGCATGGCCAACTCTTTGAGCTGGGCAAGGTCGCGGCTTTCAGCACCAAAGGCAAGCTGTGTCACGATGCCCAGGCGCTGCAGCAGCGTCACGGCACCCCGGGCAAAGTCCTGGGCGCTGCGGCAGGCGAAGACAAAGGGCAGCTCCAGCACGAGATCGCAGCCGCTGGCGACGGCACATTGCGCTCGCTGCCATTTGTCAAAGACAGCGGCTTCACCCCGCTGGGTGAAGCTGCCGCTCATCACGGCGATGACGAGGGAGTCGCCTTGTTCCCGGATCTTTTCAATCTGATAGAGATGTCCTAAGTGAAAGGGATTGTATTCGGCAATGATGCCTGTGATTTCCATATTCAGCCTCCGTTGCATTCTTCTCGTTTCAGTTTATCATGGTTTGGCCTGTTCGCATAGTGTTAGTCGGGAAGGTGGGGAAATTTGTCCCTGCCTTGTGTGTGGCTGGTTTTTCGGTTACAATAGTATGGTATAAATCAGGTAGGCAAGTGGAAAACGGATGTGGGACTTATGGAATTGATGGTGCGCGTTCCCGGTTCCTGTGGGGAATTGGTGCAGGGCCGGGCAAATGGCGGGGACTTTTTGGGAACTTGCCCCATTGACCGCTATACGACGGTGAAAGTCAGCAGTCAGTTTTCAGGCATCACAGGGCTGGGGGATAAATCTCAGCAGGCGCTGAAGCTGACCTTACAGGCATTGGGTTATGAAGATTTTCCGTACGGTTTGCAGCTGTGTTCGGAACTTCCCCAGGGGAAGGGCATGGCGTCTTCCAGTGCAGATATTGCCGCGGTGGTGGCAGCGGTGCTGGAAGCCCTGCAAAAAGAATGGTCGCCGCAGTTCATTATGGATATTGCCACGCAGATCGAGCCCACGGACGGCATTTTCTATCCGGGCATCGTGCTTATGGATCATATAAATGGCCGGGTGCTGGCCCGTTATGACCGACTGCCTGCAATCCGTATCACCATGTTTGATACAGGGGGGACGGTGGATACCTGCTCCTTCCATCAGGAAAGGTCGGCGGCTGACGATAGGGAAGCTGGCAGCAGTGCATTGCTGGCGGATTTTCGGCAGGCCATGGAACTGTGTCAGGCGGAACTTTTGGCTAAGGCCGCCACGCGCAGTGCCTTTGGCAATCAGGAACTGCTCTATAAAAAAGATTTGGCCAAGGTCTGGCAGCTGGGGAAAGAAGCCGGCGCCTTGGGGATCAATGCCGCCCATAGCGGTACTGTACTTGGCCTGTTATGGGGCAGCGGCATAGCAGATGCTGAGCTGCGCCGCCGGGCTGCTGCGATTGCCCGTCAGTCAGGCGTGGAATTTATGGAGCTGGTCAATTTGCGTTCCGGCGGGGTGGAGGTTGAAAGATTATGAAGACGTTGAAGAATATACCACGGCTGGTCATTGCGGCTACGCAGTCCGGCGCAGGCAAGACCACCATTGTTACGGGGCTGTTGGCGGCTCTGCGGCAAAAGGGGCTGCAGGTTCAATCCTTCAAGGCTGGCCCGGATTATATCGATCCGGGCTATCATGCACTGGCCAGTGGCCGTCCTGCCCATAATCTGGACAGCTGGCTGACGCCGGCGGAGGTGTTGCCGGAAATCCTGGCCACGGAGGCGGCAGATGCGGATATTGCCATCATTGAAGGGGTTATGGGGCTCTATGATGGTGGGCGGCTGGGCATCAGTTCTACGGCTGAGATTGCCAAACTGATCCAGGCTCCGGTCCTGCTGGTGATCGATGCCAAGTCCATGGGGGCTTCGGCGGCGGCCATTGCCCAGGGATTCCGCGATTACGACAAAGAGGTGCAGCTGGCTGGTGTTATCGTGAACCGCCTGGGTTCGGCAACCCATGAAGCCATGATCCGTGAAGCTATGGCAGGAATCGGCATGGAAGTCTTTGGCGCCCTGCATCGGGATGAAACCCTGCATATGCCGGAACGTCATCTGGGATTGCTGCCGGTGGAGGAAAATCAGGAACGGGAACTGATTGATCATATGGGGCAGGCCGTGGGCAAGAGCCTGGAGCTGGATAAACTGCTGGTTTTAGCCCGCAAGGCAGCACCATTGCCGGTGGCTGTGACGGAAAGCAGGGAAAATGCCCATAGATGCCGTATCGGCGTCGCCCGGGACGAGGCCTTTTCCTTTTACTATCCCGCCAGCATCAAGGTGTTGGAGCGGCAGGGGGCGGAGATTGTGCCCTTCAGTCCCCTGCATGACAAGGCCTTGCCCGATGTGGATGGCCTCTTTATCGGCGGGGGCTTTCCGGAGATGTTTGCTGCTGAACTGATGGCCAATGCAGACCTGCGGAGGGAAATACGCCAGCAGGCCGAGGCGGGGATGCCCATGTTGGCGGAATGCGGCGGCTATATGTATTTGCTGGAATCCCTGCAGGATTTCGCCGGGCAGGTTTATGAGATGGCCGGCGTGTTTGCCGGACAGGCGGTGATGAAGGAAAAACTGCAGATGGTCGGCTATGTGGAGGCGGAACTGCAGCAGGATTCTCTGTTGGGGAAGGCCGGCGTAAAGCTGAAAGGCCATGAATTCCATTTTTCCACGGAGCGGGAACCGGTGAAGCCGGATATGGCGCCCTTTGTATTCCGGAAACTGCGGAACGATAGCAGATATCCGGCAGGCCAGCAGGTAAATCACGCTTTGGGCAGTTACCTGCATCTGCATTTTGCCGGCTGTCCGGAGGCGGCCGCAAGTTTCGCGCAGCAATGTGCAGATTACGGGAAAAAACGGGGGCATCACGATGGAGAAATTTGAGCATGGGGGCAATATCTATACGGCGCCGCCTGTCGGGGGCAGATGGCTGGATTTTTCGGCCAATATCAACCCCTTAGGGCTGGCGCCGGAGGTCAGGCAGGCCATTGCCCAAAATATCGATGGAATCGTGCATTATCCAGATCCTGCGGCACGGAAACTGAAGGCAGCGCTGGCCAGTCATTATGGTTTGCCGCAGGAGCAGCTGCTGTTGGGCAATGGGGCCGCAGAGCTTTTTTACCTGCTGCTGCATATGATCAGACCAAAACGGGTGGGGCTGCCAGTGCCCTCCTTCAGCGATTACCAGCGGGCGGCAGAGGCCGTGGGGGCAGAAATCGTCTTTGCCCAATTGCGGGCCACTGAGGATTTCCAGGTGGATATTGATCGCTTGCAACAGGAATTGGGGCAGGTGGATTGCATCTTCCTGGGCAATCCCAACAATCCCACCGGAAAATTATTGACCAGGAAGCAGTTGGCCGCTTATTTGTCTTTTTCGGAAGAGCGTGGCATCTGGACCGTGGTGGACGAGTCCTTTTTGGATTTCCTGCCGGAGCAGGAACAATATACTGTCCGGGATCTGGTCGGTGAGTATCGCCATCTGTTGGTGGTGCGTTCCCTGACGAAATTTTATGCCATGCCCGGCATCCGCATCGGATTTGCCAGTGGTCATGAGGCGTTGGTCAAGCGGCTGGAGCAGGGCAGGGATGTCTGGAATGTCAACAGTCTGGCACAGGCAGCAGGTGTTGCGGCATTGGGCTTAAAGGAGTATCATAGAGAGAGCCGCAGGTTCGTGCAGCAGGAGAAGGATTGGCTTTATGCCAGACTTGGTGAGATCCGGGGCATATGCCCGCTGCAACCCAGCGTGAACTTTATTATGGCGGGGGTGGCAGATACGGGCCTGACCAGCGATGAACTTACGGCGCGGATGCGTAGGCAGGGCGTTTTGGTGCGCAATTGTGCCAACTATGCGGGGCTTGAGGGCCAGCAATACATTCGCCTGGCGGTGCGCACCCGGGAGGAAAATGAACAGATGCTGAAATCATTGGAGGCAGTAGTTTGACAAAGGTTATTTTTGTCCGTCATGGACAGACGGAATGGAATGTGAATGGACGTTATCAGGGGCAGTCGGATGTGCAGCTTACCGTCGCCGGGAAAGAGCAGGCGGCGAAGCTGGCGGAAAACTTCCCTGTGAAGAAGATAGATGCGATTTATGCCAGTGATCTGCAGCGGGCGATGGTGACAGCAGAGACCATCGCGGCTCGCTTCGGCCTGACAGTGCAGGCAGAACCTGCTTTCCGGGAAATCAGCTTCGGGGAGTGGGAAGGGCTGACCTATGAGCAGATCGTGGCCAAATGGCCGGAGGCTATGGGCAATTTCCTGCAGCATCCGGATATCCTGGAGATTCCCGAGGGTGAGAATTTTCCCGCCGTGCAGAAACGGGCTTCGGCAAGGCTGGAGGAGCTTGTGGCCAAACATGAGGGGCAGACCATCGTCATTGTGGCCCATGGTGCAGTACTGCGCACGCTATTGACGGCAGCGCTGCATATGCCTTTGCAGTACCTTTGGAGCATCCGCCAGTTCAACACGGCGGTGAATATCGTGCGATATGATGCCGATGCTGCGCCTACGGTAGAATTGCTGAACAGTACGGCGCATCTTGGCAGTGAACAGCAACAGGGAATCATTTAAGATAGAAGGGAGGCATTCTTATGCATTTGGATGACAGATTACAGGCCCTGGCTGATTTCGTGCCGGAGAAAAGCCGGGTGGCGGATATCGGCACGGATCATGGCTATCTGGCTGTGGCACTTATCCAGCAGGGCAAATCTGATTTTGTAGTGGCTGGGGATTTGAACCGTGGCCCTTACGAGGCGGCGAAACGCACGGTGCATGAAAATGCCATCGGTGAGGAACAGATTTCCGTACGCATGGGCGACGGACTGGCCGTGTTGCAGCCCGGAGAGGTGGATACCATCTGCATTGCCGGTATGGGCGGCATCCTGATGAATACCATATTGGAAGCTCAGCCGGCTGTGACGGAGCAGCTCGAGACGCTGGTGCTCCAGCCCATGAATGGCGCGCCGGAATTGCGGGAATGGCTTTATGACCATGCATGGCATATCGTGGACGAGAATCTCGTCATCGACGATGGCCGCATTTACGAAATCATCAAGGCGGAGAAGGGGGAGCGTAAGAAACCCTCGGGGCTCGACCTGCTGGTGGGGCCGAAGCTTTGGAAGAAGAAACCGCCTCTGCTCCGTCATCATATCGAGGCTCTGCTGTTCCAGCAGCGCCGCATCCTGAACGGCATGGAGAAAAGCGAGCGGGCGAAAGGCGATCGCCGTTATGGTGTGATCAAGCGACGTGTCAAGGCTTTGGAGGAACGGCTCAAATGGTAAAGTGTCAGGTTGTGATGGATGCATTGGAGCGCATTGCTCCCAAACGGCTGGCGGAGGACTGGGATAATCCGGGGCTGCTGGTCGGTGCGTTCAATCAGGATATCCGGAAAATCCTCGTGTGCCTGGATGTCAGCGATGGCGTGGTGGAGCAGGCTATCCGCGAGGGTGCGGATATGATTGTGGCTCATCATCCCTTGATTTTCAAGGGGCTCAAAAAAATCCGCACGGATCTGCCGTTAGGGGCGAGACTCCAGCAGCTGCTGAAGCATGATATCGCTGTGGCGGCGGCCCATACCAATCTGGATATCGCTGTGGGCGGTGTCAATGATGTATTGGCGGAGAAAATTGGCCTGGGCAGGTTATCCACCTTTGTGATTACGTCCCAGGAGGCAGATGGCACAATGGAAAGTCTGGGGCGCATGGGCAGCCTGTCTGCACCCATGACAGTGGAGGATTTTGCCGGTCAGGTCAGGGATGTCCTGCCTACGGAACATGTGCGGCTGGTGCATGCTGGCCAGCGTCCTGTGCGCAAGGTGGCCCTTTGCAGCGGCAGCGGCGCTGAATTTATCCAGAAGGCGGCCTTTATGGGGGCTGATGCCTATGTGACCGGAGATGTGAAGTACCACGAAGCCCAGATGGCTGTGGAACTTGGCATGCATGTGATCGATGCCGGTCATTTTGCCACGGAATTCCCGGTGGTGGAGGTCCTGCGCCAGCGGCTGACCGAGGAACTGGCCGAATACAATATGGAAGTCATCGCGGATCGGGAATCCCGGGATTTCTTTACGGTAATATAAATAAAAAGTTTTAGGAATGAATGTATGTTGCGGAACGAGTTTATGAAACAGGCTTTGCGCTACCTGCAGATTACCCTGGGGGCGCTGATTGTCTGTTTGGGGTTTAACCTCTTTATTATCCCTGCCCATCTGTTGACCGGCGGGATCAGTGGTATTGCCTTGATTATCTACTATCTGACAGGGTTGCCGGTCGGTATGCAGAATATCGTCTACAATCTGCCGATTCTGTATCTGGCCTATCGGGTGTTTGGCCGGCTCTATGCCTGGGATACCATTGTGGGCACGGTGGTACTGTCCCTGATCCTCGATGCCACCCATTTTATGGTGGCTTGGAACATCACCCAGGATGGCATGCTCAATGCCATCTTTGGGGGCGTGTTGGCGGGCATCGGCTTTGGCATCATCTTCCGGGCCAATGCCAATACCGGCGGTCTGGATGTGCTGGGGGCCGTGGCCAAGAAGTTCTATTCTTTGGATATGGGAACCTGTATCTTTGTGATGAACTTCATTATCGTCATGGCTTCAGCCTGGATGTTCAGCATGGATGAAGCCCTCTATACGCTGGTATCCATCTATGTGACGGCAGAGCTCACCAATCGTGTGGCAGCCGGCCTGAACCGGGAAAAGTCGATTTTCATCGTATCTCCGGCGGCAGAGCGTATCTGTCAGGAAATCATGGAAAATGTTCATCGCGGTGTGACCTATCTCGATGGCAAGGGCGGCTTTTCCCGGGAGAATAAGGAAGTCCTGTTCGTTGTGGTCCGCCTGACGCAGGTCAGCCGGGTTAAGGCCATCGTTGACCATTATGATCCTCAGGCCTTCATGATCGTGTCCGATACTTCCGAGGTGTCCGGCAAGGGCTTTACATTGGCTTGCGAGAGCTATCAGGATGCCCGCCGTAAATGGCTGGAGGAACAGGAAAGACAAAGGGAAATTGCCAGTGGACAAATGTAACAAAGGTTGCGATTTAGTCTGATGTAGGTTATAATACATCTAATTGTGAAACAAATTAGGAGGAGATTAGCTTGGATAAGTATTCACCACAGGAGAT
Source organism: Selenomonas ruminantium subsp. lactilytica TAM6421 (assembly GCF_000284095.1). Lineage (GTDB taxonomy): Bacteria > Bacillota > Negativicutes > Selenomonadales > Selenomonadaceae > Selenomonas_A > Selenomonas_A lactilytica. Next base: position 2,137,704 of record NC_017068.1, on the reverse strand, counting down.
AGAAAAGAAATGGCAGGACAAATGGGAAGCCGATTCTGCCTTTAAGACGGAGATGGACGAGACCCGTCCGAAGTATTACGCACTGGAGATGTTCCCGTATCCTTCGGGCAATCTGCATATGGGCCATGTCCGTAACTACTCCATCGGTGATGTGATGGCCCGCTATAAGACCATGGAGGGCTTCAATGTGCTTCATCCCATGGGCTTTGACTCCTTTGGCATGCCGGCAGAAAATGCTGCCATCAAACATAATGTAAAACCCTCTGACTGGACTTTCTCCAACATCGAGAACATGAAGCGCCAGCAGCGTTCCATGGGCCTGTCCTACGACTGGGATCGGGAAGCCATCACCTGCACTCCGGAATACTACAAGTGGACCCAGTGGCTCTTCGAGCTCTTCTACAAGAAGGGCCTGGCCTATAAGAAGAAGGCTTCCGTCAACTGGTGCGATACCTGCGGTACGGTTTTGGCCAATGAGCAGGTTATCGACGGCAAGTGCTGGCGCTGTGACTCCGAGGTTCAGAAGAAGGACCTGTCCCAGTGGTTCCTGAAGATTACGGATTATGCCGATGTGCTCCTCAAGGACCTGGACAAGCTCAAGGGCTGGCCGGAACGCGTCAAGACCATGCAGGACAACTGGATTGGCCGCAGTGAAGGTCTGGAATTCGAGATGCCTGTAGAGGGAATGGAAGAAAAGCTTTCCGTTTACACCACCCGTCCTGACACGGCTTATGGTATCACCTTCGTGGCCCTGGCCGCTGAGAATCCGCTGGTGGAGAAGATCTGCGAGAACAACCCGAAGGCTGCCGAAATCAAGGCTTTCTGCGATAAGGTCCGCAATCAGTCCGAAATGGAGCGCACCTCCAGCGAATCCGAGAAGGAAGGCATCTTCACGGGCGTTTATGCCATCAACCCCTTCAACGGCAACAAGGCCCAGCTCTGGGTGACCAACTACGTGCTGGCTGATTACGGCACAGGCGCTGTCATGGGCGTGCCCTCCGGCGACCAGCGCGACTGGATGTTTGCCAAGAAGTACGACCTGCCCATCATCCTGACCCTGCAGCCGAAAGGCAAGGAGCTGAAGCTGGAGGAAATGGATGCGGCTTACACGGATAAGGACGGCGTTCTGGTGAACTCCGGCAAGTTCACGGGTATGGAAATCCACAAGGCCATGAGCGGCATCATCGACGAAGCTGAAGCTCAGGGCTTCGGCAAGCGCAAGGTCAACTACCGTCTGCGCGACTGGCTGATTTCCCGTCAGCGCTATTGGGGCGCACCGATTCCGGTCATCCACTGCCCGCACTGTGGCGAAGTACTGGTGCCGGAAGAAGATCTGCCGGTTCGTCTGCCAGAGGATGTTTCTTTCGACAGTGGCGCTTTGTCTCCGCTGGCCACCAGCGAGGCCTTCGTCAACTGCAAGTGCCCGAAATGCGGTGCTGATGCCAAGCGCGAAACGGATACCATGGATACCTTTATCTGCTCTTCCTGGTATTATCTGCGCTATACGGACCCGAAGAATGACAAGGCTCCTTTTGCCAAGGATAAAGTCAACTATTGGGCACCGGTTGATCAGTATATCGGCGGTATCGAGCATGCTATCCTGCATCTGCTGTATTCCCGCTTCTTTACGAAGGTGCTCCACGATGCCGGCCTCGTGGACTTCGATGAGCCTTTCTCCAACCTGCTGACCCAGGGCATGGTGCTCAAAGACGGCTCCAAGATGAGCAAGTCCAAGGGCAATGTGGTTTCGCCGGAAGAGATCATCGCCAAGTACGGTGCCGATACGGCCCGTCTCTTCATCCTGTTTGCGGCACCTGTTGACCGTGACCTGGAATGGAGCGATCAGGGCGTCGAAGGCGCTTTCCGCTTCCTGGGCCGCGTATGGCGTATCCTCGACCATTTCGAAGATATGGTCAAGGCCGGTAAGGATGAATACGATGTAGCTGCCCTGACCAAGGAAGAGAAGGAACTGCGTCGGGTGCTCCATGTGACCATCAAGAAGGTTACGGAAGATATCCGCGATCGCTTTATGTTCAATACGGCCATTTCCTCCATCATGGAATTGGTCAATGCCGCTTATGCTTTCCAGGATAAGGAACTCAATGCCGGTCTGGCCCGTGAATTTGCCGCAGCGCTCATCAAGATGCTGGCTCCCTTTGCTCCTCATATCACGGAAGAGCTCTGGAGCAACCTCTTCGGTGAAGGCAGCGTCCATCAGCAGCAGTGGCCGAAGTACGAAGAAGAGGCTACGAAGCTGGCGGAAATCGAGATCGTGCTGCAGATCAACGGCAAGGTAAGAGACCGCATCACCCTGCCGGCTGATATTGACAGAGCGGCGATGGAAGAAGCTGTCAAGGAACTGCCCCGTGCCAAGGAACTCACCGAGGGCAAGACCATTGTGAAAGTTATCTGCGTGCCGAAGAAGCTCGTGAATATCGTTGTAAAATAAACTGATAAAACAAAAGCAGTGAAAAGTCACAAGATGGCTTTCACTGCTTTTTATTTACGTTATTTACGCTATTAGCTTTGCAGCAGGCTGAGGAACCAGCCGGCCTGATGATTGTTCTGGGCCAGCATGGCCTGGGCTGCCTGCAGCAGGATGTTTTCCTTGGTGAATTCTGTCATCTCCTTGGCCATATCTGCGTCAAGGATCGTGGACATGGCGGCGGTGAGATTTTCGCTTTCTGTGGTCAGGTTGCTGATGGTGTAATCCAGACGCATGGACATGGCACCAATGGTGGTTTGCTGGGCAAGCGCCCGTTCCAGGGCCCGATCCAGAACAGAGAGTGCGGCGTTGGCACTTTTCTGTGTGCTTACATCCAGCCCATGGCCTTCCTTGCTGACAACTCCGAGACTATAACCACGCATATCGCCGATGGCGCTGGTCATGCCCCGGTTGGCATCGGCACTGGTGGCGGTGTAGAAAAGACCGCTGGACTGTTTGTCTCTGGGTTCGATGCTTTCGTGGAAATCATTGAGGGCTGTGGTGGCGGACTTTTTTATCTGTCCGTCCTTGTCTGTAACGCTGATGGTAAGGCCGGAGATGGCACCATCCAGACCGGTGGCAGCGGCAGCGAAGGAAATGGCATTTTCATTGTCTGCAGTATAGACGGTATTACCGGCAGAGTCAGTGCCTATAAGGCTGGTATCCTGCAGGGCTCCGGCGTCAAAAATCGCTCCATCAATGTTGTTGAACTCCGTCAGCATATCGGCAAGAGTGGTAGTTCCGGCGCTGTAACTTCCGTAATAAGTATGGCCGTTCTTCACATAGGAAAGGTTTATGGTATCGGTGGCCAGTATGTTCAGGCTGTCACCATCCCGCCGCTTGAGGTCCGTCAGTTTGGAGCCGGCAGTGGTATCTGTGGACAGGCTTTGGTTGGTCATCACCTGAGCCGTGTCCAGGGCAGGGGAATTCAGGGAACCATCCAAAAGGATTTTCCCATTGAACGTAATATTTGCATTGTCATCGATTTGGTCGCCATACTGATCAAACAGCTTCTGTATTGTGCGGCGGTCGCTGTCTGTACAGGTGTCGCTGGCAGCTTCAATGGCTTTTTCCTTGAGATTGCGCAGCAGGTCAATCGTGGAATTGATACCGCCTTCGGCCACCTTCAGCATGCTTTGGGAAAATTGAGCATTGCGGCAGGCCTGGTCAATGCCCCGTATCCGCACGTCCATGCGTTGACCGATAGCCCAGCCGGAAGGATCATCTGCCACACAGGAAACACGCATGCCCGTGGACAGATGCTGCATATGTTTGGCCAGTTTGCTGGCGTGTGCGCCCATGATGTTCACGATTTTAGTGGACATTCCATAATGGCTGACCATCATGGTTAAGACCTCCTTGTCTTAAAAAGCAGAACATTCTATTAAGTTCATCATAGCACAAACACATTCTTTTGTCAGTGTTGATTTGATGTATACATATCAGCTACATAAATGGCTGGGACTGGCAATGTATTCCTGGATTTGGGGCTTAAGTTTCGGCTCGTTTTTACCGATATATTGAATAGCACAAGGAGGTGCGCATTCATCCAGCTGGGGAGGTGCAGGCAATGGATATGAGTATCGCCGCTTTGTCGGTGAGCATGCATCAGAATCAGGCCATGCAGGATATGGGCGTGGCAATTCTCAAGAAAGCTATGGATACTACCGAAGTGGCTACGGAGGAGATGCTGGCCGAACTGGCAGCAGATCCGAATCTGGGCGCGATGGTGGATATTCAGGCATGACAAAAGGGACTGTGAGCTTCACAGTCCCTTTTGCGCATCAGCAATAAAAAAGACCGCACAACTGCGGTCGTTAGGAGCAAAAATGGTGGAGACAAGGAGGATCGAACTCCTGACCTCTTGCATGCCATGCAAGCGCTCTCCCAGCTGAGCTATGCCCCCGTGATGTTCGCTTCGTTCGCGCCATCAACGAATATTAGTATACGGGATAATGGACGTTATGTCAACACCATTTTTAATTTTTTTTCAAATTTTTTTCAGCAGGGAAATATGGTACAATGGATAATACATAATTAAAGAGACAGTAAGGAGTTTTACAACAATGGAAAAACAGGATATCCCCAATCTGCAATGGTTTCCGGGGCATATGAAAAAGGCTCAGCGCCTGATAGAAGAAAATCTGAAACTGGTGGATGTGGTCATTGAGCTTTTGGATGCCCGCATTCCCCTGAGCAGTGCCAATCCCATGCTGGCCGAAATCATCAAGGACAAGCCGCGCATGATTGCCCTCAATAAATCGGATTTGGCGGATAGTGCCAGCACCAAGAAATGGCTGGATTATTTCAAGGCGCAGGGGGTTCCCGCTGTGACCATTGATTCCATGAAGGGCAAGGGCATGAAGCAGCTCGTGAAGGTGGCGGAAGATCTGGCCCGTCCCAAGACGGAAAAATTTGTCAGCAAAGGGGCAAAGCCCAGAGCAGCCCGCTGCATGATCCTGGGCATTCCTAATGTGGGCAAGTCTTCCTTGATCAACCGGCTGGCTGGTGCCGTAAAGGCCAAGGCTGCCGATAAGCCCGGTGTGACGAGAGCTAAGCAGTGGATCAAGATTGGCACGAATCTGGACCTGCTGGATACGCCGGGGATTCTCTGGCCGAAGTTTGAAGATCAGACCGTGGGGCTGAAATTGGCCTTTACAGGGGCTATCAATGACGATATCTATGACCGTGAACAGGTGACGGCACTGCTTCTGGGTATCATGCGCCGGGATTATCCGGAACGTCTGGCCGAGCGCTTCAAGCTCAAGGACGATGTGCCGGATAATGGCCTGGAAATACTGGAACTCATTGGCCGCAAGCGTGGCTGTCTGGTAAAAGGCGGCGTGGTGGATCTGGAAAAGGCCCAGAACATCGTCCTGAATGAATTCCGGGCAGGAAAGCTTGGTCTGGTTACTTTGGACGAAATTCCCGCAGAAGATGGAGAAAAAAACATTGAATGATTTAAAGAATTATACGATAAAACAAGTAGAGGAGTTTTTTGTCCGGGGGCAGGTGGATGAAGATTTTTTAGCCGCCTGCCAGCAGGACAGCCGCAAGGCCGTAGGCACCCTGCTGCGCCGCTATCAGCGGGAACAGGAGGACAGGAAGAGGGTAGCGGCTCTCTACCGTTATGAGCGGGAGTTCTGGAAGAAAGGCTGTGAATTTGTGGCTGGTGTGGATGAAGCCGGCCGCGGCCCGCTGGCAGGTCCGGTATCTGTGGCGGCAGTGATCCTGCCCCATGATCTGTATCTGCCGAAAATCAACGACTCCAAGAAGATTTCGGCCAAGGTCCGGGAAGAGCTTTATGACGAGATTATGGATAAGGCCATCGCGGTCAAAGCAGCTTTTGTAGATGCCAAGACTATTGACCGGGTGAATATCTATCAGGCCACAATCAATGGCATGTATGAATCCATCTTTGGCCTTGCGCAGGAGCCACAGGCGGTGCTGATCGATGCGGTGAAGCTGGAGAACCTGGATGTTCCGTTCCAGTCCATCATCAAGGGGGATGCCAAGTCAGCTTCCATTGCGGCAGCTTCCATTATCGCTAAGGTCAATCGTGATCGTTTGATGGATGCGTATGATAAAGAATATCCTGAATATGGTTTTGCGCATCATAAGGGCTATGGAACAGCGGAACATATTGCTGCTCTGCGACAGTATGGTCCATGTCCCATACATCGTCAGTCCTTTGAACCAATTCGCTCCATGGTGGAGCCACAATTTGAAGTACCCCTATAAGCAGCAATTATTTTTTTAAAAAGGTGTGATGGGAAATGCCAATGGAAGCCTCCATGAATGTGGGAATCCGCCCGATAGACAGACCGCAGGCCCCCGGTGCTGCGGAGGGAATAGGCCGTCGCGGAGATGGGGGTGGCTCGTCTGCGGCATTTAGTCCCAAAACAAATGTGGCCATTCAAACCGCAGTTGATGACATGGCAGGAATTTTGGCCAAAATTTCCAGCAATCAGGCAGAGGCCGTGGAAAAAATGCCTGCGGATCTGCAGAAACTGATCCAAAACGTCATGAAACAGGCATTTTCCTTGGAGGAGACTTTGGCGCAAGGTCTGGGCAGCACCTTGGAGAGCCAGCGTTTTTCCATGGAACAGCTCAGTTCCTTTTCCCGGATGCTGACGCAGATGGGGAAACTCATAGACCGGGGAATGAGCATGGATGTCAGCGAAACTATGCAGGTATTGCTGACGAATCTGAAGAGCATAGCAAGTACGGAACAGGGACCTGCCCTGGAGCCGGTACTTTTGACCAAGGCGGCCTTTGAGCTATTGGATAATAAGCCCTTTACGGAACTGCCCAAAGAGGTTCAGCAGTTATTGCTTACCTTGCAGCCCCAGGGAATGACGCAGGCTTTGTCAGCTGGGGAAAGCAATTCTATGGGCTTTCTGAAGCAGCTGGTGCAGTACTTTATGCCTCGTCCGTCAACGGGGAGCGAAGCAATGGGGATACAAGGCCAGCCGCAACAGTCAAATGGTCAGCCCGCAATGCCACAACAGGCAGTACAAGGCCAGCCGCAGCCTGTCAACGGTCAGCCAGTAATGCAGCAGCAAATGTTGCAGGGGCAGCCGCAGTCAGCCAATGGCCAGCCTGCAATGCAGCAGCAAATGGTACAGGGTCAGCCGCAGTCAGCCAATGGCCAGCCTGCAATGCAGCAGCAAATGGTACAGGGTCAGCCGCAGTCAGCCAATGGCCAGCCTGCAATGCAGCAGCAAATGGTACAGGGTCAGCCGCAGTCAGCCAATGGCCAGCCTGCAATGCAGCAGCAAATGGTACAGGGTCAGCCGCAGTCAGCCAATGGCCAGCCTGCAATGCAGCAGCAAATGGTACAGGGTCAGCCGCAGTCAGCCAATGGCCAGCCTGCAATGCAGCAGCAAATGGTACAGGGTCAGCCGCAGCCAGTCAATGGCCAGCCTGCAATGCAGCAACAAATGTTGCAGGGTCAGCCGCAGCCCGTCAACGGTCAGCCGGTAATGCCGCAACAAATGGTACAGGGTCAGCCGCAGCCTGTCAATGGACAGCCAGTAATGCAGCAGCAACAGGTGATGCAGGGTCAGCCGCAGCCAGTCAACGGTCAGCCGGTAATGCCGCAACAAATGGTACAGGGTCAGCCGCAGCCCGTCAATGGACAGCCAGTAATGCAGCAGCAAATGGTACAGGGTCAGCCGCAGCCAGCCAATGGACAACCGGCAATGCAGCAACAGGCGGTACAGGGTCAGCCGCAGCCAGCCAATGGACAACCGGTAATGCAGCAACAGGCGGTACAGGGTCAGCCGCAGCCAGTCAATGGTCAGCCGGTAATGCCGCAACAAATGGTACAGGGTCAGCCGCAGCCTGTCAATGGACAGCCAGTAATGCAGCAGCAACAGGTGATGCAGGGTCAGCCGCAGCCAGTCAACGGTCAGCCGGTAATGCCGCAACAAATGGTACAGGGTCAGCCGCAGCCAGTCAATGGCCAGCCGGTAATGCCGCAACAAATGGTACAGGGTCAGCCGCAGCCAGCCAATGGCCAGCCGGCAATGTCGCAACAAATGTTGCAGGGTCAGCCGCAGCCAGCCAATGGACAACCGGCAATGCAGCAACAGGCGGTACAGGGTCAGCCGCAGCCAGTCAATGGTCAGCCCGTAATGCAGCAACAGGTGATGCAGGGTCAGCCGCAGCCCGTCAACGGCCAGCCAGTAATGCAGCAGCAACAGGTGATGCAGGGTCAGCCGCAGCCAGTCAACGGTCAGCCGGTAATGCAGCAACAGACGGTGCAGGGTCAGCCGCAGCCTGTCAATGGACAGCCAGCAATGCAGCAACAGATGGTGCAAGGCCAGCCATTGATATCAACCGGTCAGATGATGGGGCAACCAGTTCTGACTGGTCAAAATAGCGCTGGTCAGTCAATGGGGACGAACAATATGCAAAGCCCACAGTATATCCAGCAGGATATGGATAGTGAGGTGTTGTCCACAAATGATCAGGTGCAGCGGCCACAACGGGCGGCTATGCAACAGGCAAGGGATCAGTTGATCAATCAGACTATGGAAAATACACCGCAGACCATGAATGCCCTGCGGGATTTGGCGCAGATGCTTTTGAAGGATGGCAATCTGACGCAGAAGGATGCTCTGTTGATGCAGAGTTTCATCAATGGTAAGGAAGCTTTGATGAATGCGAAGGAAGCGCAGCAGCTTCAGCAATTGATCCGTTTATGCCAGGCTAATGTGCCTGCCACGATACAACAGGCTGCACTGCAGCAGAATATTCCTGATTTGCCGCGGCTTTGGGCTTTTATGCAGCTTTGCGATATGGCCTATACCAGGCAGATGACGGCTCGGCAATTGAAGCGGGCGGGGAAAGATGTGGCGGCCTTTGTGCTCTCCATGCGTAACTCCATGACGGGGGATAACAGCGTGGTGCCTGGTCAGCGGTCTTTGAATTTCATGATGCCCATGTATATGGGAGAAGAATCCACTTATCCGGCATATATCCACGTCTATGATGAAAATAAACAGGATCCGGAAACTGGGGAAATGAAGAAGGAAACCTGGCTCAGGCTTTGTGTGCTGACGGATAATATCGGAGCGGTGGAACTCACCTGCCGGGTTTATCAGGAAAATCAGCTGGATATACGGCTCTTTTTCTCCAGCACAGAGACAGCCAACGAGTTTCGGGCAGAGGCTGATGCTTTGCGTGATTCCCTGAAGGATGGCAAGCTGCGTTTAAAGGAGCTGAAGATCGGAGCTGTCGGAGAACGGCGTTTTATGTAAGACATGTCTATATGTCCTTGACACATGGACGTTTGTGGCATAGAATAGAATCAGTGAAGGAACACTCAGGCAGGTGAACAGGAATGGAAAATGAGCAGGTACCGCTGAGAAGAGAAATAGAAATGGACCCCGATGCCCCCCAGCAGGCCGTGGCATTGAAATACGATATGGAGCGGGATACCGCGCCCCGAGTGGTTGCCAAAGGCCGCGGCCATGTGGCGGAAAATATTCTGGCTGCTGCCCAGAAAAATGCCGTTCCTGTTTACCAGAATAAGTCTTTGGTTAATATGTTGATGGCGTTGGAGATCGATAGGGAAATTCCGCCGGAACTCTATCGGGCCATCGCTGAAGTTATGGCCTATGTGTATCGCATTGACAAGAAGGCCAAGAAAAATAAGCCTGGACCGCGGCTTTAAGCATTTCATAGCGCATTAAAGAAAGGCAGTTATATGAAAAATCAGATCCTGGGCAGTCAAGGAGAACAGGTGGCGGCAGATTTTCTGGTTCGTCATGGCTACGAGATTTGTGCGCGCAATTTCCGGGTACCGGTGGGAGAGGTTGACATTATCGCCAGACAGGGGGATGTGCTGGCTTTTGTGGAGGTCAAGACCCGTCGTGGCATTCGCTATGGGACACCTGCACAGGCTGTGAATTTTCATAAACAAAAGAAAATAATTCAGACCGCCTATTGGTTTTTACGGCAGAAACATTTAGAGGATAAGTGTTTCTGCCGTTTTGACGTGATCGAAGTCTATGCCCTGCCGGAAGGTAAATGGCGGATTCATCATCTGGCGGGAGCTTTTGAACAATAGATTGGGAGGGATTGGATGTTTGCGAGAACTTTTGGAGCTACGACTTTGGGGGTGGACGGGCTGATCATCGATGTGGAGGTCGATGCAGCGGCAGGCCTGCCTGGCTTTGATATAGTAGGATTAGCCGATGCACTGGTCAAGGAGGCCAAGGAGCGGGTGCGCACGGCTATCCGCAATTCCGGCATCCAATTGCGACAGGAAAAGGTTACCGTCAATTTGGCTCCAGCCGATGTGCGCAAGGACAGTTCCGGTTTGGATTTGCCCATCGCTGTGGGACTGCTGGCAGCTTATGGTCTTGTGTCAGCGGCTACTTTGGATAAGTATCTCTTTGCCGCAGAATTGTCCTTGGAAGGAGATTGCCGGGGAATCCGGGGAATTTTGCCCATGGCGGTAAAAGCTAAGGAGGCAGGTTTTCAGGCGATATTTGTGGCCAGGGATAATGTCAATGAGGCATTGCTGGTGGAGGGGCTGGAAGTCTACGCTTTGGATAATCTGCAGCAGCTGGTTCAGTTTTTGACCGGTCAGGAACGATTACTGCCTGCGCAGCCAGACGTGTTGACCGCAGCGGAACCGGAGTTCAAGGATGATTTTGCTGATGTGCAGGGGCAGTTTCAGGCCAAGCGGGCTTTGGAGATTGCGGCAGCGGGGGGCCATAATGTGTTGATGGTGGGACCTCCGGGAGCCGGCAAGACCATGCTGGCCCGGCGGATGAGTACGATCTTGCCGCCTTTGATCAGGGATGAGGCCTTGGAAGTGACGAAAATCTACAGTATTGCAGGCTTGCTGACCGGTCATGGACTGATTAAGGAGCGGCCTTTTCGCAGCCCCCATCACACCAGTTCCATGACGGCTTTGATTGGCGGCGGCAGCGTGCCTCGTCCCGGCGAGGTCACCTTGGCTCATCATGGCGTGTTGTTTCTGGATGAACTGCCCGAATTCAGCAAAAAGGCGTTGGAAGTCCTTAGGGAGCCATTGGAGGACCGTCAGATAACCGTTTCCCGCGTGCATGCATCCGTGACCTTTCCCTCAAGTTTTGTGCTGATTGCCAGTGCCAATCCCTGTCCCTGCGGCATGGCGGGTTCGCCGGACCATACCTGTCAGTGCACGCCCTATGAAATCAAGCGCTATACCCAGAAGATTTCCGGCCCCCTGCTTGACCGTATCGATATTCATATCCGGGTGCCGCAGGTGAAATATGAGGAGCTTTCCGCCAGGAAAAAGGCAGAATCCTCGGCGCAGATCCGCCAGCGGGTAGTGGCGGCCAGAGAAATCCAACTGCAACGGCTGGCAAAATATCATCTGTTCTGCAATGCGCAGATGAATCATGCTCTGCTGCAGAAGTTCTGCATCCTGGAACCACAGGCGCAGGCGCTTTTAGCCCAGGCCTTCAAAAGCATGAAGCTTTCCGCCCGGTCATACGACCGCATTGTAAAGGTGGCCCGCACCATAGCTGACCTGGCTGGCGAAGAAAATATCATGGCGGTTCATATTGCCGAGGCGATACAGCTAAGGAATGACAAGGACTTTGGTCTGTGATGGTTGTTTATCGCAGGTAAGACAATTGAACAGGATGAATGCAGGACACAGTTTTTGTGAATAAAAATGCAAAAAATGCGTGACAAGGAGACAAGAACGGTGTAAAATAGGTGTTGCTGTAAATTTATGCATTAAAAGTGAGGAAAAATACATGACATGGATTAAGTTTGTGGCCGGTGCCTTGTTCGGCATGGGCATGTTCCTGTTCCCCGTGGGAGGCGGTGATGGCTTTTCCACGCCGGTGGGGGTATTGACGGAATGGCTGGAAAAGCTGATTACAGCCAATGTGCCTTGGTTCCTGTATCTGCTGGTAACGCTTTCGGCGGTGGGCGCGCTGGTCAGCCGGTTCTATCTGCCGGATTTTGTGGCGAAGCGTTCCTGGCTGGCCGGATTGTTTACGATTTCCTGGCCCTATCTGCTGACGCGGCTGGTGGCTCTTTTTGTCATCATCTGCGTGGGGGCAGAGGTGGGGCCGGAATGCGTGCGCAGTGCGGATGTGGGCGGCAGCATGGTAGGTTTGTCCCAGACTTTGGTGGCACTGGCCTTTTCGCTGAGTTTTGTGCTGCCCTTCTTGACGGATACGGGCATCATGGAATTTACGGGCGTTCTGCTCAAACCGCTGATCCGCCCGCTGTTCCATGTGCCGGGGCGTGCTTCCGTTGACCTGATTGCCTCCTGGCTGGCTTCTTCCAATACGGCGGTACTGATCACTGCCGGGCAGTATAATAGCGGTTACTATAGCCGCCGGGAAGCGGCCACGATCATGACGAATTTCTCGCTGGTGTCCATTCCCTTCTGTATGGTGGTAGCTGGCACCCTCCATGTGAGCAATCTCTTCCCGCTGCTCTATCTGACTGTTACGGCAGTGGGGCTTTTGCTGGCTGTCCTCTGCGTGCGCATTGCGCCTCTGGCCACGGTGGCGGAGGATTATCGCGGCGAGCCGCAGCTCAAGGAGGAAGTGCCTCAGGGCTCATCGCTGTTTGCTTGGGCCATTGCGGCAGCCTTGGAGCGGGCGGCGAAGTTTCACCTGTCTTTGGCAGTCAAAGTCGGGCTGGAAATGGCCGTGGGCATTCTCTTTGACCTGATTCCCATCGTGATTGCCTGGGGGACCATCGGTACGCTGCTGGTCAATGAGACGCCGGTCTTTCAATGGATTGCCTATCCTATGGGGCTTTATATGTGGGCTATCGGCATTCCGGATGCCTTTACGCTGGCACCGGCCACCCTCGTGGGTTTCATCGATATGTTTATCCCGGCCCTGATCACGAATGCGGAGGCGCCGGAGAACATCCGCTTCTTTATCTCGGCGTTGTCTCTGGTACAGATTATCTATCTGACAGAAGTGGGTAGCATCATTGTCAAAAGTGATGTTGGTTTGGATGTGAAGCGTCTCTTTATAGTGTTCCTGGAACGTACGCTTGTGGCTATTCCCATCCTGTGGTTGGTGACAAAATTTTTTGTGGGCTGACATTTATATCAAAGAAGGAAAATTTCTGCTCCCTACAGAATTATAGGGTAATGGTTAAAACATTACGGGAGGGAGCTCAAATGTTAGCCAATTATAAGAATAAATTTGCTAATATTGAGGATGCCTTTGCGCCGGTTTTGGTTTGTCGGAGGCATGCGGATGCTCTGGAAGTCCTGCATATTTCTGCAGGACTTTGTCATACGTTCAAAATGTCGCGGGAGGCTTTGCTGCATGGCTTAGTAATGCCGGCAAGTGAGATTGTGCATCCTGATGATCTCGTGCGGGTTTTACGCTATATGCAGCGCAGCTATCTGAATCCGGATGAATTCCAGCAATTCAGTTACCGCATGAAGCTGCCCGGCATGGTGGATTATATCTGGTTGCTGTCGGTGGTTTATGGCCAACGGCTGCCGGATGATACGATCCTGCAATATATAACCAGTCTGGATATCACGCAGGAGAGGCGGGAGCATGAGCAGCAGGAGGCAAAATTTGAGCATACCAGTGCATTGTTGGAGAAAATCCTTGACACTACCCAGACGGCGCTTTTTTGGAAAGATGCAGAGCGTCGTTTTTTGGGAGCTAATAAAGCCTTTTTGGATTATTACGAATTTCCTTCGGAGAAGGTCATTATCGGTAAGAACGATGAAGATATGGGCTGGCATAAGCAGGAGGAGCCCTTCAAAAGCGATGAGTGGCGTGTGATTCACCTTGGTGAATCGACTTATCGGGTGCATGGACAATGTATGAGTCACGGGGAAATGCGGGATATTGTGGCCAGCAAAAGCCCCTTGATTGAAAATGGCAAGATCGTGGGGCTCGTGGGCAGCTTTGAGGATGTTACCGATGAAATCCGCCGGCAGGAGCAGGCCGAAAGGCTCAATGAGCAGCTGCAGCAGGCGTTGGAGCGGGCGGAAAGTGCCAATCGGGCCAAGACAGCCTTCCTTTCCAACGTCAGCCACGATATGCGCACGCCATTGAACGGCATTTTGGGGATTGCCGAGCTGGCCAGTAAAACAGATGACATCGAAAAAATGCGGGAGTATCTGCAAAAAATCATAACCGCAGGTTCCCTGTTGAAGGATCTGATCAATGATACCCTGGAGCTGTCGCGCATTGGCAGCGGCAAAAAGCAGCTGGATCTGGAGGTAGTGGAGGCGGATCGCATGCTGGAGCGGCTGATCACGGCAATCCGCTCGTCGGCCGAGCAGAAGAAGGTTCATTTCCATATAGGGTTAGCCCTGGCAGAGTTGGGCTTTGTGCAGGTGGACCGGCTGAAATTGTCCAAGGTGCTGTTGAACCTCCTGTCCAATGCGGTGAAGTTCACCCCCGAGGGGGGCGATGTTTGGCTCCTGGGAGAAGTTTTGTCCTGTGATGAACATGAAGGCCTTTGCCGTTTTACCGTAAAGGACAGCGGCATAGGCATGTCGCCGGAATTCATTCCCAAGATGTTTATGCCCTTTGAACAGGAAAATGCCTTGTCAGCCCAGGGCGTGCAGGGCACGGGGCTGGGGCTTTCTATTGCCAAGGAGCTTTTGACGTTGATGGGCGGCACGATTGCAGTAGACAGCGTGCAGGGAAAGGGGACGACCTTTACTGTGGAAGTCAGCTTTGCCCGGGTAAAAGGGCAGCGCCATGAGAATAAAGACGAAGTAAATGAGAAAATCAATCTGGACAACCGGCAGGTATTGGTTTGTGAGGATAATGAGCTGAACCGGGAGATTGTCACCACAATCCTGGAGATGAATCACATGCAGGTGGTGACGGCAGAGAACGGGGAAGAGGGGATAAAGCGCTTTGTTGAGTCACCGGAATACCATATCGAAGCCATTTTGATGGATATCCGCATGCCGGTAATGGATGGGCTCACGGCAGCGGCACGGATTCGGCAGCTTTTCCGGAAAGATGCCGGCATGGTGCCCATCATTGCCCTGTCAGCCAATGCCTTTCAGGAGGATGTAGTGGCCTCCCGGCAGGCAGGGATGAACGATCATCTGACAAAACCCGTGGAGCCGGATATTTTACTGGAATGTCTGTCCCGGTGTATAAAGGCTTACGAGTCCGCAAGGAAGAGTGCGCAGCCATGAAAAGGGATCATGGAATTTTGCATTTTGTAAAATCGCTGCAATGTCGTATAATAGGTACAGATTATACGGATGGACAGGAGCGATTCTTAACATGCTGACAGCCAGCGTCTTTGTGAATATTCCCGTAAAAAGCATAGCCAAGGCTTATACCTACAGCGTGCCAGCCGAGCTTTCCTATCTGGAAGCAGGCTGGCGCGTTTTTGTGCCCTTTGGCGGGCGCAAGGTGGAAGGCTTTATCGTATCGGTGGCGGAAAAGACAGCAGAGGAAATCGGCGCTATAAAGCTCAAGCCCATCGAGTCAGCGGTGGACGAGGAAGCCTGGTTCACCCCGCACGTGCTGAAGGCAGCCCGCTGGCTGGCGGAGTTTTATCTGTGTTCCCTGGCGGAAATGATGCGGCTCTTTATGCCCGGTAAAAGCGGCCTGAAGATAACAGTGCTCTATGGGGCAGAGAAAGCGCAAAGGGAACATCTGCTCCTGCAGATGGCCGCATATCGGCAGGTATATGAGGCGCTTTTGTGTGAAAACCTCAGCCGCCCTGCATTGGGCAGAATGTTGCCGGAATTAAAGGCAGAGCTGCCTGCTATGCTGGACAAAATGGTGCAGTATGGCATCGTCCGCAAGGAGTACACTGCAGATCGGCGGGAAAAGGCGCGCTATGAGCAGGATGCCATATTGCAGGTGACTGTGACGGCAGAACTGCTGGCCGGCTACAAGCGCAAAAAAGCTCAGGCCCATGCCCTGGAAGTGCTCGCCGCTGCCGGAGGGAAGATGGCCGTAAAGGAAATGAAAGCGCAAAAGATATCCGCGCCGACCATCAAGAATTTGGCAGCAGATGGCCTGATCCGGCTGGAAAACCGCCGTATCCTGCGGGACAGTTATGGTGAGACGGCCGTCAGACAGGCGGAAGTGGAACTGACCGCTGACCAGCAAAAGGCACTGGAGGCCATGGAACCGGCTTTGGCAGGCCGCACGTATCAGGGCTTTTTGCTCAAAGGCGTTACGGGCAGCGGCAAGACCCAGGTCTATATCGAAATGGCCGGCAAGGTGCGGGCGGCTGGCCGTCAGGTTATCGTGCTGGTGCCGGAAATCGCCTTGACCGGGCAGGTGGTGATGGCCTTTAAGGCGTATTTCCCCGAAGATATTGTGGTTATCCATAGCCGTTTGTCCCTGGCTGAACGCAACGACGCGGTGCTGCGGGTACGGCGGGGAGAGGCCGGCATCATCATCGGCGCCCGTTCCGCCCTGTTCACCCCGGCTTCGGATGTGGGGCTGATCATCATGGATGAGGAGCAGGATATGTCTTACAAGCAGGACGAATCCCCCCGTTATCATGCCAAGGTAGTGGCTGAGGAACTGGCCAAAATCCATCAGGCAATCCTGCTGCTGGGCAGTGCCACGCCTTCCCTGGAAAGCTATTACCGGGCAAAAAACGGGGAATTTACCCTGCTCAATATGCCCAAGCGCATCGGCAATCTGCCTCTGCCTTTGGTGCAATGCGTGGATATGCGTAACGAACTGCGCATGGGGAATCGTCATATCATGTCGGCGGCCCTGCGGCAGCTCATTGAGACTACCATGGCGCAAAATCAACAGATTATCATCATGCTGAACCGCCGGGGCTTTTCCACCTTTGTCATGTGCCGCTCCTGCGGCGAGGTCATCAAGTGCAAGCTCTGTGGGCTGCCGCTGGTCTACCATAAGAATGGCAGACTCTCATGCCATCACTGCGATGTGACGGAGCCGGTGCCCGATGTGTGCCCCAAATGCGGCAGCCGCTATATCAAATACTTCGGCTCCGGCACGGAAAAGCTGGAGCAGGAGCTGCACCAATTAGTGCCTTCTGCCCGGGTTATCCGCATGGACAGGGACACCACCAATACGAAGTTTGCCCATCAGGAAATCCTGCAGAAATTCCGGGAAAAACAGTACGACATCCTGTTGGGGACACAGATGGTGGCCAAGGGACATGATATTCCCGATGTGACGGCGGTGGGCATAATCAGCGCTGATTCCAGCCTGAACCTGCCGGACTTCCGGGCGGCAGAGCGCTGCTTTATGCTGATTACCCAGACCGCTGGCCGGGCCGGGCGCCATGGCACTCAGGGCAAGGTCATCATACAGACCTATAATCCCGAACATTACGCCGTGACCTGCGGTATCGAGCAGGATTACGAGGGCTTCTATGAGCAGGAAATGAAGCTGCGGCAGGGGCTCTTTTATCCGCCCTTCAGCCGCCTGGTAAAGCTCTTGTTCCAGCATGAAGAGGAAAACATGGCCAAGAGCAATGCAAAAAGGCTGGTGGCAGCATTCAATCAGTATTTTGCCAATAACAAGCAGCAGCAGATCATCGGCCCGTCCCCGGCAGTAATCGTCCGGTTCCGGGGCATCTACCGCTTTGTGGTGCTGATAAAGACCGCCGACCTGCCGGCAGTGCAGGAATTCCTGCGGGGACAGAAGCTCCATGTGCGGGCGGATGTGGCCATTGATATTGATCCAATAACCATGTTGTAGATATGTGGGAGGTGCGAGAGCAGATGGATATTCAGCAGGAATTATTTCAGTTGCAAGATAAGCCATATCAGGAATTCAGCAGCAAGCTGATACCCACAGTGCTGCCGGAGAAAATCATCGGTGTACGGACGCCAGCCCTGCGGCAGCTGGCCAAAGAGATTATGACTTCTGGGGAGGCAGAAGTTTTTCTATCCAGCCTGCCCCATAAATACCACGAGGAAAACCAACTCCATGCCTTTATGATTTCGTTGGTCAAGGAATATGACCAATGTATGGCATATGTGAATGCATTTCTGCCCTATGTTGATAATTGGGCTACCTGTGACCAGATGTCGCCTAAAGTGTTCAAAAAGCACCGGCCGGAGCTTTGGGGGCAGATAAAGATATGGCTGCAAGCTCAGGATACTTATACCGTGCGTTTTGCCATTGGCATGCTGATGACGCATTTCCTCGATGAGGATTTTGACCTGTCATATCTGGAAATGGCAGCACAGATTCGTTCTGAGGAATATTATATCAATATGATGATTGCCTGGTACTTTGCCACGGCTTTGGCCAAGCAGTATGAAGCGGCCTTGCCCTTTATTGAAGATAAGCGTCTGGCACCTTGGACTCATAACAAGGCCATTCAAAAGGCCATCGAGAGCAGGCGTGTCAGTCTGGAGCATAAGACTTATTTGCGGAAATTGAAAACGAAAAACTTTTAGAGTGCCGGTATTTGTGCTATAATAGCGAAGTGTGTTTTTAAACGATAACAATTAACATCTATGGATGGTGAGAAAATGAAAGTTACCAAAGAAGATTTGCAGAATGTAGCTGTTCTTTCCCGTCTGGCAATTCCCGCCGATCAGGAAGAAAAGTACATCGGTCAAATGGATAAAATCCTGACTTATATGGATAATCTTGCCGAACTGGACACGGAGAACGTCAAGCCGACCACCTATGCGCTGCCCATGCAGAACGTGTTCCGCAAGGACGAAGTGAAGGAGTCCCTCGACCGTGATGCGGCCCTTGCCAATGCACCACTCAAGGAAGATGGCTATTTCAAAGTACCGAAGGTTCTGGAAGACTAAGGCAGGAGGATTCAACGTGAGATTATATGAAAAACCGGCTCATGTGCTCCATGACATGCTGGTGAATAAAGAAATTACAAGCGTCGAGCTGACGGAAGACGTATTGGCTCGCATCGACGAAGTGGAAGGGGATGTCAAGGCTTACCTGACCATCACCCGTGAGGAAGCTCTGGCTCAGGCCAAGGCTGTGGATGAAAAGATTGCCCGCGGTGAGGAGATTTCTTTCCTCGAAGGTATCCCCGGCGCCATCAAGGACAATATCTGCACCAAGGGCATCAAGACCACCTGCGCTTCCAAGATTCTGGAAAACTTCGTGCCGCCTTATGATGCTACGGTTATGACGAAAATCAAGGCGGAAAATCCGGTTATCCTGGGCAAGCTCAACATGGACGAGTTCGCCATGGGCGGTTCCACGGAAAACTCCGCTTACCATCCCACCTGCAACCCCTGGAACACGGAATGCGTGCCCGGCGGTTCCTCCGGCGGCAGCGCGGCTTCCGTGGCTGCTGGTACGGCCATTTGGTCCCTGGGTTCTGACACCGGCGGCTCCATCCGTCAGCCGGCTTCCTTCTGCGGCGTGGTTGGCCTGAAGCCGACTTATGGCCGTGTTTCCCGTTATGGTCTCGTGGCCTACGGTTCCTCTCTGGATCAGATTGGCCCTGTGACCCGCGATGTGACGGACTGTGCCAATATCCTTAACATCATCGCCGGTCATGATGATATGGACTCCACTTCCAGCGTGGCTGAGGTTCCTGACTTCACCAAGGCGCTGGTGGAAGATGTGAAGGGCCTCAAGATTGGCCTGCCGAAAGAATACTTCGTCAAGGGCATGGACCCGGAAGTGGAAAAGGCCATCCGCACGGCTATCGAAAAGTACAAGGAAATGGGCGCTGAAATCGTCGAGATTTCCCTGCCTCATACGGATTATGCCATTTCCGCCTACTACCTGATTGCTCCGGCTGAAGCTGCTACCAACCTGCAGCGCTATGACGGTGTAAACTACGGCGAACGCGTGGAGGGTGAAGATTTGGTTTCCATGATGACCAACACCCGCACGGAAAAATTCGGCGAAGAAGTGAAGCGCCGTATCGTTATCGGCAACTACGCCCTGTCCGCCGGTTACTACGATGCCTATTACCTCAAGGCCATGAAGGTGCGTACCCTCGTAGCTGAGGATTATGCCAAGGCCTTTGAACAGGTTGACGTGATTCTGGCACCGGTGGCTCCCACCACTGCCTTCAAGATTGGCGAAATGTCCGGCGATCCCCTGCAGATGTACCTGCAGGATGCCTGCACGGTACCTTTGAACCTGGCAGGTCTGCCAGGTATCTCCATTCCCTGCGGCATGAGCAGCAAGGGAATGCCCATCGGCATGCAGCTTATCGGCAAGGCCTTGGACGAGGAAAACATCATCCGTGCGGCTTACACCTATGAGCAGAGCCAGGATTATCACACGAAGATGCCGCAGCTGGGAGGTAACAACTGATGAAGTACGAAGCCGTCATTGGCCTGGAAATACATTGTGAATTAAAGACGAAAACCAAGATTTTCTGCGGTTGTGCCACGGAGTTCGGCGCTGACCAGAACACCCACGTGTGCCCTGTATGTCTGGGTATGCCCGGGGTGCTGCCCACGGTAAACCAGCGGGTGGTGGAGTTCGGCATCAAGGCCGGCCTGGCTACCAACTGCGAAATCAACAAGTACAGCAAGTTCGACCGCAAGAACTACTATTATCCTGACCTGCCGAAGAACTGGCAGACCTCCCAGTACGACCTGCCCATCGCAGAGCATGGCTGGGTGGATATCGATGTGAACGGCGAGAAGAAATGCATCCGCCTGACCCGTATCCATATGGAGGAGGACGCTGGCAAGCTGGTACATTCCGGTACCACCATCAAGGATTCCAACTCCAGTAACGTGGACTACAACCGCACCGGTGTGCCCCTTCTCGAAATCGTATCCGAGCCGGATATGAGCTCCGCTGAGGAAGCCCGTGCTTACATGGAAAAAATCAAGGCCATCATGGAATACATCGATGTGTCCAACTGCCGCATGGAAGAAGGCAACCTGCGCGCAGATATCAACGTTTCCCTGCGCCCTGTCGGCACGAAAGAGCTCGGCACCCGCACGGAGATGAAGAACATCAACTCCTTCAAGAACCTCGAAGACGCCATCAACTACGAAATCGAGCGTCAGACGGAAGTTCTCGAAGACGGCGGCCATATCGTGCAGGAAACCCGCACCTATGACCCCGCCCGCGGCATTACCCTTTCCATGCGCAGCAAGGAAAATGCCCATGACTACCGCTATATGCCGGAACCGGACCTGCCACCCATCGTGACCAGCGAAGAAACCATCGAGAAGTACCGCAGCGAGCTGCCGGAACTGCCGGATGCCCGCCGTGCCCGCCTCGAAGAAGAATTCGGCCTGTCCGATTACGATGCCGGCATCATCACCAGCTCCCGGGCCATGGCGGAATACTTTGATGCTGTGGTGGCTACCGGTGCCGATGCCAAGCTGGCCGCCAACTGGATCATGGGCGACCTGCTGAAGAACCTCAACGACGAGGGCATCGACATCAGCAAATCCCCCGTTGAGGCACAGCGCCTGGGCGAGATGATTCAGCTCATCATGAAGGACACCATTTCCGGCAAGATTGCCAAGAAGGTATTCAAGGAAATGTGGACCAACACCGACAGCCCGGAAAAAATCGTCAAGGACAAGGGCCTGGTACAGATTACCGACACCAAGGCCATCGAAGGCATTGTGGACGAGGTTATCGCCAACAATCAGAAGGCCGTTGACGACTACAAGAGCGGCAACAAGAAAGCCATCGGCGCGCTCGTAGGTCAGGTTATGAAAGCCTCCAAGGGCAAAGCCAACCCGCAGATGGTCAACAAACTGCTGGCTGAAAAACTGAACTGATAAAAACAGTAGAATAAAAGCCTTCCCCGGAGGGGAAGGCGTATTTTCTTTTGTGAAAGGAGAAATCATGCAATACAAAGCCGCCATCTTCGATCTGGATGGCACCCTGATTGACTCTTTGGCTGATTTGGCCGACAGTGCCAATGAAATGCTCACAAGCTATGGCTATCCTACCCATGACATTGACAAATACCGCTATTTCGTGGGCAACGGCTCCCGCAAGCTTATGGAACGCTGTCTGCCCGCTGAAAAGGGCGCAGATGCAGCCTTTGTGGATGAGGCACTGGCCAATTACAAAGCCTGCTATGACCGCAATCTTACCCATAAGACCGATTGCTATGCCGGCATTATGGAAATGCTGCAGACCTTGCAGGATAAGAATATCCCTCTGGGCATCTGCACCAACAAGCATCAGTCGGCGGCAGACATTATCGTGGATAAACTATTTCCTAAGGATATGTTTATGTCCGTAATCGGCGACTGCCAAGGCCTGCCGCGCAAGCCGGATCCGAAAAAGGTCCTGCTGATTGCGGATAAGATGGGCGTAAAGCCTGAGAAAGTGGCCTATTTTGGCGATACCAGCGTGGATATGGATACGGCTAAGAATGCCGGCATGCTGGCTATTGGTGTGACCTGGGGCTTCCGCCCAAAAGAGGAATTAGTGGAGCATGGGGCGAAGATACTCATAGACAGCCCTATGGAATTGTTTGACAAGGTAGAGTTTTAAACGAAAGAGGTAAGAAATGAGCAAAAAAGTTCCCGTCGAAAAAGGAAAAGCTTATGAAATCGCAATCAATACGCTGGGTACCAGCGGGGAAGGCGTAGGCCGCTACGAAGACTTTACGGTGTTCGTGCCCTATGCCTTGCCGGGGGAAAAGGTGCTGACGGTCATTGATGAGGTGAAGAAGACCTATGCCAAGGGGTATGTGAAGGAAATCCTGACCAAGAGTGCTGACCGCGTAGAGCCTGTTTGCGATATTTACGACAAGTGCGGTGGCTGCCAACTGCAGCATCTCGACTATATGGCCCAGCTGCAGGCCAAGCGCCAGCAGGTCATCGATGCGGTAACCCGCATCGGCAAGCAGCCGGATTTACATGTGGAACCGACTATCGGTGCGGCAACGCCCTGGAACTACCGCAATAAGATGCAATTCCCCATTGGCCGCGACAAGGGCAAGACCATCATCGGCTGCTTTGCCCAGGGCAGCCATGAGATCATTGACACCACCGACTGCCATATCCAGAAGGAAGGCAACAACGAAGTGGTCAATGCCGTGAGGGAAATCGTCACCAAGCTGAATATCCCTGTCTACAACGAGGACAAGCATACGGGCGTGCTGCGCCATGTGGTGGGCCGCGTGGGTAGGAACGGCGATATCATGGTGGTCATCGTCACGGCGACCAAGACCATGCCCAAGGAAAAAGAATTTGTCAAAATGCTGCGGGCAAGACTTCCCAAGGTGGTCAGCGTTCATCAGAATATCCAGACCTACCATAACAACGTCATTATGGGCCGCGATACGAAACTTCTCTGGGGCCGTCCGACCATTCAGGACAGCATTGGCCGCCTGAACTTCCATATTTCTCCGCGCTCCTTCTTCCAGGTCAATACCAGTCAGGCCGAAGTGCTCTACAGCAAGGCCCTGGAATACGCCAATCTGACTGGTCAGGAAACGGTCATTGATGCTTACTGCGGCACGGGCACGATTACCCTGTTCCTGGCGCAAAAGGCTCATAGCGTCATCGGCATCGAAATCGTCAAGCCGGCGATCCTGGACGCGCAGAAAAACGCTCGGGACAACAATGTGCGCAATGCTGAATTCATCGTCGGTGATGCCACAAAGGTCATGCCCCGCCTTTTCAAACAGGGCACTCGTGCCGATGTAGTCGTCGTAGATCCGCCGCGCGCAGGCTGTACGCCCACGGTTCTTGAAACCTTCGCCAACATGCAGCCGGAACGCATTGTCTACGTTTCCTGCAACCCCGCAAGCCTCGCCCGCGATATCGCCATCCTGGACGAACTGGGCTACAAGGCCGTAAAGGTACAGCCTGTGGATATGTTCCCCTGCACTTCGCATGTCGAGAGCGTATGTTTACTGTCACGGAAAGATAAATAAAAAAGCTGGAAGTTCCAATACTAAAGGGATTTCGACAAATTGCCAGAAAAAATGGCAAGGTCGAAATCCCTTTTTTTATTACATTGACAATAATCCCGATGTTTATATTTCCATCATATACACATTGTGCTACATCACAAAAGCAGGTATTTGGTTTTATCAGCGGACAAACACATTGCGGCAAATCGCATCGCCAAGGGTTTCTTCCCAGATGTAGTTGTTGCTGAATTTACCGGCGCTGCGTGCATCTTCGTCCTCTTCAATGGCTTCACCGTTCATGATGTAGACATAGCCATCTTGGGTGTTCGGACGGATGGCCAGCATGGAGAGCAGACCGAAAGCCTCACCGGTGTGTCCCACCAGGTCAATCTCCGTGTCTTTGCAGAAGCGGGCTGTACTCTTGCCGTCCATCTGGTAAATGCCCAAGCCATAGGAGAGAATCGTGCCGCCATAGTTGTTGCCGTTCTTGGTTTTGTCGTCATAAATCCATTCGCGGCCCAGCATAGTCTTAACCGAAGCCGGGGAGAGCACCTGTTTGCCCTTGTAGGTACCATCGTTGAGCAGCATGGAAAGCGTATGGGAAAGTTCCCCACAGGAAATCCGCAGGCCGCCTGCCGGGGAAAATACCGTAGCATTGGTGCCGGGAACATAATCCTTCAGACTGTAAGTGTCCTGGAAGTTTTCGGCATAAGGGTTCTGCAAGGCAACAGTATCTTTTTTCGGCTGTCCCTGTGGATAGCCATCCTGCGTAGCGCGCCATGGACCTTTTTCATTCCAGACGCCGGCGGTGTCTTTTTTCTGATAAACTGCGCCGAGTTTCTTAAATTCCTTCTGGCTGAAATTACTGGGTAGATAATCCGCTTTTATATCCAGCTGTTTTAAGATATGGTTCTTTTGATACTGGTCAAAGCGTTCGCCGGTAACTTTTTCGATGATGGTTCCTAACAGGCCGTAATTCAGATTGCTGTAGGCAAAGTATTTGCCCGGTTCCTGGCCGGCAGGTGCAAAGTGCGCGCCATCTTCATAGAACTTGCCATCTTTACGGAAGAATTCTTGCAGCCCCATCTGTGGCGGAATGCTATAAATCTTGCCATCACGCAGGGATGATTGGTGAGAGGCCAGCATTCTCACGGTAATGGGCGTATTCGGATAATTGGGGTTTCTGAGCGTGAAGCCCAAATATTTGCTCACATCGTCGTCCAAGTTAAGTTTTCCCTGTTCGACCAGCTGCATAATCGTGAACACGGTAAACATCTTGGAGACGGAAGCTACGCGAAAACGACTTTCGCGGGTAAAGGGTTGATTTTTTTGTGGATTTTGGCTGTCGATAATAGCTGAACCTTGAAAGCTGCTGTAAACTTCCTTGCCATCCTTAAAGGCGATTACCCCTAGCCCTGGCACTTTCGTGCCAGTATCCCCAACCATTTGGGCAAGCTCGTTGTCCAAATCGGTTTTGCTTTCCTGGCTCATAGCCAGACAGCTGTTCATGAGCAGGCAGAACATTGCCAGTACAATCGTGGTGATTTTTTTCTTCATCCCATTCAACTCCTTTTTCGATTTTCATGCAAACGGCCTTGGGCTGTAGCATGTTTCCTTTATAATAGATGGTCTTTTCTGAAAAGTCAACATATAATGTGTGACCAACGAAAGAGGATTCGCCTAATACCTGTCGAAATAATTAGTAAATTGGTTTATTTAATGTAGTAGGGAGGGGATGAATATGGGGGTTGCGTGGATCTTACTTTTATTGGGCTTTGTGTTGTTTGCCATCTTGATGGTAAAGCGTCTGATGCCCACTTTATTGGCTCTGCCTTTGATGGCAGCGTGGTTCCTGGGGCGTTTATTTCAAAACCAACATTTTAAGGGCCACGGCAACAGGTGCTACCGAACTCAAAAGAAGAGAGAGGGAGAGGCAGGATGGATGCCCGTACCAAGGTCGTTGCATCACCAGTTTGTACCGAAAGGAGTTAAATTTTAATGATAAAAAAAGAAGTTGCATTGTTGACTGCGGCAGTATTCTGCTGGTTGTCAGTTTCTGGGACAGTCGCTGCGGAGGATCAGACATATTATGGCTCTGGAGATGGCGGCAATACAGGGAATGTATCCGATGTGAAGTGGGTTTTGGATAAGGACTACAGTTATTATGGCGGCCACCAGTGGTTTTTTTAATGCCTATACGAAAGAGGGGACAGTCTCAAACAGTACCTTAACGATAAATGGGGGGACTTACACGGTCGATGGAGATACCTCCTCCGGTACAGAGAAATACTCCAATTATTTTTATAGCGGACTCACAAGGAGCAGTGGCAGTGCCATCGGCAATGGACTTATCATCAATGACGGCAATTTCGTCAATAAATCCGGGACAAAGCAATCTGCCGGCATTTATGCCGGCAATGCCATGGATGAGGGCTACGTTGCCTCAGATAACTACGTTACGGTGAATGGGGAAGTTTTCAGGGGCAGACATTCATTGCCGCCGGCCTTGGCAATAGAGGCAGCGATGCCAAAGGCAATCGTGTCACAGTCAATGGCGGTGCATTCGAACAGGGTGTTTACCTCTTTGGGGCACGCGCTTATAGCACAGGCAATACCGACAATAATACGGTAACGGTAAATGGCGGTACCATCGGCGGCTATCGGGCGTTCATCTGGGGTGGCAAGGCCGACGATGGAGATGCGCGCAACAATACGGTAAATCTTTCGGGCGGGGCAGTGGCTGACCTGGCTTCCAGTGAAAGCATCTATGAGGAGGCTTTCTCGAGGTCAGACCATAAATCTCATTTCCTCGCAGGGGGCGCTGAGCTATGGCAGCCAGACAGCAGGGACGTTGAGGCAGGGCGTTTCCCTCACATACAGCTACAGCCTTAACAAAGATTCCCACAATCTGCAAGCGGTTCTGGGCGATGCGGAAGTGAACAGTGAGACGAAATCTCCAGTGGAGACTCGTGCAGCTCAGTCAGCCTTTCTAAACAGAGGGGCAGACCTACTGGCGGCAGAGGGATTGCCTCAGGCTGAAAAAGCAGCAGGAGCAGAAAATGATACCGCTAAGGGCGAATGGTCGCCATTCTTTGCTATGCAGGGCGGCAAGTACCGCTATCAGACCGGCTCCCATGTGGATAGCCGCGGTTTCAGCGGCATTCTTGGCGTCGCCATGGAAATCAAAAAGGACAGAGGGACATTGCTTTATGGCCTGGTGGGAGAATACGGAAAAGGCAGCTATGACAGCTATTACGGGCATATGAACGGCGAAGGGGATAGCGACTATGCTGGAGGTGCACTATTTGTCCGCTTGAAGGAAAACAGAGGCTTGTATTACGAGGGGAGTCTCCGTGCCGGCAGAACCAAGGCAGATTATAGTTCCCGTAATTTTACGGGCTATGAGGGAACAGCCGTTGGCTATGATACCAGCAGTAATTACTGGGGGGCGCATCTCGGAATGGGCAAGGTTCTCAGGCTGGCGGGGAACAATGAACTGGATGTTTTCCTCAAATATTTTTACAGCCGTACAGGCAGCGATTCTGTCCGCCTGACCACAGGCGAGACCTATCATTTTTCAGCCGTAGACAGCCATCGCCTCAGGATTGGCACCCGGCTGATGCATACTTTCAATGCGGACAGCAAGGGCTATATTGGTGCTTACTACGAGCGCGAATTTGCTGGGGATGCCAGAGCCACAATAGCAGGGTACAGTACAGCTGTTCCAAGTCTCAAGGGAAATCGGGGGATATTTGAGCTCGGCTGGCTGTATCAGCCACGAAACAGCAATCTTACGCTGAATTTGGGGGCAACCGCAGCCTGTGGCAATAAAAGAGGCGCTACGGGCAGTCTGGGACTGATGTGGAAATTTTAGAATGACACACAAAAATGAATTACTTCAAAATGAGCAAAGAACTTGCATGAACAGGCAGGACTTTTAGCGCTCGTATGGAATTCAAATATAGGGATAGCTGTGTATTTCTGTGTAGGAGGAAGAGCGCATCATGAAAGACTTGCATCGAGCTGTGGATGTCATGCATCACCCGCATCAGTATTCGGATCTGGAACTTGTGGAAGCCCTGGAAGCCATTCAGGAGAGTCCCCTGAAACCGATTTACAAGGAATACTATAAAAGATTGTATAAACGCATCCTGGAATGCAAGGAAAAGAATAAGGATGTTGTCGGGCAGATTGGTTATTTTGGTGGATAAAGGATAGTATTATGAACATGCACGAAATATTTTACTGGTATCTAGCAATCATCAACATAGTGGTTCTGGTAGTTTACGGCGGCGATAAGCTCTTTGCCAAGCTGGACAGTTGGCGGGTGCCGGAGAAAGTACTGCTGTTGTTGGCCCTCTTGGGTGGCAGCATCGGGGCTTTGCTGGCTATGCAGGTTTTCCGGCATAAGACGAGGCATCTGAAATTCCGTTACGGTGTGCCGGTGATTCTGCTGCTGCAGGTGGCAGGGCTGGTATATCTGCATTGGAAATAAATCGATACTGCACATGGTCGAAAGACTTTGTGCAGTTTTTCTTTGCGGTAAAAACTTTTCGGCAGGCAGGAAAAAAGAAACCTCGGCACGAATTAATGAACATTGGTAAAATTCTGTCTGATATATGCAAAGAGGTGAGGTCGTGAAGAAGTTCATCAACGAGCCGGAAAATCTGGAAGCTGAAGTCGCAAGGGGAATGGCTTTGGCAAAGCCAGGGATTCTCCGTCAGCTGCCGGACTGTAATGTCATGGTCAGGCAGAAGCTGAGAACGGACCGAGTCGCGCTGGCCTTTGGCTGCGGCTGCGGCCATGAGCCGGCTCCCAGCGGTTATGTGGGCTATGGAATGCTCGATGCAGCCATTCCTGGCAAGATTTTTTCTTCGCCTACACCGGATATGATATTGAAGGGAATCCGGGAAGTACAGACGGAAGCAGGTGTGCTCTGCATTATCGTGAACTATACCGGCGATGTGCTGAATTTCCGCATGGCGATGGAACTGGCACAGATGGAAGGCATTGCGGTGGATTCCGTTGTCATAGCCGATGACGTAGCTACGCAGAAAAATAAGTCTGTCGGGCGGCGCGGTCTGGCTGGCGTGGTGCTGATCCTGAAGATTGCCGGAGCCGAAGCGGAAATGGGAACAGATCTGTACGGCGTAAAGAAAGTGGCAGAATGGGCAGCTTGCGGCCTGCGTACGGTGGGCGTTGCCTGCCGTCCCTGCGTGATTCCGGCAGATGGCGAGCCCAGTTTTGAGCTGGGGGAGCGGGAAATGGAAATCGGCATGGGATTGCATGGTGAACCGGGCGTTGTGCGTTGTGAAATGATGAATGCCAGGGAGACGGCGCGGCAGATGCTCGAGCTTATCCTGCTCGATTGCAACTATGAGAACAGCGAAGTGGTGGTGCTGATCAATGGTCTCGGTGGTACACCATTGATGGAGCTTTATGTGATCAATGAATTCGTGCATGAGTACCTGGCTGAACAGGGAATCGTGATTTACGACACGATGATTGGCAACTATATGACTTCGATGGAAATGGGCGGTTTTTCAATCAGCCTGATGCGCCTGGATCCGCATTTGAAAGCACTTTATGATGCGGCAGCGGCAACGCCCGTTATCAGGCGTTAAAGGAGGACGTCTGTATGTTTGGAAAGGATTATATGCTGGATGCCCTGGAGGCAATCAGCAGGGATATCATCGAGCATGAGGAAGAACTGAATCATTTGGATAACGTCATCGGTGATGGCGACCATGGCACGAATATGGCCCGCTTTGCCCGCATCATCCTGAGGGATCTGCCGGAATTAAAAGCTAATAAAGACAATATGGGAGAGATCCTGCAGCATGTAGGGATGCGCTGTATCACGGAAATCGGCGGCTCCGCTGGCCCTTTGTTTGGCAAATTCTATTTGCAGGCTGGCATGATCAAGATTGACAATCTCGAAATGGAAGAGGCAAATCTCGTGGCAGCCTTTGAGGAAGGTGCTATGGGCGTGGCACATATCGGCAGGAGCACGGAAGGGGAAAAGACCATGCTGGATGCCTTGTTCCCGGCTGTCCGAGCCATGCAACAGGCTTTGGAAGAGGGACATGGCTTTGTGGAGATTCTCCAGGCTGGTGCTGAAGCGGCTGGGAAAGGCGTGGAATATACCAAGACGATTCAGGCCAGCAAGGGCAGGGCCGCCTACATCGGTGAGCGCAGTATCGGTCATCAGGATCCGGGGGCGACCACGGTCATGCTGATGCTGCAATCGATGTGCAGAACGGCTGCCGCGAGAAGTGCAGGATTAGAATAGGATGGCAAAAATCGCCGAGGTGATGAACATGGATAGAGACGCAGTAGAGCGTGCCCGTGGCTGTATGACGGCGGCAGGGCTCTTCTTTCAGCCAGGCGCAGAAGATATTTCCCAGGCGATAGATCTGGGGCTGCGGACGGATGCAGATCCCGTGGAACTGTATGAATCCTGCAATAAGCGGGCAACGATCAATAAAAGCGTATTGGCCATGGCATCTTTGATTATTTTCTTCCTGGTCAGGGATGGCATGAAGATGAAAAAGGCCTGCATGTCAGCCTGGCGGGTGGCAGACAAATTTCATGATCCGATCATACAGGCTGTATCCAATGCTCTGACCGCCGCCGAAAAGCCAAAGCGCCGTGGCAAATTGGTAGCAGGATTTCTGACTTCTAAGGAGTTGCAGGACAAGCTCAGCCTGGCTATTTACCTGAATATAGCGATAGCAGAGGATTCTTTCCATGCGCGTATAAGTGAGCTAAAAAAACAGCCAGACCATGAAACGCGGATTATGGGCGCCGCCTTTGCCGGTGCTGTTTATGGCCTCAAGGAAGTAATGGCGGAAAAAAAATAAAAAAATCATAATAAAAGTAAAAAAAATACTTGCATTGTGTTTTGGTTTGCGCTATACTATTATTCGTTGCCGGGATGTGGCACAGTTTGGTAGCGCGCTTCGTTCGGGACGAAGAGGCCGCAGGTTCGAATCCTGTCATCCCGACCATTACTTTAAACATAATGAATCCCCGCTGAAGGAAATTTCAGCGGGGATTTTTTACGCATAATATTTTTTATTTATAGTTCCAATAAATGAAATCTGTGTTATGTGTTAGAACGTATCTTTGATTTTCTTGTCGCCGATAAACCGGATGAACATGTCCGGGGCGATGATCTCATCGTCCAACTGGATCAGTGCCTTGTGCATATGGATGGACACGAAGCGTCCATCATGTTCATTCTGGATTTCGTCGGCAAACAGTTCCTCATAATGTTCTTTGAAGGTTTCGGCGGTGCTTTTACTGGAGGATACGTTGAGGATGCTGGAATAGACATTTTCCTGTCCCTGTCCGTATTCCAGTTTCATGATGACATAGATAGTGATGTTTTTGATCATTTGTGAATCACGCTCCCAATCAATTCAGCAGATCCCATTCACTTACGGCAAAAGCAATCCCATGATTTATTGCAATACTTCGACAATGGATAAATAAATCCTGCTGCCGGGAAAAATATCTTATAATGATTATTGTAAGATAACCTACAATTATGAAAAGTGCGTTTTCGTTTTGTTTACAATTGTTTTGCGGCGGTGTATAATAGAGATTGTGTGAACAGGCAACTCGATTTCCTGTTCCTTATTCAACGTATTCTATTTTAGAGGGGAGCAATAAACAACATGAGCAAAAAGATGAAAACCATGGACGGCAACCAGGCCGCCGCATACATCTCCTACGCTTTTACGGACGTTGCTGCAATCTATCCGATTACGCCATCCTCACCGATGGCTGAGCATGTGGATGAAGATGCAGCCAAGGGCAAGACCAACCTCTTCGGTCAGAAGGTCCGCGTCATTGAACTGCAGTCGGAGGCTGGTGCCGCTGGTGCTGTGCATGGTTCGTTGCAGGCTGGTGCTCTGACCACCACGTATACCGCATCCCAGGGTTTCCTGCTTATGATTCCGAACCTTTACAAGGTGGCTGGCGAGCTGCTGCCGGGTGTATTCCATGTATCTGCCCGTGCTTTGGCCGCAAACTCCCTGAATATCTTCGGTGACCATCAGGATGTCATGGCTGCCCGCCAGACCGGTTGCGCAATGCTCTGCGAAGCCAGCGTGCAGGAAGTCATGGACCTGGCTGCTGTGGCTCATCTCGTAGCCATCAAAGGCCGCGTACCTTTCATCAACTTCTTTGATGGTTTCCGCACATCCCATGAGATCCAGAAAATCGAAGTGGTGGATTATGATGACCTGGGCAAGATCCTCGATTGGGAAGCTGTGAAGGAATTCCGCCGTCGTGCTTTGAATCCGGATCATCCGGTTATCCGTGGTACGGCTCAGAATCCGGATGTATACTTCCAGGAACGTGAAGCTTCCAACGCTTATTATGACGCTCTGCCGGAACTGGTGGAAGAGGCTATGGCGGATATGGCCAAGATCACGGGTCGTGAGCATCACCTTTTCGACTACTATGGTGCCGAGGATGCTGACCGCATCATCATCGCCATGGGGTCTGTTTGCCAGGCCGTGCAGGAAACGGTGGATTACCTCAACAAGCAGGGCGAGAAGGTCGGCCTGATGTCCGTACATCTCTATCGTCCGTTCTCCATCAAGCACTTCTTCCAGTTCATGCCGAAGACCGTCAAGAAAGTCGCTGTTCTTGACCATACCAAGGAACCGGGTTCTCTGGGCGAGCCGCTGTATCTGGATGTCAAATCTGCGTTCTATGGTTCTGAGCTCAACCCGATCATCGTGGGCGGCCGTTTCGGCCTCGGCGGCAAGGACACCACGCCGGATCAGATTTTCGCTGTGTTCGAAGAACTCAAGAAGGACGCCCCGAAGGATGGCTTCACCATCGGTATCGATGATGATGTAACCCATACGAGCCTCGTACCGGTTATGAGCGATGTGAATCTGACACCGGAAGGCACCACCGCCTGCAAGTTCTGGGGCCTGGGTTCTGATGGTACGGTTGGTGCCAACAAGAGCGCCATCAAGATCATCGGTGATAAGACGGACATGTATGCTCAGGCTTACTTTGCCTATGACTCCAAGAAGTCCGGCGGTATCACCATGTCCCACCTGCGCTTCGGCAAGCAGCCCATAAACAGCCCGTATCTCATCAACAATGCGGACTTCATTTCCTGCTCCCAGCAGTCCTATGTTTATAAATACGACCTGCTGGCCGGACTCAAGAAGGGCGGCAAGTTCCTGCTGAACACCGTTTGGTCCGATGCAGATCTCGACAAGCATCTGCCGGCTTATATGAAACGCTATATCGCCAAGAACGATATCGAGTTCTATACGGTAAATGCTGTGGATATCGCGAAGGAACTGGGGCTCGGCGGCCGCTTCAATATGGTCATGCAGTCTGCCTTCTTCAAGATTGCGGCCATCATTCCCATCGACACTGCCGTGGAATACCTCAAGGACGCAGTGGTCAAGTCCTACGGCAAGAAGGGTGAGAAAGTCGTCAACATGAACAACGGCGCCATCGACAAGGGCATCGAAGCCCTGCACAAGGTAGAGGTTCCCGCTGCTTGGGCTGATGCTGCTGATGAAGCCGTAGAGAAGAAAGATGTTCCGGCATTCATCACGGAAGTCCAGGATGTCATGAACCGTCAGGAAGGCGACAAGCTGCCTGTATCCAAGTTCAATGGCGAAATGGTGGATGGTACCTTCCCGGTAGGCGGTGCTGCTTACGAAAAACGCGGTACGGCTATCAATGTACCGGTTTGGAACACGGACAAGTGTATTGGCTGTAACCAGTGCTCCTATGTCTGCCCCCATGCTGCTATCCGTCCGGTTCTCACCACGGAAGAAGAGCTCAAGAATGCTCCGGCAGGTTTCCCCTCCAAGCAGACGAAGGCCATCAAAGATTATACCTTCACGGTGGCTGTATCCACGATGGACTGCCTGGGCTGCGGCAACTGCGCTCAGGTCTGCCCGGTGAAGGCTCTCGATATGAAGCCGCTGGATGACGAGCTCAAGGCACAGCAGGCTTGGTTCGATTACGGTGTAGATGCCAAGAAGGTTGCACCGAAGAAGAACCCGATGAAGAAGAGCACGGTTCTGGGTTCCCAGTTCGAACAGCCGTTGCTCGAGTTCTCCGGCGCCTGCGCAGGCTGCGGCGAGACTCCGTACGCAAAACTGCTGACCCAGCTCTTCGGCGACCGCATGATGGTAGCCAATGCTACGGGCTGCTCCTCCATCTGGGGCGGCAGTGCACCGGCTATGCCTTATACGGTGAACCACAAGGGACATGGCCCGGCTTGGGCAAACTCCCTGTTCGAGGATAACGCTGAATTCGGTCTGGGCATGTTCCTGGGTACGAAATCCGTCCGTGATTCCCTGGCTGCTGATGCCAAGGCTGCTGTAGAAGCCGGCAAGGGCAGCGAAGAACTCAAGGCCGCTTTGACGGAATGGGTTGACAACATGAACGAGGGCGAAGGCTCCCGTGAACGTGCCGACAAGCTGGCGGCTCTGCTGGATGCTGAAAAGGGCAGCGATGAGCTCCTCAATAAGCTCTATGACAACAAGGATTACTTCGTGAAGCGTTCCCAGTGGATCCTGGGCGGCGACGGCTGGGCTTACGATATCGGTTACGGCGGCCTTGACCATGTGCTGGTTTCCGGCGAAGATGTCAATGTCCTCGTCTTCGATACCGAAGTTTACTCCAATACTGGCGGTCAGGCTTCCAAGTCCACGCCGGCTGCTGCCATCGCCCAGTTCGCTGCTGCTGGTAAGAAGACCAAGAAGAAGGATCTCGGCATGATGGCCAAGTCCTACGGCTATGTCTATGTGGCTCAGGTGGCTATGGGCGCTGACCACAACCAGCTCATGAAGGCTATCACGGAAGCTGAAGCTTATCATGGCCCGTCCCTGATCATTGCCTATGCACCGTGCATCAACCACGGCATCCGCAAGGGCATGGGCAACAGCCAGCTCGAAGCAAAACTGGCTGTGGAATGCGGCTATTGGGTGAACTACCGTTACAACCCGCAGCTGGTGGATACGGACAAGAACCCGTTCAGCCTGGATTCCAAGGAACCGAACTTTGACAAGTTCCAGGAATTCCTGATGGGCGAAAACCGCTACATCAATCTCCAGCGTTCCTTCCCCGAAGCTGCTGAAGCACTCTTTGAGAAGACGCAGAACGATGCCAAGAGTCGTTATGAAGGTTATAAAGTCCTGGCAGGCAAATAATTAATATTGTAAGTTGTGTCAGAATGACCGGTCATTTTTGATCGGTCATTTTTTTTAATAATTTTTTAAGAATAAGCAGGAGATTATTATCACTTGTAGAAGAATTCTCATAAAAACATCATACAAATATACGACAATGGAGGGATTGTTATGCGAAATTGTGGACAAAGCGGCTTTTCTCTGCTGGGAATTTTGGTGGCAGTGGCCATTGTTGGGATAATGGCTTCTATGGCCGTACCGAGATTTACGGCAACGATGGTTTCGGCCAATACGACAAAAGTGCAAAGTGATTTAGCAACTTTAGATGCAGCGATAGCTGTTTATCAGCTGGAAAATGGCAAGGATCCGAAGGATGTGTCGGATCTGAAGGAGTATATCAGCGATGTTGGCCAATTGAAACCGCCCCATGGGAAATGCAAGCTTTCTGACGGAAGTATAGTGGAAATGAAATCCGGCAAATATGAGATTGAGACGGTGAAGGTTGATGGCACATCCATAGATAATACGCGGGCTACATGTGAGGGATATACAGCGGGAGCTTTTGGTCATGGTGGAGTCAAAAGTGAATCAGGGAACTGAGCAGCTGCTGCCAGAGACCTTTTCCTGGCAGCTATGTCGGCAAATATTGTGTCAATGGCTGTTGATAATGCTGATTATTTCCGCGATGTTCTGGAAATTTGAGATAGAAGGAATGTTCTTGGGGCTTTTGTTTTCGGCCTTGCTGGTATTGATAGCACTGCTGGATTGCCGCTATCTGCTGATATTTGATAGGCTGGTGCTGGCGCTGTTATTGTTGGGCTTATTGCCATTGCTGCTGGGCAGGATGAGCTGTGAGGAGGCCTGTCTGGGAGCTGCCCTGGGCGGTGGTTTTCTTGGAGGTTTGCGCCTGCTTTATCCCCGGGGCATGGGCTGGGGAGATGTAAAACTGGCAGCGGCTCTGGGGGGGTGGCTGGGACTGGCAGGCATGCTGGTCTGCTTGTATATTGCCTTTATAGCTGGGAGTTTATATGGTCTCGGCATTTGGCTGAAAATGAGGTCGGTGAAAAATCTGGTCGTGCCCTTTGGCCCCTTTCTCGTCATGGGGGCGATTGCGGCCTTTGCTTTCGGCACTCATTGTCAGGATCTGGTGGAGGCCTGGTTATGTTGTCCATAAGGAGAAGGGAAGCTGGTTTCATGCTCTGGGAAATGATGCTGGTCGCAATGGTAATCCTGCTTTTTTCTGCCCAGGCAATCCCGCGTGGCTTTAAGATCTATCGGCAGATGGTGGTGGAGTATGAAGCGGAAGAGCTATTGGCAGATATCCGTCATTGTCAGGCTCTTAATCGGCTGGTAAGGGATAGGGGGTGGAAATATGGTGCGCAAAAGCCGGAAGAAAAATTCGCCCGGCTGGATCTGTTGCAGGATGGCAGCAGATTGACGGGGGGCAACCGTTATATTATGCATTATCATGTCTATTATCCTGGGGTGCAGATTGAGAAAATCAATAAGCAGGGCGATTTTCCCCATGAACATAATAACACGCAGATTTCCTTTGAAGTCAATGGTTGGACGCATTTGGAAACGGATATGGGACTGATGACCTTGTTGGTGTATTTTAAGGGTTATCCCCGGGAAGGGCGCCGGATTATCATCAGCAAAGGCGGACGAATCCGCATGGAGCGTGGTGGCAGTTGAGAAGAAAAAGTGAAGCAGGTTTTTTCCTGTGGGAAGCATTGCTAGCCGGGCTGCTTTTACTGATAATGGCTGGTTCGGCTGCATTGTATGTCAAGGCGGCAGAATTGAAAAATATAGCGGCTCAACAGGCAACGGCCCTTTATTTGGGCCGGGCACAGATTTCTTATGCACAGGGCAGGCTGAATAAGGAGGGTGTGTTGCCGTCAGAACTGCCATATCAGGGAAAAGAAGCGGATTTGGGACAGAATGGTTGTAGCTATCAACTGCGAAGTTATTGTCAGCAAGAGGCTGGGGGCTGGCAGTTGCAGGTGGAAATTTCCTGGGAGGTGCGTGGTCATGAGGAGAAATTGGTGTTTGTGCGTTGGCTGGCGCCACATAGCCAATCAAAAGGGGATAATCCTTTATGAAACAGCTGTCTCCATAGCTGTCATTGCCATGCTGTTTATGACAGCTATAACGATATTCATTTGGGGAATTAAAATGTATTTTTGGCAGGTGGCAGATGGAGAACTGGAACAGGAAGTGCAGATAGCCTTTCAGGAAATAATGGAAGAATCCCTGAGAGCGAAGAAAATAGAGAAATGGACCAAATGCGGGAGCTATGTTTTCTATAAAAAGAATAATCCGCTGGAACCTAAAAAGGAGGAGTTTAAACCTACAGAGGATGTGATTAAAACTACATATGAGATGCGCAAGGTGGATGGGGTGATGAAACTGATTTGTAGTGATGATGCCCCTTTGACGGGAAATCACGAGCTGGCGCCAGTGGAGATCACCTCTTTTACCATTGATGAAGATGCGCAATGGACAGGCGTTTACCGTGTGCAACTGGCGGGCCGAAGTGGGGTGACTAATCATGAATACAGTCTGTGCAGCGCTGTTTGCATATCGGAAGAATAGGAGCCAGCAGGGCATGGTGTCCGTTGTTTTGCTTTTCTTGCTGTTCATTATGTTGTTTTTGGGGCGGGGCCTGTTTCGTCTCGCTCGCCAGGAAGCGGAGAATATAGAGCAGTATCGCCTGGAAATGCAATTGCGTTTGGCAGCCGAAGGGGCGACGGAAAACCTGTGGATGAGATTGACTTCCTATGAAACCCAGCTGGATGCCTTGCAGGAGGGAGGCAAAATTTCTTTGGAACAGGGGAAAGCAGGAGATATTGCCACCTATACTTATGCTGTGGTCAGTAAGGGAAAACTTTATCTGGTAGTAACGGCTTTCAGGCGGGAAAGTGCTTTGGAAAAGTTGCTTGAACCTCATGTCAAGCTTAAAACAGAGGTAAAAAAGATCATAGATGAAAAAGGAAAAACAGATTATAAGTGGATGGGCTGGACGGATTAAAGAATTTTTTTTCCCACAGAAGCAGACGTGTGTCGCTTTGGTTCCGGAAAAGAATGGAGAAAGATGGGGTCTGTTGTATTATCGGAGGTCTGGCGATGACTGGCAGCTGAAAGAAGCTAGTGATGTGCCCCTGGAAAATCCCTTTGGAACCGATAGTGGTGAGTATAATATGGATGAGCTGATGTCCTTGGAAAAGGTGGCTGGGCAGGCGGCTTTGGAATTGGCCAAAAAGGGCTGGCAGGATGCAGATTTGGTCTATGTGGTGCCGGAACAGGAAGTGATTGGTTATGCTATCAGCTTGCCACCCCATCTGACAGCATCCCAGCAGACGGAGGCCGCTTATTGGGAAATGGATGATAAGCTGGCGACCAGGGGGTTGAGCGCAGAGGCCTTTGTCTGCCTGTGTGAACCGCTGGGGCAGACAGCAGGAAATCAATGTACCATTTGGGGCGTACGCCGGTCTTACCTGCAGGAGGTGCAGAGTGCTTTTTCGGCAGTGGGGCTGAATATGGCAGATGCCATTGCTGGTGGAGAGGAAAATGATGCCCGGAGTGGCATGGAACGGTATCTTTCTCAGACTGGAGAAAAGCATGGCTTTTGCAGTCGACCGGCTGTGCAGCTGTCCTGGATGAGGGTGGCGGCCTGTTGGCTGGGCATTATGGCCCTGTTTCTGGTGCTGTGGGCAGGAATAGATTTTTATGGCTATGCGCAGGCCAGACGGGCAGCAGAGGCGCAAGGGGCAGAACTGGCCAGTTTGGCAGCGGAAAAGCAGGAAATGCTGGCGGTGGAGGCCCGTTGCAGGGATATTGAAAGACGGGAGCAGCTGATGCAGTCACTGCAGGGGAAGGGGCCTCAGTGGTACAGTGTACTGGTGCATCTGGGAGCGGATACCAGGGAGGGCGTTTTCATGACCAATATGGTGACGGACGAGGAAAACTGCAGTCTGAAGCTGGAAGGACAGGCGGTAAATTATGATGCATTGGCGGACTTGGTGGATAGTCTGGAGCAGGATAAGGATTTTTTTCCCAACGGGGCAGAATTGCATGATTCCGGAATGTCTGGAAAATCACAGGAGCCTGCAGGGATGGTGAAATTTTCGTTGACGATAAATTGGGAGAACAACAGGGATGATGGAAAAACTGCTGGCAAGACTAAAAAAATATAGGCATGGCAGGGAGGGGGGGACGCTGCTGTGGCTGTTAGTGTTGGGAACGACGGGGCTATTGAGCCTTTTCTTTCTGCTGGTGCATATGCCGCTGAAACAGGCTGCTCAAGAGTACCGCAACGAGGCGTCAGCCGCTGCTGGGGAAGTTGTGGTCATAGGCAATTTTCAAAATGCCCATTTGAATCGCAAAGAGTATCAGGCAGAATTGGACAAACGGCAGCAACGGGCTATGCTGGCTATACCTGATAAGATGGATATGAGCAGATTTATAGTGGAGATTGAGCGTCTGGCGCAGCAGAGCCGGCTGCAGCTGCAATTGATACGTCCGCAGAAAGGCAATGATGATATGGATATAGCGTGTCTATCCCTGCGTTTGTGCCTGCAGGGCGGGTATTTTTCTTTGTTAAAGTTTATGCAGGGCCTGCAAAATGGCGAACGTCTGGTACAGGTGCATAACGTGACTGTCAGGACGGAGGGACAGGATTTGGTCACGGATTTAGTGGTGAATATTTATGCTGTATCTGACAAGTAGACAAAAATAGATGAAAATACAACAAAGATGCCTTGATTTATACACAACGATACACTAAACTAGTAATAACTGTTTAAATTTGCTACAAATTGAGGTGTGCTTATGAGTGAATTGCGTTTTATGACGGCCGGGGAATCCCATGGCCCGCGGCTGACGGCTATTTTGGAAGGACTGCCGGCAGGCCTGCGGCTGGAAAGGGAAGATATTGACAGGGACCTGGCCCGCCGCCAGCAGGGCTATGGCCGCGGCGGACGCATGAAGATAGAGACGGACAAGGTGGAAGTGCTCTCAGGTGTACGTTTCAATGAAACCCTGGGGGGGCCCATAACCCTGCAGGTCATCAACAAGGACTTTGCCAACTGGAATGGGCGCATGGCGGCCTTCGGTGAGCCTGAGGGCGCAAGCGTCACGGCTGCCCGCCCCGGCCATGCGGATCTGACCGGCGTGATGAAATATGACCGTCAGGATGTGCGGGATATACTGGAACGCTCCAGTGCCCGGGAGACCACCATGCGGGTGGCAGTGGGCGCTGTCTGCAAGGCGTTCCTGCGGGAATTGGGCATAGAGGTTGTTTCCCATGTGACCACGCTGGGCGGCATCGATGTTGACATGTCAAAGATTGACCGGTCAAAGATCGGTGAAGATATTGGTTCAGAGCTCAATTGTTACGATGCGGATGCAGAACAGCAGATGAAACAGCGTATCGACGAGGCCAAGGCTGCCGGGGATACCCTGGGCGGCATCTTTGAGGTCATCGTCAAGGGTCTGCCCATGGGATTGGGCAGCCATATCCAGTGGGACAGACGTCTCGACGCGCGGCTTTCCGCAGCCATGATGTCCATTCAGGCCATCAAGGGTGTGGAGATCGGTGCCGGCTTTGACTGCGGCCGTCTGCCGGGCAGTGAGATCCATGATGAGATCTTTGTGGATGAGGCGGGCAAGGTCTATCGCAGGACCAACCGTGCCGGCGGTCTGGAGGGCGGCATGACCAATGGCGAGGAAGTTGTCCTGCGGGCGGCCATGAAGCCGATTCCGACGCTGATGACGCCGCTGAAATCCATCGATATCAAGAGCCGGGAAGCCGTGCTGGCCTGCAAGGAGCGCAGCGACACCTGTGCGGTATCGGCAGCTTCGGTGGTGGGGGAAGCCATGGTGGCTTTTGTCATTGCCCAGGCCATCTGTGAGAAATTCGGCAGTGACGCGCTGGCTGATGTCAAGGCGGCCATGCAGGCTTACAAGGAACGTCTGGCAAAGGACTGGTGGCTCCATGCGTAATGTGATCCTGATTGGCTTTATGGGCACGGGCAAGACCAGCACGGGCAAGATGCTGGCCCAGAAGCTGGGCTGTGCCTTTATCGATATGGATGTCAAGATTGAAGAAGAAGCGGGCATGACCATTCCGGAAATCTTTGCCAAATTTGGCGAAGACCATTTCCGCCAGCTGGAGCATGACTTGGCTGTGCGGTTGGGCAGCCGCCGCAACGCCGTGATTTCCACAGGCGGCGGCGTCGTGAAGGATCCGGCGAATATGGCGGCCCTGAAGCAGGGGGGGACTGTCGTCTGCCTGCAGGCGGATGTGGATACGGTGCTGGAGCGCACGCGCTGCCGGGGCACCCGTCCGGTCTTGGACAAGGAAGATAATGGCGACCGGCGGCAGGCTGTGACCAAACTGCTGGCTGAGCGGGAAAGCCTGTATGCTCAGGCGGATTTTGCCGTGGACACCAGTGAATTGTCGCCGCTGCAGGTGGTGGAGATCATCGTCAAGACGTTGAAAACAAGGGGGGCACTCCATGCGTAAGGTACGGGTGGATTTAGGCGAAAAAAGCTACGATATTGTGATTGGCTATGATATCGAAAAGGAAGTCGTGGATTTTGTCCGGCAGGCGGGCTTCTCACAAAAGGCCCTGCTGGTGACGGATACCAATGTAGGGCCCCTGTATGCTGCCAAGGTGCAGGCTATTTTGGCCCAGGGGGGGCTGGAGGTGGATATCGTTCAGATCCCTGCC
The DNA here is from genome assembly GCF_000284095.1 of Selenomonas ruminantium subsp. lactilytica TAM6421. Taxonomy (GTDB): domain Bacteria; phylum Bacillota; class Negativicutes; order Selenomonadales; family Selenomonadaceae; genus Selenomonas_A; species Selenomonas_A lactilytica. The sequence continues at coordinate 2,096,023 of NC_017068.1, read as the reverse complement.
GGGGAAAAATCCAAATCGCTGGCGGTGGCCAATGAAGTATTTACGCGGGCGATTGAGGCAGGCCTTGACCGCAAATCCCCGATATTCGCTTTAGGAGGCGGCGTGGTCGGTGATCTGGCCGGCTTCGTGGCGGCTTCCTATATGCGGGGCGTGCCCTTCGTGCAGCTGCCCACGAGCCTGCTGGCTCAGGTGGATTCCAGCGTGGGCGGCAAGGTGGCCGTCAACCATGAGCTGGGCAAGAATCTTATCGGCGCCTTCTATCAGCCCCAGGCCGTCTTTATGGAGCTCAATTATATGAGCACCCTGCCCAGGCGGGAAATCTACACGGGGCTTGGGGAGATCATCAAATACGGCATCATCTATGATGAAGCATTCTTCCGCTTCCTGGAGGAAAACCAGGCGGCAGTATTGGCCTTGGAGCCGGAAGCCCTGGTGCATATGATTGCCCGTTCCTGTGAGATCAAAGCCGCTGTGGTCAGTCAGGATGAAAAGGAAGCGGGTTTGCGCCGCATCCTGAATTTTGGCCATACCATTGGCCATGCCATTGAAAAGGAAACCGGCTATGTGCGCTATAACCATGGCGAAGCTGTGGCCACCGGCATGGTGGGCGCTGCCCATATCAGCGAAAAGCTGGGGCTGATTGAAAAGCAGGACGTCAGCCGGGTGCAGGCCCTGGTGGCGGCTTATAAGCTGCCCTTGCAGGCTGCCGGCGTGCTGGTGGACAATATGTATGGTGACATCTTCCATGACAAGAAGACCGTGGGCGGGAAGGTCACCTGGGTGCTTATGAAGTCCATCGGCGAAGTGATCTGCCGCAACGATGTGCCGGAGGAGATTGTCCGTGAGGCCATGGCTGCTGTTGCGGCCGACTGAGCAGGAAATGTGTTTTTTGACGCAATCTGTGCAGATTGGCGGCTAAGGCGTTGACTTTGCCCGTCGTCCATGGGATAATAAAATCTAGTTGAAATAAATCGCAAATATCGTAGTTTGCTGGGAGGGCTTTTCATGAAAAAACCGATTTTTCGTGGCGCAGGTGTAGCCATTATCACTCCGTATACGGAAGACGGGATAAATTTTGCGGAATTGGGCCGCATCATTGATGATCAGATAAAGAATCATACCGATGCCATCATCATCACGGGCACGACGGGTGAATCCGCCACCATGAGCGATGCGGAGCATCGGGCAGCCATCAAATTTGCTGTGGAGCATGTCAAGGGCCGGATTCCGGTGATTGCCGGTACGGGCTCCAATGAGACCAGCTATGCAGTGGATCTTTCCAAATATGCGGAAAGCGTGGGCGCGGATGCCCTGCTGGTGGTGACTCCCTACTACAATAAATGCACGCAGAAGGGCTTGATTGCCCATTATACGGCCATTGCCGATGCGGTGAACATCCCCATCATCCTCTATGATGTGCCTTCCCGTACAGGTGTGGCCATTGCGACGGAAACCTATGTGGCCCTGTCCAAGCATCCGAATATCGTAGCCGTGAAGGAAGCTAACGGCGACCTGTCCAAGATCCTGCGCCTGCGGGCTGCTGTCGGCGATGACCTGGTGCTCTATTCCGGCAATGACGATCAGATCGTGCCGATCCTGTCCCTGGGCGGTCAGGGCGTTATTTCCGTGCTCTCCAACGTGGCACCCCAGGAAACCCATGATATGTGCCAGGCGTTCTTTGACGGGGATACGAAGAAGGCAGAACAGATGCAGATTGAGTATGCAGATCTTATCGATGCGCTCTTCTGCGAAGTCAATCCGATTCCGGTCAAAGTTGCCATGCGCAAGCTGGGCTATGATGCCGGCCCGCTGCGCATGCCCCTCAGTGAAATGGAACCCCAGCATGAGGAAAAGCTCGAGGCTGCTCTGCGCAACCATGGGCTGATCAAATAATTCAGGATAGAAGCCAATCCCGCTGATCGTGATCAGCGGGATTATTTTGACCAAAGAGAGGATAATTATGCACGGAGTATTTGATATCGTAGGCCCCATCATGATCGGGCCCTCCAGCTCCCATACGGCGGGAGCGGTGCGGCTGGGGCTGATGGCCCGGAAGATCCTGGGGGAGGAGCCGGTGAAGGCAGAGATCAATCTGCATGGTTCCTTTGCCCGCACCTATCGCGGCCATGGCACGGATAAGGCCTTGATTGGCGGGATCTTAGGCTTTGGCCCGGAGGATGAGCGCATCCGTGAGGCCCTGCATATTGCCCGGGACAAGGGGCTGGAATTCAGCTTTCAGACGGTGAATCTGGAGGAGGCCCATCCCAATACGGCGGTGATCTTCCTGACCGGTCAGTCCGGGCGCATGGCCCGGGTGACAGGGGCTTCGGTAGGTGGTGGCAATATCGTCATCAGCAATATCGATGGCTACAATGTGGAATTGACCGGTCAGTATCCGGCACTGATCACCATTCATCACGATTGTCCCGGCGTGATCACCAAGGTCACGCAGATTCTGGCCCATGCGGAAGTGAATATTGCCTTCATGCGGGTGTCGCGGCAGAACCGCGGGGAAACAGCCATGATGATCATGGAGCTGGACGAGCAGCCGGCACCCGACGTGATCGCCGAGTGCCGGCAGGCCGCTGCGGTGCAGTATGCCTTCGCCATTCCGGCGATTTGAGACTTTCAGAGGAGAGAAAGAAAGCATGAGGAATTTCAATACAATCGGTGAACTGGCGGCCTTGGCAGAGGCGGCGCAGCAGCCCATCCATGAGATCGTCATCGGGCGGGAATGCCATGACAGTCAATTGCCGCGGGCGGAAATCATGAAGAGCATGGCGCTGAACTGGGAGACCATGAAGGCCTCCATCGAGCGCGGTATCAGCAATACGGAAAAATCCCTGAGCGGGCTTACGGGCGGCGATGCCAAAAAGCTGTTTGCCTATCGCCGGCAGGGCTATATGGGGGAGCAGGTGTTGGCGGCTGCGGCTTATGCTGTGGGCATCAGTGAGGTCAATGCGGTGATGGGGCGGATCGTGGCCTGCCCTACGGCCGGTTCCTGCGGCATCGTGCCGGCGGCCCTCTATGCGGCGCAGCAGGAAAGGCAGCTGACCGATGAACAGATGGTCAGGGCGCTGTTCACGGCGGCGGGCATCGGCATGGTCATCGACCAGAACGCTTCCATTGCGGGGGCTGAAGGTGGCTGTCAGGCCGAATGCGGCACGGCAGCGGGCATGGCAGCCGGGGCCTTAGTAGAACTTGCGGGCGGCACGCCGGCCCAGGTGGGCAACGCTGTAGCCCTGGCCATCAAGAATCTTTTAGGGCTGGTCTGTGATCCGGTGGCAGGGCTGGTGGAAGTGCCCTGTGTCAAGCGCAATGGTTTTGCCGCTATTGAGGCTATGCTGGCTGCGGATATGACATTGTCAGGGATTGCTTCGGTGATTCCTGTGGATGAGGTGATTGATGCCATGAACCGCATCGGCAAGGCTCTGCCCAAGAGTCTTCGGGAAACCAGTGAAGGCGGTCTGGCGGTAACGAAAACGGCTCAGGCCATTGAGCGGAAACTGTATGGCTGAGGTGCAATAGGCAGATAATCTGCGTAAATTGTTGACGAACCCGTGCTTATCCGCTATAATACGTCGTGTAAGAACGAGAAAGGGGATTACTACTATGGCAAAAGAAGTTATTAGCAAAACTGCTTTAGTTGACAAAGTTGCTGAAGCTGCCGGTGTATCCAAGAAAGACACGAAAGCCGTTGTTGACGCACTGCTCGAAACGGTAAAAGAAAGCGTAAAGGCTGATGCAGAGATTCGTCTGATCGGCTTTGGTACCTTCAAGAAGGCCCATCGCAATGCACGCTCTGGCCGTAACCCGCAGACGGGTGAGACCATTGAGATTGCTGCCAGCGACAGCCTCGCATTCAAATCCAGCGTTAAATACTAATTTGACGGCTAAGCCGCTCTCACGAAAGTGGGAGCGGCTTTTTTTATCTTCTTGCAGGATTTACAATGTTTTCAGAGAATATAGAAAACAGTATATGAAATGGAGGGACTGTCGATGAAGAACTACAAGAGTACCAATATCCGCAATATTGCAGTAGCTGGACATGGCAAAACTGGCAAGACTAGTCTGTTGGACGCCTGCTTGTTCAATACAGGCGTGGTGAAGCGGCTGGGCAGCGTGGAAGACGGCACCAGTGCTTTGGATTATGATCCCGAGGAAAGCAAGCGCAAGATGACCATTGGAGACAAGCTCGTGGCTTGTGAATGGCGGGACTTCAAGCTGAACTTCATCGACACACCGGGCTATCCCGATTTTGTAGGTGATGTAAAGGGTGCCATGGTGGCGGCCGATAGCGCGCTCATCGTAATCTCTGCCTCCTCCGGCATCAAGTCGGGGACGGAAAGTGCCTGGACCTGTGCAGAGGAGAATGAGCTGCCCCGGGCCTTCCTGATCAACAAGATGGACCGGGAACATGCCGATTTTGACGGCGTGGTGGAGGAATTGCGAGTGCGTTTCGGTGATGGCGTCGTGCCGGTACAGATTCCCATCGGCAAAGAAGCCGCTTTTCAGGGTGTGGTGGATCTGCTGGCCCTGCATATGAAGATCGTCACCCACGATAATGAAGTGGTGAAGGACGAGGTACCGGAATACATCAAGGGCGATGTGGAGATTGCCCGCCAGAAGCTGATTGAGGCCGTGGCCGAGTTCAATAATGAACTCCTGGAAAAATACATCGAAGGTGAGGAAATCACCGAATTGGAAGTGGCAGCTGCCCTGATCGAAGGCATTCAGGCCGGCAAGATTTTCCCGGTATTCTGCGCTTCGGCCAAACAGAATATCGGCATCCGCCAGCTCATGAATGATCTGGTGGAATATATGCCGACGCCCTATTTCAAGGTGTCCATCGGCACCGATCCGGCCAGCGGCGAGATCAAGGAGCGCCATACGGAAGATGCCTTCTCGGCGCAGGTCTTCAAGACCACGGTGGATCCCTTTGTGGGCCGGCAGAGCTTCATCCGTGTTCTGTCCGGGGAGATGAAGGGGGACGCCAGCTATCTCCATGTGAACAAGAACAACGAGGAACGCATCGGCACCCTCTTTACCATGCAGGGCAAGCGGCAGGAGAATCTCTCCCAGGTGGCCGCCGGGGATATCGTGGTGACCACGAAGCTCCAGCAGGTGCGCACTGGCGATACCCTCTGCGACAAGAACAATCCCATTCAGTATGAGGCTATCACCTATCCGGAACCCATGCTGGAAATGGCCGTGACCTCCAAGAAAAAGGGTGAGGAAGACAAGGTATTCGGTGCCCTGGCCAAGCAGCAGGACGAAGATCCCACCATCGTGGTCAAAAAACGCCAGGAGACCAAGGAAACTTTGGTCAAAGGTGTGGGTGAGGTGCATCTGGAAATTCTGGCCGAGCAGCTGCAGCGGAAATTCGGTGCGGAAATGGTCTTGTCCCAGCCCAAGGTGGCCTATCGGGAAACCATCCGCAAGAGCGTGCAGGTGCAGGGGCGGCATAAGAAGCAGAGCGGCGGTCATGGCCAGTTCGGTGATGTCTGGCTCGAGATCAGCCCGCAGCCTGCCGGTGAGGGCAATGTCTTCACGGAGACCATCTTCGGCGGCAGCGTGCCCCGTCAGTACATCCCCGCCGTGGAAAAGGGCACGGAAGAGGCTTTGGCCGCTGGTGTTATGGCCGGTTTCCCCGTAGTGGATGTCAAGGTCAATCTCTATGATGGTTCTTATCATTCGGTGGATTCCTCCGAAGCGGCCTTCAAGACGGCGGCAGGCATTGCCATCCGCAAGGGCGTCATGGATGCTTCGCCCATCCTGTTGGAACCCATCGATACCATCCGCGTGGTTACGCCGGAGTATTACATGGGCGATGTGATGGGCAAGCTAAACAGCAAGCGCGCCCATATCCTGGGGGTGGACAGCAAGGGCAAGGATATGAGTGAGATTTCCGCCTTGATTCCGGAAGCTGAGCTCTATCGTTTCGCCACGGACCTGCGCAGTCTGACGCAGGGGCGCGGCAGCTACAGCCTGGAATTTGCCCGCTATGAGGCAGTGCCGGAACGGGAAGCCGTCAAGATCATCGAAGAGCAGCAAAAAAATAAGCAAGCCTGATTTTTCAGCAGGGGGAGCGACCGCTAAGGGTTGCTCCCTCTTTTGCAGCGAATGATTGTCACCGCTGGGCTTTTCTTGTATAATGGAGGGTACTTGTGAGTAATTAGAGATTTTGGGGGCCGAAATATGAAGTTTCATCGGATGCGCTATCTGGGCAGTTTGTTTGTGACTTTTTTAGGGACGCAGTCAGCCCTGCGCATGTTGTTGTTTATGATCACCCTGTCGACGGTATCCTTGAGCGCAATGGACGTTTTGCGGACCTTTGCGTTTGGCCTGTTTTATGATACTTGTGCGGCGGTTTTTTTCTGTCTGCCGATTGCTTTGTTGTTGTTGCTTTTGCCCACCAGCTGGCTGAACCGAAAGTGGGGACAGCTCCTGGTACTGGCAGCAGCATTCCTGCTGAATTTCCTGCTGGCCTTTTCCACGACAGCGTTGTTCTTTTTTTGGCAGGAATTCCATACGAACTTCAATTTCATCGCAGTGGATTATCTGATCTATACCACGGAAATGATTGGCAATATCATGGAAGCCTATCCCATGTGGGCTATCATTCCCGCCTTGCTGCTGGCAGCGGGGGGCATGACTTACGGCCAGAGCCGTTTCCTTTGTCCGCCATTCAATCCCAAGCAGAAGGGGCGGATTTTCCTGGAGATTGTCCTGACCGTTATCGTGTTATCGCTGATCGCCACCAGCAGCCGGGATGAGTGGCGGGAAAAAGTCAGTCCCAATCAGTATAATATCGAGCTGGCAGGCAATGGCCCCTATGGTTTTGTCCATGCGTTTTTCAGCAATGAATTGGATTACCATCAGTTTTACAAGGAAGCCAACGAAAATGCCGTATTATATAATCTGCGAAGCCTGTTGGCAGCAGATAATGTCAGCTTCAGGGAAGATGGCGGCATTGGCCGTCGGGTGGAGAATCGCAATGAACTGACCGGGCGCAAGCCAAATGTGGTGCTGATTACGGTAGAAAGCCTCAGCGCCAATTACGTGGGAGCCTTGGGAGCGCAGGAATCCTGGACACCGGAGCTGGACAAGCTGGCAGCGGATTCTTATATGTTCACCCGCATGTACGCCACGGGCACCAGGACCGTGCGCGGCTTGGAGGCCATTTCCCTGGCTGTGCCGCCGACGCCGGGACAATCCATCCTGCGGCGGCAGAATTGTGATAATCTGGCCACATTAGGGGATGTCCTGCGGCAGAACGGTTATCAGACGGACTTCATTTATGGCGGTTACGGCTATTTTGACAATATGAATGAATTCTTCAGCAGCAATGGCTATACGATCAAAGACCGGGTGGAGATTCCCAGCGAGGAGGTCATTCAGGAAACGGCCTGGGGCGTAGCGGATGAGGTGCTCTTCACTCAGGTGCTGAAGTCCATGGATGAGCATGCAGCTAAAGGTGAGCGGGCCATGGAAATGGTGATGACCACCAGCAATCATAGCCCCTATACCTTCCCGGAAGGCCGGGTGGAGGCCAAGCAGGGAGAGCGGGAAGGTGCTGTGCGCTATACCGACTGGGCCATTGCCGACTTCCTGCGCCGGGCGCAGGAGAAGCCCTGGTTCAAGGATACGGTCTTCGTCATTGTAGCGGACCATCAGGCCCGGGCTGCCGGTAAGACGGAATTGCCGGTAAACCGCTATCACATTCCCTGTATGATTTATGCACCCGGCCTGATCGCCCCCGGACAGAACGACCGGCTGATCAGTCAGATGGATCTGGCGCCCACCCTTATGGGAATGCTGGGCTTGTCCTATGATTCCCGCTTTATGGGACGGGATATCTTCCGTACGCCGCCAGAGGCTGACCGCATCTTTATCAGCACCTATCAGAGCATGGGGTATATCCGCGATGATAAGCTGGTGATCCTGGAACCGGGCCGGCGGGCGGTCACTTATGCAATAACCGATTGGCAAAACAGCATCTATCAGCCGGTACCTGTCGATGAGCAGCTGGAAAATGAGGCCATTACTTGGTATCAGGGGGCCAGTGACCTGTTCAACAAGGGGCGATTAAAAATAAGGCCCTGACCTGTCAATTTTCATATTCCTGTGGTAAAATAGAATTGATATACTGTGTGGAGGTTGGAAAAGGCATGGATTTAAGCCGGGATATTTTTACTGGCGTGACGATGGCTGTATGTGCCTTGGCATCTTTTACGGCGTCAGCTGGTATGTTATCGCTGGCCGGCATGGATTTTGCCGGCTGCTTTACGGCAAGTGTCCTTCTCGCCCTGGTGGGGACGTTATGGCTGGCCCGGCGCGGGCAGGCCGTGGTACTCGCACCTTCGCTTACGGTAACGGGATATCTGGTCTATATCGTGGCCATATCCCATGGCCTGGGCTGGCAGACTGTTCTGGGCAGCTGTTTTTATGCTTCCCTGCTGGGCTTTATCCTTTGGCAGGCAGGAACCAGGCTGGGGCGCAAACAGATGGCGCCATTTTTCCCCTGGGGAATAAAGCTGGCGCTGGCGGTATTCCTGATCTTCCTGGGCTTGAAGCTGGGGCGGATCATCATTACCTCAGCCTGGCAGGTCACGATGCTGGGGGATATGGCCGATCCCTTGTTCTATTGGAGCATGGCAGGTCTGGGCATAACCCTGATATTGCTGGCCGGCCGGCGGCATAGTGCCCTTTTTGCCGGGATGCTGGTTACAGCCATAGCAACCCTTTGGGAAGGCTTTTGGGCTGTTCCGGCGGCGCCGTTTTTCCAGCCGGAGGGATTGCAGAAGGTGGCCGGTATGCTGGCCCTGTCTTTCCCGGAACAGGATGGGGGCTTCTATGGGCTGACGGTGCTCAGCCTCACTGTCATGTTGAGCGTCATCCATGCCTGTACCTGGTCAGCCCTGGCCAAAGGGCAAAAGACTGTTGACGGGGTGAAGGCCTTGTTGGCTTTCAATGCGTTGGGCGCATGGGCGGGAATGACGCCATTGGTGATCTCGCCTGCCGCGGCGGCGAGCCGTGAGGCTGTAAGTGGCAGACGGGCAGGCCTTGTGGCAGCTGCGGTATTGGCCTTGGCCTTGTTTTGTGAGCCATTGCTGGCGGCCCTGGCTGATTTTCCTGCGATGCTGGTGCCTGTTTTTGTGGGCGGTGGCGTCCTGCTTTTGCTGGAAACACTGCAGGATTGTCCCCTGTCCGCTGAGGAAAATCAGCGGCGGAGGGAATTGTTGACGGTGCTCGTTTTGGTGGTGCTGCTGCCCCTGACGGGGGATTTTGCAGTCGCGATAGGAACTGCGGCGTTTGTTTATGCTTTGTGTAAGATGGTAATTAGAGAGTAAGTTAGGAGTGTACTGTTCGTGTTGTTTAACCGTTATTCGAGATTTTTGCTGGCCGGTTTATTGGCGGGAAGTTTTGCCTTAGCATGGTCAAATCAGGCAGAGGCCCGGCATATGGCGGTACAGCCAGAAATGGAAACCAAGGTGGATACCAATCATTCCCTGAATATGAGTGGCAGCTCCCGCACTGTGGAGCGCGGCAGCCATAATAGTCTGGAAGCCCGCGTGGACGCAATCCTGCACCCGCCGGTGACAGAAAAAAAGGAAGTGGGGCTGAAGGTTCCGCAGACGGTATCGGCTTTTGATGATTCCATTATCGGTACGGCTCTGGCCAGTCAGGAACAGTGCGTGAAATATCTCCTGAGTGTCAACCCGAGACCGGATATTTCCGTGTCGCCGAAAGAACTGGTGGCTTACTATTATGAAGAAGGTGCCAGAGAAGGCATCCGCCTCGATGTGGCCTTTGCCCAGGCTTTGAAGGAAACGGGATTCTTCCGTTATGGCGGAACGGTGACGGCTGATCAGAATAACTATTGTGGGCTGGGGACGACCAGCAATGAGGTGAAGGGGGCGTATTTCAGTTCCGCTAAATTAGGCGTGCGTGCGCAGATCCAGCATCTGCTGGCCTATGCATCCACGCGCCAGCCTGTGGAACCTGTGGTTGATCCGCGTTACTCCCTGGTACGCAGCTCTTATGGTTCCCAGACGCTCAGCAGCTGGACGGATCTCAATGGCAGATGGGCAGTGCCCGGCTATTCCTATGGGCAGAGTATTATGAGTATGTTCCGCGAAATGCTTTCGCGATAATGATTCAATGAGAGAGAGGATAATTAATAGTCTATGATTACTACTAATAATGTGAGTTTACAGTTTGGTAAGCGCGTTCTGTATAAGGATGTAAATCTGAAATTTACGCCGGGGAACTGTTATGGTATCATCGGTGCCAATGGTGCCGGTAAATCCACCTTTCTGAAGCTTTTGTCCGGAGAGATCGAGCCGACCGGCGGCAATATCGAGATCACGCCGGGTGAGCGTCTGGCTGTGCTGCAGCAGGACCATTACGCTTATGATGATTACGAGGTGCTGCGCACGGTTATCATGGGGCATAAGCGTCTGGTGGAAATCATGGACGAGAAGGATGCTCTCTATGCTAAGCCGGATTTCTCCGAGGAAGATGGCATGAAGGCTTCGGAACTGGAAGCGGAATTTGCCGAACTCAACGGCTGGGATGCGGAGTCGGAAGCTGCCCGCCTGCTGAATGGTCTGGGTATTCCCGAAGACGAACATACCATGAAGATGGCTGATCTCACGGCCAAGGAAAAGGTTCGCGTCCTGCTGGCACAGGCACTGTTCGGCAATCCGGACATCCTGCTCCTGGACGAGCCTACCAACCACCTCGATGTGGAGTCAATCAACTGGCTGGAAGACTTCCTGGCCAATTTTGAGAATACGGTTATCGTCGTATCCCATGACCGTCACTTCCTGAATCAGGTCTGCACCTATATCTGCGATGTGGACTTCGGTGCCATTCAGCTCTATGCCGGCAACTATGATTTCTGGTATCAGTCCAGCCAGCTGGCCCTGCAGCTGCAGAAGGAGCAGAACAAGAAGGCCGAGGAAAAGATCAAGGAACTGCAGAATTTCATCGCCCGTTTTGCCGCTAATGCCGCCAAATCCAAGCAGGCTACGAGCCGTAAGAAACTCCTCGATAAGATCAAGGTGGAGGACATCAAGCCCTCTTCCCGCCGTTATCCCTATATTGCCTTCACGCCGGACCGCGAAGCTGGCGACCAGCTGCTGCAGGTGGATGGCATTTCCAAGACTGTGGATGGCGAACAGGTGTTGAAGAATGTCAGCTTCACGCTGAAGCGCGGTGACAAGGTGGCCTTTGTCGGCCCCAACAGCATCGGCAAGACCATGCTGTTCAAGATCCTCATGGGTGAGGAAGAGGCGGATGAAGGTACCTTCAAATGGGGCGTAACTACTACCCAGAGCTACCTGCCGGCAGATAATTCCGCTTACTTCGATGGCGTATCCCTGTCCCTGGTGGATTGGCTGCGCCAGTATTCCAAGGACCCGGATGAAACCTTCGTGCGCGGTTTCTTGGGCCGCATGCTGTTCTCCGGCGAGGAAAGCCTCAAGAAGGCCTCCGTGCTCTCCGGTGGCGAGCGCGTGCGCTGCATGCTGTCCAAGATGATGCTCTCCGGCGCTAACGTCCTGCTGATGGACGAGCCCACCAACCATCTGGATCTGGAATCCATCACGGCCCTCAACAACGGCCTGATTTCCTTCGGCGGCACGGCTCTGTTCGTATCTCATGACCATGAGTTCGTCCAGACCATTGCCAACCGCATCATCGATATCACGCCGGACGGTGTAGTGGACCGCGTGACCACCTATGATGACTTCCTGGCCAATGAGACGGTCAAACAGCAATTAGCAGAGAAATACGGCAAGAAATAAATCAAGGGATAAACTCTGAAGCGAACCAGGATAAAGGAGCCAGTGCTATGCTGGGAAAGTTCTTTAATACGAAAACTGAAGATGCCGGCACCACGGAACGTTTGAAGGAAATGGTGGCGGTACTGCGCAAGCGGGAAGTCGTCAAGGGCATGACACCGGAGAAATTGCGGCAGATCCTTGAGGATCTGGGGCCTACCTTTGTGAAACTGGGGCAGGTTTTGAGCATGCGGCCGGATTTTTTGCCGCCGGAATACTGCGATGAACTCATGAAGCTGCAGACTGAAGCCAAGCCCATGCCTTTTTCCACCGTGATTGAGGTTATCGAGCGGGAGTACAACCGTCGCTGGAATCAGGTGTTCTCCTACATCGATGAAGGGGCGATTGGCTCAGCCAGCATTGCTCAGGTACATAAAGCGGTGCTGACCACCGGGGAAAAAGTGGTGGTGAAGGTACAGCGGCCGGGCATCTATGAGATCATGAGCAAGGATATCGTGCTGCTGAAGCGGGCGGCCACGCTGCTGAAGGTGGTGAGCCGCTCCCAGGATGTCATTGATTTCAATATGGTACTCGACGAAATGTGGACCATTGCCAAGCAGGAAATGGATTTTCTCATGGAGGCGGATCATATTGAGGAATTTGCCCATCTCAATCAGGATGTGGATTATGTCACCTGTCCGAAGGTCTATCGCAACCTGTCCATGCAGCATATACTGGTGATGGAATACGTGGATGGCATCTGTATTGATGATTTTGCCAAGCTGAAGGAGCGGGGCTATGATATCAATACGTTGGGGCGTCGCCTGGGTGAGAATTATGTGCGGCAGATCATTGAGGATGGTTTCTTCCATGCAGATCCCCATCCCGGCAATATCTGGATTCGCAACGGCCGCATCGTCTGGCTGGATCTGGGCATGATGGGACGCCTTTCCGGACGGGATCGGGCAGCTATCCGCAAGGCGGTTTATTCCTTGGCGCATCACGATACCTTCGAAATGAAGGCGGCGGTGCTTTCCCTGGGGATTGTCAGGGGAAAGATCAACCATACGGCCCTTTATCAGGATATCGATGCCATGCTGGCCCAGTATAGCAGTTTGGACTTCAGTGAATTGCAGATGGGGGTGCTGACCCGGCAGATCATGAATCTGATGCGGGTGCACCATATTGTCTGTCCCCAGGGGCTGTCCATGTTTGCCCGGGGGGTGCTGACGGTTGAGGGGGTTATGCGTCTTTGCTGCCCCAAGGTCAGCTTCGTGGAGATTTTTGCCCGGAGTCTGGCGGTGGATTATAAGCGGAACTTTGACTGGAAGGACGAAATCGAAAAAGCCAAGCAAGAGGGCATGATGCTTTTGAAGAAGTCAGCCCAGCTGCCTGAGCAGATTTCAGACATCCTCAAGATGACCATGAGCGGTCAGACCAAGGTGAATCTGGATGTGACGGGTTCGGAGGAACCCCTGCGTCATTTGGATCGTATGATCAACAAGGTGATACTGGCCCTGCTGGTGGCAGCCCTGCTTTTGGGCTCCAGCACCATTTGTACCACCCAGATGACACCGAAGATCATGGAGATACCTTTATTGGGCTTTTTGGGTTATCTGATTGCCTTTATCCTCAGTTTGCGGATTATCTGGGAGATTCATCGGGAACCATAATAGGCGGTGCCTGAACATAGGAGGAATGATTTATGAGAGGAATTCGTGGAGCAATTGTCGTAGGGGAAAACAAGAAAGAGGAAATCTGGCAGGCAGCCAAGATGCTGCTGTCCCAGATTCTGCGCCGCAACAAAGTCAAGCCTGAGGACATCGGGGCCTGCATCTTTGGCTGCACCGATGATTTGACCGCTGGCTTCCCGTCCACAGGGGCACGGCAGATGGAGGGCTTTGACAAGGTGCCATTGTTCGACAACCGGGTACCGGATGTGGAAGGTGCTATGGAGCGTTGCATCCGGGTGCTGTTGCTGGTGAATACGGATCTCAAACAGGCGGACATCCAGCATGTTTATATGGGGAAAGCGCAGGAATTACGTCCGGATTTGCGAAACTTTTGAGCTTCATTTTGAGAAAACGTAATTATATATAATCGTTTCTTAAAACATCATAAAAAAAATTAATGGAAAATGCGCAAAGGGACTGTACATTTTCCATTATTTTTTGTAGAATGATGTTTGTGAATAAACAATCTTGTAACAGGTAAGGAGAGAGACACATTGAGTAACATCGATACTACTTGTGTAAATGCTATCCGCGTTCTGGCAGCTGATGCTGTGCAGAAGGCAAATTCCGGCCATCCGGGCCTGCCCCTGGGCAGTGCACCTATGGCTTATGAGCTGTGGGCTAACCATATGAACCACAATCCGAAGAACCCCCAGTGGGCTAACCGTGACCGTTTCATCCTGTCCGGTGGACATGGTTCTACGCTGCTCTATTCCTTGCTCCATTACTTTGGCTATGGCCTGACCATGGACGATATGAAGAACTTCCGTCAGGATGGTTCCTTGACGCCTGGTCATCCGGAATACGGCCATACGGTTGGTGTTGAAGCCACCACGGGCCCGCTGGGCGCCGGCATGGGCATGGCTGTGGGCATGGCTATGGCTGAAGCACATCTGGCTGCTGAATTCAATCAGCCGGGCTATGATGTGGTTGACCATTACACCTTCGCTCTGGGCGGCGACGGCTGCATGATGGAAGGCATTTCCTCCGAGGCTTTCTCTCTGGCTGGCACCCTCGGTCTCTCCAAACTCATTATCCTTTACGATTCCAACAATATCTCCATCGAAGGCAGCACGGATATCGCCTTCACGGAAAATGTGGAAAAACGCATGCAGGCTTTCGGCTTCCAGACGCTGACGGTGGAAGACGGCAATGACCTTGAGGCCATCGGCAAGGCTATCGAAGCTGCCAAGGCTGATAAGGAACATCCGTCCTTCATCACGGTGAAGACGCAGATTGGCTATGGCTGCCCGGCTAAGCAGGGCAAGGCCAGCGCTCATGGCGAACCCCTGGGTGTAGAAAATGTCAAGGCCCTCAAGGAAACTCTTGGCTGGCCGGAACCGGACAAGAGCTTCAACATTCCGCAGAATGTCTATGACCACTATCAGGAACTGGCTGCTAAGGGGGCTCAGGCAGAAGAAGCCTGGAATAAGCTCTTTGCTGACTACTGCGCGAAGTTCCCGGAACTCAAGGCTAAATGGGATAAGTTCCATGCACCGGTTGATGCTCAGGCTCTGCTGGACAATGAAGAATTCTGGTTCTATGAAGACAAGGCACAGGCTACCCGTGCTGTTTCCGGCACCATGATCAACCGCCTCAAGGATCTCCTGCCGAACCTCTTCGGCGGCAGTGCTGACCTGGCTCCGTCCAACAAGACGGACATGAAGGATGCCGGCGATTTCTCCAAGGACAACTATGCTGGCCGCAACCTGCACTTCGGCGTGCGCGAACTGGCTATGGCAGCTATTGCCAACGGCATCACCCTGCATGGTGGCCTGCGCAATTATGTGGCTACTTTCTTCGTGTTCAGCGACTACATCAAGCCCATGGTTCGTCTGGCTGCACTGATGGGCCTGCCCGTGACCTATGTCCTGACCCATGACAGCATCGGTGTTGGCGAAGATGGCCCGACCCATGAGCCAATCGAACAGCTGGCTATGCTGCGCTCCACGCCGAATGTCAACGTCTTCCGCCCGGCTGACGCTACGGAAACGGCCGCTGGCTGGTATCTGGCTGTGACCAGCGAAAAGACGCCGACGGCGCTGGTGCTGACTCGTCAGAACCTGCCGCAGCTGGCGGGTTCCTCCAAGGAAGCTCTCAAGGGTGCTTATGTGGTATCCGAAGCGAAAGATGCTGCTAATATGGACGGTATCATCATCGCTACGGGTTCTGAAGTTTCCCTGGCAGTGGAAGCCCAGGCAAAACTGGCTGGCGAAGGCGTGGACGTTCGCGTCGTTTCCATGCCCTGCATGGATCTCTTCGAGCAGCAGAGTGCTGAATACAAAGCCAGCATCCTGCCGAAGAACGTCCGCGCCCGCGTAGCCGTGGAAGCTCTCGGTGATTTCGGCTGGGGCAAATACGTTGGCCTCGATGGCGCAACGGTTTCCATGAAGGGCTTCGGCGCTTCTGCACCGGCTGGCGTTCTCTTCGAGAAATTCGGCTTCACGGTTGACCATGTGGCTGAAGTAGTGCGCAAGGTCGTAGCTGACAACAAATAAGTATCAGACATATCGATACCGGGCTCTTGTTGGAGTCCGGTATCATTTTTTTGTCCGGCTTTGCTGGTTAAAGACTAGCAGAATTATCCGAAATAGTGTACAATATTAGATGTGCGATTTTATCGCGAAATTTTATATGTGTGGAGGGAAACAATCCATGAAAAAAATTGTTCAGATGTTGCTCACTCTTTGCATGGTTGTGCTGAGTGCTCAGGTTGCTTTTGCTAATGCCGACAAGGTGACGGTACAGGAAGGTGCGGATATCACTGCCGTAAAACGCATTGCAGTGGCAGCTCCGCTTTATATGCAGAGGGATGACAAGGCACCCAACAAGGATATGCTGACGCAGATTGTGTCGGATGCCAGCCGCGTGTCCCGCAGCTATGTGATTTCTTATGATGCCGTAGCTGAAGGCATCAAGACGGCCACCAACGTGGATATCAAGTCCTTGGACCGCCGTCAGGCAGCCAAGATCTACAAGGAAAACGTAGCCAATTATGCCGATGCTTATGTGGTGCTGACGGTAGCAAACAACAGCCGTACCACCTTCTTCTTTGATGTGTTCAAATCCGGTACCAATGAACTCCTCTACACTTATGAGATTCGTGCCAACAAGAGCGAAGGCGATTCTGTGAATACCTTCAACAACCTCTGCGAACAGTTCTACAAACATTTAGACCGCAGCACTGAGGAACAGGTTAAAGCCGGCAATAAAAAGAAATAAAATAAAGGAGACAGGCTCCAGAAATTGGGGCTTAGTCTCCTTTTTCTTTTATTCGCTTGGATTGGCCAGATAGATCGGCTTTATCTTGGCGGATTCAGCGGTGGATTTATCGATATAGCCATTGCGTACCATGGCGTCGATCACGACAAACTGGCGTTTCTTGGCCAGCATGAAATCCACATAGGGAGAGTAGAGGGAAGGAGCGTTAGGCGTTCCGGCCAGCATAGCCGCTTCGGGGAGCTTCAGCTCCTGAGGTTTTTTATCGAAATAGCCTTTGGACGCCGGGCCGATGCCGTAGAAATTGGAACCGTAGTAAATGGTGTTCAGATACATTTCCAGGATTTCGCTCTTGCTGTAGTTGGCCTCCATATCCAATGACAGCAGCAGTTCCTCGGCCTTGCGGCCAAAGGATTGCTCATGGGAAAGGAAGAGGTTCTTGACCAGCTGCTGGGTAATGGTGCTGGCGCCTTCTGTGACTTCTCCATATTGGAGATTGACAAGCGTAGCTCGCATAATGCCCTGCACATCAAAACCATAGTGGCTGTAGAAGCGGCTATCCTCCACGGCAATGATGGCGTTCTGCATATCTTCGGGGATATCCCGCAGCTTGACATAGTTTGACTTGTCAATCCGGGCATCCACTGCCCGCTTGAGGAATACCATGCGGCTGAGCCGGTCCATGGTGGAGATTTCCTTAGGTGCATCGGTTTGCTGGTTGGCAGGCAGTACGGCTTCAAGCCGGGGCAGGAAGTCGCCCACATGCTGCCAGGTGCGCGGCGCAAAGAGGGCAAAACCGCCCGCCAGGAAAAAGGTCAGAAAGAAGACCAATACTAAAAGGAAGATAAAGCGGAAAAATTTTCGATAAATTCGTCGTTTTTTATGTTTTTTCATAAGTATACTCCTTGAAAAATTCTAATCACATTATAGCATGAATTTTTATAAATAGGGGTTGCAATTTTATGCAACATAGATGTATAATTATAAACATAGTTTACAGGGTACAGTTGACTGGTCGAAAATGACGGAAACTGAATCCGTATTGACAGGTCAAATTGATGCCAGAGGAGGATTTCTCTATGAAGGTCAGCGTTATCGGAGCTACCGGTTATGCCGGAGCCGAATTGTTGCGGTTGCTTTATCAGCATCCGCAGGCGGAAGTGGTGCATATCACTTCGGAAAGTCATACCGGCGAGAAGATTGCCAGCCTTTATCCACATCTGCGTGGTCTCTACGATATGGAACTGGAGTCCATGAAGGATATCGAACGGATTGGCAAGGACAGTGATTTCGTCTTCATCGGTTTGCCTCATGGTCATGCCATGGAAGTCGGCCGGGCATTGGCGGGGATGCCGGTGCGCATCATCGACCTGGGTGCGGATTATCGCTTCAGTGATACGGAAGTTTATGAGGCCTGGTACCATGTTCCCCATACCCACACGGATGCGGAGCGTGTTTACGGTTTGGCAGAGCTCTATCGGGAGCAGATCAAGACGGCCAAGATCATCGGCAACGCCGGCTGCTTCACCACCGCCAGCATCTTGGCTCTGGCCCCGCTGGCCAAGCAGCATCTGATCGATGTGAACACCATCATCGTGGATGCTAAATCCGGTGTGTCGGGAGCAGGCCGCGGCGCTAAGCAGGCCAACCACTTCCCGGAACTCTACGATAACTTCCGGGCTTACAACGTGGCCAAGCACCGACATACGCCGGAGATTGAGCAGGCATTGACGGAACTTTCCGGGGAAAAGGTTCTCCTGAACTTCACGCCTCATCTGGTGCCCATGTCCCGAGGGATTCTCTCCACCTGCTATGCGAGCCTCAAGGAAGGCGTGACCGCAGATCTGGTCAGCGCCGCCTTCGAGAAGCTCTACGGCAAGGAATACTTTATCCGCCTGTTGGGCGCCGGGGCTTATCCCTCCACCAAGGAAGTCCGAGGCTCCAACTTCTGCGATATCGCCTGGCATGTGGATGAGCGCACGGGACGGGTAATCGTTCTTTCCGCCATCGACAACCTCGTGAAGGGGGCGGCAGGACAGGCGGTGCAGAACTTCAACATCGCCTGCGGTTTCGAGGAACGCATGGGGTTGGATTTTGTACCCCTTTATCCCTGATTGAAATAAGAGACAAAAACTTTTGGGAGGAATATTCATGTTTAGTGATGCACATAAAAAAGCGGGTGTTACCTATCCGCAGGGATTTCAGGCTGCTGGTGTCAAAGCCGGTATCAAGAAGAGCGGCAATCTCGATGTAGCCGTTATCTATACGGAGCAGGAAGCGGCAGTGGCCGGTACCTTTACCCAGAATGCGGTGGCTTCGGCCCCGGTTCGGGCTTCCAAGAAGGTTGTGGCCACGGGCATGGCCCATGCCATCACTGCCAACGCGGGCTGCGCCAATGCCTGCACCGGCGAGCAGGGCGAAAAGGACGCCGCTGCCATGCAGGATATCACGGCTACGGCTCTGGGCTGCAAGGCTGATGATGTAGTGGTTGCTTCCACTGGCGTTATCGGTGTGAACCTGCCCATGGACAAGATGGAAGCAGGCATCAAACAGGCCGTGAAGGAGCTCTCCACCGAGGGCAGTGAGAACGCCGGCAAGGCCATCATCACTACGGATACTTATTCCAAGGCCTGCGCTACGGAAATCACTCTCGGCGGCAAGGAAGTGCGCTTCGGTGCTATTGCCAAGGGTTCTGGCATGATTCAGCCCAACATGGCGACGATGCTCTGCTTTATCACCACGGACGCGGCTATCGACAGCAAGCTCCTGCAGCAGGCCCTGTCGGAAATCGTGGAGGTTTCCTTCAACATGATTTCCATTGACGGCGATATGAGCACTAACGATATGGTTATCGTGATGGCTAACGGTGCCGCTGGCAATGCCAAGATCACCGAGGAAAATGAAGACTATGAACTCTTCAAGGCCACCCTCAAGAATATCTGCCAGGAGCTGTCCAAGAAGATTGCAGCCGATGGCGAGGGCGCTACCAAGTTCCTGACCATTTCCGTAACCGGGGCCAAGAGCTTTGCCGATGCCAAGACCATTGGCATGAGCGTAGCCAAGAGCCCGCTGGTGAAGACCGCCTTCTTCGGTGAGGATCCCAACTGGGGGCGAGTTATCTGTGCCGTGGGGTATGCCGGCGTGCCCATGGATCCTAATAAGACCGTGGTGAAATTCGGTGGCATTCCCGTTTATGCCAACGGTGTTGGCGCCAAATATGACGAAGCGGAACTCCGCAAGGTCATGGAAGCTCATGATATCGTAATCGGCATTGATATGGGCGATGGCGATGCGAAAGCCGACATCTGGAGCTGCGACTTCTCCTATGAATACGTGAAGATCAACGGCGAATACCACACCTAAGGGGGCAGGGCGATGTTTACAGCAGAAGACAAAGCCGCCATCTTAGTGGAGGCCCTGCCCTATATCCAGCAGTTCTACGGCAAGACCATCGTCATCAAATACGGCGGCAACGCCATGATCAACGATGACCTCAAGGAAAAGGTCATGCAGGATATTGCCCTGATGAAATACGTGGGCATCCGCCCGGTAATCGTCCATGGCGGCGGCCCGGACATCACGGGCTTCCTCAAGAAGGTGGGCAAGGAGTCGGACTTCGTGGCGGGCCTGCGGGTTACCGATGCGGAAACCATCGAGATTGCGGAAATGGTGCTGGACGGCAAGGTGAACTCCGAAATCGTCAATCTCCTGAACCGCCGGGGCGTGCGGGCTGTGGGCCTCAGCGGTAAAGATGCAGGCCTCATCAAGGCCAAAAAGAAGCTGGCCACGGTCTACGAAGGAGAGGACACCAAAACGGTGGATATCGGCTATGTAGGCGAAGTGGAAAAGGTGGACACGGGGATTCTCGAAGACCTGCTGGAGCAGGGCTATGTGCCCGTTATCGCGCCCATTGGTGTCGGGGATAACGGCGAGAGCTACAACATCAACGCTGACTATGTGGCGGCGGAGATTGCCGGGGCTTTGCAGGCAGAAAAGCTCCTGCTTCTGACGGATATCGAAGGTATCTACAAGGACTTCAATGACAAGTCAAGTTTCATCTCCACGCTGCATCTGCCGGATGCCCGCCAGTATATCAAAGAAGGCATTATCGCCGGCGGCATGATTCCGAAAGTGGAAGCCTGCCTGACTTCCTTGGAGCAGGGCACGGGCAAGACCCATATCATCGATGGGCGCCTGCCGCACTCCATCATCTTGGAAATCTTTACCTCCCGGGGCATTGGCACCCAGGTGGTACGTTAAGGAGAAATCTATGCAGGAACAGGAAATTTTTGCGGAGGATCAGCAAAGCTATCTGCCGGTCTTCAACCGCTATAAGATAGTCCTTGACCATGGCGACGGTGCCTATGTCTGGGATATTAACGGCAAGAAGTATCTGGACTTCTTGGGGGGCATTGCGGTAAATGTATTGGGGCATAACAATAAGGCTCTGGTGCAGGCCGTAGCCGAGCAGGCTGGGAAACTCATCCACTGCTCCAACCTCTACTACACCCAGCCCCAGGCTGATGCCGCGGCCAAGCTCGTGAAGCTCAGCGGTCTGGACAAGGCCTTCTTCGGCAATTCCGGTGCGGAAGCCAATGAAGGAGCCATCAAGATTGCCCGCAAGTATGGTTACAGCATCAACCCGGAAAAGACGGAAATCATCTCCGCCTGGGAAAGCTTCCACGGTCGTACCATTGCCACGCTGACGGCTACGGGCCAGCCCCATTATCATGAGGGCTTAGGGCCGTTGCCCGCTGGTTTCAGTTATGTGCATTACAATGATATTGCCGAGCTGGAAGCAAAGATCAGCGACAAGACGGCGGCTGTGATGCTGGAAACCATTCAGGGGGAAGGCGGCGTCCATACACCGGATGCAGATTACCTCAAGCAGGTCAGAGCCCTTTGTGACAAGCATGGCGCTCTGCTGATTCTCGATGAGATTCAGGCCGGCATCGGCCGCAGCGGCAAGTTCTTCGCCTATGAGAACTACGGCATCAAGCCGGATATCGTGACCTTGGCCAAGGGTCTGGCCGGCGGCGTGCCCATTGGAGCCTTTATCGTCACCGACAAGGTGGCAGCGGCCTTCAAGCCCGGCGACCATGGCACGACCTTCGGGGGCAATCCCCTGGCTTGTGCCGCAGCCAATGTGGTGCTGGATACGGTGCCGCAGGAAGATTTCCTCAAAAATATCCAGGCCGTAGGCAAATATTTTAAGGATAAATTGCAGGAATTAGCTGCTAAATATCCAAAATTTATAGTAGATGTGCGTGGTGAAGGGCTGATTCTCGGAGCAGAGCTGGTCAGTGCAGACCATGGCCGGGATATCGTTAATGATTGCCTGGCTCAGGGCCTCATCATCAATTGCACGGCCGGGAAAGTTTTGCGCTTTATCCCGCCACTAATCATCACTACCGCACAGATTGACGAAGCGTTTGCCGTAATGGATGAAGTAATCGGCAAATACGCGGACTAAGGGGGCTTTGGATGTTAAAAGGACGCGATATGTTATCCATCCACGAACTTTCCGTGGATGAGGTACAGGAGATTTTGGCGCTGGCCCATGAATTGAAGGCCAAGCAGAAAGCGGGGATTGAACATCATCTGCTCAAGGGCAAGACCCTGGGCATGATTTTTGAAAAATCCTCCACCAGAACAAGGGTTTCCTTTGAAGTGGGCATGTATCAGTTAGGTGGTCAGGCACTGTTCCTGTCCAACCGTGACCTGCAGCTGGGCCGGGGCGAACCTATCAAAGATACGGCCCGGGTATTGTCCCGCTATCTGGACGGTATCATGATCCGTACCTACGGTCATGATAGGGTGGAGGAGCTGGCTAAATACGCCGATATCCCCGTTATCAATGCGTTGACGGATCTCCTGCATCCCTGCCAAGTGCTCACGGATCTCCTGACCATTCAGGAACATAAGGGCAAGAACCTCAAGGGCCTCAAGATGGCTTATGTGGGGGATGGCAACAACATGACCAACTCCTACATGTACGGCTGTGCTAAAGCAGGCATGACCTTTGTGGCAGCTACCCCGGAAAACTACAAGCCCGATGCTACGGTAACGAAGCTGGCTAAAGAAGATGCCAAGCTCACGGGCGCCAGCATCGAACTGGTAACGGACCCGGTGGAAGCCGTCAAAGGTGCCGATATCGTGGTCACCGACACCTGGGCCAGCATGGGCCAGGAAGAGGAGCATGATGAACGCAAGAAAATCTTTGCTCCCTATCAGGTGAACAAGGAGCTTCTGGCTCATGCCGATAAGCGGGCCATCGTCATGCACTGCCTGCCGGCTTACCGCGGTGAGGAAATCACCGAGGAAGTGTTGGAAGCAAACGCCCATGTGATTTTTGACGAAGCAGAAAACCGCCTGCACACCCAGAAGGCCATTATGGCTTTGACTATGGGCTGAGGCGATTATAGATTTTAGAAGTGGAAAGGAAGTAATATTATGGCTAAACAGATTAAAAAAGTAGTTCTGGCTTACTCCGGCGGTCTGGATACCTCCGTTATCATTCCCTGGCTCAAGGAAAACTACGATGGCTGCGAAGTTATCGCCTGCTGCGCTGATGTAGGGCAGGGCGATGAACTGGATGCCGTTCATGATAAGGCGCTGAAATCCGGTGCTTCCAAGGTTTATATTGCAGACCTCAAGGAAGAATTCCTCAAGGAATATGTATGGCCCACGCTGAAGGCCGGTGCTGTTTACGAAGACAAGTACCTCTTAGGCACTTCCTTTGCCCGCCCGATCATTGCCAAAAAACTGGTGGAAATCGCCAAGCAGGAAGGCGCGGATGCCATCGCTCACGGCGCTACCGGCAAGGGCAATGACCAGGTACGTTTCGAGCTCACCGTCAAGGCTCTGGCTCCCAACATCACCCTGATCGCTCCCTGGCGTGAATGGGATCTCGATTCCCGCTCCGCTGAAATCGAATATGCCAAGAAGCATGATATTCCCATCGCTACGGAAAACAAGACCTATTCCATGGATAGAAACATCTGGCATCTGTCCCATGAAGGCGCAGATCTGGAAGATCCCGCCAACGAACCCCATGACAGCATGTTCCTGATTTCCAAGGCTCCGAAGGATGCTCCGGACGAACCGGAATATGTGACCATCGACTTTGAACAGGGCGAACCGGTGGGCGTCAACGGCAAGAAAATGGGCGCTGTGGAACTCATGGAAGAACTCAACAAGATCGGTGCCCGCAATGGCGTCGGCATTGTGGATATCTGCGAAAACCGTCTGGTGGGCATGAAGTCCCGCGGCGTGTATGAGAACCCGGGCGGAGCTCTGCTCTACTATGCACATCGTGAACTGGAATACCTCTGCCTTGATCGCAACACCTATCACTACAAGCAGCAGGTAGCTATCCGCTATGCTGAGCTCGTTTACGATGGCATGTGGTTCTGCCAGCTCCGCGAAGCTCTGGATGCATTCGTCAACAGCACCCAGCAGACGGTAACGGGCCAGGTGAAACTGAAACTCTACAAGGGCAACATCATCTCCGCAGGTTCCACTTCCCCGTACTCCCTGTACAGTCAGGAATTTGTAACCTTCGAGCATGATGACGTATACAACCAGGCAGATGCTACGGGCTTCATCAACCTCTTCGGCCTGCCGCTGAAGGTTCGTGCTCTGATGCAGGAGAAGACTGGTAAATGAGCGAGGCTATGTGGGGAGGCCGTTTCACCAAGACCGTAGACGAAATGGTCAACGAGTTCCAGGCCTCCATAAACTTTGACAAGCGCATGTACCACGAGGACATTGCCGGTTCCATCGCTCATGCCATCATGCTGTCCAAATGCGGCATCATCTCCGAGGACGACTGCGGGGCCATCCTGCAGGGCCTCAAGGACATCGAAGGCCAGATTGAAGCAGGGGACTTTGACTTCTCCGTGGATTTGGAAGATATTCATATGAATATCGAAAAGCGATTGACCGAGGCCATTGGCGAAGCTGGCGGGCGGCTCCATACTGCCCGCAGCCGCAATGACCAGGTGGCCCTCGATACCCACATGTATGTGCGTAGGGAAGTAGTGGCTGTCCAGCAGGAAATCATCAACCTGCAGGAAGCCCTGGTGGAGCTGGCCAAGAAAAATCAGGATGTCATCATGC
Organism: Selenomonas ruminantium subsp. lactilytica TAM6421; assembly: GCF_000284095.1. GTDB lineage: Bacteria > Bacillota > Negativicutes > Selenomonadales > Selenomonadaceae > Selenomonas_A > Selenomonas_A lactilytica. Next base: position 2,071,161 of record NC_017068.1, on the reverse strand, counting down.
CTGGTTACACCCATCTCCAGCGGGCCCAGCCCATTCTCTTTGCCCATCATCTGATGGCTTACTTCGGCATGCTTTCCCGTGACTATGCCCGGTTCGAAGGTGTTTACAAACGGGCAGACATCATGCCTTTGGGCGCAGGCGCTCTGGCCGGCACCACGTTCCCCATCGACCGGGAACTGGTGGCCAAGCAGCTGAACTTCGAGCAGATTTACAGCAACAGCCTCGATGCCGTCAGCGACCGTGACTACATTATGGAATTCTTGGCCGCAGCCAGCATTCTGATGGTGCATCTCTCCCGCCTGTCGGAAGAGACCATCCTCTGGTGCAGCCGCGAGTTCTCCTTCGTGGAACTGGACGATGCCCATTGCACAGGCTCTTCCATGATGCCCCAGAAGAAGAACCCCGATGTCTCCGAACTGGTAAGAGGCAAGACGGGCAGAGTAGTGGGCCACCTTATGGCCATGCTTTCCACCGTCAAAGGCCTGCCCTTGGCTTACAACAAGGACCTGCAGGAGGACAAGGAAGGCATCTTCGACGCCATCGATACGGTGAAGTTCAGCTTAGGTGTTTATGCCCAGCTGATTCGTGGCATGAAGATCAAGAAGGATGTCATGCGTAAAGCCGTGGAGGAGGACTTCTCCAACGCCACGGATTTGGCGGACTATCTGGTCAAGAAGGGCCTGCCCTTCCGTCAGGCCCATGCCGTTGCCGGTACCGCGGTGCATGAATGCATTGCCCAGGGCAAATATCTTGCGGATATGACCCTGCCGGAACTGCAGAAGCTCTCGCCGCTGTTCGAATCCGACATCGCCGAAGCCCTGAAGCCCGAGACCTGCGTCAACCAGCGCAACTCCTTGGGCGGCACTTCCGATAAGCAGGTAAAACGCCAGCTGGAAGCCGCGCAGGAGCTTATTGAGGTGGAGAAAAAAAGCAATACAGCTCTGTCTGGTCAGCAAATCTGACAAGTCAGGAATTGACTGGTCAGATTTGACTGGTCAAATGTCAAAAAACAGCCTTGCCGGGACAATCGTCTTCGGTGAGGCTGTTTTTGACATCTACGCCTATAAACTATACAATAAAAGAAGATTTATATGTGCGTGGGAGGATAAGAAATGTTAGTAGGCGAAGAGCGAAATAAAGTTGACCAGATATGGGATACCTTTTGGACGGGCGGATTGACAAATCCTCTGTTGGTTATTGAACAGTTTACCTATCTGCTGTTTATCAAACAGCTTGATGATATAGAGACAGAGAACGAAGCAAATGCGGCGTTGTTGGGCTTTGAGAACGAAGAAAAAATCTTTGGGCCGGAACAGCAGAATTATCGTTGGAGCAAGTTCAAGAACTTAGCTCCGGCCGTACAGTTTCAGCTTATGCAGGAGGAGATTTTTCCCTTTATTAAGAATCTGCATCCCGATGATGATGCGTCCTATACCCGCTTTATGAAAGATGCAACCTTCCAGATTTCTGCGCCGGACAAACTAGCAAAAATCATTGAGGGCATTGACAAGCTGGAACTGAATGAGGAAGACAGCAAGGGCGATCTGTACGAGTACATGTTATCCAAGCTGGCTTCTTCCAAAATCAACGGCCAGTTCCGCACGCCGCGTCATATCATCAAGATGATGGTGGAGATGGCATCTCCGCAGCCTTCGGATATTGTAGTAGATCCGGCCATGGGCACGGCAGGATTCTTAGTAGCGGCAGAAGAATTTATCCGGAAGAATCATGGAGATATGCTGTTGGATGATGAGCAGGCAAAGCATTTCAATACCACCATGTTCCACGGCTTTGATACTGACCCCACCATGCTGCGCATCGGCACCATGAACATGATGCTTCATGGTGTGCAAAATCCCAGCATTGACTATAAAGACAGCCTTTCCAAGCATAATCCCGATAAGGAACTCTATACCCTTTGTCTGGCCAATCCTCCATTTAAAGGCTCTCTGGACAATGAAACGGTGGAGGAAAGTCTGTTGCGTGTCACTAAGACCAAGAAAACAGAACTGCTTTTCCTCGCCTTGTTCCTGCGTATCTTGAAACTGGGCGGCAGAGCTGCGGTAATTGTTCCGGATGGCGTGCTCTTTGGTTCCTCCAAGGCTCATCAGGCTCTGCGCAAGGAACTGGTGGATAACAACAAATTGACAGCAGTGGTTTCCATGCCTAGCGGCGTGTTCAAGCCTTATGCAGGGGTGTCCACGGCAATACTCTTCTTTACCAAGACAAATGCAGGCGGTACGGACAAGGTTTGGTTCTACGATATGCAGGCAGACGGCTACAGCCTTGATGACAAGCGGCAGGAGATTGAGGAGAACGATATTCCTGACATTATCGCCCGGTTCAAGAATCTGGAACAGGAAGAAGGCCGCAAGCGCACGGAGAAGAGTTTCTTCGTTCCCGTGGAGGAAATCCAGCAAAATGGCTATGACCTCTCCATCAATAAGTATAAGGAAATCGAGTATGTGCCGGTGGAATATCCCAGTACGTTGGAAATGATGACGAAGCTGGACGAGCTGAATATGGAGTTTAACAATGATATGGAAAAATTACGCGAACTACTGGGGGAAGGCTAGAATCCGCTGTAGTCTTGCGTAATTCAGGAAAAAATTGTATAATACAAGTAAGGAATGGTGTGCCGACACCTTAAAAATCCCAAATGAATGCTGGACGTAAGGGCCAGTGATGTCGGGGAGCGACGGAAAAACTCCAAACAACTGTCAGACGTAAGGGCTGATGATGTCGGGGGACGACAGAAAAATCGGCAGGTTAGAGGCCATCAGTTTGATGGCCTCATTTATTATATAGAGGTGTTATTTTGGGAATAAAGAGATATACTGCACAACAGGCTATCGATATTCTGGTTGCAGCTGCGCAAGGATATAAGGAAAAATTAGCAGGACGGATTTTCGTTATAATATATAAAGACTTAGCTTCGGGGACTATAGAACATAAAAAGATAAAGTTTACCCAGAATAATTTTCAGCATTTGACTGGGATAAAATATGCAGATTATGTAAGCCCCAGAGACTTTTACAAAATGTGTCTGAACAAGATGCTTTCACCCCATAAAATCCGCTTTAATCCCAATGGATTTACGAATATGAAGCTGTCAGTTCTGAACTATCTTCCTGAGCTGCTGTATAATAAATTTTGGATTGGTGAATCCATAAACAACGATATTCATATCAATGCGGATTATTTTGCAGGTGACACACGTTGTGTTGTTTCTTTGGGATTTCGCAGAGCAAAAGAAGATTACCCTGTGACATTGAAAAGGCAGTCTATTCGTGAAGTGGTGAAAAAAGAAAATCCAGTATGCTTGGTGCTGGTAAGAGAAATTGCTGATAAAGATAATTGGGAGTTTGGTTATATTGACCATAAATTAGCTGGGAAAAATTTCACATCAATAAAGGATGTTGCCCAATTATACTTGGGCAACAATATAGAAATAGTTCAGGAGCTAATGAACAGATATACTCGTGAGGAATAGATGATGAATAAGACAGAGACTAAAACACTATATGAAGTTACAGAAATAATAATGGGACAATCACCTGATTCGGAATCGTATAATGATAAGGGAGAGGGAATCCCTTTTTATCAAGGAAAATCAGATTTTGGTGAAGTTTATCCTACTGTCAGAATGTATTGTACATCGCCCAAAAAGATTGCAATGGCGGATGATATTCTTATGTCTGTGAGAGCACCTATTGGCGATGTCAATATTGCACAGGAAGAATGTTGTATCGGACGTGGCTTGGCTGCTATCCGTCCAAAAGAAAATATTAACTTAAAGTATTTGTTTTATTTACTAGATTACTATAAGGAACGCTTGGCAGAACAAGGGACAGGAAGTACCTTTAAGGCTATTGGTAAAGATGTTCTAAAGGATTTCAATGTTCCGATATGGCCTTTTGAAAAACAACAATGGATTGCGGATATCATTGATGAGATTCAGGAACTTATCTTTAACCGTAAAGAAGCTATCACTGTATTAGATAACCTTGTCAAATCACGGTTTATCGAGATGTTTGGTGACCCAGTGACGAATCCAATGGGTTGGGAGCGTATTCGCCTAGCGGATAAATGTGAAATCGTGACAGGTAACACGCCTTCACGCAAAGTAAAAGAATACTACGGCAACGATATTGAATGGATAAAATCTGACAATATCACTGAAGCAACAAATCTTACAACAGCAACTGAGTACCTTTCCGACGAAGGAGCAAAAGTCGGACGTATAGTTGAGGCAGGAAGTATTTTAATGACATGTATTGCAGGAAGTTTACGCTCCATTGGTAATGTGGCTATCGTTGACCGTGCAGTAGCGTTTAACCAACAGATAAATGCAATTCTTCCTAATGAACAGAGTACATACTTCATGTATGAGCAGTTTCGATTGTCTAAAGAATACATCTGTAGTGGTGTTAATATGGCATTGAAGGGAATTTTGAGTAAAGGACAACTTTCAGAGATAGAGTTTATTTTTCCACCAGTTGAACTACAAAAACAATTCGCTGACTTCGTATCCATCACCGACAAATCGAAACTTGCTATTCAGCAGAGTATTGAAACGTTACAGACGCTAAAGGCAAAACTTATGCAAGATTATTTTGGCTAATTGAATATCATGATTGTAACGGATTAAGAGGTGCCGGAGGTTGGTGGAAAGGAAAAGTCTATATGAAAGATTACCTTATCACCGAAATTATGCAGGGAATGCTTCCTTATTTGGATAATGCTCAGTTAATGCGCCTCCGTGAAAAGTTGACCGAATGCCTATCGAATAAAGTGGTCACAGACAGTGGCACGGCAGATAATGATACGGGCATAAGCAATAATGAGTTTGTGAATATGTTTATTGCGGCTAAAAAGGTAGAAGGTTGCAGTGAACGAACCCTAAAATACTATCAGTCAACCATAGTCAAGGCTATAGGACAGCTAGACAAGCATTTGACGCACATTACTACGGAGGATTTACGGAAATATCTTTCTAATTATCAAGAGGTTCGTGGTTGTAGCAAGGTGAATATCGATAATATTCGCCGTATCCTATCCAGTTTCTTTGCTTGGTTAGAAGAAGAAAACCATATATTGAAAAGCCCTGTGCGCCGTATTCACAAAATCAAGACGGCAAAGATGGTTAAGGAAACCTATACGGACGAATCACTGGAGCAAATACGTGATAACTGCAGCAACAGCCGTGACTTGGCGATAATAGATTTGTTGGCCTCCACAGGCATGCGTGTAGGGGAATTGGTACGTCTGAATCGCAGTGATGTGAACTTTGAGAGCCGGGAATGTGTAGTATTTGGCAAGGGGAGCAAGGAGCGTCCGGTTTACTTCGATGCAAGAACGAAGATACACCTAAAGAATTATCTGGATAGTCGTACTGACGAGAATCCTGCACTCTTTGTATCGATACAAAATCCCCATAACCGTTTGCAAATCAGCGGCGTAGAGATACGTTTGCGGAACATGGGCCGCAAATTAGGCATCACAAGAGTTCATCCGCATAAATTCAGACGAACCCTAGCCACAAGAGCCATCGATAAAGGAATGCCCATAGAGCAGGTTCAGCAGCTCTTAGGTCACAGCAAGATTGATACAACTATGGAATATGCCATGGTTGACCAAAATAATGTGAAGATTTCTCATCGTAAGTATATAGCATAATCTCAAATCACGGTTTGTCGAGATGTTTGGCGACCCCGTGACAAATCCGATGAAGTGGCCAATAAAGCGATTCAAAGATATATGCACTGTAGGTTCTAGCAAACGTGTATATCAGAGTGAACAAACATCAGCAGGTGTACCATTCCTGCGTGTTTCTGACCTAATCTCAAAGATAGTTTTTAATACGGAAACTTGCGATTTATACATATCTGAACAACAGTTCAATGAATTTGAGCAGCAGGGTTTAGTCCCCCATGCCGGTGATATACTTGTTACAGCACGAGGAACCTTGGGACAATGCTATATCATAAAGCCGAAAGATAAATTCTATTTTCAAGATGGCATGATTAGCTGGGTTCACACAAGCGAAGCAGAAATCAATCCTGTCTATGTCTCATACCTATTTGATTCGCAGGGTATAAGGCAACAGATAGACAAAGTTGTGTCTGGTACAACAGTTGCTTATCTTTCAATAGCACAACTTAGCAATTTTGACATTCTGTTGCCTGCTATTGAACTCCAAAACCAATTCGCCGATTTTGTAGCCTTCACAGACAAATCGAAATTGGTAACAGAGATAAGTATTGCAGTATTAAAAGCCAGTAAAATATTATTTTCACATCAAATTTTAGATAAAAGGAGATAGTATATGTTTTTAAAAAATATAACTGCTAAAAACTTCAAAGGATTTGAGGACATTACTGTCGATTTTTCTCAAGGAATTAATTTATTGATAGGAAATAATGGTTCGGGAAAAACATCATTGATAGATGCGCTGGCTATTGGCTTGGGTGCGATGTTTTCAACTACAAGTGGTATGCAGGGCAAAACGTTATATAATGATACTGTTCGTCGTATTTATAGGAAGGAAGGCGATGCAACGCATTCTTTCGTTCCACAATTTCCACAACAAATTTCATATGAGTTGCAATGGGATGATGAAAGAAAGTATTCAGTAAGTATGAGTCGTGATAATGAAGATGACTCGAAACGTATGGCTGACTTTGACTTAATGAATTTCTTTTCTTCTGTGCTTAATGATAATGGTAAAAAATTGCCTATTTTATGTTTGCAGAATTTTGATAGAGATTGGCATACCAGCCCAGTTGTGGGGAAAAGGGATTTTATGGTAACTGCTGGTATGACTTTACGAAAAGATGGTTATCAAGAATGCTTGATGGGCAAGCGAATTGAAGAGGTAATCCAAAACTGGTGCCTGAAAATGAGCTTTTTGGAATATCAAAAGAAGCATACAGTGCATGAGTATCAGTTATTCCAAAATACGATTAAGAAGTTCATGGCTATCATGCTGGAAACTCCTGATGACATCAAAATCGAGTATTCGATAGAAACCCAAGGCATGGAAATTACCATAGGGGAACGTAAAGACTCCATCTATAATCTCAGTACGGGCTACCGGGCTATTCTGTCCATGATTATGGAGCTGGCATACAGGGCGGCGGTGCTTAATCCCGGTATGGAAGACTTTTCTGAGTTGGAAGGTGTTGTACTGATTGATGAGATAGATGCCCATCTGCATCCGAAATGGCAGTGGAAGATTCTCGATGCTATACGACAGGTGTTCCCTTGTGTTCAGTTCATCATCGCAACGCATTCGCCCATTGTCATATCGTCTATCAAGGATGCCCGCATAATTAAACTTGTTGATTTGAAAACCACGGAAATATTGGAACCTGCTTATGGTTATACAGCTGATGAAGTGTTGGAACTGCGTCAGGGGAGCACTTCCCGTCCTGAAGATATTGTTGAGCGCAAGCGGCAGTTAGAACTGGCTGTGGATGAAGGTGATTTTGCCCGGGCAGACGAGATCGTGCAGAGCGTAAAGGAAGAATTTGGCGAAACTTCACCAGTATATGATGAAATGAATCGGTTTCTTCGCGTCAATCGCTGGGTGGAGGAATTGTAATGATTCATATAAGGAAACAGAATGCTCCGAAGAAGATGGTGGAGCAGGTAGCTGCGATAAAGGCAGAAGACGGTTGGAAAGCGGCTGCTGATATCGATACGGAAAAGCTTCGAAGCTACTTTGATTAGCTGGATAAAGCCACAGTACGAAATGCACTATATGAGGAACAGCATGGTTTATGTGCATATTGTATGAGAAGAATCCGCAATGATGAATCAATGGTGATAGAGCATTGGCAGCCCGTAAAGAAGAACGAAAATGATACTCAGTGGAAAAAGGATCATGTTTTAGCTTATAGCAATATGTTGGGGTGCTGTGATGGTGGAAGGGGCGCAGATGACGCTAGGAAGGTTTTATCCTGTGATGCGGCGAAGAGTAATGAACGGATAACGATTTCGCCATGGAAGAAGGAACATATTGAGAAATTAGTCTATCGGGCAAATGGAAGAATTGCCACAAATCCTTATGATGAAGAACTGGAACATGATATAAATGATGTTCTTCATCTGAATGGCAAGTTAGATGAAAAGGGAAATATCGTGCATGATACATCTACTGCACTGGTAAAAGGACGGCGGGAAGTTTATCAGGACTTCAGTCACTTTATGGAAGCTTTGGCCAGAAAATATGGCAATGATGAAAGTAAAATCCAGAATGGCATTTATAAAAAGATAGACGAGATGGAAAGTGCGAAGGAATACGAACAGTTTATAGGTGTCTGGTTATTTTTCCTGCGCAGACGAGTGCGAGGGGCAAGAAGGAAATAATCATTTAGCAATAAGTGGGCGGTGATGGTATGGCATCCAATTTTGACTTTGTTGATCAGGAACCCCAATGGGTTAATATAGCTGAGAGAGCCAGGAAAGCAGAACAGGGAATGGCGATTGCGCCGGAAGTGGCGGCTATCTTTGGGCGTTCGGCTATGGAGCTGGGCATTAAATGGGTTTATCGTGCAGAGGGAATGGATACGAGTGACCCGTATAAATACGGCAAGGATAGAGAACTTTTTGCCTTGCTGAAGGATAGGGGTTTTTGTGAAGTGGTGGGGGATAATAAGCTGCTTCACATGCTTGACCAGCTGCGTCTGTTTGGCAATCGGGCCGCTCATGGTGGTAGACCTCTTACGTATGGGGATGGTGTACTGGCTCTTAGAATCCTGTTTGAGTTTCTGAGTTGGATGGCTTATTGCTATACATCGATTCAGGGAGAAATGGTTTTCGATGAAAGTATTTTGCCATCTCCTGATGATAAGGCCGCTGTCAGCCAGCAGGAAATCCAAAAGCAGGCAGAAGATATTGCAAAGAAAGATGCCATACTTGCGCAGAAGCAGCATGAGCTGGAGGAAAAGAATCAGGAACTGGATGATGTAAGGGCGAAGAATGAGCAGCTTCAGCAGGAAGTTATCCGTCTGCGCAAGGAACGTCAGGCGCAGGGAGAGTTCCATGTCAATCCCATCACGGAAGCAGAAACCCGCAAGCGGTATATTGATTATGACCTGGAAGCGGCGGGTTGGATAATTGGCGATAACTGCCGTATTGAGGAAGAAGTATCTGGTATGCCCAATGCCTCGAATACAGGCTTTTCGGATTATGTACTTTACGGCAGAGACCAGAAGCCTTTGGCTATTGTGGAGGCTAAGCGTACCAGCTATGACCCAGAGAAGGGGGCAAAACAGGCAGAACTCTATGCCAACACTTATGAGGCGAAATATGGCTGCCGTCCTTTTATCTTTATGACCAATGGTCTGCGCACAGTATTTCTCGATGAGCAGGGCGGTTATCCCCGCCGGGATGTTTCGGGGTTCTTTACGCAGGATGATTTGCAGATGCGTATGGACAGGCACGGTATGCAGAAGACGTTGGCAGAGGTTGAGCCGAATCACGATATTGCAGGCAGGCCATACCAGATTGAGGCAGTCAAAGCGGTGGAAGAGGCTTTCGATCATAAGCGCAGAAAAGCCCTTATCGTGCAGGCAACGGGGACGGGCAAGACCCGTGTGGCTATCAGCCTGTCGGATGTACTATTTCGCGGCGGCTGGGTGAAGCGTATTTTGTTTTTGGCTGACCGTACTGCTCTGGTGCGGCAAGCAAAGCGCAGCTTTATGGATTTTTTCAGCAACGAGATACCTATGGCCAGCCTGATGGACAGCAGGGATGATGCGGCAACGGCGCGGATTATCTTCAGTACCTATCCCACCATGATGAACGCCATTGACACGGCGAAAAATCCTGAGGGGCGCAGAGTTTTCTCGCCAGCTGCATTTGACCTTATCATTATCGATGAGAGCCATCGAAGCATCTATCAGCGGTATCAGGCGATTTTTCAGTATTTCGATGCTATGCTGTTGGGACTTACGGCAACGCCTAAGAATGAGGTGGACAAGAATACTTACCGCCAGTTTGAGCTGGAGGCGGGGAATCCCACTTTTGCCTATCAGTATGATGAGGCTGTGGCGCAAGGGTATCTCGTGCCTTATGAGCAGTTTGAACGCACCACGAAACTGATGAAGAATGGCCTTCATTATAAAGACCTCAGTGAAGAGGATAAGGAACATTACGAGGAAGTATTCGGTTTGGCTGGTGACAATGCCCCGGATATTCAGAGTTCAGCTTTCAATAAATACGTGTTTAATCGTCAGACGGTGCAGATGGTCATTCAGGATTTGATGGCGATGGGGCAGTATATTGATGGCGGTGATAAGCTGGGCAAGACCATCATCTTCGCCAAGAACAGGAAGCACGCTAAATTCATCGTGGATATTTTCCATGAGATGTATCCTGAGTATGGCGATGCGTTTATGCAGCAGGTGGATGGCAGTATTGACTATCACGAGCAGATTATTGATGATTTCCGTACGCCGGACAAGATGCCGCAGATTGCTGTTTCGGTTGATATGCTGGATACAGGTATTGATGTGCCGGAAGTGCTGAATCTCGTGTTCTTTAAGATGGTGCGTTCTTACAGCAAGTTCTGGCAGATGATAGGCCGGGGCACACGCCTTTGTCCTGATCTTTTTGGCCCGGGACTGGACAAAAAGAATTTCTACATTTTTGATTACGGCGGGAATTTCGAATACTTCAGCTTGCAGGGCAACAAGCTGAAAGAAACCAAGAATCAGCCGTCTTTGGTGGAACGCATCTACAATTTGCAGGCCAATCTGTATCTGTTGCTTCATAAGGATAAAGATACGGAACGGCAGGAGTTTGCCCAGAAGCTCTTTGCAGAACTGCATGGTGCGGTAATGGCTTTGGATAATGGCAGTTTCCGTGTTATTCAGAATCGCCAGCAGGTGGAAAAGTATCGGGACAGATGCAGTTGGGCAAATCTGACCGCAGATGATGTGGCGGAGATTGCCAAGCATATAGCGCCTATCATTCCTGCTCAAGATGATGATGTAATGGCCCGTTTCTTTGACCAGAAGATGTACAGTATGATGTATGATTATCTGATGACCAAAGATATTACCGCAAAGGCCCAGCAGGTGGAAGAAACCGCCGATAAACTGAGTTCTACAACTTTGCAGACTATCCCCCAGATAAAGACGAAGCAGGCCTTTATTCAGCAAGTGCGTTATCCTGAATATTGGGATGATGTGACTCTGGATAAAATCGAAAAAGTGCGGACGGAATTGCGGGATTTGCTGAAGTTTCTGGAACCTGAGAGTACGAAAATCTATTATACGGATTTTACCGATAATCGCCTTGAGGTTAAGGAAACTCATGTAGTTACGCCGGAGCAGACTTCGGAAAGCTACAAGAAGAAGGTGGAACGCTACCTGAAAGAACATCAGGATAATATTGCCGTTCACAAACTTCGTACTAATAAGCGGCTGACAGCTACAGATTTGCAGGAATTAGAGCGTATTCTGTGGGAGGAATTGGGAACCCATGAGGATTACCGACATCTCTATGGTGAATGTCCTGTAGGGCTGATGGTGCGTAAAACTGTGGGGATGGACAGAGCCGCGCTGGAAGAAGCTTTTGCTGAATTTCTGCAGGAGAACCGCCTGAACCTCCGTCAGATTGACTTTGTGAAGCGCATCATTGATTATCTGGCCAAGAATGGCGAAATGATTCCCCAAGATGTCAAGAAACCGGCTTTTTCTGGATTGAGCAATGTAGCACAGTTATTCAAGGAAAATGTGGGAGAAGTCGGCAATATCTTCGCTAAAGTAAAAGAAATTACCAACAATGGCAGTGAAATTGCGTAGGAAAGGTATTGTAGGGACCATCAAGGCAACGGCCAGCGTCGTATAGATGGGAATCTGAAAGCTGACAATCAGTAGGTTAATGTCAAATATGATGGCCAAATGCAGCAATAAGTGTTAAAATAGATTATAAGAAATAGATATCGATATTTCCGGGCATAGAAGGTTCCTGTTTATGAATCATACGCCGCCTTTAGGGTGGCGTAATTATACCTTCCGCCCGGTTTTATTTTATATGGCGGTTATTATGCATATATTTGATTCTATACGGATTGGATACAGGAGGCTTTCAACAGATAAAAGTAACTTATAAATAGCTATAAAACCATGTTAGCTACATTGTAATCTTGCGAAAATCCAGAAATGTCGCTACCATTAAGGTATAATATATATGAAGGTGGTGATTTAGGTGATAAGGTCAATCAGGATACGGCTGCTCCCGAACAACAAGCAGAGGACTAAACTGTTTCAGTTCGCAGGTGCTTCAAGGTTTGCCTACAACTGGGCTTTAGACAAGCAGATGGAGAATTTTCGGGAAGGACGCAAACTCCAAAGCAATTATGACCTTCGCAAGGAGTTTACCGTTCTCCGCAATTCCGGGGAAAAGCCCTGGTTGCTGGACATATCAAACAATGTCACCAAGCAGGCCATCAAAGACTTGTGCATAGCATATAAGAATTTCTTTCGAAAACAGAAACAGGCTGGCTATGTCAGATATTTACCCAAGAAGATTGGGCATTATGCCCGGATAGGCAGGAAGCTGACAGTCTATGACATGAACGGGCACCCAAAATTCCGCAGCAGGAAGAACGGAGATTTCCGCTTCTACCAAGATAACGTAAAAATCCAGTTCACAGATACACATGTCAAACTGGAGAATATGGCTGGCAGCAAGAAAAAGAATCGCCAGAGGCTCAACTGGATAAAACTCGCCGAGAAGGGCAGAATCCCGACCAAGGCAAAATACACCAGCCCAAGAATAACCTTTGATGGTGAGAGCTGGTGGCTGTCCGTGGGGGTTAGGCCTTCCCGCAAGCTGAAGCCTATGCGTGGCTTGAAGTTTATCCGTAAGCAACCGGGACAGCCCCGCACGGAAGGTGTAGGCGTTGATTTAGGTATAAAGGATTTGGCGATAGTCTCTGACGCTACCAAAGTCAGAAATATCAACAAGACCCATGCAATAAGGAAGCTCAAAAAAAGAAGACGCAGGTTGCAGCGTCAGGTATCTCGTAAATACCAGATGAACAAGAAAGGAGAAAGTTACTGTAAAACAGGCAACCTTATAAAAAGTGAAAAGCGACTTTTACGAATCAACCACAGATTGGCGAACATCAGAGCCAATCATGTGCATCAGGCCACAGCGGCAATAATAGGACGAAAACCAAGTTTTATATGTCTCGAAGACCTGAATGTGCAGGGGATGATGAAGAACAAGCAATTGTCGGAGAAGGTTCAGGAGCAAAACCTTTACGAGTTCCGCAGACAGATAGAATACAAGGCTCATTGGGCGAAGATAGCCGTTGTCATAGCTGACAGGTGGTATCCAAGCTCTAAGACCTGTATCGAGTGTGGCTATGTAAAGAAAGACCTGAAGCTATCTGACAGGACTTATGTTTGCCCGCATTGTGGCAATGTGATAGACCGCGACTTCCAGGCGGCATTAAATCTAAAACGCTATGGAGAAGCGGAACTGTCCAAATCTGCAAGCTGACACCTACAAGTCAATGCGGATATGTACCCGTTCGTTAGCGGGGAATTTAAGCCTCTGGAGCATTACATCAAACGCAAGTAGCCTGCCCCTTGGGACGGCAAAAGTGGATGCGAAACTCCCTTTGTGGGAAAGAATGAGGAATGGAACGTAGAAGTTAACTTTTCTTATGAATTGTATAGCTTTTTATAAGTTTTCAGTAACGGCTGGAGGAGATGTTTAGTGATTATGAGCAAGCGGTGCTTACCTTGTTTCGTGCAGTTCCTTCTGGTGATCGTGCTGATGATAGTGTGGGGGCAATTCGTAACGCAGAGAATGTAGAGCATGGTATTTTCATCACGGAAAGGGCGGCTAAGGCATGTCCGGCACTCAGGGAAAGGGATTCCCAGCTTTTTTTATGGGACAAGTTTGGTTACGATATGCTGGCCATGAACCGTGGTTTTTATCAAAACTTTCATGAGGTTCAAGAGGCTTCGGATGAAAAGTGGCTGATAGACCAGCTGCTGCATTATCTCACGGTATATTTGCAGAATGGCGATATGACAAATGATGCCAAGGTGGATAGCAGTGTTGTATTTGTCCCTGCGACCAAGTTGCAGATTCCGGAAGGTGATCCCATCAGGCTGACGGTAATCGATGTAATAGCGCAGGATGAAATAGTAAAGCGTACCCAGTCTATGATTGACTCGGGGATGGCGCTTTCACAAAAAGTTCTTCAGTGTATTGCTATTATAATCAAGGAAACAGGGATGGATGTGGAGATAAAGGACGTTCCCAATAAGGAACTCAGGATTTATCTCTATGATATGTTGGGCAAGGTGCCGCCTACGGCTCAGGAATTTTTGCGTTTGCTTATCTTCAAGGTTACGGGCTCAACTCTGCTGATAAAGAGTCAGGATGTCATTGCCCTTATCCGCGGCAAAATACAAAGCAGTAAACCGGGTTTGTATACGGCATTGTTTCATCGCTTTGTGGAGGAAAACAGCGTTGAAGCCCTGGCAGCAGAATTTTTGCGTTACAAGAAATTATGGCTGGCCTTCAAGAAAGATTCCACAGAACTGGCTCATTTAATGAATCGTGTCCGCAAATTAGCTGACAAGCATAAGTATGTGAAAAAGACCGGCATATTGGAGCGTATCACCTGGGATGACACCATAGAACCTGCCGAGGCGGCAAAGGAAATTCCCAAGGTGACGATTTACAAGCGGATAAGTCTGGCCAATAGCCTTCTTTATCGGGCACAGCAGCCGAAGGCTTTTATGTATCTGATTCGGAATGGAAAGGCTTATGCTAAAGCTACAGCAAGCGAAGCTGGATTGACAGTCGGACAACAGCAGATACTGAACCTTTTGTTGGCGTCGATTGTGGAGGTGATCAGGGCTAAGGTGGAGGGGAAGAGGTTTTTTATCCCTACAGAAGTAGAGTATGCCATGCCTGTCAGCGAAAAGCGCTTTATCGGGGGCGTTCCCTTCTGTTCGTCCTTGAAGCTGTCAAAAAATGGCGTGCTGGGCATTCATTGGGAAAATCTGCCAGATGCCCGAGTTGATTTGGATTTTCATTATGTATCACAGCATTATCATGTGGGGTGGAATACACAGTTTGACCGCAAGAAAGAAATCATCTTTTCGGGGGATATGACAGACGCTCCGCCGGAAAAGGGTGGCGCCACGGAAGCCTTCTTTTTGAGTGAAAAGCTTGTAAATGATTGGGCGGCCGTCATGCTCAATCGATATACCTATAACTCAAAGCCTGTTCCTTACAAGTTTGTCTTGGGAGAAGCAGACACGAATCAGTTATCTAATGATTATTTATTGAACTGCCATACCATGGCCATAAGTATCAATAACAAAATCGAGCGGGAAGAAGACTTCCTGGGCTTTGTTCATGCCGATGCACGGGGGAAGAAAACCTTTTACTTCATGACCACGGGCTTTGGTTCTGGAATTGTGGCAAGATATGGAAAGGAAGAGCATATCGCACTGAAAGCCGTTCGGGCTACGGTGGGATCTTGTTTGAAACTCAGAGCGGTGTTGGCTCAGGCTGGAGGGATTCTCGTAGATAGCGTTGCTGAGGCAGATGTGGATTTAAGTCTGGATAAAGTAACGAAGGACACGTTTGTGAATCTGTTTGCGTGAGCAGTGCTATAACATGGCCTTTACTGCCATTCCAGTTTCAAGGGGCGTTTGTATCCACTGCCGGGAGCAGTGAATATCACGGTTATGGAGTTATTGGAAGAGTATCATGGTAATGCCGCCGATGGCTGGCAAGGCGACGATAGCAGCTTTGAGGAGAGGAAGCGGCGCAAGGTGCGTGCCCTTGGCTCCGAACCAGGCACCAATCATAAGGCCTGCCAGGGTCTGGATGAAAATCATGAAATCGAGACGGTCGTTGAACAGGTAGCCAAGGCCGCCAGCACCGACAAAACCGATAACAGCACCGAGCAGGAGCATGGAGAAAAATAACATGGAAAAAGCACAGCCCTTCTATAAGTTTACAATGTTACACTCCATCATAGATGCTTGCCAGAAAATGTCAAATAGCCTGCTTCTAATGTTCTGATATGGAATTCTGCTGGTAATGGCGCAGGTACTTGCGGATTCATTCGAGCGTGTGGTATGCTATTATGACTGTTTCAGTCAAGCTGAAGACCTATTGAATATGAGATTGGATAAGAAGACGAGAGAGAACAATGCGTGCATCATCTGAACAGATAGAGATAATAAAAGCATCACAGGCGCTGCAGCGGGGACAGGTCATGAAGGTTGATGCCTGTGCCGGTTCTGGCAAGACCAGCACGCTGGTGGCTGTGGCCCGTGCAAATCCACAGAAGCGATTCCTGTACCTGGCCTTCAACCGCAGTATCGCCGACAAGGCCAATCAGGTATTTCCTGCCAATACCAGAGCTATGACTATGCATAGCATGGCTTACAGGCATTTTTTCCATAGTGGGGCACGTCCGGATTTAGCAGCCATCAAGGTAGATATGCTCCACGACTGCTTTCCGCATAAGGAAAATTACGAGCTTTTCCAGTTGCTGAATCGATATAAGGAATTCCTTATATCCGCCGGGCGTGATTTCCCCAATAGCGAAATAAAAAAGATTTTCGAGCTGGTGGCAGAGGGAAGCCTGCCGATGCCCCATGACCATTATCTGAAGATTTTCCAGATGCTTTCGCCGGAGGAGCAAGGCTTGGGCAGGATATATGACTGCATTCTGGTAGACGAGAGCCAGGATTGCAATCCTGTGACGCTGAGCATCATCAACCGGGCCTCCTGCAGCCGGATTTTCGTGGGGGATTCCCATCAGTCTATCTATGGCTTTCGCGGGGCCATCAATGCGCTGGCACGGCAGAAAGCAGATGTGGCGCTTCATCTGACCAATTCTTTCCGCGCCCGCCAGCCGATTCTGGACAGGGCTAATCTCTACATGAAGGTGTTCATGGATATGCTGTACGATGGACAGGTGCCATACTATCCTATGAATTCCATGATTAATGAAGAGAAATTGAAGAATAAGCAGACCGCCTGCATTACCCGGACAAATTCAACGCTGGTGGATTTGATTGATGAATACCGGGAAAAGCCCGAGCGGGTTTTTCTGGTCAAGAAGCCCGAGGATGTATTCAAGACGGCCATCGCGGTCAAGGAATTTCTCTTTGACCGGCGCAGTGATTTCATAGGGAAATTCAAGTTTCTGAACCGCCTGCATGGCAAGGAGGAACTGAAGGACTATGCCGAGAGCACTGCGGATATGGAGATACTGTCCGCAATGAAGATTGCGGAAAATCATGAGGATGACTTGTATGAACTGCTGGATATTGCCCGCCGGATGAACAACCCGGAAGCACCGGTGGTGTTGACCAATGCCCATACCAGTAAGGGCTTGGAATGGCATACGGTCAAACTGATGGATGATTTCCCGGATTTGGGCTTCCGCTATATGAGTTGCCGCTTTGGTTCGGCAAAGCTCCGGTCAGGCATGAATCATTTGGAACAGCAGGATGAGCGGTTCAAGGATTTCATACAGGAACTCAACCTCTACTATGTTGCGGTTACCAGAGCGCAAATCAAGCTGGTGGATATGACCGATAATGCAGCTTATCAAAGCAAAACGGCCATCCTTGCGCATCTGGATGAATGTGAGGCAACCATCCGGAAGGCGCGGGACAGGCGCAAGCTTCAGAACAGTATCGAGCATGCGCGGGGGCGGGCGCCATCCGATTCCCGCCCGCATCATGATACGTCGAAACTGCGGATGTGGGAGACCGAGCGGGATACGGTTCTGAATCGCATGCGGAAGAATATCGGGGATTGTGTGGCTTCAGCCAATAATTTCAAGGAATTCAAGGATCTGCTCAGTCTCGATGGCATACTGCTCCAGAAAAGGAAAAGCGGCTGGGCATATGTTGATTTCTATGGCAGAGGGATAACGGATGAACGGCTGGGCAAGGAATTTACCAAGGATTATATCATGAATTTGCTGCAAAGCTGATGTGCATTGGACACAAGAGGCTGCTCCATATGGAGCAGCCTCTTTTATGCCGCAGAACGGTTGCTTATTGCAGGATGGATGGCAGCCAGGTGGCCAGTTCGGGGAACAGGCAGAGCAGGGCAATTTCCAGGACCATGATAAGGGCGAAAGGAATCGAGCCTGCGATAATCTGCTGAAGGCGGCTGTCGGGGCTGATTCCCTTGATGACAAACAGGTTCATGCCAATAGGCGGTGTAATCAGGGCCAGTTCCATGTTGATGAGCATGACGACATTGAACCAGATGAGGTCAAAGCCCAGATGCTTGACGATGGGGAAGAGCATGGGCAGGATAATCAGGATGATGGATACGGTTTCGAGAACGCAGCCCAACGCCAGCAGTGTGATATTCATGCCGATGAAGATGAGCCATTTGCTGGCAGCTGATTCCGTAACCAGTGCCATCAAGGCTTGCGGTGCCTGTATGGCGGTCATGATGAAGCCAAAGAGCATGGCCCCGACCATAATCGCGAAAATCATGGAGGTGGTCTTGACGGTTTCCGTGAGGATTTCGGTCATATCCTGAACATTTACGGTGCGGTATATGAAAAAGGTAATGACGAGACTGTATAAGGTACCGACGGCGGCTGCTTCCGTAGGGGTAAAAATGCCGGTATAGATGCCGCCCACGACGATGACCGGCAGCATAAGTCCCCAGATGTTTTTCTGCAGCGTGCGGAAGCGTTCGTTCCATGGTGCTGCGAGCTGCCGTTCCATGGTGCGGCAGCGGAATATCAGATAGAGGATGAAGAGCAGTGTCAGCAGGGCGCCGGGAATGATGCCGGAGAGAAAGAGCTTGCCGACGGATTCGCCGGTAATGGAGCCAAAGAGAATCATGGGGATGCTGGGAGGAATCAGGATGCCCAGCGTTCCGCCTGCAGCCACGGCGCCCAGCACCGTAGTGCGTTCATAACCGCGCTGAAGCATCTCGGGAATGGCCATGGCACCGATGGTTACGGCGGTAGCGACGCTGGAACCGGAGATGGCGGCAAAGATGGCGCAGGCAAAAATGGTGGCCACGCCCAATCCTCCGGGCAGGTGTCCCAGCCATTTATTGCCCAATTCAAACAGGCCGTTGCCCACTTGTCCTTTCAAGAGTATCTGGCTCATCAGGATGTAGAGGGGGACAGCAACCAAGACGAAATCATCCAGCGTCTTGTAAGCGATGACGGGAATCTGCGTGAATGCCGCCGGGCCGCCGAGAAATAACAGCATTCCCAGTATGGCGGCAAAGATAAGTGCAAAGGCAACGGGCATACCGGCAAAGAAAAGGCCGGTGATGCATGCACCATAAATCATGGACATATTTCGGCCTCCTTTTCCTGTGACAAGTCTTTCGTGTTGGTGTCAGTGTTGGTGCTGGTGTTGCTGATCCGTAGCCAGTCAAAGCAGAAGCGGCAGAAAATCTCGCCTAATAACAGGGCAGAGCCCAGCACAAGTGCCAGCTGGGGAATGAATAAAGGAAAGCGCAGGATGGACGGGGATAGTTTATTGTAGGAATAGGAAGCCGTTACCAAATCCATGCTTTCCGTCATGAAAATCAGGAAAATGAAGAAGGCGAGGAAATTCAGGACAAGACTGACCTTGCGGCGCATCTCGCCGGAGAGTTTATCCGTCAGCAAATCCACACGCACATGGGCCTGTTCCCGGAAGGTAACCGCTAATCCCAGGAAGCCGGCCATGATGATGAAATAGGTGGAAATCTCCAGCACCCATTCTGTCGGAGCGTGGAAGAGACCACGCATGATGATTTCATAGACAATGATAAACGCAGTGAGCAGGATAAAGAGTCCTGCCAGTATGGCTGCAGCTCGGGTAAGCTGGCCCAGGAAGGCATCGAATCTGAGGATGAATTGTTTCATGGAATATGTGCACCTCCATCAATTATTGGCTGCCAGGCATTGGTTGACCAGCTGGCGCCCCAAATCGCCGGTATTGCGGATGAAATTTTCGCGAACAGGCATGGTAACTTCCTGCCAGCGGGGAATGTCCTCCGGCGGGATGGTAAATACTTCCATGCCTTTTTCCTGTAACTGCCGCATGGCTTTCAGGTCTTCGGCTTTTGTCTGCTGGTGGATTTCCTCACGGGTTTCTTCAGCGCATTCGTTGATGAGCTGCTTCTGTTCCTCGGTAAGCTGTTCCCAGGAGGCATTGTTCATGGCCAGGACAAATTCGCAGAATGCATGATTGGTCATGGTCAAATACTTGCTTACCTCGTGGATTTTTCGCTGCAGCATGGCCGTGGTGCCAGAGGTCTGCCCGTCGATGGTGCCGCGCTGGATGGCCATATAGACCTCGCCGGAGCTCATGGTCACAGGGGACGCTCCCAGAGCCTTGATGGTTTCTGCGGGAATCTGGCCATAGCCTCGCAGCTGGAGTCCTTGGAAGTCTTCCGGTTTGGTAAGCTGGCGGCTGTTGTTGCAGAACTGTACATAGCCATAGTCTACCCAAATCAGCGGATGGACGCCTTTGCGTTCCATCTCCGTAGTCAGCGTATAGCCGAGACTGCCGTTCATGGCCTTGCCTACGGCATCATAGCTGTTGAGCAGGAAGGGCACGTCGAGCACGTTAAGCGCCGGGACAACGGTCGTCCACATGGCGGTGGAGTTGAGGCCCATATCAAGGCCGCCGGACATGATGGCATCGTTCATGCTCTTGTCCGTATACAGCTGCCCCGCCGGATAAGTGGTAATCTTGATGCTGCCATGGGAGCGCTCATTGACCCGCTGGGCAAAGCGTTCCATCCCCTGGGAGAGATAATGATTAGCGGGCAGATGATAGGCCAGCTTCAGTTCAACCGGCCCGCCCTGAGCCTGCTGGTGCTCTCTGGCCAGCTTGCCCAGCCCGCAGCCGCTGAGCGGGAGCAATAGGCAGCAGAGCAGGATTACATAGATAGGAGTTAATAATGAGTTCTTTTTCACATGATACGCCTCCTGAATACAAAAATATAAATACAATAGTATCATAATATAAATAAAGTGTAAAGTTGTAAACAAAAGAGCGGTTATTTTTAGCAACGGGACTCATGTCCTTTTCAGGAACTTCTCATTCGCGTAAAATAATAAAAAACAATATGAAATGTATGGAGCGTGACCTATGGAACAAGTAATTCGGGCAATAAAGGATATCAACCAGACGGATGTTGTAGTGGCGGCTGTTTCTGCTGTAGCCTGTCTGGGAGCTTTGCTGGAACTGCCGGTGTGGGCTGTGTTTATCGGCTGGGCTTGGTATCTGGCTATTGGAGCAAATGGCAGGGCGATAAGGGAAGGAGCTGTTACCGCTGCCGCATCTGGCATCATGGCGCTTATGGCGATCGTGCTCACGGATGTTTTCGCTGGGGTCATGACCGGATTGCTTGCCAATATGCTGGCGGTATTCATCATGATTCTGGTGCTGATGGTATCGTTGAAATTTTCCTGCATCAAGCATTCACTGGTAGGCTTCAATACTTTTTCCTGTGTTTTTGCCGGTTATTATTTAAGTGCCTTTCCCGTGCAGAGCGACTACTGGCTGAATCTTGGCTATGCCTTTGTCTACATTTGCGGCTCCAATATTATGGGACTCGCAGTGGGCTGGCTGGCCCAGAAGCTGAGCAACGCTTCTCTGCGGCGCAAGGAGACGGCCAAGGAAGTAACTGCATAATAGAGAATAGTGATTTGGCTATGCACATGCAAAGGTGTGCATAGCTTTTTTATTTTTGCAAACTGCAGGATCTCTATATGAAGTACAAGGGTCAGGGGCTGGAAATCTTGGGCTTACCCTGCAATCAGTTCGCAGGTCAGGAGCCGGGGAGCAACAACAAAGTACAGGAATTCTGCCGCTTGAATTACGGCGTGACCTTCCAGATTTTCGAGAAGGGCGATGTGCGTGGCGAAACGGCCCAGCCGTTCTTCAAGTATCTGACTGAGCAGCAGAGATTGAGAAGCTGCTCTGATTGACCGAAGAGTAATACTTCGAAGTTTCAGGAAAAAGTCCTGTTGGCAGATAGCGTATCTGTCAACAGGATTTTTCATTTTGATAATGTGACATTGGTTACAGATTGGTGCAATGGTTTCTGCTAGAATTACCCCATTAACCATATGGAGGTGAAGAAATTCGGAAAGGCATATTTGCCTTATCATGCATTGATGAAAAGAAATTTGACCGTTATGATGTTACTGGCCGCTTTTGTCTGGGCGCCGCTAGTTGACTCTTGCCGTCAGGTAAGTGTCCTGCCAGCGAGGATGTTGGCAGTGGAGCTGGCAGATGCTTCTATGTTTACGGTGTCTCATGATTTTCCGGCACCGCCCCGGCGGGTGGCGATATTGCGCCGTCTGCAAAGGGAGCGGCGCAATGTGCCGGAACGCACATGGACAGATAATCGCGCAGCTGAATTTGCCATACGTCGTGAAATACGCATATAAGAAAGAGACAAGCTTTTGGTTACAGAAGCTTGTCTCTTGTATATTCCTGTAACATTTTTTACTGATTTCGTGCCCGTTTTCCGATATATTGGATTCATCTAATACGAGCCTGCAAATAAAAAGTCAAGCATAAATTTCGGAATGGAGTAAATTTCTATGAAGTGATTTTATGGCACGACAAAAAGGCTGCCGCAATGCGTCAACCTGTAAAGAATTTTCTGAAATTGTTATTATTCCAAAGGTAAGCTGCTTAAGTATTCCTTGACTTTACCAAAGTAGATTCGCAGGAACTTATTTGCTCCGGCTGTCATGTAAACGTAGTAGGGCTTACCCTCATCACGTTTTTTCACCATGAATCTGTATACAGGGTCGTCTTCTGGTTGTAGCTTAATCAAGACATCCATTATGAGGTATAACGTTTTTCTCAGATATGGAGACCCATGTTTAGTGGTGTGAACGCTCTTTTGGGCATAGTCACCAGATTCATTAACTCCAGGGTCTACACCTGCAAAGGCTGTAAGCTGACTGCGCTTGGTGAATTTATGCACATCGCCAATCTCGGCAATGAGCTGTGGGCCAAGAGTCGTTCCTACGCCGAACATGGACATAACAACAGGATATTCCGGCAGTTTGGAAGCTAGGCTATCCATTTGTTGACGAAGTTCCTCTACGGCCTTGGAAATGGCATTTAGCTGTTCTACAGCCTGATGGATAAACATTTTCGTCATATCATCTTTAGGTAATATGGCAATCAGTTCCAACGAAGCATCACGTATTTCCTTTGGCTTGTCAGGCTGGAAATTATAGCCGTGCTTTTTGCACCACTTCTGGTACTTGTCTGTAAAGGAAGACAGGCTGATATTGCAAACACAATCCACATGCCAAAATTTTTCGATGAAGTCTATCCACTTTTCGCTGCCATCTGGCCGCTTGGGGCTGGTGAAGAATTTATTGGCTCCCGGATAGGTTTCATCAACTAAGGCTATTAAATTGTTTTTGTATGCCGTCTGCTGCTTCTGGTAGAAGCTCATCTGGCGGTTCATGAGTTTGAGCTGTGTACGTATTTTATCCATAGCTGTATACTGACGCAGCTCAGGCCATTTGTCAAGGGCGTAGCGTGCAATCTTCTTTGCATCAGCTTTATCTGTTTTGACGCGGCGCAGGGAGTTGTTATCGAAGTTCTTGATTAACTTGGGGTTCACAGCACTAACAAACAGGCCGGCACCAGAAAGCCAGCGAACCATTGGTTCGTAGTAGCGGCCTGTGTGCTCCAAGACAACGCGGCATTCGCCGTCTAAGGTATTTAAATAATTCACGAGGTCGTTCATGCCGCTTTTAGTGTGACGTACCTCAAAAGGTTTGGCTACTGTCTCACCAAAAGGCTTTACTACGGCAACTGTGCTTCTGCCTTTCGAGACATCAATCCCTACTGCGTTCATGTACATCGCTCCTTGAAGATAGAATTGCAATGGCGAACCATACTCCTCATTGCCGATTCAATCTCCTGTGGGTTGACACGGACGCATCTGGAAAGATAGCCCAACCTGCATAAATCGAACAGCTGGGAATGAGAGGATGGTAAACAGACTCGTATACGGACATGTAGGTCCTAGGAGGAATCCCGTCTAACCATTACCTCACTATTTTACCAGCTTAAACAACGAGGTGGATAGGAACGGTAGCTATCCGTTTCCAATCCATAGTTCTATTGTAGGAGGAGGTAACAGGATGAGTGCTTTTTTAGGGCCAATCCATTATTGGATGTATGATAAGATTCGGATGCAGGAAGAACTGGTGCGGCGCTTCGCCATTCAGGCGGAAACGTCAGGTTGGCTGGTTTCGGCCAGGGATTTCGTGAACGACGAGAATTGTCCGTTGGAAGAAATCATTGACGAAGCTAATATCCATGGCTGGCTCAGCGGGCGGATTGAAAGCGTGGAAAGACGTTATGCAGAGCTGACGGTCAAAATCCTGGCCGGTCATGAAGAACGGCTGGATGAATTGCAGGCTGTTGCCTATGCTTTGGGCGAGGAGCAGGCTGTCACTTCAGACAGCACAGCCAGCCAGTGCTATAAGCGGATTGAGGACTGTACGCTCAATGGCATGCCCTGCGATGGTGTCAATATTGTTACGGACAATTGCGAGGACCATTTCAGCTGGGAACAGCGCTTTGATGTGCATGGTGCATACTGGAAAGAAACTGGTGGCAGGGCTGAGGATTACTATCTGCTGCGCAATCAGCTGATTGCCGGAATCCTTTCGCAGACGCCTTTCATGCTGACCATTCCCCAGCCTTATGAATATTCCCTTTGCATAGCAGATAAATGCTAAAAGCTCTTGAATGAGCCCCTGATTTTTAGTAACATAGGAGAGAAGAAGTTTTCTCATTAGTTATTAAGAATCGGGGGTTTTTTTTGACCAAAGCAGTATTTTTCGACATTGACGGCACACTTATCAATATTCATCATAAAAGAACGAGCATATCGCCTATGGTAAAACGGGCTATTCATGAGTTGCGGGCGGCGGGGCATCGTACATTCATCGCTTCAGGGCGGCCTTGGGCTTATCTGAGTGCGGAGATGACCAGCGAGGGGCTCTTTGATGGCTTTGTGCTGATGAATGGTGCGGTGGTCATTCTGGACGGGCAGGTCATCTTCCGTCAGGATATGCCGGCACAGACTGTCCGGGAGATGGTAGCGCTGGCTGAGGAGAAGGGGCTGGAATATATTTTGGAAGGCCATCCGAAAGTCTATCTGCGGCCGGAGTTCAAGGGACTGGAAAATGTCTATCGCAATATCAAGATTGATGTGGATGAATTTGTGCGGGATTTTGATCTGGAGGATGTGCAGGCGGCGAAATTGGAATTCCTCTGCGATACGCCCGGTGCTGATGGTGCATTTGAAAAACTCCTGTCCTGGCCGGGGGTAACGGGACTTATCGATCCCACCCTGCGGAAATACATGGAACTTTATGCGGCGGATATCTCCAAGGCCACGGGCATCCAGTGGGCGCTGGAGTACATGAAGGTTCCATTGGAAAACAGCTATGCTTTCGGGGATGGCCTTAACGATTTGGAGATGATGGGAACAGTCGGCCACGCCCTGGTCATGGGCAACGCTGGCCCGGAATTGAAATCGCTGGCAGAGCATGTATTGCCAACGGTGGATGAAGATGGTGTAGCTGAGGGCATTTACCGTTATATATTGAAGCGTATTTGAGGTGATCAGAGCGATGAAGATGAAACGTAAATTAAGCCTGCTTATGGGGCTGATGCTGGCGCTGACCTGCTTCTTGGCAGGCTGCGGCGGTCAGAAGACGGCGGACAAGCCGGCAGAGACAAGTGCTGCGGCAACGACTGATGCTGCCGCCAATATGACCGTGAAGATGCTGAATGTCGGTCAGGGCGATGCAATCCTGGTGCAGACACCGCAGCAGACAGTACTCATCGATACCAGTGATCTGGACGAACAGGAAAAACTGCGGGCCGAGCTGAAAAAGGCCGGTGTCAAGCGCATTGATAAGCTGATCCTCACCCATCCCCATGCCGATCATATCGGTGGTGTGGAAGGTGTGGTGCTGAAGGATTATGAGGTAGGTGAGGTCTATGATAATGGCATGCCCTCCAAGTCCAAGATCTACACCCGCTATATGAAATTGCTGAAGCAGAAGAACATCAAGCGTCATGCCCTGACAGCCGGTGAAGAGCTTGATTTGGGCGGCGGTGTCAAATTCAAGGTGTTTGCCCCGGCTAAAGATGTGGTAGAAAAGGGCAGCAAGACGACGGACAATCATGATCCCAATAATGAATCCGTAGTAGGGAAATTGATCTTTGGCGACTTTGCCATGATGTTTACCGGCGATGCGGAAAAGGTGGAAGAAGAACCAATCGTCAAAGCGTATGGCGGGGAATTGAAGAGCAATATCCTGAAGGCCGGCCATCACGGCAGTAAGACATCCTCTTCGGCTGATTTCCTGCGGGCGGTGAACCCGGAGGCGGCGTTGATTTCCTGTGGGGCAGGCAATGACTATGGTCATCCCCATGCACAGACCATGAAGAAATTCCATTCGCTGAAGATGAAGATCTATGAAACGGATAAAAACGGCACCATCACGGTAACCACGGATGGCAAGACGTATCAGATCGTACCAGAAACGGGGGATGCACAATGATTTCTGCTTATATTGACCGCTATGAAGGCAATCTGGCCGTGCTGCTGCTAGGCGAGGAAATGAAAAAAGTGAACTTTCCCCGGGAATTTCTGCCGGAGGATGTGGATGAGGGCGACTATATCAAGATTGATATCGCCTTGGACAAAGAGGCCAATGACGCGGCCGAACAAGAAGCCTTGGAGCTTCTGCGTGATTGATTTTGGGAGGCTTATTTAATGAATAACGTATTCCGCTGGGCAAGATGGGTGGGCGTTTTGGTAGCTTTGGCAGCTTTTATCACAGGCTTATGCCTGCCGGAAGCGGCACAGGCTGCACAGGCTGATGAGCATAAATTGAATTATTTTCAGACGAGCCGGGTAAAAATAGCAGGTCGTAACGCCCTGCGTATCGAAATAGGTATGACAGGGGGAGAACCTCGTTATACGGTCAAAACCCATAGTTATCTGCGTCAGGAGCTGGTATTGGAACTGCCCAATACGCAGCGCGGCCGGGTGAAGAGTTATATTCCGATGACCAATGGCCTGGCGAATCAGGTGCGGATCTCGGAAGTGGGCAACAGCACCCAGATCGCTGTGGAGCTCGCCAATCCTGTGACGCGTGACAATTACCGTATCTCAACGTTGCCGGCGGAGAGACGGCTGAAAAAGCCTGCCCGCATCGTGCTGGAGATAATGGAGCCTTCTAAAGATGGAGCTTTCTCTGCCGGCCCGGGAATCAAGGGCAAGACCATTGTGGTGGATGCCGGTCATGGCGGCAGCGACAGCGGCGCAGTTGGTCCTACGGGCGTCATGGAGAAGACGGTGACGCTTTCGGTGGCGAAAAAAGTCCAGAATCTCCTGACCCAGTCCGGTGCCCGGGTGGTCATGACACGCACGCGGGATGTGGATGTATATGCCCCCAATGCCACGGGCAAACAGGAGCTGCAGGCTCGCTGTGATGTGGCGAATCGGGACAGCCGCACGGCGTTGTTCCTGTCCATTCATTGCAATGCATTTTCCAGTCCGTCCGCGAATGGGATGGAAACGTATTACAGTGCCGGTTCCAGAAATGGTCAGCGGTTTGCGACGCTGTTGAACCAGGAACTGGCCAAGGCTGGCGGCCTTTTCAACCGCGGAGTCAAGACCGCGAATTATTATGTACTTCGCCACACCAATATGCCGGCTTCTCTGGTAGAACTGGCTTTTGTGACGAACTATCGGGAAGAGAAGCTCTTGCGCAGCGAGGCTTATCAGAATAAATTAGCAGCAGCAATCGTGCGGGGCATTGCCCGCTATTTCCAATGAGGTGATCGATCATGAAAAAATTACGAGCTCTCCTGCTTGTCCTGCTGACCATCACCATGCTTTGTGCGGCGGGATGCAGTGACGACAATAAGAAGAATTCATCGGATATTGATGACAGTCCTATCGTGGCGACGGATAAGAACAAGGTACCGACAAATGTCCAGGACAAGGACAAAAATGTGGCCAAGGGAAAACTCACCGTCAAGGTTTACTATCCTGACGAACAGGGCCTGAAACTGGTGCCGGTGCAGAAGACTGTCAAAACAGGCAGTGACGATAAGTACACTGCAACCCTGAAGGCCCTGCTGGAGGGCACCAAGGAAAAAGGCCTGGCAACCATTGTGCCGAAGCAGGCGAAGATCAAGAGTGTCAAGGTGCAGGGCGATACTGCCTTTGTGGATTTCGATGATAATCTGATCAAGAAATTCATCGGCGGCTCCACTGGCGAGGAAATGCTGGTGGGCTCCATCGTCAACACGCTGACGGAATTTGAAGAAATCAAAAAGGTGCAGCTGCTGGTGGAGGGGAAGAAGATTGAATCCCTGTCCGGTCATCTGGATCTGACCAAACCAGTGGAACGCATGGACAACCTGATCAAATAAAAAACGCGGTCTCCTGATAGCGGAGACCGCGTCTTTGCTTTATTTAGGATTGTATTCTGTAATCATCAGTTCCGGATGATGGTTGAGGTTCAAGATCTCGCCCGTGTCCAGGCTGACGATGGGATGGGCAGCGTAGTCGTTGGGGTAGGCGGCAATGCTGCCTTTTTCGCCGTTGTTCAGAGTAACCCTGGAACCCAGGAAGGCATCTTTGATATGCGTCAGTACAGGCACACAGACTTCCGGATCCAAGGAAACGAACATATTTTCCGTAAGCTGGGCGATGGCAGCAAAGGGAGTCTGCTTGATATAACCTTCCCGCTCCGTCGTGATATTATCGTAGATATCTGCAATCATGATGATGCGAGCGTATTCGTGGATATCGCTGCCCTGGCTGCCAAAGGGGAACCCGGTGCCATCCATGCGTTCGTGATGCTGCATAGCGGCCAGTTTCACGCCGTCAGACAGACCGTCGATACTGTTCAGGATATGTTGGCCATCCACGGTATGCTTGATATAGGCTTCATAATCTTCCCCCTGCAGGTTGTTGATGTTCTTATCCAGCAGTCGCTGGGGGAATTTGCATTTGCCGATATCATGCAGGAACCCGGCCATGATGAGGTCACGGGTTTTGTCCCGCTTGAAATGCATCCATTTGGCGATGACACCAGCCAGGATGGACACGCGCAGGGAATGGTTGTATACATCATTGGCCTTGTGGTTGAGCTCATACAGGTAATCGATGGCACCGCTGTTACGAGCCAGCGGCGCGATGGTGTCCTTGACCATATCCTGGGTTTCGTTCATGGGAACATTGCCAGATTTGCTGGTTTCCTCAAAAATTCCCTTGGCTTCCTGCAGAACACCGTCGTATTCCTTCACAAATGCATTGCCACGATTGAAGATCGTGGAAACAGCCTGATAATTTTTGCTCAGTTCATATTCGTCCTTGATGTATACCACAGGGATGTTCAAAAAGGTCAGCCTGGTAATATGGGCTTTGGTCAAAAGTGTATCTTCCGATAAAACCACGACCATGTCTGGATTGACGATGGTGCGGGCAAGAATCATGCCAGGTTTTAGATCTTCCACCGAAACTGCTCGCAAAGTAAACCCCTCCTTGCGTGGGATATAATTCCACAGTTATATATACTGTATATTTCTCGTTTCGGCGGAAAATACCTTTTTTTATTTTTGTCAGCGGGAAATTAGCTTGACATTATTTACAACTTTACAGTATAATTACAAATGAATTAATCCTTTAGCGTGATAAAGAAAAACAGAGAGGGGCCTGATGGTATGAAATGGCAGAAACTCTTGTCGCTGGGCTTGGCGGCAATTATGACGGCGGCGGTAGCTGCAGGCTGTGGCAGTGAGGCAAATAAGGACGCTGCACCCGGCGCAGGCAAGAAAATCGTGGTAGGTCTGGACGATAACTTCCCGCCCATGGGCTTCAAGGATGAGAATAACCAGATTGTGGGCTTTGATATCGACCTGGCCAAGGAAGCCAGCAAGCGTCTGGGACGTGAAGTGGAATTCAAGGCCATCGACTGGTCCAGCAAGGAAGCCGAACTCAAGAGCGGCCGCGTGGATATCCTTTGGAATGGTCTGGATATCACGGAAAAGCGTAAGGAAAACATGCTCTTCTCCGATCCCTATATGGATAACCGCCAGATCATCTTTGTAAAGAAAGGCAACAAGGATATCAAGGACGAAGCTTCCATGGCAGGCAAGATCGTTGGTACCCAGAGTGCCAGCTCGGCTGAAGAATATATGGATGGCAGCGCCTTCTTCAAGGAGAAGGTAAAGGAAGTCAAGAAGTATTCCGACTTTGTTTCTGCCTTTATGGATTTGGAAAATGGCCGCGTTGATGCCGTTGTGGGCGATGAGATTGTGGGCCGCTACTATATGAGCAAGCATCCGGACAGCTTGGAGGCCGTGGATGTGGCTATCGGTGAGGTCAGCACCTTTGGCATTGGTTTTGCCAAGGACAATCAGCAGCTGCGTGACGATGTGCAGAAAGTCCTGAATGAAATGAAAGCCGATGGCACCATGGCCAAGATTTCCGAAAAATGGTTCGGCAAGGACATTACAAAAAAATAATCAGATCAAAGCAGCAATAGAATCAGGGCTGCGATGGTAAAGTAAGGACCGTATGCGAAAGTATCGGTCCTTTTTTTGTGCTTCAAAAGCATCAGCAGAAGAGCACCGATGCCGCCGCCAATCAGGCCCATGGCAATCACATGGCTAAGGCTGTTTACGCCCAGCCATAAGCCCAAAGCGGCAATCAATTTGATATCGCCGCCGCCGATGCCGCCGCGGGTAATGATGGCCAGCAGCAGGAACAGCAGGCCGCCACTCAGTGCTGCCAGCAGGTGATTGACGATGCCTGCTCCGCTGAGCAGAGTGGCAGGCAGGCCCAGTAGGGCAAAAGGAATCAGCATGCGGTCAAAGATAACCTGCTGCTCAAAGTCAGTGAAGGTGAAAAGAATAAGAAAGTAGATGTAAAACAATTGCAAAACTGCCAGCAAAGGTGTGGCTGCAGTTGTGAGCAGGTAAAATGCAAAGAGTGTTCCCAAAACAGCCGGTAAGAATCGTCTCCGCTGATGATTCTGTGCCGATGTTTGGTGGGGAAAGCTGAGAATATCCGGTTTTTTTTCGTAAAGGCGCTCAATCCAGCGTGAGCCAGTCATGGCGCCAATAACAGCTGCTGCAATGGCGAAAAGTAGTTTTATCATAAGACCTTTGCCTCCTGTGTTTGTGTGCTTTTTATAATTGCATACTTTATCATAGATTGGTATAAAACGCAATCTTCACAATTCTTTTGTTAACTTTTATCTTATCCCAGGTTGACAATGGCGGTTTAAAGGAGTATCTTGATAAACGTGAAGTTTTAGAAAGGAAGTAATGATTATGCAGAATATTAGCCAGGCAAAGGGGGGCTGTCAATGATTTGGTATCCCTATGAACAGATGAAGACGATGAAGGCACCCTATGAGGTTGTTGACGCCAAAGGGCCGTATCTCTACACGAAGAATGCGAAGCTGCTGGATTCCATATCTTCATGGTGGAGCGTGATTTATGGCTATCATCAGCCGCATATTACAGAGGCGATTTGCCAGCAGGCGTCAAAATTCTCCCATGTCATGCTC
Organism: Selenomonas ruminantium subsp. lactilytica TAM6421; assembly: GCF_000284095.1. Classification (GTDB taxonomy): domain Bacteria; phylum Bacillota; class Negativicutes; order Selenomonadales; family Selenomonadaceae; genus Selenomonas_A; species Selenomonas_A lactilytica. The sequence continues at coordinate 2,039,504 of NC_017068.1, read as the reverse complement.
GGCGGTCTGACGCATAAGCCGGTGGAGGAACTTTCGGAGAAGCTGGCGGATTGGCTGCCGGGAGATTTGAATTATTGCTTTTTCTCGGATTCAGGCAGCGTGGCTGTGGAAGTAGCGCTGAAGATGGCCTTGCAGTATTATGTGAACCGTGGCGAGGCTGGGCGTACGAAGGTGCTGGCGTTGGAGCATGCCTACCATGGTGATACCTTCAAGACCATGGCTGTGGGGGACGATGAGGACTATCACTTCGTATTGCAGGTTTATGGCGAGAATCCCTATGTCGTGCATATTCCCACGGAGATTCCAGCGCTGGAAGAAGCCTTTGCCCGCTATAAGGATGAATTGAACTGCTTTATCGTGGAACCGCTGTTGCAGGGGGCCGGGGGAATGCGGATGTATGATATCTCCTTCCTCAAACGAGCACGGGAACTTTGCGACCAGTATGGCGTGCTGCTGATTTTCGATGAGGTGGCCACGGGCTTTGGCCGGACGGGGTATCGTTTTGTGGCGGATGTGGTTCTGCCGGATATTCTGGTATTGGGCAAAGGACTCACCGGCGGCCATATCGGCCATGCCGTAACGGTGGCGAATAAAAAGGTATTTGAGGCCTTTTACGATGATGCGCCGGAAAAGGCACTGATGCATGGACCGACCTTTATGGGCAATGCCCTGGCCTGTGCGGCAGCCAAGGCGTCGATTGAGCTGTTCGATCAGTTGGATATCCCGGCGCGGGTGGCGCATATCGAAGACGTGACGCGGCGGGAATTGGCTGGCTTTAGTGATCCGCGCATCCGTGAGATCCGCATAATGGGCGGCTGTGCCTGCATCGAAGTTTATGATGAAAAAACGCTGGAGGGTTATCAGCAATTTGCCTATGAGCATGGTGTGTTTGCACGGCCATTCCTCAAATATCTCTATTCGATGGTTCCCTATATCCTGAATGATGAGGAATTGGTCAAAATCTTTGCCGTGATGAAGGAATGGTTCAGGAGGACAGAGAAATGAGCATGAGCCGGAATCTTTTTGTAACGGGAACGGGAACGGAAATCGGCAAGACCTATGTGGCTGGGCTGCTGGTGAAAACACTGCATGATGCTGGTCTGGATGTTGCCTATTATAAGGCGGCGATGAGCGGTAACGACAGGCGGGCAGATGGCGCGCTCATTCCGGGAGATGCCCTGTTTGTCAAGGAATTTTCCGGGATAGACCAGAGTCTGGAAAGCATGTGCCCCTATGTCTACGAACACGCAGTATCGCCGCATCTGGCTTCGCGGCTAGAGGGAAATCCTGTGCGTATGGAAGTCGTGGAAAAGACATTCCGAGAGGTTTGCGCAGCCCATGATTATGTGGTGGTGGAAGGCAGCGGCGGAATTCTTTGTCCGCTGGGCTATGACGAAGAACACATCCAGCTGGAAGATGTCGTGCGCAAGTTCAACTTGCCCAGTGTCATGGTAGCTGATGCAGGTCTTGGCACCATAAATGGCGTGGTGCTCACTTATGAATACATGCGGCAGAAGGGAATGCCGCTCAAGGGGATACTCTTCAATAACTACCATGCAGGTGATGTGATGGAGGAAGACAACCGGCACATGTGTGAGGAAATGACGGGGCTTTCGGTGTTGGCCTGCATTGCGAAAGGGGATAAGACTTTGTCGGGGATTAAGGCAGAGGATGTTGCTGCCTTGTTTGCATAACGGGAATCAGGCGGCATTGCCGGCAGGATTCAGCTGGGGGAAAGGCGAATTTTTCTATTGTTGGATTTTGACAGTGGAAAGGAAGGTCGGAATATGAGCATTATCAGCGGTCTGATGGGCAATGCGGCGAAGACTGATATCGACGAGGTAAAGAAGGATTACGGTAAATTGCTGGGGGAGCATGAAGAAATCATTCAGGCGTACCAGTGGGTGCGGGATCTGATGATTTTCACGGATTATCGGCTGCTTCTGGTGGATGTTCAGGGAGCTACAGGCAAAAAGGTGGATTATCATTCCATTCCATATAAGAGCATCCGTCACTTTGCCGTGGAGTCGGCTGGGCATTTTGACTTGGACGCAGAATTGAAAATCTGGGTGGCAGGGCTGGGCGCTGACCCATTGGTTTACACCTTCAGCAAGGACGCGGATGTCTACAAGGTGCAGGCCCTGCTGGCTGAATGCGTGGGCAGGTAAAAGACCTTATGCAGGAATAGCCTGCTTGGTAATAATACTGTTTTATACAAACACAAGGGCGGCTGACCTATCGTCTATTGATAGGTCAGCCGCCCCGTTTAGCGTTTTGTATATGTGTCAGTCCTTGATGCAGGCCAGGACTTCTTCAGCGGTCAGGTTGTTGGCCAGCATGTATTCCGTCAGCTCTTTATAATCATTTTCGGCCTTCTTGGCTTTCAGGTCAGAAACCTGTGCTTTGAGGGCTTTGATTTCGCGCTGCTTCTTTTCGATTTTTGCCTCTAGCGCACTGATTTTCTCGTCATAATTTGCTTTTCTTGCCATGTTAAAAAGTCACTCCTAAAAAAATGATATGTCCATTATAGGCGGAAATGATTATTTTTGCAAGGGCAAAGGATTGGTGCAATTATCTTATAATTATTTACAGCCATCCTCGATAGTAGAGTGAATAAATAAAGTTGACATCACTGGTTGATTTCTGGTGGTAGGCAAGTGGTAGGCAAACACCTCAAAAGTGAATAACAAAAAAGCCCCATGAAAACCTCATGGAGCCTTTAATTTCAAGTGGTGCCGGCGATCGGACTTGAACCGATACGTTGTTGCCAACGGCAGATTTTGAGTCTGCTGCGTCTGCCAATTCCGCCACGCCGGCAGATAGCAACTTGTTTGTTGCTGACAAAAAATATATTAGCAGAATTATCTATCCTTGTCAAACATTTTTTTGAGTTTCCGGGATATTCCCTTTTTCCTTTTCATAGATGTCTTCAACTTGTTAAGTTATTATTGACGGTAAAACACTCCTGTTGTATGATGAAATTAGAAGTTTTGAGGGGTGGATGATTATGTATCTTTGTCACCTGTTTGTCATTATGGTAGGTATGACAGAGCATACTGTGGATATGCTGAAAAGCTTGCCGCTGCCCAAGGATGGACGGCTGCGGCTTGCAGCGGCATCATCACTTGATGATGCTGCCGCATTGGCAGATTCAAAGTGCTCAGCGATTGTGCTGGGGGAGCATATATCGTGGAAAACAGATGATATAAATCATTTATTTGGGGAGAAAACCAATCTGGTTGTATGTGCCCCAGCAAACACGGTTTGGCCGCAGGAAAAACTGGCACGGGTGCGGCATATTTGGCCTGTGCCGCTGCCAGATGAGCTATTGGGGTTTTATTGTCAGCAGCTGTTGGACGATTTGTATCGGCAAAGGTGTTTTTGGAACACGCAGAATTGCCTGCAGACTGTTATTGATATGATGCCAGGCTTTGTCTGGTTCAAAGATATGGAGGGGCATCATCTGAAGGTTAATAAGGCCTTTTGTGAGATGGTGGGTAAGCCCAGGTCTGAAGTGATAGGTAAAAAGCATTGTGAAATCTGGGGGATACCACCCGAGAAGTATGCTGAAGGCGAGTACGTTTGTTTGGAAACAGATGAAGCGATTGCCAAAGATCAGAAGACCACATTATTTAAGGAACAGGTGCTGCATTCGCGGTTGGGGTTAAGACAGTTGAATACCTATAAGACGCCTGTTTTTGATGAAGATGGTATGATGATTGGGAATATTGGTGCGGCGACAGATGTGACGGAGACATGTGCCAATCAGGAGCGGATCTTGAAGATTTCGCGTACGGATGAGCTGACGCAGTTGGCGAACCGGCGTTATTTCTATCAATATCTGGATGAACACCGTCAAGGACCGCTGACACTTTGCTATATCGATCTGGATTATTTTAAGCAGCTCAACGATAGTTATGGCCATCAGTTTGGCGATGCAGCATTGATGATGGTCAGTGAAGTGCTGCGAAATGCGTTTCCTAAGGATTTCATTGCCCGGCTTGGTGGTGATGAGTTCGTAGTGGCCATATTTGCTGTACTGGAGCGGGCAGAAATGTGCAGGATATTGGACGAACTCTGTGCCGTAATGAGAAAGCATTTTGATTTGGATAAGAGCTTAGGAAAGCTGTCCATGAGTATTGGGGTGGCTGAGACGTATGATGATAAAGTGTCATTAGACACGCTTCTGCAACGCAGTGATGATGCGCTCTATTACGTGAAAGAGCATTGCCGGGGAAAATACGTTTTTTATGAGGATATCAAAGATAAACTGAAGCCGCGAATGGTGACTGAGTAATAAATAAAGGTGCTGGTTGATGAATGGTCAACAGCACCTTCTTTTTTGCCTATGAAATTATTGCGAATTGTTGCGGCGGGCCAGAATGCGGATGACCTTGGCGCCGGTGTTGTGAATCTTGCGCAGGGGGGCAACCTTGGTCTTAACTTTGGGTTTGAGTTCTTTGGCGGTACCGAAATCGCCGCGCTTCAGCACGGTGGTCTTGATCTTGTCCGGTTTGAAGAAACTGCGTACAGCCTGGCCTAATTTATCCGGTTCGGCATCTTCCTGGCAGAGGAAGATATCCATGGCCACATATTTCAGCTGGGGATAAATCTGCAGTGTGATGTGTCCCTCGTTGAGGATCAGCATAAACACATGGTGGTCGTTGACTGGTGTTTCAATGGTATGACTGATCAGTTTTATCTCCAAATCCTGCAGAATCTTTTTGAGCATATCTAAAATGAGATCATTATCATTCAACTGATTGTTCTGGCAGTTAAATAAATCCGCGGTCAAATGACGGGCTAAGATTTTCATGCTTTCTCGCTCCTTCGTAATGTCATAACATACATTATAGTGGAAGGGCGGGCCTTCGTCAAATTTTTCCTGTGGAAAAGGCCAACAGGGTGGCATAAATCGATTGAGTGTGTTACAATGGGAAAGTATAAATTTAAGGAGGCAGCGTATGGATAAACGTTCAAATACGAGCCGTCAAAAGCGTTCTGCCAAGTCTGGTGGAACGTTCAAGCGTGTCATTTTGGGCCTTGGTTTGATTGTCATGGTCATGGTCACTGGTATTGGCTGTGGATTTCTTACTGCCAGTATGAATACTAAGCCGGATCTGGCTAACGATATCTTGCCGCCGGCGTCTTCGCAGATCTATGATATCAATGGCAACGAGATTGCCAATGTCCACGCAGCGGAGAATCGCCGCCCGGTAAAGATTGCGCAGGTTCCCAAGCAGCTGCAGGATGCATTCATAGCGGTGGAGGACAATCGCTTTTATGAGCATTCCGGCGTGGACCCGCGAGGCATCATGCGTGCTTTGTATACCAATATCCGGGGACATGGGGTAGCCGAAGGTGGTTCCACCATTACCCAGCAGCTGGCGAAAAATGCCTATCTGACGCAGGACCGCACTCTTACCCGTAAGGTGCAGGAAGTCTTCCTGGCTCTGCAGCTGGAGCGTCAGTATACGAAAAAAGAGATTCTGGAAATGTATCTGAATCAGATTTACTTTGGCCAGGGTGCTTATGGTGTGCAGGCTGCTGCCCAGACGTATTTCGGCAAAGATGTCGAGGATCTGGATCTTAATGAGTGTGCAATGTTGGCGGGCATCCCGAAGAGCCCGAACTATTTTTCGCCGCTGAATAATCTGCAGGCAGCTCAGGAGCGTAAGGCTGTTGTGCTGGATCAGATGGAAAAATATGGTTATATTAATCGTTCCACGGCAGAAAAGACGAAAAAAGAAGAAATGAAGCTGGTAAAACCGGCTAAGAAGACTGAAAATGGTGTTGCTACCTACTTTATTGATTATGTAACACAGAAGCTGATTGATAAATACGGTGCCGATGCTGTTTATAAGGAAGGCTTGAAAATCTATACCACCATTGATATGGATATGCAGAAGGCTGCGGAGGAAACGGTCAGCAAGCTGCCTACCTATAAGACGGATGGCAATGGTTTGGCACAGCCGCAGATGGCACTTGTGGCCATCGATCCTCATAATGGTTATGTGAAAGCCATGGTGGGCGGCCGTGGCAATGATCAGTTCAACCGCGCTACCATGGCTGTGCGTCAGCCGGGTTCGGCCTTCAAGCCCTTTGTGTTCATTGCGGCCTTGGAAAATAAGTTCACGCCGAACACGGTGATCAACGACAGCCCTATTGATATCAATGGCTGGCGTCCGCAGAATGCCAGCGGCAATTTCAGCGGACGTGTCAGCATGCGGGAAGTGGCCCGTTATTCCATGAACGTGCCGACGGTTAAGATCGCTCAGAAGCTGGGCATTGATAAGCCTATCTATTATGCGCAGGAAATGGGCATCAGCACCTTTGTATTGGAAGGTCCCCAGAATGACCGTCAGCTGGCTACGGCCTTGGGGGGGATGACCAAAGGCGTGACACCGCTGGAGATTACCAGCGCCTATGGTACTTTTGCCAATAAGGGTGTCCATGTGGAGCCTGTGGTGATCGTGAAGGTGCTGGACCGCAATGGCAAGGTGCTGGAGCAGAGTGAACCTAAGCAGCGCAGTGTGGTCAGTGAATCCAGCGCTGCAGAGCTCACGGATATGCTGGAAGATGTCATCAAGAAGGGCACGGGTACTCGGGCCAATATTGGTCGTCCGGCTGCTGGCAAAACCGGTACGACGAGTAACTACAACGATGCATGGTTTGTAGGTTATACGCCGGATCTGGTAGCTGGCGTATGGGTTGGCAATGATGATAATACCCCAACCAGAGGTATTATGGGCGGTCATTTGCCTGCCGAGATATGGAAAGCCTTCATGCAGAAGGCGGTAGCCCAGACACCGGCCAAGAACTTTGATGGTTCGCGTTCCAGCAATTATGGTGGCGTCGGCGAATTGGAAGACGACCATAAGCAGGAGCTCCGGAAGAAGGATGACAAGAAAAAAGAGGATAAAAAGGCTGCTGATAAGAAAGATGGCAAGGAAAATACCGAAAACAAATCAGCACCGGCTGGCAATGGCAATAAGCCCGGCAATGCACCAGCTATGCCGCCAGTGGTGGCCCCGGAACCCGGTGACGGTGTAGGCAAGGGCCGAAATTAAAGATAACAAGGGAGAGAGTTCGTTGGCAAACGTATTTGACACATTACAGGAACGCGGCTTTATTGCGCAGTGCACCAATGAAGCAGAACTGCGGGAACTTTTCGATAAGGAGCGCGTGACGTTCTATATTGGTTTTGACCCCACCGCTGACAGCCTCCATGCTGGGCATTTCATCGCTCTGATGGCTATGGCACATATGCAGCGGGCGGGCCATCGTCCCATCTGCCTGGTGGGCGGCGGCACGGGCACCGTGGGCGATCCTTCGGGTCGCTCGGATATGCGCAAGATGCTCACCGATGAAGATATCGAGCATAATTGCGAATGTTTCAAGAAGCAGATTGCCCGTTTCATCGATTTCAGCGATGACAAGGCCATCATGGTCAACAATGGCGACTGGCTGCGCAAGCTCAATTACATCGATCTGCTGCGTGAGGTCGGCGCCTGCTTCACGGTCAACCGCATGCTGGCAGCTGACTGCTACAAGCAGCGCTGGGAAAAGGGCCTGACTTTCCTGGAATTCAACTACATGGTCATGCAGGGGTATGACTTCCTGGAACTCAACCGTCGTTATGGCTGCAAGCTGGAAATGGGCGGCGACGATCAGTGGTCCAACATCATTGCGGGCGTGGAACTCAACCGTCGCAAGAACAACACGGCTGTATATGGTCTGACCAACAAATTGCTGACCAAGAGCGATGGTAAGAAGATGGGCAAGACTGCCGGCGGTGCCCTCTGGCTCGATGCCGAGAAGACCAGCCCCTACGAGTTCTACCAGTACTGGCGCAATGTGGATGATGCAGACGTAGAAAACTGCCTGGCGTTGCTGACCTTCCTGCCCATGGATGAGGTTCGCCGCTTGGGTGCACTCAAGGATGCTGCTATCAATGAGGCCAAGAAGGTATTGGCTTATGAAGTGACGAAAATCGTCCACGGCGAAGAAGAGGCCAACAAGGCACAGGCATCTGCCGAAGCCATGTTTGGTGGCAGCGGTGCCGGCGCTGACATTCCGGAAGTTAAGGCGGAAGTCGGTCAGAAGCTGCTCGATGTGCTGGTGGCTGGCAAAGTCTTTGCTTCCAAGGGCGAAGGCCGCCGTCTGATTCAGCAAAATGGCCTGTCCCTGAATGACGAAAAGGTCAGCGATGCGGATTATGTGCTGGCAGAGGCTGATTTCAAGGATGGCGAAGCCATTGTGAAAAAGGGCAAGAAAAAATACTATAAGCTGACGAAGTAAAAGTCAGAATGGGATGACCGGTCAATTTGACCGGTCATTTTAGCGCTTGGGGAGCAGGATTTTTTCCTTTCTTGGCAAAATATGAAGGTAACGGAGGGGGTGAGGGTGGTGACGAAGCGAAATCTTATTATCGGTGCGGTGGCAGTGTATTTATGCATTATGGTTGTGGGCGGCGCGGCTTATTACTATTTTGATCAGCAGCAGAAACTGCAACAGGAACAGCTGCAGGCAGAGAAATTAAGGGAAAAGACGCCGGAGGAGCTGGAGCGGGAGGCTCAAAGGGCCCGGGAGGAAGAAATCCGCCGTCAGGAAGAGGCAAAGGCGAAGGCGGCAGCAGAAGCCAAGGAGAAAAAATCCCGGGAACTAAAGGACAGTATGAGTGCGGAAACCGTTGGGGGTATGACTTATTATAGGCATAGATGGCCGAAAAAGCCGGAGCCGGGGGTTTATCTGCGTCCTTTTGTGATAGCGGGGAACGGAAAATGCATGATCGCTTATGATGTATATTATTATTATCATATCAGCGATCCATTGCAGACAGCCTGGATAAAGGGGGATCACTTGGATATTGTGGCGGGCGGTCAGACGACAACCATTGCGTTTGATCCGTCAAAACTGAATAAGCATATGGCCTCTGATGCAGAGTGGTTGACTGAAAGTTACTCCCTGAATGCCAATAAGGCAGTTGTTGATGCATTCAAACGAATCTTGAGTGTTGGCGGCGGTTATATTGTCTATTATAAGAGTGGTGGCAAGTCGCGCCGTCATGAGTTGAGTGCTGTTGAAACCAAAAGAATACGGGAGATAATGGAGCTCTATGAAATACTAGCGGAAGAATGAGTTTTGTGCTATAATCGTTACTAATGCTGAATTACCCAAAGGAGGTGTTGCGCCAAATGAAGACAACGATTATTGGTATTGCGGGCGGCTCGGGTTCGGGCAAATCCACCTTTACCAATCGCTTGAAAAACTTTTTTGGTGATAACATAACGGTCATATATCATGACAATTACTATCGTGCCAACGATGCTTTATCCATGGAGGAACGCCGCAAGATCAATTACGACCATCCCCAGGCTTTGGAAACGGACTTATTGGTGGAGCATCTCGATGCCCTGCGCAAGGGGCAGAGCATCAAATGTCCGGTGTATGACTTTACCCAACATAATCGTTCGGACAAAACGGTGACCATCAATCCCAGCCGCGTTATTGTGGTGGAAGGCATCCTGATCTTTCAGGACGAGCGCCTGCGGGATATGTTTGACATAAAGATTTTCGTGGAAGCGGATGCCGATGAACGCATTCTGCGCCGCGTGGTGCGGGATATGGAAGAACGGGGCCGGGAGCTGCAGGATATCATCGAGCATTATCTGGCAACGGTAAAGCCCATGCACTATCTCTATGTGGAACCCACCCGCAATGTGGCGGATATTGTCCTCAACAGCGGTCTTAACGATGTGGCCTTTGAAGTCATGAAAAATAAGATTGAACGGATTTTGGAAAATCCGGATGAAGACTGACGTGAAACAAATGTCCATATTGAGCGGAGCATAAAACAGGCAAAGTCAGCCGTGATCCCTGTCCGATAGGCATGGATTGCGGCTGCTTTTCTTCTTATGACTAAAAGTGATGTTAGCCATAAATGGACAAAAGTATATATTTATAATAAAAACCTTTACAAATCACTGTAAAGGTGTATAATAATATCATTAACGATTAGAGGTGATGTATATGAATGAGAAAAACAGCAAGGACAGCAGCTTTTCCGGCCAGCTTGGCTTCGTTCTGGCAGCGGCGGCTTCCGCCGTTGGCGTAGGCAATCTTTGGCGCTTTCCGTATTTTGCCGCGAAGGATGGCGGCGGAATTTTTCTGCTGACGTATCTGATTTTGCTTGTGACCTTTGGCTACGCACTGTTGTCTTCTGATTTGGCTATCGGGCGTAAGACACAGCTCAGTTCCATCAAGGCTTATGGAGCCATGAAGCCTGGCTGGAAATTTTTGGGCATCCTGACGTTCTTAGTACCGGCAATCATCATGACTTATTATGCGGTTATCGGCGGCTGGATTACCAAGTATGCGGTGACATTCCTGACAGGAGTCGGGGCAGCTGCGGCGCAGGATGATTATTTTGTGGGCTTTATCACGAATCCTGTGGAGTCTGGCATTTATGCGGCCATCTTCATGTTGGCCACGGCCTTTGTTGTTTATCGCGGTGTGGAAAGGGGCATAGAGGCATCTTCCCGTATTATCATGCCGGTCCTGTTGGTTACCGTCATTTTGATTTCTATGTATGTGCTGACTTTGGAGGTACATGAGCCTGATGGAACGATCAGAACCGGATTGCAGGGCTTGGCGATTTACTTCCTGCCGAATTTTGAAGGTATGACACTTAGCAAGTACATCCAGATTGTGCTGGATGCCATGAGTCAGATGTTCTATTCTCTGTCTGTAGCCATGGGCATCATGATTACCTATGGTTCCTATGTCAAGAAGGACGTGAATCTCAATCAATCCGTGTCCCAGATTGCCATTGTGGATACGGCGGTGGCGGTATTGGCCGGTATGATGATCATTCCTGCTATCTTCGCCTTTTCCGGTGTGGAGGGCATGGCAGCCGGGCCGAAACTCATGTTTGTTTCCTTGCCAAAGGTTTTCAATTCCCTGGGGATTATCGGTATTGTTATCGGTGCGGCTTTCTTCATGATGGCTATCTTTGCGGCTTTAACCAGCTGTATTTCCGTATTGGAGGCCATTGTAGCCAACTGCATGGAAATCTTCCATGCAGAGCGTAAGAAGGTGACGCTGATTGTCAGCGCGTTCTATACGGTTATTACCGTAGTTATTGCTTTAGGCTACAGCCTGTTCTATGTGGAAGTGGGACTGCCGAATGGTTCCACGGGGCAGCTGCTGGATCTCATGGACTATATCAGCACCGCCTGCATGATGCCTATCATCGCCTTCTTGTCGGCCATCCTGATCGGCTGGCTGGTGAAGCCGGAATGGATCATTGGGGAAATGGAAGCAGATGGAAGCCCCATGCCGCGTAAAGGCCTCTATCGGGTGGTCATTCGCTATGTGGCACCAGTTATCATGGTGATCCTCGCCCTGCAGGCTTTCGGCATCATTAATTAAATATTTGCAGGAAATAAGATTCCCTTTGGCGAAACCTTTAATCATATGGAGATTTGAGGTTTACGGCAAGGGGAATTTTTATGTGGAATTGGCTTAGCAACTATAATTATGATTTTGCCTTGGCTACGATTCCGGTGCAGCTTATCCTGATGATTCTGTATTATCTGCGGCGCCAGCTGCCCACCCGGCAGGGCCGTAGTTTCTGGTGGGTTATGATGATGAATCTTATCATGACCATTACGGATATCTGGGCTTGTGAATTGAATGAGGTATGGCGCGATTATCCTGTTTTTTTTTCATATGGACTGAATATTGCGTACTTTTTTAGTTTTATTCTGCGTGGCTGGCTGCTGTTTGTCTATGCTTCCGAAGTGGTGAATGCTTCCCTGAGGTGGGGGCGAAAATTTACTTTGTTTATGGGGCTTCCGGCAGTATTGGTTTGCCTGCTGATCGCTTCCACGCCATGGACAGGAGCCATTTTTACCATGGACCCTGTGACAGGCTACCATAACCTGGCTTATTATAATGCCATATATGTAAGTACCTGGTTTTACATTGTAGCTTCAGTGGTGGTGTTGCTTCGTTGCCGGAAGGAGACGGCATTCAGGTTGCAGGCTGGATTGTATACCTGTAATGTGATTCTGGCGGTGGGGCTGATTATGCGCCACTCCTTTATGAATACGCTGGTAACCAGTTTTTTCAGTCTGATGGCAATTCTGATTATCTATCTGACTGCCCAGAATCCGGATTCCTTCCGGGATCGAATGGTAGATGTCTTTAATAAGTCAGCTTTTGTGGAGATGGTATCGGAATTGGTATTGCAGGAAAAGGAATTTTCCTGCTTTGGTATCGGAATAAAAAATTATTCTTCTTTCAAAACATTTTATGGCGCTAGTACGATGTATAAAAGTTTGCTGGATATTGGCAAGTGGCTGGAGGTTCAGTTTCCGGGATTCCAGGTATTTTATCTGGGCAATGGTTATATGGCGTTATTGAATCATACGCTGGATTACATTGATGTTCAGAGCATGGCAGAAAAAATCAGTGAGCGCTTCTGCTATCCCTGGGCAGACAGTGGCGGAGCCAAGGCGGCTTTGGGCATAAACATGGTGTATATTTCCAAGAGTGTGCCCAAGAAGCAGGTCCATAGTGTGGTGGAATGTCTGGAGGAGGCTTTCAAGGAGGCGCACCGTCGTGATATGACGGATGTATACGCGGCAGATGAAGCACTGCTGGAGCAGCTCAAGCGGCAGGAAAAAGTTCGTGTTATTTTGGGGAGCGCTCTGCGGGAAAATAAGATGGAAATTCATCTGCAGCCTCTGTATTCTGTCCGGGAAGACCGTATCGGCGCTGTGGAAGTGTTGGCCCGTCTGTATGACGAGGAGTTGGGCTATATACCGCCGCATGAATTTATTCCTGTGGCGGAAACAGATGGGAACATTATGGAGCTGGGACGGCAGATTTTTGCCAAGACTTGTCATTTTATCAGTACGCATGATTTGGATGCTTTGGGCATAGATTTCCTGACGGTCAATATTTCTCCGGCTCAGTGCTTGAACTACAATCTTGGTGATGAGTTGGAGCGCATCGCGGTGCGGCATCGTATATCCATGGATAAAATCAGGCTGGAGGTTACGGAATCGGCTACTGGGGATATGGATTCCCTGTTGGAGCAGATGCGGCGGTTGAAAAATTGCGGTGTCAGCTTCTTGTTGGATGATTTTGGCGCCGGAACTTCCAATATTGTCCGGGTCATCAACCTGCCATTTGCCATGGTGAAAATCGATATGCAGCTGATTTGGGCATATTTCCGCAGCAACAGTCATATGCTGATCCATGTGATGCATATGTTCCAGGAAGAAAAGATGGACATCATTGTGGAAGGTGTGGAGGATAAGCATATGGCTCAGCAGCTGGCGCAAATTGGTTGTGAGTATGAGCAGGGCTATTACTTCTCCCGGCCACTGCCGGAAGATGAGCTGGTGGATTTCCTGGAAAGCCATCGGAAGCATCACTGGTTGGATTAAATGTTTCAGTGGGCTGCTGATATTTGACTTATCAGCGGCTCTTTTATTTTGCCAGTGTAAACATGGATTTACATTTTTAGAAATAAATTTATTTTTATGTGGCAAAATATGTAAAACAAATGTATAATAGGAGAGGTAAAGTTTTTGGAAACAAGGTGTAAGTAAAAATGGCAAAAAAGAAAAAAGAAGCAAAGACCAATGCAGCAAGGATTTTGGACACGTTAGGCATCAGCTATGAGCTGAAGACCTATGAGGTGGATGAAAATGACCTGTCCGCGGTGCATGTGGCTGAGTCCGTGGGCATGCCCATCGAGATGGTCTATAAGACCTTGGTGTGCCGTGGCGATAAGAATGGCGTGCTGATGGCGGTGATCCCCGGTGGCGGGGAGCTGGATCTCAAGGCGCTGGCCGCAGCTTCGGGCAACAAGCGCGTGGAAATGGTGCATCTGAAGGAAGTCTTTGGTTTGACCGGTTATATCCGGGGCGGTTGTTCTCCTTTGGGGGCAAAGAAGGATTATCCTGTGTATCTCGATGTCAGTGCCGAGGCGCAGGAGGTCATTGCCATCAGCGCCGGCAAGCGCGGAGAGCAGATTATCCTGAAGCCTGCGGATTTGGTGCAGGCGGCCAAAGCCACGGTGGCATCAGTCAGCAGATAAGTGTTATTTATATAGTAGGAAAGAGGCGGTTTGATTGAATTACAGCAGTACCCGGGGAGAAAATGTTAAGCTTACTTCGGCTCAGGCCATTATCAAAGGGCTGGCAACGGACGGCGGTTTGTTCGTGCCGGACAGTTTGCCGCAGGTTGACCAGTCATTCATTGAAGATTTGCTGCCTCTTTCCTATGAGGAACGGGCTGCAAAGGTACTGAGCTTATTCTTGACGGATTATACGGCTGAGGAAATAAAGACCTGTGTCAATAATGCCTATGGCCAGGGCAAGTTTGACTGTGAAGACCGGGCTCCGGTGACGGATCTGGGCAATATGCAGGTTTTGGAACTCTGGCATGGCCCTACGAGTGCATTCAAGGATATGGCCTTGCAGCTGCTGCCCCAGCTTATGAGCACAGCGCTCAAGAAGACCGGGGAAAAGTCGGATGTGTTGATTCTGGTGGCGACTTCCGGCGATACGGGTAAAGCTGCGCTGGAGGGCTTCAAGGATGTGGACCAGATTTCCATCATGGTCTTCTATCCGGAAGGCGGTGTCAGCCAGATCCAGCAGCTGCAGATGCTCACCCAGGAAGGCAGCAATGTCAATGTGACGGCGGTCAAGGGCAACTTTGACGATGCTCAGAGCGGCGTCAAGGTCATCTTTGGTGATAAGGAATTTGCGGAGAAGCTGGCGCAGGCCAATGTGAAGCTGTCTTCGGCCAACTCCATCAACTGGGGGCGTCTTGTGCCGCAGATTGTCTACTATTTCAGCGCCTATGCAGATCTGCGCAAGGCTGGGACAATCAAAGCCGGAGAAGAAGTCAACTTCACCGTGCCTACGGGCAACTTCGGCAATATCCTGGCGGGCTTCTATGCCAAGCAGATGGGGCTGCCTGTCCATAAGCTCATCTGTGCCTCCAATGCCAATAACGTGCTGACGGATTTCCTGCAGACGGGCCGTTATGACCGCAACCGTGATTTCTATAAGACAATCACGCCTTCCATGGATATCCTGATTTCCAGCAATCTGGAACGCCTGCTCTATCATGTGACGGGCAATAAGGAACAGGTGGCCGGCTGGATGGCTGAGTTGGCCAAGACGGGTAACTATGAAGTGGACAAGGACACCCGTGGCAAGATCAAGGAATTCTTCTGGGCCGATTTTGTGGATGACAATGCCACCAAGGCCTGCATCCGTCAGGTCTACGAACAGCATAAGTATGTGCTGGACACCCATACGGCGGTGGCTTATCAGGTGGCGAAAAACTATCGCCATGAGACGAAGGATGACCATGTGATGGTGGTGGTTTCCACGGCCAGCCCCTACAAGTTCAATGGCAGCGTGCTGGAAGCCCTGCAGGCAGAGACAGCCGGCCTTGATGAATTCGGCCTGCTGGACAAGCTGCAGTCCCTGAATGAACAGCCCATTCCTGCAGGTTTGGCAGCCCTCAAGACAAAGGAAGTACGTCATAAAGGCGTATGCGAAAAGGATAAGATGGCGGAGGCCGTATTGGATTTCGTCAAAAAATAATAGGCTTTTGCTGAAAGGTCTGACCGGTCAAAAAATTGACTGGTCAGACCTTGTTTTATGGCAGGATTTTGGTGGATTTGCGTCGAAGCAAGCAAAGTAGTGTGTAATGGAATTGAGGACATACGGAAGGTGGTACGTGGAATATGGATCATAAAATCGGCCGCAGCGCAGCCAAGCCGGTAAATGCTGCGATTGACACTGCCTGTCAGGGAATGACAGAGCCCAAGTTTGTCTGGTTTACCACTGCGGTGGATGCCTTTAAGGAAACCACCGAGAAATTGCATCAGCGCTTTCCGCGCAGCATTGTCATGGGGACAACTTCCATTGCGGCTTTTTCCCATGAAGGGATTTTTCACGATACTCTGGAAGTGCTGGCGGTGCAAAGTGGCGTGGAATGCGTAGCAGATGTCCTGGAGGAGGCGGATCACTGTCCGCTGAAATATGTAGGACGGGTGCAGGATGCCGTGCGTTCCTTTGGCCATCATGGCAGCGGCGATACGATTTGCCTGACTGCCACCAATGGCCTGATTGCCTGCGAGGAATCGGTGCTGGCGGTGCTCAATTCGGTACTGCGCAAGGAAAGGATTCCCGTCTTTGGCGGGACGGCTGGCGACCGGGGATTGGCAGAAAAAACCTACGTCTCCTTGAATGGCAAGGTATATGACAAGGCCTGCATATTTGTCATCCTGCGGAACTTAGGCGGCCGAATCCATCTTTATCGGGAGAACATCTACAAGCCTATCTGCGATCCTCTTACGGCCACCCAGGTGGATGCTTTCTCCCGCAAGGTCATGGGCTACGATGGTTCTGCGGCAGCGGAAATGGAAGCCAGGATGCATGGTATTTCCGTTTCCCAGATGAACCGCAATTTCCTGGACAGCAATCCCGTGGGGCGCATTATCGGCAAGGATATGTATATCATTGCCAATGACGATATCGATTCCGACCATCGGTCCATGAAATATCATGCCCGCATCTATGAGAATGACCAGATTGTCATGCTGCAGCCTGATGACTACCGGCAGGTGAACCGCCAGACCATGGAGCGGATACACCATGATGTGCCGCATCCGTCAATGTCCATTATGGTAAACTGTCTGGCCCGCACCCTGCTCTTTGAGAGTGAAGGCTATGCGGATGAGTTCTTCCAGAGCATGGGAAGGGTGCTGGGGAGTTATGTTGGCTGGGGTGGTTATGGCGAGCAGATCTATGAGCAGCATTTCAATCAGACGATGATTGCGGCGGTGTTTGAATAAGGAGAGACGGCTATGGGATTCTTTAATTTCGGCAAGTCAAAGGAACCGCTCTACAATCAGCGGGCCAAGGAAAAAGCGGCCGCCAATCAGGCGGCAGAGCAGGCGTCCTTTAACCATAAACCAGCAGTACAGGCACAGCATAAATCTGCACCCTATCATGATACGGTCAAAAATAATGAAAACAATGATAAGCAGCTCATTTATGGCATCAATTACCTGGATGAGCGCATGGGGGAACTGACGGAAGCGGAGGCAGGCATTGCCGAGTACATCCACAAGATGGGGGAGACCTATGCGGGTATCGGTCAGGTCAATGAAGATTTTTCCTCCCTCAATGATAATTTCAATTCCCTGAATGATTATGCGCAGAATATCTCCACCATCATGAAGGATGCCCATGAGGTCGTCCATAACGCTGGCAGCGATGTGGGGACTTTGTCCGTCAAAACCCAGGAAATCGGCGAAAAGCTCGACAGCATCATGCAGGTTTTCCAGCAGTTGGAGGATAACTTCGACAATATCAATAAGATGTCAGAGGGCATCGAGGGCATTGCCACCCGCACAAATCTCCTGTCCCTGAACGCTTCCATCGAGGCTGCCCGGGCAGGAGAGGCCGGCCGCGGTTTCAGTGTAGTTGCTGAAAATATCCGTGAGCTGGCGGCTTCTACCAAAGGCATGGTTGAGGGGATTGATGCGAATATCAGCTCCCTGCGGCAGACGTTGGTGGAGCTCAATAAGGTCATTGATGAAACCAAGGAAAAGGCGGCGGAGAATGCTGCCTTTGTGGATCGGGTGCAGGAAAGTTTTGCCAATGTGGCTGAGAGCACGAAAAGCGTAAATGATTACAGCAGCAAGATTGTGGCGGGAATCCAGCGTACCAGCGATATGATGGGCAGCGTATCGGATGGCACGAATTCCGTGGGCGGCCTGGTCAAGTCCATGCGGGCCAACATCCTGGGGCTCAAGGAACTCATGAGCGAGAAGAATGTGATTGCCTGCAGCATGATTGACTTCCTGCGGCAGGTCAAGGTATTGCTCAAGGAGCGTCACGGTTAGGCAGCGCAACAGAGGACTGGGACAATCGATAGTGATTGTTTCAGTCCTCTGTTTATTGATTCAAGAAAAAAATATATTATCAAATAATTTGGATAAATGTCATTTTTGTAATTTGAGCAGAAAATAGTTGACATTTATGGAAAAATAAGCTAATATAATATGCGTGGCGAGAAGTCAAATGTGAAAAGCTTCTCAAACTGCGAAAAGTATCTTTTTTACGAAAGAGGTTGAATGTAAAATGGCAAACATCGATCTTAGCCAATATGGCATCACTGGTACGACTGAAATTCTCCACAATCCGTCTTACAAGACGCTTTTTGAAGAAGAGACTAAAGAAGGTTTGACGGGCTACGAACAGGGCCAGGTTTCCGAACTGGGTGCTGTCAACGTAAAGACTGGTATTTTCACCGGCCGTTCGCCTAAAGATAAATTCATCGTGGATGATGAGACTTCCCATGACACTGTATGGTGGGATTCCGAAGACTATCATAACGATAACCACAGAGCTACGCCGGAAACCTGGAACGCTCTGAAAGAAATCGCTAAGAAGGAACTGTCCAACAAGAAACTCTACGTTGTAGATGCTTTCTGCGGTGCCAACAAAGACACCCGCATGGCTGTACGCTTCATCGTAGAAGTTGCTTGGCAGGCACATTTCGTAACCAATATGTTCATCCAGCCGACGGAAGAAGAACTGGCAAACTTCAAGCCGGACTTCGTGGTTTACAACGCTTCCAAGGCTAAAGTAGAAAACTATCAGGAATTGGGCCTGCATTCCGAAACGGCCGTAGTATTCAACCTCACGAGCCGCGAACAGGTCATCATCAACACCTGGTACGGCGGTGAGATGAAGAAGGGCATGTTCTCCATGATGAACTACTTCCTGCCGCTCAAGGGCATTGCTGCTATGCACTGCTCCGCCAACACCGACAAGCAGGGCCAGAATACGGCTATCTTTTTCGGTCTCTCCGGCACGGGTAAAACCACCCTGTCTACGGATCCGAAACGCCTGCTGATTGGCGATGACGAACACGGCTGGGATGATGAAGGCGTATTCAACTTTGAAGGCGGCTGCTATGCCAAGGTTATCAACCTCGACATGGAATCCGAACCGGACATCTATGGCGCCATCAAGCGCAACGCCCTCCTCGAAAACGTAACCCTCGATGACAAGGGCAACATCGACTTTGCCGATAAGACCATCACGGAAAACACCCGTGTATCCTATCCTATCGATCATATCAAAGGCACCGTTAAGGGCTTTGTCAACGACAAGAGCGCAGCTCCGGCAGCCAAGAGTGTTATCTTCCTGTCCGCAGATGCTTTCGGCGTACTGCCCCCGGTTTCCATCCTGACTCCGGAACAAACGAAGTACTACTTCCTCTCCGGCTTCACGGCTAAACTGGCTGGTACGGAACGTGGCATCACCGAACCGACGCCGACGTTCTCCGCTTGCTTCGGTCAGGCATTCCTCGAACTGCATCCGACCAAGTACGCAGAAGAACTGGTTAAGAAGATGGAAGCCAACGGCACGAAGGCATACCTCGTGAACACGGGCTGGAACGGCTCCGGCAAGCGTATCTCCATCAAGGATACCCGTGGCATCATCGACGCTATCCACAGCGGCGCCATCAAGAAGGCTCCCACCAAGAAGATTCCGTTCTTCAACCTCGAAGTACCGACGGAACTCGAAGGCGTAGACACCAATATCCTCGATCCGAAGGATACTTATGCTAACCCGGCTGACTGGGAAGCAAAGGCCAAAGACCTCGCTCAGCGCTTCATCAAGAACTTCGACAAATACACGAAGAACAACGAAGCAGGCCAGGCTCTGGTTTCCGCAGGCCCCCAGCTCTAAGATTGCATGATAGAACGGCCATCGCATATGTAGTGCGGTGGCCGTTTTTGACATTTGACTTTTGACTGGTCAATTGACCGGTCAAATTTTATGCAGTGTGTTTGACAAGTCAAATCAGCGGAGGAATTGCTGATGAAAACATACAGATTGTACCAGGTGGATTCATTTACACGGGAGCGCTTCCACGGAAATCCGGCAGGGGTAGTGCCTAATGCCGATGGCTTGACCGATGAGCAGATGCAGCACATTGCCCGGGAAATGAACAACTCCGAAACGGCCTTTATCCTGCAGGCAAACGAAGCTGAGGCCGATGTAGAGGTGCGCTTCTTCACGCCTACCACAGAAGTCCCGCTGTGCGGTCATGCCACTATAGCAGCCCATTATGTGCGGGCCATTGAGGGCAGTGTTGTGTCTGGACGGGGCATGCAAAAGACAAAAGCGGGGATACTGCCAGTAGATATCATGCAGGAGGGGGAGGATTTTTCCATCGTTATGACTCAGGGCAAGCCGGAGGTGTCTGAACCCTTTCCAGAGCCATTGGTAAAGCGCATAGCGGAAGCACTGGGCATAGCGCAGGACTCTCTGCGCAAAGATTGTCCGGTGGCTATTGCCTCGGCAGGCCATTCCAAAATCATGGTAGGGATAAATTCTGAATCACTTCTGCACAGCTTAAAGCCTGACATGGATAAGCTGACAGAAATTAGCGCCGAAGTTGACTGCAACGGCTATTATGTGTTTACTCTGCATCCAGATGCGGAGGTGCTGGTTCACGGCCGAATGTTTGCGCCTGCCATTGGCATTCAGGAGGACCCGGTCACCGGAAATGCCAATGGGCCATTGGGAGCTTATCTGGTGCATTTTGGTATCTGCCGTCAGCTGGAAAAGGATAATGAACTGAAATTTACCATCCGGCAGGGCGAGGCCATAAAGAGGGACGGCGGTATGCAGGTACAAGTGAAAATCAAAGACCATCAGCCGGTGCAGGTAAAAATAACCGGTCAGGCGGTAGTGGCGTTCCGAACAGAAATTGAGCTGTGAATTTGAAATTTGACTTTTGACCGGTCAAATTTTGCATCCCCATTCGACCCCACTGCTGATAGGTAGGCTATTCAACATGTCCTACAAAATGTTCGGCAAAGAGGAATACGACTTTTGGTTGCTGGAGAAATTATAGCCATAGGCAGGATTTTACAGTTTTATCGCGAAGTAATTCACAAACGATAGAAGAAATTGAGTTATGGGGAGGATGTTATCATGGATTTCATTGATAAAATTAAACAGTTTTCAGCTAGAATTAACACCATGAAAGATAATATCTCAACAGAAGAAGCAACAAAAACTTCTATGATTATGCCGTTTTTTCAAATTTTAGGATATGATGTATTTAATCCCTTGGAATTTGTTCCTGAATATACCGCAGATTTTGGCATTAAGAAAGGTGAAAAAGTTGATTATGCAATTATGGGGGAGGATAACCAACCATTAATATTAATTGAAGCGAAATGGTGTGGTGAACCTCTTGATAAACATTCCTCACAACTTTTTAGATATTTTTCTACAACACCGGCGAAATTTGGTATTCTAACCAACGGTATAATTTATCGTTTTTATACTGATCTTGATGAAAGTAATAAAATGGATGATAGACCGTTCCTTGAATTTGATATATTAAATATAAAGGAACCATTGATCCCAGAATTGAAAAAATTTCAAAAACAAGCTTTTGATATTGAGGCTATTACAAATTCTGCATCCGAATTAAAATATAGCAGTCAAATTCGGCAAATATTTAACGAGCAGCTAGCTAATCCAGATGATGTGTTTGTCAAATATATTTTGTCAAAAGTTTATGATGGCTTAAAAACTCAGAAAGTCATAGATTCATTTCGTCCTATAGTTAAGAAGGCATTTGCACAATTTGTTAATGAAATGATAAATGATCGCTTGAAAACTGCTCTAAAGACAGAAGGTGAAAAACAAATAGAGGATGAGCAAACAGATGAATCCATATCTAATGAACTTATTGAAAAGTCTAAAATTATAACTACGAAGGAAGAAGTTGAGAGCTTTTTCATAATAAAAACGCTTCTACATTCGTCATTGGAAGGGCATGAAATCACCTATAAAGATACGGAAACCTATTTTAGCATATTAATTGACAATAATACGAGAAAATGGATATGTAGATTGTATCTTTCAGAGAAGAGAAAATTTTTTGTTACCCCTGATAAAGAAAAATATCAGCTTGATTCCATTGATGGTTTGTATAATTATAAAGACCAGTTAATAAAAATTGCTGCTCGATATATAAAGGTGAATGAAGAAAGCAACTAAGAATTAAGATGGCGGACAAGTCAAATTCTTGCCCGCCATCTTATATTCTTAGTTGCTAGGTACAATTTGTAATTTCAAACCTAATGGACGCATAATTTTTAATAATGTATCGAATTTTGGCGTAGTTTTAAAGGATTCTATTCTTGCTACGGAGGATTGGGGGAGTCCGCATTCGGCGGCTAGTTCACGCTGACTTATACCAAGTTCAGTCCTTTTGGCAATTAAAGAAGAAACAATGGTGGTCAGCTCCTCGATGTTTTCGATATCTTTTTTCGCAACAGGGTCAATGGCTTTAACATGGTCTTTATAATCATTCCAAGTTCTCATTTCTTATCAGCGTCCTTTCTCTTTTTATAATCATCACGTTCTCTTTTAGCACGTTCTATTTCTTGTGAGGGCGTTTTCATACTTTTTTTGCGAAAATGGTGAAGTAAAACAAAAGTATTATCACGATAATAGAAATAAAACACGCGATTGTTCCCAGGACGTAATTCCCATATATCTTCATTGATATTCTTGGTTATTTTATCCGGCATTCGCGTTCCATTTTTGGATAAAAGGTCAATATAGAATACCATTTGATTATACTGTATTCTGGCATCTTTGTTGGTGACTGACTTTAGGCGAAGTTCTTCTAAGAAATCCCAAACGTCAGATTCACCAGCGGAAGTTTCATAAAACTCAACGGTGTACATAACTGCTCCAATGCTAATAAATCTTTCTTATATGATAGCATAAATGCTATCATACTTCAAGAAAGCAATTGGAAAATCATCAAAAAATCGTTAAGTAAAGTCGGTTTTCGAACGATATACCCAATAAGAGGGATTGAGGTCATTTATCAGGGAGGATAAGACTATGCGTATCTTAAGGAATATAACCAGGCAGGAGCTGGACTATTACACCAGCCAGCCTATGGCGAAAAAACTCAATGAGCGCATCAAGCGGGATGGGATGACTGTTCCGGCACAGAATACAGAAAAGCTGGATATGTTTTCAACGGCTGAGGTGGATATTTCCTCAGCTGGTTATGAACTGCAGCAGGCGGATAAGGAGAAAGCGGCCAAAGAAAAAACAGAGGAAACTCGGATTGATTTTTCCGTTTTCCGTCAGGGTGACAGCAATAAATTCGTCGTCAGCTTTGACAATGCGGATATGGTCAGCCGGGCGGTGAAGCAGGGATATATCGAAGTCGAAAATCAGCGGATTGATCTTTCCGATGACGTGAAGAAACAGCTGTTGGCCACGAGCAAACAGATTCAGGATATGAAGAAGGGCGTTTCCTTGCATAACTTCCTGCTCCATGAGGCGGCCAATGCTCGCCAGAGCAGTGATGCCATGAAGGAAGCCAATGACAAGATGAGCCGCGCCATGCAGACCGCTTCCCGCATCATGCATGGACGCAAGGTATCTCCCGCTGATGAAAAGGAATTGATGGAGTTTAACAAAGACCTTTATGCCATGGCCAAGAATGCCGCGGCTTTGGAACAGCATCGTCGCAGGCGGGACGATAAGGAAGATGACAAGATTTCCGTGGACAATGAGGAAGCCCGGGCACGGGAAGCTGAGCCGAAGGATTACAGTGTAGAAGAAATGTCCATGCCTGACAGCGAAACACAGATGACGGTTTCGCTGGAGGATGGCATAGGGCAGGTAATAGATGTAGGCGCAGGGAAGGAAGTGTGAATCATGGCAGATATGAGAATTGGCGGGAGTTTTAGCTCGCCTTATGATCGCTATAGCAGTTACGGAGGTTATGGAAGCGCGGATAGTGGCTATGAATCAGGCGCTGCCTTCTCGGTACAGGATGATGAGAACGAGGACAAGAATGTAAATGGCCGTAAGTCCAGCCCCGGGGAATGTGAGACCTGTAAACGGCGCAAGTACCAGGATGGCTCCAATGAAATGGTTTCGTTCAAGGCGGCGGGGCATATCGATCCTGGCAATGCTGCGGCAGTGGTGATGAGTCATGAGCAGGAACATGTATCCAACGCCTACCAGAAGGCGGAACTGGGCAATGGTGAAGTGGTACGGGCCAGTGTGCGCCTAAAGACGGATGTCTGCCCGGAATGTGGCAGAACGTATATTTCTGGTGGTGAGACTTCTACACAAATCCGTTATTATAATGAGGACAATCCCTATCAAAAGGATCTGAAATCCGCTGATGCCAGCAAATATCGGGGAGCTAATGTGGATATTGCTGCTTGATGATGGATATTTCACAAGTTTTTCTTCGATGCAAATGCTGGATGGTCACCGCGATTACTGACGATTTTGTAACCGGTGGATGCTACCCGCTTAGCCAGGCAGTTGACGCATTCGGCGGCTTCTTCTCCCATGCAGATCTTGTTGTCGTAGAGGGCGTATTTCTGACGGACGGCAGTGGGGGATAGGTTTGGCATCAGCACATTGGCGCCGGCCAGCAGGCCTTTTTCCCGGCCTTGGGTGTCAATGGTGCCCAAGGCGGTGGTGGCAGGCAGCAGGACCTGGGGTAGCAGCAGGCGGATGATGGAAAGCAGCCGCACCGTAAGTTTGGCCGTTCCTGCCGGATATTCCGCCAGAGGTGTATCATGCTGGGGGATAAAGGGGCCAATGCCCACCATTTCCGGCTGGAACTTCTGCAGGAAACGCATATCCTGCAAAAGTTGGGCGCTGGTCTGGCCCGGCGAACCCACCATCATGCCGCAGCCAACCTGATAGCCGATATCCCGCAGATCCTGCAGGCATTTCATCCGGTGGTCAAAGGACATTTCTGCCGGGTGCAGGCTCTCATAATGGACCTTGTCTGCCGTTTCATGGCGCAGCAGGAAGCGTTCGGCCCCGGCGGCAAACAGTTTTGCATAGCTATCTTTTTCACGCTCCCCGATGGACAGCGTTACGGCGCAATCGGGGCAGCGTTTTTTTATGGCGCGGATGAGTTCTGCCAGCCGTTCGTCCGTAAAGTAAGCATCCTCGCCGCCTTGCAGGACAAAGGTGCGAAAACCCAGCTGCTGGCCTGTTTCGCAGCAGGTAAGGATTTCTTCCATGGTCAGCCGGTATCGCTGGGCGTTAGGATTGTCCCGCCGGATGCCGCAGTAATAGCAGTTGTTGCGGCAGTGATTGGTAAACTCAATCAGTCCGCGGATATAGACGTCCTTACCGTAATATTTTTCCCGCACCTTGCGGGCATGGGCAGCGAGGCAGGCGTCAAGTTCCGGGGAATCTGCCGTAAGCAGGACGATGAATTCTTCATCTGTTAAATCATTATTGCGTTCCAGTTTGTCGATTAAGTTCTGCATATTTGCTTCCCTTTTCTTATAGCAACATGCTGTTCGCGGCATCGCTAAGGGCAATCAGCACCAGCAGTACAGTTACGCCGCCAATCAGATATTCGGCACAGCCCAACAGGTTCCTGGCCTGCCAGTTGTTCCGCACATTGGCCCAGACTACTTCCAGTGTGATAAACAAGGCAATAAAACAAATGATATTGACAATATAACGTAAAATCTCCATGATAAAAATCCCCTCTCCGTATTTGCTATAGCTTTATAGTGACGGATTGCCCGGCATTTGTCAAGGAGAGAGGGCGGCTGATGGTTAAGTTATGGACCTGATGTACGATATATTAAGTAGTTCACGCCACAAATTGGGTAATTCGCGCCATAACCCTTGAATGTTGCTGTTGTTAGTCGCTACAATTAAAGGCAGTGACTACTTCAAAAGGGGACTTCCGGGAACAGGCGGCCCGAAGCATCATCATCTTTGTGACGGGCTATCGGGAATACATGGCCAAGGCCTTTGATGTACAGGCGTTCCATTATCTCTTGAAGCCCATCGATAAGGAAAAGTTTGCCCAGGTCTTGGAAAAGGCCTGCCGGGAAGCTGCTCATATCCAGAAGCAAAAAAAGGAATACATCCTGCTGAAGGTCAACGACGGGCGGGATTCCTCCTGGGAGCGGCGGAAGGTCTGGCTTGCGGACGTACTTTATTGCCAACGGGCCGAGAAGAAGGGCATCAGTTTTGCGGCCAGCTTCCATTATCCGGCAGAGGCACCCTTTGATATTTGAAGTGGTAAAAGGCGAAAAGCGTCAGCGTTTCCGTTTGACTGTAATGCTCTATCAGTGAAAAAGTTTCTGTTGTAGTTTTGCAGTTCACACCGATAAATCTGCCGTTGGTGCTATAAGTATTATTGACAAGTCAAAATTGCCGATATATGGGTAAAGAGGTTATGGTGTTTTTACAAGGGGGTAATCGACATGCCAGTGAAGGTAGGTGGCAGTTATGTATCCGAGGCGGCTTACAGCTTCGCCAAAGCCCGGGCCACGGATAAAAAAGAAGACTCTGATGTTATGAAAAGTCTAGCAGAAAAATTTCCCAATCTCAAGTTCAGCGTGGGCACGGCACCCTTTGCGGGAACCGGCACCAACAACGTGTCTATTTCATCCAAAATCCTTAAACAGATTGAGCAGGATCCGGAGAAGCGCATGGAGTACGAAGCCCTGATTTACGATATTGCCCACACCGATGTGACGGGCGGCAATATGTCGGGGCGCAAAGTGAAATCCCATGGCTTTATTATCGAGGATGATGGTGGCCTGAGAAGCTGGGGCATATCCGAGTATGATGACGGCAATCGGCGCCAGCAGTCCCATCTCAAACGCTCCGACAAAAAGAACTGGTGGCAGGATATGCTGGGCAAGCCTAGGGAGAAGAAGAAAAAATTTGCCAATACCAACGAACTCACCAAATACCTGCAGGAGAATTTCAGCATGGTCAAGGCCGGCATGGCAAAGATTTCCGGTAAGTATCTGCAGAAGTGCCTGACGGACGAGGAAAGCCGGTTGAAGCTCTTCGACAACCTGCGGGTGGCAGAGGATGTTTATAACAACCGCAAGGATGAAGTGGGCTTTCAGGGAATGCAGGTCACCATTGATGAAGATGGGGAAATGAGCATGACTTCTTCCAAGACCACGGTGTCTCTTAACGAGAATAAGCGCCGCCGGCAGATTGCAGCTGCTGCTACCCAAGGGGATATGCAGTCCGTTGTGGCTCTGCTGGAACAGGATCTGCAACAATTGGAGGACGGCCTGCGGCTGAATCAATGCGATGCTGCGGAAGTGGAAAAAGCCAAAAAGCTCCTGGAACAGGCAAAGGAACGCATGGGCAGGCTGCCGGACAGAGCGGCCACTCCTGCCGAACAGAATGCCATGACGGTAAATATGTTGATTTAATGCAAAATGACCTGCCGATTGACAGGTCATTTTGCATTCAGTAGATATGATATTCCTTCCAGGGAATCTGATCCAGCCGTATGCTCTTCAAAAATTCCACGATATCCTTTCGCCCATAGTAATGGGGCGTGCCGCTGTTGTCCTGGCTCATGAGGATGATGGGCATGTTGGGGAAGAACTGGGCCAGTTCATGGCGCGTCTGCACCATCCTGGCAGTATACATGGTGACGGATTGTTTCACGGCGATAATGGCAAAGGTCACACCCTGTTCGATGATAACGGCTCCGTGTATGGTCATAGCGGGCACCTCCCGAAAACTGTTCTTACTGATATTTTAGCAAAGAGCCTGCAAGGGGGCAAGGTTTTATGTTATACTAAAGGATAAACGTTTTTTGATTATTTTAGGAAGGAACTACTTATGGAAGCAGTCAAGACGATAGATTTTGCTCATCTCCATGTGCACACGGAATTTAGTCTGCTCGATGGCGCCGCCCGCATCAAGGATCTGGTGAGCCGGGCCAAGGAATTGGGCATGAAGCACTTGGCCATCACGGACCATGGCGTGATGTATGGCACCATTGACTTTTACAAGGAGTGCAAGAAGCAGGGCATCAAGCCGATTATCGGCTGTGAGGTCTATCTGGCGCCGGGTAACCGCCGGGAGCGGCAGGAGGTCAACGGCACGAAGTATTACCATCTGATTCTGCTGGCCGAGAATCAGACGGGCTATAAGAATCTCGTGAAGCTGGTGTCTTTGGCCAATATCGAGGGCATGTACTATAAGCCCCGGGTGGATAAGGAACTCTTGCGGCAGTACCATGAAGGGATTATCTGTCTGTCGGCCTGTATTGCCGGCGATGTGCCCCGGGCTCTGATCCAGAACAACAAGGACAAGGCTGACCGGTTGGTGCAGGAGTATATCGACATCTTTGGCAAGGAGAATTATTTCCTGGAAATCCAGAATCATGGCCTGCCCGAGGAACGCATGGCCAATGAAGGCCTGATTGAGCTGGCGGAAAAGTATGGACTGGGACTGGTTGCCACCAACGACAGCCATTATGTGCGGCGGGAGGACAGTGAGTTCCACGATATCCTCCTGTGCATTCAGATGAGCAAGACCGTGGACGATCCGGACCGCATGCGCTTCAACAGCGATGATTATTATTTGAAATCCCCGGAGGAAATGGCGGCCCTGTTCCCGGATCACCCGGAAGCCCTGAGCAATACGGCCAGGATTGCCGAGCGCTGTCAGGTGGATTTTGAGTTCGGCCATATCCAGTTGCCGTATTATCCGATTCCGGAAGCGTATAAAGACGATGAAGCTTATTTGCGGGCGCTCTGTGAGCAGGCGCTGCCCTCCCGCTATGCGGAAGTCACAGAGGCAATACGGGAGCGCCTGGATTACGAGCTGGTCATTATCCATCGCATGGGCTATGACAGCTATTTTTTGATTGTTTGGGACTTTATCAATCATTCCCGGGAACAGGGGATTTCCGTTGGCCCGGGGCGCGGTTCGGCGGCAGGCAGTATCGTGGCGTATCTGCTGGGCATCACCAATCTCGATCCGCTCAAATACGATTTGCTCTTCGAGCGTTTCCTGAATCCGGAACGCGTGACCATGCCGGATATCGATATCGACTTCTGCTATATCCGCCGGGAAGAGGTTATTGACTATGTAAAGGAACGCTATGGCTACGACCATGTGGCTCAGATTGTAACCTTCGGCACCATGGCGGCGAAAGGTGCCGTGCGGGATGTGGGCCGGGCGTTGGGCATGACTTATGCCCAGGTGGATGCCATTGCCAAGCTGATCCCCAATGAACTCAAGATGACCTTGGACAAGGCCTTGAAGGCTTCCACGGAATTCCGCAATCTCTATGAATCCTCGGAAGAAGCCCATCGCCTGATTGATTTTGCCCGCAAGGTGGAGGGGCTGCCCCGTCATTCCTCCACCCATGCCGCAGGCGTGGTTATCGCCAAGCATCCGCTGACGGATTATCTGCCGGTTTCTGTTTCGGAAGGCACGCTGGTCACGGAATTTGACAAGGACCATGTGGAAGAACTAGGGCTCTTGAAGATGGACTTTTTGGGCCTGCGTACCTTGACGGTTATCAGCGATACGTTGGACAATATCAAGGCTTCCCGCGGGGAGACGGTGGATATCAACAAGATTCCGCTGGAGGACGAACTCACGGCCAAAATGCTCTGCGATGGGCGTACGGGGGCTGTGTTCCAGATGGAATCTGCTGGTATGACCAATCTGGTGAAAAATCTGGCGCCCCGGAATTTTGCCGATCTGATCCCCACGGTAGCCCTCTATCGTCCGGGGCCATTGGGCAGCGGCATGGTGGATGATTTCATCGGTGGCCGTCACGGGCGCAAGGAAGTCACCTATATGCATCCGCTGTTGGAACCTATTCTCAAGGAAACATTCGGCGTGGTGCTCTATCAGGAGCAGGTCATGCAGATTGTGCAGGTGCTGGCGGGGTTCTCCTTGGGACAGGCAGACCTTTTGCGCCGTGCCATGGGCAAGAAGAAGCATGAAATCCTGATGGCCCAGAAGGAAAACTTCCTGAAAGGCTGTGCGGGCAATGGCATCGATGCGGAGCTGGCCAATACCATCTTTGATTTGCTGACGCATTTTGCCGACTATGGCTTCAATAAGTCCCATAGTGCGGCTTACGCCTTGGTTGCCTGGCAGACTGCGTACTTAAAAGCCCATTATCCTGCCGAATTTATGGCGGCCATGCTCACGAGCGTCATGGATAACAGCACGAAGGTGCCGGTTTATATCGAATTGGCACATCGCATGGGGCTTAAGATCCTGCCGCCGGACATCAATGCCAGCGACATCATGTTCGGCGTGGATAAGGGGGATATCCGCTTTGGCCTGGCAGCCGTGCGCAACGTGGGCGAGAATGCCATCAAGGTCATTATGGCCGCCCGGAAGCAGGATGGTCCTTTTGAATCCTTGTTGGATTTCTGTACGCGCTTGGATATGACCACGGTCAACAAGCGCGTGATTGAAAGCCTGATCAAATGTGGTGCGTTCGATTCGTTGGGGGCTAAGCGCAGCCAGCTGTTGGCGGTGCTGGACAAAGTGGTAGGCGAAGCCCAGCGGCGGCAACGGGATTTTGCCCATGGGCAGTTAGGACTTTTTGGCGATGTCATGGAGGATACCGCCATGGATATGAAGCTGCCGGATATGGACGAAGCACCTGTGCTTACCCGGCTGGCCTGGGAGAAGGAAAACACGGGCTTCTATATCACGGGTCATCCCCTGGATCAGTATCAGGACAAGATTGGTCATCTGCCCCGGCTGGAAACCCTGCAGGACAGCGGCGTCAAGGACAAACAGACGTTGCGGGTGGCAGGGCTGGTCAGCGAGTGCAAGCGCATCACCACGAAAAAAGGGGAAACCATGTGCTTTGTGACATTGGAAGATTATACGGAGCAGATGGAGGTCACGGTTTTCCCGCGGCTGTTCTATCAGTCCATGAATGCGCTGGTGCCGGATACGCCGGTGGTCATCCAAGGCAAGGCTGACTTGAAGGATGATACGGTTAAGATATTGGCCGATAAGATCTGGTCGATGGATGAGTATAAACCGGAATACTATTTGATGCCCAAGGCTGGTGATGAACAGGCTATTGCAGCGATAAAAAAGGTGATGGCGGCACATCCAGGGGAAAATGCGGTTTATATCTATCAGGGGCGCTGGCAGAAACTGGGCCCGGAATGCGCCTTGGACAACACGGAAGAAACCTTGGCAGAATTGGTCAAGGTGTTGGGAGCGCAGGGGGTCAAAAAGCGCTGATTCTCTGAAACTTGAACATAATGAAGAAGCAGCGGGCGGTTTGACAAGTCAGATTGACAGTCAACAGCCCGCTGGCTTTATGTTTTAGTTGACTTGTCATTGTCAAGCAGGGGCGGGAATGATAGAATAGTAGTGTTATGATTTTTGAAAATTGGAGTGTATTTGTTTGAGACGAGCTATTGCTTGCCGCGTGGCAGCCGCTTTGTTGTTAGGCGCCACAAGCTTTACGATGTTTGATTTGCCCCTTGCTTCCCCTGCTTATGCAGAGTTGCAGGATAAGGTCTATGTGCAGCCGGAGCGGCCGGAGATTCCGGGGCTGGTGGTCAGTCCCGCCGATCCCCTGCAGAAGCTTACGGCCCGGTCGGCAATCGTGATGGATGCGGTGACGGGACAGGTGCTCTATGAGCGGGATATCGATGCCCGCCGCTATCCCGCCAGCACCACCAAGATGATGACGCTGATTGTGGCATTGGAACATGGCAAATTGGACGATATGGTCACGGTCAGCAAGAATGCTGAAGGGGTGGAAGGATCTACCTTGTGGCTGGTGCAGGGGGATAGGATTCCCCTGGGGGAACTCCTGGAAGGCATGATTATGCACTCCGGCAATGATGCCACCGTGGCTGTTGCCGAGCATATCGCCGGCTCCGTGCCCGCCTTTGTGGAAATGATGAATGAAAAGGCGGCGGAAATCGGCGCCTATAATACCCATTTTGCTAATCCAAATGGCCTGCCGGACGATAACCACTACACCACGGCTTTTGATCTGGCTAAGATTGCGGCCTATGGTTACAGCCTGCCTAACTTTGAACGGATTGTCAGCCAGCAGGAAGTCCTCTATGACTGGGTGAAAGATCCCGCCAAGAAACTGCGCAATGAAAATCAGATGCTCTGGCTCTATCGGGGCGCTAACGGTGTCAAGACCGGTTATACGGAAGCGGCTGGCCGCTGTCTGGTTTCCGCTGCCCGCCGTGATGGCATGCAATTGGTGGCCGTGGTGCTGGACAGCTATTATATGTGGAATGACTCCATTGCCCTGCTGGATTACGGCTTCCAGAATGTTCACGCTAAGTCCTTGGTGAAAAAGGGAGAAGTGGTGACCAAGATAAAAGTAGCCGATGGCCGTCAGGATGAGATTGAACTCATTGCGGACGAATCCTTGGTAGCTGCGGAAAAGACCGGGGAGACCGGCAAGGTGGAGAAGAAACTGGAAGTTCCCGAGGAGGTCGTTGCCCCGATAAAGAAGGGGGATGTAGTGGGCAAGGTGGTCTGCTATTATAACGGCAAGCGTCAGGGAGCTATCAATTTGCTGGCAGCCCAGGATGTAGCCTATTATTCCTTCTGGGACAATTTGCTGAACTGGCTGCGTGATTTCTGGAAAGGACTGTTCTGATGGCAGAACGCTTGCAAAAAATCATTGCCCAAGCAGGCATTGCCTCCCGGCGGGCGGCGGAAGGGCTGATATTGGCCGGCCGGGTTACCGTTGACGGAAAGGTTATCATGGAACTAGGCGGTAAATATGAGAGCAGCCAGCGCATCTGCGTGGATGGCAAACCTCTGACTCTGGCGGAAGAAAAGGTCTATTTCCTTTTGAACAAGCCCAAAGGGTATCTGTCCACGGCCAAGGATGAGCGGGGACGGCGCACGGTGCTGGATCTGCTGCCGGAAGTCAAACAGCGGGTTTATCCTCTGGGACGGTTGGACAACAATACGGAGGGCCTGCTGCTGATTTCCAATGACGGCCAGCTGATGAATGGCCTGTTGCACCCCCGCTATAAGGTCAACAAGACTTATGTGGCCAGGGTTGCACCTGTGCCTGCAGAAAATGCCTTGGACAAATTGCGCCAGGGCATCCGGCTGGAAGACGGTCTGACGGCTCCTGCTGTCGTGAGGTTATTGGACACGGTAGAGGACGAGGCCAAGGTGGAAATCACCATTCACGAGGGCCGCAACCGGCAGGTGCGCCGGATGTTTGCGGCTATCGGCTGTGATGTGCGGGCGCTGAAGCGCATCCGCTTTGCCAAGCTGAATTTGGCAGGCGTCAAGCGCGGTCATTACCGGCCCTTGACCGATGCCGAGGTAGCAGAACTCTATCATATAGCAGGAATAGAACAAGCATGAAAAAGATCATTGTAATCGGTGCCGGGCCCGCAGGCATGATGGCGGCCATCAAGGCGGCGGAGAACGGGGCCGATGTTACCATATTGGAAAAGATGAAGCGTCCCGGCAAGAAGATGCTGATTACGGGCAAGGGACGCTGTAATATCACCAACGCCGCCACGGTGCCGGAAATCATCAAGAATATCCACGGCAATGGCAAGTTCCTCAACAGCTCCATGCGGGCTTACGACAATGAGGATGTCATTTACTTCTTCGAGTCTGCCGGTGTACCCACCAAGGTGGAACGGGGACAAAGGGTATTTCCGGTCAGCGACAAGGCCCAGGATGTGGTGGATGCCATGGTGCATAAACTCCACGAGCTGGGCGTGAAAATTGAAACCGACAGTCCTGTCCGCGATATTCTCGTGCAGGATAACGAGGTCAAGGGGGTAATCCTGCAAAGCGGGGTCAGGCTTAAAGCTGAGGCCGTAATCCTCTGTACCGGCGGTGCTTCTTATCCCGGCACCGGCTCAACGGGGGATGGCTATAAGATGGCTCAGAAACTGGGCCATACCTTGATGGATATTCGGCCGTCGTTGGTGCCGTTGGAAACGGAGGAAGACTGGGTAAAATCCGTACAGGGGCTTTCCTTGCGCAATGTCAAAGCAACGCTATTGGTGGATGGCGAGAAAAAGACGGATATGTTCGGGGAAATGATGTTCACCCATTTCGGCGTCACAGGCCCCATTATCCTGTCCCTGAGCCGGGCCGCCACGGAAGCACTGCAGAACGATGCCTTCGTGGAACTGGAGCTCAATTTGAAGCCGGCATTGGCCGAAGATGTGTTGGATGCTCGTCTGCAGCGGGATTTTGCCAAGTATCAGCGCAAGCAGCTGGGCAATGCCATGGTGGACTTACTGCCCCACAAGCTCATTGAGCCGGTACTGGATGCGGCCTTCCTGGAAATGGATAAGCCCGTCCATCAGATCACGGTGGAAGAACGCCATCGCTTAGGGCAGACCTTGCAGCACTTGCCCTTGACCATAACGAAAGCAAGACCAATAGCTGAGGCCATTGTGACAGCCGGGGGGATTTCCGTCAAGGAAATCAATCCCAAGACCATGGAGTCAAAGCTGGTCAAAGGCTTGTATTTTGCTGGGGAAGTGGTGGATGTGGACGCTTACACCGGCGGCTATAATCTGCAGGCAGCGTTCTCGATGGGCGCCGCTGCGGGTAACTGGAGTGTGTGGAACGATTAATCATATATACCGATAAAAAAGGGGTTGGCAGAATGGAAAAAATCCAGATTGAAAAAGCCCGTCAGGGCCTGCAAGGCGAAATCGTAATACCCGGTGACAAGTCAATTTCCCATCGCAGTGTGATGTTCTCTGCTTTGGGGGATACGCCGGTGCGTATCAAGAACTTCCTGCATGCTCAGGACTGCATGTCCACGGCAGCCTGCATGGAAGCTTTGGGCGCAAAAGTCGAATTCATCAGTGATACGGAGCTGATTGTCACGGGTAATGGCCTGCATGGTCTCACGGAACCGGCAACCATTCTGGATGCGGGCAATTCTGGCACCACCCTGCGCCTCTTGATGGGAATTTTGGCCGCGCAGCCGTTTTTGTCCACTTTTACGGGTGATGCCTCCCTGCATAAGCGCCCCATGGGCCGGGTAATCAAGCCCCTGTCTAAAATGGGCGCGCAGATTTATGGCCGGGAAAATAATGCCAAGCTGCCCATTACCGTAGTGCCCGCAGGTAAGAAACTGCAGGGCATGCACTATGACAGCCCTGTGGCCAGTGCCCAGGTGAAATCCGCCATCCTGCTGGCGGGCATGTTTGCCGAAGGGGAAACCACGGTGAATGAACCCTTTGTCTCCCGTGACCATACGGAGCAGATGCTCGCTGCCTTCGGTGTAAAGCTCAAGCGTGAGGGTACGGCTGTAACCATTCAGCCTGTGGAAAAGTTCACGGCGCCGGCAGAAATCGAAGTGCCTGGTGACATCAGCTCCGCCGCCTATTGGCTGGTGGCAGGCAGCATTGTACCCGGCAGCAAGCTGCTGTTGAAGAATGTGGGCATCAACCCCACCCGTACGGGCATCCTCGATGTGCTCAAGGATATGGGCGCTAAGATTACCCTGCAGAATGAGCGCACGAGCGGCGGGGAAGCCGCAGCGGATATGCTGGTGGAATACAGCGAACTCAAAGGCACCACCTTTGGGGCGGAAATTATGCCCCGCCTGATTGACGAGATTCCCGTTATTGCTGTGGCGGCTCTTTGCGCTAAAGGCGATACCGTTATCACTGGCGCTGGAGAATTGCGGGTGAAGGAAACCGACCGCCTGATGGCCATTGCCAAGGAATTCAACAAGCTGGCACCGGGGTCCATTGAAGAACGGGAAGATGGCCTTATTATCCATGGCAGTGCCAAACTTCAGCATGCCACAGCCTTTTCCTATGACGACCACCGCATTGCCATGTCTCTGGCTATCCTGGGGGCAGTGGGTGAAGGCGTCGCCATTGAAAACCCCGAGTGCGTGAATATCTCTTATCCTGAATTTTATCAGACTTTGGAGGAAATCAGAAAATGAAGAACTTAGTAGTAGCAATCGACGGCCCTGCCGGCGCAGGCAAGAGCACGGTGGCGCAATTAGCCGCCAAAAAGCTGGGCTATACCTATATCGACACTGGCGCCATGTACCGCGCTGTGGCCTGGAAAACCCTCCAGCAGCAGAAAGAAGTCACCGACGAGCTGATTCTCGAAGTGGTCAAGGATATTGATGTAGATCTTCAGTACAAGGATGGCAAGACTACTGTAGCTGTGGATGGTACTGATGTTACCGGGCAGATCCGTACGCCGGAAGTCAGCGCTATTGTATCTCAGGTGGCTGCCCTCGGTCCTGTTCGTGAGAAAATGGTAGACCTTCAGCGCAAGATGGGGGAGCGGGGTAGTGTGCTTATGGATGGCCGCGATATTGCCACCAACGTCCTGCCCAACGCCGATGTGAAGATTTTCCTGACCGCTTCCATCGAGGAACGTGCCCGCCGCCGCCACAAGGAGCTCACGGAAAAGGGATACGAAATCGACATGGAAAAGATGAAGGCCGATATCGCTGCCCGGGACAAGGCCGACAGCGAACGGGAAATCAGCCCTTTGGTGCAGGCAGAGGATGCAACGCTGCTGGATACCACAGGCCTGTCCATCGACGAAGTTGTTGAGCGCATCCTTGCTATGTGCAAATGAGGTGCGTTCCATGTTATATAGTTTATTGCAATTGATATTTGGCTTGTTCTTCAAATTATTTTTCCGCGCAGAGATCTACGGCCGGGAAAATATGCCCAAGGACGGTGCCGTGATTCTGGCCGCCAACCATATGAGTAACTGGGATCCGCCATTGGTGGCTACGTTCCTGCATCGGCCGGTCAGCTATATGGCCAAGATTGAACTTTTCAAGAATCCCATCTTTGGCCGGGCGATCACCGCCTGCCATGCTTTCCCCGTAAAGCGTGGTGCTGCCGATCGTGGCGCCATCAAGGCTGCCATGCAGGTCTTGAAAGAGGGCCGTTGCTTAGGGCTGTTTCCGGAAGGCACCCGCAGCCGCACGGGTAAATTGGGCAAGGCTGAAGCAGGTGTGGGGCTGATTGCCGCCATGAGCAAGGCTCCCATCGTTCCCGCCGCCATTATCGGCACGGATAAGATTTTTGCCAATGGGGGACACTTCCCGAAACTCAAGGTCATCTACGGCGAGCCAATGAAATTTGAAGGCGACCATAAGGATAAGGAAGCGCTGGCAGCATTCTCCCAGAGCATCATGGATAAGATTGCCGCGATGAAAGCTGAATATCAGGACTGACGAATATGAGGTGAGTCAAATGATTTTGCAGGTTACAGTCACGAAATATCTGCCTACCAATGTTTATTTCTACGTCGATGAGGAAAGCAAGCACGGTTTCATCATCGATCCGGGAGCCGAAGCCGATAAACTCAAGAAAGTGGCGGAGGAACGCGGTTTTGTCATGGAAAAGATCCTGCTGACGCATGGC
Source organism: Selenomonas ruminantium subsp. lactilytica TAM6421 (assembly GCF_000284095.1). Classification (GTDB taxonomy): domain Bacteria; phylum Bacillota; class Negativicutes; order Selenomonadales; family Selenomonadaceae; genus Selenomonas_A; species Selenomonas_A lactilytica. The sequence continues at coordinate 2,002,189 of NC_017068.1, read as the reverse complement.
CACTTTGACCATATCGCTGCCGTAAATGAGCTGCAGGAAGCCTGGGGGGCTGAGGTCTATATGCAGGAGAAGGGCAAAATCTACGCTGAGAATCCTGCCTGGAATCTCTCGGATCAGTTAGGGAAGGACATTATCCTGCATGATGTGAATTATCTGCCGGATAATGCCGTAATCACCTTGAAGGACAAGCCTGATTTCCGGTTGCAGCTCCGTCATGTTCCCGGACATACCAGTGATGGCTGCATCTATTACAGTGAACAGGATGGCGTGGCTTTTGTTGGCGACTGCGTGTTCCGTGAGAGCTATGGCCGCACTGATTTGCCCGGCGGCGATGAGGAAACCCTGCTGAGCAAGATCACAGAGCGTATTCTTACGCTGCCCAAGGAAACAGTGCTTTTGAGTGCCCATTCCGAAGAAACCACGGTGGAGCATGAAATGAAAATGCCCTGGTACGCAGGACGACTGAAATAAGGAATGACATCTGATGAGTCAATATCAGCTCATCAGATGTCTTTTTACTATGAAATCTTAGCGAGTCAAGCCTGCAAGGCACAGAATCGGTTAGATTTCGTGTAAGGGCTGATGAAAAATCGTGAGATTTTTCATCTTGCTTTGCATTATAAAAGGACTGACCAGTCGGTGTCTGGTCAGTCCTTTTTTGTGACATGGCAGTATTAAACTTTTTATCAGGAACGCTTGTAAGCCGTTACCTTCTGATAATGTTTCTGGAAGAATTCCTCGGCAACCTGCGGGAACAGGGCATAGGAGAGGACGTCTTCTTCGGACGGATTCAGGAAGCCTTTTTCCTTGAGCTCTGCTTCGAATTCAGCAAAGGTCGTAGCTTTAGCATCTTCCACGGAGCAATCTTCGATGATATCTTCCGGAGCAATGCCCAGCGTCTTGGTGAGGAAATCTCTGTCGACGGGAACCGGCGTACGGCCGAATTTGCCGCGGGCCAGATCCTTGAATTCTGTCGGAACCATCTTATAGCGTTCGCCGCTCATGACATTGAAGGTTGCCATGGTGCCCACAATCTGGGAAGACGGCGTAACGAGCGGCGGATAGCCCAGGTCTTTACGTACACGGGGCATTTCATCCAGCAATTCCTGATATTTGTCTTCCATGCCGGCTTCCTTGAGCTGGTTAGCCAGGTTGGAGAGCATGCCGCCCGGAATCTGGAAGTCCAGTACATTCGGGTTGATATCGAAATAACCTTTGAGGTTGAATTCGTTGATGACGCGTTTCTTGACTTCGAGGAAGTGCTTGGAAATCGGCGTGAGCTTCTGCACGTCAATGCCCGTATCGTATTCCGTGCCTTCCAAAGCGCGAACCATGGTTTCCGTGCAAGGCTGGGAAGTATCAGAGGAGAACGGAGCCAGAGCCGTGTCGATGATATCTACGCCGGCTTCGATGGCTTTGAGGTAAGTGGCATGGCCGAAACCGGAGGTGCAATGCGTGTGCAGTTCCACAGGAATGTCCAGAGCGGCTTTGAGTTTCTTGACCAGATCTTCCGCAACATACGGTTTCAAGAGGCCGGACATATCCTTGATGCAGACGGAATGGCAGCCCATATCCTGCAATTCCTTGGCCAGTTCCACGAATTTCTCGTTGGTGTGAACCGGGCTGATGGTGTAGACCAGGCATCCCTGTACTTCCGGCTTTTCCGGGCAAGCCAGTGCTGCTTCGATGGCAACCTTCAGATTGCGGACATCGTTCAGGGCATCGAAAATACGGAATACGCCGATACCGTGAGCAGAAGCATGCTGTACGAACTTTTCTACAACGTCGTTGGAGTAGTGGTTATAGCCGAGAAGATTCTGGCCGCGCAGGAGCATCTGGATCGGCGTCTTGAGATTGGCCTTCAGCGTATCCAGGCGTTCCCAGGGATCTTCACCCAAAAAGCGCAGGCAGGTATCGAAAGTAGCACCGCCCCAGGCTTCCAAGGCTTTGTAACCCACTTCATCGAGGGCTTTCAGCTGGGGAAGCATATCCTCGATGCGCATGCGAGTGGCACAAAGGGACTGGTGACCATCACGCAGGACAGTCTCCATGATTTTTACGGGTTTCTTTGCCATAACTAAACACTCTCCTCTGAGTTATTTACGCATAAAAATCAATTATGCGTCTTTATCTGTGATGAGCCGGAAAAACATAATATGAAAGCTTTGGAGGTCGCGTAAATTCTATGTTTTTCGAGCATCACAAAATTTAACATCACAAGCATAGTATAGGTGCTAATTATGGCTTTGTCAATGAATAACGTGATTTTTTTCCCATACCATAACTAATTAGAATAATAGATATAGATTATTGTAAAATATGGACAATTTACGGTTTATCTTCTTGATATTAGTATGATGAGTTATAATTTGTTGTTATATTGTTTATATTTTACGAAAAAAATTTAAAAAAGATGCTAAAAAAAATAAATTGTGTTTTTCTGTAAAACACACTTGATACTATAATGTGGATACCTTATAATGGAGTAGTGATTGATTTTGATTTTAAGGAGCGATTGATATGAAGGTTTTGGCTGCTGATGGTATTTCGCCCAAGGGCATTGAGCTCTTGCAGAAGGAATTTGAAGTTGATGTGCGGGATAAGATTTCTGCTGAAGAGCTTCTGGAGGTTATTCCCCAGTATGATGCTTTGATGGTGCGTTCAGCTTCCAAGGTGACGGCTGAAGTCATCAACCGGGCTGAGAAGCTGAAGATTATCGGCCGTGCCGGTGTCGGTGTGGATAATATTGATATCCCGGCTGCTACGGCTAAGGGCATTATCGTCATCAACTCTCCGGGCGGCAACACCATCGCTGCAACGGAACATACCATGGCTATGATGCTGGCTATGTCCCGTAATATCCCCATTGCCAACGAGACCATGCAGAAAGGCGAGTGGAATCGCAAGAAGTATGTGGGCGTGGAACTGCGGAACAAGACGTTGGGCGTTATCGGTATGGGCCGTATCGGTTCCGGTGTAGCCAAACGTGCGATGGCTTTTGATATGAATGTCATTGCTTATGATCCTTATATCAATGAAGACCGTGCCAAGGATCTAGGCGTGACGGTGGGCACGCTGGAGGATGTCATCACCCAAGCGGACTTCATCACGGTGCATATGCCGCTGACTCCCGATACCAAGGGCATGATCGGCATGGAGCAGATGAAGAAGATGAAAAAGGGCGTGCGCCTTGTAAACTGTGCCCGCGGCGGCATCATCGTCGAAGAAGATTTGGCCGAAGCAGTTAAACAGGGCATTGTAGCCGGTGCTGCCATCGACGTATTCACCAGCGAGCCGGTGGGGGCTGACCATCCGCTGGTGGGCGTACCGGGCATCGTGCTGACGCCGCATCTTGGTGCTTCCACGGTGGAAGCACAGGTCGGTGTATCCCTCGACGTTTCCGAAGGCATCCTGGCTGCCCTCAAGGGCGAGCCGGTGGCTACGGCGGTCAATATGGCGCCGGTTTCCCCGCAGGTCATGAAGGTCATCGCACCGTATCTGCCGCTGGCTGAGCGTCTGGGCGGCACGGTGGCATCCCTGGCTGAAGCACCGGTCAAGAAGGTGGAAGTCACCTATAATGGCGAAATCACGGAAGTCAAGACCGGCATGCTGACCACGGCCGTGATCAAAGGACTTTTGAATCCGGTCATGGAAAATGACGTCAACTATGTCAATGCTCCTGGTCTGGCCAAAGAGCGTGGCATCAAGGTCACGGAAGTCAAGAAGAAGGAAGCCGAAGACTTTGCCAACCTGATTACGGTCAAGGCTGATATTGGCGGCGGCAAGACGCTGACGGTACAGGGCACGCTCTTTGGCAGCGAAGCCCGCATCGTGCGCATCAACAAGTTCCGCGTGGACGTAGATCCGCAGGCCCGCATCCTCGTCTGCCCGCATATCAACAAACCGGGCGTTATTGGTACGATAGGTACCTTCCTGGGGGTTCATGGCATCAATATTTCCGGCATGCAGGTGGGCAAGACGGAAGTCGAAGGCAAGAGCTTGATGGTACTGACCATTGACCATGATATCCCTGCCGCAGTGCTCAAGGATGTCAAGGGCATTGACGGCATTTTGGATGCCAAGCTCGTGAACTTCTATGCGGTTTGATTAAAATAATAGGCAGAAAAACTCCTGTTGCGGCAGGAGTTTTTTGCTTGTCCGCGAAGTAGCAGGTGTATAGTCATAACGGATAAAAGGCGGTGACGTGCAATGCCAATGTACAAAAAGGCAATGTTTATCCTGCTGATTATCGTGGCTGCAGCAGCGGGCGGCACCTATTATGGGCTTTATCAGGAAGGACAGTCGGTGGTGCTGGAGTCAGCAGGAACGAGTGACGGTAATCTGCCGGCAAAGGAGATTACGGTTTATGTGACGGGGGCGGTAAACAAGCCGGGCTTGGTGAAGGTGCCGGAGGGAGCGCGGGCGGCCGATGCAGTCAATGCTTGCGGCGGTCTGCTGCCAACTGCGGACAGCGAAAAAGTCAATATGGCACAGGCCTTGAAGGACGGCCAGCAGCTGAAAGTGCCGGAGAAGAATCCCGCCGCAAATGGCAGTCAAACTGAGCGGTCAAACAAGTCAAAGTCAGCTGACATTGGGGAAAAGGTCAATATCAATACGGCAGACGAGAAGGCACTTGACACCTTGCCGGGAATCGGCCCGGCCATGGCCAAGCGGATCATTGAGTACCGGGAAACGGAAGGGGCGTTCCAGTCCATCGAGGATATCAAGAAAATCCGCGGCATTGGGGACGCGAAATTTGCCAAGCTGAAGGATAAGATCTGTATTTGAGAAAGCGTGAAGGCCATGCAGATTGGGCAAGGGCAGGAAGTTTTTCTGGGAATATTGCTGTTCTCTCTTGGTGCAGGGATTTTTGCGGCGAGTCTAGTCCATCTGACATGGGGCATGATACTGGCAGGCATTATCGTATTGGGGATATTGTCAGCTTATGGTTGTTATCGTGCACAGAAATGGACGGGACTGGCATTGGCGCTATTGTTTTTCCTGTTGGGCATGCTGCGTTTTTCAGCGGTGGATACCCTGCCAGCATCGGATATTTCCCATTTGGCCCGGGAAACGGTCAAGGTGGAGGGAATATTGCGCGAAGAGCCGCGTCTGAGCGAAGACGCTCAGGGCGGGCAGAAACAGCGTTATCTTATTGATGTGACGAGAGTAAAAAAGCAAGGGGAGGATTGGCAGAAGGGCAGTGGCGGCCTGTATATTTATGCCCATAGCCATAAGGCACCGGCAGTGCAGATTGGAGATAAGGTAAATGTAACGGGCAAGGTGCGTTCCCCGCACGGCTACCAGAATCCCGGCCAGATTGATACAAAGATGCTGTTGAAAAGTCAGGGCATCACAGCGTCACTTTCAGCGGGAAAACAGGGGATAAAAGTCACCGCAGTGGATACGGCAGTATTCCAGCGCAAGCTGGTGGAAATCCGCCGACATTATCGGGAGCGCATGGAGCAGGGCATGCCCAAAGCCGATGCGGCGGCTATCTTTGCAATGCTGTTCGGCGGCTATGATGGCATCAAAAGAGAGCTGGTTGAGGATTTTACGGCCGTTGGTATCGTACATATATTATCCGTGTCAGGTTCCCATATCAGCCTGCTGGCAGCGGTGATGGCCGCGCTTGGCACGTTGCTGCGGCTGCCGAAGGCCGCTACGGCGGTGTTGGTGGTGGCCCTGATTATCGTTTACAGTCTGTTGGCTGGCGCTGTGCCGCCGGTAGTGCGTTCGGCCATTATGGGGGCCTTGGCTTTTGTGGCACTGGCTTTGGACAGGGAACGGGATGCCCGGCGAATCTTGTTGTTGACCGGGCTGGTGATGCTGATTATCTCGCCGTTATTGCTCTTTCATATCAGTTTTCAGCTCTCCTTTCTGGCCACGGCAGGGCTTTTGTATCTGGCTCCTGTTTGGCAGAACTATATGCGGGAGCACGGCTGCAGTAAGTATCTGGCCGCAGGCATCTCCATAACCATGGCCGCGCAATTAGCGACATTGCCGATACTGGCCTGGTATTTCAATCAGCTGTCCCTGTCTTCCCTGCTGGCCAATCTGATTGTGATGCCTTTGGTGGAACTGATGATCGTGTTGGGGCTGTTTGCGGGCGTTGTTGCCTTTATCCTGCCATTTGTGGGCAGTGTAGTATTTGTCTGCGACAGCCTGCTTTTGGGCATTGTCACGGAAATGACGGCCAAGATTGCCGCCCTGCCCGCAAGCCAGGTTTGGATTCCTTCCCTGAGTTTTGGCTGGAGTGCTTTGTATTATGCAGGTTTGGGGATGTTTTTGCTGACGGAGGAGCAAAGGGAGAAAGCTGCTGTCAGGTTGAAACAGAAGCGGAAACTGCTCGGGATAGGCGCATTGGTATTGCTGGTCTTTATTATCAGTATGCAGCTGGCAAAGCCAAAGAAATTGCAGGTGCATTTCATTGACGTGGGACAGGGAGATGCGGCGCTGATCATTACGCCCCATGGGCATGCTTTTATGTTTGACTGCGGCGGTACAAGGGATGGCAATTTTGATATCGGCGCAAAGGTGGACGTGCCATATCTGCTTCATTATGGCGTGTTGCGGCTTGATGGCATCTTCCTGAGCCATGCCCATGAAGATCACGCGGCAGGCTGTGGCTCCATCCTGAAGAAAATCCCGGTGACGCAGGTGATAACGGCAGATGAAGGCGTGCTCGATTATGCCCGCAGCATGAAGCTCGGAGATAATGATCCGCTGCTGCATAAATTCCATGTTGGCCGGCAGGGCGAGCAGCTGGTGGTGGACGGCGTGACCATTGAGGTCTTGTTTGCGCCGCCGCTTAAGGATGGGGATAATAAGACCGGCAACGAAGCCTCCAACGTCTATCGTGTGAGTTATGGCAAGGCCAGCTTCCTGTTTACAGGGGATTTGACTAGGGAAAAAGAAGCGCAGTTATTGTCAGAGGGCATAAATCCTGCCAGCACCGTGCTAAAAATTGGCCATCATGGCAGCGACACCTCAAGTTCACCGGAATTCCTGCAGGCCGTGAAGCCAATATATGGTGTATTTTGTGTGGGGGCGGACAACAGCTTCGGCCACCCCAAGCCTGATGTGGTCAAACGTTTTGCACAGCAAGGGATCAAGACATATCGGACGGATGAAGATGGGGCAGTGGTGTTTTATACGGATGGGGAACATATAAGAGTGGAAAAATATATAAATTAGCAGGATTTTTTCGTAAAAGGTGGAAATATTATAAACAGTTAGTAAAAAATGTGCAGAAGGGATGATTTATTATGACAGCTGAAGAATTCAGAGCAGAAGCAGAAGCAATCGGCATCACACGGGCTGCAATCGATCAGACCATCGGACTTCATGAGAAATTCCTGCGCATGGGCATGACGCCGGCCAGCTATGAGGAGATACTGGCTGCAAAACAGAAGAAATCCTGCGTGGAAGTGTTTGAGGCTTCGCTGGCAGCACATTGAGCCATAAGGAAAAGGGTGTAGGTTTGGTTAAACTTTGTTTGCGTGTTTTTTTATGTCTTGTCCTGTTCTTAGGCATAGCCGGCAGGATGGGGGAAGTTGAAACAGTTTTTAAGGAGGTATGGGCCTCAGGAAATACAGTTCCAGACACGAAGCCGGTTCGGGTTGGTTATGTGGAAGCGCCCTGCTTCATGCAGGGTATGAGTGATGATGCGGCCAAATCGGGCATGGCTTATGACTATCTGCAGCGTGTGTCCTATTATACGAATTGGAGCTATACCTATGTATATGGGGACTGGGCGACTATCCTGGATAAGTTGTGCAAAGGGGAAGTGGATGTCATGGCCGGCGTTTCAAAGACGCCGGAACGCTTTGGTAAGATGCTCTTTCCCGATTATGCTATGGGCTCGGAGAACTATTATATCTATGTCCATGCAGATCATCCTCTGGCTGGCAGCGGCCTTGAGGGGCTGGCAGGCCACACGGTCAGTGTCAATGCAAATACGATCATGTATGACCTGCTCCAGCGCTGGAATGAGGAGGGACGCTATCAGCTGAACATCCTTACCTATAGCGGTAATGCGAAACGCTATAAGGATTTTAAGGCACAGCGGGCGGAGGCCACAGTGGATACGGACAATGCGGTTCAGGATGATGAGAACCTGATTCCCCTGGCACAGATTGGGCAGTCGGATTATTATCTGGCCATCAATAAGGAACGTCCGGATCTCTTGCAGGACCTCAATGCAGCGCTTCGGAAAATAAGTGCGACGAACCCTAGATTTACCGATATGCTGGCCAGTGCGTATTTTTCCAAGCTGGCCGTAGTGGCCAATCTGCCTGCGGACGAACTGGCCTGGCTCAGTGCGCATCCGGTGATTACGGTGGGGTATATAGATGACTATCTGCCCTTGTCGGATTGTGACGATGAAGGGCAGATAAATGGTATTCTGAAAGATATCCTGCAGGAAATTGCGCTGAAACTGAACATCCAGGATAAAGTGCGTTTTCAGGGGGTTCCCTATAACAGCTATGAGGAACTGATTCATGCGCTGGCGAATGGTTCTGTCGATGTGGCTTTTCCCATCAATAACGATGTACAACAGGCGGAACGGGATGGTCTGTTCCTGAGCAGTGAGGTTATCACTACGCCCATGCATCTGATATACATGGGCGATTTTTCTGCGCTGAATCTGCGGCGTATCGGGGTGAAACGAGAGAATTCGATTGGCGATACCTATGTAAAGGCTTATTATCCTGAGGCGGAAATCGTTTATTACGATAATGTCGAGGAAATGCTTACTGCCGTCAAACGCGGAGAGGCTGATGGTTGTATCCTCAATCAATTCCGCAAGGATGCTTATCTGCTGCATGCAGGTTATCGGGAATTACAGACGATTCCTTTGAAGCATTACATCAGCCGTGGCTTTGCTGTAAGACATGGGAATAGCGAGCTGTTATCGATATTGAATCGCGGCATATCGAGGCTGCCGGCTGATTTCAGTCTCACTTCCACTTATGCGTATACGGGCAGGATGGCACCGATGACCTTCAAGGATTATCTGGTGGAGCATTTGCTGGCCGTTTGGCTGGTGGCGGGAATCATCATTGCGATTTTAAGCGTCTTGTTGGCCTACATTTTTTTCATTCGTCACAATAAGAAAAAAATACAGTATATCGCCCATCATGATAATCTTACGGGCCTGCTCAACCGGAACAGTTTCAATATTTTCCTGAGTGCCCATAGCAAAGGTTATCCGCGGGATGATCTGGTGGTGCTTTCCATGGATCTGAATGGGCTAAAAGCTGCTAATGACAATCTGGGGCATGAGGCTGGGGATGAGCTCCTGATCGGGGCTGCCGGCTGCATGAAGCAGGTTTTGTCGCCCTATGGTTCTGTATACAGGACTGGCGGGGATGAATTTGTGGCCATTATAGAAGCCGTGCCGGAAAGCCTTCCATCGATTGTACAAGCGCTGAAAGTCGCTTTTGGCCATTGGCAGGGCGACAAGAATAAAGTTCTTTCGGTGTCTTTGGGAATTGCGCATAATGGTGAGACGCAAAAGCTGAGTCTGAGTGAGCTGATTGCCTTGGCTGACCATGAGATGTACAGGGACAAAGCGGCTTATTATAACCGTCAGGGTGCCGATAGAAGACGGCAGCAACAGCAGGAATGAATGAACCAATGAACCAAGGTGACACAGGAACTATGGAATTACAGGAATTGAACAAGGAACAAAAAGCAGCCGTAGAGGAACTGGAGAAGAATATTCTCCTGCTGGCACCGGCTGGGACGGGCAAGACCAATACCCTGGCCTGTCGCATTGCACATATCATTGAAGAAAACAGGGCCATGCCCGAGGAAATCCTCTGTCTGACCTTTACCAACAAGGCCTGCCGGGAAATGCGGGAGCGGGTGGAGGTCCGGGCCGGGGAAAATGGCCGGCGGGTGATGGTCAAGACCTTCCATGGCTTCTGCTATGAGGTCATCAAGGCCGAGGCCAAGCGGCATGCGGATCTCTTTACGGATTTTACGATATTTGACGAGTCAGACTGCCAAGGGCTATTGAAGGAAATCGTGGATGAGGAATGGCCCCTGCGAGCGGTGCAGAATCTCGTGAACCAGCTCAAGGAGAAAAAGGCTGAGTACGCCATTGCCAGCGGCAATCTGCAGCAGGATTATGAGGAAACTTTGCGCAAGCTGGTTAAAGAGGATGCGCAAAGCGTGAAGAATCTGGCCATTGATGATTCCTATCACTTCCATCAGCGGCTTTACGAAGGGTGGCAAATTTGGGGGGCGGAGAAGACCGCCCTTTATGATGAGCGACTCCATGAGCTGCATGGGCTGGATTTTACGGATCTTTTGGTGCAGGTGGATGAACTGTTCCGGCAGGATGAGGTGGCGGCAAAATGGGCGCGGCGCTTTGTCTATATCAATATCGATGAGGTGCAGGACACGAGCTTGCTTGAGTACCGCATCATTTCCCAGATTTTCGGCACAAGCCGCCTGCTTCTATGCGGGGATTATTTTCAGACCATCTATGAGTGGCGAGGCTCTCATCCGGAGGTTGTACTGCGCAGGTTCCAGCAGGACTATCAGCCCCGCCGCATTGTGCTGCACGAAAACTACCGGGCCACGCAGGTGTTGCTGAATGCCTCGTTTGACTGGCTGCGGAACTATTTCCCGGAGCGGGTGAATCTGCTGTATCCGGACGGCTTACAGGCAGTAAGTCATGACTACGGCCAGCCCATCGTGCTCAAGGGGGCGGCAGATTTCAGCGAGGAGGCGCAATGGATTTACTACACGATACAGCAGCTGCCCGTGGAAAATTATTCCCGGGTGTGCATCCTGACGCGCAGCAATCGCTATAACAAGGAACTGTCGGCACATTTCCGCGCTTTGGGGCGGTTCCTGCCCGATAACGAGCGTTTGCCTTTCATGCTGATTGACGAGCAGAAGTTCTTCCGGCGGCAGGAGGTCAAGGATGCGCTGGCGGTGTTGAAACTGGCGGTCAACAAGCACGATGTGGCCAGTCTCGTGCGGGTGCTGAACCGTTTTGCCAAGGGCATTGGCCCGGCGACCATCAAGAAGCTGTCCAGTGATGAAATCCGCAGTGCGGGTATCCGGCTCACGGATTTTGTGGAGGCTGAAGCGCGGCAGGCCGGCGATCCCTATGCGGGACTTTTACAGGCTATTGAAGCAGAAAATGTGATTGTCTTCGATGTGGAGTCCACGGGGGTGGACACGACGCGGGATGAAATCGTGCAGATTGCGGGCATCCGACTGGGCAAGGATGGCTCGGTGAAGGAAAAATTCGTGCGCCTGTTGAAGCCTCTGACCAAAGTGGGAGATTCGTTCAAGGTTCATGGGTTTTCCGATGCGCAATTGGCGGCCGAAGGGGAAGATCCCAAAAAGGTCTTGCAGGATTTCTGCGACTTTGCCCGCGGGGCCGTGCTCGTAGGGCATAATGTCACCTATGACCTGCGAATCCTGGGCAGCGAACTGTCGCGGCTCGATATGCCGCAGCTGGATTATCCGCAGTTCTATGATACGCTCGATATCTTCCGGCGCTTCTATCCGAACCTGCCCAACCACAAGTTGGAATTTTTGGGCAAATACTGTCAGGTCAGCCACCCGTCTTCTCATGATGCCTTTGATGATATCATGGCGACGGCGGAAATCCTGCTCTATGCCGTGGAACGGGATTTGCGGCCGCATGCAGCAGAACGTCGGGAAATCATGAGCAAATATCAGGATCTGTTTACCGAATGGGCGGAAAAACTGACTGAGGTCCGCCATCAGGCAAGCCGTCTGCGGCCTTGGCAGCTCTTGGGGAAGATCGTGCTGGACTTTGGCATGAAGGATTATTACGAGGCTCATAAGGAGCCGCAGCGCGTGGAACATCTGCGGGATTTGTTCCGGCAGGCACGTGACCTCGATGATGAGGCCATCCGTCCGCTGGATGCCATCGAGCGCTTCCTGCGCTATACGACACTGTCCAATACGGAACTCGATACCCTGACGAAAAAGCCGCAGATTCCCATTATCACCATCCATCAGGCCAAGGGTTCGGAGTTTGACTATGTGTTCCTGGCAGGTTTGCAGGAGGGGACCTTCCCGAGCATGCAGGCGGAGAAAAGCAAGCGGCTCGAGGAAGAAGCACGGCTGTTTTATGTGGGGCTGACGCGGGCGAAGAAGCAGCTGTTCCTGTCCTGGTCCCAGTCCCTCTATGGCCATTGGCGCCATATCAGCAGATTCCTGCAGATCTTGCCACGGAAGTATGTGCAGAATGCGTAAGGACATCTTTACAGATATGTTGTAATTTACAGATGTTTTCACCTTTATGATAAAATTGTGTACATTCAGGCAAGAATGTAGTATAATGATTTACGGTAGACAGAATTGTATAAGTTTTATAGACAAAGGAGCGATTACTTTGGCAGACATGAAACAGTATGTACAAGATACGTTAGACCTGATTGCAAAACGCGATCCGGACCAGCCGCAGTTCAAGAATACGGTATCCAAGGTGTTGGAGAGCGTTATTCCAGTATTGGAAGCACATCCCGAGTTTAAGGAACAAAAGATTCTGGAACGCATCATCGAGCCGGAGCGGGTGATCACCTTCCGTGTTCCCTGGCAGGATGACAAGGGTGAAGTTCATGTGAACCGCGGTTTCCGCGTACAGATGAGCAGCGCCATTGGCCCGTACAAAGGCGGCCTGCGCTTCCATCCCAGTGTAAATCTTGATATCCTGAAGTTCCTGGCCTTCGAGCAGGTGTTCAAGAATGCCCTGTCCGGTCTGCCCATCGGCGGCGCCAAGGGGGGTTCCGATTTCGATCCGCATGGGAAATCCGATAACGAAGTCATGCATTTCTGCCAGAGCTTTATGACCGAGCTCTATCGCCATATCGGCCCGGATGTGGACGTTCCGGCCGGTGATATCGGCGTGGGCGGCCGTGAAGTCGGTTATCTCTATGGCCAGTATAAGCGCATCCGCGACAGCTATGATGCCGGCGTCCTGACCGGCAAGCGTGTGGACTATTGGGGCAGCCTTGCCCGTACCGAAGCTACCGGCTATGGCCTCTTATATTTCGTCAAGAACATGCTCGATGCCAAGGATATCAGTCTCAAGGATAAGACGGTGGTCGTATCCGGTTCCGGCAACGTGGCTACCTATGCGATTGAAAAGGCACAGGCCTTCGGTGCGAAAGTCGTGACTTGCTCTGACTCCAACGGTTATGTCTATGATCCCAACGGCATCGACCTCGCTGCCGTCAAGGAAATCAAACAGGTTCGCCGCGGCCGCATCAAGGAATATGTGGAAACGCATCCGCAGGCAGAATACCACGAAGGCTGCAAGGGCGTCTGGACGGTCAAATGCGACGTGGCTCTGCCCTGTGCAACCCAGGGAGAGATTGACCTCGAAAGTGCTAAGGCTCTCGTTGCTAACGGCGTAATCGCCGTGGGCGAAGGCGCCAACATGCCGTCTACGCTTGAAGCTATCGCATACTTCCAGCAGAACAAGGTGCTCTTTGCCCCGGGCAAGGCAGCCAACGCGGGCGGTGTATCCGTATCGGCCCTCGAAATGGCCCAGAACTCCGAACGCCTGCAGTGGACGTTCGAAGAAGTTGATGGCAAACTGCAGGATATCATGGCCAATATCTACAAGAACTCCAAGGCCAATGCCGAAAAATATGCAGATCCTGATGACCTCGTAGCCGGTGCTAACATCACTGCCTTTATCAAGGTAGCCAATGTCATGCTGGCGCATGGTCTGGTCTAAATAATAAAAATTCCCTAAGCCATTTTCAGGGCTTAGGGAATTTTTTTACCAACCTAATATACTGGCTACTTTATCTTTGAGATAAAGGGCTATTTTTTTTGCGCCGGTTTTCAGGGGATGGGTGTTATCGCCGGCGTAGTCAGTGGCATCGAGCAAGGGGGCACCTTCATTCAGGGGGATGAAGTGAAGGTTTTGCTCACCTTGCTGATGTAGAGAAGTAATGGTTTCCTTGATCCAGCTGCGTACATGGGGAGGAACCCAGCTGGGGACAGGTTCTGTGCAGATGATGGGGGTATGGGGATTTAGGGCACGTACAGTCCGAATCAGGTTTTTATATCCTAGGGTGAATTCTTCTTTCGTGGGCTTGCGCTCGCTATCGCTGAAATCATTTGTGCCCATGGCGATGATGATACCATCTACGGGGAAATTTTGGGGGTCCCATTGTTTATGGTCAGGGGATTTTTTGTCGCTGTAGAGAACCCAGCCATAGCGATCGGCAGTATGCACCTCCTTTCCAGGCCAACTTTCGGCCCAGTTGTGGATAATGCCTTCACCGGATTTTGCCAATACGCTGTAATCGGCATCGAGCATCCGAGCCAGTTGAGGGCCATAGGCCATATCATTATCCTCGATATCATTATAAGGGGCATTGGCCGGCCCATCGTTTTTGGCACCGGCGGTGATGGAGTCCCCTACGAATTCCAGCCGACGTTTTTTCAAGGGGTCCGGGGGAAGCATCTGGGCATGGTCGTCGATGATGAAACCGCGGAATTCGCTGATTCCCATATAGCCTTCAGTGGAACGAACCAACAGTACTTTATGGTTGCCGTCTGGCAGATTTTCCGCCAGTTTTGTGTTTTTGCCTTGGGGGCGGAAACGACGGAAGGGCTGGCCATCGATACTGACACGCCACCAGTCACCGGGGCCATTGAGGTCGGCAGATAGGCTGGTGCCGGTGAAATTGGCTTTGATATAGGTAGCTCCCTGAGCGCAGCGGCGGAGACCAGAAGTGCTTTCCCAGCGTCCAAAGTATTGGATCTGTGGGGAATCGGCGTTAATGCTGGCCGCATTACCGGGACTGGTGCCTGTTCCTAATGCCAGAAGCATAGCCAACAATGCTTTTTTTCTCATTTTTTAGCGGCCTCCTTTGCCAGTTCCGGGGTGAGTTCCTGACTCCAGCCTTCACGGGGTTGTTCCAGCATGGTTTTTGCCCATGCGGCGCGCATGATGCCATAGCCTTTAGGGCTGGGGTGCACGCCGTCCGGACTCAGAAGTTCCCGCTTATCCTTAAAGATGTTCCAAAAATCCGGGCCTGGGATGACCGCATGATTTTTGGCATAGAGTTCATCAATCTTGGCGTTGTAGGCGGGCGCATTATCTGCTACCGCTTTTTCGCTGGACCAGGGAATCTTCGCGATGACAGGAACTTTGCCTGCTGCGGTGATGGTTTTGACGATTTCATTCATATTGTCGGCGAACTGCTCCATATTATTGCTGTGTCCCCAGGCATCATTGGTGCCAAAAGCCAGCCCTACATAGTGACCGGGGAAGACCTTCAGCCAATCCTGGATCTTTTCCCGGCCATCCTGGGAGGTGATGCTGCCTGTGCCGCCGCATTCCAGGATGGGATAGTACATGGGATTGGCGGCATTGACCAGCTGGCCGGCAGGACCATAGGGACTGCTGGAATAGTTGCCCCAGCCAGCGGTTATGGAATCACCATAGATAATCCAGTCGTCGGCAAGCCCGCCGCTGACATCGTGAATATCGACATTGATGCTGGCGTTTTTTCCGCCTGCATTGTCCACGCGGTCAAAATGCAGGCGAATCCAGTTAGCATCGATGGTATTTAGTATGTGTTGCCTTGAGTGATGGGGGTTGTCGTTCACTTCTACGAGTTTTTGCCAGCCCTTGGTAGGAAGTTTGCCGCCGGGGGCTTTATTTATTTCGATGGTATAGTTTTTCAGCAGGCCATAGGAAGGGCGGTTCTTGATGGTGGGATCATAGTCATAACTGTCGCTGTACCAGACCAAAGCCAGCTGTTGGCGTCGGGCCGCTGGCAGACTGCTCAGATCGAATGCCACATAGCCGGGGGCTTCCCCACGCCATATCGTGCGGTAATTGCTGTCGTGGATAGTTTTTGCTGGCTCCGCAGAGGTATAGGCCGGAATGTCCCGGCTGATCAGTGGCGTTGGGGCGATGGCTCCAGCCAGGCAAGAGCTCTGCCATAGACACATAGCTGCTGCCAATGTGGCAAAACGTTTGAAATACATGAGATTACTTCCTTTCGCTTTTAAAAATCAAAGGTAAGGCTGCTGAAGAGTTTATCACGATCCTGCCCTGTTCTGGTGATGGATTTTCCGTTGAAGTATTTCAACTGGTACTGGAGATGCGGAGCAAAGTTGTAGTAAATGCCTGCTTCCCAGCCTTTCTGGCCTTCATCTGCACCGTCTTCATAGATGGTACGGATCAGGGCATCAGGGGCAAGGTAGCGGTAGGCCAGATAATAACCAAAGCGATGCTTGTCTCTGCTGTCCATATCTGGTGCACCGTTGAATTGCAATTCTGCCGTCCAGGCATCGTTGTGGCCTTTCTGACTGCCGTGTGCATAGGTACTGTGGAGATTCATTTTAGGGGAAAGACGGATATCGGCGGTCAGGGCACCGATATTCAGGGCACTGTTGTCATATGCGGCAGATTTGTAGCGATAATAGCCTAGGGAAGCATTGAGGGCAGGGGTGAGCTGACGGCTGTAAGTGCCACCGTAAAGGGATTTATGCCGGGTAGCATAGTAGGTTTTGTCTACGGTATTTTGTGCTTCGATGATGGCATTGTCCCAATCATAATTCCAGTCACTGTTTGTACTGGTCGCAGTCTGAAGCACATAGGGTTGGTCACTGCCGGTTTTTTTTACCGCAGAATGCCGGGCAAAATCGTTGGCCGCAGCAGTATTGTCAGTGGATGTATAAGCATCTTTTTTATAGTAGACTTTCTGGACATATTTATCGGCTGTCTGTGAGACAAGTTCCTTCGGACCATCCCAGTCTATGTCTGCATTGGTCAGGTTGTGGGTATAGGTGCCTTCGGTGGCATCCATATCCGTATCTTTTACATCCAGACGACCGCCGAAGAGGGTGAGCTTGTATTTTTTGCTCTCGTGGGAAAAGCTCAGACCTTTCATGGCCGCATGATTGACAAAGCCGGACTGAGCATCGGGGATGAAAGCTCCAAAACAGGCCTGAATGCCGGTTTTGTCAAGTGGGCCTTCAACATAATAGGTTTCCGGCCGCATGGTGTTCCGGCGCTCGTTGCCACCGTTCCAGGTATCTTTGGATTCTTCTTCGCTGTTGAAGCCGCTGCTGTTATCGGCGCGGAAGGTGGTCTTGAAATTACTGTGGAAGGTGATATTGGTTTTGGGGACATCCGCATCCAGGTGCAAATCCAATTCCTTCTCCCACTTGTAAGATGTAGTGTTGCCTTTGGTATTCTCCATGCCCTGATGATGTGCTTTGTTGTACTTCTGGGCAAAGGAGCCAGTGAGGCGGACGTTGTCCACTTTCCGTTCCAGCTTCTGCACGCGCACCCCTAAAGCATCAAGATCATTGTGGAACTCATCGGACAGTTCTTCAATCAGCTGTTTGTCATCAGGGGAAGCCTTGTCCATATGTGTGCGGGCATTGGCTACAATTTGTGCCATTTCATAGCGTGTGATCAGTTTTTCTCCCTGGAAACTGCCATCGCTATAGCCGGTGATAATCCCATCTTTTGCCAAACTAGTCACGGCTTCATAAGCCCAGTGGTTGGGGGGGACATCCTGGAAGAGTGGGTTTTCAGCAGCCTGGGTGACAGGTGCAGCAGAGAGCAGCAGAGCACAGACGGCAAGCGCTAGTTGTTTGTTTTTCATATTGTTTTCCTCCTTGTATCATGACAGTCTTGGGGAAGGTTGGGGGCAGATTTTTTAGAAGAAGACGGAGAAGCAGCTATAGAATTTTTCTCGGAAAAGATTATGATTGGTCAGGGAATGACCACGGCCGTATTTTACTGCCAGTTGCATATTTGCTGTGAAATTGTAGAACATGCCGAGGGCCAGTCCTTTCTGTCCTTTTTCGATATCATCGCCATAACCGCATTTGATGTACGTATCCGGAGCCAGATAATGATAGCCGATATAGGCACCAAAATAATGGGCACGGTCATTGGGAATCCAGGGATTGCCATGGAACATGAGATCGACCATATAACCTTTGTCATGGCTATTGGCTCCATGCTGGCTGCCAAAGGCATAGATGCCCTGCAGATTAAGATTGCGTACTAATTTGTAATTGAGCGTGGCAGCGCCGATGTGCAGGGGCTTACGATTATAGGCCGCTGATTTGTAGCGATAGTAACCCAGGCTGCTGTCCAGGCGCTTGGAAAAAGTCTTGTCAATGACAAAAGCATATACGGTCTTGCGGGTATCTTTGCCATCATGAAATGGATCTTGCAGCCCGGCATGGGCATTGTCACTGCCAGTGCCCCCATTAGCAAGGGCTTCCTGCTGCTCCTGCTCGGACAAGGGCGTGACACCATCGCGGGAAAGTGCTGGCTGCCAGTGGGAGGCGGCATTGTTGACAATGCGGTAGTCTTCGTGTGCACGGACATTGTCGTTCCAGGGTTGGGAAAGAGAAGGGAACCAGCCACCGGCAGCATTATCGTAATTGGCGCTGGCACCGATGGCCAGATCATTATTGGAAACATCCAGTCGTCCGGCAAAGAAGTGCGTATTGTATCCCTTGCCCCAATGTTCCAGAGAAATGCCTTGTATGTTGGCGCCCATGACATATCCTGCCTGTACCCAGGGCTGGAAGTCACCGATTTTCATGAACTGGCCGGTCTTGCCCAGATTCCCTTCCAAATAATAGTAGTCAGGGCGCATGATTTCATCCCGGCTATTGCCGCCGTTATATAATTGACCATGCATGAGTTCTTCCTGATTCCAGCCATTGCTTTTGTCGGAACCCATCTTGGTGACGAATTGTGCTTTGAACTGCCAGCCTCCGGGGAGCTGCGCGGCAGGGTTCAGATAGATTTCCTTGGCCCACCAGTTGGAAACCGCGCCGTTTTTATGATATTGATGCTCGATACTTTGCTGGAAATGCCCGTGGAGGGAAAACTTATCCTTGGTCTTATGTTCCAGCTGGCTGATACGCTGTCCCAATGATTCTATGGTGGCAATTTCCTGCTGGAATTCTTTTTTCAATTGTGCGATGTTTTTTTGCTGTGGGCGATCCGCCTGATTTTGATGTGCGATGGCACTGGCTACCAATTCGGCCATCTGATAGCGGGTTACGAGCTGATTGCTTTCGAGGCGTTCACGGCCGGTGCCGGTTATAAGGCCGGCTGCATTCAGTTCGCTTACAGCCTTGTAGGCCCAATGATTGGCCGGCAGGTCGGCAAACATGTCATTCTTATCCGCGGCACCAACGGTCAGTGGATAAGTGCTCATCGCTAGTGCTAGCATCAGAGGCACTAGTTTCTTCTGTTTCATTCCTATTCCTCCTATCTCATGGCAAGGGAATAATATGCGTAGTTCCGCGGTTTTGCAATTGGTTTCCCTTGCTTTGTAACTCTCATTATAGTTATAAAACATATTTATGTCAATAAAAGATATAACAAAAGAAAAAAAGATAATATTCTATACTGCAATAATGAGATAAGATAAAAATAAAAGTTATATCTTTTATTGACAAAGGAGTTTACCAATACTATAATGAAGAGGTAGAAAGACAGAACAAGAAAAAACTGTCTATATCAATTTTGTTCAGGAGGAATTAACATGAACATTTATTTAGTCTGCAATGCCGGTATGTCTACTTCAATCCTGGTTAAGAAGATGCAGGAAGCTGCTGCCGCTAAGTCTCTGTCGGATGTCCATATCGAGGCATTCAGCGTCGAGGTTCTGGATCAGCGGGCAGCTGATGCAGATGTGGTACTCTTGGGGCCTCAGATCCGCCATATGAAGGGGGATGTAGAAAAGATCGTTGCTGGCCGTTGTCCGGTTGAAGTCATCAATATGCAGGATTATGGCATGATCCGCGGAGATAAGGTGCTGGCGAAAGCACTGCAGCTGATGGGGAAGGAGTAAGACACAGATGAGTGGAGTGATTTCCAGTTTTGAACGGGTGATGATGCCACTGGCTGCCCGTATTTCCGGCAACAAATATCTATTGGCCATGCGTGATGCATTTTCCATGCTGCTGCCATTCATTATCGTAGGGTCCTTTTTCGGTATCATTCAGTGGGTGCTTTTAGATCCCTGGGGAACTGTAATGGGCGCAAATGGTTTGAATCTTGGTGCTGCATTCACGGGACTGGATACTGCTGGCGATGCGTACAAAAACTCACAATTCGTACGCGGCATGCAGGTGATTCAGGGGCTGTGCAATAATGTCGTGACCGTTGGCTTTGGGGTGTTTTCCTTCCTGTTGGTGGGTGCCTTTGCCTATCGGCTGGGTACCATATGGGGCGGAGATCCCTTTGCTAACGCGCTGACGGCTTTAGGTGCTTTTATCATTGTCACGCCGCAAAGTGTTGGCAATATAGCAGCCTTTGATTTGTCCTATTTTGGCAACAAGGCCGTGCTTACAGCTATCATTGTGGCAACGCTTTCGTCTAAGATGTTTATCCATCTGTCGAAGAATCAGAAACTGACCATCCGGATGCCGGAAACGGTGCCGCCTGCGGTGGCTAATTCCTTTGCGGTGCTGATGCCGGTGTTTATCGTACTGTTCAGTTTTACTCTTTTTGCAACATTGTTATCCCAAATGGAGTTTATGGGCAGCAAGGCGCTCAATGATTTGATCTATGCATTGATTCAGGCGCCGCTGATGGGCTTTTCGCAGGGGATTGGCTTTTCGATTCTTTATCAAGGGATTGTCTGGTTTTTCTGGTGGTTTGGCATTCATGGCCATAATGTAACCGCAGCCATCCAGAATATGGTCTATATGCCGGCGCAGCTGGCCAATCAGTCCGGTGATGCGGCATATATTTTCTCCAATGGCTTTTTTGAAGCGGGACTCATGCATGTACTGGGGCTGCTTATTGCCATCTTCCTTTTTTCCAGGCGTGAAAGCTGGCGGGCGGTGGCCAAGGTGGGGTTCCCGGCCATGCTCTTCAATATTCAGGAGCCGATTGCTTTTGGTTTGCCGATTGTCTTGAATCCGATTTTGTTGGTTCCTTATATCCTGGCACCATTAGCGAATACGATTGTCGGCTGGCTGGCTGTTTCGGCAGGGATTGTACCTATCTTCAAATATGTTGTACCCTGGACGATGCCATTGTTCTTTGGCGGCACAATCGGTACAGGATCGCTGGCTGGCGGCATTTTGCAGCTGGTGTGGCTGGCAATGGATATCTGCATCTATGCACCATTTGTCATTGCCGGGAATAAAATCAAGGATACGGAGGAAGAATGATGGACGAAAAGACAGTAGAACAATCCATGCAGCTGATCCTGCATTCGGGGACGGGGCGTTCAGCGGTGATTGAAGCGATACAGGTATTGGCCCAAGACCATGATATTGAAAAGGCCAGAAAATCGATTGAAGCAGCTGGTCAGGAAATCGGCAAGGCTCATGATATCCAGACGGCGATGATGAGCGCGGAATGTGATGGGCAGCCGGTTGAGAAAAGCATCCTGCTGATACATGCCCAGGATCATTTTATGACATCGCTGGCCGTGCGGGACATGGCCAAACTGATGGTTGATTTGTATGAAGACTTGAAGAAGGGGTAATCTATGTCCAAGCTGTATCAATTCCCAGAAAATTTCTGGTGGGGGGCGGCTACGTCAGGCCCTCAGTCTGAGGGGCGGTTCCACAAGACACACAGGAATATCTTCGACTATTGGTTCGATCATGATCCAGAGGCTTTTTTTGCAGGTGTGGGCCCCAATGTTGCTTCTGATTTCTACAATGATTTCCGTCAGGATATTGCCCTGATGAAACAGGCTGGCTTGAATTCTGTCCGGACGTCCATTCAATGGTCACGTCTCATAAAGGACTTGGAAACCGGTGAAACGGATGCAGATGGTGTGCGTTTTTATAATGAAGTCATCGATGAATTTCTGCGACAGGGCATTCGTCCCATCCTGAACCTGCATCATTTTGATCTGCCCTATGCACTATACGAGAAATATGGCGGCTGGACGAATAAAAAGGTGGCTGTACTTTTTGCTGGCTTTGCGGAAAAATGCTTTGCGCTCTTTGGCGACAGAGTCAAGGAATGGACAACATTTAATGAGCCGATGGTAGTGGCAGAAGGCGAGTATCTGTATCAGTTCCATTATCCGTTGCAGGTAGATGGGAAAAAGGCCGTGCAGTGCATTTATAATCTCAATCTGGCTTCGGCGATGGCGATTGAGCGTTTTCGTCAGGCGGCGTGCCAACAAGAGGGTGGGCGTATTGGTATTGTGATCAACCTGACACCTGCTTATCCGCGTTCAGAGTCAGCAGAAGACATGGCGGCAGCGGATTTTGCCGAAACGTTTAAGAACAAGGCCTTCCTTGATCCGGCAGTCAAAGGTGTTTTCCCGCCGAAGCTGGTGGAAATCCTGCGCAAGGATAATGTGCTTTGGGAAAGTTCACCGGCGGAACTGGCCTTGATTCAAAAAAATACCGTTGATTTTTTGGGCGTGAACTACTATCAGCCTTTCCGTGCTCAGGAACAGACGGCTTTTGATGATTCTAAGGGCTGGATGCCGGAGAAGTATTTTGCTCCTTATGAAATGCCGGGCAGACGGATGAATCCTTATCGTGGCTGGGAAATCTATCCGCAGGCGATCTACGATATTGCTATCAACATCCGGGACAATTATGGCAATATTCCCTGGTATGTATCCGAAAACGGTATGGGCGTGGAAGGTGAAGAAAAATTCCGGCAGGCAGATGGCATGATTGCCGATGATTACCGGATTGACTTTATAAAAGAGCACCTGGAGTGGCTGCATCGGGGCATTGCTGAAGGCTCCAACTGTTTCGGCTATCATCTTTGGACACCAATTGATTGCTGGTCGTGGTCCAATGCCTATAAGAATCGCTATGGTCTGATTGCGCTGGATCTGACCAATCAACAGAAGACGTTGAAGAAGTCTGCTTATTGGTTCCGGGAATTGTCCGCTCATAATGGTTTTGCTGAGTAGTAGAGGAAGGAATGTTTATTGATGAGAAAAAAATTGTTGGCTATGGCTGTGGGGGTGTCCTTGAGTATGCCCTTGCTGGCTGGTGTGGCACAAGCCAGTGTACTGGATAATCCACAGGATAAAGCGTATGTGGAGCGCAGTGTGCTGCCGGATAATGCTAAAGCCCAAAAGGAAGCGCTGACAACGGCTGAAGTAGAAAATCTGACGCCTCTGACGAACAAAGTGGTGGATAAACAGTTGACTCCGGAGGCGGCCAGACTTTATCGGTATCTTCTGGCAGTTCCTAAGGCAGGAAAAGTCATTTACGGCCATCAGAATGACACGCATCACAAGATGTTCCGGGTGGACAGCGGCAGCGAATCTGATTGCAAGGATGTGACAGGCAGCATTGCCGGAGTAGTGGGGCTGGATTCGTTGTCCCTGACCGGAGATGAATTGGAGCTTACGGCTGCAGAGCAGGCAGCTGGTATCACATTGACCAGCCGCTTGGTGGAGATTGCAGAACAGGCCGATAAGCAGGGGGCCATCCTTACTTTGTCCATGCATATTCCTAATTTTGATTTGGTAGCGAAAAAGCCGAAAATCAATGGTATGTATGATTTCAAGGGTTACAGTCCTAATGTGTTGACAGGGAAAGTTGGCAAGCGGATCCTGCCGGACGGGGATCTGAATGAAGTCTATCGTGCCTATCTCGATATGGTCGCCGATTTTGCCCTGCGGTTGCAGGACAAGCATATACCGGTAATTTTCCGTCCATTCCATGAGCAGAATGGCTTTTGGTTCTGGTGGGGAGGACGCAATATCAGCAGCAAGGATTTTCAGTCCCTTTGGCAATATACGACAACATATCTGCGGGATGTGAAGGGGGTACATAACTTCCTCTATGCGTATTCGCCGAATGGTCCCTTTGATAATGAGGCCGGTTATTTAGACCGGTATCCTGGCGATGATTATGCGGATATTTTCGGTGTGGATACTTATGATGATGACCAAAGCGGTATATGGTATCAGAATCTGGACAAGACACTGGCAGTGATGGAAAAACTTGGCCGGGAGCGTCATAAGGTCATTGCCGTGACGGAGCTTGGTGTGCGCAAGGATGGCAGTCTTTCCGTGGCTGGCAATGTGGATAAGCAATGGTTCTCTAAAGCTGCCGCTATTTGCCGGGCACATAAAGCCTCCTATTTTATGTCCTGGGCCAATTTTGACAAGCAGGAGCATAATTTCTTCATGCCTTATATGGTCAGCGATAAACGTGGGCATGAGATGATCAATGAATTTGTGGACTTCTATAATGAGCCGTCCAGTATTTTTGCCGATGGCAATACAGATTATAAGAAGCTGAAAGCAGGCAGCGTTGAATGAGCAGCCGGGCGAAATATCAGCAGGTGGCTGATATCCTTCGGCAGGCCATCCGTCAGGGCAAATACCAGCCAGGTGGGCAGTTGCCGCTGGAGCGGGACTTGTGCGTGGAATTTTCGGTCAGCCGCATTACCATCAAGAGAGCTGTAGATGAACTGGTACGGGGCGGCCTGGTGGTAAAACGGAGAGGGGCAGGTACTTTCGTGAAATCGTTGGATGACCATGCCATGCATAAGCTTAGCCGTTCCGAGCAGTTTGGCGGTTTTTCCGATTATTATCAGGGACATCCGGTGCATACGGAGGTACTGCATTTTGCCATTGTCCATCCCGTCCCAGAGGTAGCTGTGCAGCTGGGAATGTCGGAAGATGATTTCGTCTATGATATCCAGCGTTTGCGCTGTGCTGACGGGGGACCTGTGGTCATCGAGTACACCCAGATGCCCATCGATCTGATTGCAGGACTGAAGGAGGGCAACCTTCAGGATTCCATTTATCGATATATAGAGGAAACTTTGGGATTGCATATCCAGTCGGCTCATCGTACCGTGCGGGCGGTTATGCCCACTGCTGCAGAACAGAAGCTGCTGGGAATAGACGAGAGGATGCCATTGCTGGAGGTAGCACAAGTGGCTTTCCTGTCAGATGGACGTCCTTTCGAGTATTCCCTGTCACGACATCGGGGCGATAAGATGAAATTCAAGGCGATATCAGTTAGATGAAAAGGAGCGAAAAATCATGAAATTTGCAGGTAAAGGTTTGTTGACATGTATGCTGGGAGCTGGATTGATATTGTCACCGCTGGCAGGAACCACAGTCTTTCCTATGCCAGCAGTGGAAGCAGCTGTACCCATTAAGGCATGGGATTTTTCTCAGGACATTGGCGGCTGGAGCTATCTGGGCGGCTATGCTTATAGCGGTGATGCAGAGACTGCATTTTCGCCAGAGTTTGGTGGTTCTTTGAAGCTGGATGTGGATTTTAGTGAGGACAAGGAGCAGAGTTGGAGCGAAGTCAAGCTGATGGACATGAATGTCAACAGCAGTTCCCCCATTCAGGCAGGTAATGGCATCAAGGCCGTGTCTTTTGATTTTTATTATGATGCCAGCCAGCTGAAGGGGGATGCTGCACTCAAAGTCAAGCTCTATGCGTCAAATGTCAAGGGCAGTGAAGTGATCAATCAGCCTGTGGATGACCTGGGGGTGGCCAGGGCCAAGGCCGTGCCAGGAACAAAGCTGAAAAAGCTTCAGTGAGGGTGTTGCTGGATAAGCCGGTCAAGGAAGATATCGGTCATTTTGAATGGAATCTTGTCGGCTATCTTACGAATTATAAAGGTGCAGTTTATATCAATAATCTGAGACTTGAATAAGTCGTATGCAGGATTTGTACTTTGAGACGATTCGCTATATAATATATTTATATGCAAGCAAGGAGGACAGCAGTCGTGTTGAAGTACGAGGAAATAGCCCAATCGCTCAGAGCGGATATACAACAGGGAAAATATACGCCGGGAGAGCAGCTGGCACTGGAAAAAGAAATGTGCCAGCAGTATGGTGTAAGCCGCATTACCATCAAGCGGGCTGTAGATGAACTGGTCAAACAGGGGCTGGTGGTGAAACGCCGCGGTTCTGGCACTTTTGTCAAATCCCTGAAGGATGAAGATGTGAAGGAACTGAGCATGGCCAATCAATTCCTGGGCTTTGCGGCTACTTTCAAGAATCGAAAAGTGGATTCGCAGCTCCTGCGCTTTGAAATCATTCATCCTACGGCAGAGGTAGCTGCGAAATTGCAGTTGACAACGGATGATTTTGTTTATGACATCATCCGGGTGAGACGATTGGATGATGAACCCATTGTCATCGAATATACGCAGATGCCAATCCAGTTGATAAATGGGCTCAAACGTCAGCACTTGGAAACTTCGATTTACAGTTATATCGAAAATGGGCTGGGGTATAAAATCCAGTCGGCGCATCGCATGGTGCGAGCTGTAATGCCCACAGAGCAGGAGCGTGAGCATTTGCAGATTGAAGGGGTGCTGCCGCTTTTGGAAGTGACACAGGTGGCTTTTTTGGATGATGGCCGGCCTTTTGAATATTCGATTGCCCGCCATCGTGGTGACCGCAGCAATTTTCGTTCGGTCAGCATTCGTTAAGGGCAATGTTATGATGGAGTGATGTATTTATGTGGAAACCGATGTTGTTGAAGGCTCCCTTGAAGGACTATCTTTGGGGCGGCAATCGCTTGAAAAAGGAATATGGCAAGGCATCTGATTTGGATATTGTGGCGGAAAGCTGGGAGCTTTCCTGCCATGAAGCCGGCTTGAGCATTGTAGACAGCGGTGAGCATAAGGGAAAGACACTGGCGGAGCTGCTCACGGGTGAAGGAAAGAAAATGCTGGGGGACAAGGCGCAAAAGCTTGATTATTTTCCCCTGCTGATCAAGTTCATCGATGCCAAGGGCGATTTGTCCGTGCAGGTGCATCCCGATAATGAATACGCCTGGCGTGTGGAAGGCGAGCAGGGCAAGACGGAGATGTGGTATGTGGTGGATGCCGAGCCAGGTGCCAGTCTGATCTATGGCTTCAAAGAAGAAATCAGCAAGGAAGAGTTCCAGCAGCGCATTGAGGACAATACCCTGCTGGAGGTCTGCAATAAGGTGCCCGTGCATAAAGGCGATGTGTTCTTTATCGAAGCAGGCACGCTCCATGCGATTGGC
Organism: Selenomonas ruminantium subsp. lactilytica TAM6421; assembly: GCF_000284095.1. Classification (GTDB taxonomy): domain Bacteria; phylum Bacillota; class Negativicutes; order Selenomonadales; family Selenomonadaceae; genus Selenomonas_A; species Selenomonas_A lactilytica. The sequence continues at coordinate 1,975,192 of NC_017068.1, read as the reverse complement.
AGCGGCATCCTGATCTATGAGGTGCAGCAGAGTTCAAATCTGACTTATCGCGTTTACGACTATGGCCGTGTCGGTGCTGATGGCCAGCCGCGGCAGCTGCATATCGACAAGGCTTTGGATGTCACGCGCTTGGAATTGCCGCCGCAGGTTTCCCAGACATTGATGGACATTGATATCTTTCCGCATATGGATGTGAAGCTTTTGGCAGATTGCGAGTATTTCAAGGTTTACCATAGCAGCTTGCAGGGCGAAAGTGCTATGCATACTGGCATGGATTCCTTTCATTGCCTGACGGTGCTGGAGGGGGCTGTCAAACTCAGCGGCGGCGGGGAGAAGCTGACGCTGTCCAAGGGTTCGACCGCCTTTGTGCCCGCAGGTTTAGGAACATATCAGCTGCAGGGACAGGCAGAGTTTATTTTGAGCAAATTATAACGAGGCAGGACATTGAAATTTGGCGAGTTTATGGCCAGCTTGCAGAAAGGCGGATTGAAACACGTTTATCTGCTGGCTGGTGAAGAACATTATTATATCGACAAGGCTCTGGAACGAATCCTGGCGAAACTGTTTTCCTCGCCGCAGGAACAATCCAGCGGCTTGCAGAAACTGACGGGCAATATCAATCTGGATGATTTGGCAGGCCTGATTGAAACGGCGCCTTTTTTTGTCAAAAGCAATGTGCTGCTATTGCAGGATACATCGTTGTTCAAGGAGAAAAAAGGCGATGAGGCGAAGGATACGGCCAAGTCCGGCAAGGATAAGGCGCTGGAACGCCTGCTGGACCTGCTGGCGGATATGCCGGAGTACAGCTATGTTATCTTCGTGCAGAATGGCAAGGCAGACAAGCGGCGCAAGATCTATAAGGCCATCGAAAAAGCCGGAGCCGTGCTGGAAGCTGAGGCAATCCGCGCCTGGAATATCGATGACTGGCTGCAGGGAAAGCTGCAATCCCTGAACAAGGATATGGACAGCGAGGCCAGAGCCTATTTCAGCGGCGTCATCAGTACCATGCAGACCATCTCACTGGAATTCTTGGATCGGGAATTTGATAAGCTGGCCTTGTTCACAGAGGAACGGCGGATTAGTCGTGCCTTGTTGGAAAAAATATTTGCCGGACTGCCGGAAGTCTCGGTATTTGCCCTGCTCGATGCCATCAGTGAGCGCAAGGCGAAAAAAGCCATGCAGCTGCTAAGACGTCAGCTCAGCGATGGCACCTATTTTACGGTGATACTGGCCCTGTTGACACGTCATGTGCGCCAGCTATGGCAGGCACAGGTCCTGCAGAAGCAGGGCGTTCGGGGTAAGGCCTTAGCCAAGCCTTTGGAACTCAATCCCTTCATTGCCGAAAAGCTGGGGCGCGCGGCCATGCAGTTCCCCGAGCCCGTGCTCAAGCGGAGCATGCTGGAACTTATCGACGCCGACTATTTCCTGAAAACAGGCCAGGCCGGCGAGGAAGTCCTGGAACATGTGGTCATAGACCTGTGCCGCGGGGCGGCGTAGATAAACGAAAAGAGGGCACAGGCTGCTCTCTTTTTATCTGTGTGGAACTTTATCGAAACAGGCATTTGTGGTATAATGCGAGCAACGGGAAGGAGATGTGTTGATCTTGTTGGAAATCTTAACGCAGCCCACGGTGGCTTTGGCATTGTTAGGTGTGTTGTGTCTGGTTGTGGGGCTGATGCATATACGTCATGAGAAATTCAATACGCGCACGCTGGTGATGGCGGCGCTGTTATTGGCATTGGCTGTTGTCCTGCAACAACTGCGGCTGTTTCATATGCCGCAGGGGGGCAGTGTGACGGCGGGGGCGATGCTGCCACTGCTTTTGATCGGTTACCGTTTCGGTGTTGGGACGGGCCTGCTGGCGGGTTTCGTTTACGGTATGATGAATATGGTGCAGGATCCCTTTATCCTGCATCCTGTGCAGGTCTTGTTTGATTACCCATTGCCCTTTATGGCTATGGGGCTGGCAGGGTTGTTCCGCCAGCATCTTTATCTGGGCACGCTGCTGGCCTTTGGGCTGCGGTTCCTCTGCCATTTTATTTCCGGCTTTGTATTCTTTGGCAGTTATGCGCCGGAAGGGGTATCACCAATCTATTATTCGCTGGTATTCAATGCCACCTATCTTGTGCCGGAAATGCTTATCTGCTGCCTGTTGCTGAAGGTGCTGCCGGTGCGGAAGCTGCTGGCCAATATTGACGGTCAGACTGAACCCAAGGAAAAACTCCGGCATATCCATCAGTCATGATTTTATCCCTGCTGATGTAACAATCCTTACAGTCAGAACATGTGAGGCATGTTACAATGGCAGGGAATATTTTTTTGGGAGGCGCTGTTGATGAACAAATGGGCAGTAATCTATTCTTCGGTGACGGGAAATACGAAAATGATAGCGGAGGCCATTGCCGAAGAGGCAGAATGTGCGGATATTTTCCGGGTGCAGGAGGCGCCAAGGGATCTATCCGGTTATGATATTGTGGCTCTAGGATATTGGCTGCGGCTGGGGCAGCCAGATCCCCTGATGCTGAAATATCTGCCGCAGGTGAAAGGCAGCAAGGTGGTATTTTTCCAGACGCATGGCACGGAACCGACCAGTGAGCATGCCATCACGTCGTTTGCCCGGGCGGGGTACAATCTGGGCGATGGCTGTGAGATCCTGGGAACGTTTGGCTGTCAGGGGAAGATCAATCCGGTCATGCTGGAAAAGCGCAAGAATGCCGGTCCGGATGATCCGCATGGCGGCGTGAAGGCGCAGGAACGCTGGAAGAAGGCCGCTTCGCACCCGGATGCGCAGGATATCGAAGCGGCGAAGGAACTGGTCCATAAGATGGAACATAAGCTGGTGCTCAAGGCTAAGTTCCTGGCCAGAAAGCAGCAGGGCAAATAAATTCACCAGTCGTTTTTACAAAGCACCTGTATATATGGTACTATAGGGGAGGAGAGGTGACAGAATATGCTTTATAATTTGGAAAATGATAAGTTATGTGTACAGGTGCGCAGTTATGGCGCGGAACTGCGGTCCATCAAGGAACGTGCGGATGAGACGGAATATCTTTGGGATGGCAATCCGCAGTGGTGGAAGTACAGCTCCCCGGTTCTGTTCCCGATTGTCGGTAAATTGCAGGATGGCAAATACCGTGTGGATGGTCAGGAATATGAACTGCCGGGGCATGGTCTGGGACGTATTTCTGAATATGAGCTGGTGGAACGTCGCCAGGATTATATCGAGTTTGCCCTGAAGTGGACGGAGGAAACTCTGGCAAAATATCCTTGGAAGTTCCAGCTCAACGTGGCCTATGCCCTGAAGGACAATGAGGTGGAAGTCATCTGGAAGGTGCAGAACCTTGACGATAAGGAAATGATCTATTCCATCGGTGCCCATACGGCTTTCCGTTGCCCGCTTGTACCGGGGGAAGAGTTCAGTGACTGCTATCTGACCTTCAATCAGGCAGAGGATAATGTCAACATGCCGCTGAACAGCAAGGGGCAGTTCCTGAAAACTCCGGGCGAGGCACGTTTGCAGGGCAAGCAACTGGAGCTGAATTATGAAATGTTCGCCGGTGATGCGTTGGCTTATAAAGGCCTGCAGTCCGATGTGGTGACAATCTGCTCCCATAAGAGTGAGAAGAAGGTCTCCATGGCAGCCAAGGATTATCCTTTCTGGGGCTTCTGGACGCCGGCTCAGGGCGGTGCGCCGTTCATCTGCCTTGAACCCTGGCAGGGACATGCAGATTATGAAAGTTACGACGGTGAATTCAAGGATCGTGAAGGCAGCCTGAAACTGGCCGCCAAGGAAACACAGACTTTCCATTACACGATAAAGATCGGTTGATATAGTAAAGTCCCCGCAAGGACGTGAATCCTTGCGGGGACTTTACTATCTGTATTATGCGAGGTACATGCTTTCGCTGATGGTGTTAGCGAGTTCTTCCTCGTTCATGTCTTTGGTATCTTTCGGAGCTGCTTCATAGGCATCCATGCGTTTCTTGATGAACTGGGTGTCGATGTTGCCCGTGCGGAAGTAGGTATCCTTGAGGATCTTCTTATGCAGGGATACGGTGGTCTTGACACCGTCGATGCGGAATTCCTTCAGGGCACGTTCCATGATCTTGATGGCATCGCCGCGGGTGCGGCCATGGACGATGATCTTGGCAATCATGGAATCGTAGTAGGGCTCGATGGAAAGACCAGCCGTTACGCCGGAGTCGAAGCGGACGCGGGGACCGCTGGGCTCGTGCAGGAAGGTGATCTGTCCCGGGCAGGGCATGAAGTTGTTTTCCGGATCTTCTGCGTTGATGCGGCACTCGATGGCATGGCCCGTGAAGTCCACATCTTCCTGGGTGATTTCCAGGGCTTCGCCGGCGGCGATGCGGATCTGGGTGCGTACCAGGTCAATGCCGGTAACGGCTTCAGTAATGCCATGCTCTACCTGGATGCGGGGGTTGATTTCCATGAAGTAGAATTCGTTGTTGGACAGATCCAGCAGGAACTCTACCGTACCGATATTGGAATAGTGCACGCTCTTGGCAGCCTTGACAGCCAGACGGCCTACGCGGTTGCGCATATCCTGCGTCAGGGCGATGGAGGGGGATTCCTCCAGCAGTTTCTGGTTGCGGCGCTGCAGGGAGCATTCACGTTCGCCAAGGTGCAGCACTTCGCCGTAGTTATCGGCTACGATCTGTACCTCGATATGGCGGGAACGCTCGATATAATGCTCGAAGTAATATTTCGTCTTGGTGATGTCCACCAGCAGGTTCAGGATATTCTTGAGGTCATTTTCATCATGAGCCACGCACATACCCTTACCGCCGCCACCGGATACCGGTTTCAGGATGACGGGATAGCCAACCTCGGCAGCCACCTTGATGGCTTCTTCATTGCTGGTCAGCGGATCGCTGCCCTTGGCCATGGGGATGCCGGAGGGAGCGATGGAAGCACGGGCGATGTCCTTGTCGCCTACGAGGCGGATGGTTTCCGGCATGGGCCCGATCCAGGTGATGCCGGCTTCCGTAACCTGTTCCGCAAAGTCAGCATCCTCGGACAGGAAGCCGTAACCGGGATGGATGGCATCGGCATGAGTTTCGCGGGCGGCTTTGAGGATGGCATCCTTATTGAGGTAGCTTTCCAGAGCATCGGCAGGGCCGACGTTCACGGCAATATCAGCCAGGCGCACATGCAGGGCATTGGCATCGGCTTCGGAATATACCGCTACGGTTTCGATGTCCAGCTCCTGGCAGGCACGGATAATGCGTACGGCAATTTCGCCGCGGTTGGCAATAAGAATGCGTTTAAACATAGGACTACCTCCTAAAAACTTTACAAATTGATTAATATTATTAATGATTATTGTATCGAGTTGTACACCAACAGGTGTTATAACCAGCTACTAAAACAACTATGTCATGAATTGTAGCACAATTTTTTTGACCGGTCAATGATAAAGTGAAGGTATAGGAATTATTCCCTGCAAGAATAATGAATGTTGTATACAAGAAATTTTCATATTTCTGTTGTATAGTGTGGTAATATAGTTAGAGCGGGAGGAAGTGAAGGTATGACGGATGTTGTAGCAGAGAAATTGAAATTGCTGCCGGATAAGCCCGGTGTCTATATTATGAAGAATGCCGAAGGGCGGATCATCTACGTGGGCAAGGCCATTGTGCTGAAGAACCGGGTGCGGCAGTATTTCCAATCCGGCAAGAACCACAGCCCCAAGGTGCGGGCCATGGTGAGTCATATTGCGGATTTTGAGATCATCATGACGGCCTCGGAAGTGGAGGCGCTGATCCTGGAATGCAATTTGATCAAGAAACATCGTCCCCGCTACAATATCAGCCTCAAGGATGACAAGAGCTACCCCTATGTGAAGGTGACCGTGCAGGAGGATTTTCCGCGGGTGTTTATTACCCGTCGGATCTTGAAGGACGGCGCCCGTTACTTTGGCCCTTATACCAATGCCACGGCGGTGCATGAGAGTTTGAAGCTTTTGCGGCGTTTGTTCCCTTTGCGCACCTGCAAGCATTTGCAGGAACGTCCCTGTCTGGAGTATCATATCAAAAGATGCCTGGCTCCCTGTGTGGGCAAGGTGGAAAAAGCTGACTATGATGCCATGATCAAGGCGGTGCTGCTGTTCCTTGAAGGCCGTACGGAAGATGTGGAGAAGGAATTGCAGTTCCGCATGGAGCAGGCGGCGGAGAGCTTCAATTTTGAAGTGGCGGCCCGCCTGCGTGACCAGCTGCTGGCCGTGCGCAAGGTGGCGGAAAAGCAGAATATCGTCACAGGTTCCGGTGATCAGGATGCCGTGGGCATTGCCCGTTCGGAAATCGGCGTGGTAGTGCAGGTATTCATGATCCGTGCGGGCAAGATGATTGGCCGCGAGCATTTCTTGCTGCAGGGCAGTGAGGACGAAAGCGATGGGGCAATACTCGCGGCCTTCCTGCAGCAGTATTACCATCGTGCGACTTTTATTCCGCGGGAAATCCTGTTGCCCATGGAATTGCCGGCGGTGGAGCGGGAATTATTGGAAACATGGCTGTCGGAGAAGAAGCGGAAGGCCAAGGTTCAGCTTATCCTGCCGCAGCGAGGCACGAAAAAGGATATCGTGGATATGGCCGTAGGCAATGCGGAGAAATACCTGCACGATGAAGCCGCCCGCATCAAGCAGGCCAATGACCAGACCTTAGGTGCGGTGGAAGAATTGGGGCGTTATCTGGGACTCGCTAAGGCCCCGGACCGCATGGAATGTTTCGATATCTCCCATAATCAGGGTAGCGAGACGGTGGCCTCTATGGTGGTGTTCGAAGGGGGGCTGCCGAAGAAAAGCGATTATCGGCGCTTCAAGATCCAGAGCACCGAAGGCAAGCCTGATGATTTCCTGTCCATGCGGGAGGTCACAACCCGGCGTTATGTGGATCTGCCGGAGGAAGAACTGCCGGATCTCATCATCATCGATGGCGGCAAGGGGCAGTTATCTTCGGCGCTGGAGATTATCCGCAATGCAGCAGGGCATAAAACGGTGCCTGTGGTTGGCCTGGCCAAGCAGTTTGAGCTGGTGTTCACCGAGGGCAATCCGGAACCTGTGGTCCTGCCGCGGCATAGTCAGGCCCTTTATCTTATCCAGCGTATCCGCGACGAGGCCCATCGTTTTGCCATCACCTATCACCGGAAATTGCGGGGCAAGCGTAATCTGGTGTCCGTGCTCGATCATATCGTGGGCATCGGGCCGAAACGGCGGCAGGCGCTCTGGAGTCATTTTGGCAGCATCAATAAGATAAAGGCCGCTTCGTTGGAGGAACTGCAACAGGCACCAGGGATGAATAAGCCTGCGGCAGAGGCGGTGTTCAATTTCTTTGCTGCGCAGAGGGAATTGCGTGGCAAGTAGAGTCAGGATAGATTGAGAGGAAATAATGAAGACGATTGATTTACATGTGCATTCACTGGTATCCGATGGCAGTTTTACGCCCCATGATTTGGCTGTTCATGCCAGGGAGCAGGGGCTTTCTGCTTTTGCCCTGACCGACCATGACGTGATTGCGGGAACGGAAGAGGCTGCTGCGGCTGCCGCGGAGGCCGGCGTGGAATTCATCAATGGCATGGAACTGACCGCAGATTTCAAAGGGCATAAGATCCATGTAATCTGCCTGGGCTTTGCTCCCAATCATGCGGCTTTCCAGACTGTATATAAGAAGGTACGGGCTATCAAGGAGGGGCGCATTGAGGATATCATCGAATTCGTGCGCCGCAAGGGTGTGGATATCAGTTGGGAAAAGGTGGAGAAGTTTGCCTATCAGGGGCTGATGGACCGCTATGCCATCATGCGTTATCTGGTATCCCTGCATATGTATGACCGGGCGCAGCCCCTTTGGGATCACTACCTTGATCCGGCGGCGGTGGAACTCGGCCTGAATTTCAGCATTACGGCAGAGGAAGCCCTGCCGCTGATCCATCAGGCGGGCGGTGTGACGTCGCTGGCGCATTTCCATAAGAATATCGGGCTGGGAAATCTCGATAATCGCCAGCAGCAGGAGCAGGCCATTGTGGAGCTGCATCGTCTGGGGCTCGATGGAATGGAGCGTTTCTATCCCAATTACACGGCCGAAGACGAGGAATTTGCGGCGGAGATGATCCGGAAGTATGACCTGATGTCCACCGGCGGGACGGATTTCCATGGGACGAACCGGCCCCAGATTGAGTTGGGGAGCGGGATAAACGGAAATATTTCCGTGCCTTATGAATTTTTTCGAGGTATTAAGGAAAGACTCGGGAAATAATTTTTGCTATTGGCAGGATTTGTCTTGGACAAGCTAGAAAATCCTAATTAAGTTGCAGAGAGGTTTGTGTACTTTTCTTTGGTGCAAAGAAAAGTACCAAAAGAAACAGCGGACTGAAATCACATCACGTGATTTACGTCCGCCGGCGCCCGTCCTTGGGCGCCGGGCAACGATATACCTTTATTGGTTGTGGTGCTTAGGAGGGCTGGTTTATGAAGACTTGGGTTTGTACGGTTTGTGGCTGGATCTATGATGAGGAGAAGGGCGACAGCGAGTATGATCTGGCGCCGGGCGTAGCTTTTGCGGACCTGCCGGAGGATTTTGTCTGCCCTCTGTGTGGTGTGGGCAAGGATATGTTTGAGGAACAATAGAACAGCTGTTAAGGCAGGGGAATGACCGGTCAGATTGACCGGTCATTTTTCTTGTTAGCAGGTCATAAGACTATTAAATAGATTTATGATAAGATAAAAAATAATAAAAATATTTGTCGCTTTTTATTGATTTTTTTGTCTTACTTTGTTATAATTATCACGTAATGAATCATAAGTTTGATTCATAATTCCTGGCATTCCGAAAGCGGTTTCCATTATGGTAGTTTCGTTTCGGGTAATCGCTTTCTAATTTTAAGGAGGCTTTTGATTATGAAGGTAACAGTTGTTGGTGCAGGTAACGTTGGCGCTACCGTAGCAAATGTGCTGGCAGTGAAGAATTTCTGCAGCGAAGTTATGCTCGTGGACATCAAGAAGGGCTTTGCTGAAGGCAAGGCTATGGACATCATGCAGACGGCACATCTGCTGAACTTTGACACCACGGTAACGGGCGTTACGGCTGAAATCGGTGACGAGAACGGTTATGCACCGACGGAAGGTTCCGATGTTGTGGTTGTTACTTCCGGCATGCCGCGTAAACCGGGTATGACTCGCGAAGAACTCATCGGCGTAAATGCAAAGATTGTCAAAGGTGTTGTTGACCAGGCGCTGAAGTATTCTCCCAACGCTATCTTCATCATCATCTCCAACCCGATGGACGCTATGACGTTCCTGACGCTGAAAGATTCCAAGCTGCCCCGCAACCGCGTTCTCGGTCAGGGCGGTATGCTCGACAGCAGCCGTTTCCGTTATTTCCTGTCCAAGGCTCTGCAGGAAGCTGGCTATCCGGCAACCCCGACGGACATCGATGGCACGGTTATCGGCGGTCACAGCGACAAGACCATGGTTCCCCTCACGAGCCTGGCTACCTATCGCGGCATCCCCGTTTCTCAGCTGCTCTCCAAAGAGCAGCTGGATGATGCTGTAGCTCAGACGAAGGTTGGCGGCGCTACGCTGACGGGCCTGCTGGGCACTTCCGCTTGGTACGCTCCGGGCGCAGCAGCTGCTGCCATGGTTGAGGCTATCGCTCTCGATGCCAAGAAGCTCATGCCTTGCTGCGTATACCTCGATGGCGAATACGGCGAAAAAGATCTCTGCATCGGCGTACCCGTTATCCTGGGCAAGAACGGTCTGGAAAAGATCGTGGAATACAAGCTCGAAGGCGACGAGAAGGCTAAGTTTGATGAAAGCGTAGCTGCTGCCCGCAACACGAACTCCAAACTCGGCGATGCTTTGAAATAACGAGAATAACAAGTAAATAATCCTTCTTAGAGAGGATACCGCAGAGCGGAAAATGAGGTTCAAGGGGATTTGTCCCTTTGAACCTCATTTTATTTTTCCAGACTATTAAGCTTTGTCGTAAATGATACGATATATCAAATAAGCAAGTAAGTTTTGGGCAAAGGAGGTGTCTGTCATGCTGGAGCGGATTGAGCGCGTTGCACGCGTCAAAGGTATAGAAGGACGTGCCTTCGAACGCAAGGAAGGTTACAATGAGGATAAGAAGAACAAGCAATCCTTCAAAGACGTTCTGAGCAGGGAAATGGACAAAGAGGTTCGTCCAGGCAATGAGGCAGGCATCGGCATTCCTAATGCCTATCGTCTGGAGTTGTCTACCCGACCTACCCAGTCGCTGTTTTATCGGGAGATGGTGGATTTAAGTGAGATCGAAGATAAGGTAAACCTCCCCAGCTGAATAGTAAATCATAACTTCCTGTGCTAGAATAAGTTCAGGAAGTTTATTTTTATGGAGGGGAGAACCAAACAGTATGAAATTAGAAGAGCTGGTCAATCATAACCTGAGCCATTTGAATGATACAGACCTTATTGTCTGGCGCTATATCTACGCCCATATGCAGGAGTGCTGCTATATTTCCATCTATGATCTGGCCGATGCCTGTCATGTGTCCCGGACGACCATTATGCGCTTTGCCAAGAAACTGGGCTTTGACGGTTTCAGCGATTTGAAGGCGATGCTCAAGCTGGAGCAGGTGAAGCCGCAGGAAAAGCCCTCCCAGAATATCGCCGAGGCCACGACGGCGCTCTGCAAAAGCATTGGGGAGGAGATAGCCAGGCAGGACTTCTGGAAGGTCAACAAGCTGATGTATCGGGCGCAACGGGTTTTTGTCTTTGCTTCCGGGCTGGTGCAGCGCAATATTGCCAATGAGCTGACGCGCTTGTTTCTGCATACCAACAAGTATATCTTTAGTGTTCAGGGGTATAATGAATTTCGTACCATCATGGAGCAGGCGGGCAAGCAGGATCTCTTTATCATCATTTCTCTGAGCGGTGAGGGGGAACAGGTGGTAGACTTTGCCAAAACATTGCATGTCAAGGGAGTGCCGCTGATATCCATGACGCGGCTGCAGAGCAATCCCTTAGCCCGGCTCAGTACGGAAAATCTCTATGTGACTCCCCGTGAGCTGCCCGCAGCGCTGGGACAGCCCTATGAGTCCATGTTGGCCTTCTTCCTGTTGGTCGAGATCTGGTTTATCAGTTATACGCAATTCCTGGCAGAACAGGACGATACGACGGATGAGGACGGGGTGTGATATATCACATCGCCCGTGACAAGGAACAGCCTTTGTGGACAAGGCCCGAAAGGCCCCGAAACTATTGAATTGCAGGCCCCTTTCGACTATGATAAAGCCATGGAAAGAAATCATAAACAATTCCAATTTCCATTACTTTAATCCATAAGTCGAAAGGGGTTTTTATCATGAAGAAATCATCTATCGTTATCGCTGGTGGCGGCAGCACCTTTACACCGGGCATTGTCCTCATGCTGCTGAATCATATGGATCGTTTCCCCATCCGTCAGATCAAATTCTATGATAACGATGCGCAGCGTCAGGAAAAGATCGCCAAGGCCTGCCAGATCCTGCTGGCGGAACGGGCACCGGAAATCGCGTTTTCCTATACCACGGATCCGGAGCAGGCTTTCACAGATGTGGATTTCGTGATGGCTCATATCCGGGTGGGCAAGTACGCCATGCGGGAAAAGGATGAAAAGATTCCGATGCGCCACGGTGTCTTCGGTCAGGAAACCTGCGGCCCCGGCGGTATCGCTTACGGTATGCGTTCCATCGGCGGTGTGCTGGAAATCCTCGATTACATGGAAAAGTATTCACCGAAGGCCTGGATGCTCAACTACTCCAACCCGGCAGCTATCGTAGCAGAGGCAACCCGCCGCCTGCGTCCCAATTCCCAGATCATCAATATCTGCGATATGCCGGTGGGCATTGAGGAACGCATGGCTGAAATCCTGCAGTTGCCCAATGGCCGCAAAGATATGGATGTCCGCTATTACGGCCTGAATCACTTTGGCTGGTGGTGCGATATCCGCGATAAGGAGGGCAATGACCTGATGCCCCGCATCAAAGCCCATGTCAAGGAGCATGGTTACATTGTCAACCCGGATGATACGACGACGGAAGCCAGCTGGCAGGATACTTTCGGCAAGGCAAAGGATGTTTATGCGGTTGATCCGGATACCCTGCCCAATACCTATCTGAAATATTATCTCTATCCGGATTATGTATTCAACCATGACAATCAGCATCCGGACCATACCCGTGCCAATGAAGTCATGGAACATCGTGAGAAAGATGTGTTCCAGGCCGCCAAGGATATTGTGGAAAAGGGCACAGCCAAGGATTGTGCCTTTAAGGCCGATGACCATGCCAGCTACATTGTGGATCTGGCTGAGGCCATTACCTTCAACAAGAAGGCACGGATGCTGCTGATTGTGGAAAATGATGGTGCCATTTCCAACTTCGATCCCACGGCCATGGTGGAGATCCCCTGCATCGTGGGTTCCAATGGCTATGAGAAAATCAGCATCGGCAAGATCCCGCAATTCCAGAAAGGCATGATGGAGCAGCAGGTCTCGGTGGAAAAACTCGTGGTGGATGCCTGGATCAACGGCAGCTATCAGAAACTCTGGCAGGCACTGACCTTGTCCAAGACCGTGCCGTCTGCGTCGGTAGCCAAGGCAATCCTGGACGATCTGATCGAAGCAAACAAAGAATATTGGCCGGAACTGAACTGAGAACCGGCGGGGAAACAAGAGGGAGGCACAGGCACTGCCCTGTGTCTCCCTTGTTGTATCTGATGCTTCCGGATTATATGAGATAGGAGAGTCTTGCCATGATTTCAAAAGATATTGTCATGCAGAAAGTCCAGCGGTTTGGCGGTGCCATGTTCACGCCGGTACTCATGTTCGGTGTGTTCGGTATTTTTGTTGCGGTGTCCATTCTCTGTACCAATCCTGTGATTTTAGGTCCTATAGCAGAGAAAGGCACTCTGTGGTATAACTTCTGGTATATCATTCAGGAAGGTTCCTGGACGGTTTTCCGGCAGATGCCTTTGCTGTTTGCTATTGGTCTGCCCATTGGTCTGGCCAGGAAAAACAATGCCCGGGCCTGCATGGAATCCTTTCTGATCTATATCATCTTCAACTATTTCATCAGTGCCATGCTTTCCATTTATGGGCCGGAGTTCGGCGTGAATTTTGCCCAGGAGGCGGTGACTGGTTCCGGTCTGACGATGGTGGCAACCATCAAGACCTTGGATACCGGTATCGTAGGGGCCATCCTGATTGCATCCATTGCAGTCTGGCTCCATGATAAACTCTTTGATGTGAATCTGCCGGAAAGTCTGGGCATTTTCCGCGGCTCCTCGCTGGTTGTGGTAGCCGGTTTCTGGCTGATGTTCCCCATTGCCCTGCTGTTCTGTGTAGTCTGGCCCCAGTTCCAACAGGCCATTGCCTCTTTGCAGGGCTTTTTGGTGGGGGCCGGTGTGACGGGCGTCTGGGTATATACCTTCCTGGAGCGCATCCTGATTCCGACCGGACTCCATCACTTCATCTATATTCCCTTTATCTTTGGCCCTGCCGTGGTGGATAATGGCATTCAGGTTTACTGGCTGCAGCATCTGCAGGAATTTGCCGCTTCGACGAAACCCTTGATTGAATTATTTCCCCAAGGTGGCTTTGCCCTGCATGGCATGAGCAAGATCTTTGGCTGCCCTGGTATTGCTCTGGCCATCTATTTCACGGCCAGACCGGAGAACCGGAAGAAGATCGGGGCCCTGGTCTTCCCGGCAGCGGCTGTGGCTGTCTGCTGCGGCATCACGGAGCCGCTGGAATTCACGTTCCTGTTCCTGGCACCGGTGCTGTTTTTGGTGCATGCCCTGCTGGCCGGAACCTTGGCTGCCACCATGTACGCCTTTGGCGTTACGGGTAATTTTGGCGGAGGTCTTCTGGACTGTGCGATTTTCCAGGATTGGATTCCCCTGTTCCAGAACCATTGGCCAACTTATCTGACGCAGATTGTCATCGGTTTGATCTTCACCTGTATCTGGTTTGTGGTCTTCCGCACGATGATCATCAAATTGGATCTCAAGACACCGGGGCGCAGTGGTGATGAGGCCAAGCTCTATACCAAGGCCGATTACAAGGCCAAACAACAGGCGGGCAAGGATATCCTGGCAGAAGAAGCCGCTGCTTTCCTGGCAGATCTGGGCGGTCCGGATAATATCGTGGATGTGACCAACTGCGCTACCCGCTTGCGGGTGACCGTGAAGGACGAAAGCCTGCTGGCTGATGCCAAAACCTTCGAGGCTCATGGTGCCCGGGGGCTGGTGCATAATGGCTGTGCTTTGCAGATCATCATCGGCCTGTCCGTGCCGCAGGTGCGTGAACGGTTTGAGACCTTGCTGGAAGAGCAATTGGCACATCAAGCCTAAAGAATACTCTAAAGATATCCCCTAAGGAATCATTATGAAAAAAACACTCCTTGTGCTAGAATATACACAAGGAGTGTTTTTAGTGAGGAAAACGGGGTACATAATGGAAAAAGATGATGTTTACTATATGCGGGAGGCTTTGAAAGAGGCGCAGGTGGCTTACGACCTGGAGGAAGTGCCCATCGGTGCTGTGCTTGTGGACAATGCCACCGGCGAGATCGTAACCCGCGGTCATAATATGCGGGAAATCTGGCATGATGCCACGGCCCATGCGGAACTGATTGCCATACAGAGCGCCTGCAGGGATCTGGGGCGCTGGCGTTTGTCCGGTCTGACGCTTTATGTGACCATTGAGCCTTGTCCCATGTGTGCCGGAGCCATTGTCATGAGCCGGGTGGACCGGGTGGTCTATGGCAGTACCGACAGCCGGGCCGGTGCCTGTGAGTCAGTTTTCAACATTCCGGGCAACGAGCAGTTGAACCATCGGCCGGAAATCACGGCTGGTGTCCTGCAGGAGGAATGTGCAGGCATCATGAAGCGCTTTTTTAAGGAACGCCGGGAGAAGAAAAAACGGGAAAAACAGCAGGCTAAAGAAGCGGAGGCATGATTATGCGGATCATCATAACGGATTCCTATGAAAAGATGGGGCTGGAAGCGGCCAATATCGTGGCGGGGCAGGTCTATCTGAAGCCTGACAGCGTTTTGGGGCTGGCCACGGGCAGTACGCCGGTTTCTATGTATCAGCGGCTGGCAGCCGTGCACAAAAGCGTAGGGCTGGATTTTTCGGAAGTGACCACCTTTAATCTCGATGAATATATCGGCATGAGTCCGGATAATCCCCAGAGCTATCATTATTTCATGCAGGAAAATTTCTTCCGCCATATCAACATCCGCCCGGAAAATGTCTATCTGCCCAACGGCATGGCTGACGATATGGCAGCGGAGGGGGAGCGCTATGAAAAGCTGATCGCCTCCAAAGGCGGCATTGACCTGCAGGTCCTGGGCATTGGTCAGAATGCCCATATCGGTTTCAATGAGCCGGATGTGAAATTTGCCGCCACCACCCATAAAGTGCAGCTGGATGAAGAGACCATCCAGGCCAATTCCCGTTTCTTCAAAAGTGCAGAAGAAGTCCCACGTTATGCCATAAGCATGGGCATCAAGACCATTATGATGGCGGAACACGTCATTTTGCTGGCCAATGGCCGCAATAAAGCGGAAGCCGTGTATAAGGCTGTCTGTGGTGATGTGACGCCGGAGGCGCCGGCCTCAATCCTGCAGCTACACCGTGATGTGGCTGTGATTATTGACAAAGAAGCGGCGGCGCTGCTGCCCGAGACCATCCGCGGAATCAGCATAACCCGCAAATAAAGCGAACATATATTGGCAGGCATAAACAGAGAAAGCCCGGGGTAACTATTTCTAGAGCGTTTGGCGCGTAAGCGTCTCAGCGGAAGAAATAGTTACCCCGGGCTTTCCTAAACGGAATGGACAATCATTAACGAATCAATGGTGGTAATCTTAAATGTCCCAATGCAACATATCCGGATTCGGCGTAGCCTTATCCACTTCGGCCAGAATCCAGGAGGCATTATCATGGTCAGCCGCAAACGCTTTTTCGAGTCCGGCCTGATAGTTTTCGGGAATTTCCATGGCATGGATGGCCATATGCATATAATCCTTGGCGACTAAGGTCACGCCGCGGGCAGCTGCCAACTGGGCCTTGAAGCGGTAGCCATAGTAGAGATAGCTGTTATGTTCGATGGGGATGTCCTTGTAGGCCTCGATGCGTTCATCGACTTCCTTTTCCGCATCGGCAGTCATGCCCATCTTGTGCAGGATATTCCAACGGTCGGCCCAAAGTTCGCCACGCAGGATATACTTGTAGAGGAAGTCCGTGCCTTCGCCGGCTTCGATGGCCTGATTGATATGGTTCAGCGCTTCATCATATTTTTCTTGATCTTTTTCGAGTGCACTGAGCTTCTGCAGGGCGAAGACGTATTCTTCAACTTCTTCGCTGTTTTCCTCGTCGTAGTCGGCCTCAACCACGCTATGGAAAAGCTCGCTGGCCTCGTCCTTCTTGTCGATCTCGTCCATGGCAAGGAAATGTGCCAGTCTTGCCCGGGCGCGCCAGCTGTCCATACCACCGTTGAACAGGCTTTCGGGTGGTTTGGCCTTGGAGTCCATTACCACATGGACTAATTTATGGAATTCATTCTGTGTCATGAAAAAATCCTCCTTATGATCAGCTTTCCCTATTATAGCTTAAAATGAGCAGGGAAGACAAGGTTTAAGGTCAAAAAGTCAGAAATAGTATTTGACTTTTTGACCTTATCCTGTATAATAGAACTTGAAGATGAAACTTAACCGCGAAGTTACGGAGGAATACATTATGGGACAGGAAAAATACACCGCAAAAACCATGGCGGCTTTGCAGGCTGCCCAGCAGATGGCGGCCATGCGCTATCAGCAGGAAATCACTTCCCTGCACGTGCTGCTGGCTTTGGCCAAAGAGCCGGAAGGGCTACTCACCGATATCTTCAATGAATGTCAGACGGATCTGCCAATGCTCAAGGCCCGTCTGGAACAGGAATTGGGCAAGATCCCGAGTGTCCGGGGCACGGACCGTCTTTCCATGGGCATGGATATGGTGCGGGTGCTGGCAAGAGCCGAGGAATTCGCTAAGTCCATGAAGGATGACTACCTTTCCACGGAACATCTGCTCTTAGGCCTGGCTGTGGATGGCAGCAATGATGTGCAGACCATCTGCAAGGAATTCAAGCTGACCAAGGGCAATATCCAGAGTGCCATCAAGAAGTATCGCAAGCAGAATGTCACGAGCGAGAATCCCGAGGAAGGTTATAAATCCCTCGAAAAGTTCGGCCGGGATCTGACGGCGGCAGCCCGTCAGGGAAAGCTGGACCCGGTGATTGGCCGCGATGAAGAGATCCGCCGCACCATTGAAATCCTTTCCCGCCGCACGAAGAACAATCCGGTGCTGATCGGTGAACCGGGCGTAGGCAAGACGGCCATCGTCGAAGGTCTGGCCCGCCGCATCGTGGCAGGAGATGTGCCGGAATCCCTGAAGAATAAGACGTTGTACTCTTTGGATATGGGTTCTTTGATTGCCGGGGCCAAGTTCCGCGGCGAGTTTGAGGAACGCTTGAAGGCTGTGCTCAACGAAATCGTCAAGTCTGACGGCCAGATCCTGCTCTTTATCGATGAAGTGCATACGGTGGTGGGCGCCGGTGCCGCCGAAGGGGCTATGGATGCCGGCAATCTCTTAAAGCCCATGATGGCCCGCGGCGAACTGCGCTGCATCGGCGCGACGACGCTCAACGAATACCGCAAGTATATTGAAAAGGATACAGCTTTGGAGCGCCGCTTCCAGCCGGTGATGGTGGGGCAGCCCAGTGTTGAGGATACCATTTCCATCCTGCGCGGACTCAAGGAGCGCTATGAGGTTCATCATGGCGTGCGCATCCGCGATGCGGCGCTGGTTTCGGCAGCGGTACTTTCGGACCGCTATATCTCCGACCGCTTCCTGCCGGATAAGGCTATCGACTTGGTGGATGAAGCGGCGGCAAAACTGCGCACGGAAATCGAATCCATGCCGGCGCCCATCGACGAGATCCGCCGCAAGATCATGCAGATCGAAATCGAGGAGCAGGCCCTGAAGAAGGAAACGGATGCGGCATCCCAGGAAAAACTGGCAGCCATTACCGCTGAAAAGGGCAGCCTGCAGGTGGAGGAGAATACGCTTAAGGAAAAATGGGAACATGAGAAGCAGGCAATCCTCCGGGTGCGGGCCATCAAGAAGGAAATCGACGATGTCAACAGCCAGATGGAAAGTGCCGAGCGGGCCTATGACCTCAACCGCCTGTCGGAACTCAAATACGGCAAGCTGCCGCAATTGCAGCAGCAATTGAAGGAAGAAGAAGAGCGCATTGCCGCCCGTGCCCAGGGCGAATCCCTGCTCAAGGAAGAAGTGGGTGAGGAAGATATCGCCAAGGTCATCAGCCGCTGGACGGGGATTCCCGTCAGCAAGATGCTCACGGGCGAACGGGAAAAACTCATTCATCTGGAAGACGTGCTCCATGAACGGGTGGTTGGCCAGGATGAAGCCGTGAAAGCTGTCAGCGAGGCCATCCTGCGGGCCAGAGCCGGCATCAAAGATCCCAACCGGCCCATCGGTTCCTTTATCTTCCTTGGCCCCACGGGCGTGGGCAAGACGGAACTGGCCAAGACACTGGCGGAAGCTCTCTTTGATGATGAGCGCAGCATGATCCGCATCGATATGAGCGAATACATGGAGAAGCACAGCGTAGCCCGCCTGATCGGTGCGCCTCCGGGATATGTGGGCTATGATGAAGGCGGTCAGCTCACGGAAGCCGTGCGCCGTCGTCCCTATAGCGTCATCCTGCTGGATGAGATTGAGAAGGCCCATCGCGATGTGTTCAATGTGCTGCTGCAGATATTGGACGATGGCCGCCTGACCGATGGCAAGGGCCGTGTGGTGAATTTCAAGAACACGGTCATCATCATGACCAGCAACTTAGGTTCCCACGAAATCCTCAACAAGGATTATGAAGAAGCCCAGAGTGCGGTCAAGGAAATCCTCAAGGATTACTTCCGCCCGGAATTCCTGAACCGTGTGGACGATATCATCGTCTTCAAGGCTCTGGCCAAGGAACAGGTCAAGAATATCGCCGGCATCCTGCTGAAGGCTCTGGGCGAGCGCCTGCAGCGCCAAGTCAAGATCACCTTAGGCTGGGACGAAGACGCCCTGACGGCACTAGCCGACCAGGGATTCGATCCCAACTTCGGTGCACGGCCTCTGCGCCGCCTGCTGGTGCATACCGTGGAAACGGCACTGTCCAAGGCTATCATCCGCGGCGAAGTACAGGAAGGCGATACCGTCAATATTGGTTTTGCCAATGGGGAGTTTACCTTTAAAACGGCATAAGTAAATGGAGTTTGACCGGTCAGTCAGGATTGACCGGTCAATTTTTTTGTGGCGCAACGGCAGTTCTAGCGCTATAATAAAGAAGTATGTAAATTTTTCCAAGGGGGCGGGCTGTTGCGTAACAAGATTCTGGAGATCCTGCGCAATGCAGGAGATACATATATATCCGGCGAGGAGATTGCGGATCGTCTGGGGGTTTCCCGGACGGCAGTCTGGAAGCATATCAAGGAAATGCGGGCGCAGGGCTATGAGATCGAGAGCCATGCCCGCAGCGGCTACAGCCTGCGGGTGGCTCCGGATGCCCTGCTGGCCGGGGAGATCAATAATGGTTTGGCAACCCAGGTGATCGGGAAAAAAATCATCTGCCATGAGGAGATCGACTCCACCAATAATGAAGCCAAGCGGCTGGCCCGTGAAGGCGCCGTAGAGGGCACGGTGGTGGTGGCTGAATGTCAGACCGGCGGCAAGGGGCGTTTAGAGCGCAAGTTCTTCTCCCCCAAGGGGAAGGGCATTTGGTTTTCCGTTATCCTGCGGCCTAAATTCCTGCCCCAGGAGGCGCCTAAGTGCACCCTGATGGCGGCGGTGGCTGTGGCTCGGGCCATGACGGAATTCGGGCTCAAGCCGGGCATCAAATGGCCCAATGATCTGCTGTTTGACAATAAGAAGCTCGTGGGCATTTTGACGGAAATGAGTGCCGAGATGGATGGCATCAATTATATTGTCATTGGCACAGGCATCAATGTGAATATTGACGCGTCAGATTTCCCTGAGGATATCCGTGACGTGGCTACGTCCCTGAGCATTATGAAGGGGGAGAAACTTCCCCGGGTGAAGTTCTTCCAGGCGGTGCTCCGGGCCATGGACGATCTGTATGCCAAGGTGCAGCGTGATGGCTTTGCGCCTGTTTTGGCGGAGTGGCGTCAGTACAACATCACTCTGGGACAGGAAGTCAAGGTCATCGGCGTGCGGGATGGCGAGGTCTATACCGGCAAGGCTGTGGATATCGATGATGACGGCGCTTTGCTGGTGGATACGGAAACGGGACGCCAGCGTGTTCTGGCTGGGGATGTATCCATTCGTCCCCAGAGCGGTAAATGGTAGTTTTATTTGTTATCTAGGAGGATAATCCTTTGTTATTAGTTTTGGATATTGGCAATACCAATATTGTCATGGGAACCTATGAAGGCAAGAAGTTGATGAAGCATTGGCGTATTTCCACGGATCGTCAGAAGACCGGGGACGAGTACGGCATGCTGATGAATGATCTGTTCCGCTATCAGGGCATCAGCATGAGCGACATCCATGCCATCATCATTTCGTCCGTTGTGCCACCTTTGGTGGTGCCTTTGGTCAAGATGTGTGAGCGTTACTTCCATCTGAAACCGCTGGTGGTAGGGCCCGGCATCAAGACAGGCATCAAGCTCCATTATGAGAATCCCCGGGCCATCGGTGCCGACCGTATCGTCAATGTGGTAGGTGCCTATGAACAGTATGGCGGCCCATTGATCGTCATCGATATCGGTACCGCTACCACCTATGATGTGGTGGGGGATGATGGCGACTTTATGGGCGGCGTCATTGCTCCCGGTATCGGCACCAGTGCTGACGCCCTGTTCCAGACGGCGGCCCAGCTGCCCCGTATCGAACTGGTGCCGCCCAAGCAGATCATCTGCCGCAACACCATTCAGGGTATGCAGGCGGGCATCATCTTCGGCTATGTGGGGCAGATTGACGAAGTCGTGCGCCGCATCAAGGCGGAGTATGGCAAGGAGATGAAGGTTATCGCGACAGGCGGTCTGGCCCGCATGATTGCCAAGGAGTCGGCCACCATTGACAAGGTCGACCACTTCCTGACACTGACCGGTCTGCAGGCCCTTTATGAGCGCAATGCAGATAAGCGGGAACCTGCCGAGAGGAACGCCTGAGCATGACCATGAAAATCGGAAACTTTACCTTTGATGCGCCGGTGTTTTTAGCGCCCATGGCCGGGGTTACGGATACGGCTTATCGCATTATCGCCCATGATATGGGCTGCCCCCTCTGCTATGCGGAAATGGTCAGCTGTCAGGGCATTCATTACCGCAATGAGCGCACCTTGACCATGCTGGAATCGGAACCGGGAGAGCGTCCTTTGGCCATGCAGCTTTTTGCCAATTCGCCGGATATGGCGGCGGAGGCGGCGAAATATGTGGAGGAATTGGGAACGGCAGATATCCTCGATTTCAATATGGGCTGTCCCGCGCCGAAAATCGTCAAGAATGGTGAGGGTTCAGCTCTGATGCTGGCTCCAGATAAGGTCTACGAAATCCTGTCAGCCATCCGCAAGGCGGTCAAGATGCCCGTGACGGTCAAGATGCGCAAGGGCTGGGATGACGACCATGTCAATGTGCTGGAAATCGCCAGGATTGCGGAAGCAGCCGGCGTTGATGCCATTGCCGTCCATGGCCGCACAAGAGAGCAGTTCTATAGTGGCAATGCCGATTGGAATATCATCGCGGAAGTCAAGAAAGCCGTCAAGGTGCCGGTGATTGCCAATGGCGATGTGCGCACCTGTCAGGACTTGAAGAAAATCCTGGAGGTTACCGGCGCGGACGGTGTGATGATCGGCCGTGGGGCGCAGGGAAATCCCTGGATATTCAAGCGGCTGACCCATTACCTCCGGACCGGCGAAATCCTGCCCCAACCTTCCATGCAGGAGCGGGCGGAGGTCATCGTGCGCCATCTGGATCTGCTGCTGAAGTACAAGGGCGACTATATCGGCCCAAGGGAAATGCGCAAGCATGCCACCTGGTATACCAGAGGCATCACTCATGGTGCAATCCTCAGGGACAAATTCAATCATGCCGAGAAGCGGCAGGATTTTATCGATATCATCAATGAATATCTATTAGAGGTGTGAATATGAGCGAAGAAAAGAAAGACTCCATCTGGAGTCAGTACAGCGAGGCGGAAAAGCAGGAACTGGAAGAACTCAACAAGGGCTACCGGGAATTTCTGACCAATTGCAAGACGGAGCGGGAAAGTGTTAAAGAGGCAATCAAACAGGCAGAAGCTGCCGGTTACCGCAATCTGGCGGATATCATCAAGAGCGGCGAGCAACTTGCGGCGGGTGCCAAGGTCTATGCCGTGAATATGGAGAAGGCTATCGTGCTCTTCAATATCGGCACGGAGCCTTTGGAACAGGGCATGAATATCCTGGGCGCTCATATCGACACCTGCCGTCTGGATGTTAAGCAGAACCCGCTGTATGAAGATGGCGGCCTTGCTTATCTTGACACCCATTACTATGGCGGCATCAAGAAGTATCAGTGGGTAACCCTGCCCCTGGCCCTGCATGGTGTGGTGGCCAAGAAGGATGGCTCTTTGGTAGAGATCTGCATTGGCGAGGACGAGAATGATCCGGTATTCTGCGTGACGGATCTTTTGATCCATCTTTCCCAGGAGCAGATGAAGAAGAATGCCGCTAAGGTCATCGAAGGGGAAAATCTCGATATCCTCGTGGGCAACTATCCCCTGAAAAAGGATGACAAGGAAAGTGTCAAAGAGGGCGTCCTCAAACTCATCAAGGACAAGTATGATCTCGAAGAAGCGGATTTCCAGTCTGCAGAGCTTGCACTGGTGCCGGCTGGCAAGGCCCGGGAACTGGGCTTTGACCGCAGCATGATCCTGGCTTATGGTCAGGATGACCGTGTCTGCTCCTATACTTCCCTGCGGGCCATGCTGGAGATGAAGGACGTCAAGCGCACGGCCTGCTGCCTGCTGGTAGACAAGGAAGAAATCGGCAGCGTAGGCGCCACGGGCATGCAGTCCCGTTTCTTTGAGAACACCGTGGCAGAGGTCATGAATGCCTGCGGTGCTTATAGCGAATTAGGCCTGCGCCGCCTGCTGGCCAACTGCAAGATGCTCTCCTCTGATGTTTCCAGCGCTTATGATGCTCTCTATGCCAGCGCTTATGACAAGAAGAATGTGGCGTACCTGGGCAAGGGCATGGTATTCAACAAGTTTACCGGTGCCCGGGGCAAATCCGGCTCCAATGATGCCAACGCCGAGTATCTGGGCGAGCTGCGCACCATGATGGATAAGCACAACGTGCATTATCAGCTGGCCGAGCTGGGCAAGGTGGACTTGGGCGGCGGCGGCACCATTGCCTATATCATGAGCCTTTATGGTATGCAGGTGATTGACAGCGGCGTAGGCGTTATGAGCATGCACGCACCCTGGGAAGTCACCAGCAAGATTGACGTATACGAAGTGAAGAAGGGCTATATGGCTTTCCTGCAGGAAGCCTGAGGCATGAGATGGAGAGTGAACGATGGTAACAGTTGAGGCAAATGCCAAGATCAATCTGACGCTGGATATTTTGGGCAAGCGCGAGGATGGGTTCCATGAGGTATCCATGGTCATGCAGTCCATTGGCCTGCATGATACCTTATCCCTGGAGAAAATCGAAGCGGGCATTGAACTGACCATCAATGTCCCCTGGCTCAAGGCCGATGAGAAAAATCTGGCTTGGCGGGCGGCGGCATTGATGCAGGAAGAATTCAAGCTGGCAGGCGGTGTGCGCATCGAGCTCATCAAGCGCATTCCAGTGGCGGCAGGGCTCGCCGGCGGCAGTGCAGACGCGGCTGCGGTGCTCAAGGGCATGAATGAGCTCTACGATCTCGGCTTGTCCCAGAAAAAGCTCTGCGAGCTGGGCGCGCAGCTGGGCTCGGATATCCCCTTCTGCATCATGGGCGGCACCATGTTGGCCACGGGCCGAGGAGAAGTCCTCACGCGCCTTGCCGATATGCCGGAGACCTGGGTGGTACTGGCTAAACCCCGCATCTCCGTATCCACGGCCTGGGCTTATCAGAATTATGATGAGCAGGGCGCTGAAGCCCATCCGGACAATGAGGCCATCCAGCGCGCCATAGCTCATAAGAATCGAAAAGCCGTGGCGGGGTTATTGTGTAATGTGCTGGAAAGTGTTACTATTAAAAAGTATGATGTGATTGCGGCATACAAAGAGATGATGCTGGAAAACGGCGCTATGGCCAGCATGATGTCCGGCAGCGGCCCGACTGTCTTTGGCCTGGCGCGCAGTCGGGAACAGGCAGAGGCCATTGCCAATGTCCTGCGTCGGGAAACCAATGCCGATGTTTTTGTTACGCGTACTTTTCAGATGAACCGCATGAAAGCATGATTTTACAAAAGAGGTAGGCCTATATGAAGAACAGATTAGCTCCGATTAAACTTGACAGCTACC
Source organism: Selenomonas ruminantium subsp. lactilytica TAM6421 (assembly GCF_000284095.1). Classification (GTDB taxonomy): domain Bacteria; phylum Bacillota; class Negativicutes; order Selenomonadales; family Selenomonadaceae; genus Selenomonas_A; species Selenomonas_A lactilytica. Next base: position 1,950,598 of record NC_017068.1, on the reverse strand, counting down.
AGCCTTTGCGGGAAGTGGTGTGCGAATCCCTGCGGGAGGCCATTCGCAATGGCATATTGAAGCCTGGTGAACGCATTATGGAAATCCAGCTGGCTGAGGAACTGGGGGTCAGCCGCACACCGGTGCGGGAGGCCAGCCGCAAGTTGGAATTGGAGGGCTATGTGGTGATGATGCCCCGTCGGGGTACCTATGTGGCCAGCATGTCCATCCGGGATATCAATGAGATCTTTGAGATCCGCACGGCGTTGGAATCTCTGTCCAACGGACTGGCGGCGGACCATATCACGGATGATGAGCTGGAGCATCTGCAGCGTCTGTTGGTGATTATTGGCGGTTATATCAAGGACGGCAACATCGAGAAAATCGTGGAAACCGATATTGAGTTCCACGATACCATGTATCATGCCGCCCGCAATGAGCGGCTGGTGGGAATCATCTCGAATCTGCGCGACCAGTTGACGCGTTTCCGCACCCTGTCCATGTCCTATCCGGGCCGCCTGGAAGAGACGCTGGAAGAGCATAAGAAAATCGTGGAGGCCATTGCCAACGGTGACCGCAAGAGCGCCAGCAAGGCGGCGGAACTCCATATGGAAAACTCAGAAAAAACCTTGCTTAAAGCCATGGAAGCCATGGAGAATCAGAAAAAAGCAGAAAAGAAAAGCAAGAAATAAATTTAAGGAGACATAGAACGATGTCAGATTTAGTAACTGTAATCCTTGCCGCAGGCAAGGGCACTCGCATGAAGTCCAAACTCCCGAAGGTCCTGCATAAGGCAGCCGGCAAGTCCATGGTCCAGCATGTTATCGATGCGGCCAAGGCTGCTGGTGCTAAGCGCAATATCGTGGTTACCGGTTTCGGCGGCGAGGCTGTCCGTGAAGCTCTGGGTGCGCAGGCAGAATTTGCTGAGCAGAAGGAACAGCTGGGCACGGGTCATGCCGTGCTGCAGACCGCTGACCTGCTGAAAGATGAACAGGGGACGGTCATGGTACTCTGCGGCGATACGCCGCTTTTGACGGGCGACCTGCTCAAGAAGCTCTACGAGTCCCATGTGGAAGCTCAGGCCAAGGCCACGGTGCTGACGGCTATTATGCCGGATGCCACGGGTTATGGCCGCATCATCCGTGCCGAAGACGGCAGCGTGCTCAAGATTGTGGAGCACAAGGATGCTACGGATGCAGAACGCGAAGTCAAGGAAGTCAATTCCGGCATCTATTGCTTTGATGCCCGTGCACTCTTTGCGTCCCTCCAGCAGGTTACCAACGACAACGCTCAGGGCGAATACTATCTGCCGGATGTGCTGGAAATTCTCCAGAAACAGGGCGAAAAGATCTGGGCTGTAGCTGCTGACGATTATGAATCCACCTTGGGCATCAACTCCCGCCTGCAGCTTTCCGGCGCTGAGAAGATCCTGCGCCGCCGCAAGAATGAAGAGCTTATGGCAGAAGGCGTGACCATCATGGATCCGGATACCACCTATGTGGACTGTGACGTGAAGATTGGCCGCGATACGGTTATCTATCCCCAGACCTGGATCGAAGGCAACACCGTGATTGGCGAAGATTGCGAAGTGGGCCCCTGCGTCCGCCTGCAGGATGTCAAGATGGGTAACAAGGTCATGGGCCAGTTCGGTTACTACCATGACTGCGTGATCGATGATGGCGTGATCCTCGGCCAGTTCAACCATATCCGTCCGGACTCCCATCTGATGGCCGGCGTCAAGATGGGCAACTTCGTGGAAGTCAAGAACTCCGTCATTGGCGAAGGTTCCAAGCTGCCGCATCTGTCCTATATCGGCGATACGGATATGGGCTCCGGCGTCAACATGGGCTGCGGCACGATTACGGTCAACTACGATGGCAAGACCAAGTTCCGCACGAAGATCGGCAACGATGCCTTCGTGGGCTGCAACTCCAACCTGGTTGCACCGGTAGAAGTAGAAGATGGCGCTTATATCGGCGCTGGCTCCACCATCACCAAGACGGTGCCGAAGGATACCCTGGCAATTGCCCGCGCTCGTCAGAAAAATATTGAAGGCTGGGCTGACAAGCGCAAATAAAGTATAATAATTGCCTAAACAATCATAAATAAGGGCTTTATGTAAAATACAAACAGTGCTATACTGTTGTAGATAGAAAGTGACATGTGTCACTTCCCCAAGATGTGTTAACTTTTAGGAAAAGAAAGATTTGGAGGACTTTTACAAAATGGCTTTAGACACTGGAAACTTATGCATCCTGACCGGTAACGCTAATCCGCAGCTGGCAAAAGAGATCGCTGATCATATCGGCGTGAATCTTTGCGATGCATATGTCGGTCATTTCAACAATGGTGAAACTCAGGTAATGATCAGCGAAAGCATTCGCGGCAAGGACATCTTCATCATTCAGCCGACTTCCTATCCGGTCAATGACAACCTGATGGAACTGCTGATCATGGCTGATGCCTGCAAGCGCGCTTCCGCTCACAGCGTAACGGCAGTCGTTCCCTACTACGCTTACGCTCGTCAGGACCGCAAGACCCGCGGCCGTGAGCCGATTTCTGCCAAACTGGTAGCCAACCTCATGACTACTGCTGGCGTAACCCGCGTTGTAACCGTAGACCTCCACGCTGGCCAGATCCAGGGCTTCTTCGATATCCCGGTGGATCATCTGGCAGCAGCTCCGACTATTGCTAACTATTTCCGCTCCCAGAAGTTGGATGATGTGGTTGTGGTTTCCCCGGACCTGGGTGGCGTAACCCGTGCTCGCGTACTGGCTGACCATCTCCATGCACCTATTGCCATCATCGAGAAGCGCCGTCCGAAACCGGGCTGTGCTGAGGTCATGAACCTCATTGGCGACGTAAAGGGCAAGACGGCCATCATCATCGATGATATCGTCGATACGGCTGGTTCTCTCTGCGAAGGTGCTAAGGCTCTCGAAAAGCAGGGCGCAAAGCGCGTATTCGCTTCCTGCTCTCATGCTATCCTGAGTGATCCGGCTGTGCAGCGCATCAATGATTCCTGCATTGAAAAGCTGGTCATCACCAACACGATTCCGCTGCCGCCGGAGAAGCAGTCCGATAAGTTCGTGACGCTGTCCCTGGCCGATGCTATCGGTGATGTGATCATGCGCATCCAGAGCCATCGCTCTGTGAGCCAGCTCTTCCGCTAAGATATCGGGACTGGGAAGAACACAGCAAAAGTTGCCCCCTTCATGGGGGCAATTTTTTTACCTAAATAATGGGGGAGGGGACTAATTTGACTTCAGAATTTGTGGATCTGTTTATTCATCACTTTGACTTTTGGCCGCATCTGTCAGCGGCGGAAAAAGAAATATTGATCGCCGGTTCCCAAATCGTGCATTATCCTAAGGGGACGCACGTCCATCAGGGACCGCTTGATTGTATTGGTGTGCTGCTGTTGAAAAAGGGGCAGCTGCGTGTCTATACTATGTCCGAGGATGGACGGGAGGTCACGCTCTACCGGCTCTTTGCCGATGATGTGGGCATCCTGTCGGCACCCTGCGTGCTGGAATCGCTGACCTTTGAGGTCTATGTGGATGCCGAGGAAGATACGGAAGTTCTGCTGGTCAAATCGCCAACCTTCCGCAAATTGTCCGATGGCAACATCCAGGTGCGCTGCTATGGCTATCAGATGGCCACCCGCCGTCTGTCGGACATGCTCTGGAAGATGCAGCAGGTATTGTTCTTCTCGGCTGACCGCAGGCTGGCTATCTTCTTATTGGAAGAAAGCGAGAAAAATGGTTCAGCGGAAATCCATCTGACCCATGAGCAGATTGCCCGCTTTATGGGTACCGCCCGGGAAGTGGTCAGCCGTCTGGTGAAGTATTTCAATCAGGAAGGCCTGATCAAGAACTCCCGGGGCTGCATCAAAATCATCGACAGGGATGCGATGAAACAATTGGCCGGAAAATAAAAAGGCATGCATATACAAGTTGCAATTTGTCAGTGCGTTCGTGCTGAAGGTATCCCGTTCATACGCAGTCAGGGGTTCACGGGGGAGTACTTTTTCTGTTTCCGCTAAAACGACCCTCTCGGCAATTTTAGAGCTGTTTAGCCAGATGGCGCCGGGCAAGACCGGCGCAGGTTACTGGAAGATGCGTACTTCTGCTGGCGGGACATTTAGTGAAGCGGCGAAAAAGTATTCCCACCGCCGCCCCACTGATCTGTAACAAATGTGTTCAGGCTCGCACCTACAAACTGCAATTTATAAAAATCCCGCTGACATTGGATGTCAGCGGGATTTTTGCTGGTAAGGAATATGTTATCTTTAGCCGATAAGTTTTTCTACCTGTTCCTTGGGGATAAGCCCTAAGGATTCGTTGACTTTCTGGCCGTTCTTGAAGACCAGCAGGGTGGGGATGCTCATGATGCCGAACTGGGCCGCCAGTTCCTGTTGTTCGTCCACATTGACTTTGCCCACTTTGATGGCAGGATTTTCCGCCGCCACCTCATCGATGACCGGGCTGAGCATCCGGCAGGGGCCGCACCATTCTGCCCAGAAGTCAATGAGCACCGTGCCTGGGTGATCCAGCACCTCGTTTTTGAAATTGTCGTTGGTAATAACCGTCGTTGCCATAATCTATCCTCCTATGTGCGTTATTGTTTTCTTATTGATTTGATTATAGCATCTGGCTGGTTGATTTTATGTAACCGGCTCACAATATGATAAATTTGCATATTTACATAGCAAAAAAGCCAGCAACCGAAGTTACTGGCTTGACCTCTCAATGGTCGGGATGACAGGATTCGAACCTGCGGCCTCTTCGTCCCGAACGAAGCGCGCTACCAAACTGTGCCACATCCCGCAATCACAAGAAATATTATACGGATAATCGGTATGTGTGTCAAGCACTTTTTTAAAAAATATGCAAAAAAGTTACAAAGGCCGAAAAAGTCGGCGTGCTGTGGATTTTCTCGGGGTATCTTGCAGGATTTATAACGGGCAGGAGCGAAATAGTAAACAAAGCGATGAATAAATGCGTGGGGAGGTTTTAGTATGGGGAAGATTCAAAAAATCCTCGTGCCCGTTGACGGTTCAGTTAATGGCTGCAAGGCGGTGGATGAGGCTATTTTTCTCGCAGAGAAATGCAAAGCCGATTTGGATTTTGTCTATGTGTCCAGCAATATCAACAAGGACATTCCCAGTCATATAGTCTTTGACCGCATCTGGGAGAAGATTCCGGAGGATCTGCGGGCTGCCAAACATGTGGAGACCGGCAGCATCCATAAAGCAATCATCCGGGTAGCAGCTCAGGAACATAGCGATATGATCATCATGGGCAGCCGGGGACTGGGGCTCTTCAAGGGCGCGCTGATTGGCAGCGTGAGCCAGAAGGTCATCGAGGAATCGCCCATTCCGGTAATGGTCATCAAATAAGCATACCAGGCAGACAGTTTCTGGAGGGGAACTGTCTGTTGTTGTGTATAGAAAGGGCGGAGGCCCGATAGGGAGGATATGGATAATGAAGAAACTGATCAACGGTGTGGAATCGGTAGAAGAACAGATGATTCTTGGTCTGGTAAAATCAGCCCCCCAGAAGCTGAAGAAATTAGAGGAAGGCAATGTTGTCGTCCGGGCGCAGAAAAAAGAAGGCAAGGTAGCCTTGGTCAGTGGCGGCGGCAGCGGCCATGAGCCGGCCCATGGTGGTTTCGTGGGTGAAGGCATGCTGGATGCGGCCGTGGCCGGAGCAGTCTTTACCTCACCGACGCCGGACAAGATCCTGGCCGGGATTCAGGCAGTGTCCACCGATAAGGGCGTGCTCTGTATCGTCAAGAACTACACCGGTGATGTGATGAATTTTGAGATGGCCATCGACATGGCAAAAGATGAGGACATCGAAGCCGATTATGTGGTGGTCAATGACGATGTGGCTGTGAAAGACAGCCTGTATACCACGGGGCGTCGTGGGGTGGCCGGGACTGTGCTGGTACACAAGATTGCCGGCGCCAAGGCAGAGGCTGGGGCCAGCCTGGCAGAAGTCAAGGCGGTGGCGGAAAAGGTAATCGCCAATGTCCGCACCATGGGCATGGCCATTTCTCCCTGTACGGTGCCTGCCGCTGGCAAACCGGGCTTTGAATTAGCTGAGGATGAAGTGGAAATCGGCATCGGCATCCATGGCGAGCCGGGTACCACCCGGGAGAAACTCGGCACAGCAGATGAAACGGCCAAAAAGCTCTTGGATAAAATCCTGGCCGATATCGACTACAAAGGGCAGGAGGTCGTGGTTCTGGTCAATGGCATGGGAGCCACGCCGCTGATGGAACTTTATATCATCAACAATTTTGTGCAGGATTATCTCAAGGCACAGGGCGTGAAGGTCTATGATACCATGGTGGGAAACTATATGACCTCCATTGAGATGGCCGGTTTCTCCCTGACACTTTTGCGTCTGGATGACGAAATGAAGGCCCTGTATGATGCCCCGGCAGATACTTTGGCTTTGAAACGTTAAGAGGAGCGAGTAAGTATGTTAGACACAGCAAAAATGGCAGAAATCATCCGGGCTATTGCCGCCCGGATGGAAGCAGAAAAAGATTTTTTGACGCAGCTCGACAACGAAATCGGTGATGGCGACCATGGCATCAATCTGGAACGCGGCTTCAAAGCCGTGCTGGAGAAATTGCCGGAATGGGAAAATGGCGATGTCGGCGCCCTGCTCAAGGGCGTAGGGATGCAGCTGGTTTCTCATGTAGGCGGTGCTTCCGGCCCCCTCTATGGTACGGCCTTTATGAAGGCAGGCAACACCCTCAAAGGCAAGACGGAAGTTACGGCTGTGGATTTTGCATTGGCTATGGATGCCGCTATCGGCGGCATCAAGATGCGGGGCAAGTCCGAAGCCGGGGAAAAGACCATGCTCGATGCGCTTTGCCCGGCGTATAAGGAACTGACTGAGGCGGTAGATGCCGGTGCAGAACTGAAGGAAGCGCTGGTCAAAGCCGTGGACGCAGCCAAAGAAGGCGTGGAATACACCAAGACCATCATTGCCACCAAGGGGAGAGCCAGTTATTTAGGGGAGCGCAGTCTCGGTCATCAGGACCCCGGTGCAACATCCTCTTTATATATGCTCGAAGAAATGGTAAAATGTCTATAGACCTTTGGGGTAAGATAGTTTGATTTTCTCGGTGGGGGGAGAAATTTGGTCGGGATAGTAATTGTATCACATAGTGAAAAATTAGCAGCAGGAGTTGTGGAAATCGCCAGGATGATGGCACCAAATGCGCCGCTGGCTGCGGCCGGCGGTCTGGAAGATGGGGAGCTGGGGACAAGTTATGCCAGAATCAGTGCGGCTGTGGAAGCGGTGTATTCAGAAGACGGTGTAGCCGTGCTGATGGATATGGGCAGCGCCGTGATGACCACGGAAATCGTGGTGGAGGATATGGAGGACAAGAAGGTCATGATGCTGGATTGTCCTCTGGTAGAAGGTGCTGTGCTGGCCGCTGTGGAATCCACCGGTGGCATTACTCTGGACGAATTGGCGGTTAAGATCAAGGAAGCTTACAATGTCCGTAAGTTCCCGGAATAGGAGACAGTATGGAAAAAGATGCATTGCATGTAATTGCTACCCGGCATAGTACGCGTAAGTTCAAACCGGAAATGGTAGAGGCTGATCTGTTGGACAAGGTGGTCGAGGCAGGCCGCCGGGCACCAAGCGGCAAGAGCAAGAATACGAATCACTTCCTGGTGATCCGTGATGCTGCGGTGCTGGACAAGCTCGTAAATCTCGTGCAGTCCGAGTTTGCCAAAATGGAGATCACGCCGGAGAATGAAGCCAATATCGGCGGGGCCATCAAGCTTTCCAAGAAGGGCAATTATGTCTTCAAATACAATGCCCCGGTGTTGATCGTGGTGGCCAATAAGAAGGATTACGGCAATAATATGGCCGATGCCTGTGCGGCCATGGAGAATATGCTGCTGGCGGCCAACGCCCTGGACTTGGGCGCCTGCTGGATCAACCAGCTGCGCTGGCTGCAGGATAATCCGGTACTGCTGGACTATCTCCATGAGTTGGGCATGGCTGAGGATGAGTGGGTATTTGCCTCTCTGAGCATTGGTTATCCGGATATGCCGGATGGCCTGCCCAATCGCAACATCGTGAATATCAGAGGCAATGAAGTGACCTATATCGGCTGACAAAGGCCGTGGATGCAGGGCGGAGGGATAACCTCCGCTTTTCATTTACGCAGATTCGTGTATAACGAGGCAGGAGATATGCTCCTGCCTCGTTGAAACGTCAAGTGGAATATTTTGCCTTTGGCAAAATTTGAACAATTGCGTTATAATATAGATTGAGAATTTCAACAATTACGGAGGTGACAGAAATGAAAATCAGGGAACGCACGGAGGAACAGGAATACAGGATTTTGTCGCCTCTGGCGGCCAAGAGCCGGGAAGCAAGGCGCAAATATCCCATGGAGGAATGCGACTTCCGCACGAAATTCCAGCGGGACCGGGATCGTATTCTCCATTCTAAATGTTTTCGCCGCCTGAAGCATAAGACACAGGTCTATATCGTGGCCGGAGACCATTATCGCACCCGCATGACACACAGCCTCGAAGTAGCACAGATTTCCCGTACCATTGCTCGGGGCTTGCAGCTCAATGAGGATTTGGCAGAGGCCATCGCTTTAGGCCATGATGTGGGCCATACGCCTTTTGGTCATGCAGGGGAATCTGTTATGGCTGAACTCACTGGCCATTTCACCCACAACGAGCAGAGCCTGCGGGTGGTGGAGTATCTGGAGCGGGGCGGTCAGGGACTCAATCTGACCTTTGAGGTCAAGGATGGCATTGTCAACCATACGGGCAAGCATCTGCCCAAGACGCTGGAGGGGCGCATCGTGCGCACGGCTGACCGCATCGCCTATCTCTGCCACGATTACGATGACAGCCTGCGGGCGGGGCTTTTGAAGCCCGGCGACCTGCCGGCAGAGGTCTATGAGAAATTAGGGCCGGACACTTCCCGGATGATCACGAGCATGGTGGCAGATATGATCATGACCTCCCAGGGCACAGGTGAAATCCTGCAGTCCCCGGCCATCAAGCAGGTCATGGATGTTTTCCGAAGCTTCATGTTCGAGCATATCTATCATTCGGACCGGCTCTCCCGGGAACGGGAACAGGCTTCCTTTGTGCTCAGAGAGCTTTATGACTACTTCCTACATAATACCAGCCAGCTGCCGCCGGAATTTATCCAGCGTGAAGCCCGCTGGGGACGGCAGCAGATCGTCACGGACTATGTGGCCGGCCTCACGGATAGCTATGCTGTAGCCCTCTTTGAAGAGATTTTTATGCCGCCCATGGGCCGGACCGTGGAAAAAAATAAAAAAGGATATTGACAAAGTGGGTAGAATACTATAATGTAAAAGAACTGTATGCAAAAAATGTTATAGTAAACGCAGAAAATTTTCGAAAAAAAGAAGGATATTGCTAAAAAGTAGCGAATTGTATACGAGTATCTTGCAAAATACCATGATTAGTCAGAAGAGGGGTTCTTATGCACAGAGAGGAAATGGACGAGTTTGTCGAGCAGGTTCGTGCCCGGTCAGACCTCCTGCAGGTTGTGCAGAGTTATGTTCCCTTGAAGCGCAAGGGAAATCGTTATTGGGGCTGTTGCCCCTTTCACGGTGAGAAAACCCCCTCTTTTTCTGTGGTTCCGGATAAGGGCTTTTTCTATTGCTTTGGCTGCCACGCCGGAGGGAATGTCTTCAAGTTCCTATCGCTGATTGAAAACATTTCCTATTTTGAAGCTATTAAGCTGCAGGCAGAAAAACTCGGCATACCAATGCCTCAAAGGCAGAAGTCGCCGCAGGAATTGGCCCGGGACAGGGAAATCGCAGATTTGCGCAAGGTCAATGAGATGGCGCGGGACTTTTTCCATAACTGTCTGACTATGACAAGGTTGGGTGAGCCGGGGAAGGCTTATTTTGCCGGCCGTGCTATTTCAGCGGAAACCATTGAAGAATTCAAACTGGGGTTTGCCCCTAATGCCTGGGATAAGTTGTCCACCGCCTTTTTGAAGCGTGGAGTGAAGCAGGAATATTTGCTCTCAGGGGGGCTGGCCGCAGAGCGTAAGAATGGTGAAGGTGTCTATGACCGGTTCCGCAACCGCGTCATGATTCCAATTGCCGATGAACGGGGGCGGGTGGTCGGCTTTGGCGGCCGTGTCTTAGATGACAGTACGCCCAAGTATCTGAACACCCCGGAAACGGTGATCTTCAATAAACGGCGCATCCTCTTCGGATTGGACAGGGCTCATCGGGCCATCCAGAATGCCGGCTTTGCCATTGTGGTGGAAGGCTATATGGATGCCATCTCTGTTTTCAGCGCCGGGGTAAAGAATGTGGTGGCTTCCTTGGGCACGGCATTCACGCCGGAACATGGCAAGCTCCTGATGCGTTATGCTCCTGCCATCTATTTCTGCTATGACAGTGACGAGGCCGGTCAGAAGGCCACAATCCGTGCCCTGTCCATTGTGCAGGGGACAGGCGCAGATGTGAAGGTCATCGTGGTGCCGGATGGCAAGGATCCCGATGAGTACATCCGCAAGCATGGGGCGCCGGCATTCCAGGAACTTGTCAAAAAGGCTTTGCCGTTGGTGGAATACCGCCTGCAATATGTATTGAAGCATTTTGCCTATGATACACTGGAGGGCAAGGTCAAGGCACTCCATGCCATGCTGCCGGTGCTGACTGGTATCCGGGAGATGGCACTGCTTGGTGAGTATATCAAGCGGTTGGCACAGGCACTGCTTCTGGATGAAGGCATCGTGCGGGATGAACTGCGCAGGTTCAGCCATCAGCCCTTGCCATTGCCAGAGGCGGAAACTCCCCGGGCGCCTATCCGGCAGGCCAGCCGGCGCACGGATACGGCCCTGCAGCGTGCGGGGCGCATTGCCATCCGCCTGGCCTGGCAGGACAGCGGCATCCTGCAGCACTTGGCGACGATGGTGCCATTGGAAAGCATTGGCGACAGTGCCCAGCGGGAAATTTTTCTTTACTTGCAGGATTTAGCCGCCCAAGGGCAGAAAACTAATGATATTGAGGTCGCTGACAAGTTAAGCGAGGAAGCCGTGGCCGAGTTGTCTAGGGCCATGGTGGAGGACTTGGGCGTCCTCAGTGAAACCGATGCCTATACCAAGGCGGTTAATGTGTTGCGCAGGGCATATCTGAACCTGTGCTACATCAGACATTCCCAACGGGCCATGGAATTATCTCAGGCCGGGGATACGGGCTATATTGAGGAACTCAATAAGGCCCAGCAAATCAAAAGTGAAATGGAAGAATTGCAACTTGAGTGAAATCGTATGGAATATTAAGGTCGTGGAAAGGGGTATGCTGAATGGCTGATGCGAAAAAGAAGGGTGTCGCGCAGGCTGAGGCTGGCAGTAAGAACCACAGTTCGCAGATTGTGGAAAATCTGTTGTCCAAAGGAAACAAAAACGGTGGTACATTGACTTATGGGGAACTCGTAGAAGCTCTCCAGCAGGAAGACCTGACCCCTGACGAAATCGACCGCATGTATGATACCTTCAGCCAGCAGGGTATCGAGATTGTGGATGATTCCTCTACTACGGATGTAGGGGATGATGATATTGACATTGACGACAAGGATGCAGAAGAGGTCGAAATCGATCTCTCCGTGCCCGAGGGCATCAGCATTGATGATCCCGTGCGCATGTATCTGAAGGAAATCGGCCGCGTGCCTTTGCTCACGGCTGATGAGGAAGTGGCACTGGCCAAGCGCATGCAGGAGGGCGACGAGATTGCCCAGAAGCGTCTGGCAGAAGCCAACCTGCGCCTTGTGGTCAGCATCGCCAAGCGCTATGTGGGCCGCGGCATGTTGTTCCTGGATCTGATTCAGGAAGGTAACCTGGGCCTTATCAAGGCGGTGGAGAAGTTTGACTATACCAAGGGCTATAAGTTCAGTACCTATGCGACCTGGTGGATTCGTCAGGCCATCACCCGCGCCATTGCTGACCAGGCCCGTACCATCCGCATTCCGGTGCATATGGTGGAGACCATCAACAAGCTGATCCGCGTATCCCGTCAGCTCCTGCAGCAGCTGGGCCGCGAACCGTCGCCGGAAGAAATCGCCAAGGAAATGGATATCAGCGTGGAACGTGTCCGGGAGATCATGAAGATCGCCCAGGAACCGGTATCCCTGGAAACGCCAATCGGCGAAGAGGAAGATTCCCATCTGGGCGACTTCATCGAGGATCAGGATGCACCGGCACCGGCTGATGCGGCTTCCTTCATGCTCCTCAAAGAGCAGCTCGAAGAAGTTCTTGATACCCTGACGCCCCGTGAGGAAAAGGTTCTGCGCCTGCGCTTCGGCCTCGACGATGGCCGGGCCCGGACGTTGGAAGAAGTGGGGCAGAGTTTCGGCGTTACCCGTGAGCGTATCCGCCAGATCGAAGCCAAGGCTTTGCGCAAGCTGCGCCATCCGAGCCGCAGCCGCAAGCTGAAGGATTTCCTGGACTAAGGATTTAGATGAATAACGGCCAACAGGTCAGAAAACTTTTGGGGAAATTTTCTTTGGAAAATCAGAAAAAAAGTTCTTGACTTGTTGGCCGTTTTTGCGTAAAATGTACTTTGTGATGTTACGGGCATGGCATCCATTAGCCCCGGAAGCCAGTCACGAGAGTATCACAACCGATTAATTATTTGAACTTATTAGGGGGGAAATCGCATGAAGACAACGTTTATGGCAAATGCATCCAACGTTGAGCGTAAATGGTATGTTGTAGACGCTGAAGGGCAGACTGTCGGCCGTCTTGCAGCCGAAGTTGCTAAAGTTCTTCGCGGTAAAAATAAACCGACCTTTACTCCGCACGTTGATACGGGTGATTATGTCATCGTCATCAATGCAGAGAAGGTTAAATTTACGGGTAAGAAACTTACGGATAAGACTTACTTCCGTCATTCCGGTTATCAGGGTGGCACGACCTTCACGTCCGCTGGCCTGATGCTCGAAAAGTTCCCGGAACGCGTTATTGAGCACGCTGTAAAAGGCATGCTGCCGCATAACCGTCTCGGTGCTCAGATGTACCGCAAGCTCAGCGTTTACGCTGGCAGCGAACATCCGCATGCAGCTCAGAAGCCGGAAAAGCTCGAGCTGAACATTCGCTAATCTGGAGGAGGAACATATAAATGGCACAAGTAAGCTATTACGGCACTGGCCGCAGAAAGTCTTCCGTTGCCCGTGTTCGTCTGGTTCCAGGCGAAGGCAAGGTTACGATCAACGGTCGTAGCATGGAAGAATATTTTGGTCTGAAGACTCTCGAACTCATCGTTCGTCAGCCTCTGAACCTTACGGAAACTGTTGACAAGTATGACGTTATCGCAAATGTTGCAGGTGGCGGCGTATCTGGTCAGGCAGGCGCAGTTCGTCACGGTATCACCCGTGCACTCATTGAGATGGACGCTGAACTCCGTCCGGCTCTGAAAAAAGCTGGTTTCGTTACGCGTGACCCGCGTGAAAAAGAACGTCGTAAGTACGGTCTCAAGAAAGCCCGCAAGGCTTCCCAGTTCTCCAAGCGTTAATTTCATTATCGTTGGATACAACCCGTCAGCATTTTGCTGGCGGGTTTTTTTGTATACTTTTCTATTTTACTTGCCAGATATTTTATTTGCGTTTATAATAGCATTGTCTACTGTCATGACAGTAAGCAATGCTATTACTTTTTATGGGGAGTTATGTATGGAAGATATCATTGAGGAAATCATGCGGCTGAAGAAGGAGCGCAAGGCAATCATCCTGGCGCATGTCTATCAGCCGGAGGAGATTCAGGAGATTGCGGACTTCAGCGGGGACTCTTTTGGCTTATCCCGGAAGGCAGCGGCTACGGATGCGGAGGTCATCGTTTTCTGTGGCGTGCGTTTCATGGCGGAGACGGCCAATATCCTGTCACCGGATAAGATCACGCTGTTGCCCGCTGCGGATGCTGGCTGCCAGATGTTCACCGATGCCATTACGGGAGAGGTACGCAAGGCCAAGGCAGAACATCCGGACGCACTGATCGTTTCATATGTCAATACACCGGCCTCGGTCAAAGCCATGAGTGATATCTGCTGTACTTCTTCCAATGCTGCTGCGGTGGTGGCTTCCCTGCCACGGGATAAGGAAGTCATCTTTGTCCCCGATGCCAATCTGGGGGCTTGGGCAGAAGAACAATGCGGCCGCAAATTGTTGAAATGGCAGGGCGGCTGCCCAATCCATGGCAATCTCACCGTGGAGGAAATCCAGGCGGCGAAGGCAAAATATCCGCAGGCGCTGGTACTCATGCATCCGGAGTGCCGGGCTGAACTCTGTGCACTGGCCGATTATGTGGGCAGTACCAGCGGTATCATCGATTTTGCCGAAAAGAGCGATGCCGATGAGTTTATCATTGCCACTGAGGAAGGTGTCATGTATGAACTGACGGAGCGCTGCCCGCAGAAGAAATTCCATCTGGCTTCCCGCCGCTTGCTATGTGTAAATATGAAGAAAACGACGCTGGAGAAAGTGCGGGATGCTCTGCTAACTATGGAGCCGCAGGTAGTGGTACCTGAGGATATCCGCCTGAAATCCGTAACTGCTCTGGAGCGGATGCTGGCAATAAAGGGGGAAACAGCATGCAACGCTATTTGATGAATTTTGATACGCGCCGGATGGAAACGCGGCAGGAAGAATGTCTGGTGATTGGCAGCGGCGTGGCCGGACTTACGGCAGCCTGCCAATTGGCCCGCCATGGCCATCATGTGCTGCTGGTGGTGCGGGATACCTTGCAGGACAGCAATACCAGCAAAGCCCAGGGCGGCATTGCGGCATCTTTGGGGAAAGATGACAATCCGCAGCTGCACCTGGCCGATACTTTGGTGGCAGGTGCAGGGCTCAGCAATGAATCCGTCTCCCGCATGGTGGTGACGGAAGGGCCGGAGGACATTCGCTGGCTGGCGGCCAACGGAGCGGAATTTGACTGCAATGCAGATGGCTCACTGGCTTTGGGCAGGGAAGGCTGCCACAGCCGCAACCGCATTGTCCATAGCCATGGGGATGCCACGGGGGCAGAGGTGGCCCGGGCGCTGAATGAGATGGCAGCCAAAGAGAAGAATATCCGCACCATGGAAGGCTGTTATGTGGTGGATCTGCTGGTTCATCAGGGGCGTTGCTATGGTGTGACGGCACTCTGGCATGGCAAAAAGATCTGCCTGCGGGCAAAACATATCGTGCTGGCAACGGGCGGTTTGGGGCGCCTGTTCCAGCATACCACCAATCCGGAAGGGGCCACGGGCAGCGGCATGGCCATGGCCGCCCGGGCTGGCGCCGAACTTGCCGATATGGAATTCGTGCAGTTCCATCCTACGGCGCTGGCACTTGAAGGCTGTCCAAACTTCCTGATTTCCGAAGCCGTGCGCGGAGCCGGTGCGCATCTGCTGAACAGCGAGGGCCAGCGGTTTATGTCGGATTGTCATCCCATGGCTGAACTGGCTCCCCGGGATGTGGTGGCTCGCTGCATTTTCCGGGAAATGACCAAAGCGGAAGTCAGCCATATCTGGCTGGATGCCCGGCATATCGAGAATGTGACGGAGAAGTTCCCGATGATCGCGGCAACCTGCCGGGATTATGGTGTGGATATTGCCAAGGATCTGATTCCCATTGCACCGGCAGCCCATTACATGATGGGAGGCGTGCATACGGATATCTGGGGGCGTACGAATATTGAAGCCCTTTATGCCTGCGGCGAAGTGGCCTGCACGGGATTGCAGGGCGCAAACCGGTTGGCCAGCAACAGCCTGCTGGAAGGCCTGGTCTTTGGGCGCAGGGTGGCAACGATCATCGGCAAGACGCGGCTGCCGCAGGCCGAAGCGGGACTGTTCTGGCGGGAAGAGTGTCTGACTGAGGATAGGCAGACAGGTGTGGCGGCAGACCGGGAAGCAAGCCAGCAGATTTTGAGCCGCTATTTGGGCATTGTCCGTCAGGCCGATGAGATGGCTGCGGGGGAAGAAAAACTGCGTCAGCTGGCGGCAAAGTATGAAGGCTGCAGTGCGGTTTCGCCTGCCGAGCTGGATTTGCGGGCAGAACTTATCTGCGGGGATCTGATTTTCCGTGGGGCGCAGCGCCGTCAGGAGAGCCGCGGGGCACATTATCGTGCGGATTATCCCGATCAGGATGAATCCTTGCGCCAGCATTTTGGGGATCGGCGCAAAGCCGATGATGAGGCAGAACGATTCGGGGATGAAAATATTGCCGCTGCAGTAACGCTCGGGATGGCATAAAAGGGAAGGATTTGACTTTATGAATATATTAGGTTTGGATGAAAAGATCAAAGGCTGGCTACAGGAGGATGTGGGCAGCGGCGATATCACCACATTGGCTACGGTACCGAAAGCAGCTGTGACACATGCGATTATCCATGCCAAGGATACGGGAATCCTGGCGGGCGTGGATGTGGCAGAGCGGGTGTTTGCCCTGCTTGATCCGGATGTCAAGTTCAACAAGGTGCTGGAGGATGGTGCGGAACTTACGCCCACTTCCGTGATTGCCACGTTGGATGGTTCGGCACAGGCTATTCTGACCGGTGAGCGGCTGGCCCTGAATCTGCTGCAGCATCTGTCCGGTGTGGCCACCCGCACCCATAAGCTGGCTGCCATTGCCGCACCTTATGGGGCAAGGCTCGTGGACACCCGCAAGACCACGCCGGGCCTGCGTCTCTTAGATAAGTATGCGGTCAAAGTCGGCGGCGGTGCCAATCATCGTCTGGGGCTTTATGATGCCATCCTGATCAAGGACAATCATATCCAGGTGGCTGGCGGCATTACGGCGGCTTTGGAGCGGGCTAAGGCCTATGCTTCTCATATGACGAAGATTGAGATTGAGGTGGAAGACCTGACTGGGGTCGAGGAAGCTCTGGCTGGCAAGGCTGATGTGATCATGCTGGACAATATGGCACCAGAGTTGATGACAGAAGCGGTCAAATTGATTGACCATCGGGCTGTAGTGGAAGCCTCTGGCGGTATCGATGAGACGACCTTGGCTGCTGCGGCTAAGAGCGGCGTGGATGTGATCTCCGTTGGCGCGCTGACGCACAGCGTCAAGGCCTTGGATATCAGCATGGATATTGGTGAAATAAAATAAGGCATAGAAAAACAGCCTCCCACGGGAATTGCGGGAGGCTGTTTTGTCATGCCTTATTTTTTCAGAGCTTCTTTGAGAATGCCGGTCAGGGCTTTCTGGGAAATGCGCATCATGTCGCCGAGCAGCGCGTTGTAAAGGTCACCGCCATCGCAGACACCACGGCCATTTTCCGTAATGAAGAATTTCTTGGGATGTTCTTCAGCCTGATAAGCCTCGTTGAGTTTATCCTGCACGAGTTTCTCGATTTCCTGTTCTGTCATCGAATACACCTCTTTCCATAATTATCACACGTTATATTATACGACATAATAGGAAAAATATCCTTCTTTTTGCCGGAACAAAATAAAAAATATTTATACCTTCGATCTTTCAGCTTAATTTCATCGTAATTTTATGAAAAATTAATAGTAATCTAAAGCAACTATAAGAATAAAGCGTTATATTATAATCATAGCAAATGAGATTACCCGATGTGAAATGAATGGAGGTAAAAATTATGCGTAAGAAAATGTTAGCAGGTATTGTGGCCGGTGCATTGATGGTGGGAATGGGCTTTGGCGTTCTGGAAGGTCAGGCGCAGGCTGCAGATAAGAATGTACAGAATGGCCAGCCTTGTCCGCCACCGCCCATGATGAGAGGCCCGCGTGGCGGCCAGCCGCCGATGCGGCAGATGAGTGCTGATGATGTGGCCAAGCAGATCAACAAGACCTTTGGCGTCAGCGAGAAGGAAGTCAAGGCCGCTATCGATGAGCAGAAAGATTTCCGCGATATCGGTCAGGCAGCCATGCTTTCGAAAATCAGCGGCAAGTCCTTTAAAGATGTGCTGGCCATGAAGACGGATGACAAACATTGGCCGGAAATCGGTCAGGAATTAGGTGTCACCCCGGAACAAATCCATGCTCAGATGAATGAGATGACCGCTGTACGCATGGCGGAAAAAGGTGATGTGGATAAAGACACGGCCCTGAAGCTTATGAATAATGGCTATCGTCCCCATGACATCGGCATGGCTGCAAAACTGGCCAAGCTCAGCGGCAAGGATATCCAGTCTGTGCTGGATATGAAGAAAATCAACAACCGTTGGGGCGATGTGGCCCAGCAGTTAGGCATTGACCGGGATAAGCTTCGTCTGCAGCGCGGTGAAGGCGGTTTCCATGGTCATGGTCCCCAGGGAGGCCCGCCCCCGGCAGAGGATATGGGCGGGGAAATGGCACCTCCGGAAATGAATGGTGCTGACGAAGCCAAATAAGGATGCTCTGAGCAGCTTTTGACCATAGTGGTCAGGCTGCTCTTTTGTCTCTTAACAAATATACACAAATTTTCTTGACGAATTGGACTTATGTCTTGACAATGAGGACAAAAGCCTGTAACATAATAGTCATTGATGATGATAATTGTAAAAAAATGTTATGGGAAGGCAAGAAGGAGTCGCTATGAGAGCTAAAATTTGTGGTATAAAGGATTTATTTGCTGCCAAGGTGGCGGAAGAGGCTGGCGCAGATTTTATTGGCTTTGTATTTTATAAGTCCAGCCCCCGTTATATCGATCCGCAGAAGGCGGCGGTTATCTGTCAGCAGATTCGCGAGGCCCGTTGTGTTGGCGTCTTTGTGGATGAAGAGCTGGAGACGGTCAATGAAATCGCTGACCTGGTGGGGCTGGATTACGTGCAGCTTCATGGCCATGAGTCCGCGGCCTATGCTGAGCAGGTCACTTGCCCGGTGATCAAAGCATATTCATATGATGAAAATTTTTCTGTGGAAGAAGTCAATGCCTACCCGTCGGAAATGGTATTGCTGGATACGCCGCATCCTACGCTTCCCGGCGGCACGGGCAGACAGTTTGACTGGCGCAAGGCAGCCCGGGATATTGCCCAGATCCACAAGTCGGTGCTGGTGGCAGGCGGCATCAACCGGGAGAATGTCAAGCAAGTCAATAAACTGCTGCATCCCTATGCTGTGGATGTATCCAGCGGGGTAGAGGAAAATGGTGAAAAATCCCTGGATAAGATTCAGGCGTTCCTCCGTCGGATCAAATAAGAGGATTTTTCCTTTGCATGACGAATTTTAACCATATAAGAGCTGGACAGAAAGGAAGATTCGTCATGATAGTTACGGATAAAGAAACAGTAAACGCAGCGGAGGAGCTGATTCGCCGGCATAAGGGAAACCGTCCGGAAAAGCCGCGCAGTTACCACGAGATAAGCGCCCGCTATGGTCAGGCGATTCAGCAGTATCGCATTCTGATGCAGGCTGAAGTGGATAATCGGGAACAGCGGGTGATGCTCTACTCAGAGATCAAGACGCTGGGCTGGTGCATGGGCCGGGATGAGGCCAAAATCGTCAAGGAAATCAATGTAGGGATGCCTTCCTGAATTTATAGCGCAAAAAAAAGGAGCCGTGCGGCTCCTTTTTTCATTTAAGGTGTGGGAACGAATCGGGCCAGGAAGTTATGACCTCCCGCTAACAATTCGCGATTCAGTTTTGCCAGTGGTGCGAAGATGGGCGTGTACTGCAGGCGCAGTTTGAAGCGCATCAGGGTGTGATTGGTGCAGCCAAAGATGGGCACCCGGTCCAGGATGTAGTGGTTCTCGCTCTTATCGGCCAGACCGTAGTTGACGGTGAAGGCACCTTTGTAACCGGCCTTTTTTACCAGCTGCTGCAATTCTTCATCGTAGGAACCACAAGGATAGGCCAGGAAGTTGATTTCCTTCTGCAGATGCCATTCCAAGGCTTTTTTCGATCCGTCAAGCTGATTCCAGGTTTCCTCCGGGCTGGTGCTGTCCAGCTGTTCATGGGACAGGGTATGGCTTTCAAAATCAATCAGGCCGCTGTCCTGCATTTCGCTGACTTGTGTCCAGGTCAGATAGTTTGGATAGGTGCTGACATAATCCGAAATCAGGAAGATGGTGGCTTTGAGATTGTATTTCTGCAGAATGGGGAAGGCATTGCGGTAATTGTCCGCATAGCCATCGTCAAAGGTGATGATGACCGGTTTTTCTGGCAGCTTTTCTCCATTTTCCCAAGCATTGATCATTTCCTCCGGCGTGATGACGTGATAGCCTTCCTCTGCCAGATATCTCATCTGTGCTTCGAACTGATCCGTATGAACGGTCAGGGCGTTTTCATCCCGGTCGTTGATCTGATGATAGTTCAGAACTGGTACAGACTGGTCAGCACTGTGGATAAGATAGAAACAGACGGCCAAAACGGTCAAGACAACGGCCGCCAGTAAAAGCAGCAACCGCTTTATCCAAATTGTCATTGAAAGACACTTCCTTTGATTTTTTCGCATATTGACTACTATATAACAATGGCCTGTTTCTGTCAATTAGAAAAGCCCCCGAGCAGGGGGCTTTTTGCGTTTTCATGGGAAAAATCAGTTGAGTACGCGGCAGGCACCAGCATAGTGGGCCACGCGGTAGTCACGGCTCAGATTGTCGTAGGCGATGCCATGGCTGGAAGAGGCATGGATCATCTGGCCATTTCCTACATAAATACCGACATGGGAGATATTCACGTAATCGCCGGCAAAGAAAACCAAATCGCCAGGCTGAAGTTCAGCTTTGGAGACAGGCCGTCCGGCGGTTGCCTGAATATCTGCCGTGCGGGGCAGCTGGATACCCTTCTGTGCGTAGACGTACTGAACGAAACCGGAGCAGTCAAAACCATTTGGGCTGCTGCCACCCCAGACATAGGGAACGCCCAGGAATTGCTGCGCGAGGTCAATGATGCCATTGCCGTCAGCAAAGTAGGACTGGCGCTCATGCTCTGGCATAGCGCGATGGAAAAGTGCCTGATAAGAATGGGAACCAACTTCACCATCTACTTCAAGATTATTATCCTTCTGGAAATCGGCGACAGCTGCTTTGGTAGCCGGGCCATAATCGCCGTCCACAACTACGTCATAGCCACGGCTGGCCAAAGCCTGCTGGATTTCAACAACTTCACGGCCGGTATCGCCCAGCTGGAAGCTGGCGGCCTGGGTAATCGATGCGGAACTCAGAAAAAATGCTGCTGCGGCAAGCAGGCAGCCTGGTATTGTCAGACGCAAGTAAAAAACCCCCTTAACATTGTACACAAAACTAGGTAAATTATAGCATATTAGTACTTTGCAGGTCAACTAGGTACTAATAATTTTGGTGCGGATTTTTGGGGACTGTAGTCCTATGCTTGTTTCAGATTAAACGAGATTTTTCCAAAATAGGTGAAATACTGCTCCATTTGGGGCAAAAAAAGGTTGAATTCATAATATGTCATGTGATATAGTGTTAAGAGTTCATTAGAAGACCATTAAAGTGGCCTCAAAAAGTCTAAAAAGTGGGGACAGATGCCCTAAGATGGCTGTCATGTCTCTGGTTCATTCAATTGGTTGATTGAGTTGATTAGGTAAGGATGATCAAAGCGTGAAAAAGTGGATGCTGGATGCCAAGCTGACCTATAAACAATGGGTGTCGCTGGCAGTGGGAGTCAGTTGTCTGTTAGGAATTCTGGTTTATTTTTCGCTGTCAGGTGTGGAAACAGCAGCGAAAGATACGAATCAGGTGGAACTTGTCAAGGTCGTAGTGGCCAAGCAGGATATCCCAGAACGTACGATTATTAAGGACAATATGCTCAAAGTAGTGGAGATGCCGGTGGATGTAGTCCCGGCTGAAGCGGTGCATGAAGTCAGCGAGATTACCGGCAATCCCACTAGCGTGGCCATTCAGCAGGGCGATATCATGACCACGAAAAAGATCTATACCGATGTGCGCATGGCGGGGTTTACAGGAACCATTCCCGCAAATTGCCGTGCGGTATCTGTGGCAATCACGGATATCACGGGTGTGTCCGGTTTCGCAAAGCCGGGTGACTTCGTGGATGTAATGGTGGTTTCCGGAACCAAGGAAGGCGGCTTCAAGGGCGAAATCCTGTTGCAGAATGTACAGCTGCTGGCTATCAATAAGACTGGCAGCCAAGGTGCTGAGGCAGATAATGGTGATAAGTCTTCCGATAACAAGAATAGTGGTGAGGAAGGAGCCATCAAGGGCAGCAGCGATGCTATGGCAACTGCAACCCTGGCATTGCCGTTGGATGAAGCCTTGAAAGTGGCAACGGCTTCCCAGAAGGGAACGATCTATCTAGTGCTCCGTCCAGTGGCACCAACCGATATCTTTACCATCAATACGGATTATATGATTCCGGGTGAACGCAGCGTTGACAGTGCGCCTCGTACCAATGCGCCGGCAGCTTCTGCGCCAACGTCGGCGCCGGTAGCAGCACCGGCACCCGCACCAGCAGCTGCGCCTGCAGCGGCTAGTGCCAGCACGCACGAGAGCGGCGGAATGAAGATAATTCGTGGGACGAGATCGACAGGGGGAAATTGATTTGTTCACAGGGAAGAGAGCCGCGGCTATTGCTCTGGGGCTGACAACTGCCGCTATCGTGGCACCGGCACCGGTTTATGCATATATGCAGCCTATCTGGTTAGGCGTCAATCAGTCTTATTATCTGAGTCCTGGCAGTGCGATAACGCGTGTAGCCGTTGGCAATCCAAAGATTGCTGATGTACAGGAACTGGGGCCTTTTGCCATCAATATTGTAGCCGTTGGTCAGGGAACTACAACCATCAATGTTTGGACAGCCAACGGAATGCGTCAGGATTTTACCGTCAGTGTCAGCAACGAAGACAAGGGCCTGGCATCGACGATTGAACGGGCCATCAATCTGCCTGGTGTTACGGTGCAGATGGTAGAAAATCGCGTCCTTTTGCGCGGCCAGGTCAAGAATCAGTATGAAAAGGATCTGGCGTTTAAGATTGCCTGCCTCTATGTAGGTGAGAATCCGGTGGCAACCAAGAAAGGCAACATAAAACTGGGGGATAATACAGGTTCGTCGGCGAATGTAAAGACCGAAGTGACTACAGAGGAGCAGATCGATAGCAGTGCGCGGGTTATTAACCTTCTGGATATGGAGAATCCTGATCAAATAAATATGGAGGCCCTCGTTATCGAAATCAACTCCGATGCGGCTAAACAGTTGGGCGTGACCTATTCATCACCGGTCACTTCATCTTCTTCTGATACTGAAGGGGTGACCTTAGGTGATACAGGTCTGTTCTACGGTGGGGAAAGCTTTGGTCAGCAGCGCAGTAAGGGCAACCACTGGTATACGAAGAATTGGCTGTTCACGCATTTTTCCCAGATCAATGCGCAACTGCGGCTGATGATTGAACAGGGGAAGGCGCGGGTGGTATCCCGCCCCAATATTACCACCATGAGTGGTAAATCTGCAGGCATTTTGGTAGGCGGTCAGATTCCCTATCCATCTGCTTCCAGTTCTAGCAACAATATTACGGTGGAATACAAGCCTTACGGTATTTCTCTGAATATCCTCAATCCCACAGTGGATCAGCAGGGCAATGTCCAGGCAAAACTCAATGCTGAGGTCAGTCGTTTGGATTGGACGAACAGTGTTACGGCTAATGGTTATAAAATGCCAGGTCTGTCCACACGTTCGGCCCAGACCGAAGTCACGATTCCCAATGGCATGACCATGGCCATTGGCGGTCTGCTGAACTCGGAAGATTCCAAGACCATCACGAAATTGCCTTTGCTGGGAGATATTCCCATCTTGGGTGAACTCTTCAAATATCATAATGACAGCCGGCAGAAGTCGGAGATCATGATTCTCCTTACGCCGCGGGTAGTTAATGAACGCACGCCGGTCAAGATGTCGGAGAAGATGGAAGAGGCCTACCAGGAAAGCCGCCGGGATTACAAGATCATGCGCTCCGTTGATCCCAATGGCGTGACAAGCGGTAAGATGACGAAAGCCGAGGCAAAAGCCGACCGCAAAGCCCGGGAGGAAAGGGCAGATAAGGAACTGCGGGGCGAGGAAACAAGTCCGCTGGATCAGATTATGCCAGTAGGTAACAATTAATTAAAAAGTAAGAAGGAGACATTATGCCAGGATTTACACAGGAAATACACGGCGTTGTCATAACCTTTTTCAGTACCGCTTCGGCGGTGGGTAAGACCATTATCAGCACTAATATGGCCGCTGAATTGGCCCGTCAGGGTAAAAAGGTCTGCCTTGTAGATTTTGATTTGCAGTTTGGGGATGTCAGCAATTACCTGCAATTGCTGCCCCAGCGCACGTCCTATGATCTCCAACAGGCCATGGCTCTGCAGGGGCGCAAAGTGCAGGCGGAGGAATATCTAACGCCCTTTGAATACAACAATGTAGTGTTCTACGTATTGGCAGCGCCTGCGAAATTGGAGGAAGCTTATAATATCGATGCTGACAAGGCCATAGATATGATTCGGCAGTTGCAGAATATCTTTGATTATGTGCTGGTGGATACCACCTCCATGTTCAGCAAGCTGAATCTGGCCTTGCTTGACTTGTCAACTATTGTCAGCTTCCTGGGGATTGTGGATTTCATTCCAACCATCAAGAATATGAAAATCGGCACGGATACGCTGAAAAAGCTGAATTACGACAAGAATAAGATCCGTCTGATCTTGAACCGCAGCAATGCGAAAACCCGTATCAGCATTGCCGATGTGGAAAATCTGCTGGGCGAACCTTTCTATCACATTCTGCCCAATGATTTCCAGGCGGCCAGCCGTTCCATTCAGGATGGTGTTCCTTTGGTGCTTCGCTCGGGCGGCAGTGAATTGGGGGATGCCCTGCGGGATCTCGTGGCGCGTTATACCAACCGTGCGTATGATAATGTCATGGACGATGATGAAGAAGAAGTGTCAGAGTCCTGGTTGTCTAGGATTTTTGGCTGAGGAGGTAAGTTATGGAATACCGCGTATTGCTGGTAGAGTCAGATCGCTTGATGCTGGAACGGCTCAGCCAGGTGGTAAATGATACCCCGAACTTCACTTTGGCGGCCAAATTCCAGAATGTCAGTGATGCCTTGGGGCAGGGAGCAGTATTCAGCCCCAATCTGATTCTGTTGGATATTGAACAGCCTGGAGGCATGGGACTGATTGACGAGTTCAAACGTGCCTATCCGGCGGCAGCTATCCTCTGCATGGGGGAAAAGTGGCAGGCAGAAAACGCCAGCCACAGTGTCAAGGCCGGTGCCAAAGGCTATATCATCAAGCCCTTTACAGGAGTGGAACTGCAGGAGACTGTGGATACCTTCTCCCGCCTGGGCAGTGAGGCCGGGGCCGAGACATTGGTGTTCTTCAGTCCCAAGGGCAAGAGCGGCAAGACAACCTTGATTGCCAATCTTGCCATGGCTCTGGCCCGCAAGACGCGGGAACCGGTGGGCATCATCGATGCGGATCTGCAGTTCGGTGATATGGCCGTGTTCTTCAACCTTGCGCCCCAGACCACCATTGTGGAAGCGGTGCGGGATACGAAGTTCCTGTCACCGGCGTCCCTGAGTTCCTATTATATGCCCGTGGCGCCAAATGTCAGCGTGCTATGCGGCACGAAGACGCCGAATATGATTGACAAGGTGTCAATCAAGCGGTTGGAAAATCTCATCGCCATGAGCCGCAGCCTGTTCCGCTATATCCTCATCGATGTGCCGGCGGGCTTCAATCCTACATCCATTGCGGCGGCGGAAGCGTCCAGCACCACCTTCGTGATGAGCATGATCAATGGCGCTTACGAGATTGACCATATGAAACGGGCCTTGGAAATCTTCCGGGATTGGGAAGATATGGAAACCCGGGTTAAGACTATCTTTACCCGCGTGGAACCTTGTGATTCCCGTTCCAAACTTGAATTATCGCAGAAATTGGGGTATCCCGTAACCGAGATCATCCCCAATGAATATGCCATCGTTTCTGACGCTGCCGATAAGGGCAAGATGGCTACGGATATCCGTCCGGACAGTCCCTTGTCCCGGCAGGTTGATCGTCTGGCTGATAACATCATTGGCCGGCAGCATCGCATAAGGTGGGCTGCTTCATGAAGCTAGCATTATCATTAGCTGTGACCTTGCTGACCTTCGGCCTGCTGATGATGTTGATCCGCATCAGAATGCGTCAGCACACGGATTTGGTCAATCGCATGGAGTATTTCTCCGGTGCCGCTATGCGCCTGCGCCAGCAGGAACTTAGAGGAGAGCGGGCTAAGGCCGTGGCCAAAGACAGGTTCCGCAACTTCGTCCAGCGGGCGGGTGCCTGGGTAAGGAAAATCCAGCATAGCGGCAATAGTATGGACTTCAAGATGCAGCAGGCTGACTGGCCACTGCTGGGGTCTGAATTTGAAGTTATCCTGGGACTCCTGGGCGGGCTCTGTGCCGCGATTACCATGGCGGCTACGTTGGAACCTTTATGGTCATTGGCCGCCTTTGCTGGTGGTGTCATACTGGGGCTGATGTTCCTGAGTATTCATATCAAACGCCGCCAAAAGGCCTTTACCAATCAGCTGGGCGATATGCTCACCATGGTGGCCAACGCACTGCGGGCCGGTTTCAGCTTTATGCAGGCCTTCGAACATATCGCCCGGGAAATGGATGCACCCATTGGTCGGGAAGTGCAGAAGGTTGTCAATGAAGTGAATATCGGCGTTGATTTGGAAACAGCCCTAGACAATATGCAGAAAAGGGTTAACAGCCCTGATTTTGAGCTGGTTGTCACTGCCGTGCTGATACAACGGCAGGTGGGTGGTAATCTGGCGCAGATTATGGATACGATTAGTGATACTATTAATGAGCGTATCCGAATGCGCAGAGAGATTATGGCGTTGACTGCCCAGGGGCGGGCATCAGGAATTGTATTGACAGCTTTGCCGATAGCATTGGGCTTTGTCCTGTCAATAATCAATCCTACATATTTACAGCCGTTGTTTACAGAGCCCATTGGACGTATGTTTATGGTGGCAGCGATTGTAATGGAGATTGTTGGCTATTTGGTTATCCAAAAGATAGTAAATATAAAATTTTAATCTTGTATGTCAATCCTATGGGGATTTGCATAAATAAATTATTTATTTAATTAAGGGAGGATTTCAGAATGAAGGAAATCATCGAGTATTTGAAGGCACGTTATCTTAGCGAAAAGGCTCAGGGCATTGTGGAATATGCACTGATTCTGGCTTTTGTTGTGGCGATTGCTGCTTATGTTGGCGGTACTGGTACGCTGACGAATAAGATTAAAGATGTATTCATTGGTGTAGAGAACGCATTCTAATTGAATGGAAGGGAGGTAGCAGTATGAAATTCCAAAGAGGTCAAGCTATTGTGGAGTTTGCATTGTTGCTGCCTCTCTTTTTAGTTTTACTATTTGGTATTTTCTATAGTGGCATGGTAATGGCCGATTATTTGACTTTAAGCAGTATAGCTCGCAGTAGTGCAAGAGAGGCTGCAATAGTAGACAATAAGAACAAGTACAAGACTATAAGAGATAATTACGTAAAAAAAAGTAAGTTACCAATTGATATTTTAGATTGGAATCCTAAAAAAAATGAAAATGATTTTAAGATAACTTATGAAAAAAACAGCCAAAATGTCATAGTAGAATTGAAGGCTGACTTAAATAAAGATGGTGTTGGTTATACTTTAGCTGGTGTATTGGATAACATAACCGGCAGTGATATGAAGGATATTAGCTTGAAGATTAGATATACAATGTATAGTGAAAAACAATTGGAGTAAGCGGGGGAAGCAAGATGTCATTATTGACGCGTCTGGGACGTAGAGATGGGCGAAATAAGCAGGTACGGATTTTTGCCGCACAGGATGAAGCACAGGAGATGGCAGAAGAACGCTCCTACCAGGCGGTAAAGCATCGCATCCATCAGCGAATCATCGATGAAATGACGCCTGCCGAACAGGTTGTACTGTCCAGCCTGAACCAGGATCCCCGCCAAGTGGAAGAGATTATTACCCGTTATTGCGAAAGGGCTTTGGATACGGCAGCTTTTACGATTCCACGGGGAGAAAAGGCCAGACTGATTGCTGACATTCGGGATGAAATGCTGGGATTGGGGCCGATTGAGCCGCTTCTGCAGGATGACAGCATCACCGAGATCATGGTGAATGGCCCCAAGAAGGTCTTTGTGGAGCGTTTGGGCAAGCTGGAACGGACGGATGTGCAATTTCATGACAACGCCCATATCATGAATATCGCAGAACGCATTTTGACACCGCTGGGCCGCCGGATTGACGAGTCGTCTCCTTTGGTGGATGCCCGCTTGGAAGACGGCAGTCGTGTGAATATCATCATTCCGCCACTGGCTCTTAATGGCCCGTCGATTACCATCCGTAAATTCTCCAAGAAGCCGTTGACTGTGGATAATCTGATTGCTTTTGGTACCATCGATGAGAAAATGGCCAAATTCTTACGAGCCTGTGTCGAAGCGCGTGTCAACATTCTGGTGTCCGGAGGTACAGGCTCTGGTAAGACAACCACGTTGAATGTCATTTCATCCTTTATTCCGGAGGAGGAGCGTATTGTCACTATCGAGGATGCGGCGGAACTGCGCCTGCAGCAGGAACATGTAGTAACTCTGGAGTCCCGTCCTGCCAATATTGAAGGGGAAGGGCAGATTACCATCCGCGACTTGGTGCGCAATGCTTTGCGTATGCGTCCTGACCGCATTATTGTTGGTGAGGTGCGTTCCGGCGAGGCGCTGGATATGCTGCAGGCCATGAATACCGGTCATGATGGCTCACTGACCACCGCCCATGCTAACAGTCCCCGCGATGCCCTGTCCCGTTTGGAAACCATGGTGCTGATGTCTGGCTTGGAATTGCCCGTGCGTGCTATTCGTGAGCAGATTTCTTCGGCAATCGACTTAATTATCCAGCAGTCCCGAATGCGGGATGGCAGCCGCAAGATCACCCATGTAACGGAAGTTCAGCATATGGAAGGCAATACCATCACCATGCAGGATATTTTCCGTTATCAGCAGCAGGGATATGATGAGAGTGGAAAAGCCATTGGCACTTATGTAGCGACAGGTCTTAAGCCTGATTTCATGGATAAATTTGAGATCAATGATGTGGAATTGCCGGAGGATTTCTTTGCGGTAGAATCAGGTGACAGGAGGAGCATATTCTGATGTTGATATTTCTATTCTCCTTATTCCTGGCACTGACTGCATTCTTGCTTTTATATGCTATTATCCGCAAGGTGATTCTGCCCCAGACCAGTGTACGCCAGCGTATTTTTGCACTAGAAAATAATGATAATAATGCTCCCATAGAAGCAAGTAAACCAATGGTCAAAAAGGATGGACAACGGAAACTCCGTGAGATTCCGTTTATGGAACGTGTGGTGAAACCTGCTGGAGAACGTCTGGCAGAGTCCGTCAGTCGTATGACACCGAAGCAGGTATTAGCTCTTGTGGAAAAGCGCTTGGTTATGGCTGGTAAAGCTCATGAATGCACGGCTCCGCAATTCGTGGTTATTTGCCTGATAGGGGCGCTATCTATGTGGTTCGTTACCTTCACTTTGGTGGGAGATGGCAATTTTATTCTGATTCAGAAAATAGTTTTTATGCTGTTAGGTGGCGTGATGGGCGGTTTTATGCCTATAGCCTGTCTTAATACCATGATGCAAAAGCGTCAAGCTGAGATTGCCCGTCAGTTGCCGGAGGTTTTGGATCTTCTTTGTGTCAGCGTGCAGGCAGGTCTTTCCTTTGATGCGGCACTGAGTAAGATTACTGGCCGCATGAAAGGCGAACTGATATCAGAATGTAAACGCCTGCAGGAAGATATCCGTATGGGCATGGTACGCCGTACTGCCATGAAAAATCTGGCCAGCCGTTGTGATGTACAGGATGTGTCGCTTTTTATGACTTCTGTAATTCAGGCAGAGCGGCTTGGTACTAGCATGAGCAAAACATTAAAGAATCAGGCTGATAATATTCGGGAACGTCGGCGTCAGTTCGTTAAAGCACAGGCTATGAAGGCGCCGGTAAAGATAGTTTTCCCGTTGGTTTTATTCATTTTTCCGGCCTTGTTTGTGGTGACACTGGTACCAACATTATTGTTCTTGCTTAAGAATATGTGATGATATTTAGAGGTGTAGATAAGATGAATTTTCCAGAACTGTTCCGCTATGCAATAGTTGGAGCAGTTTCTTTTTTATTTGATTTTGGGATATTGATGTTTTTTTACAATGTTATGGGCTTATATATACCCTATGGCCTGTATATTGCGACTGTTCTAGGGTTTGTAGGCGGACTTGCATTAAACACATATCTTTCTGTGAAATTTGTATTCATTGATAATAGTCAGCTTAAAAATAATAGCTTTAAATGGCATGATGGAGCGTCGGTTTTTCTTATAGGAATAATCGGCTTGTTGCTTACAGAAATTGGAATGTTCGTGGGTGTGGAAATCCTGAACATCTATTATGTGCTGACCAAGATAATAGTTACGGCAATTGTCTTTTTGTGGAATTATTGGGCGAGAAGACGATTTGTCTTTTATAGGAGTGTATTGATTAAATGAAAACGGCAATAATAATTGGAGCAGGCCCCGCAGGCTTAACAGCAGCATATTATATGTTAAAGGAAACAGATATACATCCTATAATAGTCGAAAAGGAAGACTATGTTGGTGGGATAGCCCGTACTGTAAATTATAAGGGCAATCGCATGGATATTGGTGGCCATAGATTTTTCTCGAAAAGTCCGGAAATTGTTGCTTTGTGGAAAGAGCTACTGCCTGTGCAGGGAGAATTGGCAATGGATGATAGGATGCTTAACCGGGTAAACAAGCTGCAGGATAATGGACCAGACCCGGATGAGGAAGACACTGTCATGCTGATTCGGCGGCGAATATCCCGCATCCTGTATCTGAAACATTTTTTTGATTACCCGATTTCATTGGGCTTCAATACGATACGAAATTTGGGAATGAAACGTTTGCTGGTAGTTACAGCGAGCTATTTCAAAACGATGCTTGTTAAGCTTCCTGAAAATAATTTAGAGAACTTTATGATCAATCGGTTTGGGAAAAGACTATACCAGATGTTTTTCAAAGAATATACACATAAGGTATGGGGGAGATACCCTGCCGAAATCGATGCAGATTGGGGCAGTCAGCGGATAAAAGGTGTATCTTTGCTGGGGCTTATCAAGAATTTTTTGGTGCGTATTACGCATGCTCGCTCACAAAAGGTAGAGACCTCCCTGATTGAGGAGTTTTATTATCCCAAATATGGCCCAGGACAACTTTGGGAGAAAATGAAGGAAGAAATAGAGAAGCAAGGCGGGGAAATCTATCTAAATAGTGAGGTGCAGGAACTCTGTTGCCAGGATGATAAACTGACATGTGTAAAAACAAAAACGGATATGGGCGTAAAGATTTGGAATCCTGATTATGTAATTTCCAGCATGCCAATAAAGGATTTGATCCATGATATTGCAGACACGCTGCCTCCTCAAAAGGTAAGGGATGTGGCTGACGGCCTTTTATACCGTGATTTCATCACAGTAGGGCTGCTGGTAGATAAATTAAAGTTGAAAAATACGACCAAAATCAAAACGCTTGGTAATATTGTCCCGGATTGTTGGATTTATGTACAGGAGCCAGAGGTGGAGATTGGACGGTTGCAGATATTTAACAATTGGTCGCCCTATCTGGTACAGGATCCTGTCAATAAAGTTTGGCTAGGGCTGGAATACTTTTGTCAGGAAAATGATGAGAAATGGTCCATGCGTGATGAAGAATTTATTAAATTCGCCATTAAGGAACTAGAACATATCGGTGTTATTTCCGCAGGCGATGTTGAGGATAGTGTTTGTATTCACGTTCCTAAGGCTTATCCGGCTTATTTTGGTAAGTATAAGGAATTCCCTGTTATTAAGGATTATTTGGATTCAATCGATAATCTTTTCTGTATCGGTCGTAACGGCCAGCATCGTTATAACAATATGGATCACTCCATGATGACGGCTATGGAGGCTGTTAAAACGATAATTGATGAAAATAGTAATAGAAATAATATATGGAATGTGAATACGGAGCAAGAATATCATGAAAATTAAGCCAGGGAAAATTTCGTTAATACGCTACGCATGTTTGCTTATAGGCCTGTTATTTATTAGTGGGAAGATTGATAATGATGGCTGGTTTTTGCTTAATCATGGACGTTATGTAGCGGAAAATGGTATACCATATATAGAGCCCTTTACCATACATGAAAATTTCTCGTTTGTGATGCAACAGTGGCTAACTAGTTATATCTTTTGGGAAATATATAACTGGTTAGGAATTAATGGCTTGATTGCGCTTTTATATCCGATGGGGGCTTTGACTATATATGCTTTGTATCGTCTAATGTTGATGACAGCGAAGGGGAATAAGGATATAGCGTTAGTTATATCGAGCTTTATAGGGATAGCCATATGCTTATTTTTTATAAAAAATCGGCCACAAATATTTTCAACATTGATATTTGTGATTGAAATTATAGGTTTAGAAGCTCTTCTTCAGACAAATAACAAGAAGTATTTATTATTATTTCCGTTTTTGTCATTGGCGTTAATCAATTTGCATGCCGCCATGTGGCCAATGATGCTTATTTTTATGCTGCCATTTTTCTTGGATCACTTGATATGCTATGATGTAAAGAAATATTTTGTTAAAGACAATACCATAAATATATCTTATCTTTGTACTATAGCGATACTTATAGTGTTGGCGGGATTTATCAATCCCTATGGCTGGGATGCCATGACTTATGTTTTTCGCTCATATGGATATGATATAATTTCTAATTACGTAGGTGAAATGAAGCCTATAACAATTCGAACGGGTTATGGTAAATTTTTTGAAATACTGTTCTTCTTGATGATTGTTATCTATGCTCGTCATAAGGTGGCAATTCGGCATATTTTGTTTACCTTAGGTACTATGATAATGGCTCTGTCATCATTTAGAAGCCTTTATCTATTTTTGACTATTGGTCTCTATCCTTTGGCTTATGTATATCGAAATTGGCAGGGATTGAGCAATACTTCTACCCCTACAGAAAATATTATTCGATTGCGTAAGGTTTTAATTTTACTGACGAATATTGCATTTTTGTGTGGGATCGTCAAGCAGCAGAATATAATATTTAAATGTGTTGAATCATTTGGGGGAATACTGGTTTCCTTAATATTGTTGGCAGTAGGTGGCTTGCTGTTTTTTGAGTGGAAATATGGCAGCTTGCGCAATGTGAAGGATAGGTTTTTGCGTTGGGGATACATAAGTGTCGCCTTGATTGTAAGTTGTTGGCTTTTGTTGATTACAGGGATTAAGTTTGTGGAGACAAATCAACAGCCAGATTCAGCTGAGGCAGTAGAATACATATTAGCACATGAACCTGTTGAAAATGTAAGATTATGGACAGACTATAATGAGGGTAACTATCCGGAGTTTAGAGGGATCCGTTGCTTTTTAGACACTAGAGCAGAAGTGTTTCTAAGTAGTAAT
This sequence comes from Selenomonas ruminantium subsp. lactilytica TAM6421, assembly GCF_000284095.1. Lineage (GTDB taxonomy): Bacteria > Bacillota > Negativicutes > Selenomonadales > Selenomonadaceae > Selenomonas_A > Selenomonas_A lactilytica. Next base: position 1,917,099 of record NC_017068.1, on the reverse strand, counting down.
AATAAACAGCGGGACGTGTTTTATGAATATATATCATTAGAAACAGGGAAAATTGATTATCGGACTTTCTTATCATGGTATGATTTTAATTATATTTTGGTAACTGAAAATGATATTATGTATGCCTATTTGCCTAATGATGATAAATATGAACTCGTTTTGAGTTATCAAACTGATGATAATCAGAGGATTTGTTTGTATCACGTAAAATCGTAATATGAATACTATTCATTGATAAGGGGGATAAATAGTATGAAAGTAAAATCATTTTTGGGACAAAAAGGAGCGGTGCTAATACTGACAGCATTTGTTTTACCTATGATTATTGCGATTGCTGGGCTGGCTGTAGATTTTGGTAATGTATATTTACATAAGGCTGTACTACAGAATTGTGCGGATTCATCAGCACTGGGAGGCGCGAAATATGGAGTTCGAACAGGCAGTTTTAAGAAAAATGATGCAGATACTGAGGCTAATATACTGCTGGAAAAGAATAGAAAATACGATTTAGAGAGTAAAGATTATCAATATACTGCGAGTAGAAAATATCCTGAGAGTAAGCACTATTATATTGTAACTTTACAGGAAAATGTGCCAATGTTTTTTTTGCGGTACTTTGGATTTAAGAATATCGATATAAAGGCCTCTGCTAAAGTTTTGATAAAAAGTGATGGCCAGAAAAATGCATTTTCATATTTGTTTTGTTACAGAGATGATTTGTATGTAGTTAATACAGTGCCCAGCAATGATCCGTATATTATCAAAAATTTTAACGGTGATATTGCTTATACTAATGATGTGATTCCAATTAAACAATATGACACAACATTGTATAAAGCTCATTTGTCGAATGGGTGGTCACAGGATGAAAATTCTGGGATTAGACATTTGTATAAGACAAAGGGAAGAAAAGATGTTAACGATGATAAGACGGATGACATATCGGATCCCGTTTTTAAAGAGAATTTAAAATTACATGTAGATTCTTTAGATGCGAAAATATTAGAGGAATACAAAAAATCAACAAATGGATTATCTCGGAATTTGACTAGTAAGGACTTAGATAATGTGACTTCGATTCGTTGTTATGAATCAACAGATTTGACTATAGATCGACAGATATGGGGAAATGTTGATGAGCCAATTTATATTTATGTTCAAGAAAGCGATGTTTTCCATTTAAATGTATATGCGGATAGTCGGCGCCCGGTGATTATCTGTCAAATAAAGAATCCTAACAATCAATGGTCAAGAGGCGGCAAGATGCATGTGGTTGGAAAAAATGGTGTGACCTTCCGTGGGATATTATATATTCCCGATTGTAATGAACTCAATATTAATGAAGAAAATATGAATTTTAAGGGTTCAATCGTATCACCGTCAATAAGAACACAAGGTAAAGGTTCATATGAATACGAAAGCTTTATAAAAAATAGCGGAAGCGGAAGTAATAGCAGTGTAGCTGTTTCACCGGAGGTTTCGTTGGTGGATGAAGCTGATTGATATTTATATGGTGGAGATGAGGCTACACCGTCCGTTCGCCTACAGGCTACGCCAAGCCATACAGGAAAAGGGAGGTGCTCAAAAACAGACTATGCTTTTTTTGATGAAATAGGGGTACTTGACAAAAGCCTGTCAGTGTGGTAATGTACGCCGTCCATACCGATAAACATATCAATGTCAACTTTGTCCTCATATAGCACTACTCTCGATACAAAAGAATGAATCATGGCTGACAATCCTTTTTCATCCTTGACCGCCTGCCATGCCTGCAAAACCTCTCTCACAGAGTCCACATCAAGGGCGTTTTGTTCCTGCTTTTTGAGTTCTGTCAAGCGTGCTCGTAGGATTGCACTACGTTCTGCATTTTTCTTCAAACGTGTAGCGATGATTTCAGAAACTTGCCCCTGTTCAATAAAGCCTAAGAGATTGTCGTTTGCTTTGTCTATAGATTTCAGTTCCGAGTCTATGTTATGGACTTCAACCGCAATGGATTTGTTTTGCCGTTTCAGTTCAGAGTTGATGGAAGTGACAATCTGCTCAACCTTGCGCTTGTTTCTGATGTTTGCCTTGACCGCCTTTATGACGTATTCTTCTAGCTTGTCTTTTGGGATTTGTTTTGCGTTGCAATGCTCACACCTGTAATAAGCATGAAGCCGTTTAGAACCATCTTTTTGAGCACGACGATAAAATGTGCCTGTAACTGATTTGCCACATTTCCCACAGACAACAAGCCCCGATAGCAGGTAGTTTACGTCAGAATGGAAAGCACCGTTTTTCTTTATTCGCTGATAGATACGGTCTTGTGTTGCTTGCCACGTTTCCATGTCGATGATGGCAGGCATCCCATTGGGGATTTCCACCATGTCGTCTGCTTCGACATGGGAGTTGCGGGGCATGTTGTGACCGCCCCTAGTCTTGCCGTATGTATATGTGCCAATGTACTTCTTGTTGCGGAATAGGTCATGCAGGGAGTTGTTGCCGAATTTATTGCCTCGTTTCGTGCGGTAGCCACGGCGTTCGCATTCTGCAATAATGTCGGGGTACTTTGTTCCGGTGGCGTATGCGCTGAACAGGTAACGGACAATGACCGCCTCTTTTTCGTTGATGATGTATTTGTGGGTGACAGGATCAACATCATATCCCAATGGTGGTATACCGCCATTATGGACGCATTTAAGGGCGTTTTCGTTTTGCCCCTTCTTTACCTCTTTGGCAAGGTTTCGGCTGAAATAAGCAGCCATGCCTACAAGCTGATTTTCCATCAACTGACCTTCGGGCGTTTGTGTGTCGAACGCTTGCCCTGCGTACTCAATGGAAACGCCTGCCCGCATGAGTTTCATTTTGTTCATGTAGTAGTCGTACTCATTGCGGGCGTTGCGGTTGACTTTGTGGAATACAACCACATCAAACCCGCCCTTTGCAGCGTCTTTGAGCATTTGTTGATATGCAGGGCGGTTGTCATTGGTAGCGGAAAATGCCTCGTCTATGTATTCGTGAATGACATTGTAGCCCTTCTCGTCGCAATGACGATGGCAAAAGCGAAGTTGTGCGTCGATGGACTCTTCGCGTTGATTGTCGCTCGAATATCGAGCATAAATTACTGCATTCATAAAATTTCCTCCTTGAATCTTTTGCAGTACGGAAATGTAGTGGTAATATAGATTATGTCCTCGGACGGAGCAAGGCGATGTTGTTACATTTCCTCCTTATAAAATTCAATAGTTACCCTTCCTACTACGGCGGTAGGTTGGGCAACATGGTTTTCTAGCTTAATGGTAGAGCGACCACGGGCGTTTTGCTATCTGCGCCAATGGTAGGTGTCGGTTTGAGTCCGACAGAAACCTTCCTTCTTTTGGGGATGACCCCCTTAGTTTTTCTTTGAGAAATCTTCCTAGCGGAAAAGGTTATTGCATAATGCAATAGCCTTTTTTGTTTGTCAACTAAATAATAAAGCAGATAACGCTATAGCGGTGGTGGTAAAGCCCGTACTTATGGTTTTTGCCTTTGTTGATTCGCCATTTTTAAGAAATTCTCTTGATAGTTCGATTAGTTGCTTTTTTAGCTTGCGGGACTCCTCGATTTCTTGCAGTAAGGTATCTTTTCCGAAAAGATACTGTGCATAGTGGTATAGTGCCAGTTGCCGTTCTTTTGGCATTGAGTGATACCACTTTACAATCTCATAGATATGGTGGTCTTTGTCTAGGGAAACTGTCCATAGCCCGTTAGAGCCGTCGTGGAGTGTTTTGGCGGGCTTTTCAATGTCTGACCGACTCATAAGGTAATCTAACGATACGCCGAAGAAGTCAGCAAACTTGCACATTGTAAGCGCATCCGGGATTCGTTTCTCGTTTTCGATAAGCGAGAGTGCAGATGCCGTGTAGTTCATATTGAATCGAGAGTTGAATTTCGCCAACATTTCCTCTTGGGTCATGCCGTAGCGTTTTCGTAATTCTTTGATTCTGCACATAGGCAAACCTCCTGTTGCAATACTTTTGTAAAGAACGCAAAAATACTCCAATATATAGTAATTTAGTAATTATGAGTGAAATATTAAAAAAACTTGCTAAAAATCTAAAAAAATAATGTAAAATACTTTACATTATGTAATCTAATAGTTATAATAAGTACATAAACAAAAACTATTAAACAACACCGAAATAACGCGACACCGCGATAGATTGGGGGGGGTGAGTGCATGGGGCTTTGCAGAAACAAGTTGAAGGCTGCGAGGACGCTAAGAGGTTTCTCACAGGCTGACGTTGCTAGGGTTATTGGCGTAAGTTTGGCAACGTACAACAACAAAGAGAATGGTAAAAAGAGCTTTACGGTAGACGACGCAGGCAAGATAGCATCAACATTGAAGTTAAGCCCGCAGGAAGTTATCGAAATTTTTTTTCCACACCAACTTGACGTAATGTAAAGTTATGGAAAATGAAAGAAGGATTGATAGGTGTTCAAAGAAAGAAAAAACCGAACACACGCGCCAGTCAATACAGTGTGGCAATGGGTTTTGGCGAACTCGTTGCCGACAAGATGGCAAAACAGTATCGAAAGGCGCAGGCGTTCAGCAGGCAGACAATGTGATAGCAGGAGGTTGTTACTTTGAAAGAAATAACAAGTATCGACGATTTACCGCAAGAAGTAAAGGACGAATTGGCGTTCGACCTTGAAACGCGAGGTGTGGTGTGCGGGCATATCGTGAACTGTGAAACCTTCGATGTTTACAAGTTGGCGCTTGTGGACAGAATAGGCTTCGAGGTTCAGTTTGTTTCCGTTTACCAAAACAAAGAGGATGGCAAATGTCGCCATGAAAGCGCAACTCTTTATAGCAGTGAATTGTGCAAAGTCCTCGCTGATGTGTGGAAGAAAGAAGAAATTATGAGAAAGAATATGTTTTCCTCCACAAGTACGCAGAAAGAGGTGGTTGCATGATAACAGTCACCTTGTCCAGAACAGATGGTGCCGTCCTCGACATAAAAGAGAAAAAGGGAGGACGAACCTTTGAACAGTCTTGTGATGCGTTTGCCCAAGCAACGGCTGACATTTGGCAGGAGATAGCAGATGGAAAACTTCAAAAGCAGAATCACGCTTAAAATCATCGAAAAGAAACGGCGTGAGCAGGCTATTAAAGGATTTGCCATTGCATCATTCATGGCATCCACACTGATTTTTAGTGGTTACAAGACCGCCCCACATCAAGAGTTGGTTTCAGAAACCTATGTGGTGCAGGAAGGTGACACTCTATGGGACATATCGGAACGCTACCTGCAAAAGAATACGGGTGGCAGACGATATATCTTAGAGTTTCAATCCGGCATTGAGGAATTGAATCCGTGGTTGGTGGAACGGCACAAGCAACTTAAAGCAGGCGACAAGTTACGCATCAATTATTTCGTCGCAACGAAAGGAGGTGCGGAAAATGAGTAGCCTAAAAAATAAGGTGGTTGAGTCAGTGGATGATGAACAATCCTTGCGTGGAATTGGTCGATATGGCTTTGCCCCAAGGGACAAGCCGATTAAATCCTGTTATTAAATTGTCTTGCTTCAAGACAGAGGTGAATGGGTTCTCCCCCATCTCCACCAAGAAGTTACTTTTAATTATAGCATAGAAAAAAAGGAAAATACATGGAAAATATTTCGCAAGAAGAAAAATTCACAGTAGACGATACCGCATGTGCGGAATGGACGTTGGAAAAAATTGCTGAAAAGAATAAGAAAATCGCGGAAGTAGAGAGCGATTATGAGAAGATGGTTGAGAAGTATCAAAAGTGGCGTGATGCAAGCATTGAATCGCTGAAATCTGACATTCTGCATCTTGAATCCTTGTTGCGCCCGTGGGCAGAGGAACAGTTGAGCCACGGCAAGGCGAAAAGCATCAACCTTCCTTCGGGCAAGGTCGGGTTCAAGTCAGCATCACAAGAATGGAAGTTCGATGGCGAGAAAGCAGATGCCAAGAACAAAGGACTTTTGGATTTCGCAAAATCCTCCATGCCTGAATATGTCAAAGTCAAGAAGGAAGAAACTGTGGCATGGGCAGAGTTAAAGAAAGCACTCATCGTAACCGACAATGGCAAGGTGGTAACGGCAGACGGTGAAATCGTAGAAGGTATGACAGTAACCATCGGAGCACCGACATTTTACACTAAGACGGCATAAGGAAGGTAGTTTAGGTTTGGCAAATAGTATTTTGATTATCGGAGAATCCGGGGCAGGCAAAACGACGAGTATTCGTACACTTGACCCCAAAACAACTTTCATCATTGATTGTGACCGTAAAGGCTTATCTTTCAGAGGATGGAAGAAAATGTACAACACGGCGAACAAGAACTATATCGCGACATCGAATCTCGAAACGATTTGGGGCTATCTGAAACGCATTAGCTATCAAGATATGACTCACATCAAGACGGTTATCATTGACACGCTTAATGGCATCATGGTTGACGACGAGTTTAGACGTATGCACGAAAAGTCGTTTGATAAGTGGCAGGACTTAGCTGCCAGTGTTTATGGGCTTGTAACCGACATTCACGAGTTACGCGATGACTTGACCATTGTTTGTACTGCACACGCACAGACTGACCGCGACGACAACGGATATATGTTTACGCACATGAAAACGTCGGGGCGCAAATTGGATAAGATTGTGGTGGAATCCAAGTTTACGACAGTCCTTTTAGCAAAGGCAGACAACGGCAAATATGTGTTTGAAACACACGCGAACCACTCAACGGCAAAAAGCCCGATGGATTGTTTTGCTGAAAGTGAAATTCCCAATGACTTGAAATATGTCATTGAAACTCTTGATAAATATGAAAATGAATGATTGAAAAGGAGAAGATTGATTATGATTACGAAACCGATGGGATGGGACGAAGCAGTGGCAAATGATGGTACGTTCAAGAAGTTACCCGCAGGTGGTCATGCTTGCGTCATTGTACAGGCGCGACTCACGAAGTCCAAGAGCAAGGGCGAGGATATGTTGGAACTGGCGTTCGATATTGACGGTGGTGAATACAACGGCTACTTTGGCGAACAGTATGTACGCAATCAGCAGAACTACCCCGACGACGCTAAGTGGCCAAATGGCGGTGTCTATCGGCAGGTGCTTGTCGGCAATAGCATGAGCAATGCCAAGGGTATGTTCTTGAACATTGAAAAGTCGAACCCCGGTTGGAACTGGAATTGGGATGAAACCGAGTTGAAGGGCAAGAAGTTTGGCGGTGTGTTCCGCGAGGAACAGTATAGAAACGCCAAAGGTGAGCCGAAAATGCGTATCGCCTGCATCGCAGTACGCCCCGTGGAAGGTATCACAGAGGTTGCCGTACCCGAACCGAAACTGTTGGGCGACACAGGAGTAGGGGCAGGCTATGGCAATTATGGCGGTGGTCTTAGCAGTGAGGAAATCCCGTTCTGATGCTTGCTAGAGCAGAGCGAGTAAAGGAGGTGGAGGGAGGTTTTCTCTACTTCCTTCCTTGCCAAAACCACAAAGATTTTGTTCGCAATACGGCGACACAGGCGGTCATGGAACTTCGCGACCCACGGCAGATTACGAGGGAGCAACAAAAGAAAGCCTATGTTCTCATTGGTTGGATAGCCAAGTGGTGGGGTTATCTTCCACAGGATGCCACCAAGGAAATTTTGAAAGAAATGTTTATGGGCTATCAAGATACGACGTTGCAGGAAACCTTCTCATTGGGTGATTGTAGCGTGGAGGAAGCGCGGTTGTTTATATCCTATCTGATTGACTTTTGCTTATTGCATGGAGTCGATACGGGCGTACCACTCAATGAAATGGCAGAGGATATAGACAGGTATGTATGGGCTTGCACTATGAATCATGTGTGTGCATGTTGCGGTAAGAAAGCAGAAATCCACCATTGGACGGCGGTGGGTATGGGAAGAAACAGGAAAGAGATTGTGCATTTGGGCATGAAGGTTATCCCTCTATGCAGGGAGCATCACACCGAGGCGCACACAATCGGCAAAGAAGAATTTTTGAAGAAGTATATTTTGACAACGGTTGAAGTTGACGAACAGATAGCGGAATCGTGGAATTTGAATCGTAAAAAGAGAACAAGACGTAAAAAGGAGCAAAAGAAATAATGGATTTAGCTATCAAAAAAGTAAAAGTTATCCCGAAGCAGAGCAAGGTTAAGATTGACTATGTGTTGGACGGCGACGACATGGCGGGGACGTATTCTGAACCGCCTGCACCCGAATTCTACACTTCCTTATCAGCACTGAATAAGACGGCATGTGAAATCCTTGAAATGGATGGTGCTATGGCAGACCGTCTTGTACCGTTCGCAGTATCGTTCTCCTACGGAGCGAATACTGGTGTTATCAGTGCATCTATTCAGAGCAAGTTTGAAATCCCCATGAGCGACACGGAAACCATCATCAACACGCCTATGCGAAAAGTGAGCATCCAGTACGAAGATGGTTTGAGCATCGAGCAGTGCAATGCGATTGAGGAATTTCTTAGAAATGCTACGGAGTATCTGAAAGGGCACCGGGCACAGACAAACTTGTTTGAAAACCCGCCGAAGGATGTAACACCGAAACCGCTTGAAATCGAAGGTTAAGAGGGGGGGTGGTTGTATGTCAGAGCGTGATGGGAAAAGATATTATTGGCTGAAACTGAAAGAAGATTTTTTCGACGATGATGCAATTTCATGGTTGGAAGAACAGGAGAACGGCAAAGAATACACGTTGTTTTATTTGAAACTTTGCTTGAAGTCCTTGCAGTATGACGGCATCCTTATTCGTCATGTCGGCAAGATGCTTGTCCCATTTGAAACGAAGAAACTGGCAGAACTCACCAACACCAAGGAAGATACTGTGATGATTGCCCTCACGCTTTTACAAAAGATTGGACTTGTAGAAGTGATGGAGAACGGCGCACTGTATTTATCGCAGGTGAATAAGATGGTCGGGAGCGAAACAAATTCCGCAGTTCGCAAACGCCTATATCGGGCAAGGCTGAACGGGGGAAATGTATTGCCACCGAGTCGGCAAGAAGTTCCCGCCATTGAACCTCCTGTAAAAGATACGGCACAGCCCCAAGAGAAGAAGCCAAACAAGTTCGAGGAACGCTTTGAGGAATTTTGGAAGCATTACCCGCGCAAGATTGGCAAGGGCGCGGCAAAGAAATCCTTTGTGAAAAGGAAGCCGTCACAGGAACTTACGCAACGCATGATTAATGCCGTGGAAGTCCAAAAGAAATCCCCACAATGGATGCGTGATAAAGGGCAGTTCATTCCCCATCCATCGACATGGCTCAATCAAGAGCGATGGGAGGACGAAGTAAGTAATACGGTGATGGAATCTAATCAAAAGCCCGCACGCCCCTCTCAGACAGTCGTAGGAGGCAAGAATGGCATGAGTGTGGACGAATATATGCGTCAACGTGAAATAAGGGCGCAGGAGGCGCTTAGGCGCATTGAAATGGCAGAGGCTAGTCGTGGCGGAGGGAATGAAATTCGGTGGTAAAGGCAAAGATTAGCGATTTGAAAAATTCCGAGGCTGAAACAGGCTTGCTATGCTCAATGATGATGAAGCAGGATATTATCTATGATGTTTCGTCAACATTGAAAGCCGAGGATTTTTATTCCGCACAGAATCAGATTATCTTTAAGAATTTGGTTGCAATGTCTGTAAAGCGTCAGCCGATTGACCTTGTAACCGTCGTTGAGCAGTTGCGAAACAGTGGCGATTTGGAAAAAGTCGGTGGCATTATGGCTATCACGCAGATTTTCAACGCCGTTGCAACGTCAGCGCGGTATGCAGAGTATGCCGATATTGTGCTGAAATACAGTAAGCGCAGGCAGGCGGTTGCGTTGTCGGAAGAAATCGCACGTGTCGCTTGTGATGTTACGCAGGATTTCGACTCAGAAGATTTCATGCGGAAGGTTGCCGAGTTGGCAATGAATAAGCAGACAACAATCAAGGGCTTCGATGAAGAATTGGTTGACTTCATGGCTGAATTGGACAAGCGACGCATTGAGAAGTTTTCGGGCATCTTATCGGGGTATGACCAGCTAGACAGTATGACAGGCGGTTGGAAGCCGTCACAGTTGATAATCTTAGCTGCCCGCCCAAGCATGGGTAAGTCAGCATTAGCACTGAATTTTGCGGTCAACGCAGGCATGGCAGGCAAGTCGGTTGCCATGTTCTCATTGGAAATGCCGAAGTTTGATTTGATTTCGCGCATGATTGCCTTTGAAAAGAACGTAAGGTTGGCGCATTTGCAGACACCACAGTTGTTGTCAGAGGACGATTTCACGCGAATCATTCTTGCAAGCGAAAAGTTGTCGAAATGCAATATCCACATGTTTGATGAAAATGTTGCCACGCCGACAGACGTTATATCGCGATGTAAGGCGGTGCAGGCGAAAAACGGACTTGACCTTGTGATTATTGACTATTTGCAGTTAATGACCGCAGGCGGGAGATATGGCGACAACCGAGTGCAGGAAGTATCGTATATCAGCCGACAATTGAAAATGATGGCACAGAATATGGGCATACCTGTTATCGCATTGTCGCAGTTGAGCCGTTCCCTTGAATCCCGCAACGATAAACGCCCGCAGCTATCAGACCTTCGAGAATCCGGTTCAATTGAGCAGGACGCAGACAAGGTTATGATGTTATACCGCGAGGCGTACTATGACCGCGAGAGCGACGACACAAGCACAGAATTGATTGTCATGAAGAATCGCAACGGCGAGTTGGGAACGGTAATGCTAGATTTCTTTGGAGAGTTCACAAAGTTTATATCAGCCCCGAACAATGTAGTGCCGAGTTCACAGATACCGACATAGGAGAAGTAATGCAAGAACCATTCAGATTTACGATTTACGGCAGACCTGCCACCAAGAAAAACAGTTCGCGTTGTTTTGGCGGGAGAATCCTGCCGAGCAAGGCTTATTGCGATTATGAGTCAAGATTTCATCGTCAGTTAATGGATATGCGGAAGATAATGGAAGTCCCGCACTATTCATGCCCTGTTTCCATCACCTGCCATTATTGGCTTGACAGTAAGCGTTCCTTCCCCGATTTGATAGGGTTGGAGCAGGCGACGGCAGATATTATCAGTGATGTGTACAAGACTGATAAGACGTTGCACAAGAAGGTGCTGAAAAGGGAATGGATTTTGTCAGACGACAGAATCATCAAGAATTGGGACGGTTCACGAATCGTCGGCATTGATAAGGAACGTCCAAGAGTGGAAGTGACCATCAGACCGTTGGAAGTGACCGAGGATGAAATTGATCCATACATTCTACGGCAGGTAGAACAGAAAAGCAGATTGTTTTAAGGAGATATAGACACATGGGGAAGTTTTCAAAGAAGGTCGGGCGCGAGAGTAGAAATGCCCACCGAAAGATGCAAGACAAGATGGCGTATATGAGTGAGAAAAGCGCATGCCGTGTTCAAGAGAACGCCAATACCGTTGCTAAATTGCTTGAACGCAGTGAACCGATAATGCAGAAACGAATTATCCAACAGTGCTTTCAACAGGTTTTCGCCATGTCTTATATGGCACTGCATGATGAATTTGGTTTTGGCAAAAAGCGAGTCAAGAAATGGTACAAGCGCATGTTGGAAATCCAACACGAAGCACTCACAGGCGGGAGCAAGACACCGTATGAGGATATGCTTGTTGCATTGGCTGACGATTACAATTTTGACCTCAACGAGGCTATGGACGAGGTAAACGCAGAACTAAACAAGGAATGGTATGGCACTGCAACGCCATAATCGAGCCACAAGGGGCGTTTACCGCAAAACTAATATAATCTATCACATAAACCGTAAAAGCCCCTCTATGGGGCAATACGGTGGAATAAGGGGCAATGCACAGAAATGAGGTTAGTTTGGACGGAAAAAGGGCAGGAACATTGGCAAAAACGGTTTCCCAAGCGTGCCAATGAACGTATAGCGGGCAAGGACGCATATGTCATGGGTGACAGAGTTGTCTATTCGGACAATTCGGAGTCGTTGGCACAATCTTTGTTGGATAGGTGCTACGTCAAGAAGGTATACGAGAAGGGCGAAGAAGAAGAACGTGCAAGAGATATTCGGTCACACTACGTTCCGTGTGCGCGACTCACAGAAGAACAGGTGCAAGAACGAGCAAGTTTTATTGAGGATTGCTTAAACGACGGTTACACGATGAAAGGCATAGCTGAAAAGTTAGGGCTTACGAGCAATGCGCTTGGGCAATGGTACAAAAAATACAAAGAAAAGCAAAGGAGATATGCAGAGGCATGAGCATGACTGACGAATATAAAAAGGGCTTTGATGATGGTATCAACGAGGTTGTAATCAAGTTACGGCACAACGTAATTGGCGGGCTGAAAGCGTCGGAGCGGGAGGCCATGAAGGGCATTGACACATTGTTCTTTGATTTCCAGAAGGAGGTTGCGGAGTTCACCGAGGCGGTGGCAGACTTCAAGCGCAAGGGCACCCGCACAAATCGCCTGCATATGCTTTCTGAGGGTGTTGATTGTCAGTTGGTAATGGAAACCCTTATATCTGCCTTTGAACCGTACAGGGACGCACGAGAGGCACTGAGAAAGGATATTGTGAAAGGTAATGAGCAGGCAGGGTATTACGCAGCACCCGAATCCACCAAGATTTACCGTGTGTTCGCCAAGGTTGGCGACGCAAGGGCGTTAATGACGGAGGCTGATGATTTGGCACAGGCACGCGACGCAGTAAACCGTTTTGTCAAAGCGGACAAGCAGAATGACGACAACAAGGACTATTACATTGAGGAATATTTGATGAATGATTGTGTGTGCGCCTATTGTGCAGATACGGGTTTTTAAGGAGGAATAGGCATGAAATTATATGGCATACGAGGCATGTACTTCTATAACAAGCCCGAATTCTTTGTTGTGGAGGTCGTAAAGGAAACCAAAAGGCAGTATCAGTTGAAGCCTGGGAACGAAAGCTATATGCGACGGATAAACAAAGCTGACATGGTTGACGGAGTGTGGGTTGATAGTACGCTTCAAGATACGTTTTTAGGCACTTCGCCCCAAGCAGTGACAAATGCCTTTTTACTTCATCAAGAGAATAAGATTGCAAAGCTGAAAGAGCAGATTGTTGGGCGTGAGTCGTTGGCAGCTAAGGTCAAACGACATGTGTGGCAAGAGGTGGAGTAAGGAACAATGCCAAGGAAGAAAGATAGCAGGATATATGCTTTATATCACGCAGACGATTATGTATGTGATGGCACAATAAGCGAGATTGTAACTTTCACAGGAAAGCTACGGACGACGATACAAGGGTACAAGACACGGAGCATGAAAATCCGGTCAAGATACAGATTGGTTGAAATAAGCGCAGAATGATTGGAGGTATGCGAATGTACGATTACTGCATTGTGGGAGCAGGATTGTACGGTTGTGTAATGGCAGATGGGCTTGCCAAGAGAGGGAAAACAATCCTTCTCTTAGACAAGCGGGAGAACGTCGGGGGCAATGTTGCTTGCGAGGTAAAAGATGGTATTGTCATTCACAAGTACGGAGCACACATTTTTCACACAGATAGTAAGCGGGTTTGGGGTTTTGTAAACGAGCATTGTGAAATGCGCCAATACTGTCATTCCCCGATAGCTTATAACGATGGGCAAATCTATAACCTCCCATTCAACATGAATACCTTTTACAAGCTATATGGAGCGGACATGCCTAGCCAAGTAAAGGAACTCATTGAGGAAGATAGGGTTGCTATTAAGAACCCCAAGAACCTTGAAGAACAGGCACTTGCACTTGCAGGGAGAAGAATCTACTACACATTGATTAAGGGATATACGGAAAAGCAATGGGGTAGGAGTTGCAGGGAGTTGCCTGCAAGCATCATCAAGCGCATACCATTGCGTATGACATTCGACAACAACTACTTCAACGACAAGTACCAAGGGTTGCCCGAAAAAAGCTACAATGAGTTGATTGGCAAGCTACTGAACCACCCACGCATTACCATTATGACAGGCGTTGACTTCAAGGAGCATAAGGAAGTATTGGAGGGCGTGAGCAGACACATCATCTACACAGGCTCGATTGATGAATACTTCGATTATTGCTATGGCGTATTAGAGTATCGTTCTTTGGAGTTCAGAACCGTAAGGAACACGCATACGGACAATAGCCAAGGCGTTGCGGTGATGAACTATACAGGTGATGGCATATCGTACACAAGGACGATTGAGCATAGACACTTTATGAAGGAGTGCAATTCGCCTGTCACATGGACGACGACGGAGTACCCTGCCAAGTGGGAAGTGGGCAAGGAAAGATATTATCCGATTGGCGACGAGAAGAACCTAGCCCTTTATGCCAGGTACAAGGCATTGGCTGACAAGCAGGATAAGGTTGAGTTTGGCGGGCGTTTGGGCGACTACAAATACTACGATATGGACGATGTAATACTGAAAGCACTTGAAAGGTTGGATACAATCAATGATTAATGACGCAGAAATCGAAATCTACAATGTACGAATTTATGGTATGGACGAGGCACTGATTGGGGCAGGCTATCCAATGAAAACAGAAATCCCCGATTGGGACGACTTATCGGATATTGACGACGCAGAGCGCAGCAAGCTGAACTTGCGTGGCGTCAAGTTGGGCAATAGCCCTCATGCTCATGGCGACGACAAATTCTTGCGTCAGATTATGATTGGCTTTGATGTGGTCGCTCCCCGCTATTGGTGGGTGGAGTTTGACACCTATGGATTCACGGTCAAGAATAGTCAGAGCACAATGCACAGAGCCAAAAATATGGACTTCAAGGCTATGGCGAACAGTCACGTTGATAAACTTATCTTGCGGAAGTTCGGTGAGATTGTGGAGCGTTACAAGGAGAACCCCACGGAAGAAAACCTGCTTGCGGTAAAGTCCAACATGCCCGAAGGCGTGATGTTGGGTGCAAGAATCACGACAAATTACGCACAACTCAAAACCATGTACTATCAGCGCAAGACACACCGCCTGCCTGAATGGAGAGAGTTCTGCCGTTGGATTGAGAACCTTCCCAATGCAGTAAACTTTGGCGTTTGTAAGGGGGCGCGATAAAATGCAGGACATGAAAAAGGTTGCACACCCCTCTTATTACACCAAGGGCGGAATTGAAGTATACGATGTTATTAAGGCGTACAATCTCAACTTTGAACGTGGAAACGCATGTAAGTATGTTTTGAGAGCAGGCGAGAAGGACACCAACACAGAGGCGGAGGATTGTGAGAAAGGCGCATGGTACTTAATAGCACATTCAGCCCGCATCAAAGGGTGCAAGCGGTCTGAAATCTTGAAGGATATGTTAGAGCGAGAATTACAGAAGGAGCAGTAATACATGCAGAACGAATCGACGCAGTTAGTTTGTCCACATTGCCACTATGAGTTTCAGTACAACGACGGAAAGATTGGCGCAGATATTCGCAAGTGCCATGAGAAGTTAAATTATCTGATGGAGCGTCGCGAGATTGTGCGGGGTAACTTCAAATATGCTAAAGAGTTCAAGCGGTTGGGCGTTGAGATAAGCCGTGTGACGAAACAGTTGAGTCGGCTCAAGGACTACCGCAGATTGGCAGGCGAACACAAGGAAAAGCAGGAGTTCTTAGCGTTCAAAGAGGCCGTCAAGGAGTTTTGGGGCGAAGATGGGTATAAGCGGTGCATAAAGTATGTGTGCGAGGAAACGAAGGGCTACACGATAGCCGACATAGCCAAGGGCACCTACACCAAGGCGGGGCGCAATGGCGCGGTGATTAACTAAGGTGATTGAATGTAGGCATTTCCGCATGGGTGGGAGTGCCTACATTTTGGAGGTGGACGGATGACTAAAAATGAAGCACGAAAAGAGGTTATGATTCATGCTATGGACGCAATAAAATATATTTGCGAACAAGAACATGGAAAAGGGGGCAAGGATTGTCCTGCAAACGGTGAAGGGGAGTTATGCCATAGCGGAGAAATATCCTGTTGTGCTCCTTATAGATGGTGGGGATTTAAGGGATTGGGGAGAGGTGCAGGAAATGACTAAGCAAGATTATGAAAGATTTTTAAGCGATTTAGAGAAGTTTCGTAAACTCGTTTGTGAGCATGAGCACAATGACTGTGACCACAATCGTTGCATGGCTTGTATTGACGGTTGCTATGGTGATGAGTGCGCGTTTGATGTAGTAATAGAATCTATTGAGCGATTGGAGCGTGAAAGCAATGACAATTGAAGATGTTAGAGAGAAATTTATGACAGTTGTCTATGATGAATTAAGTGACGATAGCGATAACTGTAGAGCGAATAGAATCATTGACGCGGCAGACGAATATGTGGAAGAAGTAATGAGATTGGAGCGTGGTGAAGATGGCAAGGGAAAAACGTGTAATGAGTGTAGATACTCTATTTTGCTAGGAGGAGATTACGACTCGGCATTTGGTGGAGGGTATACGCCAGAAATTGTGGACGAGTGCCAACACCCTAGCGTTAATGCTGATGATATGGATTCGGCTATAGAGCGCGGGATTGCTGGTAAGTGCAAATTATTTGTAGCGGAGGGCTAAAGATGGCAGAGAATAGTTTTGATAAACTGCTCGGAAGAAACGGCGAACTTGTGGAAGAACGGAAAAAGCAAGTGTTGGCCGGTGCGCTGGAAATTGTGCAGCGGCATTGCGACGAAACGCCAAATAAGATGGAAGGGATCGCGGCTTTATTTGGCAAAAGATTAGGCGAGGAATTTAAGGTCTATCATAAATGCAGGGAAACTTTGAAATGTAAAATTACTGATAACGGTCTATCTTTTTACTATGATGCGTATGGGAGATGGTGGGAAGATAGTGGCTTGCTAATCGAATTATTAAAAGGCGAGGCGGTGATTGTCGATGAATGAGAATAAAGATATAAATTTAATAGCCATTAAGTCTTTAATGGAATGTATTGACAATAGAGATATTGCCGAAGGTGGGATTTTTCTCGACGATGATAACGCAGAGTTTGTCGCGGATATACTGCGTTATCATTATGAGTCATTAACAACAGAGAATAAAATTGCAGAAGTTGCTAAGTTATTCGGCAAAGAATTGGGCGAGGAATTTACCGTAAAATACCAAATTAGTAAATATAAATGGTGTATTGAGTATCATTTAGCATTTACAGATAAAGGTCTTACACATTACGGCAAAAGTAAAGACGTTATTTTAAGGCAATTACTCACTGGACAGGCGGTGATTGTCGATGATTAGGCGGTTATTCACAGAAAGAATAGAGTTTAGATTGGAAATGCCGATAATTGGGTGGCTTGTCTTGATAGGGTATATAATCGTTGACTTACTGTTTGTTTTAGTGAAAGTCGGAAAGATGGTGATTGTCGATGATTAAAAGCCCGGCAACAAAGAAGCGTATTACATGGGGGAGAATAGTGAAACTCATGAAAAGAAACGGATGTTATTCGATTGCTGATTTTGAAACTTTCCCTATGTTGCTAAAGCGTAATTTCCTAGAAATGCCGTATGTTCACACAAAAAACAGACAGAAAGTAAGGTACAGACTGTTATGGAGGTTATCTTAAATGCTGAATCGTTTAGCATGGCGTATACAGCCAGTCAAGCAAATTCGCAAGCGCATGAGGAGGTAAAGCATGAGTGATGGGAAATGTTTAAGCATGAGGGGGTGTAGCATGAAACGTGGCAGAAAAGAAAAGGTTTGTGCCCTCTACAAAGGGGAGAAGTTCGTTACCGAGGGAACATATCGGGAGATTTCCGAAAAGACGGGTATCAAGGTGAGCACATTGCGCTTTTACCATTATCCTGCCCACAGTAGGCGGTGTCGTGGCAACAATCATTACGAATTGATATATTTGGAGGATTGACAATGAGCCTAGATAAAGCAATCATTCATGGCAAGGAACACCGCAAGCCTTATCATGGAGCGAAGGCAGAAGATAGGACATGTAGAAATCATGGAACATGCGTGCATTGTTCAGAGGGGAGAAGGCACAAGATACTAAGGCAATTGCCTGCCGAGGACAAGGACGCCATAGCTGATTTATACCACTTCAAAAAGCGGTACAGAAACAAGTAAATATCTTTTTCAGTGCGCCGATACAGGTTGTAAAATATCTGTATCGGTGTTTATTGTTGGAGGGATTTTTTTGAAAGAATACAATGACTATGTTGCAACGGTGAAAAGATGGTTGAAGAATTACAATCAGTTCAAGATAACGATTGAGAACTTGAATGAGGAAATAAGGGCGTGCGAGGAAATGCAGGAGCTTGATGTTACCGCAGGTATCGCACGATACAGTGATATGCCAGGAGGGGGCTTTTCAGAGTTGGGTTCAGTCGAGAGTTCTGCTGCCAAGCATGAGGCAAGAGCAGAACACATCGAATCCATGAAACAGTCAGTGCAGGCTATCGAACGAACGCTGAGAAAGATTGACAGGTCACTGAATGGGCTGACAGGCATAGAGGCAAATCTTATCACAGGGCACTACATCGAGAGAAAGACATGGGCAGAGTTGGGCAACGAAAATTTCTACACAGAGAAGTGGGCACGAGTTCACGGAGGCAGAGCCGTCAAGAAAATGTCTGAAATGATTTTCGGGCTCGCACCTTCTCAAATGGCTTTCGTGTTTGCTCGTTAATGTCCTGCCAAAAGAAACACGTTTCAAGCCAATAAAATCAAAGGTTCAACGGCAGACATTCGCTACAATAGGTGTCTAGCCGTTTTTTAATATACTTATATCAACATTGAAGTAACGGTGCTTATACGGCAAATTAAGGCGGTTTAATTGTAAAGCATGTAGCTTGACAATTTGAAAACCTTAGTTCTAAGTCGGGGCTTGTCCTCAATCAATGTACCGTGTGGATAGTTGGGATAAAATTGTGGATAAACACATCACAAAAAACTACGGATAAAAACATGGTAGAAATGGTACGTATGGGGTACGGTTTTTGCCATCAGAAGGTGTTATTATAGTATCATCGAAATTTGAACAGAGAACGAGCGCAGGCGCAAATGCTTGTGCTTTTTTTGTTGCAGAAAGGGCAGTGAATGATGGAAAAGCGGATTGAAGTCGTAGAGCTTTGTGCGTCAGACATTAAGACAGGCTTTGGTAATCCTCGTAAAATCACGAAAAAGAAAAAAGAGGAACTTCGAGCAAGCCTTGAAAAGTTTGGTAACTTTGGCGTTTTTGTCATAGACGAACATTACAACATCATTGCAGGTAATCAGAGATTGTCAATCATCATGGAGGACAACCCCGATACGATGGTTACATGCAAACGCTTGATTGGCTATTCAGAGGCTGAACTTCGGGCTATCAACATCAAGGACAACACCCACAATGGCGATTGGGATATTGATATGCTTGCAGATTGGACGGCTGACCTCACTGTTGACCTAGGCTTAGACGAGGCCACCAAGAAGGACGTCAAGGAACGCACCATTGACGAAATGGAACTTGTGGCGTATGAAAAATACGACTATGTAATCATTGCCTGCAAGTCTGAACTTGACTACGACATGCTGACAACGAGATTGGGCATTAAGGACAAGAAAGTACCGATTGTCGAAGGGAAAAGAAGTATCAAAGCAAGGGCAGTATGGTATGGGGACGTACAGGACAAATTGTTTGGAGGTATTTGACATGGTTCATATCAATGTATTATTTACGGCAGTGAGTGGTTGGCCTACTCATGCAACGGTAGGCGCACTCCGACAGAGCAAGAACGCTGAATATACGATTGTTGGTGTTGATTGCAACCCGAATGTCGGCTCACTCAACTATGTGGACTATCTGTATAAAGTCCCTCGTTGTGATGATGTAAGCTACATTGACAAACTGATGGAGATTTGCAAGAAACACG
Source organism: Selenomonas ruminantium subsp. lactilytica TAM6421 (assembly GCF_000284095.1). GTDB lineage: Bacteria > Bacillota > Negativicutes > Selenomonadales > Selenomonadaceae > Selenomonas_A > Selenomonas_A lactilytica. The sequence continues at coordinate 1,897,219 of NC_017068.1, read as the reverse complement.
ACATTGACATTATCGTACCGCTTATCAGTGAGGATATCGGGCCCCTGTGGGCAAATCGGGTTCTGTTTGAGGATGAAGGTATCAAAATCCTCTTATCCGATAAGGATAGTAAGCTGATGATTGCCAATGATAAGCTGCGCCTTGAACAGTTCCTTAATGACAATGGCATCCATGTTATGCCCCGAACAGTTCCGTACAACGAGGAAACGCTTGACGCTGACCTTGAATCCTTCGGCTACCCCGAAAAGCCTATTGCCGTCAAACTGAAAGATGGTTGCGGTGCAGTAGGGTTCAAGGTATTGGACGAGGATAAGGCGCATAATGTTGACCGCCTGCCCTCACGGGAACTTCGAGCCAATCCTTACATCAACAAGGAACAGTTGATGAAGTTGCCGACCAAGGAACGATATGTGCTTTCTGAGTATTTACCGGGGCGTGAGTGTGGAGCACTTTGCCTTGTAGACCACGGCAGGGTGGTATATTGCCTTGTCCATGAAAACTACGACATGCAGTACGCCACCACCACAGACGCAGAATTGGTGCGTAATGAAAAGGTGGAAGAAATTGTCAAGAAGGTATGTGCCCTTCTGAAATTGGACGGCAACATCGGCTTTGACTTCAAACGCGACGCAGAAGGCAATGTGAGATTGCTTGAATGTAATCCTCGTATCAGTGCCACGGTGTCACTGGCAGTAAAGGCAGGAGTGAATGTCGTAGAAATGGGTATCTTTCATAAGTTAGGGTTGCCCATTGATGAAAACATCGAACCCCTGTACGGTATGAGATTGCAGAGGGTATACGGAACACTCTACACCTACAAAGGAAAGCCCTATGGAAAAGAATAAGCGGTTTCAAGTCTACATCATTTCTTCTTCTCGATATGAATGGGGAATGGTTACGGCAAAGAATTTCCTTGACTACAAGCATGTGATTCGCAAGTCGCAGGTGGAGTTATACAAAGAGCATGGCTTTGATAATATCGTTGGTATCGACGACGAACTGATTAACAGCTACACCAAGGTTTATAACTACATCGTAGACAATGCGCCCGAAGATGTTGTTGCCATTGTTGATGATGATATAGACCACTTTATCTATCGTACCAAGGAAGTTGAAGATATAACGGACAAGGAAGTTGTGCAGGCGGAGTTTGAGCGTTTGGCACAAATTATCTATGACCTTGACTTAGGATTGGCTTTCGGGCCACCCAACGCCATACCGTACAACTACACATCAGAATTTGCATGGATGGGTATACCTGGGGCATGGAAGATAGTCAATAGGAAATACATCAAGGCTCGTATGGACGCCAAGATTGACCGAAATGTTGACATTGACTATGTGCTACAGGAAGTCTTGAATAACCGTGTCTGTATCGACGCCAAGTACCTGTGCGACGTTGCACATAAGGATAAACTCACCAATACCACAGGCTCGTTGTATTCCAAGACGGACATAGACAATTCCATCGACATGATGAAGTTACGTTGGGGAAAGTATTTCCAATATGACGCCAAGAAAAACATTCCCAAAATCAGAGTTAAAAGGTAATAATTATTTGTAATATATTTATACATGTATTATAATAAGTATATCAAATAAATACTTTACATATAACTGATTAGGAGGAATGTATTATGGGGTTCAGTCCAAAAACAAAATCGGGGTATTCTCTCTACACTATGTCAAGCATGTTGCAAAAGGCAATCCGCCGTTGTGATGTAAACAATGCGGCATTTGCAGCCAAGGAGTTGCGAGGGAGCTACAACAACTACCTATGGAAACGCCTGTTGGTAATATCCGCAGAAGATTGTTATGGGGTTGTCACCAAGGAAATTGTTGGGTTGAAGATGGCTCACGACATTGTGAACAAAGGGCGCAAGGGGTATGATACCGACTCAATCTTTGTAGCCAAGGCAGTATTACTCCTGTGCATGGCAAGGAAGAACAGGGACGCTTGCTATGTAGCCTGCAACTTCTTGCGGGAGGATAGGTTGATGAATCCCGAAGATTTCCCCGAAGATTACTTGATTGACATTGACCATGCAGAGTTAAGTGCTGATGGAATTCCCGATTGGGTGTTTGATGTTCACACACTGAAAGGCAAGGCCAATGGCAAGACAGACCTTGACATGATAAGGGACGAGGAAGAGGCATTAAAGCCCAAGCAGAATTCATTGTTTGATAATGCTAGTTGGGAGTTAGACTTCACCATTCAGAAGGCCAAGGGTACAATCAAGTCGGAGGCTGAATGGAATAGAATTATCAAGTTTATGGCAGGTAAGGAGTCCGATCCAACACATAATGGGACGGTTTGGGCTGATGAAATCAACAAGAAATAAAACCTATCCACAATCGGGGGTTGGCGAAAGCCAATCCCTTTTTGATTGCAAGCAAAGGAGGTGGGAGCATGGGCAGGCCAAAGAAAGAATTGAACAAGGACGAGTTTGAAAAGTTATGTGCAATCCAATGCACACAGGCAGAGATTTGCGGGTGGTTTGACATAACGGACAAGACTTTGACGCGGTGGTGTAAAGAAACCTACGGTATGAGTTTTTCCGAAACATTCAAGCTAAAAAGGGGCAAGGGCAAAGTAGCACTTAGGAGAACACAGTTTCAGTTGGCAGAGAAGTCAGCAAGCATGGCAATCTTCTTAGGCAAGAACTATTTAGGGCAGACTGACTACGACTATCAGAAGAAAGAATACCAAGACAAACTCATGGAACTCAAGGAACGTGAGATTAAGAACAAGGAGGAAGGGTGGTAAGGTATGGAACATTCAACCATCATGGGCATATGGCTTATCATTTGGGCACTTCTCATATACATCACATGGGATTGTGTCAATGATGATGACCATTGGAGGCAGTAAGGCATGGCAGAGGCATGGAAGGTACACTTCTACACATCAAAGGCATGGAGAACCCTTAGAAACACTCTCATAGTCCAAAGAGGGTTAAGGTGTGAAAGGTGCGGGAAGATGGTAAGCAGTTCTGCTCAATTGGTAGGGCATCATATCAAAGAACTCAATGCAACCAACGTACATGACACCAACATATCCTTGAATCCCGACAACATTGAAATCATCTGTAAGGATTGCCATGACATAGAACATAAAAGGTTCAAGGGCAAAGGCTTACGCCAACACAATATCTACATCGTCTATGGAGCACCATGTTCGGGTAAGACTACACTTGTACACTCATTGGCTGAACGTGGGGACATGATTATTGACTATGACCTATTGTTCAAAGCCATTAGTGGCAGGGATATGTACGACAGACCAGACAATCTCAAATCCAACGTATTTCAGCTAAGGGATACACTCATAGACGCAGTAAGGACTAGGTATGGCAAATGGAACAATGTCTACATAGTAGGTGGCTATCCTCACAAAATCCAAAGGGAAGAGTTGATGTGTAAGTTAGGGGCAGAAGAAATCTATGTGGAGGCAACAGAGGAAGAATGTATTGAAAGGGCAAGGGCAAGCAGAGGAATATGGGCTGATGATTGGATAAAATACATCAAGACATGGTTTGCTGACCATGATTAAGCCTCCCCCCCCATCAAAAATCAATCACACCCCGCCCCCATTTACCCTTCACCCAACCTCTTTTTTATCCATAAGGAAATTTTCACTTTTTTGCCCACCATTTCAAAATCGAGGTGTATCTTTTGGACATAGAGCAAAAACAAGCAATACAGAAAGAATATGAGCGACTAAAAGCACTGTTTGAGAAAGCCGACGACGTGCAGATGGCATTGGCGGACGGACTTCTGCAAGAAGCAGCAACTATCAAGGTACAGATGGATATGCTCAATGAGGTGGCAAGCAGGACAGGACTTGTCAAGATTGACGCAAAGAACCCCGCACGCCAGAAGGAATTGCCTGTCAGCAAGGTCCTTGCCAAGCAACGAGCAAACTATGTTGCTTATATCCAACGTATACGCTCACTGTTAGATGTTGAAGATAATGAGGATGATGATGGACTTGCAGACTACGAATGAGCATAGCTACATCAAGGAATATGCCCAAGCCGTAACGGATGGCGATATTGTAATAGGCAGACGAGTAAGGCAGACGCTAGATATGCTACTTGCGCTATTTGACAATGATTCGGTCAAAGTTGACCTTGCAGATTCGACAAAGCACATTCGTTTTATCGAAAACGAGTGTAAGTTGTATGAAGCACCATTCGCAGGCAAGCCGTTCAAGTTGGAACTGTTTCAGAAAGCCATTGTCGAGTCGATTTTTGCTTTCAAGGTATGGAATGATGAAGTTGGACGGTATGTACGTAAGTTCCAAGACGTTCTTGTTGTCATGGGGCGCAAGAATGGCAAGTCCCCTTTGGTAGCTGCTATCCTTCTGTCTGAATGGTTCTGCGGGGAAATGGGTACCAAGATACTGATAGGTTCAAACAACTATGAACAGGCTGACATTATGTTTTCTGCCTGTGATGCCATGAGGGAAGAATCACGCTCATTGGCAAAATGTACCCGTCGCAACAATATTGGCATCTTCTTTGGCAATCAGAAGCAGAAAAAGAAACACGGCAAGTTCACCCGACAAAACAAAGGCAGTATCAAGCGTATTTCAGCATCAGGAGGCAACAAAGAAGGGCGAAACATCAAGATTGGTGCAGTCGATGAAGTACACGAAATGGCTGACAACCACCTTGTAATGCCTATCCGACAGGCACTTTCGACGCAGGATGAACCCCTCTACTTTGAAATCACAACAGAAGGTTTCACGGAGGGAGGGTATCTCGACCAACGGTTGGAACAGGCCACGCACGTTCTTGATGGCGAGGTGGAAATGCCCGACTTCTTGATATGGTGGTACGCCCAAGACAGTGAGGAAGAAGTTTGGCAGGACGAAGGTTCATGGCAGAAGTCGAATCCTGGCATTGGTGTTATCAAAAAGTACAGTTTCCTTCGCAAGATGGTAGACGAAGCCCGCACGTCGGCAACGACACGGGCTTTTGTTTTGTCCAAAGACTTCAACATCAAGCAGAACAGTGCTACGGCGTGGCTTGATATGGCAACCATCATCAATCCTGCCACTTTTGATATGCGGGAACTCGAAGGAGCAATGTATATCGGCGGGCTTGATTATGCAGAAACCACGGACCTTTGTTCTGCCAAGGCTATGTTTGTTAAGGACGGGATCAAGTATCTCACGGGTATGTATTTTATTCCTCAAACCAAGGCAGACGCCATATTGGACGACAAGAACTTGAAGAACCCCGAGCATAAGGATTATCACAAATGGGCACAACAGGGGCTTGTCACGATATGCGAAGGAACTGAGGTTGATGAACAGGTGGTAGCTAATTGGTTCATTGGTTTGTATGAAAACTACCACATGATGCCCTTCAAGTTCGGGTACGATAACTGGCACTCCAAAGGGTTCAAGCGTTGCATGGGTGAGTATTTCGGTGATGAAGTGTTGGAAAAGGTCGGCATGGACTTTATGAGCCTGTCTAGCCCTATGCACTCTATGGAATCCGACATGAAGTTGAAGAAACTGAACTACAACAACAACCCCATTGACAAGTGGTGCTTTGAGAATATGAGCATCAAGACCAACAACATAGGGTTGGTTATGCCGGTGAAGAAATACGGACAGTCCAAGAACCGCATTGATGGTGGTATGGCAACCATTATCTGCTATGCAACGTACAGTAGGTACAAGATAGAGTATGAACAGGCAATGAATATGAGGTGACGCGATGGTGTTTAACTATTTATCGAACATGGTTAAATCAAAATTTAATCAATGGCGATACAATCACATTCGCAATGGCGTATTCACAGATAATCAGCCAATCTTCACGAGTTTTGGCGACAATATCTACATGTCAGACCTTATCAACAATTGCATTGACCGCATTGCAACGGAGTTCTCCAAGATTGATATAAAGTCAGTCGTAGAAACGGACGACGAGCGGGTGGCAATTCAGAAGGACGACATTACCCGATTATTCCGGTTTCAACCGAACCCCTTGCAGAGCACCAAAGATTTTCTTGCATCATGCGAGTGGTTACGGCGAAAGACCTGCCATTGCTTTATTTTCCCGCAGTGGGAAGAAGTAAAGGACAGTCGGGGGAACACGACACGGCGATACACGGCTTTTTATCCTCTCAACCCTTCATCAGTAAAGATGGGGCAGGACGAATTTGGTAATTGGCTAGTGGAATTCACATGGAAGGATGGCACAAGCGATACAATGCCACTCAATGAGGTCATTCACCTCAAATGGCGCAGGGGCACTAACCTTATCGCATGTGGCGGTAACGACCAAGGCAATGTAGACGACAGGGACACGCTGAAAAGCCTTGACATTCTGCATAAGGTCATGGAGGGCTTGCCCATCGCCATTGAAGCAGGGCTGAAATTGAGTGGTGTTTATACCGCCAAGACCATCATTGACGCTGACAAGCTGAAAGCCAAGCGCGACAAATTGGAAGAACACATTATGACAAGCAAGGCGGGTATTCTTGCCATCGACCTTGCAGGCGACTTCCACCCTATGAGTCAGCGTTCAGTAGTAATCCCCGAATCCATCATGACTTTTTTGAAAAAGGTTATTCGGGAACGCTACGGTGTGTCGGAAGCCATCGTTTCGGGGCAGTACAACGACGACGACCATGCAGCCTTCTACGAAACCTGTATTGAGGATGCTATTGTAGAGTTTGAGCAGGCGTTCTCACAGGTGCTATTCACGCCAAGGGAACAGGATATTGGGCATAGAGTCAAGTGCTACTACAACAAGGTGGAATACTACTCTACCGCCAACAAAATCTCCCTTGCACAGATTGCCCGCGAAACAGGCATTATGACACTCAATCAGATGGCAGACATGTTCGGCTTGCCACCCTTCATTGGTGGGGAGCGCAGGTTGCAGAGTTTGAACTTTGTAAACCTAGACCATGTTGACAAATACCAACTCAAAAACAGTCAGAAAGGAGAAAGCGACAATGGAAAAGAGTAAACGATGTTTACGCCATTATGAAGGGCAGGAGTTCCGCGCCGTCAGCAACGACACCGGCGATAAAGTCCTAGTCGGGCACCCCGTTGTCTATGAACGGAAGGCAGACATTGGCGGTTGGTTCGCAGAAGTCATTGAACGTGGCGCACTTGATGGGTGCGATATGACAGACGTTCTTTTCTTTGTGAACCATCAGCAGAGCAAAATCCCGCTTGCGCGAAGTCGCAGGAACAATGGCAGTAGCACAATGACCTTGCGTGTTGATGATGCAGGGTTGGCTATGGAAGCCCGCCTTGACACCGAAAACAACCCCGACGCTAGAGCCGTCTATTCGGCAGTATCGCGGGGCGACATGGACGGCATGAGTTTTGCGTTCAGTGTCGAGGACGAGGAATGGGAGGGGTTGGACACAGACTATCCTACCCGCCACATCCGCAAGATTGCAAGAATCTATGAGGTTTCGGCGGTGAATGAACCCGCATACGAAGCAACCGATATTTCTGCTCGTGACAAGGAGGCGTTGGAGAACGCCAAGAGTGCATTGGAGAATGTACGGTCAACGGAGTTGGAGGACTCTGACGAGATTGAAGTATATAAGCTGAAAAATGAAATTTTGTCTAAATGAAAAGGAGAACACAGACTATGAACATTCAGAACATGATTAACGAAAAAGAAACCTTCCGCAAGGAACTGATTGAACGCTCCAAGGCGTCCGAGGACGTACAGGAGCTGCGCTCCATCAATGCTCAGCTTGATGAAGTAAACAAGGACATTGCAAACCTGCGTTCCCTGCTTGCTGAACAGGTTGAGGCAGAAAAGCGCAATGCCGAAAAGCGTTCCGAGGACAAGGAGGACGACAAGGACGACAAAGAGGACGACAAGAAAAAGGACGATAAACAGTCCGAACGCTCCAAGGCGGTCAATGCAGGCGAAGTTACCAAGCGTTCTGCTGACTTCAAGCAGGGTGCAGGCTTTGAGGAACGCGCCAAGTTTGGCAAGGCTGACAATGCAGAAATGGAAAAACGTGGTAAAGCCATCAAGGAGGCCCGCACGGTAACGGTTGCCACCACGGGCATCATTATCCCGCATCGTGATAGCAACACGATTGGCGAACCGTTCAACACCATTTCCTCTCTTGTTGACAACGTAGGCACTATCACCTTTGATGGTGGCGAGTCCTACCGTCAGCCGTTCGCCATCGACACCCCCGCAGGTGATTACACGGGTGAAGGTGAGGAATACAACACGGCAGAAAGTACATTTGGACAGGTTTCCATCAACAAGTCCAAGCTGACCGCCATCGCTGACTACTCCGAAGAACTTGAAAAGCTCCCTGCTGCACCCTACGCAGAATACGTTCAGAACGGCGTGCGCGAGTCTTTGCGCCGTAAGCTGACGCAGGAAATTCTGATTGGTGACGGTTCGGCAGGCCACCTCGTCGGCATCTTCTCCAATAAGGTTGCCACGGCTGACACGGATTCTGTTGTGCCTGTTATCGACAAGGACAAAGACCTTGCCATTGATAAGATTGACGACACCACGCTTGATACCATCGTGTTCAACTATGGCGGTGATGAAAATGTGGAGGGCGCACAGGTGCTCATTCTGAACAAAATGGACTTGCTCGAATTTGCCAAGGTTCGTACCTCCAATAAACAGCGTTTCTATGACATTGTTTCCAACGGTAACTACGGCACGATTAACGGCGTACCTTACATCATCAACTCTGCTTGTAAGGCAGTAACGGGCACCAATACCAAGGCAGGCGACTTCTGCATGGCATACGGCAACCTCAAAAATTACACCCTTGCAACCTTCTCTCCGGTTGACATTAAGAAGTCCTATGACTCCAAGTTCCGTGAGGGCATGGTTTCTGTCCGCGGTTCTGTGTTCGTTGGCGGTAACGTAACTCGTCAGAACGGCTTTGTTCGTATCAAGAAAGCGGGCAAGACCTCTAGCGGTACGCAGGGCTGATAAATGACCGAGGTTGAAATCCTCGACGCTATAAAACAAGACCTTCGTATTGACGGCGACGATATGGATAACATCGTCGCCCGAAAGAAGGTTGTTGCCGAGGAATATGTGCGAAATGCAGGTTGTAAGGTAGATTATGACAATCCGCTATGCCTTGAAATCGTAACACGGTTCGTCGGCAGGCAGATTGACAATCCCGAAATTGAAACAGGCGTTGAAACAGGTATGCAGTTCGTTGGACTGTTGGAGCAGTTGCGCTTGTCACAGGAGGGATAGATTATGCAGATAGGCAGATTTAAGTATCGGATAGAGATACAGATAAACACGCCCACAGAGGATGCGGAAGGCAACTATGTTGAAGAATGGCAGACGGTTCACACCGTTTGGGCTGACATTACGCCTGTCAGCAGTAAGCAGTATTTCATTGCGAACCAAGACGCAGCAGAAGTTACCTGCAAAATCTATATCAGATACCTAGCTGATGTTACGCCACGCCACCGCATTGTGATGAAAAGCCATGCGTATGACATTGAAAGCGTCATACCAGACATTGCGAATGGTTTTTGCACTATCATGGCAAAGGAGGTTTTCTGATGGCATTAAAAGACCGCAGATTATCCGTCTCAAAATTGCAAGCATTGGTTGGGGATATTGCAGTGGAGGCAGGAAAGAAAGCCCTCAGTGAGTGTGCAGACGAGATTGTAGCTGACGCAAAGAGTCGATGTCCTGTCAAGACAGGAGCATTGCGCGACTCAATCCACAAGGAAGTCAAGAAGAACGGCGAAAGAGTGACCGTTGGCACACGGCTGAAAAGCGCACCCTCCAAGAAATACCCCAATGGCGTTAATTACGGCAAAATTGTGGAGTTCTCCCCAAGAATAAACAAACCTTTTCTTTATCCCGCGTTGGACGCCCACAGGGCACAGACAAAGGAGAAGATAAGACAGGCAATAGCGGAGGCGGTAAAGCATGGCAAATCTGATAGCTGACACAATAAAATCATTAAAACGCTCTCACGCTCTCTCACAAGCCCTACAAGGTGGTTCTAACGGAATATACCACCTAACTATCCCATTTGTGGGTAAAACGCCTACAGTCCAGTTCTCGACGGTTTCAGACGTACCTGCAATGTCAGCAGACAACGTAGAAATCTATCGAAGTGTTACAATCCGGTTTCACATCCTCACAAAAAGGGGCGAAGCTGAATACAATCCGATTGTCCGAGAAATGAATAGGATAATGGCTGAAATAGGGTGGTCGAGGGTACAGACAACCGAAATTTACGAGGATGGTCTTGTTATCAAGATTGTCGATTACAGAATAGGAGTTGAAGCAGAATGACTACGACAAAGAGTGGTCTTACTAATGCGGCTTTTATCGGTGTGCATAATTTCCACATCGCAGAGCTGATTAGCGACGAGGCAGGGAAAGCCCCTGTATATGGTGAGTCCATCTATATCCCGCGATTGAGGGAGATTTCCGTAAAACCGACGGTAGACAATGCAACGCTTTACGCGGATAACGGTGCTTGTGAAACGGCAACGGCTATTTCCGACTACAAGCTGACCATTGCTACGGCATCTCTCCCGCTTGAATACCGAGCAAAACTTTTGGGGCACAAACTCGACGAGAACGGCGTCATGCAGAATGGCGCAAACGACAGTGCGCCGTATTTCGCGGTCATGTTTGAGTCCGATAAATCCAACGGCAAGCGTCGTTTTGTACGTCTGACGAAGGTTAAGTTCAGTGAGCCGTCTGACGACTTCAAAACCAAAGAAGAAAAGATTAACTACAACACGCCGAGCATGGAGGCTACTGCTATCTATCGTGAGTCCGACAAGGTTGCACTTGAGCAGTTGGACGAAGAAATGGAAACATTCACCGACGCTGCGGCAAAAGATTGGTACACGCTCACCGAAAAAAGCGGTAGCTGACGCCAAGGATTGATTGGATGAGGGGTGGCGAAAGCTACCCTTTGTTTTTGTATGTAAAGGAGAATACGCAAAGATGGAAAAGATTGTAACGCCGACGATTGAAGTTGATGGTGTTGAGTATAAGGCAAAACGCCCGACGATGGGCATGTGGCGCAAATGTGCCAAGCAGGAAATGAGCGAGGACGAAAAAGGCAGTCCGTTTGACATGATTGACGGACGTCTGAATCTCGTCAAGGAGTTCTTTGGCATCCCCGACGATGTAGTGGAGAATATCGACGTTGCCGACGTTCTGCCTGCATATCGCGACGTAACCAAGTATGTGTGGAAACTTGCAACGTCCAAGATGGGTGAAATCCCAAACGAGGGCGGGGAGAACGATTAATTAATCTCTCCCCTTATGAATCAATCATGCGGTTATATGGCGGGCTTATTCGCTCATACAGTTGGACGATAAACCAAATTGACGAGCAGGGACTAGAGGATGTATTAGACATGCTCATAGTCATGGATAAAGTCGAAAACGCGCCCAAGTTGTCGTATGTGGATGATGTGTTGCCAATGTAAGCGAGGTGTAGAATATGGCAAAAGGACAATCCATCGAAGAATTATATATAGGGTTGGGGCTTGACATATCCGAACTGCAACTAGGCTTTGAATTGGCAGGCAAGACGGTCAATCAGACCATATCGCGATTGAATAGCGAAAACAAGCAAGTCAAGCTGAAAGCGGATATTGACCTTGCCAAGCTGGAGGGCGCGGGCAGTGCTATCGACAAGCTGAATGTCAAGGAACAAAGTCTGACACGGCAGATTGATATTCAGAAACAGAAACTTGATATTCTTGCCAATGCCTATAAGTCGGCGCAGAACGCAGATAAGGCCAAGGGATTGACAGAAGAATCTAGCCTTACACGCGGGGCACACACGAACTATTTGCGCCAAGCACAGGAGGTTGAAAAGCTGAACGCTGCACTTCGCAAGGTGCAGGCAGAGCAGGCGAAGATTGGTGCAGGCGCACAGGAAGTTGGCAAGATTGCCAAGGCATCACAAACCGCAAAGGCGGGGATTGATGGCTTGTCGAAAGGCTACGGCACATTGACCGCCAAGGCAACGGCGTTTATGGCAATTGCCACCACAGGCGCAGGCTTGTTCAACATCACCAATGCAAGTATGCAGGCAGGCGAAAACCTGTATAAGCTGACACAACGCTTACACTTATCAACCGCAGAGGCGGGGCAGTTAAGCAGGTTGTTCAGCGTTGCAGGCATTAGCATACAGGGAATTATTCCGTTCTTCTCACAGTTGGACAAGAAGATACTATCCTCCAAGAATGGCGTTGATGAAACATCGTCTGCGTTACGCAAGTTTGGCGTGAGGCTTACCGATACACAGGGCAATCTTCTCCCCATCAATCAACAGTTAGACCAATTAGCTAAAGGCTATGAAAAAGCGGCACAGGCAGGGAAGCTAGAGGAATTTCAAGCCCAAGTCTTAGGGCGTAGGGGCGCAGAACTCATACCGTTGTTGGAGGACTACAACGACAATATGCGTATCGCGTCGTCTATTAAGACTACAGGCTTACTGAACCCCAAAGAGGCGCACGAGTTATCCCTTGAATGGCGCAGAATGAAAGCCGAGGCAGGACAGTTACAGTCGGCTATGGGTGCGTCGCTTATGCCAATTGCCAAGGATGTTATGCCAGAAGTCGCGGACGGATTGAAAGAGCTTGTCAATGTAATTTCGAGCAACAAGGATACCATCAAGGAAACCATTGAGAATTGGGGCTATGCCTTGAAGGTATTGGGCGAGATTGCGGCATTTGGCGCAGAGAAGATAGGTAAACTTATCGGCCTCATGCGGGACGGCATGGACGAAATGAAATGGCTTGCCAAAGAACATCCTTTTGCATTGCGGAACGGCTTGTCATTCGGTCCATTGGGTTCATTTGCGTTAGGTCAGTATTACAGGAACGACTACGAGCAGTACAAGTCCCAACAGAAAACGTACAAAGATATTGCAGAGGGCAAAGATACAAGTTCCATCGGCAAGACGTTCAGTGATGCACTCAATAAGGGTACAGGCAAGATTGATGTAAGTGAGCTGAACAAATACAGTCAGTTGACAGGTCAGACAACAGACTTTGTGAAACGTGCATGGGACAATACAATGCCTTCGCTAAAGAAAGTCAGTGAGCTTGAGAAGGAAAACACCCGAGCGGCAGACGAAAACGCCAAGGCACAGGATAAAGCCCGCGAGGCTATGGAGTGGCGTGCAAGTGCAGCAGGGCAGTTGTCAGAGGCTATTTATAAGCTGACGCACAATGACATTGAAAATGCCCAACATGCCATGTATGTGCAGGCTGAAAAAGCGAAAGCTGCGGGCGTTTCCGACGACCTAATCAATCAGTTTGTCAATGCTCAATCTGGTAAGATTGCAGAAGAAAAGTTCCGCAACGTCACCGCACCAATGGCACAGGCGTTCAAGACAGACCTGCAAAATCAGCTTGACGATATCGACCTGCAAGCAATGGACTTTGTTCAAAAGGGCGCGTCGCAGGAGCAAGCGCAGGCATGGGCAAACGCTCGTAAAAGCCGTATCCGTTCCGATTGGGACAGACAGGTTGCCGAGCAAATCGACTCTATATGGAAAAGCGAATATCAAAATCAGCTTGACCGCATAGAACGCGAAAAGCAGGCGTGGATACAGAAGGGCTTGTCAGAAGTCAAGGCTACGCAATGGGCGGAAGAACAGAAGAAACAAATCCAACAGAACACCGTTCGGCAAATGTTTCAGCAACAGAGGAAGTACCTTGAGGCATACCGCGACGCAATAGCGTCGGGCAAAGGTATGCAGGGTGCTATCAATGCAGTTCGGGCACAAATGCGAAAAGACGCAGGCATTAAGGACTCTGATTGGACTACGCCATCAGAAATTGCAGGGTTTCAAAACGCACTGAAAGCGGCACAGTCAAGCCTTATCCCTATTTATGAGGATTCAGTGCGCTCGTCAATGGTACAGATAATGCGTGGCAATCAGTCGGAATACATCCTCCCCGATAAATCGGGACAGGCAGGTGTGTATGACATGAGCAATGTCACGGCAAGCATGGATAATCTAGGCGATCACATTGACAATGCGACAAAAGCCATTGACACGATAAGCCAAGGTAATCAGCCTACCACGCAGAACATCAATCTAAATGTGAATGTCAACGGCTTTACTGATGGCAGTTTGCAGGATAAGTTTGTGCAGGCAGGCGCAGAGGTCATTGCCAATGCGTTGCCCGATGCAAAGGTCAATCTTAGCTATTAGGAGGTGTAAGTATGGCAGTAGTAACAATTGATGGCATACGGTCATTGGGAAAGGTTGAAAACTTCACGTACACCCCCGACGACAGGCAGACACAGATTGAAGTCATGGATGGAACGGTTGTGCAGGACTTTGGACATAACGTGGAGGGCGACAAACTCACATTCTCCACCACGTTCAAGGTTGACGACTTTGCCAAGATACAGGACATATGGGAGTCGCGGAAGTTGGTCACAGTGGTTGATACCGGTGGTAGAACATGGGAAGATTGCCGTGTGCTAATAAAGTCATGGCAGTATGTGGAGCGTTTCGAGCAAACCGCCGTCAGTGCGACATTTGAGATATGGAGAGTATGATTAATGCAAAATCAGTACATCAATGTGTATAACGGCAACCCAACGGCAGGCGCACTTGATGGAGTGGTTGTGAGCTATAACGGCTTACAGACCAACCCTGTCAGTGTAGCGCTCAATGGCAATGTTGGTGAGTCGAAGGTTATAAAACTTGCTATACGGTGTGAGCAAGGCTATTGCGCCCCAAACGGTGCAGAAATATCTTTTGAGAATGATGTGATTGGACAATGGGAGCTATCAAAAACAGAAGATGGCACATTTTCAACGACGTTGACCATCGACACCGCAATAACCAATGTAAATACAATCTTTTACGCAAAAATAACAAGCGGTGTTGAAGCGCCACGAAAAAACACAAGCGTATCTATTATTGTTGACGCAGAAATCGAGAATACGGAGGACTAAGACTATGGCAGAGTATATCAATCTTTACATGAACAACCCCACGGCAGGCGGTACGGATGGTACGGCGGTTAGTACCAACGACACTGAAACGAACCCTGTCAGTGTGACGTTGGACGCAACCAAGAATGAAGAAAAGGTTGTCACCCTTGCGCTTCGTACAGAGGAAGGATACAAGACAAGCGGTGACACGGTAATTTCTTTTGACGGCACAACCAAGGACAAGTGGCAGGTATCTGAAACGGCAGATGGCAGTTTTAATGAAACACTGACCATTTCTGACAGTATCGGCACCACGAACAAACTCTTTTACGTCAAGGCTACATCGAGTTCCGATGAAAAGCCGAGCAACGATAAGTCGGTGAACATTAAAGTATCAACCAAGATTGAGGCCGTATAAAAGAGGTGCTACGATGGCGTGGACATTTGATACTAAACGTGCATTGGCATATGTTTGGGAAAACAAGGGCGACGGTTCTTTGTTTGATGAACATGCTTCATATGTCAATTACACCGACAAGGATAGAAGTACCACAGGCATAGCATTTAACGCAGGAGATAATATGCCGTTGGTCAAATATGTACCTGACTTAAACGATGTATGGATAAGCCTTGACTATTATAACGGAGGGAGTTATAGATGGGTACAGGTGTTCTTAAACGGCAACAAATCTATTGGTTTAAAGGGCACTGACGATAGCACATTCTTTAACTTTTTTGGCGACGAATACGCAGGCGTAGACGGCATTAACACTGTATTAATTCACATTGATTCGTTGAATGACTATGCTGAAATATGGATAAACGGAGTACGAGGGAAAAAGGTATTTGGTACAGGCCTAAACAACGCCCCCATTACATCGGTTTCGTTTTCGCCATCGGGGTGGTCGAGTGATTACGCACGTCGAACAATAAACGCCATGTCCAATATTATAATCAGTAGTGAGCGTATTAAGACGATAGTAAAGTTTGACACAAAGCGTACCGTTGACTCTGATTGGAAATATGTTTGGGAAAACAAGGGCGACGGTTCTTTGTTTGATGAACATACTTCGTATGTCAATTATACGGATAAGGATAGGAGCATCACAGGCATAGCATTTAACGCGGGAGATAATGCACCGCTAGTTAAATATGTGCCTAACCTGAACAATATATGGATAAGCCTAGATTACTATAACGGCGGAATATACAGATGGGTACAGGTGTTCTTAAACGGAGACAAATCTATTGGTTTGAAGGGCACTGACGATAACACCTTCTTTAACTTCTTTGGCGACGAATACGCAGGCGTAGACGGCATTAACACTGTATTAATTCACATTGATTCGCAGGATGACTATGCAGAAATATGGATAAATGGTGTTGCAGGAAAGAGAATAAACACAACAGGATTGAACGGTGAACCCATTACGTCGGTTTCGTTTTCGCCATCGGGGTATAGCAGTTGGTATGCATATAAAACAACAAATGCCATGTCCAATATTATAATCAGTAGTGAGCGTATAAAGTTTGCCAACGATTATAATATTGACACGGTAAGACGGTGTGTTGTTGAAAAGAATATCGAGCTTGACACGTTGCGCAGGGTGGCATTTGGCACGTCGATTGGTAGCGTCGAATTTTCCGCAGGCACGTCACGAGAAAAAATCAATACCGCTGAACCTTCGGTAGCGACGGAAAGAGCCGTTTTCACGGACGAGTTGGAAGATTACCGTTATGAAAACGCAGGGTTCATCGAAAAAACCTTTGCAAAAGGTTCTACGGTAGAGTGTGACACGGATAAATCACAAACAGGCGTAGCTATTTCATCAACACAAGAAATCACCTTCCCGATTAAACCGTCAGAACAGGTTTGGGTTCGGTTTGACGTTTATCTTGCCGATAGTGAGTCGTGGTTATGTATTATGCAAACCACCAATCACGACAATAACGGTATCAGCTTACATTGTGGCGAAAATATTGATGGTTGTTGGATAAACGGCATTCAATATGACGAGTATAATAGCTTGTCAGAAGGTTTCCACCAATGCCTGCTGCATATGACGCGGGCAACAGGCGAACACGATAACTACAGTTGGTGTGACACCGATGGACAGTTGGTGTTGTATGTTGACGGCAAAGAGTTCTATAACCATCGTGGCAACGTGAATTGTGGGCAACTTTTTGATAGCTTATATGCAGAGTGCGAAGATGGAGCACTGCTATCAAACATCATCATTTCAAACAACGAACTCACGTTTGACGATAATACGTCGGCATGGGGGCAATGGCGCATGCCATCACTCACTGCTGATGGAACATTGGGGACAGATAATTTTGCGTGCGTCTATTCTCGTAAGGCGTCGGGGTGGCTTGACCATCCACCCAAGGGCTATCAGCTTGTTACGCAGGGGCGTGATAGAAGTGTAGGCATGGAGGCAGGCAACTCCTTCACAATGTATATGGCTGACGATGTGAAGGTAAAGCGGTTTTTGCTAGATATAAAGCGCGACGCCAAAAGACACCAAAAATATCTTACAGGCCAAGGCGTTCCGGTTACAGGATATGTTGAGGCGTCCAATGATGGTGAGAACTTCACCAAGATTGTTGATTGGCAGATTGATGATGAAATCAAAAAAGTTGTCGAGTTGCCAAGCAATCTGCAAGTGTACCATTACTACAGGTTCTATTCCAATGATGATATAACTATCGCGCACATGAATATTGACGCCATTGTTTGCGGTGGTATATCCAAGAGAATCACCATTGATACCGCTAGAATGGTCGGCAGACAGGCTGACGTTGTTGGCGACACATCAAGGACTGTTATCCGCACTCAAACGAGCAGCTATAGCACCGAGCGAAAACACGCCAACATTGTTGTCGTAGAGTTCGATACGTATATTGGCTATACGCAAGATACATCAATCCTTGTAACATTGTTTGGCGATACAAGCAAGAACATCTATCGCAGTTATGGTGGCGCAAACGATGCTGCTAGAAACATCAAAAATGTCCATGTTGTAAATGCAGACACCGTTCGCAATACTTCGGGCAATGACATGTTTTCATGCGACACATCACGTCGTAGCGTTATAAATGCCCGATTGAAGGTAGATACGTGCAAATCTGTTGGTATTAACACCAAACTTCAAGTCTCGACATGCACAATGATTGATGGTCGTGTACGTGTGAAGTTTGACACTTCCGTTGTCATGCCCACAAATATAAGTTGGGCAGGGAAAGATGGCTACGCAAACAATGGTGCTAGGTTGGCGAAGGTTGATATTAACATAGCCGAAAATACCGTTAGTGACACAATACAGCTAGAAATAGCCAATTGCTCACTTTACCCCAAGGATACCATGAAAGGGTGTTTGTTGGACTATGAATATAACATGTTGGTCAAGCAGACCTCTACAAACGGCATAATGACCACCGTACAATCTATGGAAAATATTAAATTGCTCACCAAAACTGTAATGCGCTACCCCGATTTTGATGGTTCGGGCAAAGCGACAAGCGCAGGCGGTGGTTCGCAATTAGTACCAAGGTTGTCTAATCGCGGTGTAGGCGGGCTTGACGTAACCTTCTATGTGGATGGTGGCACTGTAAAAAAAGCACCGACAACAAAAGCGACATACCATTTCAACTATTTGGCAGGATTGCTAGGATTGACACCCGTTGCATTGTTTGATGATTTTGTTCCGTCAAATGGGTGTGCTTACCAAATGTCAACGGTGATGAATTTGATAAGTAACTTCTTTTCATGGACAAAGGAAGTGCCGTGGCGACAGGTCAATGTCTTTATTCGTGGCAACAAGATATACGCAATCCAACGCGGGCATGAGCCGAACACGGTTGATATTTCGCAAATGCGTCATACTCGCCCTGTCATTACAAGAGAGTCTGTTTCCATCTACAAAACATGGACAAAATCTCCCAAGAAAAACATAAATTACACTGTTGATGTTGATGTTGACGCTGATACTTCCACCAACGGCGATGTATTGGGATTTTCCGCAGGGAATACTCAATGTAATATTTCGTATGACGATAATCATAGACCTGTATCTATGGACACCACAGGCGATGACACACATGAGAGTGTATCGTACACTTATATAGGCAACCAAATAGTAGAGTGGCACACTGTTTATGACTCAAGCGAAAATGAAATTGACACGTATTGCGTGTACACGACAGATATTGGCAATAATCATGCTATGGTAAGTAGAAGTAATGGCGGTTCGACGTTTACTACAAACATGATACGAAGTATGTTTTTACGCCCCGAAGTGCTAAATATTTCTGCATCACTCGAAAATTATCGCATATCGTATGATTGTGAGAGAAATGATACATATGGGAATATGCTGAAATACGAATCTGATAGCGAAGAAAACGCAACACCGTTTCCGGTTGAAGGCGACGATATAAATAAGCGTCTTTTCAATGAGGTTGTGCAGTATAATTCGTCAAAATGCAAAGAGCAGGTTACACTTGACATTGTTACGTCTGTTCGCAATGGTGAACCCGACTATAAGCATGTTATTGATTTTCGCGACACACTCATGCTAGATGGCAAGAAATATTATCTGCAAAGCAATAGTGTTTCGTTGAGCACAAAAGAGTTCAGACAGTCGTTGTCGTTAGTGAGGTGGTTTTAAATGAATGGGTTGTCTAAGTTGCGTCAAAAGGTTGCAGATATTAATAGCGACATAAAGCAAATGCAAGATAGAGTGCAAGAGGTTGAGCGCAAGAAAAATACAACCGCGATTCGTGGCACATATTCAAACGGCAAAATTGAAGTTGAAGGTGGTTATTATCCATGTTTAACGGCAAGTAAGGATATTTTGTTAAAAGATGGTTGTAGTGTTTATGTATTGCCTACGAGGGCAGGTGGTTATGTTATTGTCGGTGGTGGCGTATGAGTGTATATAGCGCAAGATTAAGTTCAATAAACGGTAGAACGGGCGTTACCGAGAACGGTGAACGCCTATTCTTTATTGGTAATAGAACATTCAATGAAGGCGATATTGTTTATACAGACGGTAGATATATATACGGCACAGAGGTAAAGCATGGTGGCTCATTTGTAGACGAGCCGCCATTGTGCTTGCCATACCTTGACAACGAAAAGAGAATTAAAAGATTAGGCTTTAATGGCTTGCAAAAAGCAGTAGCGATGTTTTCTTGTAAAACAGAATCGTGTGTTTTTGTTGCAGGCAAAAAGGCTTGTTATCTTGTGATAGATTATTGGTCGTATGCGTATTATTATAATCTAAAAACAGGAGCGTCGGCAAAAATCTCCCTTACTGAACTTAGTCGTGCATATAGTAGTCCGTTAAGTGCCATTGTCGATAATGACGGAAACTTATTGACAATGTGGGATACTGCCACTAATATGAACAATGGTTATAGCGCGGTTATTTACAAAAACAACAAGGTTTATGATTATGTGCCTGTTCTTTATTCGGCTAGGACAAAATACGATTGGGATGTTTCGTATATATTCCACCTTTTTGGTATACCTAATTTTGGTCATTTGCGAAAAGATGGTTCTTGTCAAGTGTTGTTTATTACCCAAGACAAGTGTGTTGATTCTTTTAGAGATACCTCAGTATATAGAAAAGATATTTTTCTTTATGACACAAAAACGAAGAGAAAGACCATTGTTGATAAAACTTTTATTTATGTGTCTACAGGTAGAACCTCGTTTAGTAGCAGTTCGACACCTTTTGAAATGGAAGTTGGGACAACCAAAGATGGACGCTCATTAACGGCAAGATATCATATTGAAACGGTTGCAACGGAATCTTATTACGGAAACTTCAAACGAAGCATACAGGTTGATTTTGGAGCGTACAGCCGTACCTTTATGGATGATGGGACAAAAATATTTGATTTTACAAATTACAACGGTTATTATATCAATTCTGCATGTGAACATGACGGTTGGATATACTTTGTAACAGGTGATGGACTTTATAAAACAAATGATAAAACTTGTTGCTTAGTGTCGAAAGACTACAGTTGTACAGATTGGAATAAATATCGCACGTTAATCCATAACAGTACGGTTGAGTGTTTGTCTGTATCTGATGTTATGCAAGCAGGTAGAATTATCCAAAAGCTAAACTTTGAGTAAATGGAGTGATGAGTTTATGGAGTGTATATTAAGTTTTATTCGCGGTATCGCGCCGACGAATATGGAAGTACATTTCGGTGCTATATGGGCGACCATAGGCACAGTGTTATCGGTAATGATGGGGTGGAACGAAGTGTTAGAGGCATTGATTTACATTATGGTGCTTGACTACCTCACGGGCGTAGTTGCAGCATACATCAACCCCGATTTGGCGTTGAACAGTCAGCGAGGGTTCAAGGGCATAGCGAAGAAGGCTATTATCATGTTCCTTGTGTCGCTGGCATATAGGCTTGACTGTCTTGTCGGTAAAGAAATTATGCAATATGCGGTGATGTGGTTTTTTATCAGTAACGAAAGCCTGTCAATTATTGAAAATGCGGCAAAGGCAGGAGTACCGATACCGACAAGGTTCAAGGAATCGTTGGAGCAGTTGGCAAAAGAGAAGCAGGCAAGATAGGTTGTGGGCAGGGCGAACCTGCCCTTTTTGATTGGAGTGGTGATGATGATTCCATCTTTGCAGTGGCATGAGTTGGCAGAAAAGGTCTTAGCTGCCACCGCCTTAATGAAGCAGTACCATTTGCGGGACGACCTTGTACCGCAAATTGAGGAACAGTTGTTCAAGGAGTGTCCATATCCTAAGTATGCTGAAAGGAATGATAAGTGATGAAAGTTTATTTGAATCCTGGCCATGATGTTGAGTACGATAGTGGTGCTTGTAACCCCGACAAGAACTTGCGGGAAGCTGACGTTGCATTGCGTATCGGTGAAAGAGTCAAGAAGTACCTTGAATCGGCAGGGTGTGAGGTTCGCATGTTACAGTCCGACAACCTTTGCGGGTGGGATTGCAGACGTTCTGACCGTCCCGTTGCCGTCACCGAGGACGCAAACGAATGGAACGCAGATGTTTTTGTGTCCATTCATTGCAATGCCTACAACACCGAAGCAAGTGGTTGTGAGGTTGAGTGCTACGGAGCAGGATTGGGCGAAACGCTTGCAACCTGCATCTACGACCAAATTGTTGACAATATCCCGCTGAAACGGCGCGGTGTACGGCATATGCCCGCCCTTATGGTGTTGAAGTACACCGACATGCCTGCCTGCCTTGTTGAAACCGCATTCATCGACAACGACGGCGACGCCGACCTGCTCATTGAGCGCGAGGACGAATTTGCGCGGGCGATTGCAAGAGGTGTAACCGATTATCAGTGCGAGGTGGAATGATGGTACAGTACGTTTATTCCCAAGAGCCGTTGACGACCACGGAAGTTCAGCGGGTGAGATACCTGCTTAGATTTTCCAAGCACCCGCTACGGAGCATTGCAAATTTATGCGACAGGTATGTTGGGGCTGACAAGAAGGGCATCTACTTTGATACCAAGCGGGGCAAGCTGAAAACGCCCATTGAGTATGAGGTGCAGGCATGATTGAGAAGTTGAAGGTTGTTTTTACCGCCGCCCGCCTTTGGTGGCAGGTGGCTAGTGCATACAGAAAGGTTGATGATACTATGTTGACGATTAATCAGAACGGTCAGAAGGTGTCTTTGTGGGGCACGTTGGCGCAGATGGCGATTGTGGGCGTTGCGTCCTACGGCATGGCAAAGGCGGAGAACCCCAAGACGGATTGGACGGCGTACCGCGACTCCATGTTGCAGAACATGGCACAGGTTGCACTTCCTGCTGCACTTGCCCTGGTCCCGACCATGAACAAGCAGGCTGACAAATAAATCCATCGTATGAGTATGAAACCACCTTGCCGTCCGCAGGGTGGTTTTTTTATTTTATGCAAAATATTTTGCATATCACACGGCGGATATGTCTGTCATACGTGGACGCTCTCAACGCTTATATATCAACGATTCCCACCGCATTTTGCCTACAATGTGCGTCTATTGGATTTTCCATATACTTATACCAACAATGACGAAAAATCGCTCTATGACGCTCATATTGATTTTCCAAGGATTTGACAAATGCAAATTACTTGTTCTCGCTTGCCCTGTGTGCTACAAACAAGGACACGCCACCGCTTTGTATCTATGGTGATAAGTGCTATAATGAAGGCAACAACAATCGTCAATCAAAAAGGAGCGAGTGACCATGAAGGATACAATGCACATCAATTCCACTGCCACGATTGAACACATTGGCGTTTCCGTCAGAATGAACGGTGAAGTTCCGTTTGATACCGTGAACGAGGTTCGGGTGTTGTTACGTTCACTTCGGAGCGCCAACAACGCCTGCCTTGTAAAGCATTATACAGAGAAAGTCCACGATGTATTGAGCACCGCCTTGAAGCGTCATGCAAAAATGCAATACCGTATCAGTGCTTGACTTGTTTTTGCTCATGTCCCTGCCTGTGAAGGTGGGGGCTTATTTTTATGTGCATTATATTGTAATTACATTGTCACTATAGTATAATATAAGTGGAGGTGGTAATATGGCAACGGCAATTTTACAAGTCCGTGTCAATGATGAATTGAAAAAGCGAGTTGATATGCGCTTAAAGCGCATGGGCTTGAACATGAGTACGGCAGTCAATATGCTTATGCACCAGATTGATATTCAAGGTAAAATCCCTTTTGAGATTGTTGACCAATCGAGTAGCCTGCAACAATCTATCAGTGACATTGAAGCTGGGATTGGGCTTAGTAAGGTGTATGACAACCCGGAAGAACTTTATAAGGACTTGGGAATATGAAACTAAAACTACAAGTCTACACGCAATTCAAGAAAGATGTGAAATTAGCAAAGAAACGTCACTATGATATGTCACTGCTCAAAAAGGTCATTGATACATTGGCAAATGGAGAGAAGTTGGATGACAAATATCGTGACCATGCCTTGGTCGGGAATTATGTAGGCTATCGAGAGTGCCATATTCTGCCGGATTGGTTGTTGGTTTACAAAATAGTTGATAATGAATTGACGTTAGTTCTTGCAAGAACAGGAACGCATAGCGACTTGTTCTGACTGACATCCCCTGCCTGTGAAGGTAGGGGATTTTTTTATTTTTAGAGGGGGGTGGGACATTGTCCCATTGGTGTCCTTTTGATGTCACAAAAAAGTCACGGAAATGATGTAAAAATGATGTAAAAAATGATGTAAATGAAACGCATCAAAAATCGGTTTTTTGTATGCGGTTTAATTAAAAACCACCTTACTCCCACAAAGGGGGTGGGACATTGTCCCCCGTTTGTCCCGACATTTTCCACCAGAGATAGAGTATAGAGATAGATATAAAGAAATATATAAAGAAAGTCATCACCTTGTCGGTGATGGAGTGTTTTGTTGTCGCTTCGCTCCCTTTGAGAAGGAATATGTCAAAGGGCGAGAAAGTGCCAAGGAATGGACGGCAGTACCTTCACAGGAACAAACTCACACCCCTCAAAAAGAAGATGGAGGACTGGTAGGAAGGGTGGGGAGTAGTATATAACGAATAGATGCCCGCATTTGTTCCTCACGTCGTCCACAAGCCCCGCCTACCCCATTATCCCTATATTTATATACTCCAACAATCAAACGCGCTTATACGCTCGTATAGACGCTTTATAAGCCGAATGCAGTTTTGGAGATTTAGAGGGATGCCGTATTTTGGAATATTGACAGTATAGTACAAGCTAAATGTCCCCGCATTTGCCCCTCATGTCGTCCACAAGGGGCTTATATGTGTCAATCCATATACTTATATACCCAAGGCGACAAAATGGCTTATAGAGTGTATTAAGGCGTTCTAAAGCGAAATCGCAATTTTACGGGTCATAAGCAGAGCGAAAAACCGCCGATATAAGCAGCACTTTTGCAGATAAACACATCACAAAAATATAATATAATAGAGTTTTTATTTCAAATAAACACTTTACAAATAATGTATATAGTGATAGAATAAAAGTATCAAAAAACACATATCAAAAACATGGAGGAATGGAAAATGAAAAGGGTTTGTGGTTGGGTGATATCCTACCGGATTGGTTGTTGGTTTACAAAATTGTTGATAATGAATTGACATTAGTTCTTGCGAGAACAGGAACTCATAGTGACCTATTTTGATGGTTTCCCCTACCTTCGCGGGTAGGGGCTTTTTTTATGCAAAATAGCCGTCAGCCCTTATTCCACCTCATTTGTGAAATTCACAAATCCATTTGTGGGATTCACAAAATCCATTTGTGAAATTCACAAACCAATACCAGTTATAAACACATATATAAACCATATAGTATAAATACTATATTCATCATCGTGCCGATGATGGGCGTGTTGTTGTCGCTTCGCTCACTCTGAAAAAGTGGCAGGTGGCAGGGTGTAACCTCGGAAGGCAGGGAGCAGCAGGAAGGCAAATGCCCACCTTCTCAAAGTCGGGAAAGGCAGTATCGGGGAGGCAGGGGAATAACACACAACGCACACATGCCGTTATTCGCCTCTCACGTTGCCTGTAAGCCTCGTCTGCCCCTTTACCCATACATTTATATACCACGCAGGTTAAACACGCTTAGAAAGGCTTATACAGGCCCGCTTAGAAAGGTTTATACGGGCCTCTAAAGTCAAACGCATATTTCACATGATTTTTTAGGGAGCAAAACGCTGCACTCTGCACAATAGGGAGTAAGTAACGATGGCAATGTGCTCCTAGATAGCCCTCACGTTGCCTACAAGGGCGGTCTATGTGCTTATTCATATACTTATATACCTTTTGGCATAACACGGCTTATACGGCTTTTAAAAGCGTTACAAGGCAAATCTATGTTTTGAGCAGAGTTGTTATACTAAAAAAGATGTTCTGATAAGCGTAAAATATATTACAAAAAAATATAAATTTATTGATATTATTTGAATTAATAGCTTTACAAATAATATCACCTGTAGTAGAATAAAAGTATCAAAAAACACATATCAAAAACGGAGGAATGGAAAATGAAAACGGTTTATGGTTGGGTGAATGGCACTCCGGTATATTCTGCCGATGAATATGTTTACGCATGCAGAGGGTTTGGCGCGATTGAAAGCGACGAAGAACTCATGGCTTTTGCTGAAAAGGCAAGCAACGGTTGGTCTGATGCGGGGTGGAAACGTACTTTTGCATCGTACTATTTGTCCGACTATGCTTTGGCAGAGCCTTGCCGTTCCCTCACCCGAAAGGAGTTTGGGCGTCTGAAAGAATTGCAGGCAGAAGTCAGAAAGGCAGAAGAAGAAGCCGAGAAAGCGAAAGAGTGGAAGTACGTCACCACCTACTACTACGCCGACAACTCGACAGAAGAATTGTGGCGCAATAAGTTTGGCGAGGAAAAGAGAGTTTTGGTCGAAGGCCCTCACGGGGACGCATGTTACTGAAAGGAGCGAGGGAAAATGAAAAGCGTATATGAGATTGCCTTGAAACGCTACAACGCCATCATGGAGTCAACCGGAAAGGAGCACTTGACAATCGAAACGCAGTTGAGCGAGAACACCGAGGGTTGGAACGTGGCAGACATGGTTGCCGAGTGCAAGGCGCAGATTGAGTTCTGCAACGACGCAATATATGGGGCGGACACTGAAACAAGTTATGAGTACCGCCTTGAGCGGACAAAGTTTGAACGGTTCGTAAAGCGGTTCGCACCGCAGATTGGCAATGTGAAAACGATTGTTGAGCATGTCTAAGGAGGAATGAGTATGAAGGCGTATAAGTATTACCTGCGTGAACGTCCATTAAGCCCAGGGGCGTTGCCGAAAGACTTTGTTGGCTATGTCGGGAGTGATACAGTCGGCGGGAGATATGGCGCAGTTTACTATGAGCGCAAGTTGACTGCCAAGGAGATTAAGGACTATGAGTTGGGTGTAAGTTTTGAGGTGCTCGAAGATACGATTGAAAGCGTCAAGGCTCGTGTGTCGGCAGGCGAAAAGGTGCTTGTTCGGGTGCTGACGTATCGGGAGGTTGAAAACGCTTATGGTCAGAGCATGAAAGAGCTGGTGACTGATGGCATCATCAACCCCGACATGGCAGAGCATTTTGGCAAGGTCGTTCAGTTGACAGGGTGGGTGCAGGACAAGGATATGGCGTATACCGATTTCGAGGTTGAGCATGACTTTGTTCACCTGCAAGACGCATTGTTTGCATGGGAAGAAGTAGAGTAATGGAGGTAATGAAAATGAGCAAGAGAGAAGAAGTAGCGTTCGAGGTGTTGTGTGACATTAACGCATGTGCCTATTGGTTGTCGTCATTGGATGTGTGTGACGATAAGGGCAATAAGGTAAGCCACGAAGTTTATGAGGAATTGCGTACCAAGGCGAAACGTCGCGTGAAAAGCCTTTGCCGTGAAGATGTTTGGCTTGAAGGAATGAAAAACGGCTACTGCTTGAAAGCCGAACCGGACGACGACGAACCTGTTATTGTGACGTATGACAGGTTATTGAAAGCCTGCAACGGCTATGACATTGACGACAGTTATTTTGACGGTTGCGCCGTTGACCGCATTTTTCAGACCGCGTGTTTTGGCAAAGTCGTATACGGCTGACGAGGTGCTATCATGTATGCGATAATGGCAAAAGATAACCTGCAGCGGGCGATTGGGTATTGGAACAAGGTATTGCCCAATGGCAACTATGACTACGACGACATGATTGGGGTGTTGCAGGAGCACAAGGAGAACTTTGGCATTGACCTGTCAGACGCAGACATAGCCGAGATTGTCAATGTTGAAGGGATAGAAGCGATTAACCTGTATGCAGAAAATGTCACGATTGAGCGTGTACCGTGGGAGGATTTGAAATGACGAAAGAAGAAATTGTTAAGGCACGCATCAAATGAGTTATAATATTGGCAAGTGAGTATGACGAAGGAGTAAAGATGGCATGAGGGCAGAAACGAATATTGACATGGTGCGGGACGTTACGAAACGGTTGTTTGATGTGGTGGAGATTACGCCAACGGCGGGGGTGGAGAAGTTTTGGGTATGTTCTCACCCCTTCACCACCTCCACCATGTCTGTGAACCCACGGACAGGGGAAGCCCTTGACTTGACGCAGAAAGCAGACTTCGCCAAGTACCGAAAAATGATGTTTGAAACCATTGATAAGTGTGACCTGCCACAAGTATGCGTCCTTGTTCAGACCGCATACAAAATGACATGGTTCAAGTATTGTTCGCCGTACATGGGGAGGAAAGATTATGCCGAAATGCTGAAAGAGTGTTGGGTGACGGAAGAAAACCCGAACCAAGACGCGAATGTGAGCACGACGGAAGCGGTCAAGTTGTTCCGCAAGGCAAGCAAGCGACACATCATGGACGCAGAGGAAATGGCGTATTTTGAAAATCTGCCCGACGTGGTGACTGTGTTTCGTGGCGTTTCCCCCGGACGCGAGAGGTTGGGGCTTAGTTGGACTGACAACCGCGAGAAAGCGGAGTGGTTCAAGTCAAGGTTCGAGCGTGACGGCAAGAAGGGTATTTTGCTGACCGCCACCATTGCCAAGAAGGACGTATTGGCGTACATCAATGCCCGCGACGAGCGAGAGATTGTTGCTGACATACGCAAGCTGAAAGAGGTGCAGGAGGTTGCAAAATGAGTAAGAAGCGCAAGATAATCAAAATCCCCATCAATACGGCGGTGCAGACATACAAGGGCATACGCTTGATGTGTATTGACAGGGATGATTACCACGTTAAGTTCGCCAAGCGCTTTACGATCAATGGCACCAATCAGAATGTGTGGATTCCAAACAAGCACCTGGCTCCCGATGGCACTTTGAAACAGGGGGAGAACATTGACTATGTGTTTATGAAATCCCGCAGGCAGTGTGAGATAGCAGGTGTCAACTTGCGAGAAGTGTGGTCGTGGGACATACAGAACGGCGACAAGGATATATGGGAATGACAGAAGCCCCGGAATGGGGCTTTTTTCTTTGCCTGGACGTAGAAAAGCAAATAGTCCTCCAAGAGAATGCCTCACGCCGCCTACAACGAAGTTTAAGGCGGTAGCCTATACAATCATATTCACCATGAAAAAATTGCTCACAACGGCGCATATCGAGTCTTATGGCAAAAACGAAAAAACGCTGCATTTTTATTGGGGATATTTAATTAATAGCTTTACAAATAATTGCAATAGTAGTAGAATAAAAGTATAGGAAATTAATAAATTGATTTACGGAAGGTGAGGTTAAATGAAAGACAAGATGAATTATCTCGTAACCGTTGGATTGGAATGTGAGCACGTTACCTTATCTATTCACGGATATACGTTTGAATCGCTCCAACAAATCATTCTGCAAAAAGTTGATGTGATTGCGAAAATGAATACAGAGTTTTGTGCTTTACAGGAAAAAGGTTACGTTAATAACGCAACCAAGGTTGAAAAAATGAGCGAATATCTTTACGAGGGTGAATATCTTGAAGCCAGGGCGCTTGCGGATTATATCAAGGCATTAGCAGAAGATGGTTTGTTCAATGGGGCGGTTCACATCAACAATGATTTAGTCTGCATCGGTTGTTAAAATTCAAGCAGGTATGGAGAGGGCGCAAGCCCTTCCCATACATCATAAGGAGGAAATGAAAATGGGTTTTTTCAGTTGGACGACGAGCGACACGGAACGCAGTATTTCAAACATGTATAGCACGAAGGGGGCGTTGCCTGTTTACCTTCTCTGCCCCGATGGAACAAAGATACATGAGCAATGCTATGAGGGCTATGGAGTATTCGGCGGGAGCGACGCATACGCATTGTTGGCAAGATGGAACGCACCGAATGAGTGTAACGGCGACGACGACCACGACAGATTGGTAGGCATTAACCTGCAATGCCACCGCAAGAGTGAAGTCAAGTTCCCCCTCAAATTTGTGGAAGATGGCAGTTTGAACTATGACGAGGTAGACGAATCGGAGGATTGCCCCATGCAAGGCTTTTTCTATGAGGACGAGGACGAGGGCGAGGACGAATGGGAGGAATGAAAATGTTGATTAAGAGATATTTGGACGCATTGGAAGAAGCCTGTGGGAATATGTCGGGGTGTTGGTTCTTTGGGGTTGTTACCCCGGAAACAGTGAGAACCGAACGGAGGATTGACAGACTGACCAAGCGACTTGTTGACGCAGGCGCAAGCCTGTATGCGATCACGAAGTTCAAGGAGTGTGCATCATATTTTGGCGCGGAAGATGGCAATGTTTCGTATGAATGGAATGAGTCTGGGATGGCAATGTTTCGAGAAATGATATTGGAAGAAACGCAAGTTTGAAAGATGGAAGTTACCCTGTCAGTCAAATGGCAGGGTATTTTTTTACATAGAATTGTTCGCAAAACGTGGACGCTCTCACGCCAATAATATCAAGGGTTCTAGTCGCATTTTGTTTCTACGCCCTACCTATTGGAAAATCAATATACTTATACCAATAATCGGGCAACGACGCTCACAACGACGCTCACAAGGTCAAAACAGTAAATCAGTACGCAGGGGAACAAGAAAAAATGCCGACTGACTATGCTATCTGTCCTGTAAAAAAACACACCAAAAACTTCAATTATTTTAATTAAATACTTTACAAAAAGTTACCAATGTAGTATAGTATAAGTATAGAAATTAATTAAACACATTACGAAAGGCGGAGTTAAAATGACTAAGGCAATGGAACGTAAGTTTGAAGAATTGGTGGCAGTTCGGACGGAAACGGGCAACAAGTACCTTGACCTCCACGATGTTATTTGGGACAACGAAATTGAGGAATACATCGAGGGCTTCAAAAAGATGGGCGAAGAAAAGTTCACCATCAGCGTGGGGCAGGGGAGCTTGATTGAAGTTCTTGCCCGTTTCCAAGAGTTGGGTTGCAAGATTGAAGGTGTCGTTGATTACCGCGACAAATACCGCATGTTCGATGTGGAATGTGTCGGGAATGGAATTAAGCAAGTTCCGCATTATGAAAAAGCACTGCTCGTAAGCATCGCATAAGAGAAAGGGGGGATTTGAAATGGAAAGAATAAGAGGGTATTGGGGGAGAAGTTCTGACAACCTGCCAAGCAACTACTGGGAGCCTCAACCGGATGAAGAAGATTTGGAACGCATAAAACGCGAATACGACGAGGGTGAGAGGGAGTGTTGGCTACCCGATGAACCCATCCCCTTCGAGTAAAATTGATAAGCCGAAACACCCGCAAGGGTGTCTGCCGAGGATTGACCACCACGGCACTGATGATGGCAGGTCACAATGGAGGAATGAATATGGGAGAAGAAAAGAAAATATGGTATGGCGTGACAAGTTCCTATGATGATAAGGGGCATGTCGCTGCATCAATAACAATGGCGGTGGAATCGAAAGAAGCACCGAAGCCGTCATTCACAGAAACCCAACGTCGTGATATTTATACGGATTGGTTTGAGAGTGAAGCCGAAGCGAAGGCGTTTGTCGAGAAAAGCAGGAGGGCATGAAAATGAATGTGTTAGTGCAGGATGTAAGCGTTTTGAATGATGGCAAGTATTTCGCCGTAACGAAGGTATGTGAGATTGATGCAGGCAACACCCTGCAGGCAATGTATGACCTCATTGGGTGCGATACGGTAGATTACCGTTCCTTCACCATCGAAGGGCATGAATATGACGCATGGTTTGACGACGAGTTCTTGTTTGCAGACAAGCAGATACCTTCTGCTTTGCTCACTGAGGACGAGGGGTGGGGGAGCAACGTCCTTATATGCAACAATGTTTTCTATGCTCGTTCTGACATGGAAGGTGGCATGGTTGGATTGACCGACGAGGACGTTGAACGTCTGAAACGGTGGCAATCGAAGTCAATGAGCAAGGCGATAAAGTATGCAAGAGTAGTTGGAATGATTGGTTGATAGGAGGAAAAACATCATGGGAGATTACGCATATCGCAAGAGTGACAACGAGAGAATTAAGATTGGTACGTGTGGGGCAATGTACTATCTCACTTTTGACCAATGGGCAAATGGGGAGGTGTACGGCGAGGACGCAAATGGCATTGCCGAGTACCTTGAACACATGACATTCCGCCTGCCACTGGCAAGCGAGAAGGACGTTAAGGCAGGCGACTTCGAGTTCTACGGGTATAGCGGAGCAAAGCCTCTGCGAGTGTACTGTAAGAAGTACAAGGACAAGGAGGAAAAGGAGGTGACGGACTTCTACAAGGAGTTGCGGAAGTTCTGCCTAGACAATCCGTATAACATCAAAATGACCAAGACGTTAGGCAAGCGTCAAGGTTACAGTTGGGACGAAAGGACAGGGATATATGTGAACGCGCCATGTTACCACGGATTCATTCCAGACGAACCGCCGAAAGGTGTCGGGTATAACGGTTTCAATCCACATGTGCTTGCGATTGAAGGTGTCGGGATAAGACACGGAGAGGCACGAGTGATAATGTGTTGTGTGGCTTGCGAACATACGGTTTGTAGTCTGAACCTCAAAGATTTGGTGCAGAATTTCGGTTGTTTCTACGAAAGTACAGAGGATTGGGAATATTTGATTGACAGGCTTATGTTTATGGACAAATGGGCAAAGGAACATTGTGCTGAGAAGGAGGTTGGTTGACATGTGCGATATGAAGTTGCGTGAGAAAATATCTGAATACGGTGATAGGTTGGGAATGGAGATTTACACCACGCAGGAATTGTTCTCTATTCTGACAGGTGTTGACGCTGACAATTTCGGCAAAAATGATGAAATGCAAGTATCGAACATAATGCTCAATCCCGAAGTAATCAGCGGGATTGGGAAAAAGAAGGCAATGCAGATTAAGGCGGTATATGAATTGTCTGTCCGTATGGCTGAACATGACAAACGCAATTTTGGTATTCATGGCCCGAAAGACGTAGAAATATTCGCGTCGCCCCGCATGAAATATTTGCAGGTGGAGCATTTCGCAGTAATGCACCTTAACACCAAAAACCAAGTAATCGGATTTGAAACAATTTCCGAAGGTGGTTTGAGTTCAACAGTCGTTCACCCACGAGAAGTTTTCTTGTCAGCAATAAAGCATCATTCGGCTTCAATCATATTGGTACACAATCACCCATCGGGGGGGTTGTTGCCAAGCAAAGAAGATATAGCAATTACAGGACGGCTCGTAAAGTCGGGTGGAATATTGGATATTCCGGTTTTGGATCACGTTATTATAGGGAATGGGTATTGCTCAATGAAAGAAAAAGGATACATACCTCACAGATAATTAAGATAATGGTTGAACCCACGCTACGCCTGTGTTAGAATGTAAAGCAAAGAAACGAAAGGAAGTAATAGATATGCCAGGAAAAGCAACTCGTCCCGATGATAAACGCCATTTTAACAAAGGTGGTGGTAGTGGCAAAGGCGGTAGACCTGTTGGCTCGGTGAGTGCAAGAGGTCAGCGCGGTATTCACCAAATTCGTGCCTATGATGATGAATGGGAATTGATAAAAAGATTTATGCAGTTGACTCGAAAGGACATTGACAAGTGCAGATTTGCAGTCAATATGCTCAGTGCAGAATTGGACAAATGAGTCTAAAAATGAACACGAAAAAGGACACGCAATGGATAAAATTGCGTGTCCTTCTTGCATATACAGAATACCGAAAAGCGGCCATTTTTGAACCGAGTTCGGTAGGCGAACCAATGGTGGAGATGAGGAGAATCGAACTCCTGTCCGAAATACATCCACATCACAAGGCATTATCGCAATAGCTGGAGTATGCCAGCATCATAGAAGCGCAAACTCTGGGATTCAGAGTTCTCCACCATCCTCTTTTGCGAAAAAAGGAAAAACTGCTGCGCTTATTTGAAACCCTCAGCCCTGCCCGCAGCTAGTGATACCGAGGGGGCTGCTAAGCGCAAGGCTTAGGCAGCGTATGCGTAATCGAATTCGTCAATTACATTTAGCGGTTAAGAGTTAGGCTTCGTAACCATTGGCCTGCGAACCTCGTGGCTTCAATACCCCGTCGAAACCATTACATCCCCAAGAATGTTTTCTAAGTATACCATTTTTAATCTGGAAAAGCAAGAAAAAATATTCCGACCGTTCAAATTGCAGCAGGAGATTTTCGGTCGTGTGTAGAAATAATTGACTCAAATGGGTATCTGAATTTTGACGGATGTGCGGAACGATTAAGGGAGTGAAAACATGGGAATCAGGCAAAAATTCATCTTGCTGGCCGGTATTGTCGGCATAATCCTGATTGTGGTTTCAGCGACAGGGTACTATACGGCCTATGACAACCTGTCCGAATCCGTGAACGGGGAGATTGTGGCCAATGTCAGCACCGAACGAGAGCATGTGGATGGCTGGCTCAAGGAAAAAGCCAATGCCGTCACGGCACAGGCGAATCTGATGACAGATTATGAGAAGAGCGGCCTGGAAATGGACAATGAGGAGATGAAGTATTTACTGGGCACGGCTTCTTCCGACAAAGATTATCAGGAAATGACACGCGGTGACGAGGAGGGCATGTTCCTGCCCTATAACAGCCCGGATGAAACGGGCAAGACCGATCCGCGCAAGCGCCCTTGGTATGCGCAGGCCCGGGATGCAGGCAAGACCGTATACACGGAAGTTTACACGAGCAAGAGCACCGGAGACCTGGTGGTGTCGGCAGTTGCTCCCTTCTATGGAGAAAACAAGCAGTTCCGCGGGGCAATCTGCGGTGATATTACGCTTACTGTGCTAAAGGAACAGGTGCAGAAAGTCAAATACCGTGATCAGGGTATTGGCTATATCATCGAAAAGACAGGTAAGCTTCTGGCCACCTCCGGCAAGGAAGAGCCTATGTCTGAGGCCAAGAATATCAAGGGCGTAGGTGAAAAACTGGATGCCATGTTCCAAAAGGGAAATGGCTACTTTACTTATGAAGATGCAGATGGTGTAGAACAGCTTTGCGCTTACACCACGGTTCCTACCACTGGCTGGCTGATTGCCATGGCCGTGCCGACGGAATATGTCTTCGCCCCCATCCATCGACTGAAAGTAATCTATGGTGTATTGATTGTGATTGGCTTCCTGCTGGTTGTAGGCATGTGCCTTACTTTTGCCGCCCGCATCACGAAACCTATTGTGGCGTTAGAAGGACAGGCTGCGCAGCTGGCCGATGGCAATCTGCGGGTACCGCAGTTACCGGTTACCACCAGTGATGAGATCGGCTCAATGACCAATGCCTTCAATAAGATGCAGCAGAATCTCCATGACCTTATCGGCAAGATGGCGGCAACCTCGGAACAGGTGGCTGCAGCTTCCGAAGAGCTTACGGCCAATGCCCAACAGTCTGCAGAAGCCGCCGTGCATGTGGCAGAAACCATTGGCGAGGTATCTGCAGGTATGGATAAGCAGCTGGTGGATATCGATGGCGCCAAGAAGAATGTGGACAGCGTCTTTGTGGATATCACTGCCATGACGGAAAAGACCAGGAAGGTTTCGGAAGCGTCGGTCAATACTTCGGATGCAGCTAAACAAGGTGAACTGCTGATGAAGGATGCCACCACCAAGATGGAGCATATTGAGACCAGTGTCATGAACTCCGCTGATGTGGTGCGCACTTTGGGCGAAAGTTCCCAGCAGATCGGTCAGATTGTCGAGGCGATTTCCTCCATTGCTGACCAGACAAATCTTCTGGCACTCAATGCTGCTATCGAGGCTGCCCGGGCCGGCGAGCATGGCCGTGGTTTTGCGGTGGTAGCAGACGAAGTCCGGAAACTGGCGGCAGAATCCCAGGAGTCAGCTGAACAGATCAAGGCGCGCATCCTGACCATTCAGAACGATACGGCTCAGGCGGTCAAAGCGATGGAAGAGGGCAAGACGGAAGTGCAGTTGGGTGCCAAGGCTATCCGCGATGTGGGCGTGCAGTTCCAGGATATCATGGGACAGGTCAATGGCATCAAGACGCAGATCGATGAAATCAGTACGTCCGTGAATTCGGTATCCTCCGGTGCAGGCAATATCGTAGAAGCGGTGGATTCCATCGACAGCGTCAGCCGCAAGACGGCGGATCATACCTCCTCCATATCGGCGGCAACAGAAGAACAGTCGGCCTCCAACGAAGAGATTGCAGCGGCATCGCAGGCGTTGGCTAATCTCGCTTCGGATATGCAGGTGGCAATCAATAAGTTCAAATTGTAAGAGGAATATAAATTTGACCGGTCAGAATTGACCGGTCAAATTTGCATATTTGCCTATGGCAAAATTTGAACAACTGCGTTATGACGGAACAAGTCCGTCGAAACGCTGATTTGTGTATTTTGCCTATGGCAAAATTTGAACAACTGCGTTATAATACAATGTGGAAATTTTTTTGATGAAAGGTTGGTGAGGATAATGGACGATCACCCTGATACGGCAAACCCAAAACGATGTACTTTAACAACAGGGAGAACCGGCGCCATTATCCTGCACCGCTAAGATAACAGGCATGGCGGGGGACTCCACATAGAGAGGAGATATCATGCTAAAGATATATAAATCCCTGGAGAGCGGTCCTTTGCAGGAGCTGACTTTGAAGACGCTGGAGAAGGGGGCCTGGATCAATATTGTTGACCCTACGCCCTACGAGCTGAAAGTGGTCAGCAACCTGACAGAAGTTGATCCTGACTTTCTGCGCTCCGCACTGGATGATGAGGAACGCTCCCATACGGATATCGAAGACGATTCCGTCATGGTCCTGACCAATGTGGCGGTGAACCGGGGCAATGACAGTTATGATGCCTTGCCGTTGGCCATCATCATCAGTGAGGACTATATCATCACGGTTTGCCTGGAAGAAACGCCGGTAATGGCCGAGTTCAACGAGCGCACCGCCAAGCTCTTCCGCACTTATAAGAAGACGCGCTTCCTGTTCCAGATCCTCTATAAGTCTGCGACTTTTTATCTGCGTTATCTGCGTCAGATCAGCAAGCTTTCCGATGATATCGAGAACCAGCTGCGTCATGATATGAAGAACAGTGAAATCCTGCGCCTGCTGGAACTGCAAAAGGGCCTGACTTATTTTAATGCGGCCATCCGTTCCAATGGTGCGGTGCTGGACAAGCTCCTGCGCATGCGCAATAACCCGGCCCTGACGCCCATCCTCAAGGCTTATGAGGAAGATGAGGATCTGCTGGAGGATGTCATCATCGAGAATAAGCAGGCCAAGGAAATGGTGGAGATGTACAGCAAGATTCTGGCCCGTATGGCCGATACGTTTACCTCCATCATTGCCAATAACCAGAACCTGGTGATGAAATTCCTGGCCGCGATGACCATCATTATCGCTATTCCCACGGTTGTATCCAGTTTTTTCGGCATGAATGTGCCAGTGCCCTTTGCCGAAAGCAACAATGGTTTTTTGTATGTAATGATCATCGCCTTTGGCATCAGCATTACGGGCGCTTATGCCCTGTGGAAAAAAGATATGTTTTAGGCAATCTCATATGTTTCGATCAGCTCTCCGCTTACGGTATAACACGTAACGGAGAGTTTTTCGTTGCTGGCGTTGAGCAGCAGATAATTTTCCGGTGTGGGCTGATAGATGGCTGACCGGTCAAACGTCTTATCGGCTGGCACCGTATACTGCTGATTGCCGATTGGCCCACTCATGATGTAGACCGGGCCTTTTTCCGCAGGCTGCAGATGGTAGATATGCCCCCGGTTCCGATAAGTATGCATATGACCGGTCAGTACCAAATTGATGCCGAGTTCATCAAAAATGGGCATGAAGGCATGTCCCACATCGCTGATGCTCATCATGGTCTTGGAACCTTCCTGATATTCGTCGTAGGCAAGGATATCTTTATGCATGAGTACCACCTGCCATTTGGCACGGTGATTTTTTACATCCTGACGCAGCCAGATTTTTTGTTTTTCCAATAGATCCGGATGAATATCCTTGAGCTCCAGCATCTGGGTATTCAGCACGATAAAATGCACCGGGCCGTAATCGTAGGAGTAGTAGTAATTCTGCAATTCCGGCGTGCCATTGGCCGGCAGGTTGTAGCTGAGTTCATAGCGGTGGGGGCGGCAGAACTTCCAGATCAGGCTGTAGCACTCGTGATTGCCCATCACAGGTACATAGAGATGCTGGGGGAGTACGCCCTCGATATTGGCAAAGAAATTCTGCCATTGCCATTCCTGTTGGCCGTTGTCCACGATATCCCCCACAATGGCAAAGAAGTGAGCATCTGCATGGCGCTGCCAGATGGTGCGAAAGGCCTGCCCCCAGCCAGCATAAGTCTGTCCGCATTGGGAATCGCAGAAGATAATGGCAGAAAAGTTTTCAATTTTTGCCGGAGCAGTGCTGAAGGTCTGCCAGGAGGTGGCGATATTGCCCTGCCAGATACGATAATGGTAGGTACTGTCTGGGGTGAGGTCCTTTAGACAGCAGGTGTAATAATAATTGAAAACCCGGTCTTCCTCGAGACTTTCCATATTGACCGGCAGGTTTTTCATGGTGCCGTCAGGCCCCTGATATTGCAGGCGGCAGCCTTCCAGAGGCGTCTTGCTCTGCCACATGATGGTGCGGGAGTTGCGTGGATCAGCCGTTATGAGTTGGCGCAGGGCCTCGATGGGCAGCGTATCGTAAGCGGCAGCAGCCAGGCGGGGGAAGGCTGAGCTGAGTCCCAGAAAGAGGATAACCTTCCCCGCTAATGTCAAAAATTTTCGTCGCGAAAGCGTCATTGTGCATCACTTCTTTCTTTGTTCATGGCGCTCATAAAGCCAGGCCCCCACAATCAGGAGGATGGCCAGGATAATCACCACAATCATGCGGGTGGGATCTTCCTGATGGGTGATGGCATCATGGCCGATAATGGCTTCGATGCCCGTGGACGGGAATTTGCCCACAAAGGAAGCCACGACGTAATCCCGGAAGCGCATGGCGGACAGAGCGCCGATGGCATTGAGCATCACGGAAGGCAGATAGGGTACCATGCGGGCGATCAGCATGACCACAAAGCCCTGTTTGCCGCTGTACTTATCCAGGTTCGACAAGGTTTTGTTTTTGCTGATGATCTTTTCCGCCGCATCCCGGAAAAAGAACCGCAGCAGGATGAAGCTGATGGCCACGCCTACGGTCTCAGCCACCACGGACAGGAAAATACCCCAGCCAATGCCGAAGATCAGGGTGTTGGCCGTGGAGAAGATAATGGCTGGCGGGAAACCCAGTGCATTGACAAAGAGCGTCAACAGGAAACTGAAGATTACGGCGCCGGAGCCGAAGGAAGCGATATAATCGGCCGTTTCCTGGATGTCTCCCCGGGCCAGCAGACCGCACATATGGGGCAGAAAAGCCGGATTGAGCAGATGGATAACAACAAACAACAAAACAATAGCCGCCAGCGCTCCGAGCTTGACTACTTTTAAAGATTTCGTGAACTGCAAAAGAATTTCCTCCCTGTGTGAATTGGCAATCATTGTTTTCGGTAATCCCGCGGTGCGCATTTGAACATTTCTTTGAAGGCGCGGGAGAAGGTGGAGTAGTCGGCAAAGCCCACCTCTTCACAGATGGCAGTGATGGGCAGATCGGTTTTCAGCAGATCCCGGGCCAGCAGCAGGCGCTTGCTGCGGATATACTGATGAACGCCATAGCCGGTGTCGGCTTTGAATTTGCGCATCAGATAGAACTTGCTGATATAAGCTCTGGCAGCCAGGTCGTCGATGGAGAGTTCCTCTGCCAGATGGGCGTTGATATAAGTAATGATGCTCTGAATCTTGGGGTCATAAACCGCGTTATTGAGGCCGGCCAGTTCGTGTTCATGCAGAGAACGGTTCAGCAGGATCATGAATTCGATGAACATGATTTCCGTGAACAGGCCATTGGCAAAACCTTGTCCATGGGCTGTCTTTTCCAGCTTATCCATATGGAAGAGCAGGTCATGACTAGTGCCGGGGGGCTGATGCATGACGCTGCTGTTTTCCCGGGCGTAGGCAAAACATTGGGCCAGATCTGTGTGTTCCGCATCCTGCTCCTGCCAGCGGGCAAGAAAATCCGGCGCCACATAGATGACAATGCGTTCGTAATCTTTTTTTTCATCAGTGAAGACGGGCCGGTGGATTTCGCCGGCGGTGACAAAGACGATATCCCGGGGTGCCAGATGATAGGTTTTGCCTTCAATCACATAGTCCACAGCGCCGTCCAAGAACATAATTATCTTATGAAAATCGTGATAATGAAAAGGAATGGGCTTCAGGGCAGCATCTTTGAGGCGGAAGACGCGAAAATCGCTGACCAGATAGCCTTTCTTTTCATAGTCGCTCATAATATCATACCTCCGGATAGAACTTGTTCTAAGTATATTACATTATGGAGCAGGTGGCAAATAATCAGCAGGGATGGCAGGAGAAAAACATGTGCACAACGAACAGATATTTGATTTAATAATTTTTGAAGAAAAAGGTCGGGATGCTATGCAGAATGAGGATACATTTTGGCGTATTTTGCTCAATCAATGCCGTCAGGAACAGATTCCTGGCGCGGAAGGGACTACGGGGAGCAGCGCAGCCATGGTGCGGTTGGTGGATTTCCTGATCCTGCAGGCGCTGGAAGCCGGGGCCAGCGACCTGCATATCGAACCATGGGAACGGAGTCTGCGCTTCCGCCTGCGTGTTGATGGCCTGCTGCAGGTGATGCCTTGGCAGCTGCCGGGAGATCTGGCCCCCATGCTGGTGTCCAGGATCAAGGTATTGGCAGGCATGGACATTGCCAAGCATCAGCAGCCCCAGGATGGTGCCTTTATCTTTCAGGAACAGGGAAAAAAAGTGGATATCCGGGCAGCGTCCATGCCAGTGGCTGGCGGGGAGATGCTAGTGCTGCGCTTGTTGAACATGCAGGATGAGATGCTGACATTGAGCGAATTGGGCTTTACCGCTGAAAACGAGGCGAAATTCCGGGAACTCATCCATAGGCCGTCAGGTTTGCTCATCGTCTGTGGCCCCATGGGTTCAGGCAAGACGACGACGTTATATGCAGCCCTGCGGGAAGTGAACCGGGTGGAGAAAAACTGGCTGACCTTGGAAGATCCCATTGAACGTCATATCCAGGGAATCAATCAGATCCAGGTCAATCCGCAGGCCGGTCTTAGCTATGCAAACGGCTTGCGTGCCATTCTGCGCATGGATGCTCAGGGAATTCTGCTGGGGGAAATCCGGGATGAAGAAACGGCCATGCTGGCTGTGCGTATGGCATTGACCGGTCATTTGATCCTGACCACCCTGCATACGGAAAGTGCGGTGGCTGCGGTACTGCGCCTGCTGGAAATGAAGGTGCCGCCTTATCTTTTGGCGGCAACCTTGTCCGGGGTATTGGCCCAGCGCCTGGTACGGCGCTGTGTGGACAAGGAACAGGAACTCTATCGCGGCCGTCTGGCGCTGCATGAACTGATGGTAGTTGACAAGTCAATCCGGGAGGCCATCTTGATCGGTCAAAGTCAGGAACAGCTGGAGGCGCTGGCTTGGCAGGGCGGAATGCGAACCCTATGGTCTGACGGCGAGGCCAAAGCTGCGGCAGGGCTGACCACAAGGGAAGAATTGACAAGAGTGCTGTAGACAGTCCTTGACACATACCCCTCATAGGTATATGATGAATATACCCAAGAGGGGTATGTGTTTGTATTCAGGAGGTTCCTATGGAAAAGTGTCATTGCAAGGACGTAAAACATAAACATCGCGATAAGGATGGCAAGGAGTATAAGGGCCTGATATCCCGTCTGAACCGCATTGAAGGACAGGTACGGGGCATCCGCCGTATGGTGGAGGAGGATCGTTACTGTGTGGATATCATGGTGCAGGTCAGTGCCATTCAGGCGGCTTTGGGAGCCTTCAACAAAGAGTTATTGGCTCAGCATATCAACAGCTGCGTGGTTCACGATATCCGTGAAGGCGATGACCAGGTGGTCGATGAGCTGATTACGCTGTTAGGAAAAATGGTACGTTGACAGAAGGTGAATGATGAAAAAAGAACGTTTTGACATCACTGGCATGACTTGTTCGGCATGTTCGGCGCGAGTGGAAAAAGCTGTGACAAAACTGGCTGGCACAGCGGAGGTCAGTGTAAATCTGTTGACCAACAGCATGCAGCTGACCTATGACGAAGGGAAAATCAATACAAGTCAGATCATTGCAGCCGTAGAACAGGCCGGATATGGTGCCAGTGTCAAAGGAAAAAAGGCTGTAGATGCCATAAAAAAAGAAGATGATCCCTTGGCCAGGGAGGCAGCAGCCATGCGGCAGCGGCTGTTATGGTCGGTGATATTCCTTTTGCCGGTCATGTTCATTGCCATGCATCGGATGTTTTTTGGCTGGCTGGGGCTTCCCGTGCCGGAGCTTTTGCAGGCATTGTTCGCCGGCCCGGAGAACGCCATCACCTTTTCCTTTGCCCAGTTCCTGTTAATTCTGCCCATCATGTATCTCAATCGGAAGTATTATCTGAACGGCTTTCGTAATCTTTGGCAGGGCGCGCCGAATATGGACAGCCTGGTAGGCATGGGCTCCATGGCCGCTGCACTCTTTGGTGCTTTTGCCGTGTTCCGCATGGGCTGGGGGCTCGGCCATGGCAATCTGGCGCTGGTGGAAGAATACAGTCGCAACCTTTATTTTGAATCGGCGGGGATGATTGTCACCTTGATCACCGTGGGCAAATTCCTCGAGGCAAAGGCCAAGGGGCGGACGGGGGAGGCGTTGGCAAAGCTTATGGAGCTGGCGCCGCAAAAGGCCACTGTCCTGCGGGACGGCCAGGAATTATCCCTGCCCACGGAAGAACTGGTGGCAGGGGATGAGATCATCGTGCGTCCCGGCGAGCGGCTGCCCGCTGATGGCACGGTGATTTCCGGGCAGACCAGCATCGATGAATCTGCCATCACCGGGGAAAGCCTGCCCGTGTTCAAACAGGCAGGGGATAAGGTGACCTCGGCCACCCTGAATAAGACAGGTGCCATCCATTTCCGGGCGGAAAAGGTCGGCGGCGATACCGCCATCAGCCAGATCATCCGCCTGGTGGATGAAGCCAGTGCCAGCAAGGCGCCCATGGCAAGGCTGGCTGACCGGATTGCCGGCATCTTTGTGCCGGTGGTCATCCTGATTGCACTGGCGGCGGGCGGAATATGGCTGGCCCTGGGCGCAAGCGTGGAATTTGCTTTTTCCATTGCTATCTCCATTCTGGTCATTTCCTGTCCCTGTGCCTTAGGCCTGGCTACACCTGTGGCTATCATGGTGGGCACGGGCAAAGGCGCGGAAAACGGCATCCTCATCAAATCCGGCGAGGCCTTGGAAACGGCCCAGGCTGTGGATACGGTGGTGCTGGATAAGACAGGAACCATTACCGAAGGCAAGCCCAAGGTTACGGATCTGCAGGCTCTGTCGATACCGGAGGCAGAGTTCCTGTCCTTAGCGGCGGGATTGGAGCAGAACAGCGAGCATCCCCTGGCTGAAGCGGTCTTGGCCTATGCGGCAGAAAAGGGCGTAACGCCCGCAGGCATAAGCGATTTTCAGGCGGTGCCCGGCCGCGGCCTGCAGGGAAAAGTCAGAGGCGAGCTCTATATGGCTGGCAACGAGGCCTTTATGGCAGAACAGGGTGTGGATATTTCGGACTGCCAGCAGGAATTGGAACGGCTGGCGGCAGAAGGCAAGACGCCCTTACTCTTTGCCAAAGAGAAGAAACTTCTTGGCGTTATCGCGGTGGCAGATAAGGAAAAGGAATCCAGCAGGCAGGCGATTTCCCAGCTCACGGCCATGGGGCTGGAGGTCATCATGCTCACCGGCGACAATGAGCGCACGGCTGAAGCGGTGCGCCGCCGTCTGGGAATCACGAGGGCCATTGCCGGTGTGCTGCCCGCTGCCAAGGAGCAGCATATTGCCGCCTTGCAGGCACAGGGGCATAAGGTGGCCATGGTGGGCGATGGCATCAAC
Organism: Selenomonas ruminantium subsp. lactilytica TAM6421; assembly: GCF_000284095.1. GTDB lineage: Bacteria > Bacillota > Negativicutes > Selenomonadales > Selenomonadaceae > Selenomonas_A > Selenomonas_A lactilytica. The sequence continues at coordinate 1,853,316 of NC_017068.1, read as the reverse complement.
GATGCGCCGGCGCTTGCCCGGGCTGATATCGGGATGGCCATTGGTGCCGGTACGGATGTGGCCATGGAAAGTGCGGATGCTGTGCTCATCCGCAGCAATCTGCTGGATGTTGTAAGCGCAATCAGGTTATCAAAGGCGGTTATCCGCAATATCAAGGAAAATCTCTTCTGGGCGTTCATCTATAATATCATTGGCATCCCTCTGGCAGCGGGGCTCTTGTATCCGGCCTTTGGCATCAAGCTTTCCCCGATGATCGGAGCGGCAGCAATGAGCATGTCCAGTGTATGTGTGGTCCTGAACGCTTTGCGGCTGCGGTCATTCAAGACTGCAGGGAATGTAGCGGGCATGGCTGCAGAAATAGATAATCAGGTAGGACAGGCAACTGTCAGAAAGGAAGATAAGACGATGCAGAAAGAACTCAAGATTGAAGGTATGATGTGTGCCCATTGCCAGAAGCATGTAAACGATGCTTTGTCGAAAATGGCAGGTGTTACGGCTGTGGAAGTGAATCTGGAAGCAGGCACGGCAACCGTGACGGCAGAACGGGAAATCCCTCAGGCAGAATTTGCCCAGGTCATCACAGAAGCTGGCTATGAATTAGTAGGCTGAGAAGAAATGAAAATTTCAGGCACCAACATCGTTTGGTGCCTTTGTTTTAGCACAGGAGGGGATCAGGATGCAATATGCGTGCATAGATATCGGTGGTACGGCAATCAAATATGCCATGATGACGGAGGATGGCCAGATTTTGGCCAAAGGTCAGGTCCTGACCAAGGTCGAAACAGATGGCAGCCGTGCGATTCCCGGGAAAATAGCGGCAATTGTCTGTGACCTGCAAAAAGAATACGGTCAGGCTGCAGGGGTGGCGGTATGTTCACCGGGACTTATCGATGCTGAAAAAGGGGAAGTCATTTTTGCCGGGCCTAATTTCCCCGGTTACAGCGGCATGAAGCTGCGGGAAGAAATCGAAAAGCTGACGCAGCTGCCCTGTACTGTAGAAAATGATGTGAATGCCGCAGGACTGGGGGAAAGCTGGCTGGGCGCAGGCAAAGGCGCGAAAAGTGCCTTTTGCATGTTTGTGGGTACAGGTGTGGGCGGCGCACTGGTGCTGGATGGTCATCTGGTTCATGGCGCGGCTGCGGCAGCCGGTGAAATCGGCTTCCTGCCCCTTGCGGGCGGCTCTCTGGAACAATTGGCCAGCATGACGGCGCTATTGCAGAACACAGGCGCAGCCACGGGAGAAGAGGTTTTTGCGCGGGCGGCAGCTGGTGAGGAAAAAGCCCTGACAGCATTGGAAGATATGACGCGGAAACTGGCCTGTGGCCTGGCCCAGATCTGCTGTGTCGTAAATCCGGAGGTTTTGATCATGGGCGGGGCCGTGATGGCCCAGCGGGAATTCTTTGAACCGCGCCTGCATCAATACTTGGCTGAACTGCTTCCGCCAGCCTTGCTCAAGCATACGCGCATTGCCTTTGCCCAGTTGGGAACAGCCGCAGGCTTCACCGGTGCCCTACGGCATTTCCTGCAAAAAGCAGGTCAAAGATAAGAGATGATTGATAATAGAAAGCACTTCCGCTGGAGGTGCTTTTTTTGCAGGTATTGGAGGGTGAATGTAGAAGAAGTACATTATTATTAGAAAATACGAGGTGATATGGTATGGGGGATGACGTGGATTGGCAGGGCATTATCAGCAGAGCTATCGAAAAAGAGGCGTCGGATATTCATTTGACCGTGGGACAAAGGCCGCATATGCGATGTGACGGAGTCTTGGTGTCTATGGATGGCCGCCCGCTGACGGAGCAATTTATGGCTGCGTTTGACGCTGTTATCATGGATGAAGGGCAACGGAAGCGGCTGGCGCGGGAGTGCGATATCGATCTTTCCTGGACCTTTGCGGGACGGCGGTTTCGTGTCAATGCCTATCGTCAGCAAGGTTATCCGGCATTGGCTATCCGCCTGTTGCCGGAGAGGATTCCGACTTTGGCGGAAATCAATGCGCCGCAGGCATGGCAGAAGATCAAGGAACTGGATCAAGGGCTGGTCTTGGTCTGCGGGCGGACTGGCTCTGGTAAGAGCACGACATTGGCGGCTTTTATTGAAACATTGAATCGGGAGAGAGCGTATCATATCGTCACATTGGAAGATCCCATCGAATATGTTTTCCAACCTGATAAATGTTTTATCAGTCAGCGGGAGTTGGGCCGGGATTTTTATGATTTTGCGGAAGCTCTGCGGGGCGGACTCAGGGAAATGCCGGATGTGGTCCTCGTGGGGGAAATCCGGGACAAGGAGACGATGCTGACGGCTCTGGCGGCAGCATCAGCGGGGATGCTGGTGCTGGGGACTTTGCATAGTGGCAGTGCGGCTGCGGCTGTCCTGCGCGTGGAGGGGATGTTTCCGCTGGAAGAGCGGGCGAGCGTGCGTTCGCTGCTGGCAGAGGTGTTACAGGGGATCTTTGCCCAGCAATTGCTTCCCGCTGCTAGAGGCGGACGGACAGCATTGGTGGAGGTACTGCTGGCTAATGCTACGGTGCGCAGTTTGATCCGTCAGGCAAAGTATAACCAGTTGTCCTCCGTGATGCTCAGCCAGCAGGAGCTGGGAATGCAGACTTTTGCAGTGGCTGTTCAGAAAATGCAGCAGGCAGGATTGCTTGAAAGATCCATGGGGGAACAGGTAATGGCGCAGGCGCGGGGGACACAATATGAATTATCGTTATGAAGCCAGCAACCGGCAGGGTAGGATTTTCAAGGGGACGATTGCGGCGGCCAACCGTCAGGAGGCTGCCCGTAAGATAAAACGGCAGGGCCTGTGGATAACGGCCCTGTTACAGGAAGAAGGGCAGAAGGAATCTGGTGCAGGCAGGTGGCATCCTGGACAATTATTCGCTGGCCGCAAGGTGGATGATACGCAGATTGCATTATTCTGTCGCCAGCTGGCAGTATTGCTGAGTGCCGGAATCCCGGTTCATGAGGGGCTCAAGGCATTGCTGGCTGGCGGGCGCAAAGATGCTTATGCCCACTTGATAAATGGTCTTTATCAGCAGGTTTTGCAGGGAAAATCCCTGGCGGCAGCTATGGAGGCAAGCCACAATTTTTCGCCGCGGATCGTTAGGCTGGTGGCAGCTGGGGAGCAGGCAGGGACATTGGAAGCCGTTTTCAGCCGGCTGGCAGATTTTTTGGCGCAGACGGTGAAAGCCCGGGAACAGTTGAAATCAGTACTCCTTTATCCGGCGATTCTTGGTCTGACTGCTCTGGGAATGCTGATCTTTATGGCGTTGTTTATCCTGCCTGCCTTTGCCTCGATGTTGCAGAATCTGCAGGTGGAACTGCCCTGGCCCACCCGTGTGCTTTTGTCTTTGACAGATTTCCTGCAGATCTATGGAATGGAAACTCTGGCGGTGGGCAGCGTTTTGGCTTTGGGAATCTTGCTGCTGGCCCGTCAGCCGCTGGTGGTTTATCGTTATCATCAATTTGTGCTGCAGCTGCCCTTAGCAGGATCTTTGGCCCGTCATTCCGGCTGGGCGTTGATCCTGGGGACTATGGCCATGATCCTGGAACAGGGGCTGCCCCTGCACGAGGCGATCCGGATGGCAGCCCCTGTAGCCGGAAACCGCTATCTGGAGCGGGAATTGTTGCAGGTGCAGGCGAAGGTGGAGCAGGGCAGTGGGCTGATGACGGCAATGATAAGATGCCCGGTCTTCCCGGTGATTCTTGCTGAAATGCTGGAGGCTGGGGAAGAGGCGGGGCGCCTGGAAGAGATGCTGGCCAAGGCGGCGGCCTTCTGTCAGGTGCAGGCCGAAAATGAATCCGCCCGGCTGCAGGCGCTGGCAGAACCGGCGGCCATCTTTATCGTGGGCGGTCTGGTGTTCTTTTTGGTGCTGGCAGTGATCATGCCGCTGCTGAATACCATGGACGCGATTACCTTATAAAGAAAAAAGACTGGGCAGAATCTACACGTTCTGCACAGTCTTTTTTATCATGCCTGTAACAATTGTTCTTTCAGCTGCTGGTATTTCAAGGTATAGTAGGGGCCATTCTGGGCTTCGCGGTGGTCAAAGCCATAGGCCCGGCGGCTGACAGCCAGGATAGGCGGTGCCTGGATGCGCTTGGCCACGGCCATGCCGGTGAAGAGGTTCCACCAGCGTTCCAGATCCGCGATGAATTCCTGGGCGGTGGGGAAGTATTTTTCAACCAGACCTGCTTCACAGCCGAGATTTTCTTCGAGGGTGCCGGCAGCGTACCATTCGAGGATATCTTCCGGTGCGGCCTTCTGCCAGCGTTCGATGAAGGACCGGAAGAGATAATCGTGGTAGGGGTACTTCAGGGGATCGCCCTTGCCTTCGTCCACATTCTGGGCGGAGGAGAGTTCCGCGCTGGGCACGATATCAATAATGCCCTGGGGCACGACTTCCCGGCCATAGATCACGTCATTCATATAATGGGCCAGGGCGTAAACCTGATGCTTCCAAAGGTCAGCCAAGGCAGCTAAGAAGCCGGACTGGTCACCGTACAGCGTCGAGTAACCGACGGTGGTCTCGGCCTTGTTGGCGTTGCAGGTGAAGCCACCGCCGAAAGCAGCTGCGGCGCCTGCCAGCACCCGGGCACTGCGGTCACGGGCCTGGATGTTTTCGGTCACAAAGGAAGACACCGTAAGGTTCTGGGTGGAACCGTCGGTCAGATAGGTGATGGGGGTGCCGGAGAGCTGTTCTACCGTATGATCGACGGAGTGCTGGATGGGAATCACGGTGTATTGGCAGCCTAAGTTATCGGCCAGCTGCTTGCTGAGTCCTTTTGTGGTGGCGGAGTTGAAGACGCTGGGCATATTGACCAGCAGCAGGTTTTCGGGGCCCACAATCTTGGCGTAGAGGGCGGCGGCAACGGCGGAGTCAATGCCTCCGGAGATGCCGATGACCACTTTCCTCATGTGGATATTTTTCAGGAAGTGGCCCACGCCGTAGTGCAAGGCGCGATAGATGTGGGCAATATCCGGTTCCTTGTCTTCGGGCAGGGCCGGGAGCTGCTCCAGTTCTGCTAAATCTACAATGGTGAGTTCTTCTTTGTATTCCAAGCTCATGGCGCAGACATCGCCCTTGCCATTGTAAGCCGTGCTGGCGCCGTCAAAGGTGTAGACGGTCTTGCCGTTGTTCTGCAGGCCGATGGCGTTGACGTAGAAGAGCGGCTTGCCTGCCCGTGCGGCCTGTTCGCCGAAGACACGATTGCGTTTGCCGTTTTTGCCCAGGGTATAGGGAGAGGCGGAGATATTGACAAAGAAGTCAATAGAGCCATTTTTCCGCAGCACTTCAAAGGGTTCCAGCGCGTAGTTGTCACTCCAGCCATCTTCGCAGAGCAGGCAGCCGATGCTGTATTCCTTGCCCTTGATGGTGATGTTTACCGGGGCAATCAGCTCAGCGGGGCTTTTTCCCTGTTCCAGCGCCAGCTGCTGCAGGCTGTAGAAATGGCGGGTATCGTCAAATTCCCGGTAGTTGGGCATCAGGGTTTTGATGACGAAGGGCTGATCCTGTCCGGCAGGTTTGATCAGCCGGCCGTTTTGCGCCGTGAAGAAGGCATTGTACTTGCGTACCCGGCCATCGTTGTTGGTCTTTTCCCAGTCCATGGCGATATTGCCGAACATGACGGTGATGTCCTGGGTAGCGGCGATGATTTCCTGGCCGTAGTGCTCGCAGTCGGCCAGGAAACTGCTCTGTTCCCAGGTGTCACCCAGCAGGTAGCCGGGAACAGCCATTTCCGGGAAGATGATGATATCGGACTGTTCTTCTTTTGCCTCGTCAATCATGCGCAGCATGGTGGCGGTGTTTTTATCGGGATGCCCGGGGATGACTTCCATCTGGGCCATAGTGATTTTCAGCAAAGCCTTCACTCCTTAATTTTCATTTCCTTACAATAATACGTCATAACGGGCAGCAAGTCAAAGGCAGAAATAATAATGACAAACGAACAAAAATGTAGTAAAATAGTAAAATGCGTGATATGCGAAAAAGACTAATGTAGGTGATAGATGTGTCAAACCCCATGTTTGATGTAATACAGAGTGACTTGGACGTGCTGAATGAAGGGCTGATCGGGGCAGTCTCTTCTTCGGTAGAATTGGTGAATGAAGTTGGCACCCATCTGGTGACGGCTGGCGGCAAGCGTATCCGTCCGGCCTTGTGCCTGCTTTCAGCCAGAGGCGGCAATGATTTTTCGCTGGAGCGTGTGCTGCCGCTGGCAGAAGCGCTAGAACTCATTCATACGGCTTCTCTGGTGCACGATGATGTGATTGATGCGGCCGATACCCGCCGTGGCGAACCCACGGCTAATGCCAAATGGGATAATCAGATCGCTATCCTGGGCGGTGACTATATCTTTGCCCGGGCCTTCGGCTTGATCGCAGAAGGCGGCTATGGCGATTACGTGTCCAAGCGTCTGGCAGAACTCGTGTGCAATCTCAGCGTGGGGGAAATCATCCAGGATCATACCGTTTATCAGGCGGTCAAGGATCTGGATAATTATTATGAGCGCATTCAGAAGAAGACGGCGGATTTTTTGGAAATCTGCTGTGAATTAGGCGGTCTGGTGGGCGGCCTGTCGCAGGAAGATACGAAAAAGCTGGCAGAGTATGGCCACTGCATTGGCATGGCCTTCCAGATCACAGATGATGTGCTGGATATCATGCAGACTTCAGAGAAAATCGGCAAGCCTGCCGGCAATGATATCCGCCAGGGCATTGTGACCTTGCCGGTTATCCATGCTTTGAATGTTAGCGAAGATGCAGCCGAATTGGCCGATATCGTCACCAACCCGGAGATGGACAGCCAGATGGTAGAGCGTGCCCTGAACATCATCCGGGCTACGGACGGTGTGGAGATGGCCAAGGCCAAGGCCGATGAATATCTGGAACGGGCACGTCAGGTGATTCCGCAGGATCTGCCGGCGGATATCAAAGATGCCTTTGTACAGGTGGCGGATTTTATCGGCGACCGTGATTTTTGACAGGAACGGATGAGAGGAGATTCACCATGTTTGGAATCGGTGTACCAGAACTTATCTTGATATTGGTGGTGGGGCTGATCGTCTTCGGCCCCGGCAAGCTGCCGGAGATTGCCCGCTCCGTGGGCAAGGGTGTGCGGGAATTCAAGAAGGCTACGAATGCTTTTTCCCAGGTACTCAATGCCCCGTTGGAAACGCCTGTGCAGCAGCAGAGCACCCAGCCTGCGCAGCCGTCTCAGCCCGTACAACAGCAGACTGCCCAGGCAGCCCAGACAGCTGCCCCTCAGTCTGCTGCGGCAACGCCTGACATAACGCCAGAAGCAGGCCCGGCACCGCAGCCTGTGCAGCCGGCTTATACGGCTCCCACGCAGGAGAGCGTGCGCCAGCAGATTGCAGAGCAGGCGAAAAAAACAGAAGCATAAGGTTAGAAAAGCCCTCTCTTGATTGCGGGGGCTTTTTTGGAGGGACTTACTTTGATCGACGAACATGAATGGAAATATGTACTGCAGGCGGCCAATGAAGGGACTTTTTCGGCGGCGGCCAAGAGACTTTTTGTGTCTCAGCCGTCCTTATCCCAGTCCATCAAGAAGATCGAAGGGGAGATTGGCCTGCCCTTGTTTGACCGGAGCCAGACGCCGCTGCAGCTGACGGCAGCCGGGGAGATTTACGTGCGCAAGGCCCGGGAAATGCAGCGGATCTATCATGAATTGGTGCAGGAGACCGCAGACCTTACGGGGCTCAAGACAGGGACGCTCATCATCGGCAGTTCCCGCACCCGCTCTTCCTGTTATCTGACGCAGCCCATCATCGAATTCCATCGCCGTTATCCGGGCATCCGCCTGATGGTCAAGGAGCATAGCGTCAGTGAATTGAAGACCACGGTGGCGGCAGGGGAAGTGGATTTTGCCCTGCTCTATGAGCCGTTGGAAAGCAGTTTTGAACGGATTCCGCTGCTGAAGGAAAAGACCTTATTGGCGCTGCCGCCCCATCATCCTTTTGCCCAGAAGTACAAGCGGACGGATGGGGAACCTTATCCGACCATGTCCTTTGCCCGCATGCATGGCCAGCCCTTTATCCGGCTGCAGGAAAACCGCCGTATGTCCCAGCTGTATAGTGACCTGTGCATGAAGACACAATGCCGGCCGGACGTGGTTTTTGAAGCCAACAGCATCATCGATGCAGCTGAACTTTGCGCAGCCGGTATGGGGGCTACGCTGGTGACGGACATGGTGGTCAACAACGGCCGCTGGTCAGAACCGCCCTGCTTCTTCAATTTGGAGGAGGCAGTGGAGGATCGTCAGCTGGTGGTCGCTTTTGGCAAAAATAAACATTTATCCCAGGCTGCGCGAAAATTTATTGAACTTTTGCAAGGAGAATAGGATTTATAGCGAAACACTAAGCAGGAGATTGTTTGGAATTCTTGCTTAGTGTTTTTTCTTGCATGGAAATTGGGAGGGATCTGGGTATGTTTGACAACATCAGGGTGTCCTGTAAGCTATTGCTGATCGTGGCAGTGGCGGCGATTGCCATAGTGCAATGATTCATTAAAAATATTAAATTAAAATTCATATTTTATATAATATATGGTATAATCAAGCCAAGGAAGGAGGATTGTATCATGTTAGCCAAAGATGTGCTCCGTGTCCTTGGAATAACACGCCCTACACTGACCAAGTATGTCAAAACTGGCATAATCCGAGTGACTGTCCTGCCCAACAAGCGTTATGACTACAATGAAGAAGATGTGTACGGCTTTTTGAATAAGGACATGAAGCGGAAAACATTTATTTACGCTCGTGTATCGACAGCCAAGCAGAAGCCAGACCTTGAAAATCAGATTTCCTTATTGAAGCAGTTCTGTTTTTCCAATGGCTACACCATTTCAGGCATATATTCCGATATTGCCAGCGGGATAAGTTTTGAGAAGCGCAAAGATTTTTTCGAGATGCTGGATGAAGTCCTTGAAGGCCATGTTGAGAGAGTGGTGGTTACCTATAAAGATAGACTTTCCCGCGTGGGATTTGAACTTTTCCATCACCTGTTCCAGAAGTACAACTGCGAAATAGTGGTCATGAGCGAGGTTGGCTCCGTGAAGCTGGACACACAGGAAGTGTTTGAGGAGATTGTGAATCTCCTGCACTGCTATTCTATGAAACTGTATTCCAGTCGCAGGAGGCTCAAGAAAATCAAGGAGGCGGTTGACGATGTCGATGAAGGATAATGAATCGCTGACTCGCGTAGAGAAGCATCTTATTCGTCCGTCCTCCCCTTGTTTTTCCCTGATTGGAGATTTCTGCCACAGGGCCAAGAATCTTTATAATCATGCCAATTACATTGTCCGCAGCAGGTTCATCAAAGATGGCTATTGGACTAGATATAAGGAGCTTGATCAAATTTTAAAGCATGACCTGGAATATCCCGATTACAGAGCTATGCCCACAGCCCAATCAGCTCAACAGGTGCTTCGCCTGCTCGACAAGAACTGGAAATCTTTCTTTGCCGCCATCAACGATTGGAAGCAACATAAGGAAAAATATCTCGGACGGCCTAAACTACCAAAATACAAAGAAAAGAATGGCCAATTCATTCTCGTCATGACAAACCAAAACTGCAAGCTGGTGAATGGCGAGATTCGTTTTCCGAAAACATTCAGAGGCTTCCATGTTGTGCCAAAATTTGTCAATCACCAAGATACTGGCAGGAAATTTGATACATTCCAGCAGGTAAGGTTCGTTCCTAGCGGCGCATACATTATCATGGAGATTGTCTATACCATAAAGCCCGTGCCGCAGATGAATGACAACGGCAGGTATGCGGGCATTGACATAGGCGTGGACAACCTGCTGACGATGGCAGCCAATACAGGAGCCGCGCCGCTGATTGTGAATGGCAAAGTCCCCAAATCTGTAAATCAGTTCTACAATAAAGAACTTGCCTACTGGAAAAGCGTCTGCAGGATGACCTCCGGCAGATATTCCTCGGCACGAATCGACAGGCTGACCGCCAAGAGGAATCGCCGCATAGACGATTACATGCACAAGGCGAGTAAACTGATAATCAAGGAATGTGTCCAGCAGGACATCTCAACTATTGTCATAGGCAAGAACAAGGAATGGAAGCAGGAGAGCCGCTTGTCCAAACGGGTGAACCAGCATTTTGTCCAGCTTCCTTTCGCACGACTAATCCGGATGATAGAGTACAAAGCTAAGGAGAAAGGCATAGCAGTCGTCCTCACCGAGGAGAGTTATACGAGCGGTACATCATTTCTGGATGGAGAAGAACCAGGCAAGAAAAACTATGACAAGAACAGACGAGTTCATCGTGGGCTTTTTAAGTCCAATACTGGCAGGTTGATAAACGCTGATGTCAATGGAGCGTTTCAGATCTTGAGGAAAGTATTCCCGAATGTTTCGGCAGACGGGATAGAGGGCGTAGTGCTACGTCCAGTTGTGGTAGTTGCTGCGTAGACCGCTTGCTTGGTGAGGGCTTGCCCTTACTCGGCTTGTCGAGAGCAGTTAATGAGCAACAAAGTTTATAAAAAACTTTAACATTATTTGTTGAGTTTGGTTATAAACATAGCATGGCCCATGAGCAAAAAGAAGCGTTGAAACAATTTAAATTCTGATAAAACCATATTGGAATTTTCAATAGCAGCTATAAGGACTATGTATTTTCCTTATAGCTGCTATTTATATATAATAGCCTTAGTTAATGTCTCATTAAGGGATGATTGAGAAAGCCTATTTTATTTAGGAGGGAAAAGCAATATGGCAACGGAAATTTCGCGCCGCACATTTATCAAGGGAGCGGCAGCGGCCGGTGTTGTACTGGCAGCAGGCTCGTATTTTGCCTGGGATGGTAAGAATATTCCGGAAAAAGTAAAAACGGGCGATGTAACCTATGATGTACTGGTAATCGGCAGTGGCGGTGCCGGCATGAGAGCCGCACTGGCTGCCGCAGAACGCAAAGACCTGAAAGTGGCCGTGATGACGAAGCTGGTTCCCACCCGCTCCGCATCCACCATGGCTCAGGGCGGCATGAACGGTGTTACGGGTGTGAGCGACCCCACGGATACCGTCGAATCCCATGTCTTTGATACCATCAAGGGCGGCGATTATCTTTGCGACCAGGATGCAGTGGAATACTTTGCTGAGCGTGCTGGCGAAAACATCTATGAGATGGATTATATGGGTTATCCCTATAACCGTCAGAAGGATGGCGCATTCCATCAGCGCAAGATGGGCGGTCACAGCCACCCCCGCGCTTCCTACTTCGAAGACCGCGCCGGTCATGCCATGGTTCACTGCCTCTTCGAGCAGTGCCTGGAAAACAACATCGACTTCATTTCCGAATGCCAGATGCTGGAAATCAGCATGGATGGCGATAAGCTCAACGGTGTCATCGCCATGGATATGCGCAGCGGCAACCTGATTGGCGTGCCGGCAAAATCCGTCATCATCGCCACCGGCGGTTATGGCCGTGTTTACTGGGTGCGCACCTCCAATCCGTACAGCTCCACGGGTGACGGCATTGTTGCCGGCATGAACGTGGGCATTCCCTTCAAAGACCCGGAAATGGTGCAGTTCCATCCCACGGGCCTGTCGGCCAATGGCGTACTGCTGTCCGAGTCCAGCCGTGCCGAAGGTGCGCTGCTCATCAACAAGAACGGCGAGCGCTTTATGAGCAAATACGCGCCGGAGAGAATGGAACTGGCTACCCGCGATATCGTTGCGCGTGCCATTGCCACGGAAATCGAACAGGGTCGTGGCGTCGGTGAAGGCATCCATGCCGGCGTTTACATGGACTTCACCAAGATTCCGGCTGAACGCATCCATGAGCGCCTCGGTCAGGTATATGACCTGTCCCGCCGCTTTGCCGGTGTCGATATCACCAAAGAACCCGTACCCATTGCACCGACCTGCCATTACTCCATGGGCGGCCTTGAAATGGCTGACTTCCATACAGGCGAAAGCCGCGTAAAGGGCGTTTATGTAGCCGGTGAATGCAGCTGCGTATCCGTACATGGTGCCAACCGTCTGGGCGCTAACTCCCTGTCGGAAGTGCTGGTATTCGGCCACACGGCCGGTGACGGCGCTGCTGAATTTGCCAAGGCCAACAAGTATGAAGGCAATCAGGACAGCCTGGCCAAAGCCTGCGAGAAGTGGAAGGAAAAATTCGATACGGCAACAAGCCGCGGCAAAGAAGGCAACAAGACCGTGCCGGAAATCCGCGATGCCATGATCAATACCATGTGGTACAAGGTGGGCGTATTCCGTGAGGAAAGCCAGCTGCTGGCTGCAACGCAGGAATTGGAAGCACTGGAAAAAGAATATGAACATTGCTATGTTGGCGATAATTCCCATGTATACAACACCGCTTTCGAGCAGTATGTAGAGCTGGGCAACCTCTTGCAGATTTCCCATGCCATCGTGCAGGGGGCCCTGGCCCGTAAGGAGAGCCGTGGCGGTCATTCCCGCCGTGACTTCCCGAAACGTGATGACGCAAACTTCCTGAAACACACCTTGATTTTCAAGGACAAGGAAACGGGCAAATATCGTGCCGAGTATAAAGATGTCGTGATCACGAAATACCAGCCGAAAGAAAGGAAGTATTGATTATGGATGTGAAACTTAGAATCCATCGCTTCGTAGAAGGCAAGAAATGGGAACAGGACTACACCGTAACGGTTAAAGTTGGTATGACGGTCCTCGAAGCCCTGATTGAAATCAAGGAAAAACAGGATCCCACCCTGTCCTTCACCTGCTCCTGCCGTTCCAGTATCTGCGGTGCCTGCGCTGTCCGCGTTAACGGCAATGCGGAACTGGCCTGCGAGATCCTCGTGGAAAACCTCGTGAAGCGTTATGACACCAATGAACTGACCATTGAGCCCCTGGGCAACTTCAAGGTCATCCGCGACCTGATTGTGGATTGGGATCCAAAATACGCCCGCATCAAGAAGATCAAACCCGTCGTTCAGCCTAAGGACGAGTTTTCCAAAGAAAAGGGTTGCAAGCAGTCGCCGGCGGACTTCAACAAGTATAAGAAATATGCTGGTTGTATTCTCTGTGGCTCCTGCGTCTCCGAATGCAACAAGAACACCCTGAATCAGGATGACTTCCTGGATCCCTTCGTGTTTGTCAAGGCAGAAAAGCTCGTGGCCGACAGCCGCGACAAGAGTCCCGAGGAACATCTGAAGGCTGTTGTGGATGCCGGTCTCTGGCGCTGCTTCAACTGCCAGGAATGCACGGCGAAATGCCCCAAGGGTCTCGATCCTGCCGGTGCCATCGAGAAACTCAAGGAAGCAACCTTCCAGAAGAAGCTGGATGACAATGTGGGTGCCCGCCATGCCAAAGCCATCTACGATGATATCAGCGAATCCGGTACATTGGATGAATCCAAGCTCAACATCAAGTCCGAGGGCTTCTTTATGGCCGGCCTCCGTGCGCCCATGGCGATCCGCCTCATGCGCGTCGGCAAGATGAATCCGCTGGACAAGCATCCGGTGAACCCCGAAATCGAAACCATCCGCAAGATCGTGAAAAATGCCGAAGCGGCAGCGAAGGAGGCTGAATAATTATGAAGTACGCTTTATTTCCGGGCTGCGTGCTGGAAGGTGCAGCAGCTGAAGCCTACACTTCGCTGAAGAAAGTCTGCGAAAAGCTGGGCATTGAAGTAGAAGATATCCCCAACTGGACCTGCTGCGGCGCATCCCATGCCCAGGGTGTCAACGACTTTGCTGCCCTGGTGGTCAATGCCCGCAACATCTCCATTGCCGAGAACATGGGCCTGGACATCATGACGGTCTGCAATACCTGCACCCTGCAGCTGCGCACCGCCAAAGCCCGTCTCGACAAGGATGCCAAACTCAAGGAAAAGGTCAACAAGGTTCTCAAGGAATCCGGCCATCCTTATGAGTACAAAGGCACCAGCAAGATCACTCACTTCCTTTGGATTCTGGATGATCATCCGGAACTGCTGGATGGCAAGGTGGTCAAACCGCTGACCGGTGTCAAGATTGCCGGTTACTATGGCTGCCATATCCTGCGTCCCCAGGAAGTTATGGATCATGGCGACGGCAAGCATCCGGAATATCTGGAGCGCCTGATCCGCAAGCTGGGTGCTGAACCGGTATGGTTCGATGCCAGCCGCAAGTGCTGTGGCTTCCATGCCCAGCTGGCCGCTGAACATGATGTGCTGACCGTAACGGGGCAGATCGTGGACAGTGCCGACAGAGCCGGGGCTATGGCCATTGCCACCCCGTGCCCGCTGTGCCAGATGCAGCTTGACATGTACGAGCCGGAAGGCCGTGATGCCGTTCATTCCCAGGCACAGGTTCCCATCCTGCACCTGCAGCAGCTGGTGGGCTTTGCTCTGGGCATGAGCAAGACCGATATGGGCTTTGACCGCCATGTGTCAGCCCAGGAAAAACTGAAAATCGGCTAAGATTTTATGTATGGATAGGTCTGACCGGTCATTTGACCGGTCAGGCTTTTTTTCATATCCCTTTTAACAAAGGCTATCTTATGTTATAATGACAAGATGTATGAACAGAACAAATTTATTCGAGGTGTTTTTCGTGGAATTAAGCATGGATATTTTGGTTAAGCGGTTCAAGGATTATGTAAGCTTTGATACCCAGTCTGACGAGGATAATGACAAAGCTTGCCCCAGTACGCCGGGACAGTTGGTGCTGGCAAAGCACTTGGCCGAGGAACTGAAGGAAATCGGGCTTAGCGACGTGGAACTCGATAATCATGGTTATGTGATGGCCACCTTGCCAGCCAACGGTATGGATGAGGCACCAACGGTGGGCTTTATCGCTCATGTGGACACCAGCCCATCGGCCTCCGGCAAGGATATCAAGCCGCAGATCGTCAAAAATTACGATGGCAAGGATATCGTGCTCAATCCGGAACAGAACATCGTGTTCTCCACCAAGGCCTTCCCGGAAGTGCTGAAGTACAAAGGTCAGGACATTATGTTCACCGATGGCACGACACTTTTGGGTGCCGATGACAAGGCTGGTGTGACGGCCATTGTCAGCGCCATGGAATATCTGGTACAGCATCCGGAAGTCAAGCATGGCAAGATCCGTGTTGGCTTTACGCCGGACGAGGAAACGGGGCGCAGTGCGGATCTCTTTGATGTGAAGAAGTTTGCGGCTGATTTTGCCTACACCATCGATGGCGGCGAACTGGGCGGCCTGGAGTATGAGAACTTCAATGCAGCCAATCCCGTAATCACCTTCCATGGTATCAGCGTCCATACCGGCGATGCCAAGGGCAAGATGATCAATGCCCTGACCATGGCCAGCGAATGGCAGCAGATGCTGCCGGCCGGGGATCAGCCGGAATACACGGAAGGTCACGAAGGCTTCTTCCATGTCTATAAGCTGAGCGGTGATGTGGAAACCTGTACCATGAGCATGCTGATCCGCGATCATAATAAGGAAAAGTTTGAGCAGCGCAAGGCATATCTCGATCAGATGGCAGCGTTCTTCAATCAGAAATATGGCGAAGGCCGTGTGGAAGTGAAGCATCATGAAGTGTACTTCAATATGCTGGAAAAGATTGAAGACGGCAATATGTACGTGGTAGAGCTGGCCAAAGAGGCGATGAAAGCCGCCGGTATTGAACCGGATGTGCAGCCAATCCGCGGCGGCACGGACGGTGCCCGTCTGTCCTTCATGGGACTGCCCTGCCCGAATATCTTCACGGGCGGCGCCAACTTCCATGGCCGCTTTGAATATCTGCCGCTGGAATCCCTGAAGAAAGCCGGGGAGACGGTACTGCAGATTGCCGTAGGCGCGGGCAAGTTGAACAAGAAGTAAGGAGTATATATGGCATTATTAGAAGTGTTGAAGGCGGGCAATCCCGTCCTGAAGCGGGTATCGGAACCCGTAGAACGTATCGATAAAAAACTGAAGAAACTCATGGATGACATGGCCGAGACCATGTATGAGAACGACGGTGTCGGCCTGGCTGCCCCGCAGATTGGGCGGAATATCCGTCTGGTGGTCATTGACTGCCAGGACGAGCATGGTCTGTTGGAGCTCATCAACCCCGTAATCACCTTCAAGGAAGGGGAAGTGGTGGATACGGAAGGCTGCCTCTCCGTGCCGGAGATCTACGGTGAAGTGAAGCGGGCGGCCAAGGTCAAGGTGGAGTTCACCAATCGCCGGGGCAAGCGTCAGCATCTGACGGCCACGGGACTGTTGGCCCGCTGCATCCAGCACGAGCTTGACCATTTGGAAGGTCAGCTCTTTATTGACATTGCCACCAGCGTCCATAGGGGGAATCAGTCGTGAAGAAATTTCGCGTAGTTTTCATGGGCACGCCGGAATTTGCCGTGCCGTGCCTGGCGGCCCTGCATGAACAGTGCGAGGTCATCGCCGTCATCACCCAGCCCGATAAGCCCAGAGGGCGCGGCCAGAAAATGATGCCCTCGCCGGTCAAGGCCTGGGCGGTGGAACATGATCTGCCGGTCTATCAGCCGCAGAAAATCAAGACGGAAGAGTTTACCGTCAAACTGGAAGAGATGAAGCCGGATCTGATGGTGGTGGTGGCCTTTGGCCAGATCTTGTCCCAGCGGATTCTCGACATTCCGGAATACGGCTGCATCAATGTCCATGCGTCCCTTTTGCCCCGCTACCGCGGTGCGGCACCCATGCAGTGGTGTGTGATCAACGGGGAAGAAAAGACCGGCGTGACCACTATGTTTATGGATGCCGGTCTGGATACGGGGGATATGCTCTTAAAGGCCGAATTCCCCATCGGGGAGGATACGACACTGGAAGAGGTTCATGACGGCCTCATGGGCATGGGCGCCCAGGTGCTGATGGATACACTGGCCCAGCTGTCTGACGGCACGCTGCAGCGCACGCCGCAGCCGGCAGAATCCAATTATGCTCCCATGCTGACGAAAACCACCGGTCAGATTGACTGGAGCAAAACGGCACAGGAAGTGCATAATCTGGTGCGGGGCCTCAATTCCTGGCCCGGTGCTTATACCAGCCTGGATGGCGCCAAGTATAAGATCTGGCGCACCCGCCGCACAGGCGAGCGGTCAGCTGCTCCCGCTGGTACCATTGTGAAAGCGGACAAAAAGGCAGGCCTCTTTGTGGCTGCCGGGGATGAAGTGCTGGAGATCCTGGAATTGCAGGCTCCCGGCAAGAAGAAAATGCGGGCGGCTGACTACCTGAACGGCCACGGCTTTGCGGATGGCGCATGCTTCAGCTGAGTGCGTTATGGAAGGCAAGGGGGATAGTTGTTGGAGGTTTCAATGACAGATTCTACCCAGAAAAATAAACCGAAAAATTTCAAACTGCCGGGCAGACATAAGAAACGGCTGTTTATTGGCATCCTGCTGTTGACTACGGTGCTGGCATCAATGTTGCTTTATGGTATCTGGTATATTGCCCGGCTAGGGTTGGCGGAGATTGCCGCACCCTTGCCGCTGATTGTAGGGGGCTTTTTTATCCTCATCAGCGTCGGGGCCTTGTTGGCAATCTTCAATATGGTGCTGGCGGTGAAGGGCTGGCCTTATCTGCCCTTTTTGCAGCGGCAGAATTATGAGCTGATCAATCTGCTCTTTCCCATAGCGGTTCAAGTGGCCAGAATCTTTGGCATCGGCAAGCGGCAACTGGAGGGTTCCTTCATTGCCACGAGCAATCTGATGTTCAACCGCATGGGCATAAGGGTGCCGGCGGATAAACTGCTGGTGGTTACGCCCCATTGCCTGCAGTTGGCCACCTGCCCCCATAAGATCACCCGGGACCCGCATAATTGTAAGCGCTGCGGCGGCTGCGATATCGGTTCGCTGGTGACTCTGGCCGACGAGATGGGATTCCATTTCTTTGTGGCGACGGGGGGGACTTTGGCCCGGCAGATTGTCTACAATACCCGGCCCAAGGCGGTGCTGGCCATTGCCTGTGAGCGTGACCTGATGAGCGGCATTCAGGATGTCTATCCTCTGCCTGCTGTGGGGGTATTGAATATCCGCCCCAATGGTCCCTGCTACAATACCCATGTGGACATGGAAGAAGTCCGTGCCCAATTGGAGAAGATCATTATTCCCAAGGAGCAAGATAATGGATAAAGCGCGGGAAATCGCGATTAAGATATTGAATGAAGTGCATGAGGAAGGAGCCTATGCCAATGTGGCATTGGCTCGTCATCTGCGCAAGGCGGAGCTTTCCGACCAGGACCGCCGCTTTGTGACGGAACTGGTTTACGGTGCTGTCAAGGCCGGGGATACCCTGGACTGGATCCTGCGCCGTTATGTGAACCGCCCCTTGAAGAAAATCCCGACCATGGTACGGGAAATCCTGCGGCTGGGACTTTATCAGATTTTCTATCTGGACAAGGTACCGGCATCGGCGGCCTGCAATACGGCGGTGGAGCTGGCCAAGAAATACAGCCATGCAGGCACGGTGAAGTTTGTCAATGCCGTGCTGCGTACCGCGGTGCGGGAGCCGGAGAAGGCGGCCTTCCCGGAAGGCAAGGGCAAGGCCACAGAAGGTCTGGCCTTGAAAAGCCAGCATCCCTATTGGCTGGTCAAGCGCTGGGTCAAGCAGTTCGGCTTTGAGGAAGCGGAAAAACTCTGTGCCTTCGATAATGGCCAGCCGGTATTATCCGTGCGCACGAATACGCTGAAGACAGACCGTGCAGCTTTGCTGACAGCCCTGCAGGAAGCCGGGGCCGAGGTGCAGGAAAGCCAGTGGACACCGGAGGGCATCCGTGTGACGTCCCATGGCGCTTTGGACGATCTGGCGCCCCTGCAGGAGGGCCTTTGTCAGGTACAGGATGAAAGTTCCATGCTGGTGGCCCATGTGGTGGATCCCCAGCCCGGGGAACTCATTATCGACTGCTGCAGTGCCCCCGGCGGCAAGACCACCCATATGGCGGCACTGATGAAAAATGAAGGCCGCATCGTGGCCGGGGATATTTACGAACATAAGCTTACCCGCATCGAGGAAAACGCTCAAAGGCTGGGCATTGACATCATCGAAACGAATCTGATTGATGCCCGGGAAATTGGCGAGGAATACGAGGATATGGCGGACCGGGTGCTGGTGGATGCGCCCTGTTCCGGCCTGGGGGTACTCCGGCGCAAGCCCGATGCCCGCTGGAATAAGAGCGCTGAGGAAATCGCTGCCCTGCCACCGTTGCAGGGGGAAATCCTTGACAGT
The DNA here is from genome assembly GCF_000284095.1 of Selenomonas ruminantium subsp. lactilytica TAM6421. Lineage (GTDB taxonomy): Bacteria > Bacillota > Negativicutes > Selenomonadales > Selenomonadaceae > Selenomonas_A > Selenomonas_A lactilytica. The sequence continues at coordinate 1,834,140 of NC_017068.1, read as the reverse complement.
GCCGCCAAAGCCTTGAAAGCTGGCGGAGTGCTGGTCTACAGCACATGTACCATTGACCGGTCAGAAAATGACGAGGTGGTGGAGGCTTTTTTGGCCCGTCATCCGGAGTTTACCTTGGAACAGACCGGTGCTTTCCTGCCCCATAAACGGGAGGACATGATGGTGCAGCTCTATCCCCAGCGGGATGGCACGGATGGATTCTTTATTGCGCGGATGCGCAAGGCGAAAGGATAAAAGATAGTGACGAATTTATTTGGCATGACCTTAGAGGAATTGCAGGCGGCCCTGGCTCCCTGCAAGGTGCCGAAATACAGGGCCAAGCAGATCGCGGAATGGCTCTATCAGCGCGGGGCGGCGGATTTTGACGCCATGACCAACCTGCCCAAGAATTTGCGCAGCGAGCTGGCGGAGAAATTCACCATTGGCCGCCCGAAAATCAAGGCCCGTCTGGATTCCCAGGACGAAAAGACCACGAAATTCCTGCTGGAATTTGCTGATGGCATTGCCATTGAGACGGTGCTGATGCGCCAGCCCTACGGCAACAGCATCTGCGTGTCCACCCAGGCCGGCTGCAATATGGGCTGCGCTTTCTGCGCCTCGACGCTTCATGGCATGGCCCGGAATCTGACCTGTGGGGAGATTCTCTCCCAGGCGGTGGTCATCAATGACATGCTGCGGGAAGAATCCGGCGGCAAGGTGGATACTATGGTGATCATGGGCAGCGGCGAACCCCTGATGAATTATGAGGAAGTGGTGAAGTTCCTGCGCCTGGTTCATGAGTCTTATACGTTAGGCCTGGGATATCGCAATATCACCCTGTCCACATCAGGCATTGTGCCGGGCATGTATCAATTGGCTGAGGAGGGGATGCCTATTTCCCTGTCGGTGTCCCTGCATGCGCCTAATCAGGAACTGCGCTCGGAGATTATGCCCATCAACCGCAAATATCCCTTGCAGGATGTGGTGGCGGCGGCGAAGAATTACGCTGACAAGACCAAGCGGCGGGTGACCTATGAATACATTTTGATTGACCAGCTTAATGATGGGGAAAAACAGGCCAAGGAACTTACGGCACTGCTGCATGGCCAGTTGGCCAGCGTCAATCTGATTCCCATCAATCCCGTGGTGGAACGCAATCTCCTGCGGCCATCCAAGGCGCGGATTGACTGGTTTGAAGGTTACTTAGCCAGCCATCATGTCAATGTGACCGTGCGCCGGGAAATGGGCACGGACATCCAGGCAGCCTGCGGCCAGCTGCGCAACAAGCATCTGCAGGACAAAAAATAAGATTTCTAATGGCTTTTTAACCGGGGAGGTGTAGCATAGATGGGTATTGGCAAATTAGAATCCTTTTTGGAAAATCATATCGAGGGATTCTTCAATAAGAAATTCAGCAGTGATTTGGAGCCAGTGGAGCTTTCCAAGGCGCTGGAAAAGGAGATTGCCCGGCAGGGCAAAGGCAAGGCCGGACGGCAGGTGCCCAATCAATATGTCTTTTTCCTCTCCCGGGAGGATTATCAGCGGCTCTGTGCCAAACGGATCATCGAGGAGCTATATGGCGTGGCCGAAAAGCAGGTTATCCTGCAGGATTATACGATGCCGGGCAAACTGACGATTCTCTGTCAGGCCGATGGGGAAAAGCAGCGGGGCATCTTTGAGCTCAAAGCCCGCTTCACCGAGGAAGGTGAAGCGCAAGCAGTCTGTGAAGAGCCCAATACGCTGGTGCTGACCAAACCGGCCTTCCCCGGCAGCAAACAGCCCCTGAACCTGCCCCAGGATCGGAAGATCGTTTCGCTCAAGGTGGTGGAGGGGCCGGATATCGACGCTTATCTGGAATTTGGCGAAACCCAGATTTATATTGGCCGCCGGGAGAAGAACGAATTTATCCTGACGGATACGAAGGCATCGCGGCTTCATGCCTGGATTGCCTATGAGAATCACCGCCATGTGCTCTATGATGCGCAAAGCACCAATGGCACCTTTGTGAACGGTGAACCGGTGGAATCCCTGTGTCTGTGTGCCGGTGATGAGATCCAGATCGGGGAAACAGTGCTTATATACGAGGTGATTTGATGCAAGGTGCAGCAATGGCCATAAAAGTGGCAAGAGTAGCACTGGAATATGGCATGCTTCTGTGGCTGATCTATTTTACGGTCAGTCTGTCGAAGAAAATGTTCGGCGAAGTGAAACAGGAATTGAAAAAACAGAAGCGGCCAGTGGTGAAGCAGAATGAAGCCGTATTGACGGTGGTGGAAGCCACTGAGGAAAGTCTCAGCGGGCGGCGGTTTGCCTTTCAGGATGAGATCACCATTGGCCGGGGCGCGGAAAATGATGTGATCATTCCGGAGAACTTTGTATCCCATCGTCATGCCACGATATTTCTTCATGGTGCCCAATATGTGATCGAGGATCTGGGCTCTGTGAATCATACTTATGTGAATGGGCAGATGCTGGAAGGGAAAGCCTATCTGAAGCCCAATGATGAGATACGCATTGGCATGGTTACCCTGAAATTCGAGAGGTGAATAAGTTGCAGCAAGTTTACAAAGCCACCGATGTTGGTTTAGTGCGCAAGGGCAATGAAGATAATCTCGCCGTTTTTGATGCGGTTTATGCTGTGGCAGACGGCATGGGCGGCGAAGCTGCCGGCGAGGTGGCCAGCCAGATGCTGGTGGATACCGTGCGGCAGGAATTATCCGGCCGGGAGAATATCGATGCCGGTGCGATGCAGGCGGCTATCCTGTCTGCCAATGATGCCATCCGTCATTATGTTGGGGAACATCCCGGCTGCGAGGGCATGGGCACTACGGCTACCCTGCTTCATATAGATGAGGGAAAGGGCCGGGCTTATTGGGCCCATGTGGGCGACAGCCGCTTGTATCTGCTGCGTCCCGGTCAGGCTCAGTTGGAACAGCTTACCCAGGATCATTCCTATGTGGAGGATCTGGTGCGGGAAGGCACCATAACCCGGGAAGAAGCGAAACGTCATCCCCAGCGCAATATGCTGACCAGGGCTGTGGGAGCCATGGAAAATCTGCTTGTGGATACAGGTGAGCTTGCCGTGGCACAGGGGGATACGCTCCTGCTGGCCACGGACGGACTGATGAAGCATATGACGGATGAAGAAATTACCCGGCTGTTGCAGCAGGGAGCAGCAGATCCTGCTCAGATCCTGGTACAGACGGCTTTGAATGCTGGCGGCAGGGATAACGTAACCGTTGTGGTGGTGAGCCTCACATGAAAAACTGGGGACTTTTGACGGCACCGCTGGGGATTTTTCTCTGCGGCATGACCATTCTTTATCTGAAGATGCAGGGGGCCATGCAAAAAGTAACCAACAACACCTTGCAAGATCCTTTGACTTATGTACCTTATTTGATCATAGCAGTATTTTTGACCATCATCATCCAGCTGGTGGTTATCCGCCGCAAGCTGGATACCTTCATCCTGCCGATTATCCTGATGCTGGTGAGCATCGGCCTTGTGGAGATTGCCCGGCTGAAGCCGACACTGCTGCTGCGGCAGCTGCAATGGCTCTGCATTGCCATGCTGGTGATGTTTCTGGTCATCCGGTTATGGCCGAAAATCCGGCAGATGCTGAATTATCCTTATCTGCTGGGAATTGGCTGTGTCATCCTCTTGGGCTTGCCGTTGGTTTTCGGCACGGAAATCGGCGGCAGCAAGAACTGGCTGGTCTTAGGGCCGGTATCCCTGCAGCCCTCGGAATTTGGCAAGATCGTATTGTTGTTTTTCCTGGCCTCGTATTTGTCTGACCACCGCAAGGTACTGACCTTGCCCGCCCATAAGATCCTGTTCCTGCGCTTGCCGCCCCTGCGTTTTATCGCGCCCCTGATCTGTATCTGGGGCATGGCGGTCCTGATGTTCGTAGTGGAGAAGGACTTAGGTTCGGCGCTGCTGTTTTTTGGCATGGCGGTGCTGATGACCTATATGGCCACGGGCAGCAAATCCTATGTGTTTTTGGCCCTGGCCTTTATGGGGATTGCAGCGGCAGCCAGCTACGCTATGTTCGGCCATGTGCGGGTACGCTTTGATATCTGGCTTGATCCTTGGGCTGATCCCAATGGCATGGCCTATCAGGTGGTGCAGTCCCTCTTTGCCATCGGCACCGGGGGGCTTTGGGGCACAGGCTTTGGCTTCGGTCATCCCGGCTTCATTCCCGAGGTGCATACGGACTTCATCTTCTCTGCCATCGTGGAGGAGCTGGGACTGACCGCCGGGCTCATGCTGATCATCTGCTATGCCTTGCTGTTCTGGCGGGGCATCAAAGGCGCCCTGCGGCTCAAGAATACCACGGAAGCCCTGCTGATGGCGGGCTGCGGCGTATTGATTCTTCTGCAGATGTTTATTATCGTGGCCGGTGTGACGAAATTCCTGCCGCTTACCGGCATTACCCTGCCTTTCGTAAGTTACGGGGGCAGTTCCATGGTTTCCAGCTTTATCTTGCTGGCCATGTTATTATCATTGACCAAGGAGCAGAAAAATGTCTGATTGGAAATTAAAACGGCAAATATTGCAAGTCGGCGCTTTCCTGCTCCTGATGGTGGCGGTGCTTTCCCTTTATATCGGCTATCTGGCCGTTTGGAAAGGGCAGGAGCTGGCGGAAAATCCGCTGAATATGCGCAGTGCAGCCGCCAAGGCTGATATTATCCGGGGGACGATCCTGGATGCCCATGGCCGTGTGCTGGCCCAGACCCAGAATGATGGCAAGCGCAGTTATCCTTTGGGCAGTGTGATGGCTCAGGTGACAGGCTACAATGGGGAGAATATTGGCAGCGCCGGTTTGGAAGGCCATGCCAATCGGGAACTTTTGGGCCTGACGGCGGATATGACGCGCCTGGGGCCGATTTCCCAGCTGTTGCAGACCGACAGGGGCAATGATATCAAAACCACCATTGAGGCTGATGCCCAGCAGGCGGCCTTTGATGGCCTTAATGGCCGCAAAGGGGCTGTGGTGGTGCTGGATGCCGATACAGGGGCAGTGCTGGCCATGGTCAGCTCGCCCTCCTATGATCCCAATAATGTGGAAGCCAATTGGAAGGCCATGTCCCAGCAGGCGGATGGCCCGCTTTTGAACCGTACGGTGCAGGGACTCTATCCGCCAGGCTCCACCATCAAGCCCTTGATTGCAGATGCGGCCCTGACAGAGGGCGTGACCAATGAGCAGGAGATATTTGACTGCTCCGGTGTATTGGATGTAGGCGGCGGCCATTCCATCCGGGAAAGCCACGGGGAAGTCCATGGCAAGGTGGATCTGCGCAAGGCCTTGACGGAATCCTGCAATGTGACCTTTGGCACCTTGGGCATGCGCCTCGGAGATGACAAGCTCAAAAAGTCATTTACCCGGTTTGGCTTTGACCAGTCAATCGGCGGAGAGATTGTCATGACCTCGTCCCATCTGCCGGACTTCGGCACCTTGGGAGCTGGCGATCAGGCCCAGACGGCCATTGGCCAGAGTACCCTTTTGGTAACGCCCATGCATATGGCGCTATTGGCTTCGGCCTTTGCCCATGGCGGCACGGTGATGAAGCCGTATCTGGTGCAGGAAGTCGTGACTCCCGGCGGCATGGTGGTTCATAGCACCACGCCGGAAAAATGGCTGACGGTGACCACCGGGGAGATGGCAGCGAAAATCCATAGCTATATGGAAGATGTAGTTACCAAGGGTACAGGCAAAGCTGCCCAGGTCAGCGGCGTGGAAGTGGCTGGCAAGACCGGTACGGCAGAGAATCCCCAAGGGGAAGATCATGCCTGGTTTATCGGTTCGGCCAAATTGCGCAACCGCAATATTGCCTTTGCCATCATCGTGGAAAATGGCGGCGGCGGCGGCAAGGTGGCTGCACCGATTGCCCGTAAGATAATCTTGAGTTTGCAGAACTAATTACGATAAAGCCTTGGGGAAGGAGAAATTCAATGAACCAGCGTGTCTTGGATAATCGATACGAATTACAGGAACTCATTGGCGGCGGTGGCATGGCCGATGTATATAGAGCAAAGGATTTGCTGCTTGATCGTCTCGTGGCGGTGAAGATCCTCCACGAGCAGTTCAAACGGGATACGGAGTTTATCCGGAAATTCCATAAGGAGGCCCAGGCGGCGGCTAAACTCACCCATCCCAATATCGTCAATATCTTCGATGTCGGGGTGATGGGGGATGACCACTACATCGTCATGGAATATGTGCCGGGCAGTACGCTGAAGGATCGCATCAAACAGGAAGGTCATCTGAGTGTGGCCGATGCTCTGCATGTGGCCAAAGATATTGCCAGTGCGCTATCCCATGCTCATGCCAACAATCTGGTGCATTGTGATATCAAGCCCCATAATATCCTGATGATGCCGGATGGCAGTGCGAAAGTCGCGGACTTTGGCATTGCCCGGGCGGTGACGGAATCCACCATGACCTATACGGGCAATGTGGTGGGCTCTGTACACTACTTCTCGCCGGAACAGGCCAAGGGCACGATGATTACCCCCCGCTCCGATGTCTATGCTCTGGGCGTGGTCATGTATGAGATGCTGACCGGTCAGCTGCCCTTTACGGGCGAAACGCCGGTGAGCATTGCCATGAAGCATCTGCAGGAACAGCCCCGCTCCGTGCGCCAGCTGGAACCCTCCATACCGCCTGTGGTGGAGGCCATTGTTTCCCGGGCCATGCAGAAGGATGCCAATATGCGTCCCAGCAGCAGTGAGCTCGTGCAGGATATCAGCCAGGCCCAGCAGATGCTGAGCGGTTTCAGTGCCGGAGCGGCTGCCGTCGATCCCTATGCTACCCAGGTTCTGCCCCGGGTGCAGGAACCGGTACGGCCTGCGCGGCAGGAGCGCTATCGTGAGCCGGTCTATGATGAAGACGACGGCGAGGAGAAATCCATCTTCAAGTCCAAGAAATTCATCGCCGGCCTTGTGATGGTTCTGTTGATGGGCTTCTTTGTGGGGGCTTTCATGAGCTTTGGTAAGTTCTGGAGCACGGCGGAAGTGGAAGTGCCGGATGTCACGGGCAAGCAGATGACCTTGGCCAAACAGATCCTCGAGGACAAGCATCTGCGCGTCAAGGTGGATGAAGAATTCAGCGCGGATGTCCCCGCCGGCATGGTGATTTCCCAGAATCCCGAGGCAGGCGCGAAGGTCAAGGAAGAACGCCTGGTGACCATCAAGGTCAGCAAGGGCGGTGAAAATATCGAGATGCCCGATGTGCGCGGCCTCAAGAAGGCCGATGCCGTTGCCAAGATTGAAAAGATGGGCCTGAAGGTAGGCCGCGTCTCTGAACGTACTTCCGATGAGGAAGAGGCCGGCGTGGTCATCGCCTCGGATCCGCGGGCCGGTACCCGGGTGACCAAGGGCGAGACAGTAGATCTGGTGATCAGCAAGGGCAAAAAAGAGAAGAAATCCTCCGGAGTGCCGGATGTGACCGGACTGCCACTGGAATCTGCCCAGAAGGCCTTGACCAGTGCAGGCTTCAAGGTCGGCAGCGTGGAAAGGAAGGCCAGCAAGCAGGCGGCGGGCACGGTTATCAGCCAGAGCCCCGGCGGCGGTGCGGAAGCTTTGGAAGGTGAATCCATCCATCTGGTTGTAGCCGAAGCCGGCAAGGTCGAAGAGGAAGACAAGGGCAGCAAGAACAAGAAAAAGGACAGCGCAAAGCAGGAACCTGCTGTGCCGAAACCAAATGAAGCTGCCAAGAGCCATTAAAGGTAGCGCGAGGAATATTTATGGATAGAGAGGAAGGCCGCATTATCAAGGCCTACAACAGCTTCTTCTATGTACAGACGGATCAGGAACTTGTGACCTGCAAATTGCGGGGCAAGTTCAAGAAGACGCGGAAGAGCCAGGGCGTGGTGACGGGGGATAAGGTTATGATCAGCCGCCTGCCTGATGGCACTGGGGTAGTGGAAGAACAGCTGCCCCGGGAAAGCCTGCTCAGGCGTCCTGCCGTGGCCAATGTCACCCAGGTCGTCCTGACCTTTGCCGCAGCCCAGCCGGATTTGCATCCGTTGCTGCTGAACCGCTTTCTGGTATTGGCGGAGTGGTCCGGTTTGCCTCATATCGTCATCTGTGTGAACAAGGCTGATCTGTATGAAGGCGATATGGCAGATTTCCTCAGCCTGTACGAACAGGCTGGTTACAAAGTCCTGCGGGTATCCGCTCAGGAAAAGCAGGGGATGGAAGAACTGCGGCAGGTTTTGGCCGGGGAAACGACGGTCTTTGCCGGTCCCTCCGGTGTGGGCAAGTCCTCCCTGCTGAACGTCATCGATGAATCGCTGGAACTGGCGACAGGCCATGTCAGCGATAAGATCAAGCGCGGCAGGCATACCACCCGGGTGGCAGAGCTTCTGCCTTATGAAGGCGGCTTTATCGTCGATACCCCGGGATTCAGTGCCATGGAGCTGGGGGAGATACCCCTGGCGGATCTGGCCCATTATTTCCCCGAGTTCCGACCTTATTTAGGGAAGTGCCGCTTTGCTCCCTGCAGCCATACCCATGAGCCGGACTGCGGCATCAAGGAGGCATTGGCTGCCGGTGAGATTTCCCAGGAACGTTACGATGCTTACCTGACCATCTATAAGGAAATTCAGGAAGCGCAGCAATTGAAACGAAAGAAGGAATATAAATGATCAAGATAGCACCCTCAATTCTGTCAGCTGATTTTGCTCATCTGGCAGATGAAGTTAAAAAAGTCACCGATGCCGGTGCTGAATGCATCCATATCGACGTGATGGACGGCAGCTTCGTGCCTAACATTACGCTGGGGTCGCTGGTGGTAAAATCCCTGCGTCCTACCAGCAAGGCCGTTTTCGATGTGCATCTGATGGTGGAGCATCCGGAAAACCAGATTGAGGCCTTTGCCGAAGCTGGCGCCGATATCATCACCTTCCATTGGGAGGCTGCCCGTCATCATCACCGCATCATCCAGCAGATCAAGGCTGCCGGCTGCAAGGCTGGTATCGCTCTGAATCCCGGCACGTCCCTGGCCATGATCGAAGAAATACTGCCCGATGTGGACATGGTACTGATCATGACGGTAAATCCGGGCTTTGGCGGCCAGAAATTCATCGAATCCCAGCTCGAGAAAATCCATATGCTCTACCATACCATCAAGGATATGGGCTTTGCATGTGATATCGAAGTGGACGGCGGCATCAATGCGGAAACCAGCAAGCTGGTGCAGGAAGCCGGTGCCAATGTGCTGGTCGCCGGTTCCGCTGTCTATGGTGCGGACGATGTGGCTGCTGCCATCAAGGCTATTCGTGGTTGATTTTGAGGAGATGTAAGTAAAATGGCAAAAGAAAAAGCAGTGGTACTGCTGTCCGGTGGTCTGGACAGTTGTACCTGCATGGCTGTGGCCAAAGAAGCAGGCTATGAGGTCTATCCCATCAGCTTCAACTATCATCAGCGTCATAGCATTGAACTGGAAGGCGCAAAGAAAATCGCTGATTTCTACAAGGTGCCCAAGCATCTGATCATCGAGACCAATATGGAAGCCATCGGCGGCTCCGCCCTGACGGACAGCCATATCGATGTACCCGAGGGGGATGTGGATCGGAAGGACGTACCTGTTACCTATGTGCCGGCCCGCAATCTGATCTTCCTGTCCTATGCCATGGGCTATGCGGAAGTAGTGGGGGCCACCCATGTCTATATCGGCGTGAACTCCGTGGATTACTCCGGCTATCCTGACTGCCGTCCGGAATTCATCCAGAAATTCCAGGCATTGGCGGATTATGCCACCACGGCTACGGCAGTCAATGGCACGAAAATCAAGATCGAAACGCCGCTGCAGGATCTGTCCAAGAAGGAAATCGTGCAGCTGGGATCCAAGCTCGGCGCACCCCTGCAGTTCACCCATAGCTGCTACAAGGGCGGCGAGAAGGCCTGCGGTGTCTGTGACAGCTGCAAACTGCGCCTGCAGGGCTTTGCCGAAGCCGGCGTGGAAGATCCTGTAGAGTATGAAACGAGGAACTAAAATGCAGGACGTACAGAATCGCAAGGATCAGCGGGGGATTGCCATCCAGAAGGTGGGCATCAAGGAAGCCCATCTGCCGTTCCTGATCAAGACCAAGGAGGGCGGCTACCAGCAGGTGCTGGCCCGGGTGCGCTTTACGGTAGCGCTGCCCAGTCAGTACAAGGGCACCCATATGAGCCGTTTCCTGGAAATCCTGATGCCCTGGAGCAAAAAGCCGCTGGCTGAACCAGAGATGGAGGCCATGCTGGCGGAGGCCCTGGAGCGCCTTGAGGCCCATGCGGCAGAAGTGGAGCTGTCCTTCAAGTATTTCGTGGACAAGACAGCTCCGGTCAGCGGCAAGACTTCCGTATTGGACTTGGATTGCTGCTTTACAGGCCGCAAGGAAAAGGGCAAGCCCATGGAATTCCAGCTGGGGGTGGAGGTGCCCTTTACTTCCCTGTGCCCCTGCAGCAAGGAGATTTCCAGCTACGGTGCCCATAATCAGCGCTCCGTGGCCCGCATCCAGCTGCGCTTCAAGGATGGTTATGACTGCATCTATATTGAGGATCTGGCGGAGCTCGTGGAAAAGCAAGGCTCTTCGCCCATCTATCCGTTGCTGAAGCGCGAGGATGAGAAATTTGTCACGGAAGCGGCCTATGAGAATCCCAAATTCGTCGAAGATATCCTGCGGGATACGGTGCTGGCCTTGCGGGAAATCGAAGGTCTGGGCTGGTTCTCGGTGGAATGCGAGAATTACGAGTCCATTCATAACCACAGTGCCTATGCGGCGCATGAGGAAGAACTATAACTATCCCAAGGGACGGTTTGCATGAGTAAAGTTTACAAACGGTTTATCGGTTTGATCCTGCTGGTGGTCATTATCTCCAGCATTGTCATCTATACCACCGTTGATATAAATACCTTGAAAAATCTAGATCGATTTCAGTCCTGGTCTATTGCTCTGGCCGTGCTGGCCGTGGGGCTGGGGCTGTTCTTTGACGGCAGCCGCCTGATGCATATGGTCAAGATTTCCAATGAGAAGATCACCCTGTATCAGGCTGTGCAGGTGGTGTTCGGCAATTATTTCCTGGCCCTGCTTACACCCGGTGCTACCGGAGGGGCCGTGGCCCAGCTGATGTTCCTGCGCCATGCAGGAGTGCCTACAGGGAAAGCTACCGTATTGGTTATTGTGCGTACATTGCTTTCCATCTTCTTTTTGGTGCTCTGTATGCCGCTGATATTCCTGCACGACAATGGCATCGTGCCGGGCATATCTAATCATACCCTGATGGCGATTACCCTGACAGCCTTTGTGGTGATCATCGCCATTGTGGTGGGGGCGCGGCAGGGGACGCTGGATTACTTCGTGATCCGCTTCACCCGCCATCTGCATAATGACAGGCGCCGCAAGATCTTTGCTTTTTACCGGGATACAAAATGTGCCATCGGTTTGTTGTCCAAGTCGCCCTGGAAAATGCTCTGGGTATTTATGGAGTCAGGGCTGAATCTTCTGTGCATCTACGCCATTGTGCCCTGTCTGATGCTAGGACTGGGTGTAACGGACGCCGATTGGTATACGATCATGGGGCGCATGATCTTCCTGAACATGCTGCTCTATTTCACGCCGACGCCAGGCGGTTCCGGCGTGGCCGAAGGCGGCTTTGTCTACCTGTTCAGCGAATCCGTCCCCGCCGGCACCGTCGGCATCATCGCCGTCTGTTGGCGCCTGATTGCCGAATACATCCCATTCCTGATTGGCCTGTACTACACACTGACAGTCTTCGGCCGCGACTTCCTGAGTAGGCAGTTGAACAAATAGCAGTTTGTCAGTGCGAGTCTGAACGCATTTTGTTACAGCTCAGTGGGGCGGCGGTGGGAATACTTTTTCGCCGCTTCACTAAATGACCCGCCAGCAGAAGTACGTATCTTTCAGTAACCTGCGCCGGGCAAGACCGGCGGCGCGTCCATCAATGAAGCATCCAGCAAATGCTGTTTGCGGGCCAGCCTTCACTTCGTTCAGGCAGTCGTTCCACTGGCGAAAAAGCATCCCCACCGCCACCCAGAGTGACGTTTGTGTATAATGCTATGTTCCGGCTGTAAGTAACAAGCACATCGATGTTCTTGTTACGGGAGAACCGGGTTCGTGCCAATTGCCAAAATCGTGGCTGGGGGCGAACGGGGGAGTGCTTTTTCTGTAGGAGCGACTGCCTGAGCGCCAGCGAAGGCCGGCCCGAGGCAGACCGTTACTAGATAGCACGCTGAAAGACGCGCCGCCGGTCTTGCCCGGCGCCATCTGGCTAAACAGCTCTAAAATTGCCGAGAGGGTCGTTTTAGCGGAAACAGAAAAAGTACTCCCCCGTGAACCCCTGACTGCGTATGAACGGGATATCTTTAGTACGAACTTTACATAAAAGGGGTAGAAATAAATGTCAGATACGTTAAGAAGTGGTTATACGACTGGTGCTTGTGCGGCAGCTGGTGTTAAGGCCGCCTTGCTCTATGAACAGGGAAATGAATGGGATATGATTGAACTCCGTGCTTTAGATGGCACGGAGCTTATTATACCCGTAAAAAATATTACCAAGGAAAATGATGCCCTGACTGCCGAAGTCGTAAAATTCTCTGGTGATGATCCCGATATCACCAATGGCGTCTCGGTCTTCACCACGATCCGCCATCTGCCCGCAGAAAAAAAAGAAATCATCTTCAAGGCTGGCAAGGGCATTGGCACGGTAACCAAGCCCGGCCTTTCTGTGCCCGTGGGGGAGCCTTCCATCAATCCTGGCCCCCGGCAGCTGATTCGCAATGCCGTGGCCGATGTGTTGGGCACGGATAAAATCCCCTTGGAGGTTACGATTTCCATTCCTGCCGGCGTGGAGCTGGCCAAACAAACCTTGAATCCTATTTTAGGAGTGGAGGGTGGAATTTCCGTGATTGGCACGACAGGGGTATTGCGCCCCATGTCCGAAGAGGGCTTCAAGAATTCGCTGGTACCCCAGATCGATGTGGCCAAAGCCGCAGGCTATGAGGATCTGATCTTCGTGCCCGGCAAGATCGGTGAGCGACTGGCCAAGGAATGGCAGCTGCCGGAAGCAGCTATGGTGCAGACAAGCAACTTTATCGGCTTCATGCTGGAAGCGGCGCAGAAGCGGGAAATCAAACGGGTTCTGCTCTTTGGCCATATCGGCAAGCTCATCAAAGTGGCGGCGGGCTGTTTCTACACCCATAACCGCATTGCCGATGGGCGGCTGGAGACCATGGCGGCCTATGCCGCTGCTGCAGGGCTGGATACCGCGGGCGTACAGCAGATCCTCAGCGCCAATACCACGGAAGACGCGCTGACCGTGCTGGCAAAGGCCGGGCTGCAGGCGAAGGTCTGTCAGACTCTGGCTCAGCGGGCCAGTCTCCGCGCTCAACGCTATCTGTTCCAGAAGATGCAGGTGGGCACGGTGATGGTGACTTTAACAGGAGAACTGCTGGGCATGGATGATATGGCCCGGGAAATTTGTCAGAATTTAGGAGGCTTCTGACAGATAAAATAAAGATATAAATAGTTATAAAATATTCTTGATTATATTACAACTTATTGATAGTATAGTATTGAGGTGATGAACTTGGAATACTATACTATCAACAAGTTTGCTAAAATCATCGGAGTCACTCCGCAAACCCTGAGAAATTGGGACAGGAGCGGAAAACTCCATCCTCATCACACTTCGTCAAATGGCTACAGATATTACTCAGAAGACCAATTAAATGCTGTGACGGGCATTCAAACGGCTTCTAAAAAAGTTATCGGCTATTGCAGAGTATCAAGTCCCAAGCAAAAAGATGACCTTGAGCGACAGGTAGAAAATCTGAGAACATATCTATACGCACAGGGGCAGCCCTTTGAAATAATCATTGACGTTGGTTCTGGAATCAATTACAAGAAGAAGGGTTTACAAGACCTTATTCGCAGAATTGAATCTAATCAGGCCGAGAAGGTAGTTATCCTTTATAAGGACAGGCTTTTACGCTTTGGTTTTGAGCTTATCGAAACGATTGCCGCTATACATGGCTGCAAGATAGAAATAGTCGATACTACTCAAAAGAGCGAGCAACAAGAACTTGTCGAGGACTTGGTGCAAATAATTACAGTGTTTAGCTGTAAGCTCCAAGGAAAACGGGCACACAAGGCGAAGAAGATGATTCAGGAATTAGTGAGTGGTGATTCAGATGATAAAGTCGGTCAGGATACGGCTGTTGCCGAACAACAAACAGAAAACTAAACTGTTTCAGTTTGCGGGAGCTTCGAGGTTTGCCTATAATTGGGCTTTAGATAAGCAAATGGAGAATTTCAGGGAGGGCAGAAAACTTCAAAGTGATTATGACCTTCGCAAAGAATTCACTGTTCTGCGTAATTCTGGAGAATACTTGTGGCTTCTAGGTATATCCAACAATGTCACTAAGCAGGCTATCAAGGATTTGTGTATAGCATATAAGAACTTCTTTCGTAAACAGAAACAGCCTGGATATGTCAAGTATAGCCCTAAAAAATTGGATCATCTTGTTCGTATTGGCAGGAAACCAACAGTCTACGATATGAACGGGCACCCTAAGTTTCGCAGCAAAAAGAATGGTGACTTTCGTTTCTATCAGGACAATGTAAAGATACAGTTCACCAATACGCATGTCAAACTGGAGAGTATTGCGGGCAGCAAGAAAAAGAACCGTCAACGGCTCAACTGGATAAGGCTTGCCGAAAAGGGCAGAATTCCTGTTGGTATGAAATACACCCAACCGCGAATAACTTTTGACGGTGAAAACTGGTGGCTGGGAATTGGCTTTGTAGTCAAGTATAAGCTAAAGCCAATGCGAGGACTGAAATTTGTCCGCAAACACTCAAAACGCTCCTACACTGAGGGTGTAGGCATTGATTTAGGTATAAAGGATTTAGCGATAATCTCGGACTCTACAGTAGTCAAAAATATCAATAAGTCCCATACAATAAGGAAACTCAAAAAGAAACGACACAGGTTGCAACGTCAGGTATCGCGAAAATACCAAATGAACAAGAAAGGAGAGCGTTACTGCAAAACAAGCAACCTTATAAAAAGCGAAAAACGACTTTTACGAATCAACCACAGGCTGGCTGACATCAGAGCCAATCATGTACATCAGGCGACGAGAATAATTATAAACCGAAAGCCAAGGTTTATATGCCTTGAAGACCTGAATGTGCAGGGCATGATGAAGAATAAGCACCTGTCTGAAAAAGTTCAGGAACAGAATTTTTATGAATTCCGCAGGCAGATTGAATACAAGGCACATTGGGCAAGAATTCCCGTGGTTATTGCTGACCGCTGGTTTCCAAGCTCCAAGACTTGCGTCGAATGCGGATATATAAATAAAGACCTGAAGCTGTCAGACAGGACATATGTCTGTCCTGTCTGTGGCAATGTGATAGACCGTGACTTTCAAGCATCTTTGAATCTCAAACACTATGGAGAAACGGAGCTATCCAAATCTGCAAGCTGATACCGACAAGTCAATGCAGATATGTACCGATTCGTTAGTCGGGAATTTAAGCCTTTGGAGCGTTATATCAAACGTGAGTAGTCTGTTCTTCGGGACGGCAAAAGCGGACGCAGTGAATGAGGAATGGAACGTAAAAGTTAACTTTCTACGGAAGGTTTATGGCTTTTTATAAGTTTTCAGTAACGGTCGATTGCCGAATGGACAAGCAGAATAAGATTATCGTGGTGGGCATTGGCCCCGGCAATCCCGACTATATCGTGCCCAAAGGGCTCAAAACGATTCAGGGTGCCAAGTACCTTGTGGGGGGGAAACGTGCCTTGGCAGACTTTGCCCAGGCCGGGCAGGATACCTGCGCCATAACTGCCGATATTCCAGGTGTGATGGCCTTTATCCGCGACAGGCTGCCAAAGGCGGATGTGGTGGCTATGGTCTCCGGCGATCCGGGCTATTATTCCCTGTTGGATGCCCTGCGTCGGGAATTTGCGCCGGAGCAGATCGAGGTGATCCCCGGCATCAGCTCCATGCAATATGCCTTTGCCAAGATCGCTCTGCCCTGGCATGATGCCACGCTGGCAAGTTTCCATGGCCGAGTGCCGCAACCGGAGGCTATTGAATATAAGCCCGGAAAAATTCTGGGCATGCTTACCGACAGCCAGCATAATTCCCATACGATACCGCAGATTTTGCTGGAACATGGTTGGCCTGCGGATGCAAGGCTCTATATATGTAGCCGCCTGTCA
Source organism: Selenomonas ruminantium subsp. lactilytica TAM6421 (assembly GCF_000284095.1). Lineage (GTDB taxonomy): Bacteria > Bacillota > Negativicutes > Selenomonadales > Selenomonadaceae > Selenomonas_A > Selenomonas_A lactilytica. The sequence continues at coordinate 1,817,925 of NC_017068.1, read as the reverse complement.
TATCCGGATGAGGCAATCTACACCTGCACCATGCAGGATGCTGCTGCAAAACCGCTTGTTACCCACGGAATCATTATCGCACATGAATAAATAAATATTATATAGATTGCAATGTTCAAAGGAGTAACCTCCAACAGATCAGCTGTCAGCTGGTTTGCTGGAGGTTATTTATTTGCCTAAATTCATATTGTATGCATTATGTATTATAGAATGCAACTTAAAAACACTTGTAACAATAATTGCAATATGTTATCATAGGAAAGTACTTGCGATAGAGAAAGGTGGCAGTGTATTTTGCAAATAGATTTGCACGCACATATTCTTTTCGATATTGACGGGGATGATGGTTCCCGTTCGAAGGAAATGTCATTGGATATGCTTCGGATGGCAGCAGCATCAGGGGTGAAAGAGATTTTTGCGACGCCACATGTCAATCGCCGTGGGGTTGTGCCCCGTTGGGAAGACATTAAGGCTCGTACGCAGACGCTGCAGGAAGCAGCGGTTCAGGAGAACATTCCCATACAAATCCATGCTGGGGCTGAGGTGGAACTCAACTACAGCACCTTGCGCTTCCTGCCGAAGGGTGGCCGTGACTACTGTCTGAATGAGTCTCCTTATATACTGGTAGAGCTTACGGAGCAGAGCGAGCCGGATCAGACCGAGTCCATGCTGTTTGAGCTGATGCTTCGCGAGTATCAGCCTATTTTGGCGCATCCGGAACGGTATGCACGCATTATGCACCATCCGGAACGAGTGCTGGATTGGATGCAGCGGGGCATATTGACACAGTGCAATATCGGCAGTTTTGCCGGGGATTTCGGCGAAGCCTGTCAGCAAAGGGCAGAAGCATTGCTGCAAAATCGGATGATCTGCTTCCTGGGCTCGGATGCCCACCGTACAGACTGGCGTTCGCCGGAAACGAAGCATGCCCAGAAGGCGCTGGCGAAGCGTGACGGCGGGGAAGACTTATTACAGGAGTCCGCAGACAATGCCCGGGCTTTGCTGGCAGGCGGTATGATTTACCCGGACTTGCCTGACAGCTGGCAAAAAGAGAAAAAGGGATTTTGGGGACGGTTGTTTGGCCGTTGAATCAAGAAATAGGGGAAAAATAAGACAAGAGGGGATAAAGGTTATATGAAAAAAGAATTACTTGTGATATCCACATTACTGACATTGGCACAGCCTGTGTCGGTAATGGCTGGCAGCAGCGATGCGGCCGCGCAGGAAATGGCGTCGGCGCAGCCTGCGGTACAAAGTCCACAGAGGGCGCAGAATAAAGAGTATACATTGCGTCCCGGGGATGAACTCAATATATCGGTGTTGCAGGACGAGCGCATCAGCAATGCGCCCAACAGTGTGGCTACGCCTTATGTGGTTCGCCCGGATGGCAGATTGTCGCTGCCCTATGTGGGTTCGCTGGATGTGACGGGCATGACCATTGATGAGGTTACTTCCTTGCTTACCCAGGCATTGTCCCGCTATTATGTGAATCCGGAAGTCACGGTGAACCTGACCAAGATGGGGGCTGTCCGCGTCTATGTCTTTGGCGAGGTCAAGAACCCCGGTGTGGTGGAACTGACCAAGAGTCATACGATTGTGGATGCAATCGGTTCCGCTGGCAGCTTTACGGCGGATGCCGCCAAGAAAAAGGTCATTCTGGTGCGCAAAGAGGATCAGCAGAATATGATCAACGTCGACTTCAACGCCATGATCACCAAAGGCGATATGACACAGAATTATGAGCTGCAGGAAGGGGATATCCTTTATCTGACGCGGAATCACCGCATCACTTTTGCACGGGATATTGCACCGCTCATTGCTGCGGCCTATAACATTTCCAAAATCAGCGACTAACAGGGGAGAGATAGAACCAGTGGATGATAAAGAAGTAACCATAGACTTGCGGGAAGTATGGGATCTGATGGTCACCGGCCGCATGAAGATTGCCAAGATAACGGCACTGTTCCTGGTGGCCGCCGGAGCTTATCTGCTCATCACGCCGCCGACCTATCAGTCAACCTCTCTCCTGCGCATCAAGCAGGAGAAGGGGCTGGGGGATTCCATTCTCTCCAGCGTGGCCGGCAATGCTGGTATGACCACGCAGCGCATGAATACGAATGCAGAGATCCTCAAGAGCCGCAATGTCATCGAACCGGTGATTGAAAAGACGGAAGAGCCGAATAAGGACGGGAAATTACCTTCTTATGAAGGCTATATCAAATCTCATGTAACGACCAAACCTTTCAAGGATACGGAAATCCTGCAGGTGGATGTGACGGGCAAAAGCCCGGAACAGGCCCAGGAAGCAAACCAGCTTATCGTGGATGGCTTCCTGAGCCGGTTGGCAGAATTGTCCCATGCAGAACAGGGCGCTACCCGTGCCTTCCTCGAAGAACGTGTAGAGTCCTCGAAGAAGGAACTCTCCGATGCGGAAGACAAGCTGCAGAAATTCCAGGTGGAGAACAAGCTTTTCTCCACACAGGATCAGATCAAGCAGATAACAGATAAGCTTTCTATTATCGATAAGGAAAAGGCAGCCAACAAACTGAATCTGGAGCAGGCTCAGGCTGCCCTCGGAACCATCAATGGTCAGCTGGACAATTCGGGCCGGGGTATTGCCGACAGTGCTGCTCTGCAGCAGTACAAGGTACAGCTGGCTCAGCTGGCTGCGGAAAAGGCTGGTTATACGGGCATCTATACGGAAGACCATGAGAAGATGCAGGCTGTCAATCAGAAGATTGCCAATGTACAGGCTTCCATGGAGAAGGAAATCGGCAGCATTGTGGCCCGTCAGGCACCTTCCAGCAGCAGCGTACAGCAGAAACTGCTGGCGGATAAATTCCAGAACGAAGCCATGGTAGCCGTAGAACAGGCAAAGGCCAAGGCTCTGGCTGCTCTGGACAAGGAAAATGAAGATTTGATTTCCAAACTGCCGGAAAAAGAACAGGGCTATGTCCGGGTCAAACGTGATACGGAAGTAGCTCAGGAAATCTACGTCATGCTGGCCAAACGGTTGGAAGAAGCGAAGATTGCCGAGAATATGGTGCCCACGGAAGTGCAGGTAGTCGATTCCGCAACCCTGCCGGAAGAACCCATCAAGCCGAAAAAGGCCATGACCATGCTGGTGGCATTGCTCCTGGGCCTGTTGACTGGTTCCGCTTTCGTGACGGCCAAGGGCATCCTCAACCGCAGAATGCGTACCACTGAGGATGTGGAGCATTATCTCGAACTGCCGGTGCTCGGTATTATCCCCGATGCCAATGGTCTGGATAAGGAAGAGGATATCGGTCTGCTGGAAGGAATTCGCAATCGTCTGCTGAGGAGGAAATAATGGCTAATATCGATTTAATTGTACATAATGATGCGAAATCGCCGATTTCCGAAGCCTATCGTGCGATTCGAACGAATCTGCAGTTTGCCGGTGCAGGCAAGATGATCAAATTCATCAGCTTCACCTCGGCAACGCCAGGCGAAGGCAAGTCCACCACCATATCCAATGTGGCCATTGCCATGGCCCAGGATGGCAAGCGGGTGTTGCTGATCGATGCGGATATGCGCAAGCCGGTACAGCATAAGAAATTCCGCCTCCAGAATAAGGGCCTTAGCAATATCATCGCCACGGGTGAATCTCTGGAGAGTATGATTCAGAACAATGTCATACAGAATCTGGATGTGCTGCCCAGTGGCCCGGTGCCGCCGAATCCATCGGAAATGCTGGGTTCTGAGCGGATGGACAATCTGCTCAAGACCGTGGGAGAGAACTACGACTATGTGTTCATCGATATGCCGCCGATCTTGGCGGTAACGGATGCGACCATTATCGGTACGAAGATGGATGGTGTCGTATTTGTAGTCCGTTCCGGCAAAGTTACACCGGATGAGGCCAAGGAGGCCAAGCAGCGTCTGGTTCAGAGCCAGGTGAATATCATTGGTACAGTGCTCAACGGCGTGCCGAAGAAGAATAAAGCCGGTTATGGTTACGGCTATGGCTATTACTATTATTACGACGAAAAGCACGAGAAACATAAAGGCAGACATAAGAGCAAACAAAAGGATTGAATGAGGAATGGTAGATTTTGGTTAAGCTCGATATCGAACAATGGAAAATAATGGCGTGGATGCTGGCTGTTTATGACGCCGTAGCATTGAATGCAGGATATTTCCTGGCGCTGCTGCTGCGGTTTGATTTTCAATACTCCCGGATACCGGCAGATTATCTGGCGAACTGGGAGTCATATACGCCGGTATATACGGTTCTCAGTCTGCTCATTTTCTATGGATTGCGGCTGTACCATAGCCTGTGGCGTTTTGCCAGTTTCTCAGAACTGCTGCGCATCATCTACGGAAATCTGGCTACCATCCTGTTGATGGCAGTGGGCATGAACTTTTTTGTGGGGAATATGCCCATATCCTATTACATCATGGGAGCTGCTATTCAGTTCGGTCTGGTGCTGGGCGTGCGGTTTGCCTATCGCTTTATCCTGCTTTTGCGGGTGGCGCAGCAGGATCGGAGAGGTGAAGGCTCGCGAGTGATGCTGATTGGTGCTGGCAGTGCTGGTCAGCTCATTATGCGGGATATCAAGAGATCCGTCCGGACCAATGAGAAAGTCTGTTGCTTTATCGACGATGATCCCACCAAATGGAATCGTCTGGTGGATGGTGTGCCCATAGTTGGAGGCCGGGACGAAATCCTGGCCAGTGTGGAGAAATATCAGATTGACAAAATTTACCTGACAGTACCCAGCGCCAGTGCCGCAGAAAAGCGGGATCTGCTCAATATCTGCAAGGAAACGGACTGTGAGCTGAAGCAGCTGCCGGGGCTCTATCAGCTGGTCAATGGCCAGTTGTCTGTCAGCGCCATGAAGAAGGTATCCGTTGAGGATCTGCTGGGCCGGGAACCGGTGAAGGCGGATCTCAGCGATGTGTTCCAGTTTATCCATGGTAAACGTGTTCTCGTCACAGGCGGCGGCGGTTCCATTGGTTCGGAGCTGGCCCGCCAGATTGCAGCCCACCAGCCTGAGCAGCTAATCCTGGTGGATATCTATGAAAACAATGTCTACAATGTCCAGCTGGAATTGCGGGATAGGTATCCGGAGCTTGATTTGGTGGTGCTCATTGCCTCCGTGCGGGACAGCCGCCGGATGTTCCAGATATTCGAGGAGTATCGGCCCCAGATTGTCTACCATGCAGCAGCCCATAAACATGTGCCGCTGATGGAGGACAGCCCCTGCGAAGCGGTCAAGAACAACGCCATCGGCACCTTCAAGACGGCCTATGCCGCCATGGTGCATGGCTGTGAACGCTTCGTGCTTATCAGCACGGACAAGGCTGTCAATCCCACCAATATTATGGGGGCAACGAAGCGCCTCTGCGAGATGATCATTCAGTCCTTTGATGCCAAGATTAAGGCCGGCAAAGCCAATGAAATCCCTCAGTTGTTCACGCATGAAGGGTTGGAGAATGCCGATGCGGATGGCACGGGAAAAATCTTTGAAAATGTTAAGACGGAATTTGTGGCTGTACGCTTCGGCAATGTTCTGGGCAGCAATGGTTCAGTGATTCCAATCTTTCAGAAACAGATTGCCGCTGGCCATAACCTGACAGTAACGCATCCCGATATCATCCGTTACTTTATGACCATCCCCGAGGCAGTGAGTCTCGTAATGCTGGCCGGCACCTATGCCAAAGGCGGCGAGATCTTCGTCCTGGATATGGGCAGCCCCGTCAAGATTGCCGATTTGGCCAAGAACCTCATCCGCCTGTCCGGCTTGAAACTTGGTGTGGATATTGACATTGACTATACCGGCCTGCGTCCCGGGGAGAAATTATTCGAGGAAAAACTCATGGCTGAGGAAGGCCTGAAAAAAACCGAGAACGACCTGATTCATATCGGCTGTCCCATTCCCTTCGATACAGAAGAGTTCCTGGAAGAATTGGACGAACTAATGGTGTCAGCCTATAAAAACAAAAACGATATCCGTGTGCGCGTAAAAGCTATGGTATCTACTTATCACCCTGCAGAAAACATCAGTTGACTGTTGTTTGTGTAGGAATTGGAAATGGAGTTTTGACTATGTCATTAAAGTTTATGTATATAACCAATGATCCGGAAGTAGCGAAAATCGCGCAGAAGTATGGTGTGGACAGAGTATGGGTGGATTTAGAAACCTTGGGGAAAGAGGAACGTCAAGGTCATATTGATTCCGTGAAATCGCATCATTCCATTGCAGATATCAAAAGAATTGTTCCGGTTTTGAGTACGTCAGAGATGCTTGTGCGAGTTAATCCGCTGAATCCGCAGTCGAAAGACGAGATTGAGCAGGTTATTGAAGCCGGTGCAGATATGATCATGTTGCCGATGTGGAAGTCCCTGTCCGATGTAAAGGAGTTTTTAGCCTATGTAGATGGGCGCGTGAAAACCACATTGCTTTTGGAAACCAAGGAAGCGTTTGAATGCGTGGATGAAGTTCTGGCATATGGCGGTATTGACGAAATTCACATTGGATTGAATGATCTTCATCTGTCATATGGATTGAATTTCATGTTTGAACTGTTGACCAATGGGAAGGTTGAGGCGTTGTGCAAAAAGTTCAAAGCAGCGGGGATACCGTATGGCTTTGGCGGTATTGCGAAAATTGGTGAAGGCGCAGTTCCAGCAGAAAAAATCATAATGGAACATTATCGTCTGGGGTCAACGCGGGCAATCCTTTCCAGATCCTTTTGTAATTACCAAAAGATGGATTCATTAGCGGATGTGGAATTGACTTTCGCACGAAATATGAAAGACATCAAAGCCTTTGAGAAAAAGATTGCGGCAATGAATGCGCAGGATTTCATACAGAACAAGTTGCAATTGGAATATGATATTGCGACAGTAGCTAATACGATTGCAGCCAAAAGACATAAAACGGCAGTGTGAAGATATGGAGATGATTGGATGTCAGCATCGCTGGACAAACAAATTAATACGGAAAATTTGCTGAAGCTCGCAAATGATTATGGCAATGCCTTTTACTTGCTGGATACAGAAGCATTTCGGGAAAACTATCAGGAGTTGTCTGCAGAATTCAAGAAGAATTATCCAAACTTCAATATTGCCTATTCCTATAAGACAAATTACATACCAGATCTTGTGAAAATCGTGTATGAGATGGGCGGATTTGCCGAAGTCGTTTCGGATATGGAACTGGAAATTGCTCTTCGCTGCGGTGTACTGCACCAGCGTATCATTTGGAATGGGCCGATAAAGAATACACAGGTAATGGAAGATTTTCTGCTCCAAGGTGGAACTGTCAATATTGACTCTCCTCATGAAGCAGATACCATTCGGGAAATAGCCTTAAAACATAAAAAAACGCATATTCATGTAGGTGTCCGGTGTAATTTTGATGTTCAGGATGGCGTGCTTTCGCGTTTTGGTGTTGATGTAGACGGTGAAGACTTTGACTACGTACTGAAGATGATTCGTGACACGGAAAATATACAACTCATTGAACTACAGTGTCATTTTGCCAAACGTGATGTTAAATACTGGGCTGCACGAACAGAAGGTATGCTGCGGACATATGATAAAGTAGCTTCTGTTTACGGTTTGAAGCCACAGCGTATTGATCTGGGCGGTGGCATTTATGGTAAGATGCCGGACAGTTTGAAAGAGCAGCTTCATATTGAAGGACAGAACTATGCAGATTATGCGGAAATTGTAACCAGTCGTATGGCAGCCCATTTTGCCAATAATCCAGAAGCGCCTGAATTATTCATTGAGCCTGGCTCTGCCTTAGCAGGTGACTGTATGAAGTTCGTTACACGGATTGAGACCATAAAATCAGTCCGAGGGAAGACAATTGCGACAGTTTTAGGTTCTCAGAAGAATATCAGCATGAGCGGAATTAATCCTCCCTATCAGATTGTATTCGCAGATGAAGAGCAAAGAGAAGTCTATACAGATTTGGATATTGTAGGATTTACCTGTATTGAAGGCGATTGTCTGGTAAAAGATTATGTCGGAGCGCTATCTATTGGTGACTTTTTGGTAATCAGCAACTGTGGTTCTTACTCTGTTGTGATGAAACCGCCCTTTATCCTGCCTAATTTCGCTGTGCTGGATATATGCAAGGGTATGGATCAGATTAAGCTGGTCAAACGTGCAGAGAAGTTTGATGACTTGTTTCAAACGTATAGTTTCTGAATGGTCAGGAGAATATGATTTATGAGTAATACAGCGCTTCAAATGAATTATATATTGAAACGCATATTTGATATTTGTTCTGCAGGCATTACGTTGTTGTTGTTATTGCCTCTCTTTGTTGTAATTGCTATTGCGATAAAACTTGACTCGGAAGGGCCTGTTATTTTTTCGCAGGGAAGACGGACGAAGAATGGAAAAATTTTTCAGATGTATAAGTTTCGGTCTATGGTAGTCAATGCAGAAAAAGTGGGGACAGGGCTTTTTAACTATGAAAATGATCCTCGAGTAACGAAGGTAGGAAGATTCCTGCGCAATTCCAGTCTGGATGAATTGCCACAGCTTTTTAATGTATTCAAGGGCGATATTTCTGTGGTAGGACCACGTCCCTGCGTAACATATGAGCTTGGCGATTATGAAACCCTGAATAAAAAGTATAAGAAACGCTTTACCGTCATAGGAGGAATCACCGGGCTGGCGCAAGCCAGAGGGCGAAACGAGAACTCCTGGGATGAAAAAGTGACATTGGATAATCAATACATTGATGAATTCAAACAGCGAGGTATCCTGCTGGATTTTCAGATTATATGGGAAACCTTGATGAAGGTGTTTCATAAAGCGGATATTTATGAAGAGAAGGTTGAAGGTGCGCAGAATGATGTGGAGTCTGCACAGTTAGCAGAGGCAGAAATCATTCGCATTGCGCATTTACCAGATGAAGAATAATTATAGAGGCGATATAGATGAAATATGATGTGGCTAATAGAAGAATTTGGTTCAAGGGTGAAATCCTGAATGTCAATGATGCAAAAATCAATGTACTGGCACCAACATCACAGTTTGGTTTAAATGTTTTTGAAGGAATCCCATGTTACTGGAATGACGACGAAAAGCAGTTGTATGCATTTCGCTTAGAGGATCATTATGCAAGATTGATCCGTTCCCTCAAACTCATACAGATAAAAGCACCCTATACTGTGGACGAAATGAAGAAAGCTTTGATCGATACGGTAAAAGCAAATGAATACGATGAAAATCTTTCCGTTCGTCAAACAATTTTTGTAGATGGTTTTGGTTCCTGGGGATCAGAAGAACCAGCAGATATGTTCGTGGCACCGATTCCAAGAGGACGCACGAGTGCAGAATATAATAAAAAAGGTCTGAACTGTTGCGTGACATCATGGCAGCGTATTGATGATACTACACTGAGCCCACGCATCAAATGTGGTGCAAATTACATTAACTCCCGTATGGGACAGCGTGAAGCCCTGCGTAATGGATACGATACTTGCATTTTCTTGAATGCAAAAGGCAAAGTTTCCGAGGGCCCGGGCTCGTGTTTTTTCATGATTAAAGGCGGCAAACTTGTTACCCCGCAGCTTACGGACAGCGTCCTGGAAAGCATTACCCGCGATACTGTTATAACGTTGGCAAAGGAAAGTGGCATAGAGGTGGTTGAACGCAGCATAGACCGCACGGAGCTTTATACTGCTGATGAGGCATTCCTTTGTGGCTCTGCTATGGAGATTACTCCTGTCTACAGTGTGGATAAATATAGTATTACCAATAATGTAGGTGAAATTACAGGAATACTTCACAAGAAGTACTTAGATGCTGTATTAGGGACGGATGAGCAGCATAAAGCGTGGGTAACGGCAGTTTATTGATAGGAACAATGTAATGGCGGATATTAAACGATTTGAAGAGTATGGGAATAGAGTGGCAGATGACTATGTAGCAGGGTTAGTTTCTGTAATAACGCCTGTTTACAATGCGGAGAAATATTTAAAACAATCTATAGAATCAGTTTTAGCGCAAACATATCCCCATATAGAGATGATATTGGTCGATGACTGTTCAAAAGATAATTCTGCTGATATTATTCGAAAATACCAGCAGAATTATCCCCAGATCAAGTATTATTTGCAACCCCAAAATATGGGAGCAGGATATGCAAGGAATAAGGCGTTGGAGCTTGCTCAAGGTCAATATGTTGCCTTTTTGGATGCAGATGATGTATGGCGGCCAGAGAAGATCGCATGTCAAATCAAGCTTATGGAAGAAAAAAAATCACCATTTTCGTATACTGCCATTGAAATGATAGATGAGGATGGTAAGTTGGTCAAAAGTAAAAGAGATGTTGTGGAGTCAATCGATTACCATTTTCTTTTATCGAACACTATGATTGCTACGTCAACTGTACTTATCGACCGAATGAGCTTAGGCGATTTTCGTATGCATTTGCGTCGTGGTGGACAAGATTATGCAACTTGGTTGAGACTCTTGCGTAATGGATGTAATGCAGTGGGTATTAACGAAGTGCTAAATATGTATAGAGTGGGTCATAATTCTTTGAGTTCTAATAAATTAGATAGTGTTAGACAAATTTGGGAAATTCAAACAAAAGACGAGGGCATAAAGCGTGTTATAGTTTTATTTCACATTATGAAGTGGTGTTATAACTCTATAAAAAAGTATTGGCTTTAATACAGCTAAGTGGGGATTATATATGGCAGATATGGATAGAGAATTTCGTTCTTATTATCAAAGAATAAAGCTATCGTCGGCTAATGAGGACAGATTGCGCAGAGGTCGAGATGCATTGCGCAATAGAATTAGGTCTTGGTTTATAAATACTGGTAAGCCTGTTCCTAAATTTTGTTGGCAAGGTTCATTTGCCATGAAAACAACTATCAATTTGTGGGGACAAGGTCAGCAATACGATATTGATGATGGCATATATCTTTCATATAGAAAAAAAGATCTTACGGCTAGTCGAGTACACGGTTGGATAATAGAAGCTGTTGCTGATCATACAGAATCAATAATTAATAAGGATACTTGCATTCGAGTAAATTATTCAGCGGGATATCATATCGATTTGCCGATATATGTGATGGATGGCGATAATGCATATTTGGCACACAAAACAAAAGGATGGGTATTAAGTGATCCAAAAGCATTTAGGGATTGGTTTATAAAAAAGGTAAAAAATAATAGTGAACAACTGAGAAGAATTGTGTTGTATTTAAAGGGGTGGAAGACTAACTGTAGTATTCCTTTAAAAGGAATTGAAATAACGATATTGGTAAGTAATTGTTACCAAAGGAACCAGAAGGATGATGAAGCTCTATATGACACGGTTTCAAAAATTATTGAGACATTAAATATGCATTTCTCATGTGTTAAACCAGTTCAACCATATGAGGATTTATTTGGTTGTATATCTGAAAACAGAAAGAATAGAATATTAGATGGTTTGTATGGTTTACAAAGTTCTTTACTGTTAGTACAAATTACTTCAAGCAACATTGAAGCAATAAATAGTTTGAAAACAAAGTTTGGAAATATTTTTTGAGGCTATTTTATTATGATGAGATATTCGTGGAATAATGGCAATAAAATAAATGTTATATTTTATTTAACTATTTCCAGTGTTACTGCCTATCCATTTGTAGAATCAGGAGTAAATATGCTATTTGAATTGTTGGCAAAATTGCTTCCTTCTTTTAATATTGTCATCTCAAAAGCACAGAGTTCCTTGTTATCTATTTTTAGCGTTTCTCTGTTGTTTAAAATTATTGATTGGTCATTTGATAAATATTTGTGGAAGAATAAATATTTACTAAAAATATTGGATATGCATGATTTTTCCGGTAAATGGCAGGGGATGCTTCAAAGTTCATATAACGAAGTAATGGAAATACCTGTTATACTTGAAATTGAACAAACATGGAGAACGATAAATTGTCGTTGTGAATTTCCTAATACAAATTCAACATCGGTAGCTGATATGGTGCAGATAGATACTTCTGATATGCAATCACCGGTATTGAAATTTACATATAAAAATCAATCGAGAGCAATGAGTACAGCACTGCAATTTCATGTTGGTTATAATGAATTAAGATTAGTTGATGGTAAACTAAAAGGATTTTACTTTACTAATAGAGAACAACCAACTAAGGGAAATATGCTTTTATCGAAAGTAAGTGAATAGAGTTTGGGAAGGAATAATTTCATCAAGAAATAGAAAGGGATAGTCGTGTTTAAAAACTCGGCAGATATACGTTATGAATGAGAGAAGAAAATCTTTAGCAATTTTAATATTATCATGTGATAATTATGAAGACTTATGGAAACCTTTTTTCGAAAACTTCAAGAAAATGTGGCCTGATTGTGATAAAAGGATATATTTGATTACAAATCACAAGAGATTTGATGAAGAAAGTGTGATTTCATTAGAAGTGGGAGATGATATATCCTGGGGAAGTAATCTTTTAGGAGCATTGGAAAAAATAACAGAAGAATATGTATTAACTATATTTGATGATCTTTTTTTTAAGTATAAGGTAGATACAGATAAGATTGATAAATTATTTGATAAATTTTTAAATGAAGAGATGGACTATATGAAGTTGAATCACACAAAGTCTATGAATTTAAAAAATATTAAGGCTGGAATTGGCTTAATCCCTAGTGGAGCTGCATATCGTTCGTCAGCTGTTATTGCTATATGGAAAAAATCAATTTTAAAACAGATTTGTAATAGTCATGATTCTGCGTGGGACTTTGAAATATATGGTTCGGAAAGAACCGATAAATATTATAGGTGGTACGGATGTGCTTATGAAGCATTACCAGTAGATAATTTGGTAATTAAAGGCAAGTATGAGAGAAAGGCCTATGATAGAATTAGTAAAAAAGGAATATTATTATCTACAAAACGTAAGCAAATGTCAAGACTTGAAAATCTTAAATATGATTTTAGTATGTATAGAAGCATTTTGTTTTACGATTATATCCCTTTCTCATTGCAGCGTATTGTGCGAAAAATTTTTGGTTCATATTCATAAGCTAATTGTATAATTAGAGCTTTACTAAGGAGTGTCATCGTTAGAAATAGTGGTAAATCTTGTCCACCACGACGTAAATGCATACGAAAATCGCCTAAAATCATTCGGTCGTCAAGTACAGCTGACGTAGCAATCATAGTGTTCGATAAAAGAAAATGGTAATTATTTATAATTATGAGGATGTGTAAATTATTGTTATGGTATGTGTTATGATGTCTACATATAATGGAGAAAAGTATATTTATGAACAGATAGATTCCATAATGAAACAAAATATTAAACATCTAATTTTACTAATTAGGGATGATGGCTCGCAAGATAAAACTGTTGAAATTATAGATTCATTAAAAAAAAACTTACCACCAAATAGAGAAATAAGATTAATAAGAGGACATAATATCGGAGCAGAATGTAGCTTTTATGAGTTAATTTATTATGCGAAAAAGAATCTGGATACATGTAAATATTACGCCTTTTCTGACCAGGATGATGTGTGGGAAAGAGATAAAATTCCCGTTGCAGTTAAATTGTTAAGTAAAATGAACGATAAAATGCCTAATTTATATTATTCAAATCTTAAGGTGGTAGACGAAAAATTAAATTTTATTGGTTATAAGTTTAAGAAAGGATATGTAAAAACTACAAGTGAGTTTGTAGCTACAGAAATGTGTGCGTGGGGATGTACATGCGTTTTTAATTTTAAAGCATTGGATGAGATGAGTAAAATAAAATATGATTACTATCTGGCACATGATAACTGGATATTATGGTTATGCACATTTAAAGGAAGATGCATATATGATGAAAAATCATATATATTATATAGACAACATGGGGATAATGTGAGCGGACAAGTGAAATTTGGCTTAGAAAAAATTTGGCAGAATATAAAAAAAATGACTAGTTTACTAAAGTTAAGAGCTGAATTTGAACCACGTGCGAAATTGTTATTAAGCTTGTATGACGATAATTTAAATATATATGATAAGGACATACTAAGACAGGTCGCTTTTTATAAAGATTCATTTAGGAGCAGAATTATGTTATTGTGTAGTACGAAAATTTCGTCTGGACATCTGCTGAAAGAGATAGGGCGTAGAGTGAGAATAATTTTGGGAGAATTGTGACTATGAGAGTTATAGCTGTTTTTCATGATAATGATATATATAGTGGTGCAACAAGATCGTTTCTTTCAAATGTAAAATATCTAAAAGAAAAAGGAATTGATGTCTACGCTATTGTACCTCAAAAAAAAGGAAATCTAGTTGAACAATTAGAATATATTGGTGTGAAATCTATACGTGGATTTTATGGGGGGGTTACATATAGAAAAGGAAGTAATGTACTCAGCACAGTGTTTAGGTATTATATAGGAGTTATGAAGTTGTTAATATCTTCTATTTGGTGTTTAGTTGTATATTTTAAATTTAAAAATGTAAAGATAGATTGGGTGTATACGAATACTTCTACATTGTATATTGGTTCACAATTGGCATTTATGCTAGACTCTAAACATATATGGCATTTTAGGGAGTTCGGCTATTTGGATCAAAGCTTTAATAGAGTGTTTCCTATGTTGTTTAAGTATTTGGTTAAGAAATCTAACAATATTATTATGATATCTAATGCTTTGAAAGAATTTTATAGAAAGGAGTTTAATATATGTGATAATGTTTCAATGATATATAATGATATTGTTATAGAAAATAAAATCAAAAAAGAGAAGCATGATGGATTAAATGTGCTTATTACAGGTACGATTTCTGAAGGTAAAGGGCAGAAACTTGCACTAGAAGCGATGAAAAAAATAAAAGAAGAAGATATTAGATTGTATATTGCTGGTCAAGTGAATGATTATGCTAAAAAATTAATCAAATATGCGAAAAAAGAAAAAATAACCAACGTTGAATTCTGTGGTTTTGTAAAGGACATGAATTCATTGAGATCTAAAATAGATATTGCTTTAGTTTGTTCAAAAAATGAGGCGTTTGGACGGACAATTATCGAAGATATGGCATCGGGGATATTAGTTATAGGTAATAATGCTGGAGCAGTGCCCGAATTGATTTCAGGTAAAGTTGGATTGATATTTAAAGAAAATAGTGTAAATGATTTGGTAGAGAAATTATTATTTGCAAAGAGAAATTGGAATGATATGGTTAACGTGATTAACGCTGCGCGTATTTATTCAAATAGTTTTACTAAAGAGCGTTGCGCAAGAGAAATTTATAAAATAATTACACAATAAGAAGGTAAATATATGAACATAATAGTGGCTTTTGGTACGTTGCTTTTGTGTGCTTTTTGTTATAGATTGGATAATTGTATTTATAATCCTGCTACGGTATATTCATTTTTTTGGTTTATGATTATGCTTCTGGCATCTGCTCAGTTTTATGACATATATGAAATTAGTAATGAGACTTATTTTTTGGCTTTTGTAAGTGTGTGTTTTTTTGTCATCGGACATATACTAAATTTGGTTATAAGAAATAAGTTTAATATAAAACATAATAAATTTGATATAAATTTAAAATTTTATTATGTTTTATTGATTGCTTGTGTGATTTCTTTATGGCAAAATTTTTCTTTAATAGGTGTTGTTATATCTGAAGGCCTTAGTGTAAGTGCAGCCTATTTTTTGATGGCAAGAGTTGTAGTTGGTGAAGCGGAGGAATTGAAAGATGTTTATACAGATTTAGGTGCTCAGGTGCAACAATATATAGGTTATCCGTTGTTATATCTTTTAATTCCGACATCGATATTGTTATATTATAAGACATTTAAAAAGAAATATTTGCTCATTGCTTTCGGATTATTTCTCATAAGATTTTTAGCAGATTTTAAGCGTACAATTTTAGTGTTTCTTATTTTGTTCTTTTTGTTTTATGCAATTTTGATGAGAAAATCAATACTAAATGAAATGCGTAAAAATATATTAATAAAAAGAAAAATTAAATGGTTTTCTTTCGGCATAATTATTGCTTTGTTTTCTGCATTCCTTGTAATTTCTACGTTGCGTCATGATAATCATGGGGATTCTTATAGTTTGTTTCAAAATTTATATTATTATTATATTGGGTGTTTTAAATTGTTAGATATAAGATTATCAACGTGGGATATGTTTGGTGTTGATTATACATTTGGTCTTACTACGTTTAGAGGCGTTTTTGCACCATTTTTTGCAACGATTAAATTGCTGATAAATGAGGATTTTTCATTATTTGCTGATGCAACATATTTGGTTAATTCATTGCACGATTATATAGTTCCAATAGCACCACATCATATATATAATACATATACAACAAATGTTTTTCAATTCTATTGCGACGGGGGGGGGATTGGAGTATGTGTTTTGTCTATGCTGTACGGTTGGCTGGCATCTTCTTGGTATAGAGATTATTGTGAACTAGGGGATGTCCGTAGCGTTTTTAGATTTGGGTATATTATGTGTGTGTTTATTTTATTTTCCAATATGCATATGAATTCTATTGTAATATGTTATGTTTGGCCTTTGATTTTGGAAAGATTACTTTATAATAAAAAAATAAAAAATGTATAATAGGAAATTGTTTTACTATTCCACATAAATATGATTATTTTAAAAAAGGTGGATGTTAATTGAGCCGTACAACAAATGCTTGGCGAAATATTTTTTTTGGAATGATAAATCGTATTGTAAAGATAATTGTTCCATTTTTGCTTAGGTCATTGATTATATATAAGATTGGAATTGAGTATTTAGGCCTCGATGGGCTTTTTGTATCAATATTGCAAGTTTTAAATGTAGCTGAATTAGGGTTTTCTTCAGCTGTTGTGTTTAGTTTGTACAGACCTTTAGCAGAAAAAAACACAACAATTATTTGTGCTTTATTGTCGTTTTACAGAAAAATTTATCGTTTTATGGGGGCGGTGATTTTTGGGCTTGGCTTATTATTTATGCCTTTTCTGGATAGAATAATATCTGGAACAATTCCTTCTGATATGAATATATATGTGTTGTACATTTTATATTTATTTAATACGGTGTTAGGATATTTTTTGTATGCATATAAAAATTCGATAATAATCGCTGATCAAAGAGCAGATATTATTAGCAATATAGATAGTATAATGCTATTGTTTAGATGTACTGTTCAAATTATACTTGTTTTTGTTTTTAATAATTATTATGCTTATGTGTTGGTCTTTCCATTATTTACGATTCTTAATAATTTTTTAGTGAAATGTATAACGGATAAATATTATCCAATTTATGTATGTAAAGGGGATATTGATAGTGCTTTATATAAAGATATAAGAAAAAGAGTAGTGGGGTTGATGATATATAAGTTATGTGGAGTGAGCCGTAATAGCTTTGATAATATGTTTTTATCTGCGTATTTAGGCTTGTATACCGTGGCAGTTTATAATAATTACTATCTCATATTAACTGGAGTTATTAGTGTTATGGGGGTTGTATCTCAAGCTGTAGTAGCAAGTATTGGTAATAGTATTGCCACGGAATCTGCAAGTAAAAACTATAATGATTTTAAATTATTCAATTTTATATACATGTTTATTGCTGGAGGAATGACAATTATTCTTCTGGTTACATATCAACCATTCATGATGTTGTGGTTAGGCGAAGATTATATGTTACCATTTTACGTAGTAATTGCTATGAGTGCATATTTTTATGTGTTAAAAATGGGTGATGTAAGAGGCATGTATAACGATGCAGCTGGTTTGTGGTGGGAACAAAGATATCGTACAGTATTAGAAGTGATTGTCAATGTCGTTCTAAACTATATTTTTATTAAATATTGTGGCGTTTTAGGTGTAGTTTTAGCTAGTTTGATTTCATGTTTTCTAGTAGGTTTTTTAGGATCGTCTTTTGTAACATTTAAATACTATTTTGGACGGAATAATCTTTGTGAATATTTAAATAGTCAAATTATATATTTTTTTACTACAATATGTATTGCATGTTTAGTGTTATATGTAATTTCAGTTAGTGGACAGTTAATATTACCGTTTGAAATTATGAAGCGGGTTATTATAAGTTTGATTATTTATTTCATTATGATGTGGATGATTTGGCATAATACTAAAAATTTTAAAAGTGCTAAGAATTTTTTTCGAAGTTCAATATCAATGTTTAATAAAGTGAAGTGATGAAGAAATTATGGATACTGAAGAACGTTTTTTAAAAAACTTAACACAACTTAATTTTGTTTTGGCAATTCTAATAGTTATGCATCATAGTTTTAATGTGAATATTCATTATGAAAATTATGATGCTTTAGATGTTACTTATTTAATAGAAAGGTATTTTTACAATGTCTCTGAGTATGCTGTGCCGTTTTTTTTCTTTATATCAGCATTCCTTTTTTACAGAACATTTGATGGCAGCTTTGAAGGATATAAAAATAAATTAAAAAGAAGATTCTATTCGTTGGTGTTACCATATGTTTTTTATAATTCCTTAGGGTATGTTAAACATGTTTTGTACACAAATGAGAAATTTAGTTGTAGTGGCTTTGTTGATGCATTGTTATTGTCAACAACAATGCCGTTGTGGTTTATACGTGAATTAATTATTTTTAGCATTTTGTCATTATTTTTGTTTTATGTAATAAAATATGTAAAAGCTGCAGTTATAATAATTTTTATCAGTGCTTTGTTATCGATATTAGGTGTTGTTGAATATAGATCTTTCGTATATTGGATGCCAGTGTATTTAATGGGTGGTATTTATAGTAAAATCATCGTATCATCGTATCATCGTATCATCGTATCATCGTATCATCGTATCATCGTATCATCGTTCGTTATACTCTTGATTATTATTCCGTGGTTTCTTCCTAATAATCAATATGATTTGCTAAACTTTAATCAAAAAATGTTTTATTATGCGTTTAGAATTATATGCATTCCGATGATAATTTATGTTTACATGAACATATCTTTTTTTAAAGAAAAATGGTATATGAGATATTCTTTTTTTATTTACTGTGTCCATTTTGTAATTATATCCTTGTGTAAGGCTGTGTTTATTAATTTAAGATTATATTACATGTTATTGCAGTATTTTTTTACAATTTTTTTTACTGTATTAATATCTATTTACATGGCAAGATTTTTTTCTATACGATACCCGATTATTTGGAGGTTGCTAAACGGGTGGCGTAAATAAATTGTAGGTGGATTGCTCATGTGGAGCTTTACAATAAAAGTTTGCGTAAATTTGCATGTACAATTCTTTATTGAGTTTGGTTCAAATGTTGCTTGAAAGAGGGGTAAATCTTACTTATGAAAAAGGCATTAATTACTGGTGTTACCGGACAGGATGGTTCTTATTTGGCAGAGTTTTTGCTGGAAAAGGGTTATGATGTGCATGGCATTATTCGCCGTTCATCTGTGGACTATCGTGAACGTATTGCTCATTTAGAAGGCAAACCGAATTTTCATCTGCATTATGGTGATATGGGTGATTCTATGGGCCTGATGGCTGTTATCAGTACGGTACGCCCAGATGAAATTTATAATTTGGCAGCCCAGAGCCATGTGCAGGTTTCCTTTGATGCACCGGAGTTTACGGCAGATGTGGATGCTACAGGTGTATTGCGTATATTGGAGGCTGTCCGTCTTTGCGGATTGAAGGATACCTGCCGCATTTATCAGGCTTCTACATCGGAACTTTATGGTAAGGTGGAAGAAGTGCCGCAGAATGAAAATACGCCCTTCCATCCCTATTCTCCCTATGCGGTGGCAAAGCAGTATGGCTTTTGGATTACGAAGGAGTATCGTGAAGCTTACGATATGTTCTGCTGCTCCGGTATTCTGTTCAACCATGAGTCGGAACGTCGTGGTGAGACCTTTGTTACACGCAAGATTACGTTGGCGGCTGCACGCATCGCTCAGGGCAAACAGGATAAGTTGTATCTGGGTAATCTCGACAGCCTGCGCGACTGGGGCTATGCCAAGGATTATGTGGAATGCATGTGGCTGATTCTCCAGCATGACAAACCAGAGGATTTTGTCATTGCTACCGGTGTGCAGCATTCTGTTCGTGAGTTTTGTCAGCTGGCCTTCCATCATGCCGGTATTGAACTGAAGTTCGAAGGTGAAGGCATGGAGGAAAAGGGTATCGATAAGGCTACGGGCAAGGTCGTAGTCGAGGTGAGTCCGGATTTCTATCGGCCGACGGATGTGGTAAATCTTTGGGGTGATCCTACCAAGGCAAAGAACGATCTTGGCTGGAATCCAACGAAGACGACCTTTGAACAGCTGGTAGAAATCATGGTGAAACATGATATGAAAAAAGTGGCTGCCGAGCGCTTAAAGGAACATGTGAATTTGGTCGAGTTCATGGAAAAGGGCACTATAAAATGATGGAAAAACTGCATATTGTCCTATTATCCGGTGGTTCTGGAAAACGTTTATGGCCACTTTCCAACGATATCCGTTCCAAGCAGTTTATTCCGCTGTTCCCGCAAGTGGATGGGGAGTATATCTCTATGGCACAGCGGGTGTTTCGACAGATTCGCAAGGTTAATCAGTCTGCTGATGTTACAGTGGCTACATCCAAGTCGCAGGTGTCCACATTGAAGAATCAGCTGGGAGACAACGTGGATATTTCTGTGGAACCTTGTCGTAGGGATACTTTCCCTGCCATTGTGCTGGTCAGTGCCTATCTTCATGATGTGAAGGGGGTAGGGCTGGATGAAGCTGTGGCGGTTTGCCCTGTTGATCCCTATGTGTCCACAGATTACTACAAGGCTGTGCAGCATTTGACGGAATTAGCGGCAGAAGGTACGGCTGACCTGATGTTGATGGGCATTGAGCCCACGTATCCCAGTGAGAAATATGGCTATATTATGCCAGCTTCCAAAGATGAAGTCAGCAAGGTGGTGTCCTTCAAGGAGAAGCCCACAGCAGCCAAGGCGGCAGATTATATCGCTAGGGGTGCTTTGTGGAACGGCGGCGTCTTTGCCTATCGGTTGGGCTATGTTTTGGAAAAGGCCCATGAACTGTTGGATTTCAAGGGTTACGAAGATTTGTATGCAAACTACGGCAATCTGACGAAAATCAGCTTCGACTATGCGGTGGTGGAGAAGGAACAGAGTATCGGTGTTCTGCGCTATGCCGGGGAATGGAAAGACCTGGGAACATGGAACACCCTAACGGAAATTATGCATGAGCCTGCTATTGGTGATGTAACGATGGACGATAATTGTTCAGACACTCATGTGGTTAATGAAATGGATATACCAATTTTGGTGATGGGGGCATCCAATCTGGTAGTGGCAGCTAGTCCCGAAGGAATTTTGGTGGCTGACAAGGATGCATCGAGCCATATCAAGCCCTATGTGGAAAATCTCACCCAGCAGGTGAGGTTTGCGGAAAAATCCTGGGGCAGTTTCCAGATTATCGATGTAGAGGATGAGAGCCTGACCATCAAGGTCACGCTAAATGCTGGTCATGGTATGAACTATCATAGTCATGAGCACCGCAGGGAGATTTGGAATATTGTCAGTGGTGAAGGTACGGTGCTGCTGGATGGGAAGGAACGTACGGTCAAGGCTGGGGATATTGTGGAACTGCCAATTGGTTCCAAGCATAAGATTACGGCGGGCAACCGTATGACCATTATGGAAGTGCAGCTTGGCGAGGCAATCTCCAAAGCGGATAAAATTAAGTGGGAATAAAGAGGCGTATCATAATGATGGAAAAGAATGCAAAAATCTATGTGGCAGGACACCGTGGCATGGTGGGGTCAGCCATTGTGCGGGAACTTGAACGGCAGGGGTATACGAATATTATCACACGTACCCATAAAGAACTGGATCTGATCGATCAGGTGGCAGTGAATGAATTCTTTGCACAGGAAAAGCCAGAGTATGTATTCCTGGCAGCAGCTAAGGTTGGCGGTATTGTGGCCAACAGTGAGGCGTTAGCAGATTTCATGTATGACAATATGATGCTGGAGATGAATGTAATCCATGCGGCTTGGAAAAATGGCTGCAAGAAGCTGGAGTTCTTGGGCTCTAGCTGCATTTATCCGCGCTTGGCTCCACAACCCATGAAGGAATCCTGCCTGTTGACTTCGGAACTGGAAAAGACCAATGAAGCCTATGCCTTGGCCAAGATTTCCGGGCTGAAATACTGCGAGTTCCTGAACAAGCAGTATGGCACGGACTATATTTCTGTAATGCCCACCAATCTCTATGGGCCCCATGACAATTACCATCCCACCCACAGCCATGTGCTGCCTGCTCTTATCCGCCGTTTCCATGAAGCCAAGGAACAGGGACTGGCCAATGTAACCTGCTGGGGAGACGGTTCGCCTTTGCGTGAATTCCTGTATGTAGATGATTTGGCTAATCTCTGCGTGTTCCTGATGAACAACTATAGCGGTGATGAAACTGTAAATGCGGGAACAGGCAAAGAACTCACCATCAGGGAACTCACAGAACTGGTGGCAGAAGTGGTTGGCTACGAAGGCGAAATCACTTGGGATACCAGCAAGCCAAACGGTACACCGCGCAAGCTTCTCGATGTGTCCAAGGCGGAGAAATTAGGCTGGACTTACAAGACAAAGTTAAAAGATGGCATTAAGCTAGCCTATGAGGATTTCCTGAATAATCCCATGCGGGCAGAGCGTTGACAAGGTAAGGTATGAACTAATGAGTTATTGCACAGAGGCCTTTGGTGCCTATGATATTCGCGGGATATATCCCAAAACAATAAATGAAGATATTGCCTATCGCATTGGCAGATTTTTCCCTGGTTTGTTTGGAACTAGGATGGTTGTCGTTGGCCATGATATTCGTCTGTCAGGGCCTGCTTTGAAAAAGGCCTTGGTGAGAGGGCTGACAGAATCAGGCTGTGATGTAGTAGATATCGGTCAGTGTGGCACGGAGATGATTTACTTTGCCACGGATCATCTGAAGTTAGATGGTGGTGTTATGATTACCGCCAGTCATAATCCAAAAGAATACAACGGCATGAAATTTGTGCGGCAGGAAGCCCGGCCGATTTCCGGGGATACCGGTTTGCGGGATTTGGAAAAGCAGGTGGCGGATGGTGAGCTGCCTGCTATGGCAGAGAATGCTGGCAAAGTCGAGACGGTGGATATCGCTGAAGAATATGTAAAGCATATCCTGTCTTATGTGGATGTATCTGAGCTGAAGCCTCTGAAAGTGGTAGTCAACGCTGGCAATGGTGCGGCAGGACCAATCCTGGATGTGATGGAGAAATATCTGCCCTTTGAGCTGGTGAAGGTTCATCATCAGCCGGATGGTAACTTCCCCGATGGCGTACCGAATCCCTTGTTACCGGAGAATCGCGAAGCTACCGTAAAGGCAGTAAGAGAATCCAGTGCAGATGCAGGCGTGGCCTGGGACGGTGACTTTGACCGTTGCTTTATGTTTGATGAGCAGGGGAACTTCATTGAAGGCTATTATATGGTAGGTTTTTTGGCACAAGCATTTCTGCAAAAAAATCCTGGGGAAAAGATTATCTATGATCCGCGGTTGACCTGGAATACAGAAGAACTGGTCAGGGAAAATGGTGGCGTGCCGGTGATGTCCAAGAGTGGCCATGCCTTTATCAAAGAAAAGATGCGGGCTGAAAACGCCATTTATGGCGGAGAAATGAGTGCTCACCACTATTTTCGGGATTTTTCTTATTGTGACAGTGGTATGATTCCGTGGCTTTTGGTGCTGGAACTGCTCTCTAAGACAGGGAAAAAATTATCAGACTTAATGAAGGAGAGAATGGATTGTTATCCTTGTTCTGGAGAAATCAATAGTAAAGTTAAGGATGCAGATAATGTGTTGCATCGAATTGAGATGGAATATGGATCGCAAGGTAAAGTTACGAAAGTAGATGGGTTATCTGTAGAGTTTGATAATTGGCGTTTTAATTTACGTAAGTCTAACACAGAACCAGTTATTCGACTGAATGTGGAAACCAGACATAATAAAATAATAATGTGTAAAAAAACAGAGGAATTGCTAGCTAAAATTATGAAATAACTAATTTTAGCTAGCAAGGAGTTACAAGTATCTTAAAATTGATTGTTAGACTTAATGAGGAATATAAATATGTCTGTGATTTTTATCTATATAATGATATATATTTTTCATTATGTTATTTTGCTTCTGCTAATAAATCGAGATGGGAACAAACAATCAATAATCATACAAAGATCACTTAAGGATGTTTATGAAGAATTTCCTCATCAAAAAGATAATATAAAAGAGCTAATTCAGTTTGAAAGTGACGGCTTGTTAGTTTTTATCGATTCGGAGAATGATTTAGATTGGGAGACAAAAGATCGATTTGATGAATTAGGGGAAAGCGAAGTAGTACAAAGTGTTTTAGCAGATATAGACTTTGTTCAACACCAAGCAGGCGTGAGATATCTTTCGAAAAAGACAAAACGTGATCTGGTTTGGTATTTAGGTAGAGCAGTTTGCTTGGCATTCCATGAAGATGAGATAAAAGCTAAAGAGGTTATGTTGGAAGCAAAGCATTTCCTTTATAATCGAAAAGCTGAAATAACAAGACGATGGCAGCTTATGTTTGCGCTTTCTATATACTTGTTGAGCTTAATGATTTATGTGGCATCAAGATTCATAAATATATGTGACCAAGAGTGGTTTGTCATATTAGAAAGTTGTATTATATATGGATTTACTGGTGTTTTGTTGTCGTTTGTTCATCGTGTTGGCTTGCTGGATTATGACTGTAGTTCTGGACGATGTTTAAACATTATGCAAGTCTTGTCAAGATACGTTGCTGGTGGAATTGGTGCTGTGTTTATCGTTAATTTATATCAAAGCGATTTGATTTTTGATGTTTTTCATAATGTTGAGAAGCAAGACGCTGTGCTGTTCATATTAAGTATAATCGGAGGATTCAGCGAAAGACTTGCGCCATCTGTTATTGAAAAGTTTGCAATGGAGGAAATTACAAAATGAAAAGAAAAATTCTTATTCTTCTAAACCCAGGTGATTGTAATGATAAAGAACATTATTGTGCAGGTGTTTATAAGGATAGGGATAACTATATTAATTTCTTCAAGTCAAATAAGGGCGGTGCTTGGGAAGATGATGAGATTATAGTTAGAGATAGGGTGAATTACTGTACAGTAAAAAGTGATTTACAGCTATTAGATAAAATGGATTATTCGATGGTTATTTTTTCTGGACATGGTTACACGGATGTGAATCGTAAGACAGTTTTGGAACTGTCACCACAAGATGAATGCTATGCAGAAGTGCTTATACATCCTAAGCGAACGGTTATTTTAGATTGTTGTCGGAAAATATATTATCCAGAAACTTTAGAGAGAAAGGCAACATTAGATAGCTTGTTACTGACTGAGAATATGTCTCTTGTTACGCATTATGAAGCACGTATGATTTATGAACGGGAAATAGCGCGGAGCGATAAATCCCCAATCATTTTGTATAGTTGTGATTTAGATGAGTGTTCAAATGATATTTCAAGCCGTGGCGGACTTTACAGTCGTAGCCTCATAGAGGTGGGATGTCAGTGGAATGGGCCGGGAACTTTAAGCGTAGTTAATGCGCATTACAAGGCTATAGATGCTTTTAATCAGGAACGATATGAACAGCATCCGCAAATTAGTAAACCGAGACTCCTGCATAGTTCTTATTACCCATTTGCACTTGATTTAACTTGATGCACAAACATATTTTTTATTTTCATAAAGGATGAGTTTTAGTGGTAAAAAAAGGAATAATATTAGCCGGTGGTTCAGGGACTCGCCTTTATCCATTGACGAGGGTAGTTTCTAAACAGTTAATGCCTGTATATGATAAGCCGATGATTTATTATCCGCTTAGTACATTGATGTTGGCGGGGATTGAGGATATCTTGGTTATCACAACTCCGGAGGACAGGGATAATTTTTCATCTCTTTTGGGTGATGGCAGTCAGTTGGGGATACATATTTCTTATGCGGTACAGCCCAGTCCGGATGGATTGGCACAGGCATTTTTGATCGGTGAGCAGTTTATAAATGGTGAGGCATGTGCCTTAGTCCTGGGGGATAATATCTTCTATGGTTCTGACCTCGCACAGGTAATGCAGCGTGCAGCAAAGTTGGAGCAGGGTGCAACGGTGTTTGCCTATTACGTTTCGGATCCGGAGCGTTATGGCGTCGTTGAGTTTGATAAGGCTGGTAAGGCTTTGAGTCTCGAGGAGAAGCCGGCAGAGCCGAAGTCAAACTATGCTGTAACGGGCTTGTATTTCTATGACAAGGATATTGTGGATATTGCCAAATCCATCAAGCCTTCAGCCCGTGGTGAATTGGAAATTACCGATGTGAATAAGGTCTATCTTGAACGTGGTACATTGCAGGTTGAGAAGATGCGTCGTGGCTATGCTTGGCTGGATACTGGAACCCATGAGTCCCTTTTGGATGCGGCGTCGTTTGTGCGGACGATTCAGGCACGTCAGGGCCTGAAAATCGCTTGTATCGAGGAGATTGCCTATCGTATGGGGTATATTGATGCGGCACAGGTGGAAAAGCTGGCACAGCCATTGCTTAAGAATGAATATGGCAAGTATCTTATCCGTATGATTCGGGAATGAAGGAGTTTTTGGGCGTGAAGGTTATAGAGACAGAGATAGAGGGTGTACGGATAATCGAGACGGATGTCTTCGGAGATCATCGTGGTTTTTTTACGGAAACATATAATAAGCCAAAGTATGAGGCATTAGGCATTACTAATGATTTTGTGCAGGACAATATGAGTTTTTCTGCGCAGAAGGGGACTTTGCGGGGACTTCACTGGCAAAATCCGCCTTATGCACAGGCTAAGCTGGTGTCCTGTTCGAAAGGCAGGGTTATTGATGTGGCTGTAGATATTCGCAAGGGGAGTCCTACCTTTGGCAAATGGGTTTCGGTGGAACTGAGCGCAGAGAATCATCGGCAGTTCCTCATCCCCAGAGGTTTTGCCCATGGCTTCTTGACTTTGACCGATGACGTAGAGTTCCGCTATAAATGCGACAACGTATATAACAAGGCTTCAGAAGGTGGCATGCGTTACGATGCTCCAGAGGTAAATGTGGATTGGGGGACTTTGCTGGCGGGGATAGAGCCGGTCCTCAGTGAAAAAGATACAACTGGTCCGACTTTGGAGAATAGTGATAATCAATTTGTATACGGAGTGAATTGTTAAATGAAAATCGTTGTAACTGGTGGGGCCGGGTTTATTGGTTCTAATTTTGTTTATTATGAATTGGCAAAGCATCCTGAGGATGAAATTATCTGCCTTGATGCGCTGACCTATGCGGGGAATATGGAAACATTGGCGGAGGCCGAGAAGAATCCGCAGTTCCGTTTTGTCAAGGCTGATATTGCCGATCGTGTCGCCATATATAAATTGTTTGAAACCGAAAAGCCGGATGTTATCGTGAATTTTGCGGCAGAGTCCCATGTAGATCGTTCCATCGAGAATCCGGAAATTTTCCTGCAGACGAATGTAATCGGTACGAGCGTTCTCTTGGATGCCTGCCGGAAATATGGCATCCAGCGTTACCATCAGGTTTCGACAGATGAAGTTTATGGCGATTTGCCGTTGGATCGTCCGGATCTTTTCTTTACGGAATCAACGCCGCTGCATACCTCCAGTCCGTATTCTTCTTCGAAGGCTGGGGCGGATTTGCTGGTTCAGGCTTATCATCGCACCTATAAGATTCCTGTTACGATTTCCCGTTGCTCGAATAATTATGGCCCCTATCATTTTCCGGAGAAGCTGATTCCGTTGATGATCATCAATGCATTGGCGGATAAGAAACTGCCGGTTTATGGTGATGGCCTGAATGTACGGGATTGGCTCTATGTTGAAGATCATTGTGCAGCCATTGACCTGATTGTCCGCAAGGGCAGAGTCGGTGAGGTCTATAACATTGGCGGACATAATGAACGGGCTAACATCGATGTGGTAAAGACCATTTTGCACGAGTTGGGCAAAAGCGAAGACCTCATTGAACATGTCACGGATCGCAAGGGCCATGACCGCCGCTATGCAATCGATCCGACGAAAATTCACGAGGAACTTGGATGGCTGCCGGCCACTAAGTTTGAGGACGGCATCAAAAAGACCGTGCAATGGTATCTGGAGCATCGTGAGTGGTGGGAACATATCATCAACGGTGAATACCAGAATTATTACCAAGAGATGTATTCCGCTAAGGATGTTTTGGAATATTCGAAGGTATGACTCTCTCCTGCTGCTGCTGAAACATGGAGTAGCCGGGATTGTTTTGTAATGACTATATCTGAAAAGGGGTATATAGATGGAAAATATAGCATCAGAGCAAGTTAAGAAATCTCCGCTGAATATTGCGGTAGCTGGTACAGGGTATGTGGGGCTGTCCATTGCGACTTTGCTGGCTCAGCATAATCATGTTACGGCTATTGATATTATTGAATCCAAGGTGGAGAAAATCAACAAGCGGATTTCGCCGATTCAGGATGACTATATCGAAAAGTATTTGGCGGAGAAGGATCTGGATCTGACCTGTGTTCTGAATGACCAGACCATGAGCGAATCCAATCCGGCCTGGAAGGTCTACCAGCAGGCAGATTTTGTGGTTATTGCTGCACCGACCAATTACGATGCCAAGAAGAATTATTTTGACACCACGGCGGTAGAATCCGTTATTGAACTGGTAGAAGCGGCGAATAAGGGAACCGGGCATATGCCCTGGATGGTTATCAAGTCCACCATCCCTGTGGGTTACACGGCCAAGGTTCGCAAGAAATACAATAACGACCATATTATCTTCAGCCCCGAATTCCTGCGGGAGTCCAAGGCTCTCTATGACAATCTTTATCCCAGCCGCATCATTGTCAGCACGGATGAATCGAATCCGGAAACGGTAGAGGCTTCCCATACTTTTGCGGCGCTGCTGCAGGAAGGGGCCATCAAGGAAGATATTCCTACCCTTTATATGGGCTTTACGGAGGCCGAGGCGGTTAAGTTGTTTGCCAATACGTATCTGGCCCTGCGTGTTTCCTATTTCAATGAGTTGGATACTTACGCCGAATCTAAGGGCCTGAGCACGGAGCATATTATTGACGGTGTCTGCCTCGACCCGCGCATTGGCACCCATTACAACAATCCGTCCTTTGGTTATGGCGGCTACTGCCTGCCGAAGGACACGAAGCAGCTGCTGGCCAACTATGCAGATGTTCCCGAGAATCTGATTGAAGCAATCGTGGAAAGTAACCGCACGCGGAAGGATTTCATCTCGGATCGTGTCCTGGAACTGGCCGGAGCCTATGGAAACTCGGATAACTATGATGAGGCTGAGGATGCACATAAAGCCACGGATTGTACGGTTGGTGTATTCCGTTTGACGATGAAGTCCAATTCCGATAACTTCCGCCAGTCTTCCATTCAGGGTGTCATGAAGCGCATCAAGGCCAAGGGCGCTACGGTAATCATCTATGAACCGACCCTTAAAGACGGGGATACCTTCTTTGGTTCGAAGATCGTCAATGATTTGGACAAGTTCAAGCAACTGAGCAAGTCTATCATCGCCAACCGCTATGACAGCTGCCTCGACGATGTGGCGGACAAGGTATACACCCGTGACATTTTCAAGCGGGATTGATTGGAGGCCGTAATATAATGGAACGTATCGAAAAACAACAGGTAAGTCTTGATGGGAAAAACATTCTCGTCACTGGTGCAGCCGGCTTTATCGGCAGCTATCTGGTTCAGCGTCTGCTCCAGGAGACAACGGGCGCGACGATTATCGGCATTGACTGCCTCACGGACTACAATCCAATCGAATTGAAGGAATGGCGTTTGGCACAGGTGGAGAAGGCGGCGAAAGATTCTGCGTCTGCCTGGAAATTCATCAAAGGCGACATTGCGGATAAGGATTTGATCGATTCCTTATTTGATGAATACAAATTTGCGGTTGTGGTCAATCTGGCGGCTCAGGCTGGTGTTCGCTACAGTATTGATCATCCTGAGACTTATATTCATAGCAACCTAATTGGTTTTTATAACTTGTTGGAGGCAGCCCGCCATGATGAGGCCATGGAGCATTTTGTCTATGCATCTTCCTCGTCGGTCTATGGCGGCAACAAGAAGATTCCTTTCAGCACGGATGATAAGGTGGATAATCCGGTTTCCCTCTATGCGGCAACCAAGAAGTCCAATGAACTCATGGCCCATTCCTATTCGAAGCTGTATAACTTCCCAACTACGGGATTGCGCTTTTTCACGGTTTACGGCCCGGCAGGCCGCACCGATATGTTCTATTTCTCGGCGACGAACAACCTCAAGGCCGGCAAGACGATCAAGATCTTCAACTACGGCAATTGCAAGCGGGATTTTACCTATATTGATGACATTGTCGAGGGCGTATACCGC
Organism: Selenomonas ruminantium subsp. lactilytica TAM6421; assembly: GCF_000284095.1. GTDB lineage: Bacteria > Bacillota > Negativicutes > Selenomonadales > Selenomonadaceae > Selenomonas_A > Selenomonas_A lactilytica. The sequence goes on along the minus strand of NC_017068.1, from coordinate 1,787,464 downwards.
GTGATGAAAGGGGCGCCCAAGAAAGAAACGGGTGAAGACGGACTGCCCATCCCGCCCTATGCTGTCTACAACATTGGCGGCGGAACCCCGGAGAACCTGCTCGACTATATCGATACCCTGCAGCATGCACTGGTCGATAACGGCGTCCTCCCGCAGGATTACGACTTTGAAGCCCACAAAGAGCTGGCACCCATGCAGCCGGGAGATGTCCCCGTAACCTACGCCGACAGCCAGGCACTGGAACGCGACTACGACTTCCGCCCGGCGATTGACATCAAGCAGGGGCTGAACAGCTTTGCTGCCTGGTACAGAGGATTTTATAATTACTGATCTTCCATAATACTAAGCCCCGGCTGCTTCTAAACCTGAAGCAGCCGGGGCTTAGTGTTATGGGGGAGGGCTGGTTGTGGAAGGCTTAAAGCTCTTTTGCTAATTCTTGGATCTGAGCTTCTGTCAGGTGGGAATATTTGATAATTTCCTCCATGGGCTTATGGTCACGCAGCATATCCATGGCTGTGCGTATCCGTTCTGAATCACGCCCTTCAGCACGTCCCTCGGCACGTCCCTCGGCACGTCCCTCGGCGCGGCCGTCATCGTGTGCTTCTTGTATTTTCATGGCGTATGTCATGTAACTCACCCTCTCTTCTTCTTTGATCTTTATTTCCTTTATGAAGCTATCGATTTCTGTAACGAACTCATCGGCGGTGGGAAAACCTTTTATGTAATCAAGGAAAGCTTTTATATCTGCTGACACATCATCCAGTTTGCCTTCGGAACATAAGAATAATTTTGTAGTACCGTCGTTTAGTTCCATAGACCTGTCTTCGAGACAGATATTGCGGAATGTATACATATGCCTAAGCCCGTCAAAAAGTTCGAAGGGGCATAGAAAGATAATGTATGATTTCTTGAGTTCTTTGTAGTCAGTACCGGCGGCCAAAGCTTCAACGTCAATCATGGATTGGTAGTACCGGGTGCGATAGGCGAGCTCTTTATCACCATAATCCCGTACTTGCATTTCGATATCGTAGATGGTATTGTCTCCCTCGACATAGACATCAAGCCGTATTCCCTTGCCTGCATAGCGGAATTTGAGAGATTTTTCATCGTCCAGATAGTCAATGTGCCTGATTTTGATGTTGAGGATCTTCTCGATAAGGCGCTTGCAGATGTTGGGATGGCGCATAACCAGTTTGAACATGTAGTCATCTGCAATGGTAAGTTCTTCCCATGGTTTGATGCAGAACCTTTTCTCAGACATAGATGTTGCCCCTTTCTTTCATTATATCAGAGAAATTACTGTGTGGTAAATAATTTGTTTTGTATATATTATATCACTTCCGGAAAGGAATGTACATTACGAATGGACATTGATAGAGCGCGATTACGAATAGCTAAGCCCCGGCTGCTTCTGAATCGAAGCGGCCGGGGCTGGCTTTTGATTAGCACGAGAGAATAATGCCGTTTTCTTTAGCAATGGAACGGACTTTTTCAACAGTCAGTTCATTGTCTTCTGCAATATCAGCTAAAACTTGCTGATCTATAGGAAGATTGCGGCGGGTGTAACGATTGAGGGTGTTGATCGTTGTTTTGAGCCGACTCTTTTCAATACCTTTTTCGATGCCTTTTTCGATGCCTTTTTCAATACCCTTGCTTTCTACAGCGTCTAGTACTTCACACATATTGCTAGGCCGTTACTGAAAACTTATAAAAAGCTATACAATTCATAAGAAAAGTTAACTTTTACGTTCCATTCCTCATTCTTTCCTCAAAAGAGGCTTTTCGCATCCGTTTTTGCCGTCCCGAAGGGCAGGCTACTTGCGTTTGATGTAATGCTCCAGAGGCTTAAATTCCCGACTAACGAATCGGTACATATCTGCATTGACTTGTTGGTGTCAGCTTGCAGATTTGGATAGTTCCATATCTCCGTAGCGTTTGAGATTCAATGCCGCTTGGAGGTCACGGTCTATCACATTGCCACAATGCGGGCAAATATAAGTCCTGTCTGACAGTTTCAGATCTTTCTTTACATAGCCGCACTCGATACAGGTCTTAGAGCTTGGATACCACCTGTCAGCTATGACAACGACAATCTTCGCCCAATGAGCTTTGTATTCTATCTGTCTGCGAAACTCGTAAAGGTTTTGCTCCTGAACCTTCTCCGACAAATTCTTGTTCTTCATCATCCCCTGCACATTCAGGTCTTCGAGGCAAATAAAACTTGGTTTTCGTCCTATTATTGTCGCCGTTGCCTGATGCACATGATTGGCTCTGATGTTCGCCAGCCTGTGGTTGATTCGTAAAAGTCGCTTTTTGCTTTTTATAAGGTTGCTTGTTTTACAGTAACTATCTCCTCTCTTGTTCATCTGATATTTACGAGATACCTGACGCTGCAACCTGCGTCTCGTTTTCTTGAGCTTTCGGACCATCTTGTCCTTGTTGATATTCCTGACCTTGGTAGCGTCAGAGACTATCGCCAAGTCCTTGATACCCAAATCAATGCCTACGCCTTCCGTGTAAGGATGACCGGGATGTTTGCCGACAAACTTCAAGCCTCTCATTGGCTTCAGCGTGCGGGAAGTCCGAATCCCTACGGAAATCCACCAGTTTTCGCCATCAAATGATATCCGTGGGCTGGTGTATTTTGCCTTGGTCGGTATTCTGCCCTTTTCGGCGAGCTTTATCCAGTTGAGCTTCTGGCGGTTCTTTTTCTTGCTGCCAGCCATATTCTCCAGTTTGACATGTGTGTCTGTGAACTGGATTTTCACGTTATCTTGGTAGAAGCGGAAATCTCCGTTCTTCCTGCTGCGGAATTTGGGGTGCCCATTCATGTCATAGACTGTCAGTTTCCTGCCTATCCGAGCATAATGTCCAATCTTCTTAGGTGAATACTTGACATAGCCTACCTGTTTCTGCTTACGGAAGAAGTTTTTATATGCTATGCACAAGTCTTTGATGGCCTGCTTTGTGACATTGTTTGATATGTCCAGCAGCCATGGCTTTTTCCCAGAATTGCGGAGAACGGTAAACTCCTTGCGAAGGTCATAATCGCTTTGGAGCTTACGGCCTTCCCGAAAATTCTCCATCTGCTTGTCCAAAGCCCAGTTATAGGCAAACCTTGAAGCACCTGCGAACTGAAACAGCTTAGTCCGCTGTTTGTTGTTAGGGAGCAGCCGTATCCTAATTGACCTTATCACCTGAATCACCACCTTTTATGTATATTATACCTTATTAGTGGCGACATTTCTGGATTTTCGCAAGATTATAATTTATTTAGTATAGTTTTATGGCTATTTATAAGTTATCTTTATCTGTTGAAAGCCTCCTGCTCGATTAGAAATTAACTGCGATGCGTTTTTGTTTGTTTAGATATCGTTCTACATAATCAGCACAGTCACGTTCTGTCATATCATGGAACCACATGCCTTCGGATTCTTTGACACCTTCTAGTAAATCTGTCCCTTTTACCATTTTTTTTGCGGTATTAAAGGAGAAGCCACGTTTGCATAGTTCCATGACTGTTGCTCGATAGGCGAATGTTACATCATTTAGGGAAAGCATATATTTAGCGGTTTTTAGTTTCATAATATTAGCTCCTCTCGAAGTTTTAAGGAAAGAATCGCTTTTTCGGTTTTTAAGGCAATTTGGAGTCCAGGTAATTTTGACTGTAGACCATCACGAAAATCCTTTTCCGTTATATGCCCTAAGGTAAGCATATTTAGCATAGCAGCGATTTTACCATCTGCTATGGGACCTATAATAGCATCATGCTTTGGCATTTCATTTTCGTAGCGAAAACCGCGCAGCCTATAGCCTAATACAATATCTTCCCATTTTGTTAGATTGGGTTTTAGAATTGTCAAATCAGTAGTGTCAAATTCGTATACCAATATTGCACCATGTTGATGAGTGCGAAAACTGGCTTGTTTAGCACGTCCTTTTGCTACTCCTTTATGTGTGGCGAGGTAGAACCCTAGACCAAAGTCGGTTTGCCAGTCTCCCATAGACAATTTTATGCCATTTTTTCTAATGTTATTTGCAGAACGAAGGTCTGTACCATGATAAAGAAACATATGATGCTGCACTCCTATCTGCTTTCAATTATATCATTAATTTCTTAGACGATTCAAGCTATAAATTGGCGGCGGAACCCCAGAGAACCTGCTCGACTATATCGATACTCTGCAGCATGCACTGGTCAATAACGGCGTCCTTTCGCAGGATTACGACTTTGAGGCACATAAAGAGCTGGCTCCCATGCAGCCAGGAGATGTCCCCGTGACCTACGCCGACAGCCAGGCACTGGAACGCGACTACGACTTCCGCCCGGTGGTTGATATCCAGCAGGGGCTGAACAGCTTTGCTGCCTGGTACAAAGAATTTTATAATTGCTGATTTCTATAATAGCTAAGCCCCGGCTGCTTCTGAATCGAAGCGGCCGGGGCTGGTTAGTGTATTGGGGGAGGGCTGGTTGTGGAAGGCTTAAAGCTCTTTTGCTAATTCTTGGATCTGAGCTTCTGTCAGGTGGGAATATTTGATAATTTCCTCCATGGGCTTATGGTCACGCAGCATATCCATGGCTGTGCGTATCCGTTCTGAATCACGCCCTTCAGCACGCCCTTCAACACGTCCCTCGGCACGTCCCTCGGCGCGTCCCTCGGCGCGGCCGTCATCGTGTGCTTCTTGTATTTTCATGGCGTATGTCATGTAACTCACCCTCTCTTCTTCTTTGATCTTTATTTCCTTTATGAAGCTATCGATTTCTGTAACGAACTCATCGGCGGTGGGAAAACCTTTTATGTAATCAAGGAAAGCCTTTATATCTGCTGACACATCATCCAGTTTGCCTTCGGAACATAAGAATAATTTTGTAGTACCGTCGTTTAGTTCCATAGACCTGTCTTCAAGACAGATATTGCGGAATGTATACATATGTCTAAGCCCGTCAAAAAGTTCGAAGGGGCATAGAAAGATAATGTATGATTTCTTGAGTTCTTTGTAGTCAGTACCGGCGGCCAAAGCTTCAACGTCAATCATGGATTGGTAGTACCGGGTGCGATAGGCGAGCTCTTTATCACCATAATCCCGTACTTGCATTTCGATATCGTAGATGGTATTGTCTCCCTCGACATAGACATCAAGCCGTATTCCCTTGCCTGCATAGCGGAATTTGAGAGATTTTTCATCGTCCAGATAGTCAATATGCTTGATTTTGATGTTGAGAATCTTCTCAATAAGGCGCTTGCAGATGTTGGGATGGTGCATAACCAGTTTGAACATGTAGTCATCTGCAATGGTAAGTTCTTCCCAGGGTTTGATGCTGAACCTTTTCTCAGACATAGATATTGCTCCTTTCTCTCATTATATCAGAGAAATTACTGTGTGGTAAATAATTTGTTTTGTATATATTATATCACTTCCGGAAAGGAATGTACATTATGAATGGACATTGATAGAGCGCGATTACGACTTCCGCCCGGCTATCGATATCCAGCAGGGGCTGAACAGCTTTGCTGCCTGGTACAAAGAATTTTATAATTGCTGACATATAATAATAGCTAAGCCCCAGCTGCTTCTGAATCGAAGCAGCCGGGGCTGGTTAGTGTATTGGGGGAGGGCTGGTTGTGGAAGGCTTAAAGCTCTTTTGCTAATCATGTCGAAGGGGAATTTTCATTGGAAGTCTTTTACGAAATTTATTCTAAAAAAGACTTTACAACTTTGCAACTCTATGCTAATATACATTTCAGAGAACAGAATACTTATGGCAATGGAGCCGTGTGGACAGTTACCTCGCAAGAGGTGTGTTTGCATGGCTTTTTCGTATTGATTTGAAAGGGTGGTATTACGTGGAAAATTTACTGTATGTGATTCCGGCGAATTCTAAGAAAGAGGAAGTCATCGAGCAGCTCAAGGCTCATCCGGAAATCAAATTTGTTTCCCTCGTGGGCGTGGATATGGCTGGTAACGATACGGACGAAAAGATTCCGGTCCGCATCTTCATCAAAGATATCGATGATTTCTATGCCGGCACTGCTGTACAGACGGACGGTTCTTCCGTTGTGCTGACGGGTATCGCCACCCTGAACAACGCTAAAGTTGATATGCCTATCGATCCTTCCGTAAACTGGTTCGTGGATTACAATATGGAATTCTATGATGAAGAGACGGGCAAGCCGGTTGGTACCCTGCGCATTCCGTCCTTCCTCGTACATGAAGGCAAACGCGTCGACTCCCGTGCCGTATTGGCTGATACGCTGAACTACGTCAAGGAAGAACTGCTGGATACCTTCAAGAAGCATCCGCAGATTTCCGGTCTCGAAAGCGTCAACGGCAATGATGTAGTTGACATCCAGTTCACCTCCGCAACGGAATTGGAATTCTGGGTGAAGACGCCGCTGGAAGAAGCAGCTATCGAAGAGATGTCCGCTTCTCAGGTCATGCAGGAACAGTATTGGGAACGCACCCATGGCGCTGTGCGCACGGCTATGGAAAACTGCCTGCTGGAGCTCGATAAATACGGCCTCAAAGTAGAAATGGGCCATAAGGAAGTTGGCGGCCTCAAGGCTCAGATCGATGGCAGCGGCAACATGACCCATGTCTGCGAACAGCTGGAAGTTGACTGGCGCTTTGCCGATGCCCTGCAGGCTGCAGACAATGAGATCCTCGTCCGCATGGTGGTCAAGGAAACCTTCCGTTCCATCGGCCTCGAAGTAAGCTTCAAGGCTAAGCCGATGATCGGTCTGGCTGGCAATGGTGAACATACCCATATCGGCATGGCTGCTGTAACGAAAGATGGCAAGGTTCATAACCTGTTCACGGCTGATGACCAGCGCAAGGACTTCATGAGCGCTATCGGTTATGGTTCCCTGATGGGCATGCTCAAGAACTACGAAGCCATCAATCCGTTTGTATCCGCTACGAATGACTCCCTGAACCGTCTGAAACCCGGTTTCGAAGCTCCGGTATGTATCGTAACTTCCCTGGGCCAGACGCCGGAAATCCCGTCTCGTAACCGTACGATCCTGGCTGGCCTGATCCGTGACCTGGGCAACCCGTATGCAACCCGTTTCGAGCTGCGTGCCTGCAACCCGTACACGAATACCTATCTGGTGCTGGCTGCTATCTACTCTGCATGCCTCGATGGCATCAAAGTGGCTGTTGAGCACACGACGGCAGAACTTCTCACCGAGCTTTCCAAGGAAGCTGGCGAAGAAGGCTTCTATCTTGAAAAGAACCGCGCATATCGCAGTGAAGACGATGTATTCGAAGATTACACCGATGAAGAACGCGATCGTCTCTTCGGTGCACCGCCGGCAACGGTTTGGGAAAACATGCAGAACTTCGAGAACTATGCCGACAAGAAGGCCGTCATCACCGCTGGCGGTGCTCTCAATGACACCATCATCGATGCATTCCGCGCTGGCGCTCTGCTGCGCTGGAAGACGGAGCTCATCTCCCGCATCATTCCGGAAAACCGCGATATCGTCCGCGCTGCCAAGGAAATCAAGGCTGAGTATGTAACGGATCTGGATTCCTACAACTGGAACAAGATCAACGGCATCCGCGCATATCTGGCCAAGGACAGCATTGATGAGAAGTCCCTGTTCACGCTGCTCATCAACGCCCTGAACGAAGGCGACTACGCTGCTGCATCCGGCCTGCAGGTTGAGATGTACGATAAAGTAGAGGAACTCAAGGCTCTCTATGACAGCTATGTCAAGAACATGATCTAAGCATAGATTTTTCAAGAAGGGATAAATCTTTTCCGGATTTATCCCTTTTTTGTTGTGTACTACTCCAATACGGTTGACAGGAAAGGGGCGGGCGGGGTACAATAATACAGTTACTTAATATATGATTTGCAAAGGGGCGTTTAACATGGCAGATAAAAAGGTCATGCTGACCGAAGATGGTTATAATAAACTCGTAGAAAAACTCAATTACTTGAAAAGCGTACGTCGTATCGAGATTGCAGAGCGTCTGAAAGCCGCTATTGCCTTGGGCGACTTGTCCGAGAACTCCGAGTACGATGATGCGAAAAACGAGCAGGCATTCCTCGAAGGTGAGATTGCCGATCTGGAAGCCAAGATCCGCAACTCTGATATCATCAAGGCCGGCAGCGGCGACGTGGTGCAGATGGGTTCCAAAGTTTCCGTCGTAGATCTGGAATTTGCTGAAGACGGCCCGGAAACCTTCATGATCGTTGGTTCCACCGAAGCTGATCCGGATGAAGGCAAGATTTCCAACGAATCCCCGCTGGGCCAGGCACTGCTGGGCCAGAAACGCGGCACTATCGTTGATGTACACGCTCCGGCTGGTGTGATCAAATACGAAATCAAGGATATTTTAAAGTAAGCTAATATAGATAGGAGAATTTGCGTAAATGGCAGAAAATAAGCAGAATCAGCAGGCTCCTGTGGAAGACCTGAATGAGATGATGAAGGTTCGCCGTGACAAGATGGAAGCCTTCAAGGAAATGGGCGTGGCTCCCTTTGGCCATCGCTTTGATGTGACGGCATATGCGGCAGATATCAAGAAGGAATACGACCATCTGGAAGGGGACGAAGAAGGCCCCGAAGTATTCATCGCCGGCCGCCTCATGGCTATCCGCGGCCATGGCAAGGCTTCCTTCTGCACGCTGAATGACCGCACGGGCAACATTCAGGTGTACTTCAAGATTGACGTATTGGGCGAGGAGAAGTACAAAGGCCAGTTCCGCCGTCTTGATATCGGTGATATCATCGGCATCCGCGGCGTGGTGTTCAAGACGCACCGCGGCGAGGTTACGGTGCGTGTAGAGGACTTCGACCTGCTGTCCAAATCCCTGCGTCCGCTGCCGGAAAAATTCCATGGCCTGCAGGACGTGGATATCCGCTATCGTCAGCGCTATCTCGACCTCATCGTGAATCAGGATGTGCGTGAGACCTTCCGCCGTCGCACGAAGACTATCAATTCCATCCGTGAATATCTGGATGAGCGCGGCTATCTGGAAGTGGAGACCCCGGTGCTGTCCACCATCGCCGGTGGCGCTGCAGCCCGTCCGTTCATCACCCACCACAACACGCTGGACATTGACCTGTACCTGCGTATCGCTACGGAACTGAACCTCAAGCGTCTGATCGTAGGCGGCCTTGACCGCGTTTATGAAATCGGCCGCATCTTCCGCAACGAGGGCATGGACGTGCGCCATAACCCGGAATTCACCTCCATCGAGTTCTATCAGGCTTTCGCTGATTACACGGATATGATGGATTTGACGGAAGGCATCGTGGTTAACGCTGCCCAGAAGGTACTGGGTACCTCCGTCATCAACTATCAGGGTGTGGAAATCGACCTGTCCAAGGTCAAGCGCATCAGCATGAACGATGCCGTCAAGGAAGCAACGGGCAAGGACTTCATGGCCTGCGAAACGGTGGAAGAAGCCCGCAAGCTGGCTGATGAAATCGGTGTTCCCTACGAGGAACGTCATGGCATCGGCGGCATCCTGAATCAGGCCTTCGAAGAAAAAGTCGAAGAGACCCTGATGCAGCCGACCTTCATCACGGGGCATCCTACGGAAATCTCCCCGTTGGCTAAGCGCAATGCTGAAGATCCACGCATTACCGATCGCTTCGAGTTCTTCATCTATGGCCGTGAATTGGCTAATGGCTTCACCGAGCTCAACGACCCCATCGACCAGAAGGGCCGCTTCGAGGATCAGCTCAAGCAGCGTGAAGCTGGCGATGATGAAGCCCATGGCATGGACGAAGACTTCGTCATGGCTCTGGAATACGGCCTGCCGCCAACGGGCGGTGTAGGCATCGGCATCGACCGTCTCGTCATGTTCCTGACGGATGCTGCTTCCATTCGCGACGTACTGCTGTTCCCGACCATGAAGCCGCTGGCTGAACAAAACTAAATGAAACCAGGAAGTCATGAGTTTGCTGGACGAGCAGACTCATGGCTTTTTTTGATAATTTTATGAAAATAAATTTCAGCTATGGTAAAATTCATAAAAATAGGTTATAATAGCTCGTGTGAGTTATTTCACTATAGCTAATTCCATAGGAAGGAACAGGTGCAAGCCGGCGCACATCCGGCTGCTGAAAAGAGAAGCTGGTATAGGCCAGCGCGGTCCCGCCACTGTAAGGGGAGCGAATCTGCATAGTTAAGTCACTGGGGGCATAAGCCTTTGGGAAGGCGCAGAGGAGCGATGAACCGAGCCAGGAGAACTGCCTGTTTGACAATCACCGTAGCAGCTATTGGGATGCTGCTGAACCTGCGAGCGATAGGAAGGGGATTTCGTCGATTGATGATGAGAGCATCTTTTTGCGCTGCAGCGAGGAAAGGTGCTTTTTCTTGTGGAATGGATTTTAGGGAGGTTTTTTTATGAAGAATTGGCAGAAAATGTTGGCAGCGGCTATCGCCTGTGGGGCAGCTTTCTCTGCAAGCTATGTGCCGGCAGAGGCAGCTTATCAGCTGAATGAGGAAGTCAAGGCTCCGACCAAGGCTTTGAAGCAGGCTGCAGAAATTGGCGTGCTCAAGAATGAGAATCCGGCAATGGCTAACCTTGCCAACAAGGATGCTATTGTGGTTATGACCTTTGGTACGACTTTCAAAGATACCCGGGAAAAGACCATCGACGCTACGGTAAAGGAAATCCAGGCTAAGCATCCGAACACGAAGGTAGTTACGGCGTATACCTCCCATATCATCATCAACCGCGTGAAGAAGAACGAGGGCATCACCTATCCGACGCCGGAAGAAGCTCTGGATCAGCTGAAAAAAGAAGGCTACACCCGCGTAGCTCTGGCATCCCTGGATGTAATTCCGGGCATGGAATACAATTATGATATCGGCGTATATCATAACTACAAGGATCAGTTCAAGAAGATGACGCTGGGTACGTCCCTGATGTATTGGCAGGGCCAGGAAGAACAGGCTGATGATGTGACGGAGACCATCAAGGCACTGTCCACCCAGTTCCCGAAACAGGGCAAGGATGATGCCATCCTGATCATGGCTCATGGCACGCCGCAGGTTTCCAATGCTTATTATTCCGTGATCCAGGCCAAGATTGACGAGATGGGCCTCAAGAATGTCTATGTTTACACAGTAGAGGGCTGGCCGAATCTGGAGACGGTTATGCCGAAACTCAAGAAGAACGGCATCAAGCATGTAACGCTCATGCCCATGATGATGGTAGCTGGCGACCATGCCAACAACGATATGGCTGGTGCGGAAGAAGATTCCCATAAGTCCATCCTGGAAAAAGCCGGCTACAAGGTTGATGCCTATATCCATGGCATCGGCGAAAACAAGGCAATCCGTGACCTCTATGTGAAACGGGCTGAAGATGCCTGGAACGCATTAGAAAAATAAGATTTAATCATATTCATCCACATGACACACTAAAGCCGTCTGTTTTCCCTGTCAGAAAGGGACAGACGGCTTCCTCAATATTTGACAGGGAATAGTCAGCATAGTATGATAGGCTAAGACAACTTATTTATGGAGGTTTGGAATATGAGTGGAATATTTTATGGTATCGGCGTAGGCCCTGGCGATCCGGAACTTTTGACGGTGAAGGCCATCAAGGCCATCGAGCAGGTGGATGTGCTGATCGCGCCCAAGACGGAGAAGAAGGATGGCAGTGTGGCCCTGTCCGTAGCAAAACCTTATCTGAAAAAAGATGTGGAGATTGTCTATCAGGTGTTTCCCATGGTCAAGGGCTTTGCGGAGAACAGCACGGATGCCTGGGAAGCCAATAAGCAGGAGATTCTGGAGCTGCTGAACGCGGGCAAGAATGTGGCCTTCCTGACCATTGGCGATCCCATGTTCTACAGCACCTATATCTATGTATTCCGCCTGCTGGAAAATGCCGGTGTGGAAATCAAGACCATCCCGGGGATTCCGGCCTTCGCGGCTATTGGCAGTCAGCTGGGCTATCCCATCGTGGAAGGGGATGATGTACTCTCCATCATTCCGGCTACGGCCAGCCCGGAAAAGGTAGAGAAGGCCATGCAGGCCGCAGATAATGTGGTGCTGATGAAGGTTTACAAGAACTTTGAAGAAGTGGCCGATATGCTGGATCAGAACGAAATGGCGGAACAGGCCGTCCTCGTCAGCCGTGCCGGCCTCGATGACGAAAAGATCATCTATGATGTCGTAGCTCATAAGAAGGATAAGCTGAACTATCTCTCCACGATTTTGACACGTAAAAATTAAAATAGGGGATGATACTATGAAGCGCCATATAGGGATTTTATTGACATTTATTATGGCGGTATCGATATTGCTGGTCGGTTGTGGCAGTGACAAGGCGGCTGATCAGCCGGCCGGGCAGCAGAGTTTTGCCGTGGTGACAGACGATTTGGGCCGCAATGTGGAATTCTCCCAGAAGCCTGCCCGCATCGTGGTGACCTCGGCGTCCTTTTTGGAGCCGCTGGAGGCCGTGGGCGGTGCCGACCTTGTGGTCGGCCGTCCGGATTCCAAGACGAAGATGCCCGCCTTTGCCAAGGACCTGACCAGTGTGGGCAAGGTCTATCAGGTTGATACGGAAAAGATCATGGCCTGCCAGCCGGATCTCGTGATCATCAACAAGGGCATGAATGAGAAATTGGTGGACACGCTGGAGGCCAATGGCATCAAGACCCTGGTGCTGGATATGAAGAGCTATGAAGATGTCAAGCGGGAAGTGGCAACGCTGGCCAAGGTTACGGGCAATCCCGACAAGGGCCAGCAGCTGGTCAGCAGTATGGAAGAAAAGATTGCTGCAGTCAAGGCTAAGATTCCGGCTGATAAGCGCCGTACCGCTATCATCCATAGCACGAATCAGGGCTTGACGGTACAGCTCGATGGCAGCATTGCCGGCTCCATTGTCAAGATGCTGGGCTGGGAAAATGTGGCCAGCAATATGGAGCCTTTAGCCAAGAATCCCGATGCGGCTCCTTATAGCCTGGAAACGCTGGTGGAAAAGAATCCGGACGTGATCTTCATCACCAGCATGGGCAAGATGGAGGATATCAAGGCTGGGATGGATAAGACTTTGCAAAGTCCTGCCTGGCAGTCGGTGACGGCTGTGAAGGAGGGCAAGGTCTATTACCTGCCCCAGGATTTATTCCTGCTGAGTCCTGGTATCCATTATCCGGAAGCTGTGGAACAAATGGCCAAGTGCCTGTATCCTGAGGTTTTTGAATAATGCAGATGGATTTTAAATCATCGGCGAAACGGCGGACGCTGCTTATGGCAGCGTTGGCCGCTTTTGCTTGTTTCGGCATCGTTTTGAGCATGTCCCGTGGTTCGGTGGATATTCCCTGGGCTGAGGCTCTGGAAGCTCTTGGCGGTGATATCAGCGGCGCCCATGGGCAGATCCTCTACAATATCCGCCTGCCCCGCACCATTGTGGCCTTGCTGGTGGGCATCAATCTGGCTTTGTCCGGGGCGATATTGCAGGCGGTGATGCGCAATCCTTTGGCTGATCCGCATATCATCGGCATCTCGTCGGGGGCGGGCATTTTCGGCATCCTGATCATGCTGGCTTTTCCGGCTTATGCCTATCTGATCACGCCGGCGGCCTTTATCGGTGCCATGGGAGCGGCAGTGCTCATTTATATCCTGGCCTGGAAGAACGGTATCAGCCCCTTGCGCATCGTACTGGCTGGTGTGGCGGTGTCGGCTTTCTTCGGTGCCGGTATTTCGGCGTTGCTCATTTTCTACAGTGACCGGGTGCATGGCGCCCTGATGTGGATGGTGGGGGGCTTATCGGCCCGCAGCTGGCCCCAGGTGGAAATGCTCTGGCCTTACACTTTGCTGGGGGTTATTCTGGCTTTTTGGGGCGCCCGCCATCTGAATATCCTGCAGCTGGGGGATGAACTGGCAAAAGGTTTGGGCCTGCGGGTTGGGCTGGCGCGCATAGCCTTGTCGGCTATCGCTGCCCTGCTGGCGGCCAGTGCCGTGTCCGTGGTGGGTTTATTGGGCTTTGTGGGGCTGATTGTGCCTCATACGGCAAGGCTCCTGATCGGCTCGGATTATCGCTGGCTGCTGCCGGCTACGGCGCTATTGGGCGCTGGGACTGTGACGGTCTGTGATACGGTGGCGCGGATTGCCTTTGCGCCGGTGGAACTGCCGGTGGGCATCATCATGGCCATTATCGGCGCGCCCTTCTTTCTGTTTTTGCTAAGGAGGGAATTGTGATGACCTTAGAAACACAGAATTTGCAGGTGGCGGTCAATGGAAAAAAGATTCTGCATGATATTTCCGTGAAGTTTCCGATGGGCAGGCGCACGGCCATCATCGGCCCCAATGGAGCAGGCAAGTCAACCCTGCTCAAGGCGATTGCGGCGCTGAACCGGGATATCGAAGGACAGATCCTTTTGGATGGCCGGGATATCGCAAGCTTCGGTCGCAGGGAGCTGGCCCGTCAAATGGCGATTTTGCCCCAGGGAACCATGGCCCCTGCCGATGTCACGGTGGAAAATCTCGTGGAGTACGGGCGCTTTCCTTACCGAAGTTTTTTTACGCAGGACAGGGAAGCGGATCAGCGGGCGGTGAAATGGGCCATGGAAACGGCGCAGATTGCAGATTTTGCGTCCCGACGGGTGCAGGATCTGTCAGGCGGTGAACGTCAGCGGGTGTTCCTGGCCATGGTGCTGGCCCAGCAGCCGGAGATCCTGCTATTGGATGAGCCAACGACGTACCTGGATATTGCCAATCAATTGCAGGTGATGGATATTGTACAGGACTTGCATCGTGAGCAGCAGATTACGGTGATCATGGTGCTGCATGATATCAACCACGCCTTGCAATATGCCGATGAGGTCATCGTGCTGCAGGACGGCAGAGTCCGGGCCCAGGGCGAGCCGCGGGAGGTCCTGACGGTCAAATGCCTGCGGGATATCTTCCATGTGGAAGCCGATGTATTTGCCAATGGCAGGGGGCAGGAAATCATCTTTCCCCTGCGGAAAGTAAAATAGGATAGGAAAAAGGCAGTGAAAAGTAATGCGAAACTTTTCACTGCCTTTTTGTCGTTGTCATTTTTTCGGATAGACACCAATGGTCAGCTTGTTGATGATGGGCACATAAGTGCCGAGCTGGCGGCAGGCGATGGCTGCGAGGATGGAGAGCAGCAGCGTGGCGAAGTAGAACGCAATCACGACCGGGGCTGTCATAAGATGGCCGGTGTTCTGCAGCCAAAGGCCGATATAGGTGATGAAGAGCGGATGGGCCAGATAGGCGAAGTAGGAATGCTTGCCTAAGATATGCAGCAGGCTATTCCAGCTTTGGGGATAGCTTTGATAGGTAAAGACGGCAAAGAAGAACAGGCTGGCGGCAATGGTGTAGAGGATGCCCCAGGGACAGAGCTGATGGGCTGTGTTGATGGCTTCCAGTGCCGTATAGCCGTCAAAATAGATCTTTTCGTAGTAATAGGTCATCAGCCCGCCCAAGGTGAAGAAGAAAAAGCAGGTCAGGCCATGCAGATGTGCTTTCATGAACTCCATGAATCTTGCGCTGTGGACGGAGAGATAGCCGCCCAGCAGAAAGATGAAGAAGTAATGCAATACCCAATAGTTCAGGCGGTACAGCAAAAAGGGTTTCAGGATGCTGTCATCGGGCAGGCCGTAGACATATATATTGAAGGACGTGCTGAAACTCGACCAGTAATCGAAGGCAATCTGCAAGGCCAGCAGCCAGCCAAGGCGCGGAATGGTCAGGCGGCGGACGATGGCAATCCAGAGAGGCATCAGCAGATAGAACCAGAGCAGGATTACCATGAAGTACAATTGATATTTGGCATTGCCGAAAAAGAGAATGGACAGCAGATGCAGCGGATCAGGAAAGCCTATGCCGTAGAGCAGTCCGTCGTGATAGAGATAAAAGAGCGACCAGGCCAGGTAGGGAATCAGCACCGTCTTCAGACGCCGTTTGGTGAAGCTGACAAAGTCGAAGGTGGCGTTGATGTTCAGATTGTAGAAGAGTCCAAAGGCTGAGATAAAGAAGAAAATCGGTACGCTGAATCTGGTGAAGGTTTCAAACAGCGCCACCAGGTGGATGTTGGCGGCAGGATTCATGATGTATTGGGAGCCGATATGGATACCGATAACTCCCATCATGGAAATGCCGCGGATGTATTCAATGGCGGCAAGACGCGGTTTGCGCGGCTGACTGGCAGTTTGCATAAAGATAAAACACCTCGATAAAAATTAGTACGTACCTATAATAACAAAAATTGATATTTCATGCCACCTGTATTTGTTATTGAAAAATCGTTTTATCCCGTGATAGTTATTTATTTCACAATATAAAGAAAATTTTATTCAATAGAAGGAGTTTAGAATCATATGACGAATTAGTATAAGCAAGGAGGGTGAAAGCAATGAATATTCTCGTTTGTATTAAGCAAGTTCCAGGTTCAAACAAAGTGGAAGTCGATCCGGTAACTGGTGTACTGAAGCGCAATGGGGCGGATGCCAAGATGAATCCATATGACCTTTTTGCGTTAGAAACGGGGCTGCGCCTCAAAGAACAGTATGGTGGTACGGTCAATGTACTGACCATGGGGCCGCCTCCCGCCAAAAAAATTCTCTATGAAGCATTTGCTATGGGTGCTGACAAGGGGGCACTCATCACAGATCGCAAATTTGGCGGCGCGGATGTGCTGGCTACGAGTTATACGCTTTCTCAGGGAATCAAACGTTTTGGTAACTTCGATTTGATTCTCTGCGGGCTGCAGACCACCGATGGCGATACTGCCCAGGTTGGTCCGGAAGTTTCCGAACAGCTTGGCATTCCCTGCGTCTGCAATGTGAAGCAGGTGGAAGGTGTGGAGGACGATTCCATTCAGGTAGATATGGAAATGTCCGAGGATGTGGAACGGCTGAAAGTTGCATTCCCCTGCCTGCTGACGGTACAGAAGGACATCTATGAACCGCGCCTGCCGTCCTATAAGAAATCCAAGGAAACGGCCAGTCGTGATATTGAAACTTATACGTTAAGCGATATGAGCGATACGGATGAACATCATTATGGCCTGAATGGTTCGCCCACCCAGGTACAGCGCATCTTCCCGCCGGAGTTCCACAAGGCCAGGGAGACCTGGCAGGGCAGTGGTGAGGAACTGGCAGACCGCATGTACAGCCTGCTGAAGAGTCAGAAGTTTATCGCGTAAATCCTTGGGAGGTTTCATAATGGGAAAATTAGTTGTACATCAGGATAAGATTCAGGATATCAAAGCACTTATGGCCATCTGCCCCTTCGGTGCCATGACGGAGAAGGATGGCAAGGTAGAGATCTCTGCCGCTTGCCGTCTCTGCAAACTCTGCGTGAAGAAGGGCAATGGGGCCATGGAGTTTGTGGAGGATGAAGCAAAGCCGCAGATTGACAAGAGCAAATGGCAGGGGATTGCCGTTTATATCGATCATGTGGACGGCCGTGTACATCCGGTTTCCTATGAGCTTCTGGGCAAGGCCCGGGAACTGGCGGACAAGATCCATCAGCAGGTTTTCGCGCTCTTCATGGGACATGATATCGGCAAGTCTGCTGAGGAACTGCGTCATTATGGTGTGGATAAGGTCTTTGTCTGCGACAAGGAAGCGCTGGGCGAATTCAATATGGAATCCTATGCCAAGGTCTTTGAGTATTTCATCAAACAGGTGAAACCGGCTGCCATTCTCGTCGGGGCTACGCCGGTGGGACGCCAGCTGGCACCCAGGGTGGCCGCCCGCTTCCATACGGGGCTTACGGCTGACTGCACGGTGCTGGATATCCATGAGAACTCCGATCTGGTACAGATCCGTCCGGCCTTCGGTGGCAATATCATGGCGGAGATCCTGACGCCGAACACCCGCCCGCAGATGGCTACGGTCCGCTATAAGATCATGGACGCACCGGAGCGCAGCGAGGAGGCCCATGGCACCATCGAAAGCTTTGACGTACCGGAAGATGCGCTTGCTTCCCGTATTGCCGTCCTGGGCATTACCAAGAAACCCAAGGAAAAGAGCATCGAACATGCAGATGTGCTGGTGGTTGCCGGCCGCGGCATCAAGAAAAAAGAGGATCTGGAGCTCGTCTATAAATTAGCCGAAGCATTGGGAGGCGATTTTGCCTGCACCCGGCCGCTGATTGAAGCGGGCTGGATGGATGCCAAACGGCAGATTGGGCTTTCCGGCCGCACGGTAAGTCCAAAACTCATCATCACCTGTGGTGTTTCCGGTGCCATCCAGTTCGTGGCTGGCATGGAACATTCAGAAGAGATCTTTGCCATCAACAGCGATCCCAAGGCATCCATCTTCAAGGTGGCTAACTACGCTGTAGTGGGGGATTTGTACGAGGTTATACCGCAGCTGATTGAAGATATCCAGCAGGGGAGGAAAATCGCATGATGGAATACAAACAGATCACCAAAGAGGATTTAGATATCATTGCCGGCTTCATGGATCGGGAACGCCTGCTGTTCGGTGAGGAAATCAATGAGGAATACAGTCATGATGAGCTGGCCAGCGAAAAATCGTACCCCACGCTGGTGGCCCGGGTGACTTCCACGGAAGAGGTATCCAAGCTCATGGCCTATGCCAATGAACATCATATCGCCGTGACGCCGCGTGGGGCAGGTACCGGCCTTGTGGGTGCTTCCGTAGCCGTGGAACACGGCATCATGATTGACACCACGCTGATGAACCATGTATTGGAACTGGATGAAGAAAATCTTACCCTGACCGTGGAACCGGGCGTCCTGCTTATGGAACTGCGCAATTATGTGGAAGAGAGAGGTTTCTATTATCCGCCTGATCCAGGTGAAAAATCCGCCACCATCGGCGGCAATATCAGCACCAATGCGGGCGGCATGACGGCGGTGAAATACGGCGTAACCCGTGACTATGTGCGCTCTCTGGAAGTGGTGTTGGCCGACGGTACCATCATGCAGCTGGGGGGCAAGGTGGTCAAGAATAGCTCCGGTTATGACCTCAAGGATATGGTCATCGGCTCCGAAGGTACGCTGGCTTTTGTCACCAAGGCCATCCTGAAACTGCTGCCCCTGCCGAAAAAGAGCGTCAGCCTGCTGGTGCCCTTCCCGACGCTGGAACAGGCCATTGGTACAGTGCCTCTTATCATTCAGGCCAAATCTGTGCCGACAGCCATTGAATTCATGGAACGGGAAGTCATTCTCGATGCCGAAGAATATCTGGGGCGCAAGTTCCCGGACAATCAGGCCGATGCTTATCTGCTCTTGAAATTTGACGGCAATACCATGGAGGAGATCGCTTCCTATTACGATGAAACGGCGCAGATCTGCCTCGACCAGGGAGCTATCGATATCCTGATTGCCGATACGGAAGAGCGCAGCCTGCCGGTCTGGAAGACGCGTGGTGCCTTCCTGGAAGCCATCAAGGCTTCCACCAGCATGATGGATGAGGTTGATGTGGTTGTGCCCCGCAACAAGGTCAATGCATTTGTGGAATTCGTCCATCAGCTGCGGCAGGAAATCGGCATCCGCATCAAATCTTTTGGCCATGCCGGCGATGGCAACCTCCATGTCTATATCCTGCGGGATGACCTGCCCGAGGATAAATGGCAGGATCTTTTGGGCATTGCCATGAATCGCATGTATGCGAAAGCACATGACCTGCGCGGACAGGTATCCGGCGAACATGGCATCGGCCTGGTCAAGAAACCATACCTCAATGAGTCCCTGCCGGAAGCCAGCCTGGTACTGATGCGGGGCATCAAGAAGGTCTTTGATCCCAACAATATCCTGAATCCCCATAAGGTTTGTCAGGCATAAAATAAGCAGACAAAATAAAATTTCCCTCATGGTGAGTAATCACTGTGAGGGAAATTCTTTATTTTATGAACAGGTCTTTATGCTGATTGATGATTTCGCCCATCAGCATCTTGCCACGCACATCCGGGTGGAGGCCGTCGATGCTGAACTGGGTGTCCATGACCTTATGGCTGGAGTCGTAGAAATAGGGTTCGAGGTCGATATAATAGGGCTGGTTGCGTATCCAGGTATTGACCTGCAGCAGTTTGGCTTCCCATTTCTTATCCGTGGGAGTATGGAAGGCAAACTGGATATTGGCCGGATTGATGGGCATGAGCGTCAGGAAGATGGGGCGGATATCGTTGGCCTCGCATTTCTGACGTATGGCATCCAGATCACTGATGATGAGGTTCGGCTGCATATTGGTGGCCCGCAGGCTGTTGGTGCCGGTCAGGATGATGAGGTTGCGTGGCTTGAAGGGCAGTACATCCTGATCGAAACGCTGCAAGGTCATGGTGGAGGTATCGCCGCTGCGCCCCAGATTCAGACAGGGAAAATCGAAATACGTCGTATAACTGTATTCCAAAGCAGCCGGCGAATTGGAAACGGCGCCGCCGCCATGGGTGATGCTGTCGCCGAGAACAGCCACGGGCACTCGCTCGGGCTGCTGTTTGACCACGAAATGGGCAGTATCAGACCAGACGCCTACGGGATTACCTGACTTGTCGATTCCGCGCACCCGCCAGTAGTAATCACCGGCATAGGGGCGGGCGTATTCGTCGTAGCAGGCCGTGGCTGAGTTGACAACTTTGCGCCAGGCGGCATCGGCGGTGGGCTGGTTATCGTTTTCAGCGGCCGGGGGATGGATCATGAGTTCCACTTCGTAGCGCTCGATATTGTTGAGGGGAATCCATTGGTAAACGGGGTAGATAGGCATCTCGAAGTTCGGCATCTGGTCGAATTCATTGAGCAGCGGATGATTGGGCTGGGGCAGGGATGCGTCGATATAGAGTTCCTCTGCCGGGGAGAATTCTCCGATGGGCTGATGATGGATATCCAATGCCCGTACCCGCCAGTAGATGAATTTGCGGTTGGCATATTTTTTCAGATCGGCCTGCCATCCATTGGTGAAGATCAGCTGGTTGCTTTCCAGATGGTTGTTCTTGTCCGGTGCTGTACCGCCTTCCTGAGCAGGTTTTCCGGCCAGGAGTTCTACTTCGTAGCAGACCGCATTGGGGACGGAATGCCAGACCAAAAATGGCATGAGGCTGGCGGGGTGCTCCTCGCCATAATGATAAATGACGCTGGGGCTCACTGGCTCCTTGGTATGCAGCGGATTCAGGATTGGTGCCGATGGCTCCGTAAGCTGGCCGAACATCCCATAGGCCGTTACCCGGTAGTTCATGGGAATGGCACTGCTGGGCACGTCATAGGAGGCATTCATGGTGAGTTCACTGCCCCAGAATTTTTCCTCCGGTTCGCCTTCCACTAACCCCGTGGTGGGCGAATAAGTTTCTACTTTATAGAGGCAGGGATAGGGCAGGGGATCCCAGGAGAGGATCAGATGGCCGTCCTGCTCGTCAAAGGAGGTGGAAAGCGTCATGGAGCGCAGCCCTAATACGTCGGTTTTTTCCGCCATAAAGGCAGATAATATGGTAAAGCCTAAAATAATCAGGGTAAACAGCAAAAATTTCTTCATAAATAACACCAACACAAACAGGATTTTCTTTAATTACCTATAATTATAATAATTAGTATAGCATATTTTTGAGGTGATGTGAAAATGAAAAAGCAAGGTTTGGTGATTGTCCATACGGGCAATGGCAAGGGGAAGACCACGGCGGCACTGGGATTGGCAATCCGTGCCTGGGGTGATGGCTTTCGGGTGCTGATCCTGCAATTCATCAAGGGGGGCTGCACCTATGGCGAACTCAAGACCCTTGAGACATTGAAGAATATTGATGACCGGATTGAGATCGATCAGTGCGGCCTGGGTTTCACGAACAAGGGGCCCACGACCAAGGAAGAACATGAAGCGGCAGCCCGGGAGACCTTGAAGCGGGCGAAAGAGGAAATCCAAAGCGGCAAATGGGATCTGATCATTCTCGATGAGATCAACTATGCGGTGAAGTATGAATTGATCACGGAAACGGATATGCTGGAACTGCTTGATTTGCGTCCGGAAGAACTCCATCTGGTCATGACCGGGCGTGATGCTTGTGAATCTCTGATTGAGCGGGCGGATCTGGTCACGGAGATGAAGGAGATAAAACATCCCTATCAGAAGGGAATCAAAGCGCAAAAGGGGATAGAGTTCTAAAGCAAATGTACACGATACTTTACGTTTGCGCTTGCAAAAAACGTGGTAAAGTTGTAAACTTGTAACTATGTTTAGATTCAATATCTTAGGAGAGTGGAAAGATGATTAGCGATAATGTAAAAAAAGGTGCCACCCGCTGCGCCCACCGTTCCCTGTTCCATGCCAATGGCTACGGTCCTGAGGATCTCAACAAGCCGCTTATTGGTATCTGCAATTCCTTCAACGAGATCATTCCCGGTCATATCCATCTGCGGGAGATTGCAGAGGCAGCCAAGTTAGGTGTGGCAGCTGCCGGCGGCACACCCATCGAATTCCCGGCCATCGGTGTCTGCGATGGTATTGCCATGGGCCATACGGGCATGAAGTATTCCCTGGCCAGCCGGGAGCTTATCGCTGATTCTGTGGAAGCAGTGACCATGGCTTCGGGCTTTGATGCGTTGATTCTGATTCCGAACTGCGACAAGGTCGTGCCCGGTATGCTGATGGCAGCGGCCCGCCTGAATATCCCCGCCGTGGTGGTTTCTGGCGGCCCCATGCTGCCCGGGCGTTACAAGGGACGTGATGTCAGCGTCAGTCAGGCCTTTGAGGCGGCCGGTAAATTTGCTGCCGGGGATATGACGGCTGAAGAAATGACGGATCTGGAGTCTAAATGCTGCCCCAGCTGCGGCTCCTGTGCCGGTCTCTTTACTGCCAATACCATGAATTCCCTGTCGGAAGTACTGGGCATGGCCCTGCCGGGCAACGGTACGATTCCTGCTGCCTATACCGGCGACCGCCGTCTGCTGGCTAAGCGTGCCGGCGCAGTGGTGATGGAATTGCTCAAAAACAACGTCCGTCCCCGCGATATCCTGACGAAAGAAGCCTTTGAAAATGCGATTACCGTGGATATGGCCATTGGCGGTTCCTCCAATACGGTACTGCATCTGACGGCAATCGCCCATGAAGCAGGTATTGAGATTCCGGCACCGCTCTTTGACGAGATTTCCCGCCGTACGCCGTATATTGCCAAACTCAGTCCCGCTGGCAAGCATCATATGGTGGATCTCAATGAAGCGGGCGGCATCTCTGCGGTCATGAATGAACTGTCCAAGAAGGATCTGATCCATCTGGATGCCCTGACGGTAACAGGCACCATGGGCGAGCGCATCAAGAATACGCCGGTGGTGGATAATACGGTCATCCATTCCGTGGAGACGCCCTATCGTCCGGAAGGCGGAATTGCTGTGCTCAAGGGCAATCTGGCACCGGATTATGCTGTGGTCAAGGCCTCTGCCGTGGCCGAGGATATGCTGACCTATACCGGCAAGGCCAAGTGCTACGATTCGGAGCCTGAGGCTTGTGATGCCATCATGAACGGTGAAATCCATGACGGTGATGTAGTGGTCATCCGCTACGAAGGCCCCAAGGGTGGCCCAGGCATGCAGGAAATGCTCAACCCAACTGCTGTCATCACGGGGCGTGGGCTCAAGGTGGGCTTGATCACCGATGGCCGCTTCAGCGGTGCCAGCCAGGGAGCCTGTGTGGGCCACGTGTCGCCGGAAGCCATGGAAGGCGGCCCCATTGCGCTGATCGAGGAAGGGGACGAGATTACCATCGATATCCCGAACCGCAAGCTGGAACTGGCTGTCAGTGATGAGGAACTGGCAAAACGCCGGGCGAACTGGCAGAAGCCGGAACCGAAGATCAAGCACGGCTATCTGGCCCGCTATGCCCGCATGACGACTTCCGCCAGCACCGGGGCTGTGGTGAAATAACGCACAAATCTTAAATATGTACAAAACCTCTTGACATTTGTACATTACAAGCATAGAATAAAGTTACTTTCGTGAAAAAGAAAAGGGGTTTTAGTATGGCAAATGTAAACATTGACTGGTCAAATCTCGGTTTTAGCTATCAACCGATCACCAAACGCTATGTGGCCAATTACAAAGACGGCAAATGGGGTAAAGGTGGATTGACAGAAGATGCCACGATCGTGCTCAACGAGTGCGCTGGTATTTTACAGTATTGCCAGGAAGTTTTTGAAGGCTTGAAGGCTTATCGCACCAAAGATGGCCGCATCGTTACCTTCCGTCCTGACCTGAATGCAAAACGCATGGTAGATTCCGCTAAGCGGCTGGTTATGCCGCCAGTGCCGGAAGAGATGTTCATGGAGGCTGTGGATCAGGTAGTAGCAGCCAATAAGGACTGGATTCCTCCCTACGAATCCGGCGGTGCCCTGTATCTGCGTCCGTATATTTTCGCTACGGGCCCGGTCATCGGCGTTAAGCCCTCGGATGAATATCAGTTCCGTCTCTTCGGTACGCCGGTAGGTTCTTATTTCAAGAACGGCATCAAGCCGATCACCATCTGCGTCAGCGACTTTGACCGCGCTGCTCCGCATGGTACGGGCGATATCAAAGCAGGCCTTAACTATGCCATGAGCCTGCACCCCTATATTGTAGCCCATGAAAATGGCTTTGACGAAAACATGTACTTGGATGCAGCAACCCGCACTTACGTGGAAGAAACCGGCGGTGCCAACTTCCTGTTTGTCACCAAGGACAATGTGATCGTGACGCCGAAGTCCGATTCCATCCTGCCGTCCATCACCCGCCGTTCGCTGGTAGCTCTGGCTGAGAACCTGGGCTACAAGGTCGAACATCGTCCGGTGAAGTTCACGGAACTGGAAGACTTTGCAGAAGCTGGTCTCTGCGGCACGGCTGCTGTTATCTGCCCGGTGGGCAAGGTTGTGGCCAAGGACAAGACCATCGAATTCCCGAGCGGTATGCAGGAAATGGGGCCTGTCCTCACGAAACTCTACAACACGCTCCGCGGCGTGCAGCTGGGTACGGTGGAAGCACCGGAAGGCTGGATCCGCGAAATCAAATAAGATTAAGATTTGGTACAATAAAGGAAGATTTGCTGCTTTGGGGCAGCAAGTCTTCTTTTTTTCATATTATTTTTAGAAAAAAGGCGTAAACTTTTACAATAGTTACAAGGAGTTCTTTACAAAGAACACGAATTTTTCATATAATAGTAGGTAGAGATATAACGGAAATGTAACACTAGGGAGTTTTGTTTTATGCCAATTGATTTTTCCTTGCCGGTACAATTTCATGGAATCCTGTCCACCATCGGCTGGTTCGATGTGTTGGATATCCTGATTGTGGCAGCAATTCTCTATAAAGTTTACGAAATGCTGCAGGATACCCGGGCCATTACTTTGGTAAAGGGTATCCTGGTTTTGCTGGCCGTGACCATGGTCTGCAGCTGGCTGGATCTGCATGTGATTTCCTGGCTTTTGCAGAAAGCCGTGACGCTGCTCTTTGTGGCATTGCCCATTGTCTTCCAGCCGGAACTGCGGCGGGCACTGGAGCATCTGGGGCAGGGAAGGTTCCTGGGGACTGCCGCGTTCCTGGACGATGAGGAAGCCCGCACGGTGGTCAATGAGATCACCAAGGCGGTGAAGCAGCTCTCTGCAACAAAGACCGGTGCCTTGCTGGTCATTGAGCGCAATATGGGGCTCAATGATGTCAGCGCCACCGGCATACAGATCGATGGCCTGATTTCCTCGGAGTTTCTGCTCAATGTCTTTATTGTCAATACGCCGCTCCATGATGGGGCGACGGTTATCCGGGGCAACCGCCTGATTGCTGCTGGCTGTCTGCTGCCGCTGACGGAGAACCGCGCCCTGTCCACGGAACTCGGTACGCGCCACCGGGCGGCTATCGGCCTGTCCGAGCAGTGCGATGCTTTGATCGTGGTGGTCAGCGAGGAGACCGGCACGATTTCGGTGGCAGAGAATGGTCATATCATGCGACACTTGAGTCCGGAATATCTGAAAGAGGTGTTGATGCCCGCCTTTGAAATGCCGACCACCGGCATCAAAGATATGGTAATGAACTGGAGGAAGAAGAAATGATTTCACGCTTTCGCAGTTTAATACAACGTAATTTAGCGGCTAAGATCGTTGCCCTACTCATAGCGGTGATTCTCTGGGGCTATGTGATGAATGACCAAAATCCTTCGACGGAGGGCAGCTTTACGGTACAGGTGCAGCTCTTGAATGCTCCGGAAGGCTATAAGGTCACCCAGGGCACGGATAAGATCAAGGTCACCGTCCGCGGTGCCCGCTCGCTTTTCGTCAACAACAACGATGCGGATTTCCATGCCTATGTGGATCTGCGTGGTGCTGAGGAGGGCAAGAAGGAATACAAGGTTCGGGTGGAAATGCCCACGGGCTTTGAGCTGGTTGACATGACACCGGCCGCGGTGGAGGTCAATCTGGATCCCATCATCACCCGGAAGGTCCGGGCCGATATCAACGTCAATGGCTCACCGGCCAGCGGCGTTACCGTAGCCAGTGTCAGCCAGGCCAGTGCAGAGGTTCTGGTGGAAGGGCCTGCTTCCTTGGTCACGGAAGTAGATCGCTTGATTGGTTATGTGGGGCTTACCAGCAAGAATGATACGGACTTTGCCCTGCAGGTGCCATTGACGGCAATCAATGCAGAGGGCAAGGAAGTATCCGGGATTACCATCCAGCCTTCCACCATGTATGTTTCGGTACAGATGGCCAGGGGACTTACCAAGAAGATTGTCACCATCCAGCCGGTAGCCGGCGATGACTTGCCGGATAATCTGGAGCTCGTATCACTGAAACCGGAGCCATTGCAGATCGAGATTGCCGGTGCGGAAAATCTCATCGCCAATCTTACCTCTGTCCCGACGGAGAAGGTGTCGTTGGCTGATGTACTGAAAAATACCAATAAGACGGTGAAACTGGCGCTCCCGGCAGGAGTGACGGTGACCAACCACGATGTGCTGGTGCATATTGCGGTGAAAAGCAAGAAAACAGAAAAAAGTATGGAGTGAAGCTACAAGTGATTCGTATAAAAAATCTGCAGGTACCTTTTACTGAGGAGACAAACCTGCAAACACTTGCAGCCAAACGTTTGCAATTACCACCTCAGGCTGTTGCTGAGGTGGTAATTGTGCGTAAGGCTGTAGATGCCCGCCGCTATCATGGTGCGCCGGTGCAGTTCGTCTATATGTTGGACGTCAAAGTCAATATGCCGGAAAAGAATGTGCTGAAAAAATTGCGCAGGGACAAGAATGTGGAGATCCTGCCATTTAAAAAGCCTGTTGCCCTTAATTTCCGCCCGCGGCAGGCAGGCGATCTGCGTCCCATCGTGATCGGTTTCGGGCCTGCTGGCATGTTTGCGGCCCTGACTCTGGCCCGGGCCGGCTGGAATCCGCTGGTATTGGAACGGGGCGGCGATGTGGACAGCCGCAAGGCTGCCATTGAGCTGTTCTGGCAGACCGGTACTTTGAATGAGCAGTCCAATGTACAGTTTGGGGAGGGCGGCGCAGGCACCTTCTCCGATGGCAAGCTGACCACCCGTATCAGTGATGAGCATATTGCCGATGTTTTGGCGGCTTTTATTGCAGCCGGGGCACCGGACGAAATCCGTTATCTGCATAAACCGCATATTGGCACGGATCTTCTGCAGGGGGTAGTGAAGAATATCCGGCAGGAAATCATCCGTTTGGGCGGCGAGGTGCGTTTCAATGCCCAGGTCACGGATCTGGAAATCGAACAGGGCAGGATGCGGGCGGTTATCGTAGGCGGTGAGGAACGTATTCCCTGTCAGGAAGTTTTCATGGGCATCGGCCATTCTGCCCGCGATACCTACCGGATGCTGCTGGGCAAGGGCCTGCAGATGGAAGCCAAACCTTTTGCCATTGGCGTGCGCATTGAACATCCCCAGGAATTCATCGATAAAGCCCAGTATGGCGAAGATGCAGGACATCCGTTATTGCCTGTGGCTGATTATGCCCTGACCTACAAAGATCCCAAGACGGGACGGGGCGCGTATTCCTTCTGCATGTGTCCGGGGGGGCAGGTGGTTGCTGCTACGTCAATCAAAGGTCAGGTATGTACCAATGGCATGAGCAATTACAAGCGTGATTCCGGCGTGGCCAATAGTGCCTTGCTGGTGCAGGTGGGGCCAGATGATTTCGGTCAGGAAGTGCTGGCCGGCATGAACCTGCAGGATAAGCTGGAAAAATTGGCCTTTGACTTAGGGGGCAGGAATTATCATGCCCCGGTGCAGACGGTGGGGGATTTTTTGCAGGGGACTTCCGGATCTACGCAGTTCCTGACCACGCCGACTTATCAGCCCGGAATAAAGGCTGTGGATCTGCACGCATGTCTGCCGTCTTTCCTCACGCAGACATTGGAAGGCGCCTTGCCGCATTTTGACCGGAAAATCAAAGGCTTTGCCCATAAAGGTGCCGTTATGACCGGTGTAGAAGCCAGATCGTCAGCTCCCTGCCGCATTTGCCGCAGCCGGGAGACCATGCTGGCAGAAGGTGTGGACGGTCTCTATCCCATGGGGGAGGGCGCAGGTTATGCCGGCGGCATTATGAGCGCGGCGGTAGACGGCATGAAGGCAGCGCTTTCCTTCCTGGAGTCGCAGGTCTGATTTAGTTCCCTGTTTTTGGAGTTGAGATTATGGATATAAATAAGTCAGCTTGTCCCTATGATTGCCCGGATTGCTGCGGGTTATTGATTACGACGGAGAATGGACGGGCAATCAAAGTCGAGGGCGATCCGGCGCATCCCTTTACCCGCGGTACCCTTTGTCCCAAGATGGCTCATTATGAGCGGACGGTTCACTCGCCCAAGCGCCTGTTGACGCCTTTGAAGCGGGTGGGAGCAAAGGGTGCGGGGAAGTTTGTACCCATCAGTTGGCAGGAGGCTGTTGATGAGATTGCCAGCCGTTGGCGGGGAATCATTGACCGATATGGGGCGGAGGCAATCCTTCCTTATTCCTATGCCGGGACCATGGGTACGATACAATACAGTGCCGGTCATGCCCTGTTCTATGCCTTGGGGGCTTCGAGCCTGGATCGCACCATCTGTGCACCGGCCAAGGCTGACGGCTATCGTTCGCTGATGGGAGGCACTTTGCCCACAGCGCCCCAGGAGGCCCAGCAAAGCGACTACATCGTCCTTTGGAGCATCAGCATGCTGGCCACGGATATCCATTTCAAGCACGATGTGGATATCGCCCGGAAAAATGGCGCAAAGATTATCTGTGTAGACACCTATGAGACGAAAACGGCCCAATATGCCGATGAATTCATCTGTGTGAAGCCTGGCTCAGATGGTGCTCTGGCTTTGGGGGTGCTGCATGTGCTGGCCCGGGAAAAGCTGGTGGATGAAGCGTTTATTCATCAATATGTGCAGGGCTGGGAGGAACTGCAGGCGCAGATCCTGCCTCAGTATCCGCCTGAGAAGGCAGCGGAAATCACAGGATTGTCGGTTCAGGTCATCGAAAGCTTTGCCCGGGCCTTTGCTGCGGCCAGAGCACCCTTTATTCGCTTGGGCAGCGGCCAGTCCCGCTATGGCAATGGGGCGATGACCTCCCGGCTCATCACCTGTCTGCCGGCTGTGGTGGGGGCTTATGCCAAAGCGGGCGGCGGCCTGCTGACCTCGTCTTCCGGCAGCCATGCCTTTGACAAGGATATCATCCGCCGCCCGGATATGGAAAAGAAAGGCGTCCGTCATATCAATATGATCAAGCTGGGGGATGTGCTGACGGATAGCACGTTGCAGCCACCGGTCAAAAGCCTGTTTGTCTATTCCTCCAATCCTGCCTGTACGGCACCGGATCAGAATAAGGTATTGGCAGGACTTAAGCGGGACGACTTGTTTACCGTGGTGCATGAGCGCTTTATGACGGATACAGCCCTTTATGCAGATATTGTGCTGCCGGCTACCACATCTTTGGAGCATGAGGATATTTACTATTCCTATGGCCAGTATGTGATCCAGCGTGGGAAGCAGCTCATCCCGTCGGTGGGGGAAAGCAGATCCAATTGGCAGGTGATGCAGTTATTGGCTGAAGCTATGGGGCTGGATGACGAATTCTTCCGGCAGAGTGAGACAGAACTGGTTGAAAGGTTTATCGCCAGCACGGATAAGTCCTGGCCACTGCCTGTGGATAAAGAGAGCCTGGCCCAGGGAGAACCGGTGGAATTGCCCCTGCCCGAGAATTACAAGCTGGATTTCAAAACCCCTTCGGGGAAGATTGAAATCCTGAATCCGTCGCTGGATAGGCAGCTGCCGGATTATCTGCCGCCGCATCTGGCAAAAGATAAGGAAGAGTTTATCCTGATCAACAGTCCCGATCCCCGGATATTGGACAGTTCCTTCAATGAACGCGAGGAACTGACCAAGGGCAATATCATGGTGTTGCTGCTGAACCCTGCAGATGGCCAGCGGTTGCACCTTCAGGATGGCGACGCGGTCATGGCAGAAAATACGCAGGGACAGGCGGAATTTACCGTCAAGCTGTCCGCGCGGGTGCAAACGGGGACTGTGGTCAGCGAAGGTGTCTGGTGGCGGCAGCATACAGCTGCCGGCAATACGAATCTGCTGACGCATCAGCGGACAACCGATAAGGCGGAAGGCAGTACTTTCTACGATGTCAGGGTAAATCTAAGAAAAAAAGTCCAATAAAAAATACAATAAATTGCTTACAAGGGTTGCATTTAAGTGACAGGCAGGCTATAATGTTAACAAAGCAGACGAGAGCTGCTCAAGGACAAACGAATACATTGCCTTTTTAAAATGCGTACTGCGATGCGCATAAGGGGACCCTGTCATATAGCTAGTAGTATAACTATAACCTGAAGTAAAGCGGGAGCTTTCTTATGCATACGCATAGGAAGCTCCCTTTTTTGATACTTGATTATCGATATGCGGGCAATTTTGCAAAGACAATGGATTTCTCCCTTGAAAGTTTATGCAACTTTAATGTATAATTATTTATGTCAACCTGTTAAGGAGTGAATGACTTGGAGAAAAACAATGTATCCCTGCGGGGAAAGAATGTTTTGGGCCTGGAAGATTTCAGCCCGGAAGAAATTCGCTTGGTGCTCGAAACCGCCAAGGAAATGAAGAACATCATTCATCGGGATATCAAGAAGGTTCCCACCCTGCGCGGCAAATCCATTGTCACCCTGTTCTACGAACCCAGCACCCGTACCCGTACTTCCTTCGAGCTGGCGGGCAAATACCTCGGGGCTGATGTGGTCAACATCACGGCAGGTTCCAGCAGCATTGTCAAAGGCGAAAGCCTCAGAGATACCCTCTACACCATCGAGGCCATGGGGGTAGATGCCATCGTTATGCGCCATAAGGCAGAGGGCGCAGCTGAATACGCTTCCCGCGTAGTCAGCCCCGTAATCCTCAACGCCGGTGACGGCGCTCATGCTCATCCGTCCCAGGGTCTCCTGAACCTCTTCACGATCCAGGAACATAAGGGTCATCTGGAGGGACTGAAGGTAGCTATTATCGGCGACGTGCTCCACAGCCGTGTGGCCCGTTCCGATATCTACGGCATGCGTAAGATGGGCATGGAAGTGCATATCGCCGGGCCCAAGACACTGTTGCCCCGCTTCCTCTATGAAGAACCGGGCATCGTGGTGCATGAGCGCATTGAAGACGCCATCGCCAATGCTGATGTCATCGAAGTGCTGCGCATCCAGCTGGAGCGCATGAAGGGCGGTCTGTTCCCGACGACCAGAGAATATGCCCGCATCTTCGGCCTCAACGACACGCGCCTGAAATTGGCCAAGGATGATGTACTGATCCTGCATCCGGGCCCCATGAACAAGGGCTGGGAAATCTCGCCCTTCACGGCTTACGGCCAGAATTCGGCCATTCAGGAAGAAGTACAGAACGGCGTAGCCGTGCGCATGGCGCTCTTTACCTTGGTGCTGACGGGAGGAAAACAGGCATGAAAATTTTGCTCAAAGGCGGACGCGTAATCAATCCGGAAAATAAATTCGATGCAATCGCTGATGTGCTGGTGGAAGATGGCAAGGTTGCCAAGATTGCCGCAAGCATTGCGGATCAGGCTGATGAGGTAATCGATGTCACGGGCAAGGTAGTGACTCCGGGCCTTATCGACCTGCATGTTCATCTGCGGGAGCCGGGCCAGGAAGCCAAGGAAGATTTCGCTTCCGGTACTCAGGCAGCAGCAGCGGGCGGTTTCACCACCATCTGCACCATGCCCAACACCAAACCGGCTGTGGATTCGGCAGCTTTGGTACGCAGCCTCAGAATGCGTGCTCAGGAAGTGGGCGTCGTCAAAGTGGAAATCATCGGCGCCGTTACGAAGAATCAGGAAGGCAAGGAACTGGCGGAGATGGGGGATATGATTGAGGCCGGCGCCGTGGCCTTCTCCGATGATGGTCACTTCGATCCCAGCGCCAAGGTCATGCTCAATGCCTTCGATTACCTCCATACTTTTGACAAGGTCATCATCAACCACGAGGAGGAACCCACGCTGATTGAAGACGGCGTGATGAACGAAGGTCATCGCAGCGCCATGCTGGGGCTCAAGGGCCGCCCAACGGTTGCCGAGGACATCGCTGTGGCCCGGGACATCATGCTGGCTGAGTACGCCGGTTCCAAAGTCCATATCGCTCATATCAGTTCCGCCCGGGCGGTGGATATCGTGCGTCAGGCCAAGAAGCGGGGCGTCAAGGTAACGGCGGAGGCCACGCCCCAGCATCTGACCATGACGGAAGAATGTGTCAACCTCTTTGACACCTCCACGAAGATCAATCCGCCCCTGCGGGCTCAGAAGGACTGTGACGCCATTTTGGAAGGCTTGAAGGACGGCACCATCGATGCTATTGTCACCGACCACAGCCCCCATGCCCAGGAAGAAAAGGACAGGGAGTATATCTATGCCCCAAGCGGTTTCCCGGGCCTCGAAACTTCCTTAGGTGTTATGCTGACGGATCTCTATCATGAGCAGAAACTTGACCTGCCCCTGATCGTTTCCAAGATGAGCTATGAACCGGCTCAGGTTTTCGGTCTGGAAGCAGGCAAGTTAAGCGAAGGTGCGCAGGCAGATATCACGGTAATCGACCCGGAACTGGAATGGACAGTTGACGAAAAAGAATTCTATACCAAGGGCAGCCACAGTCCCTTCGTGGGCCGCAAGCTCAAAGGCAAGGCGGTGCTGACCATGGTCAAAGGTAAAGTAGTTATGCAGGATGGGAAAGTCCTGGACTGACAGATATGAGGTGTTTTCATGAAGGGTAAATTAATCCTCGAAGACGGCAGCGTTTTCACGGGGCAGTTATTGAATGACAGCCGGGCCACCGGCGAAGTGGTGTTCAACACCAGCATGACGGGGTATCAGGAAAGCCTGACAGACCCCTCCTATTGCCGCCAGATTCTGACGCTGACCTATCCTATGGTAGGCAACTACGGTATTGCAGATATTTTCATGCAGTCCCGTAAAGCCTTTGTAGGCGGCTTCGTAATCGGCGAGCTCTGTGAACTGGGCAGCAATTGGCATTATGAAGAAAGTCTGGCCCAGTTCCTGACCAAACAGGATATTCCCTGCCTTTACGATGTGGATACCCGTGCCGTTACCCGCAAAATCCGCAACGCCGGTACCATGAAGGGGATTATCGTACCCGAGGATGCCAGCCAGGAAGAAATCGACAAGCTCATGGCAGTGCCCATCAAAAAGGAAGTGGTTATGGAAGTGACCACGCCTGAGGCCTATACCATTGAAGCAGAGAAGGAAGATGCTCCGCTGGTGGTGGCCATGGACTTCGGCGTCAAGCAGAATATCCTGACTTCCCTGCACGATATCGGCTGCAAGCTGCAGGTTGTGCCGGCAGATACGAAAGCCGAGGATATCCTGGCTATGAATCCGGACGGCATTTTCCTCTCCAACGGCCCCGGCGACCCCGCCGATGTGCCGGAAATCGTGGAGGAAATCAAGAAGCTCATCGGCAAGAAACCCATCTTCGGTATCTGCCTGGGCCATCAGCTTATTGCCCGGGCTTTGGGGGCTAAGACCTATAAGCTCAAGTTCGGTCATCGCGGTTCCAACCAGCCGGTCAAGGATCTGCGCACGGGCAAGGTACAGATTTCCTCCCAGAACCACGGCTATGCGGTGGAGGAGGAGTCCTTGAAGGATCTGCCCCTGGAAGTTACCCATATCAATGTCAACGATGGTACGGTGGAAGGCGTGCGTCATACGGAACTGCCGCTGTTCTCCGTGCAGTATCATCCGGAAGCCTCCCCGGGCCCGGACGACAATCTTTATTTATTCGACGAATTTTGGACCATGTTGAAGGGAGAATAAGATGCCAAAGAAGGAAAATCTCAAAAAAGTAATGGTAATTGGCTCAGGCCCCATCATCATCGGTCAGGCGGCGGAATTTGACTACGCCGGCTCCCAGGCCTGCCGTGCCCTCAAAGAAGAAGGGCTGGAAGTGGTGCTGGTAAACTCCAACCCCGCCACCATCATGACGGATACCCATATTGCCGACAGAGTATATATCGAACCGCTGACGCCGGAATTCCTGGAAGAGATCATCGCCAAGGAAAAACCGGATGGCCTGTTGGCTACTTTAGGTGGTCAGGCTGGTCTGAACCTGGCTGTACAGCTGGCAGAAAACGGCGTATTGGAAAAGTACAATGTGGAACTTCTGGGTACGCCATTGTCGGCCATCAAGCAGGCAGAAGATAGAGAACTCTTCAAGGAAACCATGGAAAAGCTCGGCGAACCTATCCCGGAAAGCACCATCGTTGAAGATGTGCCCAGCGCCGTGGAGTTTGCCAACGGTATCGGTTATCCCGTTATCGTGCGCCCGGCCTACACCATGGGCGGTACTGGCGGTGGTATTGCCGAGAACGAAGAAGAACTTATCGATATCGTCATCAAGGGGCTCAATTACTCCCTGATTGGCCAGGTGCTCATCGAGCGCAGTGTGGCCGG
This sequence comes from Selenomonas ruminantium subsp. lactilytica TAM6421, assembly GCF_000284095.1. Lineage (GTDB taxonomy): Bacteria > Bacillota > Negativicutes > Selenomonadales > Selenomonadaceae > Selenomonas_A > Selenomonas_A lactilytica. The sequence goes on along the minus strand of NC_017068.1, from coordinate 1,752,600 downwards.
CTGGAAGGAAATCGAGTATGAAGTCATGCGGGACGGCAATGACAACTGCATCACCGTCTGCAACATGGAAAACTTCGATCCCGTGGGCGTGCATACCGGTGACTCCATCGTCGTGGCTCCGTCCCAGACGCTCACGGATCATGAATATCAGATGCTGCGCAGCGCTTCTTTGCGCATTATCCGCGAGCTGGGCATCGAGGGCGGCTGTAACGCCCAGTATGCGCTGGATCCCAACAGCAACCGCTATTATGTAATCGAGGTTAACCCCCGTGTAAGCCGTTCTTCGGCCCTGGCTTCCAAGGCTACGGGTTACCCCATCGCCAAGGTTTCCGCCAAGATCGCCATTGGCTACACCCTGGATGAAATCACCAACGCCGTCACCCAGAAGACCAAGGCCTGCTTTGAGCCGTCCCTGGACTACTGCGTGGTGAAATTCCCCCGTTGGCCCTTTGACAAGTTTGTCTATGCGGACAAGACCCTGGGCACTCAGATGAAGGCTACCGGCGAGGTTATGAGCATTGACCGTCATTTCGAAGGCGCCATCCTCAAGGCTGTGCGTTCGCTGGAGATCGGTGTACATCGTCTCCATATGCCCAAGATGGCTGATTGGGATGATGAGCGTGTCAAGAAGAACCTGGCCCGCGTCAATGACGAGCGTATCTTTGTGATTGCTGAAGCCCTGCGCCGGGGCATTGCCACGGTGGATGAAATCCACAACATTACCAAAGTGGACAAGTGGTTTATCAATAAGCTCAACAATATCGCTCAGGTGGAAAACCAGCTGGCTGAGGATGCTCTGACGCCGAGCCTGATGCTGGCAGCCAAGAATGTGGGCCTTGCTGATGTATCCATCGCGGAAATCACGGGCAAGACGGCAGACGAGATCCGCACCACCCGCAAGAGCATGGGCGTACTGCCCTGCTACAAGATGGTCGATACCTGTGCCGCTGAGTTCGAAGCTGCTACGCCGTATTACTACTCCACCTTCCGCGGGGAGCAGGACGAAGTAGAAGTTTCCAACAAGCGCAAGGTCATCGTGCTGGGTTCCGGCCCCATCCGCATCGGTCAGGGTGTGGAATTTGACTATTGCTCCGTACATTCTGTCTGGGCGCTGAAGGAAATGGGCATTGAAGCCATCATCATCAACAACAACCCGGAAACCGTATCCACGGACTTCGATATCTCTGATAGACTGTATTTCGAACCGCTGACCACCGAGGATGTGCTGAACATCATCGACAAGGAAAAGCCCGAAGGGGTTATCGTCCAGTTTGGCGGCCAGACCGCCATCAACCTGGCGGCTTCCCTGCAGAAGGCTGGCGTCAAGGTCTTCGGTACTTCCGTTGACGATATCGATAGGGCAGAGGATAGAGAGCGCTTCGATGAAGTGCTGACACAGACTCAGATTCCCCGTCCCCAGGGCATCAGCGTCACGAATCTCGAAGACGCCATTAGCGGTGCGGAACGCATCGGCTATCCCGTCATGGTACGTCCTTCCTACGTACTGGGCGGCCGGGCCATGGAAATCGTCTACAACGAAGCAGAGCTTCGCGACTATATGAGCCGGGCCGTCAAGGTTACGCCGGATCATCCGGTGTTAGTGGACCGCTACATGCAGGGCACGGAAGTGGAAGTGGATGCTATCTCCGACGGCATCGATGTGCTGATCCCGGGCATTATGGAACATGTGGAGCGGGCCGGCGTTCACTCCGGCGACAGTATCGCCGTATATCCGGCCCAGACACTGCCCTCCAAGGTGCTCTACACCATCATCGACTACACCAAGCGGCTGGCGGTGGCCCTGCATGTCAAAGGCCTGCTGAATATCCAGTTCGTCGTGGTCAACGATGAGGTCTTCATTATCGAAGTGAACCCCCGTTCCAGCCGTACGGTGCCCTTCCTGTCCAAGGTAACGGATGTGAAGATGGTCAATCTGGCCACCCGCATCGCGCTGGGCGCATCCCTGAAGGATGTCAGCGACCGCACGGGGCTGGTGCCGCCGAAACCCTATGTGGCAGTTAAGGCGCCGGTATTCTCCTTCGCCAAGATGACGGACGTGGATATCGCCCTTGGCCCCGAAATGAAATCCACGGGTGAGGTCATGGGCATTGACTATCACTATGCAAGAGCCCTCTACAAGGCCATTGTGGGTTCCGGCATCAATGTGCCCACCAAGGGATGCGTCCTCTTCACCGTAGCCGATAAGGACAAGGAAGAGATGAAACAGCTGGCCAAGGCCTTCTCGGAGCTGGACTTCAATATCGCTGCCACGGAAGGTACCGCCAAGGCCATCAAGTCCATGGGCATCGATGTGGAAGTGGTGGGCAAGGTGCATGAGCGCAGCTCCGACATCATCGAGAAGATCAAGACCGGCAAGATTCATATGGTTATCAATACTTTAACGCAGGGCAAACATTCCCTGAAGGATGGTTTCAAGATCCGCCGGGCCACCGTAGAGCATGGCATTGCCTGCCTGACCTCGCTGGATACTGCCTGGGAAGTAATGCGGGTGCTGTCCTTTATGCGGGAGCGCCGTCTGGTTTACTCCCTGGCCATCCAGGATTATGTGGGCGGAGGTGACGACCTTGCCTAAGGCTTTGGTGGATGCCGAGGTTATCCTGAACCGGGAACTGGTGAGCGGGGTGTACTACCTGGAGGTAGAAGCCCCCAAAATTGCCCGGGAGGCAGAGCCGGGACAGTTTGTCCAGCTGCAGATCCCCGATGGTGCCTTTACCCTGCGCCGTCCCGTGGGTATTGCCGCCCGCAATCTGCAGACGGGCACCGTGGCCTTTATCTACCGCACGGTGGGGAAGGGCACGGCGGCTTTGGCCAAGGTCAAGACCGGGGCTGTTATCAATGTGCTGGGGCCCTTGGGGCACGGCTTTGCTATGACGGCTAAGCGCCCCCTGCTGGTGGGGGGCGGCATGGGGCTTTCCCCGTTGCTGTTCTACGCCTCCGCCATGGAAGGCAAGGCCGATATCTTGATGGGGGGCCGCTCAAAGCAGGAGCTTTTCTGGGAAGAGCTATATATGCCGCTGGTGCAGGAGGTATTCTGCACCACGGATGATGGCTCTTATGGGCAGAAGGGCTTCACCACCGCGGCTTTGCCGGAAATCCTGGCCAAGGGTGATTACGACCTCGTTGTGGCCTGTGGCCCGGAAATCATGATGCAGGGCATCGCCAAGATTGCCCATGAGCATGGTATTCCCTGTCAGGTTTCTCTGGAAAAGCGCATGGGCTGCGGCCTTGGTGCCTGCCTGTCCTGTTCCATCGACACCACGGACGGCCAGCGCAAGAAGGTCTGCAAGGACGGCCCAGTATTCTATGCCCAGGAGGTGTTTGACCTGTCATGAGTACTATCAATCTGCAGGATAAACGCCTGCATACCAATATCGCTGGCATCCAGATGAATACACCAGTGCTCACAGCTTCGGGCACCTTCGGCTTTGGCGAGGAATTTGCCGAATTCGTTGACTTGTCAAGGCTCGGCGGCGTCATGGTCAAGGGCACCACCTTGAAGCCCCGCCGGGGCAACGAAGGCATCCGCATTACGGAAACGCCCGGCGGTATGCTCAACTGCATCGGTCTGGAAAATCCCGGCGTGGAGGTTTTCTTGCAGGAAACTTTGCCCCGCATCACGAAGTATGACATGAATGTAATCGTTAATATCTCAGGCAGTACGGTGGAAGAATACGGCGTGTTGGCGGAAATGCTGGATGTGCCCGGAGTGGCGGCCATTGAACTCAATGTCTCCTGTCCCAATGTCAAGGAGGGCGGCATTGTCTTCGGTACCGATCCCAAAGCTGCGGCGGCTGTGGTCAAAGAGGCCAAGACTCATACGAAAAAGCCGGTTATCCTGAAGCTTTCGCCTAATGTGACCGATATCGTTACCATGGCCAAAGCCGTAGAGGATGCGGGGGCAGATATAATTTCCCTGATCAATACCCTGATGGGCATGGAAATCAATATCCGCACGAAGAAGCCCACGCTGGGCAATATCACCGGCGGCCTGTCCGGCCCCTGCGTGAAGCCTGTGGCCCTGCGCATGGTCTATCAGACAGCCAAAGCCGTCAAAGTTCCCCTGATTGGCATGGGGGGCATCAGTTCTGCCGAGGACGCCATTGAGTTCCTGTTGGCAGGAGCCAGTGCCGTGGCAGTAGGTACGGCTAATTTCCATGATCCGGCTGTGACCATGAAGATCTGTGATGGCATCAATGATTATCTGGCGCAGCAGCATTTGGAATCCGTGCAGGATATTATCGGTGCAGCACTTTAAGTCAAATTTTTACAGTATACAGGAGGCCCGGTTATGGCAGATGAACGCTTGATAGCAGCCCTTGATGTTCACAAGATGGAAGATGTGGAACGGCTGGTAAAGACATTAGGAGACAGTGTGTCCTATTACAAGGTGGGCATGGAGCTCTTTTACAGTGTGGGCGCTCAGGTGGTAACCTGGCTCAAGGAGCAGGGAAAGGATGTTTTCCTTGATCTCAAACTTCACGATATACCCAATACGGCGGCGGGCGGTATCTGCTCGCTGATGAGACTGGGGGCAACCATGCTCAATGTCCATGCCAGCGGCGGCTATACCATGATGAAGACCACTGTGGATCGGATGCATGCGGAAGCCGAGAAGATGGGCATTGAATGTCCCAAGCTTATCGCGGTTACGGTACTGACCAGCATCAATCAGGAGGACTGGGAAGGCCTTGGACAGGCCATCCAGATCAAGAGCGCTGTGGTGCGCTATGCCAAACTGGCCAAGAAAGCCGGCCTGGATGGTGTAGTGGCTTCTGCCCAGGAAGCAGCCCTTATTCGGGAAGCCTGCGGCGATGACTTCCTGATTGTCACGCCGGGCATCCGGCCTGCAGGCAGTGATGTCAACGACCAGAGCCGGATTGCAACGCCGGCCAATGCCTTGAAGGATGGTTCCACCCATCTGGTGATTGGCCGTCCCATCTATGCCGCGGCTGATCCGAAGGCTGCCGCTTTGAAGATTATAGAAGAAATGGAGAACGTAAGATAAGATGACGGAACAGGAAGTAAAAGAATTACTGATTGAAACGGGGGCGATTATGGATGGTCATTTTCTGCTGACCTCCGGTTTGCACAGCCCTCATTATGTGGAAAAGTTCAATGTGCTCCAGCAGCCGAAATACACGGAAAAACTCTGCCAGGCCATGGCTGAGAAGTTCAAGGATGCCAACATTGAAACGGTAGTCGGCCCTGTGACCGGCGGCATCCTGCTGGCCCATGAGACGGGCAAGGCCCTGGGAACCCGTGCCATCTTCACGGAACGGGTGGACGGCAAGATGACCTTCCGCCGGGGCTTCAGCCTCCATGAAGGGGAACGCTGCCTGATCGTGGAAGACATTGTGACCACCGGTGGCTCCATCAAGGAAGTCATCGAAGTGGTCAAAGCCCACGGCGGCATTCCTGTAGCCGTCAGCATGCTGGTTGACCGCAGCGGCGGCAAAGCCAGCTTCGGTGACGTGCCTTGCACGGCACTCCTGCATATGGATGTGGAAACCTACAAGCCTGAGGAATGTCCGCTGTGCAAACAGGGGATTCCGATGACCAAAAGAGGGAGTACTGGTAAGGTAAATGTATAGTTTTCAGTAGAAGAATATGCGGATATCCTTATAGGATTTTCCACGTTCTTCCGGGCGGCGGCCCAGCTCAATGCGCTGGATAAGGCTTTGCCAAAGTTCTCTTTTCTGCTCGCGTGGCAGAGTGAGATAGGTATTCACGAAATCATCGTCATCCATGATTTTATCAACCAGCGGTGATATGGTCTTTTGGTTGGCTGCTGCATAGGCAGCCTGGGCAAGCTCTTTTTGCAGTCGCTCATAATCAACTTTATAACTATCTTTATCAATCAATCCATCAAGGTAGAGGTCTTTCAATCGGGAAAGCTTTGTCTTGATGGATTTTATTTTATCCTTTTCTGGAACATGCTTGTTTTGCTGGTCAAAATGAATGAGGTATGATTCTAATAGCGGACGGATGTTATTCAGCAGGAATTTTTCGATTACGTTCTCACTGATACCGCCACCGAACAAGCATCCCCCTGCGGTATGCGGCTTACCTGTGATATAGCGATTGCCACAGATGTAGGTTTGTTGATAGCTATTTTTTTTCTTGTTGACGTAACCTCGATGTGCGACCATGATAGTACCACAGGATGGGCAGACCACTTTGCCGGAGAACAGATAAATTCTTCCTGATCGTCTTGGCTGCTGATTGCGGGAGAGAATTGTCTGTACGCGATCAAACTGCTCTGGAGGGATAATGGCCGGGCAGTAGTCGGGGATGCCGTAGCGAACTCCCTTATACGTTGGATTACGCAAAATACGCCAAACACGGCGGGCGTCAATGGATATGCCAAACTTATCGAGTATCTTGCGGAAAATGGAGTGGGTGGCGTACCCCGCCAGTATTTGCTGGAAGATGAACTCGACTATAGGCCGTTCCTTTTCGATGACCACCAGATGCTTATCCTTGATTTCATAGCCGAATGGATGCTTGCCGGTGGTTTCCTCCTTGCGGCGATGCTTTCCTTCGTTGACATACTTGATGCGGTCGCTGGTCTGGTCGGATTCATTCTGGGCGATGGAGAGTTTGAGGTTCAGCATCAGCCGCCCATTGGTCGTGGTGGTATTGTAGTCCTCCTGCGTGCATTCCCAGTTTACGCCGTACTGGTCGAGAACGTCCTGCACCTTGTAATAATCCCGCACATTGCGGAACCAGCGGTCCAAGCACTTCAGCAGGATTGTCTGCCCGCACATCGTCAAGGAGTCGCTGGAGCTCCTTACGGCGGGAGAGTGCTTTGCGGGCGGTGTTGCCTTCATCGGCGTACACGCCAACGACAGTATAATGGTGTGCAAGGGCGTACTGCTCCAGATCATGCTGCTGTTCAGATAGGGAGAAGCCATGCTTGGCCTGTTCCTCGGTGGATACACGGATATAAAGCGCTGCTTTTTTCATAATAAAACACCTCTCTAGTTTATTTGCGTTTGGCAAACAAGCCTGAGAGGTGGTATAATCTACTTTGGGTAGTGTGATTAGTCTCTCTCAGACTGATTGCATCCAGGCCGTTCCTGTTGGCGCAGGGGCGGCTCATTTTTATTTTTGATGCCGTATTTGAGCTGTCAAATGCCAGTCATCGGGAAATCCCAATAACCTTAGAATGTGATTCGTATCAATGGATTGAAGACCGTTGCTAAGAGTTCGCATTCTTTTTCGAATAGTGTTATGGAGCCAAGAAAATTCAGTTTCACTCAAGAAGCATTGCAAGGAAACATAGACAGAATATACATCCCGGCGTTCACTGCGTTGTGCTAAATTATAACGGTCATGTAATTCAGGCCAGTACCTGCTGTCACGACGGCACTTAAAGCCAATCATACGGTTATTGTGTGCGCAAACATTGCGAAGTTCGTTTATGTTGGCCAACAGGTCAAGCATATTTTCGGGTGGGAATAAGCTGATGTGGGGGAGATTTTGCTTTGTAAAATCTAAAATATCACGAGAAACCTTATTTTGGATAGGTTTTTTAGAATTTATAATCATGTACCGAAGGTCACCAAAGTCTATATAGTTTACCAATACCCATATAGGTACATTGCCATAGGCATGCACATAATGATGGATACTGGAGTCGGAGAATTTATTTTGATGATTGATTATGCCTGATAACTTGTGGATAGTTTGAACCGCATCCAGAACGCGATTCTGATCATAACAGGCGATATCAAGATACGAATAACGTATATGATGATATGCTTCTGCAAAATGGTAGGCAAAAATGGCTTTTAAGTGTGCCTCAACAGCAAGGACTGCTTTGAAAAAGGCCTGCTTTAGCTCCACATCAAAGGTGTATAAACGGATTACCTCATCAAGGGATGTTCCATTTGTATAGTGATCCTGATTGGTCGGGAAAAACTTGCTATACCCATTGATGATGTTGTAATAGTTGTTGCTGAGAAGAAGTTTTTTGGCCTGCTCATCGTCCGTAATGATTAAATCACGGCTCTTCAGTAGTTCAATCTGTTCCGATAGAGTTCGGAATGGCTTTGCGGGTGTTGTCATAACAAAAATAGCCCCCTCCAATAATGGAGAGGACTATTCCCGCGCCGAGCTCCCGTAGGAGACATCAGCACTCTCTTCTTGCTCTCCATTATAACAAAAATAAACTTGATGTCAAGAAAAAATTGACAAAGACTAGATATTCTGCTAAAATAACCTTCTTATACTATATATAGTGGTGATTACGGATTGCACCGCTTGCACGGTACATATCCCGCAGCAATGGCATCGTCACGGGTGCTGAACTCCACGAACCTTTCCGGATGCTTTATTGTGGAGCAGCTGGAGTAGTGGAACTTCATCGACTTGGGATTACCGAGATAGTCAGATGCCAGGGCAGGGGTAGCTATTGATACACAGACAGCGGCCAGCGTGGCCAAAGCTATTTTCTTGAACATGGGAATCCTTCCTTTTTTATTGCAAGCTACTAGATTTTCATGGCGAAGCTCGTTATAATAGAGGCTAAAGGGGGATGGTTATCATGTTAGTAATGCACTATTTGTCATGCGCCATCACATTTTTGTTAGTCTTTTATCTGTTGTGGGTACTTGTTGATATTCCGCTGAAACGTTTTTGTAAGGGCTTGTTAAAGCCTGTCTATAGAAATCTTATCGGGATAACAGTATCACTTGTCATTCTGATAAATTTCTTCACCATTTCGTCGCCGTATAAATGATGGTGGTTAGAGGTCCTTGTTGGAAGCCTGTAGTTCCTGGATACCTTGTTTAGGAACTGGCAGTTTTTCTTCAAGGACCTTTTTAGTTAGCTCCATTTCCTTTAGATGGTTATCATTATATTCCTTGTAAGCATCCATCGCGTAGCCAATAACCCCTTTGGTTTCCCAATGAACTGGACCGACGTCAAGCGTTCCGCCAACGAAAAAGTGAAGAAGTACAAGAACAAAAACCATATTCTTCTTTTTTCCTACCCATTCGATAGGACCTGGCGAATTAACACTAGCTTTAAAGATAACATCATCCATGTCTACGGATAATTCTGGGTGCGCATTATTGAATATCTCAGCTACGCCATAGATGCTGTTCATTAAAACGCGTAGTTCAGAGTTCTTGATAGGCTCATGAGTAGTAACGTTAAATATGAGATGAGTCTCTTCATCATTACCATAGAAGTCAAATAATGTTCTGTTAATGAAGTTACTGCATTTGCTTGCGCTAGAAATAGAATGATGGGTATTGATTAAGCTATACAGATATGGGTCCAGATTTGCGCGGTCAACCGTTTTTATCCATTTTATGTTTCGCCGCTTTCGGAAAGGACATTTTCCTTCTTGAATATCATCTTTTGACTGTATATAGGCATCGGACTTAACAATACCGAAGGAAATCTCTCTGGATCGGGCATTTGGAATAAGTACAATATCATTTTTACGCATCGTGCCAACAAAAGTTTGCATTTGCGCAGCCGCAACGCCAGGACGCTTTTCGCCTTCGTAATGGTCTTTGACTTTATCTTTTAATTGTCTCAGGGTAAGGTCAGTGATTTCATCAAGATCAACAAAGTCATTCCAGTTTATTGCGATATAGCCATTCTCTTTAAATTCACGGTAGTACTTTCCACCTTCGGTTCGTACAAACCAATAGCCTTGAGGAAGTTCTTCATCAGAAAATAGGGGTAACTGCATTATATCAACATATCCTTTCTACATGCCGTCCATCCGGGCGGCTTATTTTTATGGTTTACATACTCCACAGCTGACATAACCATCTGTAATGGCTTCATCACGGGAACTGTACGGGATAAAGTTCTCGGGATGCTTGATGGTCCGGCAGGATGCGTAATGGAATTTCATAGAGCGCGGATTCGCCAGATAGTCAGAAGCTAGGGCAGGAGTTGCCATGGAGAGGCATACTGCGGTCAGTGTTGCCAGCGCTATTTTCTTAATCATTGATATCAGTCCTTTCGTATGTCATCTATCCGGGCGGCTTATTTGTGATATTTTTGCAATAAAATAGTATAATATAGGTGATAATATTGCAGAAAGTGAGGCGGTCGAACATGATGAAGTTTCTCAATTCATTCCTGCTGGCACTCCATGAAAAGGAAATCGTATCGTGCGTAAAAGTTCAGCATCAGCAAATAAGGGCGATGGAGGAAAAGCCTATAGATAACGATTTCCTCAAATATATGTTGGAACGTTTTGAGACGGATTTGGAATTTTTCGAGATGGTTCAGCTCAAAGCGGAGAATGACGAAGCAAAATCATTCTTCGGTAGGATTGCCATTTGTGGGCGTATCGTCAGAGATATTGTCCGTAGAAGGTTCTTCAGATGAGGAAGATAGCAATTTGATATCCTTAGTAGCCTTTATGAATCCTTTAATTTCACTATCGAGGGGTGCTTTTACGTCTTGTGGCGCTTCTAATGAAGGATGAACTTCACTGACCACTCATAATTGTGCTGTATCTTTTCTTTTAGGAAACTGGCGTATTCGCGGAATACGGATCGACGAAACTGCCTAAAATCTGCGCTGTTTGCTTTATCGCGCAAATGGTTCTTGCTAAAATTCATAGCATCATTCCTTTCCTTATCGAGCGTGGGGGCTTGATTTATGGATTATACTGTTCTCAAGAGGTATACAAAATTTACAGATGTTATATTTTAGTGCGGTGGAAGAAGTGATTCAAAATCGAGTATGCATGATGCTTTTACAACAATACCAAGATTGTTGGGAATAGACGTAATAACTCCTGGTATGACTTGTGTTGGGATTTCTATTGGTACAATTTTTCCGTTAGAATTATGCAGAAAAGTTTTCGATTGGATTCCGATTAGTTTTGTGCCATAATTAATTGTAAAATTACCATCAGCATCTTTGACCATGCCATTTTCGTATGACATCACTGGTGAGCCGCTGGAACCAGGGAAACAAGATGCATCTATTAGGAATTCATGACGTCCATTATAGTCAATAGATGGATTGGTAGCTGTAATTCCTTTTCGGAAAATAGGCATATTATTGATTTCGTCTGATATTCCATCTGGATATCCAACCATGATTATGTCATGTAAAATATTAATATGTTGTAATTCTTTTTCTGTGGCAATGTTTTCCTTAGAAAGGTATGGTATAAATAAGGACTTTATATGCGGACTAATATACGGAGCTAATATAATTATTGATAAATCGATGCCTTTATCGGGATGCATAATCACATACCTTTTATTAAGCTCTATGGTGAAGGGGAGATAATTACCTATCTGTGGCATATTGTTTTTCTTTGTGGTGATTTTTATAGTAATGGATAGCATATTTTCAATCATATGACGATTGGTTATTAATACGGGAATATATGATTGTTGTTGGTCAGAATTAAAGGCAAAGAAAAAACCCGTACCTGTAGAAAGCTGACCAGTATTCGTGGTGGCTTCAATTTTTGTTGTGGTAAATGGGAGTAAATCTAGAAAATCCATAATACCTATCCTTTCTTTATCGAGTTGTTCATCCGGGCGGCTTTTTTTATATTGCGAGGTTCATATTTATGCATAAAAGCGTAGAGCACTTTTTGCAATAAAATGGTATAATATACCTAGATATATTGCAGAAAGTGAGGGAGAATAATGTACAAGCTTATAATCCATATTGTCATAGTAGCTATGGCTGCTGCTACAATTATAAGAATGTCGGTAAATCCTTGGAAAACTGCAGCTTATTTGATGATATTACTTGCTTTTTGGGATGTTTTGAAGAATTACATACGCCAGTACAATAAGAAGTGAATTTAACTGGTCGATACTGGTTCTCGCGGGCTCATCAACGAAAGGTGAGACTAAATCTAAAGATTGTGCTAATCCAAACAGATATTGTGGTAAATCAGATATACTAGCAGTAGTGGTGTCTTTAATCTTCAACAACAGGTTTTGAATGTATTGCTCAATAGGAGTATCTTTATCCATTTCAACGGACAAAATGGTATCAATCTGTTGATAAGAATCCGGCTGTTCAGTGTGAAGATATTCTAAAGCAGGGAGCAGTGTTGATACATTTGATAGTGCAGGAGGCATTATAACGGCTGGGATGAAATGTTCTAATTGGAGAATTGTATTTTGAATCTTCATCAGCTCGGGGATTCTGGAAATATGTGCCAGCGTTCTTTGATATTCAGTCATTGCCGCAGCCATAGACATATATGGTTGTTGGTACATTGCAACAGCCTCAATAGCGGGGTGGAATGCCGCTGCCGTTATAGCCTGCGCCTGCGTAAGCTGAGCTGTAATCGCAGTAGTTTGCATAGCCGGTGAAGCGCAGGGTATCTGAATGGCGTTCTGAAATGCCTTTAGTGCCGGCGGATTGTAGATGCGCTGGATAGTTTCCGCCATTTCGAAAATTGGGTACGTATTTGTTGATAACCGTATATGATCCTGAATGGTAGCCAATAATATCCGCTTCTTTCTTTAGCCGTCCTTATGGGCGGCTTTTTGTTATGCCCATTTCAGCTCTATATGGAACTGCTCCATCAAGCGGTAGTCGATGTCGTGGAGGTTCAAAAGTACCATTTTGGTAGTTTTGCTGAATTAGGGAGGATAACCGGGGGCACTATCTGTCTATAACGATTTCATAATAATAGGCCATAGCCGTTTTAACGCGTTCATCTAGGTTTTTGGCATTTGCGAGCGCATGTTCCAGATTTGCGACTTGCGCATCAGTGGCGTATTGTTTTGTCACAGAAACAAATTCCTCTACAGCAGCTTCTTCATCGCCCTTGATGTTCTCGTTCGGCGCCCAAACTGCATAAGGATGCATATAAATCCGCTCGACATCTAAATGGAGGTCACGATAAAAAGACCTTCTCGCAGGCTGGCCATTAACTACATACATTCCTTTTTCTACAATATCCCTAAGTTCCGGGTAGCCGGCGGATGATTTGAGCGCATCCTCGCGCTCGGCCTTCTTAAAGGCTTCGTAGGCGCCAGCATCACCATTGAAATGAGGCGGGATGTATTCATCGTAGAAGTCGTACTTCTGCAGAAAGTCCCATACGGACAGGTCGTAGTGTTCGCACAGCTTGCCAAAGAGGAAAAAGCTGACAGGCTCATCTCCGTGTTCGTATTTCATAATAAGTGCTTCGGGGATTTTTGTATTCAAGGAAACGATGTCAGTGGTTTCTCCGTGTTCTTCACGCTCGGCCTTGAGTGCCGTGCTAATATCAACGCCAATAGTATCGTCGCCAACTAAATAATCGAGTGTACAGCCCAGAGTGTTTGCAATGCTCTGGGCTTTTGTTATGTCCAATTTTGTGGTCTTGCCGTTTAGAAAGTCAGAAATAGTAGACGCAGGCATGTTTGCAGCTGTGGCCAAATCTTTCCGCTTTAAATTTTTCATATCTAAACATATCTGTATTTTTTCGCTTGGGGCCATCATTTTATCGCCTTCTTTCATAGCTTCATTATAACATTTCTACGAAAATCCGTAAATATAAAATAGATAAATCCGTAGAAATACGAAAAAATCAGTTGACATATTACGAGACCCGTATTATATTATAGCCATGAACAACGAGTTTCGTATTAGAACGAAAAAAGAGTCCGAATATCGTAGTAAGGAGGTAAAGTAAGATGTTTCCAAATCTAAAAGCTGAGATGGCCCGATATGGACTTAGTTATGCTCAGGTATCTGCGGCAGTGGGGCGTAACCCTGCATGGCTGGATGCCAAGCTAAGGGGGAAGGGCAATATCTCAATTCAGGAGGCCATCACTATTCATAACAAGTTCTTTTCCAATATGGATTACGACTACTTGTTTGCGAGTGAGCTTATTGATACCACAAATATGGCAGTGTAAGGAGGAAATCAGCGTTGAGTGAAGCATTGGTAGAAATTCAAAACAAACAGGTTGTCACGGACAGCTGGTCCTATGTCAAGATTTAGTACAACATAAAATGAGAAATTTTAATTATTTTCAGCTTACCAATAGTGCTTCTCTAGCAACGCTCGCCTTGTAAAGTTTTTCAAAGTCATCTGGCGAAAGATATCCACAATGGCTGTGAATCCGCTTTGTATTATAAAATGCTTCAATATACTCAAAAATTAGGCTGTGAGCATGATTAAAATCCCTGATTCTAAAGCGGTTCAACCATTCACGCTTTATCAATGCGTGAAATGACTCGATACAGGCATTATCCCATGGATAAGCTTTCTTGGAATAGCTCCGCTGCATTCGTGCGGTGGCCTTCTTATATTCTTTAGCTACGTATTGGCTGCCTCGGTCTGAGTGGATAATCAGTGGTAAATCGAGGTTGCGGCGTAATTTCGATTTTTGAATTGTTTCCGTTACGCAGCTTACTTCTAAGCTGTCAGAAAGCGTCCATGCGATGATTTTGCGAGAGTACAAGTCCATAATGCTGGTCAAGTATACAAATCCGTCAATTGTCCATACATAAGTGATGTCTGAACACCAAACCGCATTAGGCCGTTCCGGATTAAATTGTTCATCCAAGATGTTCTGCAGACTGTCACTGAAGTCTGGATCAACGGTAGTTGGAACCAAGGGCTTAACCCATTGAGCACGAAGCCCCATCTGGCGCATATACTGACCTATAGTCCTTTCAGAGATGATTTCTCCGGCTTTACGCAGTTCTGATGTGATTTTAGGTGCACCATAATTTTGATGAGACTCATCGTAGATTCGCTGGATTTGTTCTTTTACTTCCTGTCGCCTTATTGATGTGTCTGATGGCAGACGATGGCGCCAAGCGTTATAGCCCGAGCGTGAAACGCCAAGTTTTCGCAGCATTCCGGAGACGGAAATAGGGCGTCCTTCTTCTTTTGCAATTTCCGCCTGTTCAGAGACCTGAAGATAAATGGCCTCTGTTATTTTCCCAGAATGCTGATGGCTTTTTTTAACACGTCAAGTGCGTCTTTCGTATCGCGCAATTCACGGCGTAATCTGGCAATTTCTTTCTGTTCATCGGATTCGTAGTTGCCGGAACCTCTTACAACGATATCGCCGGAGTCACGAAGTTCTTTCCGCCACTTGGTCAAAGTGCTGTAACCGATGCCAAGGTTATTGGCACAGCCACGCAAGCCAAGCTCCTTATGATCTTCGTAATATTGAATTGCGTCAAGTTTAAACTGTTTGTCATGTTGTTTAGCCATTCTGAAATCCTCCTCAAGATAGGTACATATATTGTACCATGTCATGAACTTATTTAGGATTTCTCATTTTGACTTGTACTATTTATATTCTAACTCCAATGGCTTTATACTGGGAACATTCTTTAGTGAAGCGCAGCCCCCTAATAGTACGAATGGCGATATCCGCCGCATAGACTTTGGCGACGGCTCTTTTGTAGAGTTTAACCGAGCTACGGGCGGATTGACCATACAATGTACAGGGCCTGTAGTCATCAATGGCTCGACGGTCAATATCAACTAAGGAGGGGGGAAATGCCAGCAATTACAAGATTGGGTGATGCCGATACAGGACATGATGCATGCCCGCCTACGTCTTTGGTATCCGCTAGTAGCAACGTGTTCATTAATGGCATAGGCGCAGGCCGTGTGGGCGATAGTTATGCCCCACATTCTTGCCCTGCTCATTCCGCACACAGTGGAGTGATTGCCTCAGGCAGTTCTACGGTATTCATCAACAGCAGTCCAGCGGGACGCGTTGGTGATCCTGTATCCTGTGGGGGCAGTATTGCAGCAGGGAGCGGAAATGTTTTCGTTGGAGGTTGAGCTATGGATTGGAAAAGTAAATTGAAAAAAGCCGGCATGAAAGGCTTAACCAGTGCGATAAATAAATACGCAAAGGCGCTGGGTGTTAACCCTGGGGCCGCCAATGAGATAGGGTCCCTGGGAGATGTGACCTTTAAAGTAGCTGCTTATAATGACTGTCTTACTTTTGATGAATATAAGCGAAGTTTCAAGGCCCGCATCGCAAAACATGACATCATTGCCAGCAAACCAGTGCTAGAGTTCCAAGGGCCAGATATCACGACATTGACTTTAGGCATCAAGTTACGAAAGTGGCTCGGAGTAAACCCAGAATCATGCCTTGAAATACTCCGCAGTTATTGTGAGACCGGTGAAGTGCTGACTTTTGTGGTTAGTGGTAAGCCTGTAGGGAAAAAATGGCTCATTGAAAGTGTTGAGGCCACCGCGACACACTACATCGATGGTACTGTTGCAGGCCTCGACGTGAATCTGTCCATGCAGGAATATTATGAGGCCACTACAAACTCGAGAATTCTGGGAGGTGTATTGACTTGAGCGTCATCAATATAACAGCGGATCTAGCGAAAGTTAATTTCCTTCCAGCTACTGAGCTAGAGGAAATCATGCAGAATGTAAAAACAATCCTCACAACGGCGAAAGGAGAGGCTAGACTAGACCGTGATTTCGGCCTTGACGTGTCAATGCTTGATAATCCTACCCCTCACGCAATCAGCCAGCTTACGCGGCAAATTGTGGAGGCCATAGAGACCTATGAACCAAGAGCTAAGGTGCTAAATGTAACGTTTGACGGCAATGGAGAGGAGGGGGAACTTCTCCCTACAGTACAGGTGGTGATTAATGAATGAATAACTTGAATGATATAACTTTCGTTAATGCGGATACCAATAATGTTAAGACAGAGGTTATTAATTTATACGAAAAAGTATCCGGTAGAACCTTGGCAAAAGGTGACCCTGTCAGATTATTCCTTGAGTCAGTCGCTGATGAACTTGCTCAGCTTAGAAGCAAACTGAATTACACGGGGAAGATGAATCTTCTGGCGTATGCGAAAGGCGATTTCTTAGACCATCTTGGCGTATTGGTTGATACCACAAGAATCCCTGCATCTGCAGCAACGACCACATTAAAAGTTACGCTGTCTGCTGTGCAGCCATCGGCGGTAATCATCCCTGTCGGTACAAGGGTAACGACAGAAGATAAGACGATGTTCTTTGCTACTGACAGAGTTTTGACGATTGTCGCTGGCCAAACAGAAGGAACAGTATCAGCAACTTGTACCGACGTCGGCGTATCAGGGAATGGATATGTCCCAGGTCAGCTCATGATGATTGTCGATCCTGTCGCCTATGTCGATAGCATCGTGAATATCACGACGAGCGCGGGTGGCGCATCCACCGAGAACGATGATGCATACCGGGAGCGCATCCATGAAGCCCCTGAATCTTTCTCGTGTGCTGGCCCAGCTGGTGCTTATGAATTCTGGGCAAAGACCGCATCATCGTTGATTGTGGATGTGAAAGTTATTTCCCCAGAACCGGGTCACGTCAATATCTATCCTCTGCTTGCTGATGGCGAAATCCCAGGCGATGAGATATTAGCTGATGTCAACGAGGTATGCAACGATAGTAAGATTAGACCTTTGACTGACCTTGTTACCGTGGTCGCGCCAACAGCAATATCTTACGATATTGAGTTAACGTATCACATAGCTTCTGACGATGCAGAACAAGCTGGAACCATACAGGCAAAAGTTGCTGAGGCGGTTAATGATTACGTGAATTGGCAGCGAGCGAAACTTGGCCGAGATCTCGACCCATCAAAACTCTATCAGCTGATTGTTGCAGCCGGCGCATGTAAGGTAACAGTCACAAGTCCGGTTATGACTTCCGTCGATAATACCGCTGTGGCCGTGGCCTCCGATTCTCGGACAGTCACCTATGGGGGTGTAGCGGATGATTAAATTATCCGAGCTAAGTCTGCTGGATATTATGCCCGAGAACTTGGCCAGAGATAAGGAAGTACAAAGCGCCGCCAAAGCTCTTGACGTATCAATGCATGATATCTCAGAACAGATTAAATATGTACTACTAATATCCCGTATCGATGAGCTAGAGGAGGATATCGTTGACCAGCTGGCTTGGCAGTTCCACGTAGATGCCTATGATTCATCTTTTGATATAGGCACTAAGCGAAAACTGGTTAAGCAAAGCATTGGATGGCACAAGCTAAAAGGCACGCCGTATGCAGTCCAATCCGTTGTCAGTGCAATCCTTGATGGAGCACATGTACAGGAGTGGTTTGAATATGGTGGCGAACCTTATCACTTCAAGGTTGCCCTCATCGAGGGCCCTATGACATCGCCCCAAACAATAAGGCAACTGGTACGGGCAATAAATGAAGCTAAAAACGCCAGAAGCTGGCTCGATGGTGTGGAGTTTTCCCGCACCGTTGATACAAAATTCTTTTTTACTGCTGCAACTTATGTTAATAAGACCGTCATGATAGGGCTACCAAAATTCACAGCCCCGAACATCTTCGACGCGATCTTCTTAAATACCGCGCAGCACATTCATAAGGAGGTTAATATCAATGGCTGATTGGCAGGGCTATACACTTACAAAGAAAGGACAGGCACTAAGTGCCAAGGTAGAAGCTGGCCTTTGTAAGTTGGAGCTTACAAAAATGAAACTTGGTGACGGAGCAATTACGAGCGAACAAACCCTTGAGGGGCTTACGGATCTCGTGAGTCCTAAACAAATTATCACGATATCATCGATTAGCGTTGACGCGGGCCGATGCATTGTCGAAGGCGTTGTTTCTAATGCAAACCTTGATTACGGTTATACACTCCGAGAGCTGGGGCTCTATGCTACCGATCCGGATGATGGTGAAATTCTCTACGCTGTAACCGTAGATAGTCACCCAGACTATCTGCAAGCCAAGGGCGGCGTAACAGTAGTCAGTGAAGCATTGAACCTTACGATCCAGATTTCCAGTGATAGTTCCGTAACTGCCGTGATTGACCCAAATGGGCTCCTCACCGCACGAGATTTGGCTGATCATAATAGCAGCGGTGAGGCCCATAAGGTGCTTTTCGATGCGTGCATCAAGAATGCATCTATTTCCGGTAAGCAAATCACGTTTACCAAAGGCGACGGCACCACTATTAATCTCACCACGCAAGACACGACCTACGAAACGATGACAGGCGCATCTGCATCCAAAGCTGGTACAGCAGGACTTGTTCCTACTCCTGCTGCAGGCAAGCAGGGAGCTTTTCTTCGCGGTGATGGTACATGGGCGGCGATTTCTACAATGACAGGTGCATCTGCTTCGGCGTCAGGTACTTCAGGGCTCGTTCCTCAACCTGCAGCTGGCAGCCAAGGAAAATACCTGCGCGCGGATGGCACATGGCAAACTCCGCCAGACAATGATACCAAGTATAGTACCTTCGTCCGCTCGGGCGGCAGTGCCGCTGCAGGCCTAGTACCGAAACCGCCAACGACAGCAGGCGCCACCAAATACTTACGCGAGGACGGGACTTGGTCAGTCCCACCGGATAACAATACGACCTACGGCGTAGTCAGCGCATCTGCTAACGGTTTGATGACGCCTGCAATGCTGTCCAAGCTCAACGACGCAGGTGCTCACGGTACAGTGGTAGCATCTCACTACGGTGTGAACGGGTATCGTAAATGGAGTGATGGCTTTATTGAACAGTGGGGAACTGTTGACCCTGCGCAATTCCCATCCGCGGGTCAACCTGTTACATTCCCCATCGCATTCACATCGACACCAAAAGTTATGGGGATGATTAACCAAAACACTAATAGCACTAGTCAAAGCGATTTAATAACAACGTCGTTAAATATATACGCAACAACATCAAATATGATAGCCCATATCTATTCTGGCGTGTCGAATACGAAGCTGAAATTTGATTGGATAGCCGTTGGTTATTAATACTTATTTTATTCGCCTAGTGCAAATGCAACAAACCGCCAACCGGCCGTGGTATCAGAGAGCGCGGCAAAAAATGAAGTTTTTGTATAACTTGCTATTGTAGCCGGTACTGAAGACGCGGCACTAGATGTTCCCGCATTAGGGACGGGTGTTGTCACCACCCCGTAACAAGCATTAGGGAACGCAATTGGAAAACTATATTCTTTCCAATTGCCGGATGTTATTTCATATGTTCCCCACTGTTCAATAAAGCCATCACTCCATTGGCTGACAGTGAGGAACAGGAGAAAGGAGAATATAATATGAATTATTTATCAAAATTTGATTCTGACGGAAAACGAATCTCATCATATCCGCTGGATAATTCAATCGACGATAAGAAACGTGAAGAACTTATCGCTGACGGCTATATCGAGATTGACGAGGACGAGTGGTCGTATTATGTCGGCAACAAGGGCACCGGGAAAAACGGTACTGGTTATGTCCGTGGAGCCGATGGCAAGCCGACAGATGCGCCCGCTTATACGCCCAGCACGGATGAGAAAAAGGCCAGCATTATAGCTGAGTATAACGCTGCCAAGGCAACTCTTACCGAGCAGTACATGGATGCGATGATTCACGCTGACACGGAGCTGGCGGAAGAGATCCAGACTGAGATGCAGGATTTGGATGCTGCACTTGATGCAGCTATTAAAGAATTGGAGGGATAAGTTATGCCTTTTGTAGTGAAAAAGCGTTGCCCACGTTGCCGTAAAGTGGTTCGTCCGGATGGCACGTGCCAGAACAAAAATTGCTGTTTGTACGTCCCCGAAAAGACGGAGGAAACCCCTGCGGAGCCAGCGCCAGCAACGGAGGAAGCCACTTCAACCGAGAACTGACAAATTACCTACACAAAGAAAGCCGCTTGCTATATACCAGCATGCGGCTCTTGTAGTGTGGGGAATAGTTACAGGTTAGTTACAAACCTTGTCTATGGCACGCAGTAATTCGCGGACGGATTTATGCGTGTAGACTCGTTCAGTAACTCCTTCAAGAGAGTGACCCAAAATTAATTTTGTAACAGTTCGGTTGATATCGGCAGAGTCGAGCATGCTGGCAAGAGTGTGCCGGCACTCATGAGGTGTGTGTTTCAAGTTGAAATGCTCCATCACAGGGTTAAATACTGCCCGGCGGAAGGAATCGTACGTGTGGCGAGAACCATTTGTACGCGTACAGAGGTATGTGCCCTCAGACTGCATGAGAGCCTCATACCAAGGCATTAGCTTCTTAGGTATAGGAATATACCTGTTTCGTCCTGCGTCGGTCTTAGAATGGCGCACAACGAGAAGCCTTCTTCGCAGTTTTACGTCAGATTTTTTGATGTGGCGAAATTCGCCCACCCGGCACCCGGAGTATATCAGCATGAGCACAATTTTGGTCTGTTCGGGCATTTCATCCAGTCCCCGCCACAATTTATTCCGCTGGCGGACGGTGAAGGGCTTTTTCTTGACCTTCGGTTTATGCCGGTCAATATCAAGGTATCGGGCATAGTCACGGGTAACGAGGTCATAGCGTGCGGCATACTTATAAAGCTGTTCCAGCAGAGACCTGACTTTCTTTTGTGTCGGATGGCCGCATCCCTTCGACCGCACATCATCAATCACCATATCAAGGTGCGACAGCCGAATATCAACGAATTTCATGGAATGGAGGCGGGAGCAGTGGCGGTAGCTATTACGGTAACTGACTCGGGCGGATTTCAGGGAAGTGTTTTGCCTTCCAAAGCGCATAGACCTCAGCAAATGTAGTTTTGCTGGGGGAGAGCAGGGCAGGGTCGCGGTTGTAGTCCACAAGGAATGCCATGGCATCCTCAAAGGTTTCAAAGTATCCAAGATATTTCTGCTTTCCCTGAATGGTCTTTTTGACTGCATACGGCCTCCGCCTGTTACCGGATAATTTGTAGACGGTGCCGAAGCCGTTAGGTAGTTTCATCAATAATCATCTCCTCATATATGAGGATAGCATAGGGGGAAAATTACAGGATATGAATGCAATTTACGAGGTGCTTAGATCAATGATACCAGTACGCATGGAAGCTGTATGGGGAACAATTGTCGGGATAGTGGGCGGGCTGTTTACCTTTATGTTTGGTGCATGGAACAGCGCACTTGAGACCCTGCTCACGCTGATCGCACTCGACTACATCAGCGGAATGCTGGCGGCCTACATCAACCCGAATCTTGCTTTGGACAGCAGGCGGGGATATAAGGGAATCGCCCGCAAGGTATTTATCATTTTGATTGTAGCCGTAGCGCACGGAATCAGCGTGTCGCTGAATTCCAATGAAATATACGCCATGGCTATTTATTTCTACATCGCCAATGAGGGGCTCAGCATCACGGAAAATGCCGCCAAAGCTGGCGTGCCGATACCGACCAGGATTGTCGAGTCGCTTGAACAACTGACCCAGCAAAAGAAAGCGCGGGAGAAACCGGAGGAATGATGAATGCATTAGCTTGGCAAGAATTATATGAAGCATTTGCTGCCTTTGCATATATAGCGCGGCGGCAAGGATTTTATGTTGGGACGCTGGATGAGATGGAGCACAGTCTGTTTGATATGTGCCCATTCCCCTGCAGTTTCCGACCGAACAAGAAAGGATGATTGATATGCTGGATATTTTGGAAACTGGGCTCGAATTCACGAGCCTTTCTGAGCGCAGCTATACGGACATGATTGTGATTCATCACACAGGCTCGCCAGACATGGATGCCAGCGCAGAGTAGATTCACGGCTGGCATCTCGGCAACGGTTGGGCTGGTATCGGCTACCATTACGTGATCCGCAAGGACGGCACCATCGAACGTGGACGGCCTGAATGGGCTATAGGCTCCCATGCGTATGGGGAAAATAGTCACACGATTGGCATCCACCTGTCCGGCGATTTCTCTGCAGTCGAACCAACCGCAGAACAGATTGACCGCTGCGGAGCGCTGGTGGCCGATATTTGCGAACGGTACGGCATCCCGTTTGATCGTGCACACATTGTCGGTCACGGCGAACTCATGTCCACGGATTGCCCAGGCGATAACCTGCAAGCGCTGCTTGATGATGGTACGATCGTAGGTAAAGCAATCTTTTACTACAACCAGTCGCACGGTATCGAAGATATGTCTGAGGCGCCGCAGGAGCAGGACGACAGCAAGCAGGCGGGCCGTGGCGCCGAACGGTTCAATACGGTCGATGCTGTTCCTGATTGGGCGAAACCGACGGTCGAAAAAATGATTGGCAAAGGGTTGCTGCAGGGCAACGGAGAAAGTCTCGATCTATCGCTCGATATGCTGAGAGTGTTCGTTATCAACGATCGCGCAGGTCTTTATTCGTAATCAAGCTCAATAACGAAACGTTATTGAGTCAGATATGAGTCAAATTAAGTAAAAACACATTGAGGAGGAATTAACATGAGTAAATGGGTACAGATTCGCGATTCTATCGAGGACGCATTAAAGGTGGATGCTGTTAGCAAGAACATGAAAGCCGATTTTGTGACGTGGCTTGGGGCTGAAGGCACGGATTTTGCCCAGAAGGCTGTTGACAGCATCAATGAGAAATGCAAAAAAGATGCTGCAACCGAAACCGGTTGGTGTAAGATTCGCGACGCGGCGGTTATTCCGGTAACGCTTAACGTTGGAATGTATGTGCTAAAATTAGTGCTTGAAAAAGCGGCCGCCGAGAAGTTGTAACGGTAATTAGATAGGAATACATAAGGCCCCGATACTCTTACGAGCGTCGGGGCTTAATTTTATATACCTCCAGTATTCCAGTACGCGGCAGCACGGGTAAAAAATGATAGCAAGAAAGAGTAGGAGCGCAGATGCGCTTCTATTTTTTCTTGCCAAAAGTCAAAAAAACAAATATAATAGAGTAAAAGTCAAATGGTCAATTGTAATTGAATTTATAGAAGGTGATGAAAGTGAGCAATATTGCCGATTTGATTGAAGCCTATATTTTACGGCAGCTGGCCACTCAGCAAGATGGCAAGGTGGAATTGCGGCGCACGGATATCGCCGACGAGATTTCCTGTGCACCTTCCCAGATCAGTTATGTACTGTCCACCCGTTTTACTCAGGATAAGGGGTTTGTGGTGGAGTCCCGCCGTGGCTTGGGCGGCTTTATCCGCATCGTGCAGGTGCCGGTCAAGAACATGGTCTATGAGGATATGCTGGCGGCTATCAAGCCAGATACGGAATTGCCGGTGGTGCAGTCCATGATCAAATACCTTTTGCAGCATGAGATGGTAACGGCCCGGGAAGCATCGCTGATGATGCAGTTCGTGGTATCCATCTTTCAGTCGGAAAGTATTACCGACAAGGAACGGGTGCGGATGCTCAAGACCATGCTGCTGACGTTGGAAAATTTCTCGTAAGGGGGAATAGATATGTTATGTGATGATTGCGGCCGCCATGAGGCAGTGGTGCATATCACCCAGATTGGCCCTGATGGCCGGGTGGAGAAGAACCTCTGCGAATCCTGCGCCGCTGGTTATAGTGAATTTGTGAATGTGCCACATCCGGACAAGCGGCATGTATCCGTGGATGATTTTCTGCGGGGGATTTTCAATAGTACCAATGGTGCAGCTGTAGAAAATGAAAATAAGGAAACCAATGAGGCTGGGGAACAGATCTGTCCCCGGTGCGGCATGAGCTATCGGGATTTCAGCCAGCAGGGCAAGATCGGCTGTGCTGCCTGTTATGCAACCTTCCGTCAGCAGCTGGAGCCGATGCTCAGGCGTATCCATGGTTCCAGTGTGCATCGGGGCAAGATTCCTCATCGCAGCGGCGGAACCTTGGAACTCAAACAAAACATTGTTCTTCTGCAGCAGGAGTTGAAGGCCTGCGTGGAGAAGGAAGAATATGAAAAGGCCGCAGAGCTGCGCGACAAGGTGCGGGCCATGAAACAGGAACTGGCCGCCAAGGAAGGGGGCAGGAAGAATGCTTGAACAGTTATTGCAGGACAGCAGCCTTTGCTGGCTGAAACCGGCGGAGGCCGATGGTGATGTGGTGCTGGCCAGCCGCATCCTGCTTTCCCGGAATCTGCGGGATCTGCCCTTCCCCAATCGGGCCAGCCTGTCAGAACTCAAGCTGGTGGAAGACCGTCTGGCTGCGGTGATGCCGGAGCTTTCGCAGGTAACTGGTGAGGAACTGGCCTGCGTACAGATGGAAAAGCTTTCCCACCTGCAGCGGGAAGTCTTGCGGGAGAAACAGCTGATCAGCGAGAATCTGCTGCGCAATCCCCAGCATCGGGCGGTATTCTTAGGCAAAAGCCAGAATGCCAGCGTGATGGTCAATGAAGAAGACCATATCCGCATCCAGTGTGTGACCACAGGTCTGGATCTGGCGAAACCGCTCAAGATGGCCTTTGCCATGGATGATCTGTTGGAGAGCAAGCTGGATATTGCCTTTGACGAGAAGATGGGCTATCTGACATCCAGTCCCACGAATTTAGGCACGGGGCTGCGGGCCAGTGTCCTGCTGCATCTGCCGGGCCTCGTCTTTACCCGCAATGTCAGCAATATCATCAATATCTCACCGCAATTAGGTTTGGCTGTACGGCCGTTGTTCGGCGATGAGAAGGAGCAGCCCGGCTGCCTGTTCCAGATTGCCAATCAGCTGACTTTGGGCTATTCCGAGCAGGAGCTGATCGATAACCTGCGCGGAGCTGTGACGGAGATCGTGGCCCATGAACGCCGGGCCCGCAAGGCATTGGCTCTCTACATGAAGGAACGGCTGGAAGATGAAGTCTGGCGGGCATTTGGTACGTTGTCTTACGCTCGCTTGCTATCGGAAAAGGAAGCATTGGAACTGCTGTCCCGCCTGCGGTTGGGAATGGATTTGAAATTGATCCGCGGTCTGGCGCCGGAATGTTATGGACAGCTGCTGCTGAGCAGCCGTACCAGCTTCTTGCAGAATCTGGCGGCCAACGAGAACCTGTCCAAGACGGAAATCGACCGGCTGCGGGCGCAGCATATGAGGCGGCTGATGGAGCAGCATCATGTACGCCTGGAGGAATGATTATGGATTATCGCAATCATTTTACCAATATGGCCATCAAAGCCATTGAATTTGCCCAATATGCGGCAAGGGATCTGGCACAGGACTATATTGGCACGGAACATATATTGCTGGGGCTTCTCCATGAGCGGGAAGGCCTGGCAGCAAGGGCTATGGGGGCTTTGGGCATGAGCTTTGAGAAAGTCGTGGCCCAGGTGCAGCGCATAGCTTCCCGGGAGGCGGAATATCCCGGGGACAATCCCTATTACACACCCAGAGCCAAGCGGGTGATGGAAGGGGCCTATGAAGAAGCCCAGAACCTGGGGCATAATTATATTGGCACGGAACACATCCTGCTGAGCCTGCTGGAAGAGACCGAAGGCGCAGCCGTGGAAGTTTTTGAACTGATGGGCATCGACCCGGATGCCTTGCAGGATGAAGTCATGGACCGCATTGATGGGCAGCATCCCGAAGGCGACGGCCCTCTGCCGGAACACAGGCATGGCCGTCATCAGCGGGAGGGCACGCCGTTACTCAAAAAATACGGCCGTGACCTCAACAAGATGGCGCGGGAAGAGCAGATGGACCCGGTGATTGGCCGGAAAACGGAAATCCAGCGGGTGATTCAGATCCTTTCCCGCCGTACGAAAAATAATCCCGTGCTCCTGGGCGAGCCGGGCGTAGGCAAGACGGCCATTGCCGAAGGACTGGCCCAGCGCATCGTGGATGGCATGGTGCCCTATATGCTGCAGGATAAGAAAGTTATTTCTCTGTCCATGGCTTCGCTGGTAGCTGGGGCCAAATACCGCGGGGAATTCGAAGAACGCCTGAAGGGCGTGATCGAAGAAATCCAGCAGGCGGGCAATATCATCCTCTTTATCGATGAAATGCATACCTTAGTCGGTGCCGGTGCTGGAGAAGGTGCCTTGGATGCTGCCAATATCCTGAAACCGGCCCTGTCCCGGGGTGAGATCCAGATCATCGGTGCCACAACACTGGATGAGTATAAGAAGTATCTGGAAAAGGACGCAGCCCTGTCCCGCCGTTTCCAGCCCATTATGGTGGAGGAACCGGATGCAGAGGATGCGGAGAAGATCCTTTTTGGGCTGCGCAGCAAGTATGAAGAATTCCATCATGCCACCATTGAGGACGAGGCGGTCAAAGCCGCCGTGCGGCTGTCCCATCGCTATATCAGTGACAGGTTCCTGCCGGACAAGGCCATTGACCTGATGGACGAAGCGGCCTCCAAGGTGCGCATGAGCCAGGTGGGGTCAACTGCCAGATTGCAGGAACTGCGCGATCGGCTGCAGCAGCTGCTGATTGAGAAGGAAGCTGCCATCACGGCCCAGGATTATGAGAAGGCGGCCAATATCCGGGATAAAGCCTTGAAGATCAAGGAAGAGCTGGATGAAACCCGCAAGGATTGGTCGAAGAAGGGGCAGAATCATATCACGGTAACGGCTGAGGATATTGCTGCCGTGACTTCGCAATGGACAGGTATTCCCGTGAGCCAGATTGCGGCTTCTGAATCAGCGCGTCTGCTGAAATTGGAAAAGATCCTTGGCAAGCGTGTCATTGGTCAGACCGATGCCGTAAAGGCTGTGGCCAAGGCTATCCGCCGTGCCCGTTCGGGACTCAAGGATCCCAAACGGCCCATTGGGTCCTTCCTGTTCCTGGGGCCTACCGGTGTGGGCAAGACCGAGCTGGCCCGCACTTTGGCTGATGCGCTGTTCGGTTCGGAAGAAGCCATTATCCGCTTCGATATGAGCGAGTATATGGAAAAACACACCGTTTCCCGCATGGTGGGAGCCCCTCCGGGCTATGTGGGCTATCAGGAAGGCGGCCAGCTGACCGATGCGGTACGTCGCAAGCCTTATTCGATTATCTTGCTGGATGAAATCGAAAAAGCCCATCCCGATGTGTTCAATATCCTGCTGCAGGTTTTGGACGATGGCCGCCTGACCGATGGCCAGGGGCGTACGGTGGATTTCCGCAACAGCGTGATCATCATGACTTCCAATGCCGGTTCGAATCTCTTGAAGAAGGCCAAAAGCTCCATGGGCTTTGCCGTGGGCAATGGGGACGAGGAGGAAGCCGCGGAAAAAGCCGCTGAGAAGCGTGTGCTTGAAGCTGTGAAGCATATCTTCAAACCGGAGTTTTTGAACCGCGTGGATGAGCAGCTGATCTTCCATCCCTTGGGACGTCCGGAGCTGGCGAAAATTGTGGATATTTTGTTGCAGGATGTGAAACAGCGTCTGCAGGAAAAGGATATCCGGTTGGAAATCAGCCCCTCGGCGCGCAATAAGCTGGTGGATGAAGGCACGGATTTCAAATTCGGTGCCCGTCCGTTGAAGCGTGCCATCCAGAAGCATGTGGAAGACGAGATTGCCGAGATGCTGCTGGCAGGCAAGTTCAAGGCCGGCGATACCATCGTTGTGCGCAAGAGCGGCAATGAATTGGAATTCACGAAAAAAGCCAAGCGGTCTGTAAAGCGCAAGGAGCTGGAACATGTCCCGCAATAAACTCACTCCGCAGGATACTAGCGGGCGGCTTTGGAACTTCGTCGTGAATTTTTTCTGGGCCATCGTCTGGCTGGGGCGGAGTATTATACGGATCGTAAAAAAGAAGATATAACGAGAAGAGCAGGATTACCTGCTCTTCTTTGAAGTTTTTGAACCGAAGGGATGGATATTATTGGCCAAAAAGAAAAAGACAGTCTTTGTCTGTCAGGATTGCGGCTATGAAGTGCCCAAGTGGCTCGGGAAATGTCCGGGCTGTGGGGCCTGGAATACCATGGTGGAAGAGGTAGTAGCGCCGGAAACGGGCGGCAGTTCCGGCAGCGGCGGCCTGCGGTTGGGCTTGTCGGATGCACAGAAGCCGCAGCCCATTGGTGAGGTAGCAATTGAAGACTTGCCGCGTTTTGGTACGGGTTCAGGAGAGCTGGACCGGGTGCTGGGCGGCGGCGTGATTCCCGGTTCTATGGTGCTGATCGTGGGTGATCCCGGTGTGGGTAAGTCCAGCCTGACCTTGCGCGTTTGCGCGGATGTGGCCCGTGCGGGCCGCAGTGTGCTCTATGTGACAGGCGAGGAAAGCACCCGGCAGGTGCGGATGCGCGGTGACCGGCTCAAGGCCATTGCGGATAGGCTCTATGTGGTCAGCGAGACCAATATGGAGACCATCGAAGCGCATATTGAAAATACCAAGCCGGATCTGCTGGTTATCGACTCTATCCAGACCGTCTTCAAGCCAGAAGTGCAAAGCGCGCCGGGCAGCGTATCCCAGGTGCGGGAATGTGCTGTGGACATCCTGCGCATTGCCAAGGGCCGGGGCATTGCGGCGTTTGTGATTGGCCATGTGACCAAAGAGGGCAACTTAGCCGGTCCCCGTGTGTTGGAACATATCGTGGATACCGTGCTTTATTTCGAAGGAGAGCGCAATGCCGAATACCGGGTGCTGCGGGCGGTCAAGAACCGCTTCGGCAGCACCAATGAGCTAGGGCTCTTTGAGATGCGTGATGTGGGGCTCGTGGATGTGCCGGATGCGTCCAAATTATTCCTGTCCGACAGGGAGGGGGATAGCGGTACGGTCATCATTCCTACAGTGGAAGGCACACGGCCCCTGCTCGTGGAACTGCAGGCCCTGGTTGCACCTACTCCCTATGTGCCGCCAAGGCGCACGGCTGATTCTGTGGATATCAAGCGGATTCAGCTATTGCTAGCGGTGCTCGAAAAACGCGTGCATCTGCAGGTCGGTGCCTGTGATGTCTATGTCAAGGTCGCAGGCGGCATCAAGATTGATGAACCTGCCGCCGACTTAGGCATCTGCGTAGCCATGGCTTCGAGCTTTGCCAACCGGCAGATCCGGCCCAAGACCATTGTCTTCGGCGAAGTGGGGCTGTCCGGCGAAGTCCGGGCCGTAGGTCAGGCAGATGTACGCATCAATGAGGCCAAGCGTTTAGGTTTTGAACATGTGGTGCTGCCCATGAAGAATTATCGCCAGCTGACCGGTGAGGTAAAAGGAATCAAGCTTTATGGTGCGGAAACCATCGGTGATGCGTTGAAATTAGCCATGCCCAGAAATTAAAAATGTAGTATAATGGATTATAACGTTGCTTCTGCATAGAGAATAGACAAGCAGATGGGATATAGAACTGAAATTTTACGTATGGGGGCACGGTTTATGGAATTTCGGCAGTTAGAGTATTTTTGTGCAATCAGCGAGTTGAAGAATTTTACCCGCACGGCGGAGGCACTGCATGTTTCGCAGCCTTCTGTTACGAAAGCGATAAAGGCATTGGAAGCAGAGTTGGGGCTGCTGCTTATTGACCGGCGGCAGAAGCAGGTACATTTGACGGAAGAAGGACAGGCTTTCCTGTTTCATGCCAAACATATCATGAAGGCTGCAGCCGTGGCGCTGAAGGATATGGAGCGCTATCGTCAGGATAAGCGTGAGACCATTCATTTCGGGATTCCCCCCATGGTGGAGGCTTATTTATTTCCGGATCTGTTCACCAAGTTCAAGCAGATATTCACCGACGTCAATCTGGATGTGCAGGAGTTCAATGATTCTGAAGAGGTGCGCAAACGCATTGAGCTCGGTGAACTGGATTTTGGGATTGTCCTGGGAGAGCCTGGAAATGCCAGAGAAAATGAACTGATCATCATGCGGGATTACATGAGTATCTGTATTCCGCCTCAGCACAAGCTGGCAGCCGAGAAGGAAATACTTTTTTCTCAGCTGAAAAATGAGAAATTCATCATGCAGCATCCCAATACGTATCAGTATAAGGCTGTCTATGAACAATGCCACAAGGCAGGTTTTGTGCCGAAGATAACCCTGTGTACGACGCAGGTCAAAACGATCAAGCAATTGGTGGCTAACGGCATGGGGATATCCATTTTGCCAGATTTTGTTACCCGTTCGGAAAAGATTTTTGTACGCCGGTCATTGAAACCGGCGCTCAAGGTGCAGATTGCACTCAATTGGGGAACCTATAAGGGCCTGTCTGCTGGAGATACTCAATTTATTGAGTTTATCAAGGATTATGCCGAAAAGAATTTCACTTCGTAATGTAATATCCATAATAAAACAGCCTGACCAGATTGCTGGTCAGGCTGTTTTTTAATAGTTTAGATTCCCATTTCAATATTGTGGATGATCGTGGTGAGTTTTTCCATTTCCAAACTCGTACGGTCATTGATAGCTTCAAGAGCCTTAATGGACTGGGTGGATTTCTGGATATGCGCGATGCCTTCGTTGAGGCTTTTATGCAGCGCCTTCATCTGCTTAGAGAAGTTTTCGTCAAATTCATTGATTTGCTGTTCAAAGTCCTTGTTGTCCACGAGGATCTTGTCGATTTCGTTTACGTCATGGAGCAGGGAACTGATGGCTTCGTCAGAGACGTGCAGATTGGTCTGGGTGTTTTCTGCCAGCTTGCGTACTTCCTGAGCGACAACGGAGAAGCCACGTCCTGCTTCTCCAGCCCGGGCGGCCTCGATAGCCGCATTGAGGGCCAGCAGGTTGGTCTGGGCCGCAATCTCGTTGATCATCTTCATGACATCGTCGATTTTCTGGGTGCTCTGGGAGAGCATATCCAGTTTCGGGGTGATTTCCCGATTCCTGTCCGTAAGCTGGTTGAACAGGCCGTTCTGTTCGTCGATGCCGCCGGAAAGCTGTTGGATGGCAGCCTGGATCTGATCTACGTCCTGAGACATCCGCATAATGGTCTTGACGATATCCGGCATCTTGGACTGATAATCCTGGAACATGCTGATGAGGTTGTCCTTGAGCTTGTCCGTGTGTTTCTGCCGATCGATGATGCGGTTATAGAAGAACGCATTGCAGTTGGCATAGATTTTGGCAAAATTATCGATGTATTCATCGGCGAAAATGGTACCTGTCGGTACATGGTAGAAGAAGATGGCAGTCAGGGTTTCGTTGACATGCAGGCCGGCGATTTCACCGAAGCTAGAGAAACCGGCAACAGGAATATCCTTGAATTCATCGATATGCTTGATTTCATCCGGATAGCCTAAGCGGCGCAGGATACAGTCGTTTAAGATGCCGCCTATAGGCTGAGGCTTATTCTGATTGTATTTGCGCAGGTCACGGGACAAAGATTGATCCAGGGAAATACGCTTCATCAGGTAAAGCCGCTCGCCGGTAACCACATCGCAGAAGAAGTTGATACGGTTATTAGCCTCATCAAAGCCCGACAAAGTGCGGATGAAGTCTTCGCCGTTGACATCGGTGGCAAAGGTATAATCCTGCATCCTGGCCTGTACTTCAGCGGTGGTTTCCACGTGAAAATAACGTTTGAGAGCATCGATGATGGGAACTTCTCCTTCAGGGCCTTCGACGGTTTCCACATAGCGCAGGGCGCTGTTGGCTGAGCCGATGATTACGGAGCTGTCAGTACGTTCAACGGCCTGAGACTTGAAAATGCCGTAACGGTATTCTTTATGCAAACGCACAAGGATGATTACCGCATGATTTTCCAGACAGGTGTTGTCGTCATAGATATAAGTATGGGCGAAATCCAGGTTGCCAGCAGAACTGCCACCAATAAAGGGGATGGGGAACTTGCCCGAGGCAAACATGGCTTCGGAAACGAAGGTTTCACAACTGGAAACACCATCGATGTAGACCATGGCAAAGCAATGGCCGATGCTGAGACGGAAAGGCGGTGTATGCCGCTCGATTTCCCTCTGGATGGCCTTTACGCGGTCATTGACCGTCATATCCACATTGCCGCTGCGCAGGTCTGCATCCGGCAGGGGGATATGCATGGTGTAGGTGTTCTCAATCATGCGATTGGAGAAGGCTTGCAAAAGGACTTTGCCTCGATGCTCTGGTGCTTCGCAATATAGTGTATGGCTGCCCTGCGGACGGCAGAGCTCACCCGATGTGGTCATCAGCAGCAATTTTGTACTGGAGGGAATCTCAGCTTTAATCAGCCGGGCAACTTCCGGTACATCCAGATCAGGGGAAACGAAACCGACGATCATGGCGGCGCCTTGTGCTACATCTGCCAGATCTTTCAATCGCAGGGCGGTCAGCTCGCTCTTGGATAGATAAGCAGTTTTTATATCGGTCAGTTCTGTGGCTGCCGTAGGGACTGGTGCCGGCGCAGCGGCTTCAGCTCGTTGGGGCGCATCGAAAAATTTGAACATATGCAAACACCTCTCAAAAGTTCTATCAGTATCCCACATCTGTATAAACTCTTTATTTTTGTATTCGCGTTTGCAAATGAAATTCCTGCTGCTTTGAGCTTATTTCTTATGAATATATGGAGAATAGTATTGAAAAGCAGAAGGCAGGCTATAGTGCTCTGCAATTTCCTGCGAATTTGCCCAGACAAAAGGCAGATGGTTATCCCTGACGGTCAGCCCCGTAGCGGGAGCAACTTCTACCAGCCAGCTGGAAAGCTGCCATTCGATATGAGAAAAGATATGTTTGGCGGGGGGAAGTATCTGCAACTTTTCTGCCTCTAAATCATGTTCTGCCAGCCAGCGGATGACTTCGTCTTTCCGGAGTTTGCCCGGCAGGTTGGGAAATTCCCAGAGGCCTGCCAGCAACCCTTTGGCGGGGCGCTGATGCAGCGCAATGGTATCTCCCTGCCTGAGAAGCAGGATGGTATGTTTTTCCTGCCGGCGCTGGCGGGCGGAGCTCTTTTGAGGAAGCTCCAGTTCCAGGCCCTCGGCATGCGCCAGACAAATCCTGGCGAGAGGACAGCAAGCGCAATGAGGCATGCCATGCGGCAGGCAGATGGTGGCACCCAGGTCCATGAAGGCCTGATTGAGCTCACCAGCAGTCGTACCGCTGGGATAGTGGGGCGCCAGGGTATTTTCCATGGCTTTTTTGGTGGCTGGTGCGGCAATATCGGCTGTTGACGCCAATACCCGGGACAGGACCCGCAGCACATTGCCATCGACGGCGGGCCAGGGCTGGCCAAAGGCAATGGAGCCGATGGCGCTGGCGGTATAGCGGCCGATGCCGGGAAGGTTCAGGAGTGATGTGAAATCCTGCGGCAGCTGGCCGCCGTATTCCTGACAGATGAGGATGGCGGCCTTTTTGAGATTGCGGGCCCGGGAATAATAGCCCAAGCCCTGCCAAAGCTTCATGAGCCTTTCATCATCACAGGCAGCCAGCGCCGCTATATCCGGCAGGCTGGCAAGAAAGCGTTCATAATAAGGAATCACGGCACTGGCCCGTGTCTGCTGCAGCATGATTTCCGACAGCCAGGTATGATAGGGCGTAGGGCAGTTGCGCCAGGGCAGTTCCCGCTGGTCTGCCTGTCCCCGGTACCAGTCCGGCAGGATGGCCAGCAGGTCAGGAATCAGTTCTGTATGAAGAAGATTTATCGTTGCTCGCAAGGTAAAATCCTTTCTGGTTAAATTTATTGGAATTGAAATTTATTGAGGATAAATTGTATCATATTTGGCGGAAAAACTGCAAGTTGAATTGATTCGAAATAATTTTCACAAAAAAGTAACAAGAAAAACTTTTTAATCCTCCAAAATGGACAAAAGTGCAATCCGTGCACGAAATATAAGGGGGTGTGTATGCTAAGAGTGGAATTATATACAAAAAATCTGTAAATAAAGCAAGAAAAGTTACAAAATCCTGTTGACAAAAATGTTTATTCGCGCAATAATGTATACATATTTACAACGTTACATGTTGAATGTGCACGGAGTTTGTGTTATGATGTTTGCGTGTGATGTACGATTCCAGAGGGGGATTGCAGGATGAAACATGTCTTGTCTGTGTTTGTGGAAAATCAGACTGGTGTGCTGGTCCGGGTTGTAAGTATGTTTTCCAGACGCGAATTCAATATCGACAGTCTCGCGGTAGGTGTGACGGAGAAAGAGGGGTATTCGCGCATCACGGTGGTGATTCATGGCGATGAGGATCTCATTGAGCAGATTATCAAGCAGCTGGAGAAGATGCCGGTGGTGCAGGCCGTACAGCGTTTGGATGAGAAGAATGCAGTCTGCCGGGGACTTACGCTGATAAAGGTCAAGGCTAGTGACACGAGCCGCCTGGATATCTTGAAGATGGCCGAACTTTTTCGGGCTCATGTGGTGGATGTGGATTCCTCCACGCTGATCTTCGAGCTGACGGGCAGCGATGATAAGGTGACGGCATTTTTGAATCTCGTCAAGCCTTATGGCATCGCCGAGGTCATTCGCACGGGTCTTATTGCGTTGGAACGCGGTGAGCATACTATTTATGAACATTGTGAGGAGAGAGAGTACTATGGCAAAAACTTATTATGATCAGGATGTCAATTGGGAAGTTCTGAATGGCAAGAAGGTTGCCATCATTGGTTACGGCAGCCAGGGCCATGCCCATGCCCTGAACCTCAAGGAGAGCGGCGTTGACGTTGTAGTCGGACTCTATGAAGGTTCCAAGTCCAAGAAAGTTGCCGAAGAACATGGCCTGACGGTCAAAAACGTTGCTGATGCTGTAAAAGAAGCAGATATCACCATGATCCTGATTCCGGACGAGAAGCAGTCCGATGTCTACAAGAATGAGATTGCCCCGAATCTGAAATCCGGCAGTGCTCTGGCTTTCGCTCATGGCTTCAACATCCATTACCAGCAGATCGTTCCTCCTGCTGATGTGGATATCTTCATGGTTGCTCCGAAAGGCCCCGGCCACCTCGTTCGCCGTACTTATACGGAAGGTTCCGGCGTTCCCGCTGTGTTCGCTGTTCATCAGGATGCTTCCGGCAAGTGCTTCGATATTGCCCTGGCTTATGCCAAAGGCCTTGGCGCTACCCGTTCCGGTGTTCTGCAGACCACCTTCCGCGATGAAACGGAAGAAGACCTCTTCGGTGAGCAGGCTGTCCTCTGCGGCGGTGTCTGCCAGCTGATGCAGACCGGTTTCGAAGTTCTCGTTGAAGCAGGTTATCCGCCCGAAATGGCATACTTCGAATGCTTCCATGAGATGAAACTCATCGTTGACCTCTGCTATGAAGGCGGCTTCACGAAGATGCGCAAATCCATCTCCGATACGGCTGAATACGGCGACTACATGGTAGGCCCGCGCATCATCACGGAAGAAACGAAGAAGGAAATGAAGAAAGTCCTGAAAGAAATCCAGGATGGTACCTTTGCTCGCAACTGGCTGCTGGAAAACCGTGCAGCTGGCCGTGCAAACTTCATGGCTCAGCGCCGCCTCCATGCTGAACATCAGATTGAGAAGGTTGGTAAAGACCTCCGCAACATGATGCCCTGGCTCAGAGGTGCAGATGATCTGTCCAAAGACTGATATGAAACTCCTGAAAAGCAGGAATATATCCATTTAAGTCGAATGTTTTAATTAAACAGTAGTGAGAAGCCTTCCCCTTCCACCTATCGGGAGGGCTTTTCTTATAATATAGGAGAGTGAGAGCATGGGTATGACGATGAGCGAGAAGATTCTCGCCAAACACGCCGGCCTGGACCATGTGGAAGCGGGCCAGCTGGTGACCTGTAAACTGGATATGGTGCTGGCCAACGATATTACGGCCCCGCCATCCATCAAGATTTTTGAGAGCATTGGCCGCCCGGTCTTTGATAACGAGAAGATTGCTTTGGTGCCGGATCATTTCCAGCCTGCCAAGGATATCAAATCTGCAGAACTGGCCAAGATTGTTCGTGACTTTGCCGTCAAACATAAGATTGTCCATTACTTCGAGCAGGGCCGCGTGGGCATTGAGCACGTGATCCTGCCGGAACAGGGCATTGTGGCACCGGGCATGCTGACCATCGGGGCCGATTCCCATACCTGTACCTATGGTGCTGTCAATGGCTTTGCCACGGGGGTAGGCTCCACGGATCTGGGTGCCGCTATGGCCACCGGCGAAGCCTGGTTCAAGGTGCCGCAGGCCATCAAGGTGGAACTGACTGGTCAAAAGGCCAAGGATATCAGCGGCAAGGATGTCATTTTGACTTTGATTGGCATGATTGGCGTAGATGGCGCCCTTTATAAATCTTTGGAATTTGCCGGGGAAGGCGTCAAATCGTTGACTATGACGGACCGCCTGACCATTTCCAATATGGCCATCGAAGCAGGCGGCAAGGCTGGTATCTTCCCCTATGACGAAGTGACGGCGGAATATGTCAAAGACAGGGTCAAGAAGCCCTTTGAACCGGTGGCTGCCGATGAAGATGCGGTTTACTGTCAGACGGTCAAGATTGACCTGTCAACTTTGAAGCCTGTGGTGGCGTTTCCTCATCTGCCGGGCAATACGAAAGCGGTGGAGGATATCGAAGAACCCATCGCCATCCAGCAGGTTATCATCGGTTCCTGCACTAATGGACGTCTGGAAGATCTGCAGATTGCGGCAGAAATTTTCAAGGGCCATAAAGTGGCAGACGGCGTGCGCTGCATTGTGATTCCGGGCAGCCCGGCAGTCTACAAGGAAGCCATAAAGCGTGGCTATATCGATACCTTTATCGATGCGGACTGCGCCGTGTCCACGCCCACCTGCGGCCCGTGCCTGGGCGGTTATATGGGCATCATGGCGGCAGGGGAGAAATGCGTTTCTACCACCAACCGCAATTTCCGTGGCCGCATGGGCCATGTGGATAGTGAAGTTTACTTGGCTGGCCCCCATGTGGCGGCGGCAAGTGCCATTTTAGGCCGGATTGCCACGGCAGAGGAGGTACAGTAATATGAAGCTCGAAGGAAAAGTTTGGCGCTATGGGGACAATATCGACACCGATGTTATCATCCCCGCAAGATATCTTAATACCTTTGATCCAAAAGAGCTGGCCAGCCACTGTATGGTGGACATTGACGAAAGCTTTGCCCCCAATGTGCAGGAAGGCGATATTATGGTGGGCGGCCGCAACTTTGGCTGCGGTTCCTCCCGTGAACATGCACCGGTAGCCATCAAGGCTTCAGGCATCCCCGTGGTCATTGCCGCCAGCTTTGCGCGGATTTTCTATCGCAACGGCATCAATATCGGCTTGCCCCTGCTGGAAATCGGCGATGATGTGGAAAAGATTCATGCCGATGACAAACTGCAGGTGGATGTGACCACCGGCGAAATCAAGAACCTGACCACCGGCGATGTGTTCCATGCCCATCCCTTGCCGGGCTTTGTGCAGGAGATTGCGGAAGCTGGCGGTCTGATTGAATATATCAAACGGAAAGGATAAGAGTGGTACCTTATGGCATATAAGATTACAGTTATTCCCGGTGACGGCATTGGCCAGGAAATCACGGATTCCGCCGTGGAAGTCCTGAAAGCGGCGGATAAGAAGTTCAATCTGGGCTTGGAATTTGACTACCATGATGCCGGCGGCACGGCCTATGACAAATTCGGCACGCCGCTGCCCCAGGAGACCATCGATGCCTGCAAGGCAGCAGATGGCGTGTTGTTTGGCGCTGTGGGCGGCGATAAATGGGACAAGGTAGATCCGGCTAAGCGTCCGGAAAAGGCTATTTTAGGTTTGCGCAAGGCCCTGGGGCTTTATGCCAACCTGCGCCCAGTAAAGGTTGCCGATGCTCTGGTGGAGTATTCTCCGTTGAAGCCGGAACTGGTCAAAGGCGTGGATCTCGTTATCGTCCGTGAGCTGATCGGCGGCATCTATTTCGGCGAGAAATGCGAGTCCGAACAGCATAACGGCGCGGAACGTGCCTGGGATCTGGAAAATTACTCCGTACCCGAGGTGGAGCGCATAGCAAACCTGGCCTTTGAAACGGCGAAACTCCGCCGGGGCAAGGTGACTTCCGTTGACAAGTCAAATGTGCTGGCCACGTCCCGTCTCTGGCGCCGCACCGTAGCCAAGGTGGCAGAAAACTATCCCGAAGTGGAGTGCAACAATCTCTATGTGGATAACTGTGCCATGCAGATTGCAGTAAACCCCACGCAGTTTGACGTTATCGTCACGGGCAATCTCTTCGGGGATATCCTTTCGGACGAGGCGGCTGTGGTAGGCGGCTCCATTGGTATGCTGCCGTCCGCATCCATCGGCGAATGCACGAGCCTTTATGAGCCGATTCATGGCAGTGCGCCAGATATTGCGGGGCAGGGCATTGCCAATCCCATCGGTACGATCCTGTCGGCGGCCATGCTGCTCAGATATTCCCTGCATGAAGAGGCGGCAGCCGATGCCATTGAGGCGGCTGTGGACAAAGCCCTGGGTGAGGGCTACCGCACGCCGGACCTTTGGAAGGAAGGCTTTACGAAGGTCAATACCAGCGAAATCACCAAAATCATCAGCGAGAGGGTGTAAATATGAACGGAGCACAGGCAGTCGTTGCATGTTTAAGAGAACAGGGCGTCGATACGGTGTTTGGCTATCCCGGGGGGATGATTCTGCCTTTATACGACGCTTTATATGATAGCAAGGAGATAAAGCAGGTCTTGGTCACTCACGAGCAGAATGCCGCTCACGCCGCTGACGGCTATGCCCGTGCTTCGGGAAAAGTGGGGGTCTGCATCGCTACCTCCGGCCCGGGGGCCACGAACCTGGTTACGGGACTGGCCACGGCCTTTATGGATTCCATTCCTGTGGTGGCCATCACAGGGCAGGTGGATACGACGCTTTTAGGGCGGGATGCCTTCCAGGAAACGGACATCCTCGATGTGACCATGCCCATCACCAAGCATAACTATAAAATCAAGGATGCCCGCCATCTGCTCAGTACCATCCGTGAAGCCTTCACCTTGGCGAAGAAAGGCCGTCCCGGGCCCGTGCTGGTGGATGTGCCCAGGGATTTGTTCTTCCAGGAAGTAGCTTGGGAGGAAGTACCTGCCTGCACGAAAAAAGTGGGCAAGCCGGATGCGGATTTCCTGATCTGTGCCGCGGAGGCAGCCCGGGAAATCGTCAAGGCCCAGCGTCCTGTGGTCATCGTGGGGGGCGGCGTCGTATCAGCAGGAGCCACGGCTGAGGTTACGGCCTTTGTGGAGAAATACAATCTGCCTGTAGCCCATACTTTGATGGGCTTGGGGGCCATCCCGCGGGAACACCCGCAGTCCTTGGGTTTTGCGGGCATGCACGGAGAGAAGGCCGCCAACCATGCCATTGCCGCCGCTGATTTGATTATCGCCATTGGCAGCCGTTTCGGTGACCGCCAGACGGGCAATGTCAAGAAGTATACCCAGGATACGAAATTCATCCATATTGACATTGACCCTGCGGAAATCGATAAGAATATCGGCAACAGCCTGGGGCTGGCCGGCGATATGAAAGTGATTCTGGGCCTGCTGATGAAGCAGGAGGCTGTGGGAAATATTGATGAATGGTGGCAGCAGATTCAGTCCTGGAAAGAGACTTATGACTATGACTACCACGTCAATCGCCTGACGGTGCCCTGGGCCCTGCATCAGGTGGCGCAGAATACCAAGGGGAAGCCCTATGCCTTTGCCACGGATGTAGGCCAGCATCAGATGTGGGCGGCTCTGCATCTGCGCATTGAGGAGCCCAGGACATGGCTGACTTCCGGCGGCCTGGGCACCATGGGCTTTGGCCTGCCTGCGGCCATGGGGGCCCAGATGTACTATGGCGATAGCCGCCGGGTGATCCATGTGGCCGGGGATGGTGGCATCAAGATGACGGGCAATGAGTTCTATACCATCGCCCGCCTGAATCTGCCGGTGATTTCCCTGATTGTCAACAACACCAGCCTGGGCATGATCCGCCAGCTGCAGAAGGTTATGTACAAGGAACGTTACATTGCCTGCGAATTTGACTATCAGATGGATTATGCTGCCTATGCCGGCAGTTTCGGTATCAAGGCGGAGACCGTCTCCACCCAGGAGGAATTTGCTGAGGCGCTGAATCGTGCCTTGGCTGATCAGGACCATCCCCGCGTGATTGTCCTCAATGTATGGCGCAGCTTTGTAGAACCCATGATCAAGGGCGGCGCCCGCATTGATGAGTTCGTGGAATTCAAATAAGCGAAATAATAAAGGGAATCCTTGTTGGTGAGGATTCCCTTTTTGTTTTCTTCATTATTATTTGTTGTACATGCGGTTCAGGGCATTGTCTTTGAAGATATTGCCTTGTTCGATATAGCGGTGGACCATCTTTTCGGATTTGTGCCGTGTCTGCCGCATGATGGTCAGGGCGTCGATATCGTGTTGGGCGGCGCTGGTGGCAAAGCCGCGGCGCAGGCTGTGGCCGGCGAAGAGGTGTTCATCGAGGCCTGCCAGCCCCACGTATTTCTTGACGATCAGGGCCACGGATTTATCGGAGAGCTGGGTATTGCGCAGGCTCTGTACCCTGGTAATGGGGCGGAAGATTGGTCCCCGGTGGATCTGGGCAGTATCCAGCCATTTTTTCAGGGCCCGTACGGCGCAGATTTCAGCCTGCGGGGCATAGGGGATGGCAATCTGTTCACCATGGCCCAGCTGGTCGCCTTTGGAATGGGCCATAAAGATGATGACGCCCTGGGGCGTGAATGTCAGGTCTTCATATTGGATGTGCACGAGTTCCGAGCGGCGGAAGGCCCCGGCAAAGCCCAGGTAGATCAGGGCTTTGTCACGCAGGCCACTCAATTTTTCCTCATCGAACAGGTCAGCCAGCAGATAGAGGGTTTCCATCAGGATGGGGGATTTGCCTCGCTGGAAGGTGCCTTTTTCCCGGCGGATGGCGGACATGGCTGCCCGGACCATGCCGTCCTTGGCGGGATTATGACGGCCGCTGAAGCCGGCGGCGATATGGTTTTCGGAGATGGCGGTCACCCGGCGGGAGACGGTATTGGCCTTGGCATCATCGGCCAGGTCATTGATGTAGTTGACGATGGTTTCCGGCGAGGCGGGCAAGTCCGTTACGCCATGGTATTGACACCAGTCGGAAAAATCGCTCCAGTCACAGGCATAGGCCTTGAGGGTATTGTCGGCCTTGGATTTTTCCAGACGGCGTTTGGCCTTCAGGGAAAGGCGTTCATTATTTTCAATGCGGGCATTTTTTATCAGCATAAAATTATCTTTGATTTTCATGATGAACCTGCTTTCAATTAAAAGGATATATAATAACATCTTACAACATTTTGGCAGGAAATAAAATAACCCTACCGCAACCGCGATAGGGTTATTTTATGATATATCAGCTTTTGGTGATATTATGCGCAAATTAAAGGGCACGCTGAACCTTACCAGAACGCAGGCAACGCGTGCAGACGTTGACACGCTTAACTTCGCCTTCAACGACAGCGCGTACACGCTGGATGTTCGGCTTCCAAGTGCGTCTCGTCTTCAGATGGGAATGGCTGACATTGTTGCCAGACAGTTCGCCTTTCGCGCAGATTTCGCAAACACTTGCCATGTGTTACACCTCCTTAACCTGTGGGAGCCAACTGCTCCCAACACACAATAATGGTATTTTAGCACAAAAAGCAGGGGGGTGCAAGTATTTTTACTTGACAGCCTGGAAAAAATTTTTTATTTCGATTTTATATTGTTAATTGCCTTCATTTATATTACAATGAAGCCTATGAGATGAACAGTTGTCAATTCATCTTAAATTTATTATCGGAATGGGTTGTGTTATGAAAAATTTCAGACTTAGCGAAAAAGAAGTAAAAACGCTTGCCAAGCGTATCCCGACGCCCTTTTTGGTGGCTTCACTGGACAAGGTTGAGGAAAACTACCAGTTTATGCGCCGTCATTTGCCGCGGGCGGGAGTGTTTTATGCCATGAAGGCGAATCCTACGCCAGAAATACTGTCCCTGCTGGCTGGCCTTGGTTCTCACTTTGATGTGGCCTCTGCCGGGGAGATGGAGATCCTCCATGAATTGGGCGTAGATGGTTCCCAGATGATATATGCCAATCCGGTAAAGGATGCCCGTGGCCTCAAGGCTGCGGCTGACTACAATGTCCGCCGGTTTACTTTCGACGATCCGTCGGAAATCGACAAGATGGCCAAGGCTGTGCCGGGAGCCGATGTGCTGGTGCGCATCGCCGTGCGCAACAACAAAGCTTTGGTGGATCTGAATACGAAGTTTGGTGCGCCGGTGGAAGAAGCGCTGGATCTTTTAAAGGCTGCGCAGGATGCTGGCCTGCATGCCATGGGGATTTGCTTCCATGTGGGCAGCCAGTCCCTGTCTACGGCGGCTTATGAGGAAGCCCTGCTGGTGGCTCGTAGGCTCTTTGATGAGGCGGAAGAAATGGGCATGCACCTGACTGACCTCGACATCGGCGGCGGTTTCCCTGTTCCCGATGCCAAGGGGCTCAATGTGGATCTGGCGGCCATGATGGAAGCCATCAACAAGCAGATCGACCGCCTGTTCCCGGATACAGCTGTTTGGACGGAACCGGGCCGTTATATGTGCGGTACGGCGGTGAACCTCGTCACATCGGTTATCGGCACGAAAACCCGTGGTGAGCAGCCTTGGTATATCTTAGATGAAGGCATCTATGGCTGCTTCTCCGGCATCATGTATGACCACTGGACGTACCCGCTTCATTGCTTCGGCAAGGGGAATAAGAAACCTTCGACTTTCGGCGGCCCCAGCTGCGATGGCATCGATGTGCTCTATCGCGACTTCATGGCACCGGAGCTCAAGATCGGGGACAAGGTGCTGGTGACGGAAATGGGTTCCTATACCAGCGTCAGCGCTACGCGTTTCAACGGTTTCTACCTGGCGCCCACCATCATCTTTGAGGACCAGCCGGAATATGCAGCCCGTCTGACGGAAGATGATGATGTGAAGAAAAAGGCGGCTGTATAATGGATATTGAGGAAATCAAGCATATGCTGTTCCACGCTTTGACGGAAGAATCCTTGGAAGCAAAGCTGGACGAAGCAAAATCCCAGCAGGAAGTCTACAGGATTTTGCAGGAG
Source organism: Selenomonas ruminantium subsp. lactilytica TAM6421 (assembly GCF_000284095.1). Taxonomy (GTDB): domain Bacteria; phylum Bacillota; class Negativicutes; order Selenomonadales; family Selenomonadaceae; genus Selenomonas_A; species Selenomonas_A lactilytica. The sequence continues at coordinate 1,709,038 of NC_017068.1, read as the reverse complement.
CTGGATTACTTTACCCTGACCATGGAGGAGTTTCAGCAGGGCATAGAAGCAATGCAGAAAGAGCACGAATAAAAGCCTCCCCCTCGGGGGAGGCTTTTTTGCTTACAGACTCTTTTCAGATAGAGATGTTTGTAGTATACTAGCAAAGTTACTATACTTATTCAATGATAATATTTAGGGAGGAACGTATGGAATCATTTATGGGGGCGCTGGGGCTTTATGGCCTCGGCACTTTGGCACTGGTCTGGCCAAAACGGCTGGAACTGGCTGCCCATTATGTATCCATGGGGCTGGCGGCTGTGGCCAGCCTTATGGTGTTGGGCCTGTCCCTGCTGGAAATGGGGCTGGGCACTGGCGGCCTTTGGCAGCTGGGCCGTTATTCATTGGTGGTGGATGGCTGGGCTGCAGCTTTCCTGCTGATCATCGGCCTTTCGGGGACGGCAGTGAGCATCTATGGTCTGGGCTACGGCCGGGGATACTTAGGTGCCCGCATCCGGCAGCTGGCAGGACTTTGGAACCTGTTCTTAGGCTCCATGGTGCTGGTGGTACTGGCTGGCGATGCCTTTACCTTTATCCTGGCCTGGGAAGTCATGGCACTGGTATCATTCCTGCTGGTCAATCACGAGAGTGAGAAGAAGCAGGTGGTGAGTGCGGCCTATCAGTATATGGTCATGACGCATCTGGGCACGGCGGCCATTCTGGTGGCCTTCTATATTTTAGGCAGCGGAGCGGAGAGCTTTGCCTTTGTGGATTTAGCGCATAGTGAACTTTCGCCAGTCATGAAGCATATCGCCTTTGGCTGTGCCTTTACAGGCTTTGCCCTGAAATCCGGTCTGATGCCGCTGCATGTCTGGCTGCCCAATGCCCATCCGGCGGCGCCATCCCATGTGTCGGCGCTCATGAGCGGCGTGATGCTGAAAGTGGCGGTCTACGGTTTCGGCCGCTTCGTTTTTGAATTCATCGGGGCTGATGTTTTTGCCTATGGCCTGATTGTAATGGTAATCGGCTTGATTTCCGCCTTCCTGGGTGTACTCTATGCGTCCATGGAAAAGGATATGAAGCGCATCCTGGCATATTCTTCGGTGGAGAATATGGGCATTATCTTCGCTGCCTTTGGCTGCGGTATGCTTCTGGTGGCTATGGATAAGCCATATCTGTCGGTGGTGGCCTTTACGGCGGTGCTGGTGCATTCCGTTGCCCACAGCCTGATGAAATGCCTGCTCTTCATGAGTGCCGGCGCAGTCATGCACGCCACGGGCACCCGCAATGTGGAACTGCTGGGCGGATTGCTGAAGAAAATGCCCTGGACGGCAGCCTTTACGTTGATTGGTTCCATGTCTCTGGCTTCCCTGCCCTTTACGGCAGGTTTGGTGGGTGAATGGCTGACCTTGCAGGGCATGATGTCCCTGGCCTTTGAGGCGGGCAGCCCGGAACTGCGCCTGTTAGTGATCTTTGCCTTTATCCTGCTGGGGCTGACCGGTGCCCTGGCGCTGGGCTGCTTTGTGCGGCTCTATGGTGTGGCCTTCCTGGGCCGCCGCCGTTCCAATCTCGTGCTCAAGGCTCATGAGATGCCCTTTACCATGCTTCTGGGCATGGGGCTGGAAGCTGTGGCCATTATCGCCATAGGCTTGATGCCGGCGCCGCTGGTCAATGCCATGCGTCAGATTCTCGTGGAGAGCCCGCTGGCTATTCCTGCCGGGGACTTTATCGGTCTTTGGTGGAATGGTGGCCAATCGGAAGCCGTCTTCAATCCCTGGCTGATTATGATTGCTGGGCTGCTGCTGTTTGCGCTGCTGGCGTTGACTATGGGCAGCCATAAGGTCATTGTCCATCAGGATGTGACCTGGAACTGCGGCACGGAGCCAACCCGCCGCCAGCAGTATACGGCAACGGGTTTTTCCAAGCCCCTGCGCCGGGCCTTTGACTTTATCCTGAAGCCCCGCCGCGAGCGCGTCTTCCTGCAGCGGGATCATGCTTATTTTGGGCGTAAGCTCCATTATAATCTGATGATTCCCGATCAGTTCACGGACCGTCTCTATCGTCCGTTGGAACACATCGTGGTCAGATTGGCTGATACCCTGCGCATCGTGCAGCAGGGCAGTGTGCGCCTCTATATCGGTTATACCATGATTGCCATGGTCATTGTGCTTATTTGGGGAGGGATGTAAAAGATGGCCTTGAGTTTCTATAATGCGGCGCTGCAGGCCCTGATTTTACTGGCCTGTGCTCCCCTGATTGCCGGGATTGTCAACAAGACGAAGGCATTTTTGCAGAAGCGGCAGGGGGCCAGCATCTTCCAGGAGTATTTCGACCTCTGGAAATGGTGGCGCAAACCCGTCATTGTGACGAAGTATACGAGCTGGGTATTCCTGGCTGCACCAATCGTCTATCTGGTGACCAGCATCATGGCGGCGATGATGCTGCCGGGGCTGCTTACGGGCAATATCCGTTTCGGTGATGCCTTTGTGTTCGTCTATGTGCTGGCGCTCGGTCGCTTCTTCATGACACTGGCCTCGATGGATTCGGCCACGGCCTTTGGCGGTATGGGCGGTTCCCGCGAGATCTATATTTCCGTATTGGTGGAACCGGCGGTGATGCTGGCCATCCTGCTGAACGCTTCCCGCTATGGCTCCACGATGCTCTCCCAGATGGTCATTGACTACAATGCCTTCTATTTCACCGTGCCGGCGGTGCTGGGTGGCGTGGCATTCTTCCTGGTGATGCTGGCGGAAAACAGCCGCCTGCCGGTGGATAACCCCGACACCCATCTGGAGCTCACGATGATTCACGAGTGCATGACGCTGGAATATTCCGGACGCCTGTTAAGCTATATCCATCTGGGCAGCATGCTTAAGATGCTGTCCTTCCTGGTGCTTTTCGGCAATTTGTATCTGCCCCTGCCTTTGCCCATTGCGGTGAAGGTTCTGCTGAGTGCGCTCCTGATTGGTCTGGTAGAAATCCTCAACAATAAGATGCGCCTGTTCAAAGTCCGTGTTTATCTGTCGGCGGCGGTTATCATGCTGGCCGTAGCCATTATCGCACAGTAAGGAGGAGAAAATGGAATATTTGGTAGTTTTGCTCCTCTTTGTGGTCTTTGTGCAGACCCGTGTGATGGAGCTGCGCCGCTCGGTGGTGGCGCTGATGGCCCAGTCGGTGATCGTGGCCTGTGCCTGCCTGCTGGCCGGCCTCAATCATGGCCTGATGCATGCCCTGATTCCCTTTGTGTTGACGCTGGGGGTAAAGGTCATCTTCATTCCCACGGCGATGCTGAAACTCATCAAACGCATTACCGATGAGCGGGAAATCTTTTCCGATATCAATGTGAACTATTCCACCATGGCTGCGGCAGCTTTCCTGGTTTTCGGCTATGTGCTGGGCAATCGTTTCATGCTGGACCCCATGCAGCAGGATATCTTTGCCGCCACCATCATGATGATCATGATGGGGCTGGCCCTGATGGTTATGCGCAAGCGCGCCATCCTGCAGATCTGCGGCCTGATCACGCTGGAGAACGGCATTTATCTCTTAGGTTTGATCATCACAGAAGGACTGCCGCTGGTGGTGGAGCTGGGCGTGTTCCTGGATGTATTGATTGCCGTGGTGGTACTGGTAATCCTGACCAATCGCATGAGTCTTTCCTTTATGACCACGGATACGACGGTAATGAGAAAATTGAAGGGCTGAGGTAGTTTATGGAACTTTATTATATACTGGGACTGCCGCTGCTCTTTGCGGCGGTGGCAGCCACGGGGGTGCTGGGGCTGAAGCTCCTGCACATTGCCGACCGGCTGACCGCTACGGTGGTCTTCGGGCTGATTCTGGATCTGGGGCTGAACTTTTCCCTGCATCCGGAAGAACCCATCAAACAGGGCTTTTTCTATGTGGACGCCCTGAGCATCTGGATGCTCTTGATTGTCGGTGCGCTTTATCTGGCCTTTGCATGGACGAGCAAGGCTTACTTGGAGCGTGATACCAATATCCGCTATGGTTATCTGCGGCGCTTCACCCATCTGGAAGGCCGTTTCTATGCCCTGTCCCATATCTTTGTCTGGACCATGATGCTGGTGGTGACGGTGGACAGCTTAGGTTTGATGTGGGTGACCATTGAAGCTACCACATTGGTTTCAGCCTTGCTGGTGGCATTCAAATTCACCCGTACTTCCTTGGAAGCAGCCTGGAAATACGTCATGGTCTGCACCGTGGGCATCTGTCTGGCGCTTCTGGGCACGATCATCCTGTACTATGGCCAGTTGCAGGCCATGGGGGATATCCTGCCCTTGAACTGGGAATTCATGGCAATCCATGCGCAGATGCTGGACCCGGAAGTCGCAAAGCTGGCATTCTGCTTCCTGTTTGTGGGCTATGGCACGAAGATCGGTCTGGCCCCCATGCATGCCTGGCTGCCTGATGCTCACTCCGAAGCACCGGCGCTGACCAGCGGCCTGCTGTCCGGTGCGCTCTGCATCTGCGCCCTCTATGTGCTCCTGCGGGCCACGGCCATCGTGACGCCCGTAGTGGGGCTGGACTTCATCAGCTCCATGTACGTGGGCTTTGGTCTGCTGACCATTGCGCTGGCGGTGCCTTTCGTGGTGGTGCAGCGTGATGTGAAGCGCATGCTGGCTTATTCCTCCATGGAAAACTTCGGCCTGCTGGCTGCAGGCTTTGGCCTCTTCATGCCCATGGCGGCAGAGGCATCCCTGCTGCATATGTTCAACCATGCTTTGGTCAAATACATGCTGTTCTATACGGCCGGCACCATTATGGAAACCTATGCCACGAAGAATATGATGCGCATCCACGGCATGATGCAGCAGGCACCAAAGACGGCGATGTTCTGGCTGCTGGGTATCGTGGGCATCCTGGGCATGCCGCCCATGGGTGTGTTCTTCAGCAAGTTCTACATCATCGCCAGCTTCTTCCAGGCAAAGCATCCTTATTTGGGCATCCTGGCCTTGGTACTGCTGGCCGGTATGCTGATTGGTATTCTCTATCACGCCATGCGCATGCTGGGGGGCAAGCCTACCCGCAAGTCGGCAGGCGAACTTATGGGCCGACTGGACAGTGCCGTGTTGTTCCTGTTGCTGGCTGCCAGTGGCGTAATCAGTGCCTTTGCCGATGAGATTCCCTTTGTGGGGACCATGCTGAAGGCGGCGGCGAAAATTGTATTGGGAGGTGTGTGCTGATGGCAGATTGGACGTTAAAAGTGGTCAAGCCGGAAAATTTCCGGGGCACCGCCAATATCCTGTCCAATGGCGGCAAGAATCCATTGACGGCCATGTTTGGCCGGGATGAAACGGAAAATCCCGCGGTGAAGGGCTATGCCATTTACGCGGTGTTTGAAAATCTCGCTGAGCATAAGATGGAAGCGGTCAAGGCCGTGTTCGGCGAAGGGGAGTCCCTGTGCTATGAATCTCTGACCAGCGTGCTCCCGGCTGCTGCCTGGTATGAACGGGAAATTCAGGATATGTTCGGCATTGTGCCCCAGGGGCATCCCGATCCGCGGCCGTTGGTGCTCCATGATACCTTCCCGGAGGGCTTTTATCCTCTGCGCAAGTCTGTGGAAAAAGATGCAGATGTCCATGGCAGCCGCCGCATGGATATGAGCGTGGCAAGGGGCGAGGGCGTCTATGAAGTACCCGTTGGCCCCATCCATGCGGGCATTATCGAACCGGGCCATTTCCGCTTCAGTCAGGCCGGTGAATCCATGCTGCAATTGGATGCGCGCCTGTTCTATACCCATCGTGGTCTGGAAAAAATCATGGAAGGCAAGACGCCGGATGAAGCATTGCCTGTAGTAGAGCGCATCTGCGGTGCCTGCTCCGTGGCCAACACCTGGAGTTTCTGTCAGGCCGTGGAGAAAATCGCCGGCGTGAAAATCTCCCGGCGGGCGGAAATCATCCGCACCCTGCTCATGGAAATCGAGCGCATCACCAACCATGTGGGGGACCTTGGCAATATTCCCGCCGGTGTGGGCTTCAATCCGGCCATCAGCCTCGGCGGCCGCACGAAGGAAATGCTCATGCGCCTGCAGGAACGCATGGCGGGCAACCGTTTCCTGCGCGGCGTGATCGTTCCCGGTGGCGTGCGCCAGGATATCAGTAGTGCACTCTGCAAGGATATTGCCGATATCATGGATAAGACTGAGGTCAGCGTAAATGACCTGACGGAAATGTTTGCCCAGCAGGCCAACTTCCAGAACCGTGTGCGCACGACCGGTATTGTGCGCAAGGAAACGGCCGTGGATCTGGCCATGGTGGGCGTGGGCGCCCGCGCTTCGGGCTTTGCCCATGACAGCCGCAAGGACTTTGCCTACGGCCTGTATCCGGAACTGGACTTCAATATGGTCACAGAAAAAACTGGTGATGTGGCAGCAAGACTTGCTGTGCGCATTGCCGAACTTACGGAATCCTTTAAGCTTGTGCGCCAGCTCATAGGCATGCTCCAGAATGACAAGTCAAATGACGCCGTCAATCTGACTTGTCAGATTGATTGGTCAAAAGTAAGCGGCGATGACTGGGGCCTCAGCGAATCGGCCCGGGGCAGCAACTTCCAGTTCGTGGCCCTGCAGGATGGCAAAATTGACCGGATTTTTGTCCGCAGTGCTTCCTATCCCAACTGGCCCGCTGTGACCATTGCGGTGCAGGGGGATATCATTCCGGATTTCCCGCTGATCAACAAGAGCTTTGAGCTTTGCTATGCCTGCATTGACCGTTAAGTGTGAGGAGAGAATATGTTTAAGGTAATAGAACGATTATTAGGCGACAAGATTGCCACCGAAAAGATTTCCCTCACCGGCAGTGAACGCTTCCGCGGGAAAATCACCGGCAGCTGCACTGCAGCCATGGGGGCGGCCTGTGCCAAAGCCTGCCCGGTAGGGGCCTTTGCCGCTGCTAATAATGAGCAGGGCTATGCGATTGACTATAAAAAATGCATCTTCTGCGGCAGATGCGTGGAACGGGCCATGGGCAGCCTGCACCACAGCCGCGAGGAAGCCATGCCGGTCATCACGGAGGAGGCCGCTGAAGTTACGGCAGAAGTGATCCGGCAGAAATTGGGGCGCAGCCTCCATGTGCGTCATCTCGACGCCGGTTCCTGCAATGCCTGCGACTTCGAGATGGGGGCTATGTCCAATCCTCTCTATGATCTGCACCGCTATGGTGTCCATGTGGATGCCAGCCCGCGCCACGCGGATCTGCTGATGGTTACAGGCGTGGTCACGCGCAACCTGGAGCAGGCTTTGCGCATGTCCTATGAAGCCATGCCGGAACCGCGCCTTGTTATGGCCTGCGGTGCCTGTGCCGCAGGCGGCGAGACCTACGGTGCCAGCTATGCCATCGTCGGCGCTGCTGATCAGGTAGTGCCTGTGGATATTTACATTCCCGGTTGCCCGCCCCGTCCCAGTGCCATGATTGCAGGACTTCTGGCGGCGGCGGATATGCTGGCAGAGCGCATGTGATTGCGCCTTCCTGTCGAAAAAAATATTTTTTTAGGTATTGAACCGTCACTTTTTTTATGATAAACTACTTAGGTATGTGGGCGGTCCTCTGAGTTGGCATGAGCCAGCCACGAACGTCTGATTAAGGAGGAAAATAAAAATGAACATCATCGAGACTCTGGAGAAAGAACAGCTCCGCAGCGACATTCCCGTTTTTGCACCTGGCGACAAGGTTCGCGTACATGCAAAGATCGTCGAAGGCAACCGTGAGCGTATTCAGGTGTTCGAAGGCCGCGTAATCGCTCGTCAGGGCGTTGGCGTTCGTGAGACTTTCACCGTTCGTCGTATTTCCTACGGCATCGGTGTAGAACGTCTGTTCCCGGTTCATTCTCCGCGTATTGCCAAGATTGAAGTTGTTAGCCGCGGTGTTGTCCGTCGTGCAAAACTTTATTATCTGCGCAACCTTACGGGTAAAGCTGCTCGTATCAAAGAAAAACGCTAATCTGCGTAACGGTAGGGACTGCTTCCGAGCAGTCCCTATTTTGCGTAGATGGGCAAATCACAGTAAGAGGAGGAACCCTTTATGAGTTCATTAGGTGAAGAAGCAAAGGACTGGCTGATTTCCATCGTCATTGCGGTGGTGCTGGCCTTCTTTATCCGCGAGTTTGTCGTGGAATTATACATCGTGGATGGCCCGTCCATGCGGCCGACCTTGCAGTCTCAGGAACGTCTGGTGGTCAATAAGTTCATCTACAACTTCCGTGAGCCCCAGAAGAACGAGATTCTCGTGTTTGAGTATCCCCGGGATCGCAGCCGTGATTTTATCAAGCGCGTGATTGCGACAGCAGGCGACACCATCGAGATCAAGGCGGGCAAGGTCTTTGTCAATGACCAGCTCCTGAATGAGGATTATATTCTGGAACCCACCCGCAGCGAATACCCGAAATCCACGGTACCGAAAGGCACGGTCTTCGTAATGGGGGACAACCGCAATAACTCCGAGGACAGCCGTTTTGCCGATGTGGGCTTCGTGCCGCTGGATCTCATCAAGGGCAAGGCTATGCTGGTATTCTGGCCGGTGGGACAGTTCAAGACGTTGCCGTAATGGGGAGGCGTAGACGATGAAGTTTATTTCCTGGAATGTCAATGGCCTGCGGGCCTGTCTGAAAAAGGGATTTATGGAGTCATTCTGTAAGCTGGATGCCGATGTGTTCTGCCTGCAGGAAACGAAGATGCAGCCGGAGCAGGCCATCCTGGATCTGCCGGGCTATAAGCAGTATTGGAACAGCGCCGAGAAAAAGGGCTATTCCGGCACGGCGGTGTTCTCCCGCATCGAGCCGCTGCACGTCACCTATGGTCTGGGCATCGAAGAACATGACCACGAAGGCCGCGTGATTACCCTGGAATTTCCTGAAATGTTTCTGGTCACGGTCTATACGCCCAATTCCAAGCGGGAACTGGAGCGTCTGGCCTACCGCATGGAATGGGAAGATGCGTTCCGGGCATATTTAATGAAGCTGGATGAACAAAAGCCGGTGATTGTCTGCGGGGATCTCAATGTGGCCCATCAAGAGATTGACCTCAAGAACCCTAAGACAAACCATCATAATGCGGGTTTCACCGATGAGGAACGGGGCAAGTTCGGTGAGCTCTTGGATGCCGGCTTTATCGATACTTTCCGCACCCTGTATCCGGATCGCACGGGCATCTATACCTGGTGGTCCTACCTCAGGAAAGCCCGGGATAACAACGCCGGATGGCGCATTGATTATTTTGTGGCTTCCAAGCGCCTGCAGGAAAAAATCCAGGATGCTACCATCCACAATGAGATTTTCGGCAGTGACCATTGCCCGGTGGGATTGGAACTGGAATAATGTCAGAAAATCCTTGACAGGGAAGGCACCTTAGGATAAAATTTATACGTTATGTTGAGTTGAAGGGGGATACAGTTATGTATCCTTCCTTGCTTTATAGAATTTAGGAGGCAGATTACACTAAAATGAGTATGACGACCAATGAAAATCTGAGAAACATTGCCATTATCGCCCACGTTGACCATGGTAAGACCACCCTGGTTGATGGCATGCTGAAACAGAGCCATGTATTCCGTTCCAACGAGCAGGTTGCAGAACGCGTCATGGACTCCGGCGATATCGAGCGCGAGCGCGGCATCACGATCCTGTCCAAGAACACGGCTGTTATGTACAACGGCGTAAAGATCAACATCGTGGATACCCCGGGCCATGCTGACTTCGGCGGTGAAGTTGAACGTGTTCTCAACATGGTTGACGGCGTTGTACTGCTGGTAGATGCCTTTGAAGGCCCGATGCCTCAGACGAAGTACGTGCTGCGCAAGGCTCTCGAGCAGAAGCTGAAGCCGATCGTCGTAATCAACAAGATCGATAAGCCAAACCAGCGTGTAGACGATGTCTATGATGAAGTTCTCGAACTCTTCATGGAACTGGATGCTGACGATGAACAGCTCGACTTCCCGGTTATCTATGCTACGGCTCGTGATGGTATTGCCAAGTACAGCATGGATGATGACAACGACAACCTCGAGCCGCTGATGGAAACCATTGTCAAGGAAATCCCGGCTCCCCATGGTGATCCGGATGCTCCGCTGCAGATGATGATTACGACGCTCGAATCCGATGCTTTTGTAGGCCGCGTGGCCATCGGCCGTATCATCCGCGGTACGGCTAAGCCGAACCAGAATGTCTGCATCATCAATGGCGACCAGGAAACCAAGGCCAAGATTGGCAAGGTATTCACGTATCAGGGCCTGCAGCGCGTAGAGAGCGAATCTGCCAGCATGGGTGAGATCGTTGCCCTGACCGGTCTCGGCGATGTATCCATCGGTTACACGGTAGCTGACGCTGAAAATCCGGAAGCTCTTCCGACCATCAACATCGACGAGCCGACCCTGTCCATGACCTTCGGTGTCAACACGAGCCCGTTCGCCGGCCGTGAAGGTCAGTTCGTAACGTCCCGTCACCTGCGTGACCGCCTGTTCAAGGAAATCGAGACCAACGTGGCCATGAAGGTTGAGGAAACGGATTCTGCTGATGTGTTCAAGGTTTCCGGCCGTGGAGAACTGCATCTCTCCATCCTAATCGAAACCATGCGCCGTGAAGGCTATGAACTGCAGGTCGGCAAACCGGAAGTTGTTTACAAGACCATCAATGGCCAGCTCTGCGAACCGATCGAGAACCTGACGGTTGAAGTGCCGCAGGAATACATGGGCGCTGTTATGGAAGGTCTTGGCACCCGTAAGGCTGAGCTCACGAACATGACGGAGACGGCTGGTTACATGCGCCTCGAATTCACCATTCCGGCCCGCGGCCTGATTGGTTTCCGTTCCGAACTGCTCACCAGCACCAAGGGTAACGGCATCATGAACCATGTGTTCCATGGCTATGCTCCGTACAAGGGCGATATTCCGGGCCGTACCCGCGGTTCCCTCGTTGCCTTCGAACAGGGCGAGACCACCGGTTATGGTATCTTCTCCCTGCAGGATCGCGGCGTGATGTTCATCGAGCCGGGCGAACAGGTTTATGAAGGCATGATCGTCGGTGAGAACTCCCGCGATAACGATATCGATATCAACCCCTGCAAGAAGAAGAACGTATCCAACATGCGTACGTCTTCCTCTGATGAGGCAATCCGCTTGACGCCGCCGCGGATTCTCTCTCTGGAACAGGCTATCGAATACATCAACAATGATGAAATGGTGGAAGTGACGCCGGAACACATCCGTCTGCGTAAATCCATCCTTGACCGTACGGTCCGTGGCCGTGCTGCCAAGAATGCCCGCAAAGGCTAATCTTTACCAATAAGTGAAATAATTCCTGCTGAAAAATATTTTTCAGCAGGAATTTTGCATTTTAGGAAGAACTATGGTATCATAGGATAAGTTAAATGGAATTAGTTGTTGTTGTATTTGACTACAGGTGAAATAAACTACTAAATTACTGGAAGGACGATTGAAGATGGGGGCAGTGTCAAAGATTACAGACAAGTTGATGGGATTGGCGGATCTCATTATGCCTATTCCCGAAGAGGATGAATTTGATTACGCAGAAGAAGCAGAGGAAGAGGCAAAGTCTGCCAAACAGCAACAGAAGTCAGCAAAGGCCAGCCGTCGCAGTGTTGCAGCAAGCGCCAGCTATGCGGAGGAATATAAGGTGGCCAATGGTGATGCCATTCGCGTGGAGCGTTCCAGCTATACGCAGGAGCCGGTGTTCCGGCAGAAGAAACAGCAGCCACAGTTGACCGTGCATACCACGAAGCAGCCGCAGCTCAAGATGCAGATCTTTGCACCGAAGAACTTTGACCAGGTGACGGCGATTGCGGATGATCTCAAATCTGGCAAAGCTTGTGTGGTGAATTACGAGCAGATTGAGGCTCTGGAACAGCGTCGTATCTGTGATTTCGTCAACGGCGTATGCTATGTTCTGGATGGCTCGGCAAAACGCGTTTCCAATCAGATTATGCTCTATGTGCCCAACGGGGTGGATGTGGCAGAAGCCATGACTTTGGCACTGAAGGATTGATAGCTGCCCGTAGATAATTTTGTTATTCGTTAGACCAGGCAGTCCTGCGGGGATTGTCTGGTCTATTTCTATGGATAAAGGTGGAGATATTATGGAACAGAACAATGAAGTATTAGAAGGCGTATTAGCGGAATTTGCCAAACTTGCCGCAATTCCTCGCAAGTCCGGCAATGAACAGGCCGTCAGCGATTTCCTGAAGGGCTATCTGCAGGAAATCGGCCTTAAAGTGACCCAGGACGAGAAAAATAATATCATCGCCGATAAACCGGCCTGCCCAGGCTTTGAAAAAGCGCCGCTGACCATCCTGCAGGGGCATATGGATATGGTTTGCGTAGCTGCCGAAGGTGTGGCTTTTGATCCGCTCAAGGATGCCATCAAATTGGTACGGGATGAGAAATTCCTGCATGCTGATGGTACGAGCCTGGGCGCTGATGATGGCATTGGTGTGGCCGAAGCTATCTATATCATGAAGAATGCCAAGGATCATGGCCCCCTGCGCATGATTGTGACGGTAGATGAAGAGCAGGGCATGACGGGTGCCATCCATCTCGATGCCAAGCATCTGCAGGATGCCAAGTTCCTGATCAACTGCGATTCGGAAAACTATGATGAACTGACCGTGGGCAGCGCCGGCAGTGTGAATCTGGATTTCTCCCGGGAAATCAAATGGGTGAAACCGGAACTTTCCGCCAGCTGGCAGGTTGAGGTCAAAGGTCTTTTGGGCGGTCATTCCGGTGAACGCATCGGCGATGGCCGTGGCAATGCCATCCGCACGCTGGCCATGACGCTGGCAGCCTTGTCTGGAGAAGGTGAAGTGGAACTGGCTGCCTTCAATGGCGGCAAGGCCCGCAATGCCATACCCGATGATGCCCGCATGACCATTGTGACGGATCTGGACAAGGAAACGATTGAAAAAGTCCTTAAGGATCAGCAGGATCGTTTCAACAAGATGTACGGCAGCGTAGATCCCCATGCGCAGTTTGTCTTGACCAGCGTAGCTGCACCGGAGCAGGTCATGACGGCTGGGGACAAGACGCGTCTGATCCGTTTGCTGACCATCCTGCACACGGGTACCTTCGCCATGTCCACGGTGATTCCGGGCCTGGTGGAAACTTCTGCTAATCTGGGCGTGGTGGAAACCACGGATACGGAAGTGAAAGTCCAGTACTTCCCGCGTTCCGCTGTGGATCAGAAGCTGGATGAATTCCGCTTTATGGCAGAAGAATGGGGCGCTTTGACGGGATTCGTTGCTCATATCGGCACGCAGTCTCCAGGCTGGAAGGAAAACAAGGACAGCAAGCTGGCCAAGATCATGGCAGATACCTTCAAGAAGCAGAACGGCAAGGATATGAAGGTGGAAACCATCCATGCCGGCCTCGAATGCGGCTGGCATTTCCGCAAGAACCCGCAGCTGGATATGGTATCCATTGGCGTGACCACCATGGATATCCACAGCCCGAAGGAACGCCTGTTGCTGGAGACGGTCCAACCGCAGGTAGATCTGATTGTGGAAACCCTGCATGCGATTGCAAAGCTGTAAAAGAGAATATTAAAGGGTGGCGAAAAATCTCCTTGATTAGAAAAGTTCGTTGCTAGAAGGATATGCTCCCCCTATGAGGCACAGTAAAGCATGATACTGTCCTCATAGGGGGAGCAGTTCATTCATAATGTGCCGACAATTGCAGTTTGTGGATGCGAGCCTGAACTATTTTGTTACAGCTCAGTGGGGCGGCGGTGGGAATACTTTTTCGCCGCTTCACTAAATGACCCGCCAGCAAAAGTATGTATCTTCCAGCAACCTGCGCCGGGCAAGACCGGCGGCGCGTCCATCAACGAAGTTTCCAGCAAATGCTGTTTGCGGGCCAGCCTTCACTTCGTTCAGGCAGTCGTTCCGCCGGCGGAAAAGCATCCCCACCGCCACCCGGAGCTACGTTTGTCAATGCTGCTATGTTTTGGCTGGAGGATACAAGTACATCGATGTTCTTGTCACAAGAGAAACGGTTCGTGCCGATTGCCAAAAACGTGGCTGGGGCGAACGGGGGAGTGCTTTTTCTGTGGGAGCGACTGTCTGAGCGCAGCGAAGACCGGCCCGAGGTAAGCAGTTACTAGAAAGCACGCTGAAAGACGCGCCGCCGGTCTTGCCCGGCGCCATCTGGCTAAATAGCTCTAAAATTGCCGAGAGGGTCGTTTTAGCGGAAACAGAAAAAGTACTCCCCCGTGAACCCCTGACTGCGCATGAACGGGATACCTTCAGCACGAACGCCCCTACAAACTGCAATTTAATTATATTTGAGGAGGATGCATGTTAAAGGATAAGATTCTCTGGTTGGCTCTTAATGCCAAATACTCCCATACCTCACTTTCCATACGCTATCTGCGCGAGGCGGTACCTGGTTCGGAAATCATGGAGCTGACCATCAATCACCAATTGTTGGCCATGCTGGGAGAGATTTATGCTGCCCAGCCAAAGGTACTTGGAATTTCCTGCTATATTTGGAATATTGAACAGGTCAAGAGCCTGTTGAAGCTTTTGCCTGCGGCGTTGCCGGATACCATCATTATCTGCGGCGGGCCCGAGGTTTCCTATGGCGTGGTCGAATTCATGAGGGAATTTCCCATGGTAGACTATGTGTGTCGTGGGGAAGGGGAGGATGCACTGCCGCAGCTTGTCAGACAGTTGCAGCAGGCTGATTTTGACCGGTCAAAAGTCAATGGTCAGCTTGACTGGTCAGAAATTCCCGGTATTGCCTGGCGCAGTTTGACCGGTCAGATCTGCACAGGTCAGGATGTGACCGTCGCGGATTTTGCCGGCAAAGTGCCCTTTGCTTATCGGGCAGGGGAAATGGCGGATATCAAGGAGCGGATTCTTTACTACGAGACCAGCCGCGGCTGCCCCTTTTCCTGTGCCTATTGCCTGTCCTGCGCTACCGCTGGCGTGCGTTTCCTGCCTTTGGAGCGTGTGTTCAGGGAATTGGATTTCTTTGTCGCCCATGATGTACGGCAGGTGAAATTCGTTGACCGTACGTTCAATGCCAAGAAATCCCACTTTTTGCCCATCCTGAAATACCTGCTGGCACTGCCTGTAGATTGCCGCACGAACTTCCATTTTGAAGTGGCAATAGATTATCTGGATGAGGAAGTCATGCAGGTGCTGGCGCAGATGCCCAAGGGCCGCGTCCAACTGGAAATCGGCATCCAGTCCACTAACGAAACTACGTTGAAAGCCGTGTCCCGTGTCAATCACTGGCAGGATATTGCTGACCATATCAAGGAAATCATGGGCTTTCATAATATGCATCTGCATGTGGATTTGATTATCGGCTTGCCGGGAGAGGGCATGGAGTCCTTCCACAAGTCCTTTAATGATGTCTACGATTTGCAGACGGATATGCTGCAACTGGGTTTTTTGAAGTTCCTCAAAGGTGCGGCCATGATGAAATTGGTTCACCCCTATAACTACCAATATATGCCCATGGCTCCCTATGAGGTACTGCGAAGCGATGCCTTGAGCTACGGCGAAATCCGTTGGTTTCACAGCTTTGAACAGGTGTTTGAACTCTATTACAATGCGGGACGCTGCCACGAGACGGCAAACTATTTGATCCGGGAATCAGAGCAGGGCGATGCCTTTGCCTTTTGGCAGAAGTTCACGGACTGGTGGGAGGAGCGAGGCTTCCATAAGATTGGTCATAGCACCAAGAATCTCTACGGCTATCTGCGGGATTTTGCGCTGAAGACATACGGCTGGCCCTCTGATCTGCTGGATAATCTTCTGCGCTATGATGCCCTGCTGTCTGACGGCGGCAAGATTCGCCCCGAGAACCTCAATTGGAACCGCCTGCAGTATCAGGATATCACGGCTGACTTTTGGAAAGGCGCCCCGAGCCGTGTACGCACATATCTGCCGGATTACGAATTTACCAACTGGCGGGATGTGAACAAGAAATACCATATCGAGATATTTGCCTATAATATGATGTTGACCAGGCAAAAATTGACAGGTCAACAGACGGCACTGCTGTTTGACTATACGCAGGCAGAGCCGCAGTGTCAGCAGATTGAATTGTTTACGGAGGAGCAATGAATTTACAAGAAGAGATTTACCGTCCTTTTTCTGCTTATCTGAAGGAGCGGTATGGCGAGAAAGTCTATAAGCTGCCGATTGCCTTGTCTGTTACTTGCCCAAACAGGGACGGTTCCTGTGGCAATGGAGGTGCTGGCTGTACTTTTTGCGGGGAGATTGGTACGGGCTATGAGAACCTGCCCGCGTCCATGACCATCACGGAGCAGATGGAGGCCAATAAGGCCCATATCATTCCCAAGTACAAGGCAAAGAAATTCATTCCCTATCTGCAGAATTTCAGCAATACCTATACCAAGCCGGAAAAATTAGCGACGTGGGTGGCAGAAGCCGGGGCGCCTGAGGATGTGGTGGCGGTCTATATCGCCACCCGTCCCGACTGTGTCAGCGATGAGCATCTGGCGGTGCTCAGGGAGCAGGCAGATCGATACGGTATCGATATCTGCGTGGAGCTGGGCCTGCAGAGCACCAATGTGCATACCTTGACGGAAATCAACCGCGGCCATACTTTGGCCGAACTGATTGACGCCATTCTGCGCATCAAACGATACGGCCTGCAGTCCTGTGTCCATCTGATCCTGAACTTGCCCTGGGATGATGAGCTGGATGTGATTGAGGATGCCAAGATTTTGTCAGCGTTGGGCGTAGACCAGGTAAAGCTGCATGCTCTTTATATCGTCAAGGGCACGGCCATGGCCAGGGATTATGAAGCGGGGAAAATCAAAATGATCACCCTGCCGGAGTATGAGGATCGGGTGATCAAGTTCCTGGAGCATCTTTCGCCGGATATCGTCCTGCAGCGCATTATCGGCCGGGCACCGGAGGAGAATACCCTCTTTTCCAACTGGCATACAGGCTGGTGGAAGATTCGCGACCATATCATTAACGTCATGCGGCAGGAGGGCAGATATCAGGGAAGACTGTGTGACTATTTAAATGGTAAGGCTGTGCGGAAGTTCATTGCGCATGAAAATAAGCATTAAAAAAGGAACCTTGCGGTTCCTTTTTTTAATGCTTAGAAATGCAGTTTGTTCTTGATGCGTTCTACGGCGCGGACGGTGTTTTCCCGGTTGCCGAAGGCGGTCAAGCGGAAGTAGCCTTCGCCGCAGGGGCCGAAGCCGGCGCCCGGGGTACCGACGATGTTGACTTCCGTCAGCAGCTTGTCGAAGAAATCCCAGGAGGGCATATCGTTCGGTGTCTTGAGCCAGATGTAAGGAGCGTTGACACCGCCATAGGCTTCGATGCCGGCAGCCTGCAGCCCTTCGCGGATGATGCGGGCGTTTTCCATGTAGTAGGCGATGGTTTCCTTGACCTGCTTCTGGCCTTCTTCGGTGTAGATCGCAGCAGCACCGCGCTGGACGATGTAAGCCGTGCCGTTGAATTTCGTGGTATGACGGCGGTTCCAGAGCTTGTTGAATTCCACCAGGCTGCCATCTTTAGCCCGGCCTTTGACGGTCTTGGGGATGATGGTGTAGCCGCAGCGGGTACCGGTGAAGCCTGCGGTCTTGGAGAAGGAGCGGAACTCAATGGCCACGTCCTTGGCCCCCTCAATCTCGTAGATGGAACGGGGCACATCTTCTTCGGTGATATAAGCGGCATAGGCAGCGTCAAAGAGGATAACGGATTCGTTTTCCTTGGCGTAGTTGACCCATTTGGTCAGTTCTTCCCGGGAAAGGGTAGTGCCCGTGGGGTTGTTGGGGCAGCAGAGGTAAATCATGTCCACGCGTTCCTGTGGCAGTTCCGGCGCGAAGTTGTTGCTGGCATCGCAGGGCAAGTAGGTAACACCTTCAAAATGGCCATCCTCGTTGAGGGTTCCCGTGCGGCCCGCCATGACATTGGTGTCCAGATATACAGGATATACCGGATCGGTGATGGCTACCTTATTATCTTCGCCGAAGATTTCCTGGATATTGCCGCAGTCGCTCTTGGAACCGTCGCTGATGAAGATCTCGTCCGTGCCGATTTCAATGCCCCGGGCTTTATAATTATGCTCGATAATGGCTTCGGTCAGGAAGCTGTAGCCCTGTTCCGGGCCATAGCCGCGGAAGGTGTCCGCATTGGCCATTTCGTCCACGGCCTTGTGCATGGCTTCGATACAAGCGGGCGGCAGCGGCTGGGTTACGTCACCGATGCCCAGACGGATGATATCGGCATCCGGATTTGCTTCCTTGAATGCAGCCACGCGGCGGGCGATTTCGGCAAACAGGTAGCTGCCGGGGAGTTTTAAATAATTGTCATTGATTGTTGCCATGGAAAAACCTCCAAAAGAATAATTCTCAATATAACTTTTCGAATATAGTATAAAGCATTAGTATATAAAAATGCAATAGAAAAATAATATTTCAGCTGTAAAATTGTAATCTGAAGAAAAAAATCGAAAACGTAAGGGGCAAAGACTTTACAGGCATGGGAAAAAATGTTATTATATGTAAGTCAACTTAAGTATTTTATGCTAAAGAGTGGGTGTGAACCCACTCTTTACTCTTATGTTTTGAATGCAAATCAGATGTATAGGGAGGTGGATGTATGGCAGCGAAGAATATTGAGGAATCTGTAGAACTCATGGTGCAGGAACTCCTGGCCGGTCAGGACGTCATTGAACTGGTGGATGTGGAGTATGTCAAGGAGTACACGGATTATTATCTGCGTGTCTACATCGATAAAGAAGGCGGCATTGATATTGAGGATTGCCAGGAACTCAGTGAAAAGCTGGAGGTAATCTTAGATGAGCAGGATATCATTCCGGATGCTTATATTTTGGAGGTGTCGTCGCCGGGCATTGACCGTGTGCTCAGAAAGCCCCGTGATTTGGTGCGGGAGCAGGGCAAGGCCGTGGATGTGACTCTCTATGCGCCTCTGGATGGCAAGAAGAATCTCACAGGTGTGCTTACTGCCTTTGACGGGGAGAAGTTCACATTGGATGACGAAGTGACCATCGAATTGAGCAAGGCAGCGCAGATTCGCCTGCATATTGATTTTTAAGGTGTAAGCCTTTAGATAATGGGAGGAAAATAATTTTGGCAAGAAAAACAACGCGTGCAAAGGACAATGGGCAGGAGTTTCTGGAAACCCTGCGGGAGCTGAGCAAGGATCGTGGCATTGACGAAGAAATTCTGTTCGATGCCATCGAGCAGGCCCTGATTACGGCTTATAAGCGTAACTTTGGCTCGGCCCAGAATGTACGGGTTACCCTTTCCCGTGATACGGGCAAGTATCATGTGTATGCCGTAAAGACCGTCGTGGAAGATGCGGAAGACGAGATCACGGAGATTTCTTTGGCACAGGCACTGACCATCCGTCCGGACTATGTGGTGGGCGATGTCATCGAAATCGAAGTGACGCCGGCTAACTTTGGCCGCGTGGCCGCTCAGACGGCTAAGCAGGTCGTGGTGCAGCGCATCCGTGAAGCAGAGCGCGGCATGATCTACGAGGAATTCCAGAGCCGTGAAAGCGATATCCTCACGGGGCTAGTGCAGCGTGTGGAAAACCGCAATGTGTTCATCGATCTGGGCAAGACGGAAGCTGTGTTGACGCCGGCGGAGCAGATCCCGACGGAAACCTATAGCCATGGCGATCGCATCAAGGCCTTCATCGTGGAAGTCAAGAAGACCAACAAGGGACCTCAGGTTGTGGTATCCCGCACTCATCCTGGCTTACTCAAGCGCCTCTTTGAACTGGAAGTTCCCGAGATTCAGGAAGGTATCGTAGAAATCAAATCCGTAGCCCGCGAACCGGGCAACCGCTCCAAGATTGCCGTCTGGTCCAAGGACGAATCCGTGGATCCCGTTGGTTCCTGCGTGGGCTATCGTGGCATGCGCGTACAGGCCATCGTGGATGAACTGGGCAGCGAGAAGATCGATATCGTGAAGTGGAGTGAAGATCCGGCTAAGTTCATTGCCAATGCCCTGAGCCCCTCCAAGGTTGTGTCCGTTGCCGTCAACGAAGCTGAGAAGGTTTCTCGCGTGGTTGTTCCGGATTATCAGCTGTCCCTGGCCATCGGCAAGGAAGGCCAGAACGCCCGTCTGGCTGCCAAGCTTACGGGCTGGAAGATCGACATCAAGAGCGAAAGCCAGGCTGCCGATGAAGAGCTGGACGAAAATATGAATGTGGTGGAAGTGGAAAGCGATGAAGCTTTCACGGCAGAAGGTGAGTAAGGTGAAAACCAGAAAGATACCTCAGCGGATGTGCCTGGGCTGCCAGGAGAGCAAGCCGAAAAAAGAGCTGATCCGCATCGTGCGCAGTCCGGAAGGGGAGTTTTCCGTGGATACCACCGGGAAAAAGCCAGGCCGGGGCGCCTATATATGTTCCAAGATGGAATGCTTCGCCGCTGCCCGCAAGAGCAAAGGGCTGGAGCGTTCCTTCAAGAGTCCGATTGACAAGTCAGTATATGAGCTTTTGGAGCAGCAGTTGAAAGAACTGCCAGAAGCCGAGGGCTGAATATGGCAATTACAAATGAACAGCGCATCACAAATCTTTTGAGCATGGCTCAGAAGGCTGGCCGTATCGTATCCGGGGCGTTTGCCGTGGAACAGGCCGTGAAGAAGAAGCAGGCGGTTCTCGTCCTGCTGGCCGGTGATGCCGCAGAAGAAAGCAAGAAGAATTTCATTGCATTAACAGATAAATTCGCGATTCCCTATGTTTACTGTCTCGATCGTGAGACTTTAGGCGCATGCTTAGGCAAGGAATTTCGCGCTGTCGCCGCGTTGACGGATGACGGCTTTGCGAAAAAACTTCGCCAGCTGATGGAGGAATCACTATGAAATAATTCGGGGGTGGATCAATGTCCAATATTAGAGTTTATGAATTGGCCAAAGAATTCAACAAGGAAACCAAAGAAGTCCTGGAAGTGCTGCAGAAGGGCGGCTTTTCCGTTAAAAATAATTTCAGCAGTGTCGGTGATGCCGAGCGTGAAGCGCTGAAGAAGCATTACCATAAGGGTGCTGCTCCGGCTTCTAAAGTTCCTGCCAAGGAAGCAAAGCCCAAGGCAGAGGTGAAGGAAGTACGGGAAAATGCTCCGGAAAAGAAGAAGGAGCATGGCGAGAAGAGCCAGAACCGTCCGCAGAACAAGGGCAATCACGAGCACAAAGAACATCGTGAGAACCGGGACAATAATCAGCGCAAGGCCAGCAGCAATAATGGCAACGGCAATAACCGCAGCCATGAAGGCGGCAGCCGTGGCGGTCACAGCGAGCACAATAACAATAATAACAACGACCGGAATGACAACCGCAATGAGCGCGGCAGCCGCAATGACCGCAACAAGAACGAGCGGAATGATCGCCGTGGCGGCAAGAATGAACGCAATGGCCGCAACGACCGGAACGATCGCAATGGCCGCAATGATCGCAACAATGACCGCCGTGGCGGCAAGGGCCGTAACAACAAGCGCGGCGGCCAGCAGCCGGCACCTAAGATGGAAATCGCCCGTCCGAAGCACATCAAGCTGCCGGAAATGATTGCCGTCAAGGATCTGGCTTCCAAGATGAGCTACACCGCTGCGGAAGTGGTGAAGAAGCTCTTCATGATGGGGGTAATGGCTACCATCAATCAGGAAATCGACTTCGACACGGCAGCTCTCGTAGCTTCTGAATTCGGTGTAACCTGTGAAGAACTGCCGCCTGATGTAGATCCGACGGAAATCCCCGAAATCGAGGACGATCCCAAGAGCCTGAAGCTGCGTCCGCCGGTTGTTACCGTTATGGGCCATGTTGACCATGGTAAGACTTCTCTGTTGGACTGCATCCGCAACACCCATGTATCCGCCCACGAAGCCGGCGGTATTACCCAGCACATCGGTGCTTATCAGGTAAACTGCAAGGGCAAGAAGATTGTCTTCCTGGATACGCCAGGTCATGAAGCCTTCACGGCTATGCGTGCCCGCGGTGCCCAGATCACGGATATCGCCATCCTCGTAGTGGCTGCCGATGACGGTGTTATGCCCCAGACGGTGGAAGCCATCAACCATGCTAAGTCCGCTAACGTGCCCATCATCGTGGCCGTCAACAAGATCGATAAGCCCGGTGCCAACCCCGAGCGCGTGAAGCAGGAACTCATGGAACATAATCTGGTTCCGGAAGAATACGGCGGTGACACCATTATGGTGCCGGTTTCTGCCAAGCAGCAGATCGGTATCGATGACCTGCTGGAAAACGTTCTGCTGGTAGCCGAAGTGGAAGAACTCAAGGCCAACCCGAACCGTGACGCCCGGGGCGTCATCATCGAAGCCAAGCTCGACAAGGGCCGTGGTACGGTGGCAACGGTTCTCGTGCAGAACGGTACCCTGCGCATCGGTGATTCCGTGGTCTGCGGCACCACCTATGGTAAGGTTCGTGCCATGATCGACGACCGTGGCAACAACGTGAAGAAAGCTGGCCCCTCTGTTCCGGTGGAGATCCTTGGTCTCAACGATGTGCCGGCAGCTGGTGATATCCTGGCTGTGCTGGAAGAAAAACAGGCCCGCTCCATCGCCGAAGCTCGTGTGGAACGTCAGCGCACCAACCTGATCAAGAGCAAGAAGGTTTCTCTGGATGATCTGTTCCATCAGATCCAGGAAGGCGAGATCAAGGACCTCAACATCGTGGTCAAGGCCGACGTACAGGGTTCTGTTGAAGCACTCTGCGGCTCCCTCCTGAAGCTCAACAAGAACGATGAAGTTCGCGTCAGTGTGGTTCATTCCGGCGTTGGTGCCGTCAATGAATCCGACGTTATGCTGGCTTCTGCATCCAATGCCATCATCATCGCCTTCAACGTGCGTCCGGATGCCAATGCCCGTCGCGTGGCGGACACGGAAGATGTGGATATCCGCACTTACCGCGTCATCTATGATGCCCTCAACGATGTGAAGGACGCCATGAGCGGCATGCTGAAGCCCAAGTACAAGGAAGTTGTCCAGGGCCGCGTGGAAATCCGTCAGGTCATGAAGTTCTCCAAGGCTCTCGTTGCTGGTTCCTACGTCCTCGAAGGCAAGATCCACAACAACTCCAAGATCCGTATCATCCGCGACAACATCGAAGTGTTCGATGGCGAGATCGACTCCCTGCGCCGCTTCAAGGATGAGGTCAAGGAAGTTGCCGCTGGTTATGAATGCGGTATCTCCATCATTGACTTCCGTGACTTCAAGGAGGGCGACATCATCGAAGCCTACACCATGGAAGAGATCGCTACGGATATCAATGAAGCTAACAAGGAAGCAGCCAGAAAGCGCCAGGCAGAAGCTGCGGCCAAGGCTGCCAAGGAAAACGAGGAATAATGACTGAATTAGCAATAGAAGGAGGTGCGTAACTGTGGGACAGCTGCGTGTGGAAAAAGTACAGGAGCTCATGAAGCAGGAGATCAGCCAGATCATCCTGCGGGAGCTCAAAGATCCCCGCATTGGCTTTGTCACCGTGACTTCCGTGGAATGCACGGGAGATTTGCGGGAGGCCAAGGTATTTGTCAGCCTGATGGGAAGTGAAAAGCAGGTAAAGGACTGCTGGTCAGGTCTCAACAGCAGCCTGGGCTTTATCCGCCGGGAAATCGGCAAGCGGATTCGCCTGCGGGTAACCCCGGAACTCAGTTTCGCTTTGGATAAGTCGCTGGATTACAGTGCGCATATCCAGGAACTGCTCTTAAAAATCAAGGCCGAGGAAGAAGCAAAAGCAACGGAATCGGCTCCTGAGGAGTAAAATAAATGCAGATTTCATTGAAGGAAACGGCAGCGGCCTTAAAGTCCGTGCAGCGCCTTGTGATTACTGCTCATGTGAACCCCGATGGCGATGCCATCGGGAGCTCGTTGGGCCTGATGCACGCGCTCAAGGCTTTGGGTAAAGAGGTGCAGGTTTTCATCGATGATGATATCCCGGCAGCATTTTCTGTGCTGCCGGGATATGAGCTTATAGGGAAACCTGCGGAGGGACAAAGCATCCCTGCTGACCTGCTGGTGGCGGTGGATGTGAGCCTGGACCGCATCGGTCTGGTGGCAGAAGCGGTAAAAGCTCCTACGCTGAATATCGACCATCATATCACCAACGATGGTCAGGCCGATAAGCTTTATCTCGATGGAACGGCAGCGGCAACTGCCGAAATCATTTACCAGTTGATTGTTGAATTAGGCGTGGCGTGCAATAAAGACATGGCTATGTGTCTCTATACGGGATTGGCTATGGATACCGGCTGGTTCCGGTTCTCCAATGCCACCCCCAATACCTTGCATACGGCGGCAGAACTGCTGGCCTGTGGCGCTATGCCCCATGTGATTTCCGAAGCTTTGGAACAGCGCCCCTATGCTGAGGTACAGAGCCTGGCTGCCGCCATGCAGAAGATTGAGCTTTTGGCCGACGGCAAGGTGGCAGGCGTATGCCTTGACTATGCTTCCCTGCAGGAGCATGAGGCTCCCGAAGGCCTGATTGGTATGGTGCGGGTGATTGAAGGCGTGGATATCGCCTTCACCCTCAAGGAAAAGGAACCGAATCTCTGCCGGGTGAGCCTGCGTTCCAAGGGCATTGACGTGACGAAAATCGCCCTGCAGTTCGGCGGCGGCGGCCATGTGCGGGCCGCAGGCTGCA
The DNA here is from genome assembly GCF_000284095.1 of Selenomonas ruminantium subsp. lactilytica TAM6421. GTDB lineage: Bacteria > Bacillota > Negativicutes > Selenomonadales > Selenomonadaceae > Selenomonas_A > Selenomonas_A lactilytica. The sequence continues at coordinate 1,684,423 of NC_017068.1, read as the reverse complement.
GCATTGCGAAAAACTGCGCCGAGGCCCGCTCTGACCTTATCCAAGCCATCATGCAGGTGCTGGAGGAAGAAAAATGACGGGGGCAAAGCCGCTGAGCGGCTTCCTCAATATATTGAAACCTCCCGGCATGAGTTCCCATGATATCGTGGGCTATGTCCGGCGTGTGCTCCATACGAAAAAGGTGGGCCATGCAGGCACCCTTGACCCTGCTGCCACAGGTGTTCTGCCTGTCGCCGTGGGGACAGCAACCCGGCTGATCGAGTATCTGGAACTGACGGATAAGACATACCGTGCGGAAATCAAGCTGGGCATCGCCACCGACAGCGGTGACGATACGGGCAGGATTTTGACAAGTCAGACTGACTGGTCAGATTTTGACAAGTCAGAGATTGAAGCCGTGCTGGAGAAGTTCACCGGCAAGATCCGCCAGACGCCGCCAGCCCATTCCGCCATCAAGATCAACGGCCAGAGAGCCTGTGATCTCTTGCGGGCGGGCAAGGAAGTGGAAGTCCCCTCACGGGAAATCACGATTTATCGGCTGGAGCTGCTCTCATACAGCCATGATATGTTGCTGATTGATTGTGACTGCAGCAAGGGGACCTATATCCGCAGCCTCTGTCAGGATATTGGCGAGGCTTTGGGCGTGCCGGCTACCATGGCTTTCCTGCTGCGGCGGCGGGTAGGGGATTTTTCCGTGGAAAATGCCCTGACCTTGGAGGAGTTGGCGGCTAAAGGGGCAGAAGCCCTGCTGCCCGCCGATGAATATCTGAGCGGCATGCAGCGCTTTGACCTGAATCCCAAGCGGGAAAAGGCCTTTGGCAACGGGCTCTCCAGCACCGTGCGCAATTTCACGGCAGAGACCGAAAAACTGCGGGTTTATGCCGATGGCCATTTCATCGGCATTGGCCGTTATGATAAAGACAGAGAAGAAATCCTGCCGGTAAAGGTAATAGGGCGGTGATGAGCAATCATGGAAGTATACAATAAACTAACAGATTTGACAAAAAAATACCCCCGCCTGACGGTGGCACTGGGGATGTTTGATGGCGTCCATATCGGTCATCAGAGCATCATCAGCCATGCGGTGGAGCTGGCAAAAAAAATCGATGGCAAGTCCGTGGTCTTCACCTTCAGCAATCATCCGCTGTCGGTGCTGGCCCCGCAGGCGCTGCCGCCGCAGATTGGCAACAATACCCTGCGGGAGGCAAGGCTCAGGGAACTGGGCGTGGATATCCTGATTGCCATTCCCTTTACCAAGGAATTTGCCAGCCGCCGGCCGGAGGAGTTCCTGGAACTGTTGCGGCTGAACCTGGCACCTTACTATGTGGTGACGGGGCCAAACTACACTTTTGGCTACAAGGGCAAGGGCACCCAAAGGATGCTCATACGGTCGGGCAATGAATATGGCTTTACGGCCGAAATCTGCCCGGCTGTTCTGCGGGATGGCCGTCCGGTAAGTTCCACCCGTGTCCGGGCGCTGATTGCCGAAGGCGATCTGCATACCGCCAGCGATTTCCTGGGCTACCCCTTTACTGTGATGGAGCGGGTGATTCATGGAGATGAGCGGGGGAGAGTCATCGGCTTTCCCACGGCGAACCTGGCCATCAGCGAGCAGCGGGTGATGCTGCCCAATGGTGTCTATGCTGTGGGCGTGAGATTTCAGGGCCGGCAGTATAACGGTGTCGCCAATATCGGCAACAATCCCACCTTCAAGGGATGTAACCGTCGTATCGAAGTCAATATCGAGGACTTCAAGGGTGATCTGTACGACAAGCTCATTGCCGTGGAGTTCCTGGAGAAACTGCGGGACGAAGTCCGCTTCAACGGCGTGGAACAGCTGGTGAAGCAAATCAAAAAAGACAAAGAAAAAGCCAAGAACTATTGGCGCTATTAAGATAATATGCCCAAGAGGCCGGAAAGCTCGTTGACAAAAATGTCAGCGGGCTTTTTTATTGCAGTTTGTCAGTGCGAGCCTGAACGCTTTTGTTACAGAGCAGTGGGGTGGCGGTGGGAATACTTTTCCGCCGCTGCACTAAATGTCCCGCCAGCAGCAGTACGCATCTTCCAGCAACCTGCGCCGGGCAAGTCCGGCGGCGCGTCCATCAACGAAGCATCCAGAAAATCCTGTTTGCGGGCCAGCCTTCACTTCGTTCAGGCAGTCGTTCCGCCGGTGGAAAAGCATCCCCACCGCCGCCCGAGGCCACTGAAAAACTATCCATTTCATACGACTGGCAAATTATCCACAAAAAAAATCGTCGCAGAATGATATTTTTATCATCATTCTGCGACGATTTTGTATATCTCCCCCGTTATTAGGGCTTTATTTCTCCATCATTTTCACAATTCGTTTCATATTTGTTACAAAAAGCGTTAGGGCTCCTTGTAATTCCATACCAATCAGGCCTGCGGATGACGCTATGTCATACCCATGCCTGTGTTTAATCTCACTATTTTTAGCTTCTATCATATAACGCTTTCTAGCCTGTTCCTTAAAATATTCTGTTTCCTGAAACTCCTGTTGTTTCTTGTGTAAATCGCATTTTATCGTAACGGAATAAATCTTGCTTTTGGCACCTTCTTTATAACAGGTTCCACAATGTGGGCATTGCTTACATTTCTCAATGTCAAAATAATAGCTCATTCTTTGATTTGTTCTATTGTTTTTGCGTCCAGTTCTTGCTTTGCGGATGGCCATATGCCCTTCAGGGCATACGAACATTCCCGCATCCTTGTTGAAAGAAAAACCATTGCTGCCTTCAACACGGGAGCCGTTGGATATAACAGGATTCAATTTGGCAATCAGTTCAAAGGATTTTTCTGGCGCATCTTTCGATTCAGCAAATTTAAGATTTTCTTTGCCGGAGTATGCGGTATCACCGATGACACTCTGCACTTCCAGTCCGGCTGCTCTGGTTTTTTCAACTAATGTTCTTAATTGTTCCCCGTCACTGCGCTCGCCACTGGTTACTACTGCAGCTGTAATCAGCCGTTCATCGGTCATGGCAATATGTGTCTTATAGCCAAAGAAGGATGTATCTGCTGTTTTATGCCCGATTCGGGCGTCCTCATCTTTGGAAGTGGCCAAATGTTCTGCATGGTCTTCGACCGTTTCTTTGAGCAAGTTCAGCCTCTCCTGTATGGCAGGCATTTCTGCCATCTGGCTGTCATTTTCTATTGTATTGATTAACTGTCGGCAATATTCCAGCGCATCCACCAGTGAGCCATTTTCTACTTTCTTGGGAAACCTTTCTTTCTTTTGGGGAGAATCTGTCTGGTAAACCGTCTTGCGCAATAGCTTGGCTTGTTCCAACAACCGCTCATAGGCAGATTTCTGGTTATAGCGAGCCTTAGTATGCGTAGCATCTACAATAATTCGTTTGCTCTTGATTACTTTGTTCTCCAAAGCAATTTGGATACTTTTCTTGAGTAACAAATCCAGAATATTCTCATCTTGTAAGCGGAGTTTACGAAATTTGGTTAAGGTAGAAGGGTGGATTACTTCATCTTCAGGGCGGAGTCCCAGAAAATATTTAAATGACATATCATATCGGCTACGTTCAACTAAATCGGAATCCGACATATTGTAGATAACCTTTAACAGCAGATATTTGAACAGCATTATGGGAGAAAGAGCATTACGGCCATTATCCAGGCAATATTTATGCTCCAGTTCATCTTGAATGAAAGAAAAATCTACAAGCGTATTAAATTTTCGCAGAAAATGATTTTTGGGAATGAGACGATCATAGATGGCTGTAAATTCACTAAGCTTGAGTTGCTGGCTATTCCGTAACATGTTGAACCTCCAAGTGTTGATGGCTCCATTATACTAGAAACCGTGGATGAATGCGAATTTCATCACATCCATCCACGGTTATCGTTATATATAGACTTTTTCAGTGGCCTCCCGCCGCCCAGAGTTACGTTTGTCAATGCTGCTATGTTTCGGCTGGAGGATACAAGCACATCGATGTTCTTGTTACGGGAGAACCGGGTTCGTGCCGATTGCCAGAAACGTGGCTGAGGCGAACGGGGGAGTGCTTTTTCTGTGGGAGCGACTGTCTGAGCGCAGCGAAGACCGGCCCAAGGCAGGCAGTTACCAGAAAGCACGCTGAAAGACGCGCCGCCGGTCTTGCCCGGCGCCATCTGGCTAAACAGCTCTAAAATTGCCGAGAGGGTCGTTTTAGCGGAAACAGAAAAAGTACTCCCCCGTGAACCCCTGACTGCGTATGAACGGGATGCCTTCAGCACGAACGCGCCGACAAACTGCAATTTATATGTGTGGAGAACTGTCTTTTTAATATGATGCAATAAACTGAAAATTATTGAATGATAATTTTTTCTATTTGTAAATGAGAATCCTTGACAAGTGTGATTGATATGCGTTATCATAACTTAAGTAGTAATAATCTTATCATTGTTTTAGAGAAATTATTAGGAGGCGTTGATTTTGACATTGAAAGACGGTAAGACCGGCATGACGCTGAAGATTCAGCAGATTGGCGATTCCGACCTCAAGGAAAGACTGATGACCATGGGCCTCACCCCCGGAACGAAAATCAAGGTGCTGCGCAGTGCACCTTTGGGCGATCCCATTGCCATCGGCGTGCGTTCTTACAATCTTGCCCTGCGTCGCGATGATGCAGCCAAGGTTCAGGTGCAGCAGGTAAATTAATCGTCAGGGAGATTGACAATTATGGACAGAGGAGATGTAGTGAATACAATGTCAACATTAGCAGTAGCACTTACCGGTAACCCCAACGTGGGCAAATCTACGATTTTCAACGAGCTTACTGGTGCCCGTCAGAAAATCGGCAACTGGCCGGGGGTTACAGTCGATAAGAAGGTAGGTTATACGCGCCATAACGACCGGGCAATTTCCATCGTGGACCTGCCGGGTACCTACAGCATCAATGCCCGTTCTCCGGAGGAAAAGATCGTCATCGATTACCTCCTGAACAATAAGCTTGACCTTGTGGTGGATGTCGTGGACAGCTCCAACCTTGAGCGCAACCTTTTCTTGACAGTGCAGTTGTTGGAGCAGGGGATTCCCGTGCTGATTGACCTCAACATGAAGGATGATGCAGAACGCCGTGGCATCAAAGTGGATTGCCGCAAGATGGAAGATGCCTTCGGCATGCCGGTGGTGGAAAGCATTGGCCGCAGCAGCAAGAGCACGAAGAAGCTGCTGGACGTGTTCACCAGCACGGTGATGGACAACTATGAGCCCAGTGAGCGGGTAAAAGCCCATATCGCCAAGGTGGCAGAAATCAAGGCCAGCGCCAAGAGCGAGGATGAGAAGAACGAAGAGATCATCGAAGCCCGCTATGCTTTGATTGACTCTGTGGTTTCGGAAGCCGTTACGGTGAAGAATGTCGGTTCCGATATGTCGGAGAAGCTGGACAAGTTCCTGGCCAATGGCATTCTGGCACTGCCAATTTTCCTGGCTATTATGTATGCGGTGTTCAACATCACATTTGAATGGATTGGCCAGCCCATTGCTGATGCACTGGACTCTGCCATCAACGAAGACTTCCTGGATTTTGCCAAGGATAGCCTGACGGAAGCCGGTGTGGCTGAATGGATGGTATCTTTGGTTACCGATGGTATCATTGGCGGTGTCGGCGCGGTGCTGACCTTCGTACCGCTGATTTTCGTGCTGTTCTTCTGCCTGTCCTTCCTGGATGGTACGGGTTACATGGCTCGCATTGCCTTTATCATGGACCCGATCATGCGTCGTTGCGGCCTCACGGGTAAAGGCGTTATGCCGCTGATGATGGGCTTTGGCTGCGGCGTTCCTTCCATCATGGGTGCCCGTGCGCTGGATTCGGAAAAAGACCGCATGGTGTCCATCATGGTTACGCCGTTCCTGACCTGCGGTGCAAAACTGCCGATCATGGCTCTGTTTGCAGCTATGTTCTTCCCGGATAATGCCGCCGATATCGTGTTCTCCATGTATATCATCGGTGTGGTTATGGCTATCGTTGCGGCTAAGCTCTTGGGCAGCACGGTGTTCAAGGATGGCGGTTCCACCTTCCTGTTGGAACTCCCGCCGTATCGTATGCCGGATATGAAGACGGTTCTGCTGGAAACCTGGGATAAGGGTAAGGGTTACCTCGTTAAAGCCGGTACCATTATCTTTGCCGCTTCCGTTCTCCTTTGGGTTATGTCCAACTACAACTTCGATGGTCCCTGCGAAATCAACGAGTCCATCCTGGTAACGCTGGGCAGCTGGATGAGCACCCTGTTCGTGTTCCATGGCTTCGATACCTGGGAAGCTGGCGCAGCCCTGCTTTCCGGTATTATGGCCAAAGAAACGGTAGTAGCAACGATCGGTATCCTCTATGGTGCAGCTGATGTTTCCACGGAAGCAGAAGATGCACTGGAAACGGCTGATACCCTGATGAAGACGGGCATGGCTACCAGCTTCACGGCTCTGTCTGCCTTTGCTTTCATGATTTTCTCCCAGCTCTACACGCCCTGCGTAACGGCTCTGGGTACGATCAAGAAGGAAGCCGGCGGCTGGAAGTGGATGGGCTTCTCCGCTGTCTATATGTTTGTGATTGCCTGGGTGGTTTCCCTGGTGGTATACCAGATTGGCAGACTTCTCGGCTTCTGATTTCTGATTGGAGGAATCTTTATGGCAACTTATGTTGTAGGTGTCGTTTTGGCTATCGCCTTGTTCTTCGCCCTGCGGCATGTGTATAACAACTTCCGCACGGGACATAATGATTGCTGCAGCAGCAGCGAATGCAGCTGCGGATGTTCAGGATGCCATAGCCATAAATCGTAAGCTATTGCTATAGCAAAGAGCCCGGGGCCAGGTGACGAAAAGACGTTGCCTGGCCCTGGGCTTTTATGGTTGGAAAATAAGAAATTTTCCGTGCATAAAATGGCATAACGTGTTATACTATAAGGGCTTTCCGCAGGGAGAGCCTTTTATTTTTGGTTTTCATGGATTTGTATGGGGAGATTATATTTTGAAAGTATGGCAAAAGATTTTCTCGATATTTATTGGCATATGTATGTTGGTGGTGCAGCTGCCAGTGGCGGCTGGTGAGGGTGGTGAGCCGGACATCACGGCGCAGGCCGCCATCATCATCGAGGCGTCCACGGGGCGTGTGATCTGGGAGAAGAACGCCGACGAGCGTCTCTATCCGGCCAGCATGACCAAGATGATGACGGGAATACTGGCCCTGGAGCAGATGAATCTGCGTTCCGATATCACTATGTCCAGTGCGGCGGCGCATACGGAATCTTCGCCCTTGGGCGTGTTGACAGGAGAGCGGATTCGTACTGATGAACTCTTGAACGGAATGTTGCTGGAATCTGATAACGGGGCGGCGGTGGCCTTGGCAGAAGCTATGGCCGGCAATGTCCAGTCCTTTGCCGGTATCATGAATGGCAAGGCGGCAGAACTGGATATGAAGGACACGCATTTTGTCAATCCCAACGGACTGACGGAGGCCGGTCATTATTCTACGGCCCGGGATATGGCCAAGCTGGCCCGCTATGCCATGCAGAATAAGGCCTTTCGGGAAATCGTGGAGCAGCCTCAACGGGTAATCCGTTGGGAGTCACCGAAGAATAAATCCTTCCAGGCCCATAATACCAATAAACTGTTGGGTAAATATACGGGTATGACCGGCATCAAAACTGGCTGGACGCAGGCGGCAGGCGGCTGTCTGGCTGCAGGGGCCAAACGCAATGGCGTGGAATTGATTGTGGTGCTGATGAAAGCGCCCACATTGGATGACCGTTTCACGGATGCGGCCAAACTTCTTGATTACGGCTTTGAGCATGTGAAAATAACCAAGGCCCTCTCCAGGGAGCGGGTGAGCCGCAGGGCCTGGGTGACCAATGGCCAGCAGGCTTCGGTGGATCTGTATCCCGCCCGGGATATCAATTTCCCGTTGATCAATGGCGAGGATAAGAGCCATTATTCCCTGGTCTATCATGTGCCCAAAGTTGTAGAGGCTCCATTGAAGGCAGGTACGCCTGTGGGGCAGATCGTAGTTCGCTATAACGGACAGGATGTGGAGCATGTGGACATGCTGGCAGAGAACGTGAATAGCGGTTTCAGTTTCGGCTCTTTCTTTGTGAAGATGTTTTCCTGGGTATTGAAATTGGTATAATGAAAAATTTTTTAAGCATTCCAGGGGATTAACAACCCCCTGGGGGGCTTAAATTTTTGCAGAAATGGGAGTAAACTAGGAAACAGGGAATGGGGATGAAGAGGAGAGAGCTTATGAACAACAATATGCAGCAGGAAATTTTCACTTATGATCAGGATGCCGTCTTGACGGATCTGATTGAGGCTTATTGGGATGAGCGCAGCCGTGACTTCAGCAGATTGCGGCTGAAGGAGCTGGCCGGGCCTTGTGCTGCCGCTTGGCGCAGCTATCTGGCAGAAAAGCTGGCGGCAGCAGCTTCCCTGAAGATTTTGGATGTGGGGACAGGTGCGGGGTTCTTTGCCATCCTGCTGGGGAGTTTGGGGCATCAGGTTACGGGAATTGACATGTCAGCGGATATGCTTCATCAGGCTAAGCAGAATGTATTGGCAGCAGGCTGCAGGGCAGAATTCCACAAGATGAATGCCCAGGCGCTGGATTTTGATGATGAGGTTTTCGATGTGGTGATCAGCCGCAATCTGACCTGGACGCTGCCGGATGTCATGCAGGCTTACCGCGAGTGGCAGCGCGTATTGAAGCCAGGCGGCAGGCTCTTGAATTTTGATTCGGATTATGGGCTGATGACTTTTTCCCGCAAGGAAGATCAGGCCGATGTCCATGCCAATATCCGTCAGGAATTGGTGACGGAATGCAATGATATCAAAGATGAGCTGCGGATCAGCAGTCATCGCCGCCCTGCATGGGATGCTGAGTTCCTGCGCAGCCTGGGCATGAAGGTGACGCTGGAAGAAGACATTGCACCGCGGGTGCGCGTGGATGCAGCCATGAAATTCGATACTCTTCCTTTGTTCGGCATCATAGCGAGCAAATAACATACATACGCAAGAACCGCTTCTCAAGGCTCAGAGAGGCGGTTCTTTGTGTTATATTCTATTCGGTTGCCGTTTCTGTATTTTCTGCGGGCGGATTCTGGGTGATCATGATCTTATCGATGCGGGCGCCATCCATATCCACGACTTCAAAGGTGAAATCCTGCCAGTTGATGCGTTCACCGGCCTTGGGGATATAACCAAAATAGGAGGTCAGAAAACCGCCCATGGTCTGGTAATGGTCGTGATCTTCGTCGGGCAGTTCCTCAATGGAGAAGCGCTCCTTGAAATCATCGATATCGTAGAGCCCGTCCACGAGCCAGCTGTTCTCATCCCGGGGGGTGATCTGGGCCGTGTCCTCTTCATGGGCCGCGAAGGATTCCCCGGCGATTTCCTGCAGGATATCGTCCATGGTCAAAAAGCCAATCACGCCGCCGTATTCATCCAGCACCATGGCTTCATGGATGCCTGTGGTATGGAACTGCTGGAGCACCCGGAAGGTTTCCATGGAGCGGGGGATGAAAAGGGGCTTGCGGATATACTGGGAAAGATCCAATACCTCATGGGCCAAAGTGGCATTGAGCAGATCCTTGGCATAGAGCACGCCGCAGAAATCATCGAGACTGTCCCGTCCCACGGGGAAAATATCCTGGGGCGTTTCCCGGATCAGCCGCATGTTCTCCCAAAGGGAGTCGGACAGATCCAGCCAGAGCATCTGGGTGCGGGGCGTCATCAGGGCATAGGCGGTCTGGTCGCTCAGGTGGAAAATCCGATCCACCATGGCCTGCTCGGTCTTTTCAAAGGTGCCGTCCTCGGTGCCCTGCTCAATGAGATCCTTGACCTCATCTTCGGTCACGGTGTCGTCGGCTTCCGGATTGATGCCAAAGATCAACAGGATCATATTGGCGGAGCCGGACAACAGGGAGACGAAGGGCCGGGTGAGCTGGGCCAGCGTCCACATGATACCATTGTATTTCAGGAGCATTTTTTCCGGATTGTGCAGGGCCGTTTTCTTGGGCAGGAACTCCCCGAGCAACAAAGAGATATAGGTAATCAGCAGGATGCTGATGACAAGTGCCAGGGAATCTGCCTGGGGAAGTGGCAGCAGCGATGCAATCATGGGCGCCAGCAATACACCTGTGCAGACGCCGATCAGGATGCTGCTCATGGTGATGCCAATCTGGGACAGGGACAACATGCGGTCGGCCTGTTCGAGAAGCTCCAGTGCTTTTTCTGCGGCGGTATCGCCATCTTCCTGCATTTTTTCCAGTTTGCTCTTATGGCTTTCGGTAATGGCGGTTTCCATCAAAGAGAAGAAACCCAGGGTAAAGAGAAAAATAAACATTAAGGCCAGTAATAGGCCCGCGTCAGAATTATCCAACGTAAAGTCACATCCTTAAAAAACTATAGTATAAGAAATATTCTATCATAGACAGTGGGAAAAACCAATGCTAAAGTTATTTCTTCGTGATATTTGCTAAATTTCGCAAAAATCGTTATAATAGAGAATAATAGAAAGTGAATCATAGTTTTCCAAAATGAACCAGGAGGCGGTATTTATGAGCACTATCCTTTCCTACAAGGGGAAAACACCTGTTATGGGCAAAGATGTCTTCATGGCGCCATCGGCTACGGTGGTGGGGGATGTGGAAATCGGTGAAGGCACAAGCTTGTGGTTCAATGCTGTGGTACGCGGTGATTTCCAGAAAATCACCATCGGTAAAAACTGTAACATTCAGGATAACTGCACCATCCATGTGATGGCGGATGAGTCTACGGAAATCGGCGATAATGTCATTGTGGGGCATAATGCCGTGGTGCATGCCAAAAAAATCGGCAGCAATTGCCTGATCGGCATGGGCTCTATTATTCTTGGTTATACGGAAATCGGTGATAATGTGGTCATCGGTGCAGGCACCCAATTGACGCAGCACAAAAAGATACCGTCCAATTCCCTGGTTTACGGCAATCCGGCCCAGATCATCCGGGCCCTGCGGGAAGATGAAATCGAAGCTTTGCAGGTTTCGGCGGAGAATTACCGGCAGGTAGCGGAAATCTACCAGACGGAACTGGATAAAATCAACAATAAATAAGCAAGGGGTTAAGTTAGACATGGAAAAAACATTGGTACTCATCAAACCGGACGCATTTGCCCTGCATTACAGCGGCGATATCATCAAACGGTACGAAGAAGAAGGCTTCCGCATTGTAGCCATGAAGATGCTCAAGATGGATGAAAGATTGGCTTCCATCCACTATGCTGAACATATTGGGCGTCCTTATTATGGCGATCTGGTGGGCTTTATGACATCGGCGCCGCTGATTGCGCTGGTCCTCGAAGGCGAGAATGCCATCGCCCGCGTCCGTGAGCTGCACGGCAAGACCAATCCGGCAGAAGCTGCCGAAGGCACGATCCGCAAGCTCTACGCCACCAACGGCCGCCGCAATGCGGTACACGCCTCCGACAGTCCGGAAAGCGCCCAGCGGGAAATCCATATTTTCTTCAATGAAACGGAAATCCTCGATGGCGAGTACCATGTGATGGAATAATTTTTAGCAAGAAGGTCCGCAGATGCGATTTATCTGCGGATCTCTTTATTTTCTGTCCATAAACTTGTATTTTCGTTTGAAATTCCCCCGTCAGTTGTGATATCATTAACAGTGACGGATTAAAGGGGGAGTGCGATTTTGCTGGTACTCACGCGGAAAGCACAGGAAGAAATCATGATCGGCGATAATATTGTGGTAAGTATCGTCAAGGTCAGCGGAGGAAAAATCAAAATAGGCATTACCGCACCGCCAGAGATTTCCATAAAACGCGAAGAAGATCCACAGAAATTCGACCGGCAGGCCCAGGCTCGTGCAGCGCAGGAGCCACAGGGAAATGCCATGAAGGTAGCTGGTCACAGCATTAGCAAGCAGGCGGCTGAAACCGCTGTAATATGAGGAGGAATTTTTCTTTATGAGAAGCGCAAAACCTATTTATACCATTGGTCATCGCAATCCGGATACGGACTCAATCTGCTCCGCCATCGGTTATGCTCATCTGAAGCAGGCTATGGGGGAAAACGTCGTTCCCGCCAGAGCAGGCAAAGTCAATGCGGAAACCAAGTATGCTCTGGAGCATTTCCGCGTGGAACAGCCGCTGCTGTTGGCTGATCTTTATCCCCGGGTAAAAGATGTGATGCTGGACAGCCAGATCGTAGTGCGTCAGCATGATACGCTGCGTCGTCTGGGTGAGGTTATGCGCGAACATGATCTGCGTTCCGTACCGGTTACGGACAGCAAGGGCGTCATGGTGGGCATCGTGACGGTTTCCGACCTGGCTAAACGTTACTTCCAGGAACTGGGCATGCAGAATCTGGCCGATATGCGCGTGCGCTATCGTGATGTGATTGCCGCTACCGACAGCAAGGTGCTGGTTTCTGGTGAGGAAGGCGACTTCATCAAGGGCAATGTACGCATTGCCGCTGGTTCCATCAGCATGATCCAGAACATCATCAGCGAAAATGACGTAGTGCTCGTAGGCGACCGTCATGATGAAACGCTGATTGACATCGTGAATCAGGGGATTTCCTGCCTGATCGTGACGGGCAATGGCCGTGTTTCTGCGGACGTTATCGAAGCTGCTGAAGCCAAGGGCATGTTCGTTCTGTCCACGCCGTATGACACGTATACGGTGGCCCGCCTGATCAATCAGTGCGTGCCCATCCGCCGCATTATGCATGAGAATCCGGTCTGCTTCAAGCCGCTGGATATGCTCTCCGATATCAAGGGCACGATGGATGAGACCAACTACCGCAACTATCCGGTTGTCGAGAACGGCAAGCTTGTGGGTATCGTAAGCCGTGACAACCTCATGGTTCCGGAGCGTGAGCAGGTTATCCTCGTGGATCACAATGAACGTGGTCAGGCCGTAGAGGGCATCGAAGAAGCCAAGATCGTGGAAATCGTGGATCATCATCGTCTCGGCGGCATCCAGACCAGCGAGCCGATCTTCACCCATGCTGAACCCGTTGGCTGCACGGCAACCATCGTGGCTAATATGCATTGGCAGAAGGATATCGATATCCCGGCTTCCATCGCCGGCCTCTTGCTGTCGGCTATCATCTCCGATACGGTGCTCTTTAAATCCCCGACCTGCACGGAATACGACAAGAAGACGGCTTACCGTCTGGCTGAGATTGCAGGCGTGGACATCAACGAATACGGCATGGAAATGCTCAAGGCCGGTTCCGGCATCGGCGATATGACGCCGGCTGAGATCGCCAAGAACGACCTCAAGGAATTCCAGATTGGCGATTACCGCATCATAGTGAGCCAGATTTCCGTAATGGACACTAAGGAAGTCATGGACCTCGAACCGCAGCTGATTGAAGCCATGCAGAAGATTTGCGACCATGATGGTTTCGATATGAGCCTCGTGATGGTTACGGATATCCTCGAAGAGGCAACGTACCTGCTCTTCACGGGTTCCCCGAAGACGCTGATTGGCGAAGCCTTCAAGAAGGATGCCAGCGGCACCCATGTATATCTGCCCGGCGTCATGAGCCGCAAGAAGCAGATTATCCCGCCTCTTTCTGAAGCGGTTAAATGCATCAGCAAATAATTTTATGGTTTGACCTGTTATAAAGGAAGCACCGCCTCTTACATCTGTCAGAGGCGGGCTTTCTGTCTTATGTAAGGACAAGGAAAAAGAGAAAAAGAATTTTGGAGGACTATTTTGGATATTTTTGCAGGACTGAATCCCGCCCAGAAACAGGCGGTTGAGCATACGGATGGACCACTTCTCATTATGGCTGGCGCAGGTTCCGGCAAGACCAAGGTGCTGACATGCAAGATTGCCAATCTGCTGGCCAAGGGCGTGTCTCCCTGGAGCATTCTGGCCATCACCTTTACCAACAAGGCTGCCACTGAGATGCGGGAACGCGTGGACCGCATGATCGGCGAGGGGGCCAAGGATGTGTGGCTCTCCACCTTCCATTCCTTCTGTGCCAAATTCCTGCGGCGGGAAGTCGAAGCCACGGGCATGTATAAGCGCAACTTCGTCATCTACGACAGCAGCGACAGTCAGGTGGTCATCAAGGAATGCCTGAAAGAACTGAATCTGGATCCCAAACAGTATGCACCCGGTGCCGTGCAGAATGCCATTTCCAACGGCAAGAACCAGCTTATGGGCCCCAAGGCCTTTGAACGGGATGCGGATAATTTCTTCCAGAAGAAAGTGGCAGAAGTCTATGCGCTCTATGCCAAGAAACTCCGGGCCAACAATGCTATGGACTTTGATGACCTGCTGATGGTATCCGTACTTCTCTTGGAGGAGCATGAGGAAATCCGCGTAAAATACCAGAACCGTTTCAAATATATCCTGGTGGATGAGTATCAGGACACCAACGGTGCGCAGTATCAGCTGACGAAAATCCTGGCGGCCAAGCATCATAATCTCTGCGTCGTGGGTGATGCGGACCAGTCCATCTATGGCTGGCGCGGTGCGGATATTCGCAACATCATGGACTTCGAGCAGGATTACCCCGAAGCTCGCACTATCAAGCTGGAGCAGAATTACCGTTCCACCAAGAATATCCTGGCGGCAGCCAATGCCGTGATTGAGCACAACATCAACCGCAAGAAGAAAGACCTTTGGACGGAAAACGCCACGGGGGAGAAGCTGACCATCTATGAAGCCCGGGATGAACGGGATGAAGCCCAGTTCATAGCCACCACGGTGAACAAGCAGAAGACACTGTTCAATACATCCTATGGCGATATGGCGATCCTTTACCGCACCAATGCCCAGTCCCGTGTCATCGAGGAAATGTTTATGCGCAATGGCATTCCCTATACCATGGTGGGCGGCTTGAAATTCTACGACCGCAAGGAAATCAAGGATATCCTGGCGTACCTGCGGGTGATCTACAATCCGCTGGATACGGTCAGCCTGTTGCGCATCATCAATGTGCCTAAGCGGGGCATCGGTGCCAGCACCATTGCCAAGCTCACGGAATATGCGGATTTCAACGGGCTGACACTGTTCGATGTGATGTCCAATCTCGATGCGGTGGAAGGGCTGACGACCAGAGCCAAGCGACCGTTGGAGCTCTTTGCTACCTTCATCTTCCAGTTCATGGGCTATCAGAGCAATCTGCGTTTGGATGATCTGATTGAAAAGGTCTTGGAAGAGTCCGGCTACATCAAGGAATTGCAGGATGAAAAGAAGCCCGAGAACGAAAGCCGGATTGAAAACCTCAAGGAATTCATCGGTGTGGCCCGGGACTTCCAGAAGGCAGAGGACAATCCGACGCTGGAAAACTTCCTGTCCACCTTGTCCCTGGTATCGGATATTGACAATGCGGAGCTGGAAGATGACCGCATCACGCTCATGACGCTGCACTCGGCTAAAGGTCTGGAGTTCCCCACGGTCTTCATGGTGGGCATGGAAGAGGGGCTTTTCCCGCATTCCCGTACGCTTATGGATGAAAATGAGATCGAGGAGGAGCGCCGTACCTGCTATGTGGGCATCACCCGTGCCCAGCGCAAGCTCTATCTGACCTGCGCCCAGCAGCGTACGATTTATGGCAAGACCAGCGCATCTACGCCGTCGCGGTTCCTGGATGAGATTCCCGCGGAATATACGGAGCGCCTGGTACCCCGTGTCAACGCCTATGGCTTTGCCAATGCCAACCACTATGGTGCCCAGCAGCGCAGCGGTACCATGACTTTCCGCCCCTCTGCCAGCCAGATGGGCAACGGCGCGAACTTCTCCGACAAGGCTAAGTCAGCGTTGGAAGTCATGAATTCCCTGCAGAAGCGCGGCGTCAATGTCCAGCCTCAGACCGGCGTGATCCGTCCCGATACTTCCGTACAGTGGAAAGTCGGGGATAAGGCCCAGCATGGCAAGTGGGGCGTAGGAACCGTCGTTTCCGTTAAGGGCGAAGGTGAAGAAGTCGAGCTCAAGATCGCGTTCCCGGGCCAAGGCGTGAAGGGGCTTATGCAGAAATATGCGCCCATCAGTAAGGTATAACATATTGGCATCGTAGGCGCTGGGCAGAAGGGGATAACTTTCCTTCGCTTAGACAAAAAGCGTCAAACGCTACGGAAAGCCATCCCCCTCCGCCCGGCTTACTGCGGACTATCAATATCAAGAAGGTGATATAGTGTCACAAGATTTAACACGAGAAGAACATTTAGCAGCAATTAAGAAAGCCGACCGCGAATACTATGAATTGGACGATCCAGTGCTGGCTGATGAAGAATACGATGCCCTGCGCCGGGATTATATCGATAAATACGGCGCCGAGGATCTGAACTATGTGCCCGGCGGCGCTACCGGTGATTTTGATAAGTTCACCCATCCCAGTCCGGTGACTTCGCTGAGCAAGTGGACCAAGGGCGTGGATGATGAGGCTGATCTGGTCAAGAAGGTCGGAGAACTCTGGCCGGTAGTGATCCAGCCGAAGTTTGACGGTCTGACTGTCGTAGCTTATCCGAATGCCGATGGTTCCTGCCGGTTTGTCACCCGGGGCTTAGGCGGGCGGATTGGCGAAGTCCTGCCGAATTTCATCAGCGCCTATGAAGGCCCTGGTGTCAATAACAGCGGCTATGCCGTCCGCGGTGAGGTCTATATCACGCAGGAAAATTTTGCCAAGATGAATGAGGAACTTATGGCTCATGGCGATGAACCCATGAAGAACATGCGCAATGCGGCAGCAGGACTTCTGCGCCGCAAGGAGCGCAGTCCCTATGTGGATTATCTGAGCTATGTCTGCTATGAGCTTCCCGGGGAGGATGTAACGCCGCAGGAAGCCCGGCAGATCATTTCCTCCCATACGGAATTCAAAGTGACTTCCATGCAGGAACTTGCATCGCCGAATAGTGCCTTAGAAGAGATCGAGGCCTACTATGATGCGCTGAAGCTGCAGAATACCATTCCCATCGATGGCATCGTAGTCAAAAGCGGACAACGGAACAGCCTGGAAAAATTCGGTTTCACGGCGCATCATCCGCGCAATGGCTTTGCCTATAAGGCCCTGTCGGAAAAATTCGTGACCGTGGTGCGCGATGTTATCTGGCAGATGGGGCGGCGCAAGGCTACGCCGGTAGCCATTGTCGATCCCGTAGAGATTGATGGTGCTACGGTAACCCGCGCTTCGCTTCACAATGCGGCAATGATAAAGGAATTGGGACTTTCCATCGGAGCTAAGGTGGAAATCCATAAGGCCAACGAGATCATTCCCCAGATTACCAAGGTGTTGGAGCCGGGGAATACTGAGATTACGTTGGCTGTCTGCCCTTCCTGCGGCGAACCCCTGGAGGAGATCAACGGCCAGCAGTTCTGCAACAATCCGGCCTGCGACGAGCGCATCGCACAGGATATCGCCTTTGTGGGCAGCAAGGATGTGCTGAATATTGACGGCCTGTCCATTGAGACCGCCCGCAAGATGGTAGCCTATTGGAAAGAGCAGTATGCGGCGGTGAAGCCTACCTATACGATCCTCTTCAGCTTCACGGCGGAAATGCTGGCGAAACTGGAGGGCTTTGCTGAAAAATCGGCGGAGAAGCTTTATAACAGCATCACGGCGGCCAGCCAGGATGTGGAGCTGCCGCGCTTTATCAAGGCGCTCTGCCTGCCGGGGATTGGCACCGATGTGGGCAAGATCCTGGCAGATCGCTTTGGCAGCATCGAGGAAATCAATCAGGTCATTGCTGAGGCCGAGGAGCCGCAGGCCATGCTGCAGGAAATCAATGGGATTGGCCCCAAGACGGCAGAAATGCTGACCTCGAATAAATTCACCATGGCGGTAAATATGCTGGAGCGTCATGTGACCATTGCTCCCTATGCCAAGCAGGAAGCTCCTGCAGGGGAATATGCGGGCAAGATCTTCGTCCTGACCGGCAAGATGGCCAAGCCCAGAAATTATTATGTGGAGCTGATTGAAGCCGCCGGTGGCAAAGAAGGCAAGTCCGTCAGCAGCAAGACAGATTATCTGGTGATCCAGGATGTAAACAGTACCAGCGCCAAGGCAAAAAAAGCCCGGGAAGTCGGTACACAGCTCATAAGCCCGGAAGAATTGGAAAATATGCTGCATTGATTGCAAAAAGACCTCAAGGGAAATTTCCCCTGAGGTCTTTTATTTGATGGCATAAAAAACACCTGCCAATCATCGGAAAAGCAGGTGTTGTATAGACAAAAATGGTGCGCTCGGCGGGAGTCGAACCCACGCTTTCAGCTCCGGAGGCTAACGTCCTATCCACTGGACTACGAGCGCAACAACAGGTATTATATTAGCATACATATTCTGATTTTGTCAATAGTTTTAAGCATTTTAGTTTAATTTTATTGGTCAAACCCTTTCTGCGGGACATATAGGGGGATATATGATATAATAACAACGTATATAATTCGTAATTCAATGGGGGGATTAACTATGCCAGTAAAAGCGATTAATTTACAAGACACATTCCTCAATCAGGTGCGGAAGGAAAATATTGAAGTGACGATTCACCTTGTCAATGGCTTTCAGATTAAAGGCAAAGTAAAAGGCTTTGATAATTTTACGGTAGTTCTCGATGTGATGGGAAAACAGCAGATGGTGTATAAACATGCGATTTCCACCATCACGCCGGCTAAGCCCGTAAATTTTGCAGCAAAAGAAGAAGGTTGAGTTGAAGACGGGCCTTCCCCAGCGGGGAAGGCTTTTTCATTGATGGTCTGAGGGAGTTTGGCATGAGATTACGAGGCTTTGAGATTGTCAGCAGCTGGCAGGAGCGGGATATTCACCTGCCGCAGAGAAAAACTGCGGCCAGTGCTGGTTATGATATAGAGGCGGCAGAAGATGTAACGGTAAAGGCTGGCGGGACGGTGTTGGCAGCTACGGGGCTGAAAGCCTATATGCAGGCTGGCGAGGTCCTGACGCTCAATATCCGTTCCAGCATGGCGGTGAAACATCAGCTGCTCTTGAGTAACAGTGTGGGCATTGTTGATGCGGATTATTATAACAATCCGGACAATGAAGGTCATATCATGGTGGCGCTGACCAACCTGGGGCAGGAGGATTTCCAGATCCATAAGGGCGACCGGATCGCCCAGGGGATTTTCCTGTCTTATCTGACTGTAGATGCGGATATGGCAGGTGTTGGCGCTAAGCGTCAGGGCGGTTTTGGCTCTACGGGTACAGGTGATTGAGATGGCAGAGGAACTTGATTTGTTTTCAGCTGCCGCAGCCAATAACAGCGGCAATGCCAGTGGCGCTGGGCAGCGGTTTGCACCTTTGGCCCAGCGCATGCGGCCAAGGAATTTTCAGGAGTTTATCGGTCAGCAGGAGGCTGTGGGCGGCGGCCGGTTCCTGCGGCAGATGATTGAGAAAGACCAGATTTCCTCCATGATTTTCTATGGGCCTCCGGGCACAGGCAAGACCACTCTGGCTCAGATGATTGCGGGCATGACAGGCAGTGAGTTCAAGAAGCTCAATGCAGTGGCGGCAGGTATCGGCGATATCCGGCAGATTGTCAAGGAAGCCGATGATGCCCGGAAGTTTTATCAGAAGCGCACAATCGTATTCATTGACGAAATCCACCGCTTCAATAAGAGCCAGCAGGATGTGCTGCTGCCCTATGTGGAGGATGGGCGGCTGATACTGATTGGCGCCACCACGGAAAATCCGTTCTTTGAGGTCAATCATGCCTTGTTGTCAAGGGTGCGGATTGTGCGGCTTTATCAGCTCACCGATGGGCAGCTGGTCAAAATCCTGCGGCAGGCTCTGATGGATAAGGAGCGGGGGCTTGGTGCCCAATCCATAACCGTCAGCGACGAGGTTATGCTGGCTATGGCCCAGCTGGCTGGCGGCGATGCCCGCATGGCGCTTAACATCCTTGAAGGCACGGCTTCCATGCTGCCGCTTACGGGCGGCGAGATCACATTGGATATGGTGCAGGAGATTCTCGGCCAGCGGGTACAGCGTTATGATAAGACCGGGGACAACCATTACGATACGGTGTCGGCCTTTATCAAGAGCATGCGGGGCAGTGATCCGGATGCGGCCCTGCACTATCTGGCGCGTATGCTGGCTGCCGGGGAAGATGTGAAGTTCATTGCCCGGCGGGTGGTCATCTGCGCCTCCGAAGATGTGGGCAATGCTGATCCCATGGCGCTGGTGCTTGCCATGAATGCGGCCAATGCGGTGCAATTTGTGGGTATGCCTGAGGCACGGATTATTTTAGGGCAGGCGGTAAGCTATATCGCTTCGGCGCCTAAGAGCAATGCGGCCTATATGGCCATCGATGCGGCACTGCAGGATGTGCGCGGCAGGAATTGCGGGGCGGTGCCTATGCATCTGCGGGATGCTCATTACAAGGGAGCGGCCAAACTCGGTCATGGGACGGAATATATCTATCCCCATGATTATCCGGATCATTTTACGGAGCAGGCTTATCTGCCCAAGGAAATCCAGGATGCCCATTACTATCAGCCAAGTGATAACGGCCAGGAAAAGCGCTTGGGGGATTATTTGCGTCGGTGCTGGCCAAAGCGGTTTTAGGGAGTGTAATAGATGAATAGTGACGAGCTGGGGAAAAAACTATTTGAAGTATTAGGCGGGCGGGAGAATATCATCCATGCCTATAATTGCATGACACGGCTGCGGGTACAGCTAAGGCAGAAGGATGAGGCGTTGCTTACGGCAATCAAAAAAGTGCCGGGGGTTATGGGCATCCATGATGCCGAGGAAGAGCTGCATATCATCCTGGGGCCGGGAACGGCCACGCAGGTAACAACAGTGGTCAACGAATTGTTGGGGAAAAGTTCCAAGCCCAAAATCGGCGACGGCAAGGAACTGCACCAGCAGATCCGGCAGCGCAATGCCACGCCGGCAAAATTGCTGCTCAAAAAGATTGCCAGCATCTTTATCCCGTTGATTCCGGGCTTTATCGCTTGTGGTCTGCTTACGGGGATATTGGGTGTGGCAGCGAAGGTCTCGCCGGAGGTGGTGGATTCGTCCATCTGGCAATTGCTGGCTGTGGCGGGCAATGCAGTGTTCTGGGGGATGAATCTCTTTGTGGGCTATAATGCCGCCAAGGTATTTGGCGGCACGCCGATTTTGGGCGGAGCACTCGCGGCTTTGATCAGCCATCCGGGACTGGCGAATGTCGTTATCGGTGGGGATAAGCTGGTTCCCGGCCGTGGCGGCGTGATTGCCGTGATCTTGGTGGCCTTTATTGGAGCATGGCTGGAAAAGCATCTGCACCGTTTGGTGCCGACGATTTTTGACTTGTTCCTGACACCACTTTTGTCCTTTTTGTTGGCCGGCATGGCGGCAATCTTTGTCCTGCAGCCCTTAGGCGGCATGATTTCCACGGCTATCGGTACGGCGGCTACGGGAGCAGTGGGTTCCGGCGGCGCGGTGGTGGGCTTTATCTTGGCCGGCATGTGGCTGCCCATGGTCATGATGGGGATTCATCAGGCCCTGACGCCCATCCATGCAGATCTGATTGCTCAGTATGGCGTGACCATCCTGCTGCCGATTCTGGCCATGGCGGGAGCCGGTCAGGTAGGCGCAGCCATAGCGGTCTATGTCAAGAGTAAGAACGAGTTTCTGCGGAAAACCGTGGTCTCGGCTTTGCCCGTTGGTCTGATGGGGGTGGGAGAGCCTTTGATTTACGGCGTTACTCTGCCTTTGGGGCGGCCCTTTATCGGCGCTTGTATCGGTGGGGCTTTTGGCGGCGCCGTGCAGGCACATTTCATGGTGGGCGCTTCGGCCATGGGCATATCCGGTTTGCCGCTGGCGGGGACGACCAATAATATTCCGATTTACCTGCTGGGCATTGTCGTTGCCTATATCGCCGGTTTTATTGCCACATATCTGCTGGGATTTGATGATCCCGCTGAAGAAAAGGAGTCGTAACTAATCCATGATCGATTTGCAGAAATTAAGCACGGAAAGACGCAATCCGGCCACCGCTCATATTGATGAACTATCCACCTTATCCATGCTGCAGGTTATCAATGAGGAGGATAAGAAGGTCGCCCTAGCTGTGGAAAAGATCCTGCCGGAGGTTGCCAAAGCCGTGGATGTGATTACAGATAGGCTGTCAAAGGGCGGGCGGCTCTTCTATATGGGAGCTGGCACCTCCGGGCGGCTGGGCATCCTCGATGCCTCCGAGTGCCCGCCTACCTATGGCGTGGAGCCGGAACTGGTACAGGGGCTGATTGCCGGGGGGATCCCGGCTATCTTCAAAGCACAGGAAGGGGCTGAGGACAGTCCGGAGCTGGGGCAGAAGGATCTGCGGGAAAAGGATTTTTCAGCCAAGGATGTGCTGGTGGGTATCGCGGCTTCCGGGCGTACCCCCTATGTTATCGGCGGCCTGCAATATGCAAAGGATGTGGGGGCGGCAACGATCGCTCTGGCCTGCTCACCGGAGCCGGCCATCGGTGACTTTGCCGATATCGTGCTGGTGCCGGTTACCGGGGCCGAGGTGGTCACAGGTTCCACCCGCATGAAGGCGGGCACGGCACAGAAATTGGTGCTCAATATGTTGTCCACCGGCACCATGATCAAATTGGGCAAGGTCTATGGCAATCTGATGGTGGATGTCAAAACCTCCAACAAAAAGCTGGAGGAGCGGGCACGGCGCATTGTGATGGAGGCCACAGGCTGCAGCCGGGAGGAAAGCATCGCGGCACTTATGGAAGCGCAGGGCAATGCCAAGCTGGCCATCTTTATCCATCTGACGGGTACGGATTTTGCCACGGGACAGGAATATCTGGGCAAGGCTCATGGTCATTTGGGCGCAGCGCTGCAACAGAGGGGGGTAGGCTGATGGAAAATGGCATTTCGCTTTATCCGGGACTGGACAATACGCTGGCAGAAAATCTGCAGCTGCTGGAAGCGGCGGCTGCCTGCGGCATTCGCCGGGTGTTCACGTCCCTGCATATTCCCGAAACCGACACGGCTGTGCTGAAAAAAGAACTGGCCACCCTTTTGCAGGCGGCCAGAGAACACGATATGGAGATCATTTCCGATATTTCCCCAAGAACCTTGGAAATGCTGGAACTGCCGGAATTCAGTCTGGAGGCTTTCCAGAAGCTGGGAATCACTACCCTGCGGCTGGACTATGGCTATGAGCCAGAGCAGATTGCTCAGCTCAGCCATAACGAAATGGGCATACGTTTGCAGCTTAATGCCAGCACGGTGACGGAAACGATTTTGACGGCGCTGAAAGAAGCAGGAACGGATTTTTCACATATCGATGCCCTGCATAATTTCTATCCGCGGCAGGGCACAGGTCTTAGTGAGTCGGTCCTGTGCAAAAAAAATGACCTGCTCAAAGAAGCAGGGATAAAGGTGGGAGCCTTTGTGCCCAGTCATGGCAAACAGCGGGGGCCGCTGTTTGAAGGCCTGCCCACATTGGAAGCCCATCGCCTCTGGCAGACGGACAGGGCAGCCCGGCATATGGCAGCCTTGGGGGTGGATTCAGTGTTTTTGAGCGACAGCTTGCCCCTGACCTCTGAATTACAGGTTTTGGGCAGATTGCATGCCGATGAAGTGGCGGTAGAGGCAACTTTCTTAACCGAAGATGCGGTGCAGCGGGAGCTTTTACGGCATACTTTTACGGCCCGGGAGGATGAAGCCCGGGATGCCATCCGCGCTCAGGAAAGCCGGGGGCTGCTGCAGGGGACGGTGGTGCCAGAGAACAACAAGGAACGCCGGCGGGGGGCCATTACCATCGACAACAAGGATTATCTGCGCTATATGGGCGAGCTGCAGATAATCAAAAAATCCCAGCCCCCTGATACACGGGTGAATGTAGTGGGGCGGGTGGCCGAATGTGAACTGTTCATGCTGAAATACATAACGCCAGGGCGCAGGTTTTCATTTGTATGCTCGTGATGGCATTATGATAAAGAGATGCCCCCGCTAGTGGAGACTTATTCCTGCGCTAGTACGCGCGAGCGTGTAAATCGCTTAGGAATAAGTCTCCACTGGCGGGGGAAGTTCAATTTTGATGCTTTATTGTTGTGGATCTTGTGCGAGGATGGGGGCCAGTTCCTGTTCATCCGGCGTGATATAGAGGGTTTTCTGGTTGGTGAAGATCACAAAACCCGGTTTGCTGCCGGAGGGTTTCTTGACATAGCGGATTTCCGTGTAGTCCACGGGAACTTTGGAAGAGCCCTGAGCCTTGCTGAAGTGGGCGGCAAGGCTGGCCGCCAGCAGGATGGTGTCTTCGTCCAGTTCTTCGCCTCCATTGCGCAGGATGACATGGGAGCCGGGGATATTCTGGGTATGGAACCAGGTGTCGTTGAAGCTGGCTGTCTTGCAGGTCAGCTTGTCGTTCTGGTAATTGTTCTTGCCCACAAGGATCTGCATGCCATTGGGAGCGGTAAAGCGGAAGGGATGGGAGGGCTTGTCGTTGTTCTTGCGCTTGAGCTTCTCCCGCAGGTAGCCGCCTTCCACCAGTTCATTATGGATTTCAGCGATTTCGCCTAAGCTGGAGGAGGCATTAAGGGATGTGTCAATGCTTTCGAGATAGCTGATGGAAGCTTCGCATTCCTGTCGCTGTACCTGCAAAAGTTCCTGGGCGCGTTTGAGTTTGTCATATTTTTTGTAGCAAAGCTGCATATTCTGGATGATGGTGAAACGCTGGTCGAGGGGAATCGTGATTTCCTCGCCGGTTTCACTGTAGATATTGACCACGGTGATTTCAGCATCTTCATGGTCATTATATTGATACTGATAGGTCATAAGGTTGTCGCCGCGGATTTTGTATTCCTCGGCATTTTCGGCGGCGGCTATTTCCTCATCGAGCTTCACCAGCTTGTTTTCGGCGCGGTGCAGTTCGTTCTTCACGAGTTTCTTGAAGCGGTCCTTATCGGGCAGCACATAGCTGCCGGCCAGTGCGCTGGCCTTTTCGAGCATGGCGCTGATGGTATCGAAGTCCAATGTGACAGCCTGGGGCAGATAGTGGAGGGGGAAGGAGGCCATGGCCAGCACTTTCTGGTTTTCGTCCATCAGGATTACGGGCTGGGCTTCTTCACTGCTGGCGGCCTGGCGGATTTCGGCCAAAGCCTGCTCGATGGAAGTAAAGTCAGCTTCGTCCAATGTATTCAACCTGGTGCTCGGAGCAAAGCCCGCGCAGAAGCAGACTTCCTTAGCTGACACGGGGCCAAAGCCCATGCAGGCGCCCAGGATGGCCTTGTCAAGGCGTTCTTCATGATCTGCTTGTTTGATTCGCTCTATAACGGCAGGCAAATCTGCGGTGAAGAGGTCGAGTTTATCCTGGCCCGGCGGCAGTTCATAGGCATCACCGGGCAGCACTGTGCGCACACGGCTGCTGTTGCTGCCAATCTTGCGCAGGGCATCGATGATAGTGCCATCCTGCACGAGGATGATATTGCTGTATTTGCCCATGAGTTCCATGACGAGCGTCTTGGTCACGATCTTGCCGCCCGCGGCAATGGAGTCCACATCCATCAGGATCAGGCGATCCAGGCCATGCTGGCGGATGGCGGCGATGCGGCCGGTTTCCAGCTGCTTGCGGAGAACCATGCAGAATACGGGCGGTTCGGGCGGATTTTCCAGATTCTTGGCCATGATATGGGCGGCAGGATTCTGGGAATTGATGCTGATATGCAGTTGATGGTTTTGCCCCGGCTGGCGGATGGACAGGACGATGGATTGTTTATTGGGTTGGGTGATCTTATCGATGCGGCCCCCGGCAAGCTTGTCATTCAGCTCGCGCACGAGAGGACGCATGGAAAAGCCGTCAAGACTCATAGTGGTAAATCTCCTTGTATTACGAAATATAGATTAAATCATTATACTTTAGATTTTAGATGCGGGGAACGGTCAAACCTCAGCGAAATACAACTGGCGGATGTTTTGGGCTGCTTCCCGGATATTGGTGGGACGCACATGGACGCCATAACCGATGAACAACGGCGGTGTGGCAAAGCGCGGCACGATCTTTCCATAGATTTGCCCGGCCAGCTGATAGAAAAAGATATTGTAGCTTTGCACGCGTCCCTTGTGGAATTGACTGGTCAGATAACGCGTGCCGGTTTGCAGGAAATGAGCCATAGCCTGGATGGCGCAATCGCTTTCAATTTCCTGTGGTACGATATTCAGTTCCCAGAAGCCAATCCGCGGACTCGTGGAAATATTGAATTCCACATTATGCTCCGTGGTAATGATTTCACCGGAAAATTCCTCCGGGTAAACCTGCAGGGGCTGATTTAGATGGGGGAAGGCCACGATTTGCATATGGGGATGCCGGATTGTGCCCCCGGACAGGGGGCCATAGTTTTTGAAGAAGACCACATCCGCGTATTTTCCGGAATGCAGCATTGCCTGCCAGTGATGAAGGCCAAAGCGCAACAGTCTTTGCATATGTTCGGGGCTGTAATCCGGGATATCGCTCTGGCAGATGTCGCTTTCAATCAGCACGAATTGTTCTGTGCCGGCAAGGACATTATATTTATTGCGCAGGAGGATGATGGGGCCATCGGTCGCTATGATGTCGGTCAGTTCCTCGGGATGACAAAAAGGACAGTAGTTATCCGGATGACGGATGGTCTCCGGTTTCTGCCGTCCGATTTTCATATCAAAGTCGATGAGATTATATGGTAAAGCCATGATTTTTCCTCCCTGGTGCGCCCGTCGTTAAGTCCTAGTTTAGCACAGTGATTCTGGAAAAACAATGAAGGATGAGATTCGCCGATTTTTTACAAAAATTTATGAATCGAGCGATAATTTTAGCAGGAAAAATTTACCCTCCTGTCGTATAAGAAAAGCAAGTCTAGTGAGGTGTATAGGAAGTGCATAAAGGAGATGAGGGAATGGGCGGATTATTAGACCGGCTCAATGTCAAACAGAAGATAATGGTATCCGTGTCGGTGCTCTTTATCTTTGTGATGGCAGTGCTGGGACTTGTGCTGGATGGTATCATCACCGACAGCCAGATGAACAATTTTGAGGAAGAGGCAGATCTGCAGTCTACACAGGTGGATAATGCGATGGATCTGTTCCTCATTGGCTTGCGGGATGGCCTGGTGAATATGGCCAATGATCCGGTACTCAGGGCGGGCGGCGAAATCACCCGCTATATGGATGAGGCCGTAGCTGCTACGGCAGCTTCCGATGGCAATATCGCCATGGATCCGCAGGCAAAGGGCGGCTTTGAGCTGGCAGCTTATCAGGTCTTCCAGCGCTTTGGCGAATCCCATAAGGCCACCGTATCGGTAATCAGCTATGGTACGACGGATGGCGGTTATCTGCAGTATCCGGCCGTGAAACGCAAGAAGGGCTATGATTCCCGCAAGCGCGACTGGTTCAAGGAAAGCATGGCCGATGTGAGCAAGGTTCGCATCACGAAGCCGTTCAAGACTTCCAAAGGGACGCCGACCGTTGGTATCTTCGCGACGGTCAAGGGGATGGATGGCCAGCCTTTGGGTGTTCTGGGGCTCAATATCGATTTGCCGGTGGTTACGGATATGATTTCCGAGATCAAGGTGGGGGAGACCGGCTATATCATGATGTTGGATGCGGATGGCGTGATTATCGCAGATCCCAAACATCAGGATGCAGCCTTCAAGAAACTGGCGGAAGCAGAACTGGGTGAGTTGTCCAACCTGGATACGGCCAAGAGTCTCAAAGGCCTGCGGGAAGTGAATCTGGATGGCAGCAGCAAGATGGTCAATACCTATGTTTCGGAAAAGACCGGTTATCGTTACCTGACCATTGTGGATCGTTCCCAGCTCATGCAAAACGTCAATCACATGCGTATGATTCTGGGCGGTGTTTTGGTCGTTGCTCTGCTTTTGATCTTTGCGGCTACCTATTTTATCTCCAATCTCATCGTATCCCCGCTCAGAGGCCTGCAGGCTTCGGCAGAGCGGCTGGCCGATGGCGATTTGCGTAATAACCAGCTCGCTGTTGATTCGGATGATGAAATCGGCACGCTGGCGCAGTCGTTCCATAAGATGACGACGGAACTTACTACACTTTTGAAACAGATCAAGGGCAGTGCCGATGAAGTATCCAACTCTTCCGGTCAGATGTCCAGCGGCGTAGAGCAGGTGGCTGAAACCATCACCCACGTAGCTGAACAGGTCGGTGATATCGCGGAAGCTGCCAGCCATCAGAGTGAGACCATCAATAATGTCGTGGGCAATATACGGCAGATGACGGAACATGTCAACGGTATTGCCGATAAATCGGCCAATATCAGCAAGACTTCCGGTATGGCCGGTGTAGCGGCCAAAGAGGGTGTTGCCGCCATTGAAGCAGCGGTAGAACAGATGAAGGTTGCGCATAAGACGGTCGTGGAATCCGCAGCAAATGTGGATGAACTGGGCAAGAGCTCCGAACAGATTGGCGAAATCATCAACACCATCCAAAGCATTGCCGAACAGACCAATCTTCTGGCACTGAATGCCGCTATCGAAGCAGCACGGGCCGGTGAACAGGGCCGCGGTTTCTCTGTTGTGGCTGATGAAGTCCGTAAACTGGCTGAGCAGTCCTCCGAAGCTGCTACGGAAATCGCGCAGATGATCAGTGGCGTGCAGCAGGTGACCAAACGTGCCGTGGAATCCATGAATGTGGGTACGGAACAGGTCAGCACCAGCGGTCGCACGGTTGTCGAAGCCGGTGAGAAATTCCGCCAGATTGCTTCGCATATCGAAGAAGTGGATAATCTGGTCAAGGATGCGGCACATAGTGCTTCTCGGGTAGCCGATGACAGTGTGAGCGTACTGCGGGATGCTGAAGATGTGGATGAAACCACCAAGCAGATCACCCAGAACATCGCGTCCATCTCGGCGGCAACCGAGGAACAGTCTGCTTCCATGGAAGAATTGGCTGCTTCCAGCCACAGACTGGCTAATATGGCAGAAGAACTCCAGAAGGAAAGCGCAAGGTTTAAATTCTGATTGTTATAGCAAACTTTGTGTAAAATAAGAAACGTGCAGTGAAATCGGATCACTGCACGTTTTTCTTATTATGATATTCAGTCTTTATCTACGCCCCAGGCATGGATGCCATGTTCGTCGGGCAGGATAGCCGGGTCGAAGACCGGTTCAACGCCGCGCTTTTTCTGTTCTAAGTAGCTGACGAAGGTTACATGAGCGTATTTATACAGGCGGGAGATTGCATAGAGGTTGGTCAGGCACAGGAGCCCCATGAAGAGGTCGGCCAGGTTCCAGACCAGGGAAAGTTCGGCCATGCTGCCGAAAACGACCATGAAGATGACCAAAGCCCGGAACAGGAAGAGAGCGGTCTTGCCCTTGGCTTCGAAGAAGGCAATGTTGATTTCACCATAGTAGTAGTTGCCGACAATGGAACTGAAGGCAAACATCAGGATCATGAAGGAAACCGCTGCCGGTGCCGAAGCACCGAAGATGCTGGCCAGCGATGCCTGTGCCAGTGCAATACCCGTAAGCTCGCCGCCCACGGTATACTGACCGGCCAGCAATACGATGAATGCGGTAGCCGAGCAGACCAGCCAGGTATCTACATAAACGCCGAACGCCTGAATCAGGCCTTGTTTGACCGGATGGCTGACATCTGCCGTGGCAGCGGCATTCGGTACGGAACCTTCACCGGCTTCATTGGAGAACAGGCCGCGCTTCACACCCGTGAGGATGGCAGAGCCGAGACCGCCACCAACAGCAGCCTGCGGAGAGAAAGCATCATGGATGATCATGGCGAACATAGCCGGAACTTTGTCAATATTGATTACTGTGATGATAATGGCCACGAGGATATAGAGACCTGCCATAATCGGAACAAGAAATTCCGTAACCTGGGCAATGCGCTGTACGCCGCCGCAGATGACCAGGCCGGTGAAGAATGCCAGCACGCCGGCGGTCACATACTGTGGGACATTGAAGGCCGTGGCTGCCGAAAGGGCAATGGTGTTTGCCTGTACGGAGTTATAGATAAGGCCGAAAGTGACAGCCAGCAGTACAGCAAAGAGCTTAGCCACGCCAGACTGATGCAGGGCGTTCTTGATGTAGTAAGCCGGGCCGCCGTGGAAGGAGCCATCAGGACGTTGGATCTTGTAGATCTGTGCCAGGGTACTTTCTACAAAACCCGTGGCACTGCCGATAAAGGCGATAACCCACATCCAGAATACAGCACCCGGGCCGCCCGTGACTATGGCGATGGCTACACCGGCGATATTGCCGACACCTACGCGGGACGCCGTGCTGACGCAGAAGGCCTGGAAGGAGCTGATGGCGCCGCCTTCCGTCTTTTTGCCGATTCCTTCCGTAAGGAGTTTTACCATTTCCGGTAACATACGCAGCTGGACGAACTTGGTGGACAGGGTGAAGTAGATACCACACCCGATCAGGATGATGATGAGCACATATGACCAAAGAATGGTATTGATGCTATCAACAACAGAGTTTAGTAAAATCATAAACAACCTTCTTTCCATAAAAAAATATAAAGCGCCTTTTGTTTCTGCCGAATCCAAAAGAGACAGAAATCCTGTCAGTTTTGCCGGGGAGAAGCAAAAGGCGCCATTGCCTGAAAAATATAATCTTTTATGCATAGATATTATAACTAAAAAGTTTACATGTTGTCAAGGATTGGACGATTTTCTGTAATCTTATCGTTTAAAATTGACAAAACAGATAGGAAAAGGTAAAGTATTAAAAAGAGATTAGATTTTTATGAGAACTTTCTTAGAGTATAGATGGCGTATGGTGGTGAAGACAGATGAAGCAGCGAGTACATGATTCCCAGAGCAAAGGGGAAAAGTCGGTGATTGTACTGGCCGTGCTGGTACTGATGCTGGTGTCGTTCTGTCTGTTTGGCATTATCTGTGAGCCTGATAGTGGTTATGAGGAAGAAAAGCCGAATATCGTCACAGCTGCTGACAACGGCAGTGACACAGAGGGACCGCGGATTGTCGGCGGCTTTGTACCGGAACGCCATATGGGACCGCCTCAGCCGAAGGAAGCGCCATTGTTTTTAAGCTGGGATTTTATCAACGGGCTGTTTGTCGTCATCATCCTTTTCGAGATTATCGTGTTCCCGTTATTGTTCTGGTTGTGGTTTGGCAAGCAACAGCATATGGAGGAGCAGTCTGACCGGTCAAATTGACCGGTTTTTTCTTTGTTTGTACTGATGAAAGAAATTTGTTTCGTGTTAGGTACTAGGAAAAAAGAGGAAAAACCGCTATAATAAGAAGGAATGTTTACAGATAGGACGATAGTTTATGATAATCACCATCGAAAATTTTACCAAGAGTTATGGCGAGAAAACCTTGTTCTCGGGCATTGACTTCAGCATGGAGGCCGGGGATAAGGTGGGGATTGTCGGTGTCAATGGTACCGGCAAATCCACCTTCCTGAAGGCGGTGGCTGGCCTGATTCCCGTGGATGATGGCACGATGACCACCATGCGGGGGCTGCAGCTGGAATATCTGGCGCAGGATAAGGCTTTTGCTCCGGAAAATACCGTGCTGATGGAAGTCTTTCGTGGGCTTTCCCCGCTGATGCAGGCTTTGCGCGAGTATGAGCTGGCTATGGCAAGGGCGGCAGATAATCCTGATGATAAGGCTTTGCAGCAGGAAATCATGCGTTATACTGCCGTGATTGATGAGAATGACGGTTGGCAGATTGAAAGTTCTGCCAAGACCGTGCTCACCAAACTGGGCATCAATGACTTCACTGCTCCGGTGGGCAGCCTTTCCGGTGGGCAGCAGAAGCGTCTGGCTCTGGCCACGGCTTTGATCCAGCCCTGTGACCTGTTGATCCTTGACGAGCCTACCAACCATCTGGACAGTGAGACCATTGCCTGGCTGGAAGAGTATCTGCGGGGGCTCAAGGGTGCACTTTTGATGGTGACACATGACCGGTATTTCCTCGATAATACCGCCAATAAGATACTGGAGCTTGACCAGGGTTCTGCCTATACCTATACGGGCAATTATTCGGAGTTCCTGGAGCAGAAGGCGGCGCGGCTGGAGCGCCTGCAGGCCACCGAGGCCAAGCGGCAGAACTTCCTGCGCAATGAGCTCAAATGGCTGCGCCGCGGCGCTCAGGCCCGTTCCACCAAACAGAAGGCCCGCATTCAGCGCTATGAGGAAGTCAAGAGCCAGAGCGTCAATATCAGCAATGATACGGTGGAAATCGGCTTGGCGGGCAGCCGCTTGGGCCGTACGGTCATCGAGCTGGATCATGTGCATTATGAAGTGGATGGCCGCACCATTGTGCAGGACTTCACCTATACGGTACTGCGCAATGACCGGGTGGCGATCTTAGGGGCCAATGGCACCGGCAAGACCACGCTCTTGAATATCATCGCCGGTCTGCAGCAGCCCACTTCCGGTACCGTGACCATCGGGCAGACAGTCAAAATAGGTTATTTTGCCCAGCAGGCCCGGGAGATGGATGAGCGTCTGCGGGCCATCGAGTATGTGCAGGAGGCCGCCCATTATATCACGTTGGCAGATGGTACCAGGATTTCGGCTTCCCAGCTGATGGAGCGTTTCCTGTTCCCGGGGGATCTGCAGTGGACGCCCATTTCCCGGCTTTCCGGCGGGGAGAAGCGGCGCCTTTACCTGCTGCGGGTGCTGATGGAGGAACCCAATGTCCTGCTGTTGGACGAGCCCACCAATGATCTGGATTTGGAGACCATGGCCGTGCTGGAAAGCTTCATTGACGATTTTCAGGGCGCCATCATCTTCGTATCCCATGACCGCTTCTTTGTGGACAGGCTGGCCGACAAGGTCTTTGCTTACGAGGCGGGCGGCAGGCTGCGGATGTACTCCGGCGGCTATTCCTATTACAAGGAAAGATTGGCGGAGGAACAGGCAGAAACAGAAGATACCGTCAAAAAGGAAAAGACCGCTGAGCTCAAGGCAAAACCTGCTGCCAGCCACGATAGCGAACCAGCCGCCAAGCGGCGTTTCACCTTCAAGGAGCAGAAGGAATATGCGGAAATTGAAGGCATCATCGCCAGCAAGGAAGGGGAACTCAAGGTGGTGCAGCTCCAGATGGCGGAAAATGCCACCAACTTTGGCAAGCTCAATGAGTTGGCCAAAGAGGAAACAAGGCTGAGCGCTGAACTGGAACAGCTGATGGAGCGTTGGGAATATCTCGAGGCCATCGCGGAGGAACAAAGTCAATAAGGCTTAGGCCTTAATATATAAAAAAGGGGAAAAGAAAATGGCATTCAACAAGGAACAATTTGCAAATCTCATTGAGGAATTCACGGTCAAGACCGAACAGCTGCGGGAAATCGCCGCTGATTTCCGTTATGACCTGCGCCTGGGGCTCAAGGACCCGGATCAGTCCTCCCTGCGCATGCTCAAATCCTATGTGGGCCTGCCCACGGGCAAGGAAACCGGTGAGTATCTGGCTTTGGATTTCGGTGGCACGAACCTGCGTGTCCTGCGCATCAAACTCCTGGGGGAAGGCAAGTTTGAAGTGCTCAAGAAAGTTGCCAAGCCGCTGAAGGTGGAAGGCGTTTATGACTTTATCGGTGCAGACTCCACTGCGGAAGAGATGTTTGATTTCATCGCCGAACTCGTGGACGAAGCCGTGGAAGGCGACCACACGACGAAGTATCTCTTAGGTCATACCTTCTCGTTCCCGTCCGAGCAGACTGACCTTTACAATGCCAAACTGATCATCTGGACCAAGGAATTTGCTACGCCGGGTGTTGAAGGCAAGGTGGTCAATGACCTGCTCAAGGAAGCTTTGCATCGTCAGGGCATCGACAACGTAGAGCCGACGGCTGTCATCAATGATACGGTGGCCGTACTGCTGGCCGCTGCCTATAAGCAGCCGGATATCTACATCGGTTCTATCTATGCTACAGGCCACAACACCTGCTATCTCGAACCCTATGCCGACAGCGCTGATGCTCCCATGATCCTGAATCTGGAATCCGGCGGCTTCATGAAGCTCGTGCCCAGCCGTCTCGATATCGAATTCGACAAGGCCTCTGAAAAGCCCGGCGAACAGCGTCTGGAAAAAATGGTGTCCGGCCGTTATATGGGTGAACTCTTCGGTATGGCCCTGGCTGAACTGCTGGACGAAAAAGGCAAGAACTACGGCTTTACCAGCATCGATATGAGCAATATCATTCTCGATGAAAGCGCTGACAAGGCGGAAGTAGTCAAGATCGTTGCCGCTAAGACGGGCAAGACCATTGAAACGGCTGATGCAGAAATGGTCCGCGACCTGGCCAGCGCGCTGGTGGTTCGTTCTGCCCGCCTCGTTACGGCATCCTTTGTGGGTATCATCTGGCAGCTGGCCGGTGAAGGCAAGGCACCCAAGCAGCATATTGCCGTGGACGGTTCCGTCTATGAAAAGATGCCGCTGGCCAAGGAAAATATCATGCGTGCGCTGTCTGAACTTCTGGGTGAAGAAGCCAGCGTGGTGGATACGGTGCTGGAAAATGGCGGCAGCGGTTTAGGCGCAGCTATTGCAGCAGCAATGTCCCAGAAATAAGCAACATCAAAGTAATGAAGGAGCATCTCCATGCAGCAGGCACAATCCCTGAATATGAACCTCTCGCAGCATCTGTCCATGACCATGAAGCTGCAGCAGGCAATCCAGATACTGCAGTTATCGGCCCAGGATCTGAAAAATGAAATCGAAAAAGAATATTTGGAAAATCCTGCGCTGGAGATGGAATATGGTGATGGTGCCGGCGAAAATCAGGGCGAGCTCTTCCGGGCGGATAATCTTACGGCGTTGGCCGATTATCTGGGGGACGACAGCAATGATTTCAGTGGTGGGTTTGCGGAACGGGAGCATGTCTTTGAATCGGCAGCTCCTGTAAGCACCACCCTGGAAAATGAACTGCTGGAACAGGCTGAATTTGCCTTTGACGACGATGAGGAGCGGGCCATTGCCACCTTCATCATCGGTTCCATTGACGATTGGGGTTATCTGACCTTGCCTGTGGAAGATATTGCCAGGACTATGGGCACGGAGCCTGCGCAGGTTGAGCAGGTTTTGGCTGTAGTGCAGGGCTTTGAGCCCGTGGGGGTTGGCGCCCGCAATTTAAGCGAATGCCTGCGCCTGCAGGCACAGAAGCTGGGCATATACAATGGCCTCGTGGCGGCACTGATCGACAAACACCTGACGGATGTGGCCGATGCCCGCATCAAGGAAATCGCTGCGGCGGAAGGCTGCAAGCCTGCGGAAGTGCAGATGGCGGTGGATATCCTGCGCAAGCTCGATCCCAAGCCCGGTAGCGTCTACGGTGGCGAAGCGACCAGCTATATCACGCCGGATGTATTGGTGCAGAAAACGCCCACGGGGTATCAGGTAAGCCTTAACGACACCTATATCCCAAAACTCAAGATTGCCCCCTTATACAAGGAGGCAGCAGATTTTGACAAGGATACCCAGAAATATATCAGCAAGCGCCTGAGTGCTGCTTCCTGGCTGATCAACAGCATTGAGCAGCGCCGCAGTACCATCAAGAAAGTGGTGGAGGAAATCATCCGCGTGCAGCATGATTTCCTGGAGGAAGGCCATGCCAGCCTCCGGCCGCTGACCATGGGGGATGTGGCCGAAGCCATCGGCGTCCATGAATCAACCGTCAGCCGGGCAGTAGCCAATAAGTACGTGGAACTGCCCAACGGCATCATGGCCCTGCGGAAATTCTTCACGGCCAGTCTCAATAAGAGCAGCAGCGGCGAAGATTTCATCGCCAGTCAGGCCAAGGCCGCGATCGAGGAGCTCATCAAGGGGGAAAATCCCCAGAAGCCCCTGAGCGACCAAAAGCTTTGTGAACTGCTGAAAGAAAAGAATATGGAACTGTCCCGCCGTACGGTGATGAAATACCGTGAACAGCTGGGCTATCCGTCGTCAGTAAAACGCAAGCGTTACTGAAAATAAGCAGACAAAAATTGACCGGTCATAATTGACCGGTCAATTTTTGTCTGTAATGCTATATGGAAAAATCGAATTAGTTCTTGTCGCAGCTATCAGCTTTGGCCAGTTTGGCGCAAGCGGCAGCAATACGGTCGATGAAATCATACTCCATGGAAGTAGCTTCAAAAGCCTCCTGGAATTCACGGCTGCCCAGTTTCTGATCGAGAATTTTTTCGCAATCGCGCATGAGTAAAATACACCTCCAAAATTAATGGTACATCTTAGTACCTGCTAACAGAAAATATTATAGCAGGTAAAATCATTTTTGCAAGTAATTTTTTAAGTATTTACCATAAAAATTTTTTATAGCGAATAGGGGGAAACTATGTGTTTGCTGACAGGAATACCCTTTACAGTTCTCAGGTTCTTGTGTATAATCTAATGTATTAACGCTTTACGACACTAAAGGAGAATAGACGCATGGAAAAACTTTGGGACACGTTCCTGCTGATGCTGGATGGTTCAGAAATAACGTTGGAGATATTTTTTGTTACCCTGATACTGGCCCTGCCTTTGGGGATGCTGGCTGCTCTGGGGCGTTTGTCCAGCTTCAAGCTGGTGAGCCGGCTGGTGGAATTCTACATCTGGATCATGCGGGGCACGCCGCTCATGCTGCAATTGCTGTTCGTCTATTTTGCCCTGCCGATGATTGGCATCCGTCTGCCGGACATTGCTGCGGCCCTGCTGGCGTTTACGCTCAACTATGCGGCCTACTTTGCCGAGATTTTCCGCGCCGGGATTCAGGCAGTGCCCAAGGGACAGTATGAGGCAGCCAAGACGTTGGGCATGAGCTATCCGCAGACCATGCGTCGTATTATCCTGCCGCAGGTTATTCGTATCGTGCTGCCGCCAGTGAGCAATGAGACCATCAATCTGGTCAAGGATACCTCTTTGGTTTACATCTTGGCCATGAATGATCTGCTGCGTGTGGCCCGTACGATCGTGCAGCGGGAATTTGATATGACACCGTTCCTGTTTGCGGCAATCTTTTATTTGGTGATGACCTTTGTCCTGACCTGGGGCTTTAAGAAATTGGAGGCATATTATGGCAAATACTAAGCAGGACGAAGTCATGCTGAAAATGACAGATATTCATAAGTCCTATGATCAATTGGATGTTTTGAAGGGTATCAATCTGGAAGTGCGCCGGGGGGAAGTCCTGGCCATTATTGGGCCATCCGGCTCCGGGAAAAGCACGCTGCTTCGCTGCATCAATAAGTTGGAAACCATCGATAAGGGCAGCATTGCCATCAAGGACAGGTTCCTGGTGCAGACCCAGGATGGTGAGGCAAGGTACGCAAATGGCAGGGAAGAGCGGGAAATCCTGGCCAGCACGGGTATGGTATTCCAGCAGTTCAATCTCTTTCCGCATATGACGGTGCTGGAGAATCTGTTGGAGGCGCCTATGCAGGTGAAGGGGCTGAAACGCAGTGAAGTGGAGCCTTATGCCCGCGAACTGTTGGATAAAGTAGGCCTGTCTGACCGGGCTGATTATTATCCCTCGCAACTGTCAGGCGGCCAGCAGCAGCGTGTAGCTATTGCCAGAGCCTTGTGCATGCAGCCGGATATCATGCTGTTTGACGAGCCAACCTCAGCCCTCGATCCGGAGCTTACCGGCGAAGTCCTGAAAACCATGCGGGAACTGGCTGCGGAACATATGACCATGGTGGTTGTTACCCATGAGATGGCCTTTGCCCGGGAGGCAGCCAGCCATGTTATCTTTATGGCGGATGGCAACATCGTGGAAGAAGGGGAACCGGCGGCATTTTTTGCGGCCCCCAAGGAAGAACGGACCAAATCATTTTTGCAGAATATGCTGTAGGATGGACATTGGGCTATGGAAATTTTCTGCGAAGGGCGTTATAATTAGAATAACGTAAAGAGATATTTTAACCTGGTGTAAACTTGTAAACCTTCGCCGTATATTGTAAAATAGGTAATGTTGATTGTAACTATTGTATGAGGATTTTGCTATATGAGTACATCTACCTATACGAAACGTATTATTCCCTGTTTGGATGTCAAAGCCGGCAGGGTGGTGAAGGGCACGAATTTCGTTGGCTTGCGGGATGCCGGTGATCCGGTGGAACTGGCAGCGCGTTACGACAAGGAACGGGCCGATGAACTGGTTTTTTTGGATATCACGGCTTCCAGTGACCAGCGGGATACCATTGTGCAGGTTGCCCAGGATTGTGCCAGTCAGGTGTTCATTCCCTTCACTGTCGGCGGCGGTATCCGCACGGTGGAAGATATGCGCCGTATGTTGAAAGCCGGTGCCGACAAGGTATCTGTGAACACGGCGGCCATCAAGAATCCTGAACTGATTCGGGAAGGTGCGGCAAAGTTTGGCCGTCAGTGCGTTGTCCTGGCGGTAGATGCCCGGCGCAGTGGCGAAGATAAGTGGGAGGTCTTTGTCAATGGCGGCCGTACGCCGACAGGTCTTGACTGTCTGGATTGGATAAGGAAGGCTGTGGATTTGGGAGCTGGAGAGATTCTGCTCACCAGTATGGATGCCGATGGCACGAAGGATGGTTATGATATTGCCTTGACAAGGGCTGTTTCTGAGGCGGTGGATGTCCCGGTTATCGCCTCCGGCGGCGCAGGCAAGCTGGAACATTTCTATGATGTGCTGACAGAGGGCAAGGCAGATGCGGTATTGGCAGCTTCCGTATTCCATTATGGGGAGTTTACGGTACGGCAGGTTAAAGAATATCTGAAATCACGGGGCGTGGAGGTAAGATTCTGATGAATGAAGTTGATATTTCCATGATTAATTTTGACGACAAGGGGCTGGTGCCGGCGGTCGTGCAGGAGGAAAATGGTCAGGTACTGATGCTGGCCTATATGAATGCGGAATCCCTGCAGAAGACCATTGAAACAGGATACACCTGGTTCTATAGCCGCAGCCGCCAGCGCCTTTGGAATAAAGGCGAGGAATCCGGCAATAAGCAGAAGGTGAAAGAGATTTCCTATGATTGCGATGGCGACACCCTGCTCATCAAGGTTCACCAGACCGGTGTAGCCTGCCATACGGGGACTTATACCTGCTTCAGCGGTCGTAAGCTGCTGGCTGAAAATGAAAAGGGCTTGGCTGTTGTTGAGCCCGAGCAGGAAACTTCGCTGGCTACCGTGCTGAACGATCTGTATAATGTCATTCAGAATCGTCAGCTCAACCCGGTGGAGGGGTCCTATACTAACTATCTCTTTGAAAAAGGGCAGGATAAGATCCTCAAAAAAGTCGGAGAAGAGGCTGTGGAGACGGTTATTGCCTCTAAGAATAACAAGAGCGAAGAAGTGCTCTATGAGATGGGCGATCTTTGGTATCATTGCCTGGTGTTGCTGGCATACCATAAGCTCACGCCGGATCAGCTGCTGGATGAGCTCATGAGCCGCCGCAAGGGTGCTTCCTATCACAAGTTTACAGGCAAGACGGGCGTAAGACCTGATTTATAAGATTTATTTTGAAAGTCCGAGGACATTTTTCTGCATTATGGCGGGGAAATGTCCTTTTTTCGTTGCATTATGCTTTCCAGAATGATAAAATAGTAAGGAATGAATTGTTCGGACTTTGATTGCGCAGACGCAATGAAATATATGAATTAAAAATTTGAGTAAGAAGACAATTGAATTATGGAGGTGTAATTTTTGTCAAAAGCACAAAAACTACAGATTATTCCCTTAGGCGGACTGGGGGAAATCGGCAAGAACATGACCGTTGTTCGGGTTGAGGATGAAATCCTCGTGATTGATTCCGGTCTTATGTTCCCCGAGGAAGATATGCTGGGGGTTGACCTGGTTATTCCGGATATCAGCTATCTTTTGGAGAATCGCGATATGATCAAGGCGATTGTCCTGACTCACGGCCATGAGGACCATATCGGGGCGCTCCCGTATGTCCTCAAACAGCTGAATGTGCCGGTTTATGGTACGCGCCTGACTTTGGGGATATTGGAAGGCCGTCTTAAGGAAAACGGGGTGGATTCCAGCAATCTGCATTCGGTAATGCAGGGGGATATTATCAATGTGGGCTGTTTCAGCGTTGGTTTTATCCGCGTGAATCATTCCATTCCCGATGCGGTGGGACTTTCCATCAAGACGCCGGTGGGCATGATTGTTCATACCGGTGACTTCAAGCTGGATTATACACCCATTGATGGCAAGATGACGGATTTCCGTCGTTTCTCGGAGCTTGGCAACAAGGGCGTTCTTCTGATGATGGCCGATTCTACCAATGCGGAACGGGCTGGTCATACGCCCAGCGAAAGCACGGTGGGAGCATCCTTCGATAAGGCTTTCCATGGCGCACGCAGCCGCATCATCGTGGCGACGTTCTCGTCTAACGTCCACCGCATCCAGCAGGTGATTGACACGGCCGTGCGTTACAAACGCCGCGTGGCGATCCTGGGCCGCAGCATGGTAAATGTTGTGACCATATCCCTGGAGCTTGGTTATATCACAGCTCCGGAAGGAACTATAATCGATATTGATGAGATCAATAACTATCGTCCAGAACAAATCGTCATTGTCACTACGGGCAGTCAGGGCGAACCCATGTCGGCACTGACGCGCATGGCACTGTCTGACCATCGCAAGGTCACCATTGTTCCCGATGATACGGTCATCATTTCGGCTACGCCGATTCCGGGCAATGAAAAATTGGTTTCCAAGACCATTGACAATCTGATGCGTCTCGGTGCCAACGTAATCTATGGCCGGGATAAGGAAGTCCATGTATCCGGCCACGCCAGCCGTGAAGAGCTGAAGCTCATGCACAATCTCGTGCGCCCGAAATTCTTCATTCCCGTTCATGGTGAGTACCATCATTTGGTACAGCATGCCAAACTGGCCCAGGAATTGGGCATGGCCAAGGATCATATCTTCCTGGGTGAGAATGGTTACGTATTCGAGTTCACTCGGGATAAAGGCCAGGTGGCCGGCAAGGTTCCGGCTGGCATGGTCATGGTTGATGGTTTGGGCGTCGGCGATGTGGGCAATATCGTCCTGCGTGATCGCCGTCAGTTATCTCAGGATGGCATCCTGATCATCGTTGTGGCCATGGACCGGGCATCCAACACCGTTGTAGGTGGCCCGGATATCGTTTCCCGCGGCTTCGTCTATGTGCGTGAGTCTGAAGCCCTGATGGATGAAGCCAGAGCCCGTGTTGAACAGGCACTGGATCGCTGCCAGGAGGAAGGCGTAAAGGAATGGGCTGCCATCAAGGCCAATGTCCGTGACGCCTTGGGACGTTATCTCTTTGAGAAAACCCGCCGCAGACCGATGATCCTGCCGATAATTCAGGAAGTATAGAATTTTAATAAGCATAGCTGAAAAGACATTGAAAGTCTGCATGGTTTTTCAATGTCTTTTTTGCATGCAAATACCTGATTGATTAAGAGAAAGTGCGAATTTGAGAGAAAAACCTTGAAAATTTACGAAAATGCAGGTATTATAATAAAGATATCGAAATAGATAGGAGGCATAGTGTTGATGAAGAATTTTACGAAGTGGCAAGGCTGCGGCAACGATTTTGTTCTGTTCGATTGTCTCCAGGAAGACATTCAGGATTATGCAGCTTTGGCCCGCAAGGTCTGTGACCGTCACTATGGTGTGGGGGCAGATGGGATATTGATAGTGCTTCCTTCTGATAAAGCTGATTTTCGCATGCGGATCTTCAATACGGATGGCAGTGAGGCGGAGATGTGCGGCAACGGTATCCGTTGCTTTGCGCGCTATCTCTATGACTTTGGTTTGACGGAAAAGACCAGCTTTACCGTGGAAACGGGGGCGGGGATTCTCGTTCCGGAGATCGTATTGGCAGATGGTCAGGTCAAAGGTGTCAAGGTGGATATGGGTGAGCCGCATCTTTTGGGGGAAGAAATCCCCGTGGTTGGTTTTGACGGTCAGAAAGTCATTGACCGGTCAATGTCCGTAGCTGGCAAGGAGTATAAGTTCACGGCGGTATCCATGGGCAATCCCCATTGTGTGATTTTCGTGGATGATGCGGAAAACTTCCCTATCTATGAGTTGGGGCATAAGTTTGAGACACATGAATTGTTTCCGCGCAAGACCAATACGGAATTTGTGGAGGTCAGAGACCGTCGGCATGTGCGCATGCGGGTTTGGGAGCGCGGGGCTGCGGTGACGCTTGCCTGTGGCACGGGTTCCTGTGCCACGGTAGTAGCCGGCATCCTCAATGACAAGCTGGATCGTGAAGCTGAAGTGGAACTGGATGGGGGCAAGCTGCTGATCCATTGGGCGGATAACAATCATGTCTTTATGACTGGCCCGGCCGAATTGGTGTTCAGCGGGGAGCTGACGGATTGTGAGGCATTGTCATGTTGAAAAGTATGACCGGTTTCGGCGCAGCAACTGTGGAGCTGGATGATTATAAGGTTACGGTAGAGATCAAGGCCGTCAACCAGCGCTTCCTGGAGTTGATTTTCCATATGCCACGTCAATTAGGCCAGTGGGAAGAATGCCTGCGTCAGCTGGTGCGTCAGACTGCTGCCCGGGGAAAGGTAGATCTCTTCATCAACTATGTGGACAAGCGGGAGTCCAAAAGTTCCATTCGGGTGGATAAGGGGTTGGCCCTGGCATATCAGTCCGCTTTGAATGAGCTCAGTGATACGCTGCATCTCCCACGCCCGGACAGTGCTGCTATGTTTGCCAGTTTCCCGGATGTCCTGCAGGTGGAGCAGACCACGGAGCTGGATGGGTTCCAGCCTGTATTGGAAGAGGCTTTGGGAAAGGCCCTGGCAGCCTTTGATACCATGCGTCAGCGTGAAGGCGCACATATCGCTCAGGATTTTGAGCAGCGTCTGGTGAAATTGGAAACGATGCGCCAGCAGGTCATAGAATTGGCGCCGTCCATTGTGGAAGAACGGCGTCAGCATCTGCAGGCAGTGCTGGCAGATGCTTTGGCGGGTAAGGATTTCGACGAGGCCAGAGTGATTCAGGAAACCGCTCTCTTTGCCGACCGGGTGAATTATACCGAGGAAGTTGTACGGCTGGAAAGCCATATTGCCCAGTTCCGCCAGATCATGGCCGCAGACGAACCTGTGGGCAGGAAACTGGATTTTCTGATCCAGG
This sequence comes from Selenomonas ruminantium subsp. lactilytica TAM6421, assembly GCF_000284095.1. Taxonomy (GTDB): domain Bacteria; phylum Bacillota; class Negativicutes; order Selenomonadales; family Selenomonadaceae; genus Selenomonas_A; species Selenomonas_A lactilytica. The sequence continues at coordinate 1,641,437 of NC_017068.1, read as the reverse complement.
AATTCAACAGGGAAACGAACACCATTGGCTCCAAGGCTAACAGCAAGGATGTGGCCCAGCTGGTGGTGGATATGAAGAGCGAGATCGAAAAGATTCGCGAGCAGGTGCAAAATATCGAGTAAAGGGGAGATACTGGTGGATATCAAACTCATCAATATCGGCTTTGGTAATATTGTATCGGCCAATCGCATTGTGGCCATTGTGAGCCCTGAATCAGCGCCCATCAAGCGCATTATTCAGGAAGCCCGGGATGGGGAACGGCTTATCGATGCTACATATGGACGCAGGACAAGGGCTGTCATCATTATGGACAGCGACCATGTCATCCTTTCTGCGGTGCAGCCGGAAACAGTTGCGCACCGGGTCGAGGATGATGACGAAGATGTAAAGACGGAGAAAGAGAAAGAAGACGAAGAGTAAATGAACAAAGGATTATTGATCGTGGTTTCCGGACCTTCGGGAACAGGCAAGGGAACTGTATGCAGTGAACTTTTGAACCAGGCCCAGGATCTTGCTTACTCCATTTCTGCCACTACACGTCAGCCGCGCGCAGGCGAAGTAGATGGCAAGAATTATTACTTCATGGATAAAGCGGATTTTGAAAAGCGGATTGCCGAAGGCGGTTTCCTGGAATATGCCAATGTTTATGGCAATTACTATGGTACGCCGTTGGCGAAGATTGAAGAACGTCTGGGCAAGGGCGAAGATATCCTGCTGGAAATCGACACCCAGGGTGCCTTGAATGTCATGGAAAAGTGCCCGGATGGGCTGTTCATCTTCCTGGTGCCGCCTTCCATCGCTGAGTTGGAGCGCCGTATCCGCGGCCGTGGCTCTGAGACGGAGGAATCCCTGCGGAAGCGTATGGGTTCGGCCCGTAAGGAAATCGAAGATGGCAGGAAATACGGCTATGTGGTTGTCAATGACACGGTGAAGAATGCCGTTAATCGCATTTTGGCGATTCGTACCGCTGAACATTGCCGTGTAGATAAAAATCAGAACATATTTGAGGAGTTGGCAGATTAATGAAAGTAATGAGCAAACCGGAAATGAGCATGGTAAACCCGTCTACGGATAAATTGATGTCCCGTGTGGACAGCCGCTATGGCCTCGTGGTATGCGCTTCCAAGCGTGCCCGTCAGCTGGTGGATGGGGACGAGCTCAAGGATATCGAAATGAAATCCACGAAGGACGTAACCAATGCTCTGGAAGAAATCGCCGAAGGCAAGATTGCCTACAAGATTTCCAAGGCTGATCTGTAAGATGGGAACCTTAGAAGGCAAGAAAATTGTTTTGGGTGTGACGGGAGGCATTGCCGCTTATAAAGCGGTGGAGATTGCCTCCCGTCTCCGCAAGGCAGGGGCAGAAGTCCATGTGATCATGACAAAGGAGGCCACAGAGTTCGTCACGGAACTGACCTTTCGGGAGATCACGGGACAGCCTGTATCTGTGGATATGTGGGCTAAGGTGGCCAATTTCAATGTGGAGCATATCGCCCTGGCAAATCTGGCCGATTTGGTGCTGATTGCGCCGGCAACGGCGAATATCATTGCCAAGATCGCCGCAGGTATTGCCGATGATATGCTGACTACTACGGTATTGGCGACGAAAGCCCCGGTTATGCTGGCACCGGCCATGAACACCAATATGTATGAAAACCCCATCACCCAGCGGAATATGGCAGAGCTCCGAACCCGGGGTATGCAGCTCATTGAACCGGCTTCTGGTCATCTGGCCTGTGGTATCGAGGGCAAGGGGCGTCTGCCGGAACCTGTGGATATTGTGCAGGCGGTCAGCGATTTCATGACCGAAGCGCAGCCATTGCGAGGCCGAAAGATCATTGTTACGGCTGCGGGGACCATTGAACCATTGGACCCGGTTCGTTTCCTGGGCAACCATTCCACCGGCAAAATGGGCTACGCGATTGCAGCGGAAGCTGCCCGGCAGGGGGCAGATGTATTATTGGTATCCGGGCCCAGCGGCCTGCCGGCCCCGGCAAATGTACGTATCGAGCGCATTCAGACTGCCCGTGAGATGCAGGCGGCTGTGCAGGCGGAATACGCGCAGGCAGATGCCGTCATCATGTCGGCTGCAGTAGCGGATTACCGTCCCAAAGCAGTGTCGGCTGAAAAGATCAAGAAGAGTGATGATGAGCTGGTATTACATCTGGAGCGCAATCCGGACATCTTGTTGGGACTGGGCCAGCAAAAGCAGCAGCAGATCCTTGTGGGCTTTGCCGCTGAAACCTGCCATCTGGAGGAATATGCCAAAAAGAAACTGGCCAAGAAGAATCTTGACTTCATCGTGGCCAATGATGTTTCCGCAAGGGATGCCGGCTTTGCAGTAGACAATAACCGCGTCCAGCTTTATTTCCGCGATGGCCGCGTAGAAAAATACCCATTGATGGCAAAAACGGAATTAGCCAAGGTCATATTGGACAAGCTGGCAGCAATCCTGCCCTGACCAAAAGGAGGCGTGCTATGCCTAAGGTTACCCGTGAAGATATTCCTAACTGGTTCCAGCGTAAGACTGGTTTCAATGTCGATGTGGAAGAACTGAAAAAAGCGGCGGAACTTGACCGCATAGCCTGCGCTGACGAACCCATGAAGCTGATGCGGGAGCTCTGGGGGATAACCCCCCGGGATTGTGAAAAGCTGTTGGGGGCTCCCAGCCGTACGGTGGAAATGTGGTTTCACAAGGAGGCATCACGCCCGCCATCCTGGGTGGTAAGGCTCATTGTGGAGAAATGCGCAGAGCTTCATGAACGGCGGCTGCAAAGAGAAAAGAAGCGCCGCTGATTATATATGAACAGATATGCAACTGATAATTTTACTCAATTAACTTGACAGATAAAGCATATACTTGTAAAATGGGATCTGTTCTCATTTACTGTTATTTTCCTGAGAGGAGTGTTTCGTTTGAAAAAATTGATGGGTATATTGTCAGTTGTTTTTTTATGTCTGGCAATGGTTGGCTGCGGCAGTCAGGCAGGTCAGAGCAAGAAGGAATTTACCATCGTCACATCCTTTTATCCCATGTATATCGACGTCCTGAACATCACCAAGGGAGTAGATGGGGTGAAGGTGGTCAATATGACCAAGCCGCAGACCGGTTGCCTGCATGACTATCAGCTGACCACGGAAGATATGAAGACCTTGGAAAGCGCGGATGTGTTTGTGGTGAATGGCGCAGGCATGGAAAGCTTCCTGGATAAGGCTGCCAAGCAGAATCCGAAGATGAAGACCATCGAGGCATCCAATTACAAGGATATCGAACTGCTGAAAGATGGTGATGAGGAAAATCCTCATGTCTGGCTGTCTGTTACCTATGCCATTGCACAGGTGAAGGCGATTACCGCAGGCCTTTGCGAAGCAGATCCGGCGCATAAGGATGCTTATCGGCAGAACGCCCTGGATTATTGCATGAAGCTGGAAGCGCTGAAAAAGGAAATGCATGAAAATCTCGATGACCTGCCCCATAAGGACATTGTCACCTTCCATGAAGCTTTCCCTTATCTGGCCAAGGAATTCAAGCTGAACATTGCCAGCGTCATCGAGAGAGAACCCGGTACGGAGCCGACTCCGCAGGAACTGGAAGACACCATCAAACAGGTCAATGGTCTCAGCACGAAAGTCCTGTTCATGGAACCGCAGTATTCACCTGCTGCCGCAGAAACGATTGCCCGGGAAACCGGTGCAAAGATCTATCAGCTGGATCCTGTCGTAACGGGAGAGGCTGATGAAAGTGCATTGGACGCTTATATTAGTACGATGAAAAAGAATATGGAAGTATTGAAAGAAGCGTTAAAGTAAAAGGAAATTTTCATAAATAATAGGAAACCGTCGTCAATTCACCTTGACGGCGGTTTCTTTTCGTGCTAACATAAGTCGTGGGACATAATTATAACATAGTAGTACGATAATCTATGATTATAATTCATAATTACGATAACTTCATGTTATTATTAGTTAGAATATAGGTAATCATATCTTCTATTTATGTATGATGAATGTCCGTGTTATTAAAATCTGTTGCCGGAATCGAAGATGAGTCGGCACTGATGAGGGAGGATTTTCCATGATTGATATTCTTGACCGCGTGCGCAACAAAGAGTTGCAGAGCAAGATTGTCACGGCGGAAGAAGCAGCAGCTTTTTTCAAAGAAGGCATGAATGTTGCAACCAGTGGTTTTACAGCCTCGGCATATCCGAAAGCCATTCCACTGGCATTAGCTGAACGGATGAAGAAAGAGCCGTTCACCATTAACCTCTGGACGGGAGCTTCCACAGGCCCAGAGCTGGATGAGGCATTGGCCAAAGTTCATGGTATCAAGAAGCGTTTACCCTACCAGACGGATAAGGATCTGCGCAATGAAATCAACGACGGTTCTGTAGATTATCTGGATCTGCATCTTTCCGAGTCAGCCCAGCTCAGCCGTTGCGGCTATCTTGGCAAGGTGGATGTGGCGGTGGTAGAGGCCTGTGCCATCACGGAAGAGGGCAATATCATCCCGACGACATCACTGGGTAATGCCGCTTCCTATGTGCAGAGCGCCGATACGGTCATCGTGGAAGTCAATACTTCCCAGCCGCTGGAACTTGAAGGCATGCATGATGTGTATATCCCGATGGATCCGCCAAACCGCCTGCCCATTCCCATCGTCAAGGCTACGGATCGTGTAGGTACGCCTTATATCCCCTGCACGCCGGATAAGATCAAATACATCGTTCCCTGCGATATTCCTGACCATACGCGTCCGCTGAAGGCGATTGATGAGGATTCCCGCAAGATGAGCCAGTTCACCCTGGACTTCCTCAAGAAGGAAGTGGAAGCCGGCCGCATGCCGAAGAATCTGCTGCCGCTGCAGTCTGGTGTCGGCAACGTAGCCAACGCTGTTATGGCAGGGTTCGTAGATTCCGACCTCAAGGATCTGACGGTTTACACCGAAGTAATCCAGGACGGCATGTTGGACCTCATCGATGCCGGCAAGCTGCTGATTGCCTCTGGTACGGCTTTCAGCCCGTCCCCGGAAGGCATGGCACGTTTCTATAAGGATGTGGCCAAATACAAGAAGTATCTGTTGCTGCGTCCGGAAGAAATCTCCAACAGCCCGGAAGTCGTTCACCGTCTCGGCGTTATCGCCATGAACACGGCTATCGAAGTGGATATCTACGGTAATGTCAACTCCACGCATATCACGGGTACCAAGATGATGAACGGTATCGGCGGCAGCGGCGACTTTGCCCGCAACGCATATCTTACCATCTTCTATACGCCGTCCATTGCCAAAGGCGGCAAGATTTCCGCAGTTGTGCCCATGTGCTCCCATATCGACCACACGGAACATGATGTGGATATCATCATCACGGAACAGGGTATTGCCGATCTCCGTGGCAAGGCTCCGCGTGAGCGCGCTTTGGAAATCATCAATAACTGCGCCCATCCGGACTATCGTCCGATTCTGCTGGATTACTTCGAGAGAGCAACCGAAGCAACCCACCATGCCAATACGCCGCATATTCTCGAAGAGGCTCTGTCCTTCCATGAGAGATTCGTGGCCAATGGCAGCATGATGAAAGACTAATACAAAATATATAGATAGATTTAACTGAATGAAGCAGGAGGTATATCCTAATGAGCACGGAAAAAATTCAGGCTGAGCTGGCCAAATACCAGGCTAAAGTCGAAAAAGCAGTAGCACGTTTCCCGGAACGTCCCCATCTGCCGGAGCAGCGTCTTTATACGCCGCTGGATATCAAAGGCGATGACTATGCGGACGAAATCAGCTTCCCGGGCGTTTATCCCTTCACCCGTGGTGTACAGCCCACCATGTACCGTGGCCGTTTCTGGACCATGCGTATGTATGCCGGTTTCTCCACGGCCGAAGAGTCCAACAAGCGCTATCGTATGCTGATTGAAAACGGCGCTACGGGCCTTTCCTGCGCCTTTGACCTGCCGACGCAGATCGGTTACGACTCCACCGATCCGATTTCCGAAGGTGAAGTTGGTAAGGTTGGCGTGGCCATCGACTCCCTGGCTGATATGGAAACGCTGTTTGACCAGATTGACCTGGGCAAGGTTTCCACGTCCATGACCATCAATGCACCGGCTTCGGTCCTTTTGGCCATGTACATCGCTGTGGCTGAAAAGCAGGGGGTTCCTGCTGACCAGCTCCGTGGTACGATTCAGAACGATATCCTGAAAGAATACGCAGCCCGCGGCACGTATATCTTCCCTCCGCGCCCGTCCATGCGTCTGATCACGAATATCTTTGAATACTGCTCCCAGAACGTACCGAAATGGAACACGATTTCCATTTCCGGTTACCATATCCGTGAAGCAGGTTCCACGGCAGCGCAGGAAATCGCTTTCACCATTGCTGATGGTATCGCTTACTGCGAAGCTGCTATCAAAGCTGGCCTGAAAATCGACGATTTCGCTGGCCGCCTGTCCTTCTTCTGGAACGCACACAACAACGTGCTCGAAGAAGTTGCCAAGTTCCGTGCTTCCCGCCGTATTTGGGCGAAAGTCATGAAGGAACGCTTCCATGCTGAAAAAGATAAATCCATGATGCTGCGTTTCCACACTCAGACTGCCGGCTCCATGCTGACGGCTCAGCAGCCGAACAACAACATTGTCCGCGTTGCTCTGCAGACGGCCGCTGCTGTTATGGGTGGTACGCAGTCCCTGCACACCAACTCCCGCGATGAAGCTCTGGCTCTGCCGACGCAGGAATCCGTTACGATTGCTCTGCGCACGCAGCAGATCGTGGCTTACGAAAGCGGTCTGGCTGATGTTATCGACCCGCTGGCTGGTTCCTACTATGTAGAGGCCATGACGGACAAGATCGAGGCTGAGGCTTGGGATTACATCAAGAAGATTGACGATATGGGCGGTGCCGTTGCTGCTATCGAAAAAGGCTATATCCAGAAGGAAATCCAGGATTCCGCCTACAAGTGGCAGATGGATGTTGAATCCGGTGCCCGCACCATCGTTGGTGTCAACAAGTTCCAGATGGAAAATGAAGAACCTCCAAAAGATTTGCTGAAGGTTGACGAAGCTGTTGGCGAACGCCAGAAGGCAAAAGTCAACGCCATGAAGGAAAAACGCGACAATGAGGCTGTAAAAGCAGCTCTGGCTGATCTCAAGAAGGCTTGTCAGGACGAAAATGAAAACCTTATGCCGCACATTCTCGCCGCTGTCAAGACCTACGCAACGCTCGGTGAAATCTGCAATGTCATGCGTGAGGTCTTCGGCGAGTACGAAGCTCATGTCAGCCTGTAATGGACAGCAAATCGTAATATAGCGTTTAGCTTGGAGGAATACAAAATGGAAAAGAAAATCAGAGTTCTTGTTGCCAAACCGGGCCTTGATGGCCATGACCGCGGTGCAAAGGTTGTTGCCCGCGCCCTGCGTGATGCCGGCTTTGAAGTTATCTACACGGGCCTGCGCCAGACTCCGGAACAGATTGCCGAAGCTGCCCTGCAGGAAGACGTTAACGTTGTTGCCATGAGCATCCTGTCCGGTGCCCATGGTCACCTATTCCCGAAAGTCGTTGACCTCATCCGTGGCAATGGCATGACCGATACACTCATCATCGGCGGCGGCGTTATTCCCGATGGCGATATCCCGGCCCTCAAGGAAGCTGGCGTAGCAGAAGTGTTCACGCCGGGCACTCCGACCAGCGATGTGGTCAACTTCATCAAGGAAAATGTAAAGCTCTGATCAAGCGGGACAAGTAGGTGTTAGGAGGGGGAAGCTGATTAAGATGAGCTTTCCTCCCTGACACTATTTTCTTGCATTACTACCGAGAGGTGGTGACAAGTTGGATATAGCAAAAGAATTACTCAAAGGCAATCGTCTGGCGCTTTCCAAGGCCATTACGGCCATTGAAAACGAATATCCGGAAGCCACGGAAATCATGAAGGAAATCTATCCACATACGGGCCATGCCTATGTATTGGGCATCACGGGGCCGCCGGGAGCCGGCAAGAGCACTCTGACGGACAAGATTACCCGGGCCTATCGTGCCCAGGGCAAGACCGTGGGGATTGTGGCGGTGGACCCCACCAGCCCCTTTACCGGTGGTGCCATCTTAGGCGACCGTATCCGTATGAATGAACTGACACTTGACGCAGGAGTCTTTATCCGCAGCATGGGCACCCGCGGCAGTCTGGGAGGGTTATCCCACAAGACTGCTGATGCCGTAAAGGCCATGGATGCTTTTGGAAAGGACATCATTATTGTCGAGACTGTTGGCGTAGGCCAGTCGGAGGTGGATATTGTCAAAGCCGCCGATACAACGATGGTCGTATTGATTCCCGGCATGGGGGATGATATCCAGGCCATCAAGGCTGGTATCTTAGAGATTGGTGATCTGTACTGCATCAATAAATCTGACCTTGACGGGGCGGACAAATTGGTGCGGGAAATCAATATGATGCTGGATCTGGACAGCTTCATGACGGATTGGCGGCCGCCCATTACCAAGGTGATTGCCAGCCAGAACGAAGGTATTGAAGAGCTTATTGGTACTGTAGAAAAGCACAGGGCGTATATCGAAGGCAACGGTGAACTCACCAAACGCCGCACGAAGCGCACCCGTGATGAGATGCTCGACATTCTGAACAGTGGTATCAACAATCATGTCAAGCGGCAGATCGTTGACAGCGGCCGTTTGGATGCTTTTGTGGAAAAGATTCGCGCCCATGATACCGATCCCTACACAGTGGTGGGGAATCTGATGGACGAGATGCTGAAAAAATAACAGAATCCATTATTTTAGGAGGTATGAATCATGTTTAAGGTATTAGGTGTAGACCATATTGGTATTGCTGTTGGTGACCTCAAGGAAGTTGGCTCCTTCTGGGGCGATATGCTGGGCCTGCCTAACAACGGTGAGGAAACCGTTGAAGAGCAGAAGGTGACCACGGGTTTCTTCCCGACGCCCAATGGCAGCGAGATCGAACTGCTGGCAGCTACGGCGGATGATTCCCCGATTGCCAAGTTCATCGAAAAGAACGGCGGCCGTGGCGGCATCCAGCACATTGCCCTGCGTGTGGACAACCTCGAAGCAGCTCTGGCGGACCTCAAGGAAAAAGGCGTGCGTCTGATTGACGAAAAGCCCCGCAAGGGTGCCGGCGGCGCCAAGATTGCCTTCGTTCATCCGAAAGCTTCTCATGGCGTGCTGCTCGAACTTTGCCAGCGTGACTGATAATTAAAGAGTCGTTTGCAAGACAGGTCTTGACATTTTTTCGATGTCAAGACCTGTTTTTGCTTTATGATTAGTATTATTTAATATAAGATAAATATAAATAATCATTGAAATATTTTATAATAAATAGTATTTACTTATATATAGTCGTTGTAGTATAATTAGCAAGGACTTAGCAGATTAACGGTTTATTGATACTATTTAGAAAAGTTATGAAATTTTTTTTATGGTTGCAGGAAATTGACTGGCTTTGACGAATAGAAACCGTAAGGGGAGATATCTGCTAACAAAAACTTATAAGGAAAGGGAGATTACAATTATGGAAATGTTAGTTGGTCTCGTAGTACTGCTGGCCTGCCTGATTGTCGGCGTCCGTCATGGCGGCATCGGTCTCGCAGTCATCAGTGGTATTGGTCTCATTATCTTCACTTTTGTCTTCGGCTATAAGCCGGGGAACCCGCCTATCGATGTTATGCTCACGATCTTGGCGGTTGTAACCTGCGCCGGTTTCCTGCAGACTTCCGGCGGCTTGACGGTTATGCTGAAATACGCGGAGATTTTTCTGCGCAGCAACCCGAAACAGGTTACGATCTTCGCTCCACTCACTACCTGGTTCTTGACGGTGCTCTGCGGTACTGGTCACGTGGTTTATACCATGTTCCCCATCATCTATGATATCGCTATCAAGCAGAATATCCGTCCGGAGCGTCCTATGGCTGTTGCTTCAGTGGCATCCCAGATGGCTATCTGTGCTTCCCCTGTATCGGTAGCTGTCGTATCCGTCGTTAGCTTCTTTGCTGCGGCTGATTTCCATTATTCTGTTTTGCAGATTTTGTCTGTATCTATCCCTGCAACCGGCTTTGGCGTGCTCTGTGCTGCTCTGTGGTCTTACCGCCGCGGCAAGGAGCTGGCTGATGATGAACGCTTCCAGGCCTTCATCAAGGATCCTGAGAACCGTGACTATGTGTATGGTGACACGGAATCCCTGATGGACAAGGAACTGCCCGCAACTTATTACCGGGCAATGTACATCTTCTTTGCCGGCATCCTCGTCATTGCCTGCCTGGGCAACTTCCCTGATCTGCTGCCGCACTTCAAGAATGCCAAGGGTGTGATGAAACCTATCTCCATGACGATTGTCATCCAGATGGTCATGCTCTTTGTGGCTGCTATGATCCTGCTGAGCTGCAAGATCAAGGCTAAAGACGTGGGTAACAGCCAGGTGTTCCGTTCTGGTATCGTAGCACTCGTATCCGTATACGGCGTTGCTTGGATGGCCAGCACTTACTTTGGTGCACATATGACCTTCCTGAAGGAAAGCCTCGGTGCAGCAGTGACGACTTATCCTTGGGCTTATGCCATCATCGCCTTCCTGACGTCCAAGCTGGTTAACTCTCAGGCAGCTGCCATCGCCATTGTTGTGCCGCTGGCTCTGTCCGTAGGTATGGATCCGGTGATGATCATGTCCTTTATCTCTGCCTGCTATGGTTACTTCTTCCTGCCGACTTATCCCTCCGACCTGGCCTGCATCGGTTTCGACCGTTCTGGTACGACCCGCATCGGCAAGTACATCCTGAATCACAGCTTTATGATTCCGGGCCTTATCGGTGTAGCAACTGGTTGCTGCATGGGCTTTGTTATGGCACATATCGTTATGTAAAGGAATATTTTCCATAAAAAAATCGGCGGTTCCATTGGGAACCGTCGATTTTTTAGCTGATTTTATTTATTCTTGTTGGCTTTACTCTCTTTCAGGAGATCTTTGCAGAAATCGATGAAGGATTGGGCAGCCTTGGAGATGTAGCGATCTTTTTTCCAGGCTAAGCCGACATCGACAAAGAGAGGATCGGAGAGGGGGATAGCCTTGACACCAGGTGTATCTTCGACTACCATGTTAAGCAGGAAGGCGATACCCACGCCACTGGCTACGAGACCTTTCAACGTGACGACCTGATTGGATTCCAATACGATATTGGGCGTAACATTTTCTTCCTTCATCTTGGAAAGAATGGTCTGGCGCAGGAAGGAACCTTCCTTGAGCATGATGATGTTTTCCTCTGCAATATCCTGCAGGGAAATGCTCTTCTTTTCCGCCAGCGGACTGTCCTCCGGCACACAGCAGACAATCTGGTCTGTGGTCATGGGCAGCAGCTGCAGGTGATTGGAGGCGCCGGAAATGATGATGATACCGAAATCCAGTTCATCCCGTTCCAGCTGTTCACGAATGGACATGGAGCCTTCTTCGTGCATAAAGATTTCCAGATGGGAATAGCGGCGCTGGAAACTGGAGAAGATCTTGGGGAAGAGGTAAGCACCCATCATGGGAGGGATACCGATTTTGATGGTACCCTTTTGGAGCTGCTTGTAGTCGTTGACTTCCAGCACGGCGTCCTGAATATTGCGGAGCGCCAGTTCTACGCGATTGAGAAAGACGGCACCTTCCGGCGTCAGGGACAGCTGCTTCTGGCTGCGGTCAAAGAGCTGGATTCCCAGTTCGGCCTCTAGTTTCTTAATCGCTACGGTGATGTTGGGCTGGGACACGCGAAGGCGTTCTGCAGCCCGGGTGATATTTCGCAGACGGCTGGCCATCTGGAAATATTCAAGTTGTCTAAGTTCCATCGTATCGCTTCTTTCTCTATAAACTAGTTTTATTCACATCTATTATACCATACTTTTGATGAATGTATGATATAATAATAAAAATTTATTATAAAAAATAGAAAAATTTTTCTGACTCTATAGTAGGATTTTTATTCTGCGTATGGAATTATACAAATTAGATACATGTGTATTTTCTGCTTAGATGATGTTCCTTCAATAGCAAAGGAAGGTTAGGGGGGCTTTTATCTTGGAAATTTCAACACTTATAGGCGCAGTGGGCGGTCTTATTTCCGTCTTCGTCGGCATGATCATCAAGGGTGCACCTATTAGCTCGCTGAATAACCCGGCAGCATTCCTGATTATTATCTGCGGTACTTTCTCCTGCTTGTTCACAGCATTCAACATGAACCAGCTGAAAAACTTGCCCAAGCTGATCAAGATGGTTTTTTTCAAGCCCTCACTTCATGAGAAGTCAGAGCTTTTGGGCCTGTTTATCGAACTTTCCCAGATTGCCCGCCGTGAAGGCATTCTGGCGCTGGAAAGCAAGGTACAGGAGATTGAAGATCCCTTTTTCCGTACCGGTTTAGGCATGGTCATTGATGGTATGGACCCGGAATTCGTCGGCGATGTATTGGATGCAGAACTGGCGGTCATGCAGGAACGTCATGCAGAAGGCCGTGCCATGTTGGAGCAGGCTGGTCTTTATGCACCTACCCTTGGTGTGTTGGGCGCCGTTATCGGTCTTATCGCTGCTCTTGGTAACTTGAACGACGTTAACAAATTAGGTCATGCAATTGCTGCAGCCTTCGTTGCTACGATTCTTGGTATCTTCACCGCATACGTTGTCTATCTGCCTATGGCTAACAAGCTGAAGCTTTTGTCCAAGGCAGAGGTCAGTGAGAAACGCATGATCATTGAAGGTATCCTCTCCTTGCAGGCCGGTGATTCACCTACGGCAATTGAAGCAAAACTGATGGTATTCATTCCGCAGTCCGAACGTGAAGGTTTGAAGAAGGAGTGATTTGATGGCTAGAAAGAAACATCATCCGCCTCACGAAGAACATGAAGGTGAGCCCTGGCTCCTGCCGTATTCTGACTTGATGACGTTGCTCCTGGCCCTCTTTATCGCCCTCTTTGCTATTTCCCAGACGGACCAGAAGAAGATGTCGGAACTGGCGCAGGCATTCACGGCAGCTTTCAATATGGGCGGTCCCTCCTTCTTCGATAAGGCAGGCCCCAATGTAGGCCGCCGGGCTGAGATGCCGTCGGATGAGGATTTGGGTAATTCGGCTTATTTTGCGGAAAACAGCCAGCTGGAAGAAGTCCAGAAAAAGATGCAGGAATACATTGAAGAAAATCATTTGGAGGATCAGCTCAGTACGGAGATGGCCGAAGAAGGCCTGATGATCCGCATCAAGGAACGGGCGCTGTTCCCCTCGGGTTCTGCCCAGCTGGTGGGACAGGCCCAATCCATTGTTCCCGTAGTGGCCGGTATGCTGGCATCGCTGCCGGAACGGGTGGTCATTTCCGGGCACACGGATAATGTTCCCATCAATACGGCTCAATATCCCTCCAATTGGGAGCTAAGCTCGTCCAGGGCTATGAACCTGATGAAGGCTGTGCTGGCGGCAGAGAAATCGTTGAATCCTGCCCGTTTCAGTGCCATTGGCTATAGCGAATATCGGCCTATTGCCGATAATAAGACCGATGCCGGCAGACAGCAGAATCGCCGGGTAGAGATTTTCATCGCCCGCAATTATCGCTTTAATCCCAATGAGCCTGCAGGCGGCAAGGTCACCAAGCCCGATACGGGCGCCGATGGCATGCCGACGAACAATAGTGGTCCAGCTACTCCCTCCACCGATGGAGCGGCCAGCAGCAGGATGGCAACAACATCTATGTAAAGCAAGCAGGACAAAGCCGGCTGAAAAGCCGGCTTGTTCTTTGCCTAAAAGACAAATAAATGGTAAGATTATAGGAGGCTGTTTTTTTGATTACAGGAATTGGTATGGATATAGTAGAAGTCAGCCGGGTGAAAAAGGCGATCATAAGTGATCACTTTGTCACCCGGGTGTTTACCCCGGCAGAGATCGAGTATTGCCGCAGTCGTGGACAACAGGCAGCACAGAGCTTTGCTGCCCGTTTTGCGGCCAAAGAAGCGATTATGAAGGCTTTTGGGACAGGCTTGCGCGGTGGGAAACTCACGGATATGGAAATCCTGCCGGATGAGTTGGGATGTCCCCAGACTCGACTGACCGGTTATTTTGCAGATCTGGCCCGGACGAAGGGCGTAAAGAATATTTGGCTGTCCCTGACGCATACAAAAGAGTATGGGGCAGCGCAATGTGTGATGGAGGCATAAGGATGAAGATAGCAGTAAGTGAAGAAATGCGTAATATCGATCGATTGGCTGCCGAGGAATACGGTCTGCCGGAACTCCTGCTGATGGAAAGTGCCGGTCATCGTATTGCTCAGGCCATGGAGCATCTGTTGGGCGAAGTGGCAGGCAAAACCATCTGTGTATTGGCAGGCAGTGGCAATAACGGTGGAGACGCCTTTGCCGCCGCCCGCTATCTGACCAATATGGGGGCGAAGATCAAGATCTTTTTGACCTGTGAACCGGCGCATCTGAAGACTGCTTCATCCCGCATGAAAAAGGCCAGTGACAAAATGGGCATCGAAGTCCATGGTCTGGAAGAAGACCGGGATTGGAATCGCCTGCATGTAGCGCTGAAATTTGCCGATGGCATCGTGGATGGTATTTTAGGTACGGGCTTCAATGGTGAGTTGAAGAAGAAAGTCCTGCGTCTGATTGAAGAAGTCAATGAAGCCGGCAAAAAGGTACTGTCTGTGGATATTCCCAGTGGTGTGGAGGCTGATACAGGCAAGGTCTCTACGGTAGCGATTATGGCGAATATGACACTGACACTGGGGCTGCCCAAAGTTGGTCATTTGCTGAGTCCCGGTGCGGATATGACCGGCCAGTTGATTGTTGATGATATCGGCATTCCGCAGAATCTGCTGCAAAGCAAGCAGATCCGGCAGGCATTGCTGGATGATAAACTGGCGGTGACATTACTGCCCTTGCGTGGGAAAGCGGTGCATAAGGGAGATTGCGGCAAAATCCTCGTGGTGGCCGGGTCACTGGGGATGACCGGCGCGGCAGCTTTGGCCGCGACAGCCGCTTTGCGTGCCGGTGCGGGGATTGTCACGTTGGCCGTGCCAGCATCGTTACAGCCTGTACTGGCTGGTCAGCTGCAGGAAGTCATGGTGCAGCCCGTGGCGGAAAAGACCACGGGAGCAATGGGCGGTGAAGAGGCGTTGAAGAAACTGCTGGAACTGGCGCAGATACATGATGCCGTGTTGATTGGCCCGGGAATGGGGCGCAGCATGGAAACGCAGGAACTGATCCGCATGTTCGTGCAGCGTGTCAATAAGCCATTGGTCATGGATGCGGATGCGCTCTTTGCCTTTAACAGCCAACCGGATGATTTGAGCAAATTGCCGCAGGTGCCGGTACTCACACCGCATTTAGGGGAAATGGCAGCTCTTTTGGGCGTAACTGTGCCGGAACTGCGGGAGTCGCTTCTGCCCATTGTCCGTGAGGCTGCGGCAGAATATCAGTGCATCCTGGTGGTCAAGAGTGAATGTACGCTGGTGGCTTATCCGGATGGCATGATCTTTTTGTCTTCCCAGGGGAATCCCGGCATGGCAACAGCTGGCAGCGGTGATGTGCTGGCCGGTACCATTACGGGACTGATGAAGCAGACGGAGAGCGGTTTGGCACCGTTGGCAGGTGTTTACCTGCATGGCCGGGCAGGCGATATTGCCTATGGCGAAAAGGGGGAATCCCTGCTTGCCGGTGATATCCGGGAAAATCTAGCCCAGGCATTGAAAGGATTACGGAAAAAACAGTTGACTGGTCAATCCTGATTATGACCATTTTTTTTAGAGGAGTTTTACGTTTAATGGAACAAGATTCATTTAAGGTTTTAGAATACAGGAAGATAACCGATAAATTGGCAGAATATGCCGGTTCGGCATTGGGCAAGGAAAAAGCCCATGAGCTGGTGCCCAGCTCGGACTTTGCCGAAGTTTTGGAATGGCAGGAGCAGACGACGGAAGCGGTCAAGGTGCTTTCTATGTCAGCACCGCCTTTAGGAGGAATCCGGGATATCCGTCTGCTTCTGAAGAAAGCGGGCAAGGGGGCCATACTGGAACTCGAAGAGCTGCAGAATATCATGAGCACCATGTATGCCATGCGTACCATCAAGTATTTCTTTCGGGATCTGGAAATGGAATCCCCAATTTTACAGGAATGGGCACGTTCCTTGGAAATCCTAGGACAGCTGGAGCGCAACCTCAATAATGTCATCGATGAACATGGTAATATGCGGGAAGATGCCAGCGTGGAATTGCGCCGCATCCGCCGGGAACTGAAATCCTCCCAAACCCGCATCAAGGACAAGATCAATGCGATTCTCCATGATGGGGCTTATCAGAAGATGTTTCAGGATGCCATCGTTACGGTCCGTGATGAGCGTTATGTTATTCCGGTAAAGGCTGAGTACCGCGCGCATTTTCCTGGCCTGATCCACGACCAGTCCGCCAGCGGTTCCACCCTCTTTATCGAGCCGATGGCTGTGGTGGAGCTCAATAATGATGTGAAGCAGCTGACTTTGGCTGAGCAGCAGGAAATCCAACGCATCCTGCGGCAGCTGTCCGGTGAGATCCAGCGGGAGAAGGAGACGCTTTCTGCCAACTGCGAGATCTTAGGGGACATTGACTTCACCTTTGCCAAGGCAAGGCTGGCCAATGCCATGAAGGCGGTAAGACCTCTCCTGAATGAGGAAGGCCGTACGGTGCTGAGTAATGCCCGTCATCCGCTGATTGCTGTGGATAAGGTCGTACCGACCACAATCAGCATCGGACAGGATTATCGGATGCTGCTGATTACCGGCCCGAATACCGGCGGTAAGACCGTCACCATGAAAACCTTGGGGCTGCTGGTATTGATGGCTCAGGCAGGTCTTTACCTGCCTGTCGATCAGGGCTCGGAAATCGCCTTGTATGCGAATATCTATGCCGATATCGGGGATGAGCAGAGCATTGAGCAGAGCTTGTCCACTTTCTCGGCCCATATGACGCATATCGTCAGCATCCTGGATAAGGTGGAAAGCGACGATTTATTGCTGTTGGACGAATTGGGTGCCGGCACTGATCCCGAAGAAGGTGCGGCTTTGGCCATGTCCATTCTGGAAAAATTACTGGAAGTACAGGCTACGACTATTGCCACTACGCATTATTCGGAATTGAAGACCTTTGCCTATACCCGGGAAGGAATCGAAAATGCCTGTGTTGAATTTGATATTGAAACCCTGCGCCCCACTTACCGCCTGTTGATCGGTATCCCGGGTGCCAGCAATGCCTTTGCCATCAGCAAGCGGCTGGGGCTGGCGGATTCCTTGATCCTGCGGGCCCAGCAGCTCGTAAAGGCCGACCATGCGCAGTTTGAACATGTCATCAATGAGTTGGAAAATGAAAAGATGATGTATGAGCAGCGCAATGCCGATATTGCTGAGCGGCAGGCCCGGGTGAAGAAGCTGGAAGAAAAGCTGCTGAAGGCCAAGGAAGAGCTCAGCCAGAAGAAGGGCGATATCATCCGCAAGGCTAAGGACAAGAGTGCCGCCCTTATCCGTCAGACGCGGCGGGAGTCGGAAGAGGTCATCAACCAGCTCAAGGAGCAGTTTGACGATCAGGGCATCAGGGCACGCCAGCAGGCCATCCAGAATGCCCGGGCGAAAATCAATGAAGCTTCGGCCAAGGCTAATCCAGGCATCATGGCGCAGAAGGGCGTGGGCCAGCGCATCGATCTCAAGAAGATCCGCGTGGGCGATACGGTTTATGTGAAGAAGCTGGATCAGAAGGGCACGGTGCTGGAGATCCAGGGCAAGGACCTGACGGTACAGGTAGGC
The DNA here is from genome assembly GCF_000284095.1 of Selenomonas ruminantium subsp. lactilytica TAM6421. Classification (GTDB taxonomy): domain Bacteria; phylum Bacillota; class Negativicutes; order Selenomonadales; family Selenomonadaceae; genus Selenomonas_A; species Selenomonas_A lactilytica. The sequence goes on along the minus strand of NC_017068.1, from coordinate 1,623,651 downwards.
GCCCTGCGTACCAAACTCAAGGCCAATGCCTGCACCTTCCTTGCTCATAAGGTCGAGGAAAAGCCCGGTGTGAATACCGGCAGCCGCAAGAATTCCCAGTCTGGCAGTTTCCTGCAGAAGACTCAGAACATCGGCCGGGATATCGATATCCGTGGCATGATGGTGGACGAAGCAGAAATGACTTTAGGCAAGTTTATCGACGATGCCGTGATTGCCGGGCTTTCGCAGGTCCTGATTATCCACGGCAAGGGAACCGGCGCCCTGCGCAAGGGGGTCCATGCCTATTTGAAGAATCATCGTAATGTACTTAGTTTCCAATTTGCTGATATTAACGAGGGTGGCACTGGTGCCACAGTAGTGGAGTTGAAGTGATATGAATAATCTGGAGCTATTGACCATTGATTCCGGCCAGCGGATGGCAGCATTATTTACGGAAATCGAATTATATGAGATTTATTTGGAATGTTTTGCCCAACCTCCTTACGAAGAATATTTTACTGCTGATGAGGTGGCTCGTCTCTTTCGCAGTTACGCAGACAAAGGGCTGATTGTTCTCTGTATGGATAGCGAGTTGGCGCGGTGTGCGGGCTTTTTGGCTGCGGTGCCGCTGAAGGATGATGTGGAAATAGCCCGGATAGCACAGAATAATGGCATAAATCCGGAGGCTTATTGGTTTCTGGAAGAAGGGGGCGTAGGGAAGGCCTATCGTCATCGGCAGATTTTTTCCAGCATGGAACAGGAACTACGCCGGAAAATTTCTGCGAAGGGAATTGTAAGCCGTACCAAGGCTACGAATACCGCGTCCCTGAAAGCACATAAGAAATTAGGATATCGGATCGTGCAGGGGATGACACAGCTTGTGACTTACAAGCATCTTTCCGGTGAGATCCGACAGGACGAACGCATCTTCATGAAATATTTGCCGAAATAAAGGGCAAAGCGCAAGATTTGTCTTTACAAGGCCAATGGGCCTATGCTATACTTACAAAGGTGTTTGACACCAATCCACAGCCCGGACGGCGAAGAACTCCGACGCCATCTTAGCTGTAGGACATATTTTAGATTTATAGGAGGAGTTTTCACATGTTGACTCAGGAAGCAAAACAGGAAATCATGCAGAAGTATGCCGTTCACGAAGGTGACACGGGTTCTCCGGAAGTACAGATCGCTGTACTGACCGCTCGCATTCAGTACCTCACGGATCATCTGAAGGAGCACAAGAAGGACCATCATTCCCGTCGTGGCCTGCTGAAGATGGTTGGTCATCGCCGCCGTCTCCTCAGCTACCTCTACAAGAAGGACATCGAGCGTTATCGTTCCATCATCGCTAAGCTCGGCATCCGCGCTACGATCGGCTAATAGCGAGATTACCTTAAGCAAAGAAAGCGGGAGATTTTCCCGCTTTTTTCTTGTATATTTCCTTTATGACAGGATTAAATCAATAGATGTCGAACTATATCAAAGTATGAGTTTGACGTAGGAGGAGAATTATGCAAAGTTTTGAAATGGAACTGGGCGGCCGCAAGCTGACGATTGAAACCGGCAAACTGGCAAAACAGGCCAACGGCGCTGCCTTCGTCCGCTATGGTGATACGGTGGTGCTCGTCACGGCTACCGCATCCGCTGAACCCCGCGAAGGCGTGGATTTCTTCCCGCTGACGGTGGATTACGAAGAAAAGATGTATGCTGCAGGCAAGATTCCCGGCGGCTTTATCAAGCGTGAGGGCCGTCCTTCCAGCGACGCCATCCTCTGTGCCCGCCTGATTGACCGTCCCATCCGCCCGCTGTTCCCCAAGGGCTACCGCAATGATGTGCAGATTGTGGCTACGGTAATGTCCGTTGAGCAGGACAATGCTCCGGAACTGGCTGCCATGATTGGTGCGTCTGCTGCCCTCTGCATCTCCGATATTCCGTTCATGGGTCCGATTGCTGGTGTGCGTGTCGGCCGCGTGAATGATGAATTCGTCATCAACCCCACGGAAGAACAGCGCAAGGTTTCCACGCTGAACCTCACCGTTGCCGGCTCCAAGGATGCCGTGATGATGGTGGAAGCTGGTGCTAACGAGCTGCCGGAAGATGTGATCCTCGATGCCATCCTCTATGGCCATCAGGAAATCAAGCGCATCGTGGCGTTCCAGGAAGAGATCCAGCAGGCCTGCGGCAAGGAAAAGCGTATCACCAAGCTCTTCACTGTGCCTGAAGAACTCGAAGCTGCCATTCGTGAATACGCCAAGGACAGACTTGACGAAGCAACCCGCAATCCGGACAAGCTCGATCGCGATGCCCATATTGCGGAAGTCAATGCCGATACCATGGAACATTTCCTCGTGGAATATCCGGAAATGGACAAGGAAATCGCCATGGCCCTGCATGATCTGGAAAAAGAGATCGTGCGCCATATGATCACCCATGAAAAGATCCGTCCGGATGGCCGTGGCCTCGAAGAAGTGCGCCCGGTCAGCTGCGAAGTAGGTCTGTTGCCCCGTGCACATGGTTCCGGCCTGTTCACGCGCGGCCAGACGCAGATCATGACGGTGACCACCTTAGGGCCGATGAGCGATGAACAGATCATCGATGGCCTTGGCCCCGAAACCACGAAGCACTATATCCATCATTACAACTTCCCCGGCTATTCCGTCGGCGAAGCAAAGCCCATCCGCAGCCCAGGCCGCCGCGAAATCGGTCATGGTGCACTGGCAGAGCGCGCTCTGGTACCGGTCATTCCCTCCACGGAAGAATTCCCGTACACCATCCGCCTCGTTTCGGAAGTTCTGGAATCCAACGGTTCCAGTTCCATGGGTTCCGTTTGCGGCAGCACCTTGTCCCTGATGCAGGCCGGCGTGCCCATCAAACGTCCGGTTTCCGGCGTGGCTATGGGTCTGGTCAAAGAAGGGGATGCCTACACGATCCTGACCGATATCCAGGGCATGGAAGATGCGCTGGGCGATATGGACTTCAAGGTGGCCGGTACGGAAAATGGTGTCACCGCTATTCAGATGGATATCAAGGTGGCTGGTATCGACCGCAACATCTTGTCTTCTGCTTTGCAGCAGGCTAAGCGTGGCCGTGCCTTCATCCTGGGCAAGATGCTGGAAGTCATCGATAAGCCCAACGAAGACCTGTCTCCGTACGCTCCGCGTGTGGAAACCATGCAGATTAAGGTGGACAAGATCCGTGACGTCATTGGCACCGGCGGCAAGGTGGTCAAGGGCATCATTGATGCTACCGGCGTACAGATCGACATCCATGAAGACGGCAATATCTTCATCTTCTCCGCCGATGCAGAGGGCATGAAGAAAGCCCGTCAGATGATCGAAGACATCGTCAAGGAAGTTGAGGTCGGTGAGGTCTACACCGGTACCGTAACCCGCCTGATGAAGTTCGGCGCCTTCGTGGAAGTCCTGCCGGGCAAGGAAGGTCTCTGCCATATCTCCCAGTTGGCTAAACGCCGCGTGGAGAATGTGGAAGATGTGGTACAGGTTGGTGACCAGCTCGAAGTCAAGGTCGTGGAGATTGATGACAAGGGCCGCGTAAACCTCAGCCATAAAGTATTGCTGTAATAGAAATAAATAAGGGGCTTACGGGCCCCTTTATTTTTATGGGAAAGGCAGTGTGAACAAGAATATGCAGAATGGTGTCCTTACCAAAGAAATAAATGAAATCCTGACACAGGCGGTGGAGCTGGCGCAAAATAAAAAAGCCGCCGAAGCAGAGGCGGCCTTGAAAGCAGAAATCGATAAGGTTGAACAATTGAATCTCTATAATGACGGTCATGCGGACTATTATGACTTCAATACCCTGATGGAAATGGTCATGTTCCAGACGCAGCATCCCGAAATCCAGCCAGTGGCCGATGTTGAAGAACCGCTGAACCGCCTTTATGCCATGTATGGCTCCATCCTGCTGGAGCAGGGCAAGCTGGATGAGGCAGAGGAGGCCTTGGCCATTGCCATGGACTGGAATCCCATGAGCGCGGCCATCGCCTTTGAACATGCAGAGATCTTCAAGCAGAAGAAGGACTGGGAGAAGTTCAAGGAACTTACGGTGGCAGTATTTCCCATTGCCTACAAGCGCAAGGAAATCGCCCATTGTTATCGCAACCTGGGCTATTACTTCGTGGAAAAGCAGATGTGGGATGAGGCGGTAGGCTGTTACCTGCTGAGCATGAGCTTTGCCGATGCTGAGGGACGCTATCAGGCGGAATTGGAGCTCAAATACATCCACGAGGAAACTGAAGGCCAAGCCCAGCGTCCATCCATCGGTGCCCTGCGTTCCTATGGCGAGAAATACGGTTTCCCGGTAGGCCCTGATGCCAAAATCATCGAAACCGCCATGCAGTACGGCAAATCCATGCTGGCCAATAAAAAGTATGAACATGCCAACTATTTCCTGGATATCGCCTATAAACTCACGGAAAACAAGGAATTAAAGGAACTGCTGGATAAAATAAATGCGCAGGTCACGGCAAACCATAAGGCGTGACCTGCGCAAAAAAATCATTTATTTATTTTTATACTCAAAATATGTTTGGCGCATTTCGGCGCGGGTTTTGGTAGCAGGCCAAAGCTCCCCGAGTGCGCCTTTTCGCATGGCAGCGCCCAAATGGTCATAGACATCGGGAATGGTCTCGCCCAGAGTGGCAATCAGTTCCTTGACCTCCTGACGGCAGGTGTTGCCATCATGGGGACAGGGGCTTTTGACCGGATCGAAGCCGTGGATATGGATGGCGTCCACCATTTCGGACTCCCGGAAGTAAACCAGCGGGCGGATGACGGTGAGCTTGGTGCGGTCCAGATAAGTGACGGGGGTAAAGGTATGGAGCTGCCCGGAATAGAGCAGACTCATCAGGAAGGTTTCCACCGCATCATCATGGTGGTGGGCATAGGCAATCTTATTCACGCCATGTTCCAGGGCATAGCGGTTCATGGCTCCCCGGCGGAAAAAAGCACAGGTAAAGCAAGGATTTTTCTCGGGGGTATTTTCAATCGTGCCGGCAATATCCACATCGATGATATCATAGGGGATTTCAAGCTCGGCCATAAAATCCCGCGCCCGCTCGATATCAAAGAGGGCAGGGCGGCCATTCTCGTCCCTGAACTGAGGGTTGATGGTGAGGGCCGACAGTTTGAAATCCTTATGCAGGCGCTTTTTTAGGATGGCCATGGCATAGGCGAGGAAGATGCTGTCCTTGCCGCCGGAAATCCCCAGCAGGATATGATCGCCGTCGTTTATCATATCGAATTCGACAATGGCCCGCATCAGTTTGCTGTAATATAGTTGAGGAATTTGGATGTTCATTAAATGTCTCCTTTTGCCTTGTGGAATATAAAAAACCGGCTACCAGCCGGTTTTCTATTTACGCCTGCATATTGTTGCATGAGATACGCCTGTCTGTATAATCCATCCTTGAAAAAGATACAATCAAGCAGTTAAATTGACATTGCCGCCGATATTATTGCCAGCGTCGTACGATGAAACATGTGCACGCTGATCATAGCGGACGATAACCATAGTACCATCAGACATTCTCTTAGTGATCGTAGCACTTTCCACAGCATTACGATCAGCAGAGGAGTCTTGAGTATTGGAATTATGTTGGAATGAATTCGATGACCTGACTATGGCATCCACAGAAGCAATTCCGGATGCCATCAGATTCCAACGGTAGCTGAAACCACCAATGCTGCTTGCACCGCTCATAACTATCCCTCCCTTGCCATGCAAACAGGACAGTACCTCCATTTAAATTATAACATGAAAAGCAATAGATGGGCAATCATTTTTTTACAATTTTTGCAAAATAATCATTTTTGATTAAGATGGTACATAGCTGCTACAGCCTGACCTAAGCAGATGCCGCCATCGTTGGGGGGGATTTGGCTATGGCGCAGAACCTGGAAACCGTGCTGCCGTAATATTTTAGTGGTCAGCTCTGTCAGCAAATGATTCTGGAATACGCCTCCGGACAGGGCCACGGTGGATAAGCTGGTCTTGGCGCGGGCCCGCAGGCAGGCAGCAGCAGTGAACTGCGCAAGCTGGGCATGGAAATGATAGGCTAATTTGCAGCAGTTTTCACCAGCCAGCCGCTGTTCCAGCAAAAGGGCGAATATTTTGTCCGTGTTGAAGGCGGCAGAGTGGACTGGCAAATCAGCCTTATGTTCATCCTGCCATTTCTGGGCGGCAAATTCCAGATACATGCTGGCCTCTCCTTCGAAGGTGGAACTTTTGCGGATGCCCAGGATGGCACTGACTGCATCAAAGATGCGCCCGGCGCTGGTGCTGGTAATGGTATTGATATTGTTGTCCAGCATAAAGAACATGGCATTTAGGTCATTATCGGAACAAAGACCCAACTGTTGCACGAGTTTTTGGGTTTCAACCTGGCTTTTGGTTAAATTGTAGAGCAGGGATACCGCGATGCGCCAGCCTTCGCGGCTGGCCTTGTCGCCGCCTGCCTGCCGGAAAGGGGTGATGGAATCCAGCCGCTCAAAACCTGCCAGATCCGCCTGCAGGATTTCCCCACCCCAGATGGTACCGTCCGGGCCATATCCCGTGCCATCAAAGGCTACGCCGATAACAGCTTCGTCATAGTCATTTTCGGCCATACAGGAAAGGATATGGGCATAATGATGTTGTACCGGGAACAGGGGCAGGCCCAGCTTTTTGGCTATGGTTACGGTATTATAGCGGGGGTGCATATCGCAGGCGACCAGCTGTGGCTCACATTCCAATAGTTCCGTCAGCCGCCCGATGGTTTCCCGCAAGGCCTGCATGGTGCGCAGATCGCTCATGTCGCCCACATAGGGAGATGGGTAGAAGATATTGTCACTGCCTACGCAGAAAGTATTCTTGAGTTCCCCGCCAATCCCCAGCACAGCACCATGGAAATCATTCTTGAGCATAAAGGGCAGAGGGGCAAAACCGCGGCTGCGGCGGATCATATAAGGTTTTCCATCGAGCCAGTCCATCACCGTATCATCAGCCCGGATGCGGATTTTGCGGTTATGGGAGAGCATCAGGTCGCAGAAGCCCTCAAGGGCAGCGATGGCGCTTTCATCGTCCCGGCAGATCGGGGCCCCCGCCGGATTGCCGCTGGTCATGATCAGAGTATCGGGCATGGTGAGTCCATCCGGATAGTCAAACAACAGCATATGCAAAGGCGCATAAGGGAGCATCACACCGATTTTCGGATTGCCGGGAGCAACACTGTCCACGATCTGACCGGTCAAATTCCGCTTTAACAGCAGAATAGGCTTCTGATGACCGGTCAACATTCCCTGCTGGCCATTTTCCACATGACATTCCCGTTCAATTGCAGCCATATTCCGGGCCATAATCGCAAAGGGCTTGACCGGGCGGTGCTTCAGCTTACGCAGTCGCTGGACAGCGTCGTCATTGGTGGCATCGCAGCAGAGATGGAAACCGCCGATTCCCTTGATGGCAACAATGCCGCCGTCGATAATCGTCTTGCGGGTGTGGGTGATCGCCTCGGCGCCCCGGATAGCTTCCGCACCGATGATGTAGACTTCCGGCCCGCAGTGATTGCAGCAGACGGGCTGGGCATCGTAGCGGCGGGTAGCGGGGGAGTCGTACTCGGCTTGGCAGTCCGGACACAGGGGAAAATCTCCCATGCTGGTGCGTTCCCGGTCATAGGGCATGGAGTCCAATATAGTCAGTCGTGGTCCGCAGGCTGTGCAGTTGATGAAGGGATGCAGATAGCGTCTATCTTGGGGATCAAAGAGTTCTGTCTGACACTTGTCGCAGGTGGCAATATCCGGTGACACAAAAATGGAGCCTTTTTCCTTGGCACTTTCAATGATCTGGAAGTCCTCATAGCGTTCCTCCTGTTGCAAAGACTGACGTGTCAATTTCAGGATGGAAGCCCGTTCCGGCGGTTCCTGCTCGATGGCAGTCAAAAAATCATTCACGGCCTCGCCGTCTCCCTGGGCGAAAACTTCCACATAGGGCCCCTTGTTGCAGACGCTGCCATTGATGTGAAAACGGGCAGCCAATCTGGCCACGAAGGGACGAAAGCCCACGCCCTGAACAATTCCGAAGACTCTTGCCTGATAAAGTGCCATATCTGTCACTCACTTTCGTAAAAAATCTCTATTCATTATACTATATCAGTGAGCGGAATAAAAAGGATCGAGATAAATTTGCAATAGACAGAAAAATTTATATAAAGAATTTTTTTTGCGCAAAGGGGTATATTTTTTCTTTATAGTATGATACAATATAATTGTCGATAGGGGAGAGGTTGGATATCCCACCAGCCCCCGAAAAAACCTATCGGTCTCTTCTCTGGAAACATATCCCAGTTTCCAGTATCCCATTTCCTTACATCTTTTTAGAAAGAACCGGAGTCAGTGGAGTGATGACGGTTCTTTTCGTTTGCCAAAAATTCCCTATGGCTCACTAGTGACGGAAAAAGTAGAAAAAAGCAGTGCCATTTTTGAACAGGCAATCTGAAACCAAAGCAAGAAGGAATTTTATGACTTTTATAGAAATTATAAAAAATACATGTACTGGTTATGGTGCTTTTGAATTGAGAGGATGTTCGGATTATGGGAGAGTTCTTGCGGGTATTACGAAAAATGGTGCATGAACAGCCAAATATCAGGACGCGTCTGTTGCGGCTGCTGATCTTAAGCAGCTTGTTGTCGGCCATGGTGTTTGCCGGGCTGTCATTTTATGGCATGACCTTTGTCCGCAAAGACATAGCGGACATGGGAACGCAGCTTTCGGAGTCGGGGGCTGAGTACACGAAGCAGTATATCAACAAGACCAGCAAGGATACTTTGGCGGAACTGGCCAAGGCGGAAGCAGGGTATATTGATCGTGAAATGTCGCTGATGCAGCATGATGTGCAGATCCTGTCCGAGGCTTTGACCTGGATTCAGCTGCATCCAGAAAACTTTCTGCCGGGGAACGTATTTGACCTGTATAATGGAAAAGTTCCGCCTACTGCGCCCTGTATTCTTTACAGCCCCGATGTGCGCAAGCGTGGCATCGAAACGGTACAAAAGGAAGTGGAGCTGTCTGCCAATATCAAGGGCACGCTGGTGCCGATGGAAAAGTCATACGGCAATGACAGCTATTCGGCAACCTATTTTGGCAGCAAACATGGATTTTTGATCTGCAGCAGCGTATTTCCCGGCGATGAATACAGTCCCTTGTCCGATGACCCGGCCTTTGACTATGACCCTCGTGTCCGGCCTTGGTATGTAAATGCTGTCAACGCCAATAAGGTGGTATTTTCCCTGCCTTATCTCACGATTCTGAACGAGGAACACAGCGATGTGGAGGTAATAAGCTGCTCTGTCCCTTACTATGATGCGGAAGGGATTGCCGGAGTGGCAAGCCTGGATATGGCTACGAAAAAGCTGCGGCAATACATTCACGATACTGCCATTGGCGAAAAGGGCATCAACTTTGTCATGACCAATGAGGGCAAAATTGTCTTTTCGCCTATGCAGGAAGGTGTGCTGGCAGAGACAGACCAGCCACAGGACCTGCGGCAAAGTGAGGTGGCGGAGCTGGCCCAGGCTGCCCGGCAGATGGCCAAGGGCGAAAGAGGCATGCTGCCTGTGGAGGTATACGGCGAGAAGTATATGCTGGCCTTTGCGCCTATCCCCACCATGGGCTGGAGCCTTGGTCTTTTGGTGTCACAGGAGGATATTTCCTCTTCTCTTCAGGAAAGCCAGAATTATTTTATGGGGCAGATGGATAATTTCAAGGAAAACCTGCAGCGTGAATATCTTTTCCTTTTGCAGGCGGCTCTGCTGGCGCTGCTCATCATGATTGTCATCATGTTTTTCATGTCAGAGCGGCTTTCAGACCGATTCGTTCAGCCCATAAAGCAGATGGCTGATGGCGTAAGGGAAATTGCCAGCGGCAATCTGGACAAGAAGTTGGAGATAAAAACCGGTGATGAGATTGAACATCTAGCCGTCTGCTTCAATGCTATGACGGATGAGCTGAAAGCATATATCGAGAACCTGTCCCAGGTGACGGCAGAGAAGGAGAAAGCGGCAGCTGAGCTTTCGGTGGCCAAAAACATTCAGCTGGGGGCGCTGCCACAGGATTTCCTGACCAGCCGCCAGGAATTTCAGATCTATGCCTCCATGGATGCCGCTAAGGGCGTGGGAGGGGACTTCTACGATTTTTACCTGACGGATGAGAATCATCTGGTCATCACCATCGCCGATGTGTCTGGCAAGGGCATTCCCGCAGCGCTCTACATGATGCGCGCCAAAACGACGCTGAAAAATCTGGTGCTGATGGCCAAAGACCCCGATGATTTTGCTGCTGTCGTGATGTTGGCCAATCAGGAGCTATGCCGGGAAAATGAGGAAATGATGTTTGTCACCGTGTTTATTGCCCAGCTTGACCTGGTTACGGGAGAACTCATCTATGTAAACGGCGGCCATAATCCGCCACTGGTGCAGGAAAATGGTAGGTTCCGTTATCTGCGGCATAAGAAAAAGCATATGATGCTCGGTGTAAACGAGGAGGGGATGTATGAGTCCCACAGCCTTGTCCTGCAGCCAGGAGAGATGATTTTCCTTTATACGGACGGTGTGACGGAGGCCATGAATGAGGCAGGAGGGATGTATTCGGAAGAGCGTCTGCAGGAAACGCTGAATGTCCAGGGAGAAAAAAATGTGCGAGAAATCCTCGCTGCCGTTCGGCAGGATGTGGGCGTCTATGCTGGAGAAGCGGAACAATCTGATGATATCACCATGCTGGGACTGAAATTTTATGGCTATAAAAAAAACTCAAGAGAGGACAGTCGTAAATTGTAACTTGACGATGGGGGGGACTGAATATGCGTAAGAAAATTAGGAAGACCTCAAGAATATCGTCCCTTCCTTGGCGGCTGATTGGGGAATTTGATGCATAAGAAGGGAAAGAAGATGTTGGCAATTATCAAGAGCAAAAAAATCTTTTTAAGTCTGTGCGTCATACTTCTGCTGTTGCTGGCGGGAGCAGGCTATCTTATCGGTAGTGGGTTCGTAGACTATGCCCTGCTGCGGGGCAATCCGGAAGACCCCACGGCCATACCGGAAGCGGCTGCGGCAATTGTGGAGCCGGGACTGGATGCGCCAGCTAAACCGCAGGCCAAAAATGAACTATGGACGATAATCTCTCCGGACGGGCTGAAACTTGTGGCCACCCATTTTTCACCCCCAGAGCCCAGCAACCGCTGGGTAATCCTGGTGCATGGATATGGGCGCAATCAGAGTTTTGTCTGGGATTATGCTGATGAGTACATAAAGCATGGCTACAACGTCCTGACGCCGGATCTGCGTGCTGCCGGAGCAAGTGAAGGGAAATACTTTACCATGGGGGTAAAGGAGAGCGATGATATCGCCCTTTGGGCAAAAGAGATCGCCCAGAAGAATGAGATCGCTAAAATTGCCTTGCATGGGATTTCCATGGGGGCGGCCACGGTGATGATGACGACGGCAAAGCAGCCGCAAAATGTGGTGGCTGCCATTGAAGACTGTGGCTATACCAGTGCCTATGATATGTTCACTGTGCAGCTTGACAAATTATTTGGCCTGCCGGAATCTCCCATAATGAACTGTGTGGATATTGTCAGCCCTGTGAAGATTGGATCCGCCATCTCGGATGCAGCACCTTTACGCAGTGTTCCTCATACCGATGTGCCCATGCTGTTCATACATGGCGATGCCGATAAACTGGTTCCTTGTGAGATGATGGATAAACTATATGCAGCATCATCAGCCCCCGTTAAGGAAAAATTCATCGTAGCGGGAGCAGGACATGCCGATGCAAAAAATACTGCTCCTCAGGAATATTTTCAACGGGTATTTGCTTTTCTGGAAACATATATGAAGTAAATCTAAGTAAAGAAATATATGACGATGGGGCACCATGCCATGGGATAAATACTTTGGCATGGTGCCTTTTTGGCTGGGCAGGAAGCCTTACTTATGCAAAGGTGTTGAGTATGACGATATGTTTTTCATCATACTAAAGCTGGCACGGGCAAAAATCCCGTGCCAATTTTTTATTTTTATGGTAGAATGATTGTTATTGGTATGCAAACCCCTGCGAAAAGACAGGGGTAAATGTGTTTGTATCGATGTAATATGACTATTGGAGGATTCACTTTGTCAGCTTTAAGCGCAGAACTGAATAAAGAAATTGAAAAGCGTCGTACCTTTGCCATCATCTCTCACCCGGATGCTGGTAAGACGACTTTGACGGAAAAACTTTTGCTCTACGGTGGTGCCATTCATCTGGCCGGTTCTATCAAATCCCGCAAGACCCAGCGTCATGCAGTGTCAGACTGGATGGAAATCGAAAAACAGCGTGGTATCTCCGTAACTTCGTCCGTGCTGCAGTTCGACTATGATGGCTGCCGCATCAACATTCTCGATACGCCGGGCCATCAGGACTTCAGTGAAGATACTTACCGCACGTTGATGGCAGTGGACAGTGCTGTCATGGTTATCGACGTGGCCAAGGGCGTCGAAGCTCAGACCAAGAAACTCTTCAAGGTCTGCAAGCAGCGCGGCATTCCCATTTTTACCTTTGTCAACAAGCTGGACCATTTCGGCAAGGCGCCAATCGATTTGATGGATGAAATCGAAAATGTGCTGGGCATCCGTTCCTATCCGATGAACTGGCCTATTGGTCAGGATGGCCAGTATATGGGCGTGTATGACCGCCGCAATGACAAGGTGCTGCTCTTTGCTGCTGACACCACCCATGGTCAGGAAGCCCGTGTAGCGGATGTCTTTGAGCCCAATGATCCGCAGGTTATCGAGCGCGTCGGTGAAGATGTATGGGAAGCCCTGCAGGAGGATTTGGAACTTTTGAATGAAGCCGGCGAAGAATTTGACATGGAAAAGGTCAATGCCGGTGAACTCACGCCGATGTTCTTCGGCTCGGCCATGACCAACTTCGGTGTGCAGGATTTTCTCGAAGGTTACATTTCCATGGCACCCACGCCGCAGCCCCGCAAATCATCGGATGGACTGATCCCGGCCAATGACGAGCAGTTCTCGGGGTTTGTGTTCAAGATTCAGGCCAATATGAACCCAGCCCATCGCGATCGTCTGGCCTTTATCCGCATCTGCTCTGGCAAATTTGAGCGCAATATGGAAGTATGGCATGAGCGTACGGGTAAGATGTTGAAGTTGGCTCAGCCCCAGCAGTTCCTGGCCCAGGATCGTCAGATCATTGACACAGCGTATCCGGGTGATATCGTCGGCCTTTTCGATCCAGGTGTGTTTGGCATCGGCGATACGGTCTGCGATGCTTCCCACAAGTTCAAATATGCCGATTTCCCGGTATTCCCGCCCGAAAAATTCGCCCGCGTGCAGGCTAAGGATACCATGAAGCGCAAGCAGTTCGTCAAAGGCATTGAGCAGCTGACGCAGGAAGGCGCCATCCAGCTCTTCCAGCAGGCTGGTGCTGGTACGGAATCCTACATCGTCGGCACGGTTGGTACCCTGCAGTTTGAAGTGCTGGAGTACCGTCTCAAGAACGAATATAATGTAGATATTGAAATGAATATGCAGCCTTATGAAGTTGCCCGTTGGATGGCCTTTGAAGATGGTCATGAAGTGACGCCGGCAGAACTCAAGGGGGCTGACCGCGGCATGTTCGTTTATGACCGTCACAACAATCCGGTGCTGCTGGTCAATAACGAATGGGCTTTGGGCTGGATTATGGATAACAATCCTGACCTTATTCTCAATCATGTACCTTTTGATAAGAAGGAAGCATAACACCTGACTTTCGGACTGTGAAAAAAGCAAGCCATTGCTTTTTTCACAGTTTTTATTATATCTGCGTACTGGGCACGGATATCGTCATATAAATCTTGTAAATCCTCCCGTTCTATGATATGATATAACAAGTATGGCATGTTTGCGGTTAAGTGCGTCAAATCATGTTCATACCTTGATTTAGACAATACAGGAGGTCGTTTCAGACAATGAAAGTTACGGTTGAAAATGGTGAAAACCAGCAGGTTACTCTGACGGTGGAGGTTGAAGCTGCGGAAGTTTCCAAAGCAGTGGAAAAGGCTGTAAAGCGTCTCAGCAACCGTGTAAATATTCCGGGTTTCCGCAAGGGCAAGGCTCCGCGCAAGATCATCGAGCGCAACGTGGGCATGGATGCTATCATGCAGGAAGCTTTCGACATCGTCGGCCCCAAGGCATTTGCTGATGCTCTCGAAGAGCAGAAGATCGAGCCGGTAAGCCGTCCGCAGATCGACATCGAAACCCTCGAAGATGGCAAAGATCTCGTCTTCAAGGCTACGGTTACGCCGCGTCCGGAAGTCAAGCTGGGCGATTACAAAGGCCTGAAGGTTGAGAAGAACGTGGAAGCTGTTACCGACGAAGATGTGGAAAAGCAGCTCAAGACGTTCCAGGATCGTCAGGGCAAGATGGTTGATGCTCCGGAAGGTTCCGAAGTCAAAGATGGCGATTTCACGACGCTGGATTTCGAAGGTTTCGTAGATGGCGAAGCATTCGAAGGCGGCAAAGGCCAGGATTATCCGCTGCAGATTGGTTCCGGCAGCTTCATCCCGGGCTTTGAGGATCAGCTGATCGGTGCCAAGATTGGCGAAGAGAAGGAAGTCAACGTAACGTTCCCGGAAGAATATCATGCTAAGGAACTGGCTGGCAAGGCTGCTACCTTCAAATGCACGATCCGCAGCATTAAGCAGAAAGAACTGCCGGCTATGGACGACGAACTGGCTAAGAAGGTCAGCAAGTTCGAGACGCTGGACGAGCTCAAGGCTGATATCCGCAAGAACCTGGAAGAAAACGCTGAGCGCAAGGCTGAAAACGACCAGAAGAGCGCAGCTATCGAAATGGCAACCAACAACATCACTGTTGACATCCCGGCTGTGATGATTGACAACCGCGTGGAATCCATGATCCGCGAAATGGCTATGCGTCTCGAACAGCAGGGCATGAGCTTTGATGCTTACCTCCAGTACGCTGGCACGGACATCAACAAGATCCGCGAAGATTATCGTGAAACGGCTGAGAAGAACGTTCGTACGGACCTCATGCTGGAAGAAGTTGCCAAAGCTGAGGACATCAAGGTTGAGGCGAAAGACCTCGACGCTGAAGTTGCTGGCATGGCTGCCGCTTATGGTGCTACGCCGCAGCAGGTTCAGAAAATCATCAAGGAACAGGGACGCGTTGGCGATCTGGCTGCAACGGTACTGCGCAAGAAGACGGCACAGTTCATCATCGACAGCATTGCCTAATCTTTCCCTGTATATGGGGGTATTCCAATGAATTATGTACCTATGGTAGTAGAGCAGTCTAACCGTGGCGAGCGGGCATACGATATCTATTCCCGCCTGCTCAAGGATCGGATCATCTTTCTGGGCGGTCAGATTGACGATAGTGTAGCCAATGTAGTAGTAGCACAGATGCTCTTTTTGGAATCGGAAGATCCGGACAAGGATATCTATCTCTACATCAACAGCCCCGGCGGTGTGGTTACCGCTGGCCTGGCTATCTATGATACCATGCAGTATATCAAGCCGGACGTGTCCACGATCTGCATTGGACAGGCGGCCAGCATGGGGGCAGTGCTCCTGACAGCTGGTGCAAAGGGCAAGCGCTTCGCTCTGCCCAACGCCCGGGTGATGATTCATCAGCCGCTGGGTGGTGCCCAGGGGCAGTCCACGGACATTCAGATTCAGGCCCGTGAGATTCAGCGCATCCGTGAAACCATCAATGATATCTTTGTTTCTTCCACGGGCAAGACCGCAGAGGAAATCAATAATGACACGGAACGCGATAACTTCATGACCGCAGCCGAAGCCAAGGCTTATGGCATTGTGGATGAAGTGATTACCCGTCCCAAAAAGACGAAGAAAAACGACGCTAAAGATTGAGGGGTGGTGTCATGTTGAAGTTTGGGGATGAAAAAGGTCAGCTCAAATGCTCGTTTTGCGGCAAGACGCAGGAGCAGGTAAGGAAGCTGGTTGCAGGTCCCGGCGTCTATATCTGCGACGAATGCATTGAGCTCTGCAATGAGATCATTGAAGAAGAGTTCAGTGAGGAAGCAGAGGTAGAACTGAAGGACGTCCCAAAACCGAAGGACATCCGCGCGATCTTAGACCAGTATGTAATCGGGCAGGACGATGCCAAGAAGAGCCTTGCCGTGGCTGTCTACAACCACTACAAGCGCATCAATATGGGCCTTTCCAAGGGGGATGATGTGGAACTGCAAAAGTCCAACATCCTGATGATCGGTCCTACGGGCAGCGGCAAGACGTTGTTGGCGCAGACTTTGGCCAAGATACTCAATGTACCTTTTGCCATCGCTGATGCCACGGCTCTGACCGAAGCCGGCTATGTGGGTGAGGATGTGGAGAATATCCTGCTGAAGCTCATCCAGGCTGCCGATTACGAAGTGGAGAAAGCCGAACGGGGCATTGTCTACATCGATGAAATCGATAAGATTGCCCGCAAGTCGGAAAATCCCTCCATCACCCGTGATGTGTCTGGTGAAGGCGTGCAGCAGGCCCTGCTGAAGATTTTGGAAGGTACGGTGGCGTCGGTTCCGCCGCAGGGGGGGCGCAAGCATCCCCATCAGGAGCTGATCCAGATTGATACCACGAATATCCTGTTCATCTGTGGCGGTGCCTTTGACGGCATTGAGAAAGTTATCGAAAGCCGTATCGGCCAGAAACAGATGGGCTTTGGCGCCAATATCAAATCCAAGAAGCAGCAGCGCAGTGTAGGGGAAACCCTCAAAAAGCTCCTGCCGGAGGATTTGCTGAAACACGGTCTGATTCCGGAGTTTATCGGCCGCGTACCGGTGGTAGTGACTTTGGATTCTTTGGACGAAGATGCTTTGGTCAGCATCTTGACCCAGCCGAAGAACGCTTTGGTCAAGCAGTATGCGAAGCTTTTGGAACTGGATGGCGTGAAGCTTTCCTTTGAGGATGACGCCTTGCGTTTGATCGCTAAGGAAGCCTTGAAACGCAAAACCGGTGCCCGTGGCTTGCGGTCAATCATCGAAAGCATCATGTGCAACGTGATGTATGACATTCCTTCCATTGAAGGTGTCACGGCCTGCCATGTGACCAAAGAGACGGTAAACAATAAAAAAGATCCTGTTCTGACCATCGACAAGAAGGTGCAGAACAGTGAAGCATCTGCCTGACTTATGGCAGGCGTAAGGCGAGGCGTTGCTGCGGCAGCGCCTTGTTTATATATTATTATTTTAGGAAAAAGGAGGGAGTCAAATGGCTGAATTGCGTACATTGCCATTGCTGCCCTTGCGGGGCATGGTCGTATTCCCTTATATGATGATTCATATTGATGTGGGGCGGGATCGTTCCATGGCGGCTATTGAAGAAGCCATGGTGGAAAACCGTGAGGTCATGCTTACGACGCAGACGGATGCGGAAGCCGAGGAATTCACCTTTGAAGAATTGTATCCCGTAGGGGTGGTGGCGGAGATCCGCCAGGTCATCAAACTGCCCGGTGATACGGTGCGCGTATTGGTGGAAGGCAAGCGCCGGGCACTGATCCATGAATTCCATGAGCAGGAGAATTTCGATGCGGTTGATGTAGAAGAATTCACCGACAAGATCGATACCTCCATGAATATGGAGGCGCTGAACCGCGCTGTCGTGCATCAGTTTGAGGAATGGGTGCGCCTGTCCAAGAAGATTCCGCCCGAAACCTTGGTTTCTGTGGCAATCATTGACGATGCCGGCAGACTGGCAGACCTTATTGCCAGCCATCTGAACCTCAAGGTGGAAACCCGTCAGGAACTCCTGGCGGCTATCGATGTCAAAGAACGTCTGGAAAAACTCTATGGCGTGCTCACCCGGGAAATGGAAATCCTGCAGATGGAGCATAAGATTGGCAAGCAGGTGCGCAAGCAGATGGACAAGATCCAGAAGGATTACTATCTGCGGGAGCAGATCAAGGCCATCCGTCAGGAACTCGGCGACAGCAACAAGAGTGAGATTGACGAAGCCCGCAAGAAACTGCAGGAGGGGAATTACCCGGAATTCGTACAGAAAGCCGTGGAAAAGGAACTGAACCGCCTCGATACCTTCAGCAATATGCACGCGGAAGCCGGGGTGATCCGCAACTATATCGACTGCCTGCTGGAACTGCCCTGGAATGAGGAATCTGAAGATACGGTGGACATTGCCGTTGCCAAGAAAATCCTCGATGAAGACCATTATGGCCTGACCAAGGTCAAGGACAGGATCCTGGATTATCTGGCGGTGCATAAACTGGCCAAGGATAAGAGTGCGCCGATTCTCTGCCTGGTCGGGCCGCCCGGCGTAGGCAAGACTTCGCTGGCCACCTCCGTAGCCAGAGCTACAGGCCGCGAGTTCGTGCGGGCCTCCTTAGGCGGCGTCCGGGATGAAGCGGAAATCCGCGGTCATCGCCGCACCTATGTGGGCGCCATGCCGGGACGCATCATCGACGGCCTGCGCAAGGTGGGCAAGAAGAACCCCGTGTTCCTGCTCGATGAAATCGATAAGCTATCCGGGGATTACCATGGTGATCCGTCGGCAGCTCTGCTCGAGGTTCTCGATCCGGCCCAGAATTCCACCTTCAGTGATCACTTTGTTGACCTTCCCTTTGACCTTTCCAAGGTATTCTGGATTGTCACGGCCAATAACTTAGGCAATATTCCCCGTCCCTTGCGGGATCGCATGGAGATCATCCAGTTGTCCAGCTATACCGAGGTAGAGAAGCTGGAGATTGCCAAGCGCTATCTGGTGGCGCGCCAGCGTACCCAGAATGGCCTGAAGGCCAAGGATATCAGCTTCGGTGTCGGAGTATTGCAGAAGATCATCAGCGATTATACCCGGGAGTCCGGCGTCCGCGAGCTGGAACGGGAAATCGGCAGTGTCTGCCGCAAGGCCGCCCGCAAGATCGTGGAAGGTGAAGAAGCCCCCATCAAGGTCACGAAGAAAAATCTCACGGACTTTTTGGGCAAGGTGAAGTTCCAGGATACCAAGGCCAACAAGAAGCCCCAGGTGGGCGTGGTCACTGGTATGGCCTGGACAGAGGTGGGGGGGACCATCCTGCCCACGGAAGTAACCGTGCTCAAAGGCAAGGGCAAACTGATCCTGACCGGTCAGATCGGCGATGTGATGCAGGAATCGGCACAGGCTGGCCTGACTTATGTGCGCAGCCGCTCGGACAAACTGAAACTGGCCGAGGATTTCTATGAAAAAGAGGATATCCATATCCATCTGCCGGAAGGTGCCATTCCCAAGGA
Organism: Selenomonas ruminantium subsp. lactilytica TAM6421; assembly: GCF_000284095.1. GTDB lineage: Bacteria > Bacillota > Negativicutes > Selenomonadales > Selenomonadaceae > Selenomonas_A > Selenomonas_A lactilytica. The sequence goes on along the minus strand of NC_017068.1, from coordinate 1,604,379 downwards.
TGGCCCGTCTGCAGGCATCACCATGGCTACTGCCATGATTTCAGCTCTGACCGGCAAAAAGGTCAGAAGCGATGTGGCCATGACCGGGGAAATCACCCTGCGGGGCCATGTGCTGCCCATCGGCGGCCTCAAGGAAAAAGTGCTGGCCGCTTACCGGGAGGGCATGAAGACCATCGTCCTGCCCAAGGACAATGAAAAGGATATTGACGATATCCCGGAAGTTGTGCGGGAGAAGCTGGAATTCAAGCCCGTGGAATCCATGGATGAAGTATTGAAGATTGCATTGTTGAAATAAAATCAAGCCTTCCCTCAGGGGAAGGCTTTTTAAAGGAGATGAATAAATAAATGAAAGAACGCGTAATCATCACCCAGGGCCAGTATGTGGCTTCTGCGGTGAAAAAAGATCAGTATCCTGAGGGCGACTTGCCGGAAATCGTTTTTATCGGCCGCTCCAATGTGGGCAAATCCTCCCTGATAAACTCCCTGACAAGAGTCAATAACTTGGCCAGGGTATCCTCCCAGCCCGGTAAGACGCAGACTATCAACTTCTTCGAGGTGGGGGTGAAGATTGAGGAAGCCGAGGAACGCAAGGCCTTTTACCTCGTTGACCTGCCCGGTTATGGCTATGCTAAGACTGGCAAGGAAAAGCGCAAGATCTGGTCGAAGTTTATCGAAGAATACCTCTTGAATTCTCCGAGGCTTTCTTTTGTCTGCCAGCTAATCGACAGCCGTCATGAGCCGATGGCATCCGATGTGGAAATGTTCAATTGGCTGGTGGATAACGGACTGCCTGTGTTGATCATCGCGACGAAGGTGGACAAGATCGGCAAGAATGAGCGCGCGAAGAATATCGCTGCCATCAAGCGCAAACTGGGAATCAAGGAAATTTCTGTGCTGCCGTACTCTTCCCTGAAAAATGAAGGCCGTTCAGATTTACTTGACGTTATCGGGGATAGTCTGCTAGAATAAGAATAGAAAATATGAATCGGATTCATATTGCGCAAAATCAATGGGAATTGCGAAAGAATCTCGATGACGGAACAGGGGAGAGGGATTGTTATGATGGCTTTGACGGATTTCGATAAATCCTTATTGAATCTGCTGCAGGGGAGCCTGCCTGTCTGCAGCCGTCCATTTGCCAGGCTGGCAGAAGAACTGGGCACCGATGAGCAGACGGTGCTGACGAGGGTTCAGGAGTTGAAACAGGAAGGATATCTGCGGCGTATTGGCACGTTTTTTGACTCCAACAATCTGGGCTACAAGGGCACCTTGGTGGCGCTTAAGGTTGAACCGTCAAAGATGCAGTCTGTGGCTGAGGCCATCAATCACTATCCCGGCGCCACTCATAACTATGAGCGGGAGGGGCGCTATAATCTGTGGTTCACTCTGTTGACGCCGAATCTGGAAACAGAGACGAAGATTCTCAGCGAAGTCCAGTCCCTGAACGGGGTGGAGGATATGCTGAATCTCAAGGCTAACAAGAAATACAAGATCAACGTACAGTTCAAACTGCATTAAGGGGGGCAGGACATATGGCAGCAAAAGTCTTAGAAGAAATCAGTGAATTAGATAAGCGTATTGTCCGCGCTTTGCAGGGGGATTTCCCCTTGGTGGCAGAACCCTATAAGACACTGGCGGAGCAGGTAGGAGTCAGTGAAGAGATCTTTTTGGAGCGCGTCAAGGCCATGCAGGAGACGAAGAAAATCCGCAAGATGGGCGCTGTGCTGTGCCATCGGGAAGTGGGGTTTAAGGCCAATGTCCTGGTAGCCTGGGAAGTTCCTGCTGATCGGCTGGATGAAATCGCCAGGCAGATGGCAGCCAGTCCTGCTGTATCTCATTGCTATGATCGCAATACGGCCCCGGATTGGCCCTATAACCTCTATACCATGGTCCATGGCCATAGCCGGAAAGAATGCGAGCAAGTGGTGGCTGACCTGGGAGAGGCCTGCCATGTCAGCAATCATGTGATGTTATATTCCCGCCATGAGTGGAAGAAAACTGCAATGCGGTACTTTATGGAAAACTGAAGAGGTCGAATAAGGGAGCCTGACAAGTCAAAAATCTTGGCGAAGCAGGCTCCCTCTTTATTTTGTGGTATAAATATGTTAATATGTAAACAGTGTTTCGTCTAAAGATACAATTTTCATTTTATAAGCGAGGTAATCCATATGGTCAACAACAAAATGTATGAATTGGGTACGAAGAAATCCACCATCCGCACCATCTTTGAGTTCGGCCGTCAGCGGGCCGCTGAAGTAGGGGAAGAGAATGTCTACGACTTCAGCCTGGGTAACCCCAATGTGCCCACGCCGGAGTTTATCAAGGAAGCTGCGGTGGATATTTTGACGAATATGGAGCCTTCTGCTATTCACGGCTATACGGTGGCACCGGGCAATCCCGGCGTACGGGAAGAGCTGGCCAAGAGCATCAACAATCGCTTTGCCATGAATATCACGGGGAAGAATCTCTTCCTGACCGCCGGAGCGGCTGCTTCTATCACCATCTGCTTCAAGGCACTGTCCCAGCCGGAGGACGAGTACATCACTTTTGCGCCCTTCTTCCCAGAATACCGGGCCTTTGTGGAATCCGTGGGCGGCAAGCTCGTGGTGGTGCCTGCCCAGCCGGCAGACTGGCAGATTGACTTTGCAGCCTTTGAAAAGCTCGTGACCAACCATACCAAGGCAGTTATCGTCAATAGCCCCAACAATCCCAGCGGTGCTGTGTATTCCGAGGAGACCATCAAGAAGCTGGCAGAAATCCTTAAGGCCAAGGAAGAGGAATACCATCACCCCATCTTCATCATCTCCGATGAACCATATCGGGAAATCGCTTTTGAAGGTTACACGGTGCCCTATATCCCCAAATACTACGACAACACCCTGGTCTGCTATTCCTACAGCAAGTCCTTCTCCCTGCCGGGCGAGCGTATCGGCTATATCGTAGTACCTGACAGTGTAGCTGACTTTGGCAAGGTTTACGGCGCCATTGCCGGAGCCGCCCGCGTACTGACTCATGTCAATGCGCCCTCTCTGTGGCAGCTGTTGGTGGGGCGTTGTGCCAACAAACCTTCAGACATCAGCACTTATGTCAAGAACGGTCAGCTCCTGTATCAGGGCCTTATCGATGCAGGCTTTGAATGTGTCAAGCCCCAGGGTGCTTTCTATCTCTTCCCCAAGTGCTTGGAAGAGGATGATTATTCATTCTGTGAGCGTGCTAAGAAATATGATCTGCTGTTAGTTCCGGGCACTGACTTTGGCTGCCCAGGCTATTTCCGTGCAGCGTACTGCATCAAGACGGAGACCATCGAAAAATCTCTGCCTCTGTTCAAGAAATTGGCTGCTGAGTATAAATAAAGCAAGATAAAAAGTTCTGCCCCAACCTTGCAGATTGGTTGGGGCAGAACTGTTCTTTTCATTAAAATCAGTAGGAATTATCGCGGAAATATGGTATCATATATTTTAGCTTAAATTATCAGGAGGGATTCTCATGGTAAGTGAAGAAACGATGATGTTTAAAATTGGCGGAGAGGAAAACAAAGCCGAGACGATTATCCGTCAGGCCAGTGCCGCCATGGTGGAGAAGGGCTATAATCCCGTCAATCAGCTGGTGGGGTATCTGCTTTCCGGCGATCCGGCCTATGTGACCAGCTACAAGGAAGCCCGGAGCCTTATCCGCAAGCTGGAACGCGATGAATTGTTGGAGGAACTGGTACGTTCCTATTTGGAGAAACTTAAATGAAGCGATATATGTCGTTAGACATTGGTGACCGCACAGTAGGGATTGCGGTAAGTGATTTATTAGGCCTGACAGCCCAGGGAGTAGAAACTATCCGCCGGGGTGAGCTGGAAGCAGACTTGAACCGTCTGGACGAATTGATTGCTCAGTACGAAGTGGATGAGCTCGTGTCCGGCTATCCCAAGAATATGAATGGCACGGAGGGCGAACGCTGCCAGATTGTCAAGGATTTCATGGCCGAGGTCAGCAAGCGTCATCCGGATCTGCCCGTGCATTTCTGGGACGAACGGCTTTCGACGGTGGCGGCAACCCGTTCCCTGATTGAGGCGGATGTGTCCCGCAAGAAGCGGCGCAAGGTCATCGACAAGATGGCGGCAGTGTTTATCCTGCAAGGTTGGCTTGACAGTCTTCATTGAGATAGGATAAAATAAGTTATTGAGAAAATGTAAGAGGTGAAGAAAATGGCACATAAAGAAGATATGCAGGATGAAGAAGGCGTAGTCGTTGTCATGACCGATGAGGAAGGCAATGAATACTATTACGAAGAAGAGATGATCATCCCTGTAGGCGAGGAGAAATATGCTCTGCTGATTGGCATCCATAATGAGGAAGATGGTCATGACCACTGCGGTTGTGGCTGTGGCTGCGAAGATGAGGAAGAAGATGTCATCATCGCAAAGATCGTCAAAGGCGCCGATGGCGAAGACGAGTATGTGGAGCCCACCGATGAGGAATTCGAGGCGGTACAGAAAGCCTACGATGCTCTGGTTGAAGAATCGGAACAAGAGTAAATAGGTAGAAGCTGCCATTCAGTTTACGGATGGCAGTTTTTTTATTTTGCCAAAAAATATGATGGGGAGATGTTGGTGTGGGGGAGTTGCTTTCCAAGCTTGGGGAGTTCAAGGATAAACTGGGTAAATGGCTGCATGGTGAAGATGTGGCGTTGGGTAATATTCATGATGGGCAGAAAAGCAGCCCGTCGTGGCTGGGTTCTTTGACCTGGAAACATTGGACGGCTATAGCAGCTGCCTTTATGGTGGCGATTGCCCTGATGACGGCATTGTTTTTCAGTATGGACGATAAGGCTGTGCCCAAGGATCTGGATCCCAATCAGACGATTTTCGTATCGGTAAAGAAGGGCATGAGTGCCAGCGATATCGGTGATGAACTGGTCAAGCATGGTGTTATCACCAATAAGAAGAAATTTTGGCTGAAGGTCAAGAAAAGCGGTGCTGCCGACAAATTCAAGTCCGGAACCTATGCGTTCAAGCCCAATACGCCGCCGGAAGAGATTATTGCCAAACTGGTAGCCGGGGAAACCACCCAGGTGAAATTCACCATCCCCGAGGGGTTTGGCGTGAAGGAAATCGCCAAGCGGCTCAGCGATGAAGGGCTGGTGGATGAGGATGAATTCCTGCGCAAGGCCAAGGATTATGCGCCTTATAGCTATATCAAGCGGGATAAGGACATCCGCTACGCCTGCGAAGGGTTCCTGTTTCCGGATACTTATGTGCTCCATGAAGATCCATCTGTGGATGGCATCCTGAAGATGATGGCTGAGGACATGGATACCAGGCTGACACCGAAAATGCGGCAGCGGGCGGCAGAGCTCAATCTGTCCATCCATGAGCTCATAACCATGGCATCGCTGGTAGAAAAAGAGGCCATGTATGCGGAGGACCGGCCCATCATTGCGCAGGTGTTCTTCAAGCGCCTCAAGATTGGCATGCCTCTGCAGACGGATACCACGATTCAGTATCTGCTCGATGAGCCCAAGGAAGATGTCAGCATCAAGGATACGAAGATTGAGTCCCCCTACAATACCTACCAGATAAAGGGACTGCCGCCGGGACCGGTGGCCAGCCCCGGCATGGCAGCGATCGAGGCTGTGCTTTACCCGGCTGATACGGATTATCTCTATTTCGTAGCAGATCGTCAGGGTCATAATCATTATTCAAATACCTATGCTGAACATCAGCAGATTGTAGAACAGGTGCGATAATTTTGGAAACTTTATTACGGGAGATGGAGGACTTCGCTGCCCTCCATCATGTCCCCATCATCAATGAGCGCGGGCGGCAGGCGTTCCTGCAAGTGGTACAGGAGGCCAGACCGCAGCGGGTATTGGAAATCGGTACGGCTATTGGCTATTCCAGCCTGCTGATGGCCATGCATGGTGCGGAAGACATTGAAATCACCACATTGGAGCTCAGTGACGAACGGATCAGGACGGCACAGGGCTATATTGACCGGTCAGCTTATGCTGGCCGGATTCGCATTATCGGCGGGGATGCAGCGGAAAATCTGACCAAACTGCAGCTGACCGGTCAAAAATTTGACTTCGTCTTCATTGACGCGGCCAAGGGGCAGTATGTGGATTATTTCCACAAAATACAGCCCATGCTGGCGGATAATGCCACCATACTGGCGGACAATGTCCTGTTCCGCGGCTATGTCAAGGGCGATGTGCCCACGCCCCGCCGCTTCAAGACGATTGTGAAGCGGCTGCGGGAATATATCGGGCTGGTCAGCCAGCCCCCCTTTGTAACGGAAATATTGGAAAACGGCGATGGACTCGCCGTCACGAGGAGAGTTTTATAAATGCTGAAAAAACCAGAACTCCTTGCCCCGGCAGGGAATTTGGAAAAGATGAAGATGGCCCTGCTCTATGGTGCCGATGCGGTGTACCTGGGGGGCAAGGCCTTTGGCCTGCGGGCCTTTGGCGGCAATTTCACCTATGAGGAACTGAAGGAAGCCGTAGACTTTGCCCACGAGCGGGGGAAAAAGGTCTATGTGACAGTCAATATTTTTCCCCATAACAGTGATATCGAAAAATTGCCGGAATACCTGCGCTATCTGCAGGAAATCCAGGTGGATGCCTTATTGGTGGCGGATTTGGGCGTGTTTTCCCTGTGCCGCAAGCTGATCCCCGATATGGAGCTGCATATCAGCACTCAGGCCAACAACACCAACTGGGCAACGGTCAATGCCTGGAAGGAAATGGGGGCCAAGCGCGTGGTGCTGGCCCGGGAGATGAGCCTCAACGAGATCCGGGAAATCCGGGAAAAATGTGATGTGGATCTGGAGATGTTCATGCATGGTGCCATGTGCATTTCCTATTCCGGCCGCTGCCTGCTGTCCAATTACTTCACGGGCCGTGACTCCAACCGGGGCAGCTGTGCCCAGTCCTGCCGCTGGAAATATGCGCTGGTGGAAGAGACGAGACCGGGCAAGTATTTCCCCATCGAGGAGGACGAGCGGGGTACTTATATCATGAACTCCAAGGATATGTGCCTGATGCCTCATATCAAAGATGTCATCGAAAGCGGCGTGGACAGCCTCAAGATTGAAGGCCGCATGAAGAGCGTCCACTATGCTGCCAGCGTGACCAAGGCCTATCGTCTGGCCATTGACAGCTACTTTGCTGATCCGGAAAATTTCACGGTCAAGCAGGAATGGATGGATGAACTGGAGAAGGTTTCCCATCGGGCCTATACGACAGGTTTCTACTATCATCAGCCGGACGCCGAAGACCAGATCTACGGCAAGACCTCCTATGACCAGACCTCGGATTTTGTGGGCTTGGTGCGCGCCTATGATGCAGCCACGGGCTATGCAGTGGTGGAACAGCGCAACAATATGAAGGTGGGGCAGGAAATCGAAGTATTCCAGCCCACGGGGCCGCTTTACCGGCAGAAGATCACGTCCATGATTGACAATGAGACCAACGAGGAAATCGCCGTGGCCCCCCATCCCCAGCAGATCATCCGCATGAAGATGGAACAGCCGGTGGAAGCTTATACGATTTTGCGGCGGGATATTGTAAATAAATAGACTTTGTTTACAAATGTTGATAGAAATAGTACAATGTAAGCTGTAATTTGTAATATCGCAACTTGAGGGAGGTAATTATCATGGCAGATTTGGTTCGTTATTTTGGCACGGCAACAGGCCGGGTGCAGGGTGTAGGCTTCCGCATGTTTGTGCAGCAGAATGCTTTGGAACTTGGCATCACGGGCTGGGTGAAGAATATGGACGATGGCACGGTGACCATGGAAGTGCAGGGCACCCAGGAAGCTATTGACCGGCTGGAAGAAGTTATCCGTCAGGGCAATTACTTCATCAAGGTGCAGAGTTTCGGGCTGGAAGTCCGGGATGTTATCGCCATGGAACGGCGTTTTGATATTCGCTATTGACCATATGATCCTGAAGGGGGATGTCTATGAAGAAGGTTTTGGTATTGAACGGCCCGAATCTCAATCTGCTGGGAACCCGGGAGCCGGAGATTTATGGCAGTACCACATTGAAAGACATTGAGGAAATGCTGCAGAAGCGGGGCGCTGAAGCTGGTATTGAGGTGGATTGCTTCCAGTCCAATCATGAAGGCGTGCTGGTGGATAAGATTCAGGCGGCCCGGGCCGTGTATGATTACATCATCTTCAATGCGGCAGCCTTTACCCATTACAGCATTGCCCTGCGGGATGCCATTGCGGCGGTGGAGGTGCCCTTGATTGAGGTGCATATCTCCAATATCCACAAGCGGGAGGAGTTCCGGCATAATTCGGTTATAGCCCCTGTCGCTATGGGACAGATATGTGGATTGGGGGTTGAGAGCTATTTGGCAGCTCTCGAGGCCATTATCTACAAGTTAAAGAGTTGATGTCCTTTTCTTTGGCACAAAGAAAAGGACCAAATACCCTGGCGGGCACAGGCGAAAACAGCGGACTGAAATCCCTTCCGGGGATTTACGTCCGCAGGCGCCCTTCCTTGGGCGCCGGGGTTACCACGATTTTTTCACAGGAGTTGACGTAGTTTATGAAGGACAGTCGGTTGCAGGCTTTGCGTGCTTTGATGGCAGAGAAAGATTTGGATGCGGTGATTATCACGAAATATGTGAATCTGCATTATTTCAGTGGGTTCCGTGGTGATGATACTACGCTTGTTATTGGCCAGAAGGATGCTATGCTGATTACGGACAGCCGTTATACAGAGCAGGCGGGGCAGCAGGCGCCGTTGTTTGAGATTGTGGAGCAGAAGGACGGTTTGCTTTCCAAGACGGCGGAGTGTGTGAAGAAGATTGGCGCGAAGAAAGTCGGTTTTGAAGGCAATGACCTGATCTATGATTATTTCGCCAAACTGGGTGAATTCCTGGATGGCTGCGAATTCAAGACGCCGTTGAAGCTGGATACCCTGCGTCAGATCAAGGATGCAGAGGAGATTGCAAATATCCGCAGGGCCTGCGAGATTGTGGATATTGCCTTTGCGGATATGCTGACCTATATTCGTCCGGGCATGACGGAGGTGCAAGCAGCAGCTCATCTGGAGAACTGCATGCGGGAAAATGGTTCGGAAGGGCCGTCTTTTACTACCATCATGGCGTCCGGTGTGCGGGGCAGCCTGCCGCATGGCATTGCTACGGACAAGGTCATCCATGAGGGTGAGTTCCTGACCATGGATTTTGGCGCTTTCTATAATGGCTATGCTTCGGATATCACCCGTACCATCTGCATTGGCAAAGCCGATGAAAAGCAGCGCAAGGTTTATAAAGCTGTGCTGGAATCCCAGCTGTTGGGTTTGAATAAGATCAAGCCGGGGGTGTCTGGTAAAGCGGTTCATGAGGCCGTGCGTGCTAATCTGGCCAAGTATGATCTGGCCCAGTATTTCGGTCATGGTCTTGGTCACAGCCTGGGGCTGGAAATCCATGAGGAACCGCGCCTGTCGCCGAAGAGCACCTGTGAGGCACTGCAGCCGGGGATGCTGGTGACGGATGAACCGGGCGTTTACCTGCCGGGCTGGGGCGGTCTGCGCATTGAAGATACGGTGCTGGTGACGGAAACCGGATGCGAAGCACTGACTAAGGCGCCTAAGGAACTGATTGAGATTGGAGCTCGTTGATTTGGGGCTTGTGGTATAAGGCGTGCGGCGGGGGCACAGCAGCCATCTTCCGCTAAGACGGGAAGCTAAACTTATTTTTGGCCTTTAATTAGGTATCGCGAAAAGTCAAAACTCGCTGCGCTCAGACAGTAGACTTTTCACGCTAGAATAGCGGTTTGGCAAAAAATAAGTTCTTGACGCTTCCCGTCTCATGCTCCTGCTGGCTGCTGTACCCCGCCGCACTTAATCCCTGATAGCACGCATTGCAATGTGTCAGGATTTTTCTTCTCGATGTGTTTGGAGGTTTCGATATGAGACTTGCTCGATTGTTTTTGCCGGTAATGGCTTTGACTTTATTGTTTTCCCCGCTGGCTCAGGCGGCGGAGGAGCTTCCTGTGTTGTCCGTTGACGGGCGGGGGAGTGCTTCGATTGCTCCCGACCAGGCGGAGCTGGTGATTGGCGTTGTTTCCCAAGGGCGCAGTGCCAGTCAGGCGCAGGCAGAGAATGCGCAGAAATCTGCTGCTATCACTCAGGCACTGAAAGGGCTTGGGGTTGCGGCCAGTGACATCCAGAGCCGGAATTACTCTTTTCACCCCAATTATAGCAATAAAGAAGGGCGGAGCCGGGAAATAAGCGGGTATACGGCCAGTCATTCCCTGCGGGTGCATATCCGTGATATAGCCAAGGCAGGAAAGATTGTGGATGCCGCTTTGAATGCCGGGGCCAATGAGGTCAATTCCCTGCAGTATTCCGTCAGCGACCAGAGTTCTGTGCGCAAGGCGGCCCTATCCCAGGCCATTGCCGATGCCCGCAACAAGGCGAATATCATTGCCAGCGGTCTGGGGCGACAGATTGTCGGCATAAAGAATGTGTCAGAGAACACTGGCTATATCGAGGCCCGTTCTTATAATGGCGATATGCTGATGGCTTCCAAGGCAGCGGCAACGAATATTGAACCAGGCGTGATTTCTCTTGATGCCAATGTGCATATTGAATATCTGTTAAGCAAATAATATTCTACAACATCCCCTTTCGTGCCCGATGGATTGACGGTGGCGAAAGGGGATTCGTGTATTGGGGATAAATAGTTTTTAGCTGTCAGCAGGAAAACAGGGAAAGCAGGAAGAAATCAGCAAAGATGGGAGGTGTCATCAGCATGTGGAATATGAAATGGTGCAAACGGGCAGGCATGGTTTTAGCAATTGGAGGTACGTTTTTCCTCGGAGGCAGTCAGGCGGGGGCGGAACCGGCTATGGATGGCATGACGGCTTTTCGGGAAGCTTATATGGCGGTAGCGGCTAAGGAAGATAACCGCGCATTCGTGGAAAATGTCAATTTTCTGGGACCGACCTTTCATGCTGACCTGGATCTGCAAGGGCAGGTATTGGCAAATGGTTTCCTGCACATGGCAGGAAAAATCAACTTAGGCTTCACGGAACAGGAAAAAGGGAATACAACGCAGATGGAGATTCCCTTTTATATCGAACATGAAAAGGACAGCCTGGCCTTTTATGCCCGGCAGGGAGAGACGTGGTATAAGATAGCGGTGCCGGGAGTTTCGGCAGAACTGACGAAGTCATTGAAGTCCACGAATGTGGAGAACCTGACGGAAACGATGGCTGCAGTGAAATCGGTAACCATCCTGAAAGAGGATGAAAAGCAGCGGAGCATGAATATCTTGCTGGATGGGGCGAAGACAGCTGACTTGCTGATGAAGTACAGCAAGAATGATTTGCTCAAGACAACGCCGGAAGAACGAAAGAATCAGCAGGAAATCATGCAGCGCCTGTCTGTCGTGCTGAAAAACAAAGATGTGGCGGTAAACTGGGTGGTGGATAAGAAAAATTGGCGTACCATAACCGTAGGCATGGATTTCACGGATATCATGCGTGGCTATGCCCAGGCTGTACTGAAGGAGGCCGCTGATGGCAGGATGCAGCTGAAGAATGATGAACGGGAACTTTTGGAGGCTTTGGCCTATTATAGCGAATTGCACGCATATACGACCTATATAGGTGTGAAGGAAAAGAGCCTGACGGTTCCGGAGGATGTGCGTAAATCTGCAACGGATCTGAACATCTTTGCCGGCCTGCAGCCGAAGGAAGTGCCAATGACTAAGAAATAAAGAAATCAGGGGCTTGTGAAAAAAATAGTGCAAGCCCTTTTATTTATGGGCGGTTTTGTGCTAAAATAGGAACGTTAAGTTTGTAAATTACGGCAGATTTCTCATTCTGCTGCAAAAATATACCTAATGGGGGTAGATTTGTTTGAAGTATATGAGTGGTAACGAACTGCGCGAAGCTTATTTGCAGTTCTTTGCAGAAAAGAAGGGGCATTTACGCCTGCCCAGTTTCTCCCTGATTCCACAGGATGATCCGACGCTGCTTTTGATTGGTGCCGGTATGGCGCCGCTGAAGCCGTTCTTCACGGGCAAGATGAAACCGCCCCGTACGCGTGTGACCACGAGCCAGCGCTGCGTGCGTACCGGCGATATCGAGAACGTAGGCCGCACTGCCCGCCATCAGACTTTCTTCGAAATGCTGGGCAATTTCTCCTTTGGCGATTACTTCAAGGGCGAAGCTATTCCCTGGGCCTGGGAATTCCTGACGGAAGTGGTGGAACTGCCGAAAGACAAACTCTGGGTAACGGTTTACCCCGATGATGATGAAGCCATCGAGATTTGGAAGTCTCAGCCGGGCTTCCCCCAGGATCATATCGTCAAGATGGACGACAACTTCTGGGAAATCGGCCCTGGCCCCTGCGGTCCGGACTCCGAAATCTACATCGACCTGGGCGAGGAACGCGGCTGCGGCAGCCCGGATTGCGCTGTGGGCTGTGACTGCGACCGTTATCTGGAAATCTGGAACCTGGTGTTCACCCAGTACGACAAGCAGGAAGATGGTTCCTACAAGAACCTGGCCCATAAGAACATCGATACGGGTTGCGGCCTCGAGCGTCTGGCTTCCGTCGTCCAGGAAAAGAAGACCAACTTCGAGACGGACCTGCTGTTCCCGATTATCGAATACGCTGCTGGCGTTGCTGGCGTGACCTATGGCGAAGATGCGGAAAAGGATATCTCCCTGAAGGTTATCGCCGACCATGCCCGTTCCATGGCCATCATGATCATGGATGGTATCCTGCCCTCCAACGAAGGCCGCGGCTATGTGCTGCGCCGTATCCTGCGCCGTGCCATCCGTCATGGCCGCATGCTGGGCATCAAGGACAAGTTCCTGGAAGGTGCGGTCAATGCTGCTGTGGAAATCTATCGTGGTGCCAAGGACTTCGAAGAACTGGTCAACAAGGCTGACTACATCAAGAAGGTCATCAGCCTCGAAGAAGACCGCTTTGCTGCCACCCTCAATCAGGGTATGGAACTTTTGGGCGCTGAGATCGAAAAGGTCAAGGCTGCTGGCAAGACGGCTCTGGATGGCGAAGTTACGTTCCGCCTCTACGATACCTTCGGTTTCCCCTGGGAACTCACGGAGGAAATCCTCCACGAAAATGGTTTGGAACTGGACAAGGAAGGCTTTGACAAGGCCATGGATGAGCAGCGCACCCGCGCCCGTAACGCCCGTGCTGAAAATACCCGTGTGGCTGTGCCTGACCTGTCCTCCATTGACGTCAGCAAGCTGACGGTAGATGAAAAGGCTACGGCTGCCAAAGTTGTGGCTATCTGGCAGGATGGCAAGCTGGTGGATGAAATCACTGATGGCCAGGAAGCTGGCGTAATCCTTACGACCACGCCGTTCTACGCAGAAGGCGGCGGACAGGTTGGTGACGAAGGTATCCTGACCTCCGAACTGGGCCATATCAGCGTCAGCAACGCCAAGAAGCTGCCGGATGGCACGGTTTACCATGTGGCCTATGTGGAAGAAGGCCAGCTGAAAGTCGGCGACGAAGTGCAGATTGCTGTGAACAAGGCACAGAAACTGGCTTCCGCCCGCAACCATACGGCTACCCATCTGTTGCAGGCTGCCCTCAAGAAGGTCGTGGGCGACCAGATCAGCCAGGCTGGTTCTTCCGTTACACCGGAACGCTTGCGCTTTGACTTCACCAACTTTGAACCGGTGACGGCTCAGCAGCTGGCTGATGTGGAAGAGCTGGTGAATAATGAGATCCTCAAAGGTCAGGATGTGGAAATTTCTCATATGAGCCTGGATGAAGCCAAAGAAGCCGGTGCCATGGCCCTGTTCTCCGAAAAATACGGCGATGTGGTACGCGTGGTCAAAGTTCCTGATTTCTCCATGGAACTCTGCGGTGGCTCCCATGTGGCTAACGTCGGTCAGATCGGCATGTTCAAGATTGTCAGCGAAAGTGGCGTAGCTTCCGGCGTACGCCGTATCGAGGCCATCACAGGCAAGGCTGCTCTGGACTATGCAAATGGCAAGATGGCTATCCTTGCCGAAGCTGCATCTAAGCTCAAGACCAAGGAAGAGGATGTACCGGCTCAGATTGCAAAGGTACAGGGCGAAATGAAGGCCATACAGAAGCAGCTGGACGAAGTGGCTGCTATGCGTGACAAGGCCGATGCGGCTAAGCTCATTGCCGGTCTGCAGGAAGTGAACGGCGTCAACGTGGTTTGCGGCAAGACCAATGCCGGCAGCATGGACGAGCTCCGTGAAGTGGCCGATATGACCAGCTCCAAGCTGGATACCCCGAGTGTTGTGGTACTGGCTTGCGCTAATGATGGCAAGGTAAATCTGGTGGTCAAGGCTACGAAGGAAGCCAATGCCAAGGGCATCCATGCCGGCAAGATCATCAAAGAAGCTGCCGCAGTTGTCGGTGGCGGCGGCGGCGGCCGCCCGGATATGGCTCAGGCAGGCGGCAAGAATGCAGAGGCACTGCCCCAGGCATTTGATAAGGCTGTGGAAGTCATTAAAGCTCAGCTGGGCTAAGCGATATACTAAGTTAGGCTAATCAAGGCCCGGCATAACCATTTCTTGCGCTGAGACGCTGCGCGTCAAACGCTCCAGAAATGGTTACGCCGGGCCTTTGGATAGTCTGAAAGTGATGTAAACTCATAATCCCAGGGGGGATATAGATGGAAGTAGATATTACAGAAAAAGCCAAGAATTTTATCCGCTTTGGCTTGATCGGCTTGATTGCTCTGGCAGCTTTGGCTGGCGGCGGCTTGTATTTCTACCAGCATAGTCAGCGCAGCTTTACGATAAGCGATGCGTCGGTGGTAGGAAATGAAGCGGTTATCACGGCCAAAGGTGAGGGCAAGATTACGGAAGTTCTGGTGCAGGATGGCGACTATGTGGAAGAAGGCGCTGTGATTGCCCGGGTGGAATCCAAGATTACCGATCAGGATATCGCCCAGCTGGAACAGAATGTGCAGCTGGCCCAGCAAAGTTTTGCCCAGCTGCAAAAGGGAACTACGGTGGCACAACCTCAGGTTCCGACAGCGGCGCCAACGGTTGACAGTGGTGCACAGCGCCGGGCTGCTGATGCCTATGCCCGGATGCAGCGCATGAATGAGCTGTTCAATATGGGGGCTATCAGTGCGGCCAAGCGGGATGAGGCAGCGGCCGCCTATGCCGCAGCCAAGGCTGCTGCCAGCTCGGCGCCTGCTGCGGCTCCAGCACCTGCTCAGACCACGGTGATTCCCACCAGCCCTGAAGTTTTGAAACAGGCGGAATTGCAGGTCAAACAGGCAGAAGCTGCCCTAGCCAATGCCAAAAGCGACCAGCAGGTCAAGGAGATTGTAGCCACTGCCACTGGCGTGGTGAGTCTGGCTGATGGCATTGCCGCTGACAGTGAGTTAAAGACGGATCAGGAAGTGGCACGCATCCAGGCCAGCAATGATGCCTGGCTTGAGGCTAAACTGACCGAAAATCAGGCAGCTAACGTACGCTTAGGGGAATTTGTCAATTACGAATTGGATGGACATAAACTTCAAGGTACCGTACAGGATATAGTTGTGCCGGAAGCTGATGAAGCAGATTCTGATCAGGCAAACAGCTTGACGACAGTCAAGATTTCCCTGCCTGCGGAGCCGGAATTTGTCATCAAGTCGGGAATGCCGGGAAAGATCACCTTCCCATTAGGGAATTAAGTATATATTGCTATGATATAAAAGCGAGCGTTGGATATTTTTGATCCGGCGCTCGTTTTGTCGTTCTCGGAATATTTTTGTCCTGTGGACAGGAATAATGAAACGGATGGCAAATTATATCAAAAAGGGATTGCCGCTTGAACAGCCGAAAGATTAGAGGGGGGGACTATGGAAAGATTGAGTTTTTGGGCGAAAAATGATTTATCCGTATTATTCCTGTTGTCCATTTTCATGAATGGTTTCGAGACAGGCGGTTATCAGGCGTCTCTGCTCTATGTGGGGCAGGAATTTGATCTGTCGATCGGTCAGCAGGGAATGTTGGCTGCCGTGGAGCTGTTTGCCACCATGATTGCACCGTTGCTGCTCGGTGCTTTGGCCGATAAGATTGGCAAGCAGATCATGTTGGTGGTGTTTACAGCCTGCCGGGTGATATCGGCAGCCATTATCCTATTGGCCACCAATTCCCTGATTTTTGCTCTGGGCATCTTTGTGCTGGGCTTTGCCTGCAGCATCGTGCAGTATGTAGCCATTGCCGGGATGCAGGATGCCTATCCCCTTACCCGCAATCGCCGCATGGGCTATATCACCGCCATGTTTGCCCTTGGTGCTGTCATAGCGCCGTTGGTGGTGGGCGCTTCCCTGGAAACGCCCTGGGGCTGGCGGACCTTCTTTGCCCTGAGCGCGCTCATCTTTCTTGTCCTTACCGTTGGCCTGGCCAAAACGAGTTTTGCTCCCCGGGAAGAATCATCGCCTGCTGAACTGGCCAAAGCTGAAGGCGGCATCTATTACAAGGGCGCAGCCTTGCTGTGCATCATTATGTTCATCTATGTCGGGGTGGAAAATGGCCTGTGCTTTTTCCTGAACAGTTTCATGCAGGATACAATGAATTCCTCCCGTGGCTATCTGGCCTTATCGCTATTCTGGCTGGCCATGATTCCGTCGCGCTTCCTCTGTGCTTTCCTGGCGGATTACCGCAGCCGGCTTATCTATATCGTCCCGTTGGGCGCGGCTTTGACCCTGGCCTTGTTGGCTGTGCTGACGCAGGAACTGTTGGCCTTTATTGTCGTATTTGTCTGCGGCTTCTTTTGCGGCGGCGTCTATCCCAATGTGCTGACCTATGTGGCAGATTTTGCCGGTGGACGCACGGCGACGGTTACGGCGGCTATCACAGTGGCAACCGGTGTGGGGGCGATGGTCATATCCGCATCCTTTGGTTACCTGCACGAGCATTTTGGCTTTTCAGGAGCTTTTCTGGTTCTCGCAGCACTTTTGGGTGTGGATATTCTAGTGGCGGCGATGGTGCCACGCCTGCGGCGTTAGTAAATATCTGAAGGAGTAGTAATCTTTTGTGCCACCAGACTGGTTTGGCAGAGAGGTAACAGAAGATGCCAGATTATCCTATGGAATCCTGGCTAGAGAGGATGGCATGATGATTGGCTGGGGGGCAGGAAATGACGGCAAATATGGCGAAATAATCAGGGAAAATAATGGAAACAATTGAGGAGGAAAAAATGTTCAAAAGCAAAAAAATCCTTATCGCCATGCTGTCTGCGTGTGCGCTGAATCCAATTATGCCGACATGGAGTACAAACCATGTTTGGGTGGCAGAAGCCAAACAGGCAAGTGGCATAGATTATCTTGTCTTGGTGAATAAGACGCACAAACTTCCCGCTGATTATGAAGCCAAGGTACCTTTGGTGACGGTGAAGAATTCCATGGGGCGCGAATTCCAGATTGAGCGCGACACATATGCTCATTTTGTTCAATTGCGGGAAGCTTTGTTGAAGCAAGGTATTCAGATTGAGATGGATTCCATTTATCGGAGTGTAGCCCGACAGCAGGAGATCGTGAAGGAATTTACCCAAAAATATGGAGAGGACTATGTTAAAAAATATGTAGCTGTCCCCGGTTATTCCGAGCATCATACCGGGTTGGCGGTGGATATCTGTTTGGTAGTGGATGGTAAGGTTGTCGATGATAACGACGAGATGATAGCCCAAAAAGATATCTTTGCCAGGATACACCCTTTGTTGGCTGATTATGGATTCATACTGCGTTATCCACAGGGGAAGGAAAGCATTACCGGTTACAGTTACGAACCATGGCATTTTCGTTATGTAGGGAAAGATGTGGCTAAGGAAATCTGCCGCAGGGGCATGACTTTCGAGGAATATATGACGGCAGCCGTTCCGGAGCATGCTTCCCCAAAATGAGCGTCAGCAACCCTGACTGATTGCATGGACTGAAGGTGCAGCTCTGAGCAGGTAAAGTGTATTATTCTGTTTTATCCGAGGACATTCGTAGTATGGAAAAATCTTTTTTGATTCCGATATCCCGCCGTGATTTTATGAAAATGGCAGGCATGGCCACCGTGGGGGTTCTGGCAGAAGGCGCTATTGGCGGGGCAGTTACCGTGGAGGCCGCCCGCAAGTCTGGCGGTACTATGACCTATGCCGGCAAGGAGATTCCCGTGTTGTTCGCCGTGGATGTGTGTGTGGCGGGCGGTGGCCCGCATTGGCGAAGCGGCAGGTATCGCTGCAGCCTGGGGGCTGAAAAAGCAGATTGCTGCCAATGAAATCGTCTGGGATAAAATTCCTGCTGAAAAACGCAGCTATGTCAGCATGTTATAAGAGCACTCCTGCGTCAGAAAAGGTTGGGGGATATCGCCTCGATGAAGAGAGGAAATAAAATCCACAATGAGAGTATAAATGTATTTTTAAACATCACATTATGAAACAAAAAGCTTTAGAAAAAGGAAAAATCTTTCTAGGGCTTTTTTTTTGTTTACGGTTATGCTATAATGAGTGACATAATTTCGCAAACTAAAGGATTAAAGATAAAAAGTAAAGTGAGGAGGAGAACAAGTGGTTAATCCTAAACTGCGTGATGCACAGAATGATATGCTCTTTAAGGCCATTTTATCCTTGGAATCCCTGGAAGAATGCTATCAGTTCTTCGAGGACATCTGCACCATCAGTGAGCTCAAGGCCCTGTCTCAGCGACTCGAAGTAGCCCGGATGCTGCAGGGCGGCCATATCTACGATGATATCGTGGCCCGTACCGGTGCCAGCACCGCTACCATCAGCCGGGTGAAGCGCTGTCTGAACTACGGCGCTGACGGCTATAAGATTGTGCTGGATCGGTTGCCGGCAGACAACGCAGAATGATTGAAAATTACGTTCAGAAATAATTGAGGGGAGTAGTGTTCATGGAAAAAGATTGCAGTTTACTGAAAATCCCGTATGGCACCAGGGATTTCCTGCCCGCTGAGGCAGCAGGCAAGCGGGTGGTGGAAACCCGTCTGGCAGAGCTCTTCGCCCAGTGGGGTTATGAAGAAGTGGTTACGCCTTCCATTGAGTATCTGGATACGCTGAGCCTGGGAGGCGGCAAGAATATCGGGGATCATCTGTTCAAGCTGTTTGACAAGTCAAATCAGACATTGGCCCTGCGCCACGAAATGACTACTCCCATCGCCCGTCTGGTCAGTACCCGTCTGCAGGACAGCCCGCTGCCCTTGAAACTTTCCTATATCAGCAGCGTGTTCCGCTATGAACAGACGCAGGCAGGACGCCAGTGTGAATTCTATCAGGCAGGGGTGGAGCTCATGGGCCCTGGCAGTCCTGCAACTGATGCAGAAGTGGTGGCGCTGGCCGTCACAGGTCTCCTGCGTTCCGGCCTTACGGAATTCACCGTCTGCCTGGGGCAGGTGGAATTCCTGACGGGCATCCTCAATCAGTATCGCCTGAGTAAAGAGGAACAGGACAACCTGAAAGCAGCCATGGAGCGCCGCAATCTGGTGGAACTCAATGAACTGGTGGATGCTCTGAATCTGCCGGAAAATGCCAAGACGGTCTTGAAGAAACTGCCGCTGCTGAATGGCGGGGAAGAACTGCTGAAGGAAGCTTACGATTTGGCCCTCAATGAGCAGAGCCGCCGGGCTTTGGATAATCTGGCAGAAATCTACCGCCTGCTGAAGGCCTACAAAGTCGAACAGTATGTGCGCTTTGACCTGGGCATCATCCGGGATTTCAGCTATTATACCGGCATGGTCTTTGAAGTCTATGCGCCGGGGCTGGGTTATCCCCTCTGTGGCGGCGGCCGCTATGACCATCTGCTGGCAGATTTCGGCACGGCCTGCCCGGCTACGGGTTTTGCCTTAGGCATTGAACGCATCCTGCTGGCCATTGAACGGCAGCAGCTGCCTATGCACAGTCTGCCCCGTGATATCTATGTGGGTTATGCTGCAGGGAAGGAAACGCAGGCCATTGAGCGGGCTGCTGCTTTGCGGGCAGAAGGCAAGTCGGTGGAACTGGCTGTTAGCAGCCAGACAGAAGCAGCGGCGAAAGACAGCCAACAGCAGAAAAATTACGCTGCTTTGGAATACATACAATGATACAACGCATCAGGCAATTTTTTCTGGCCATTACGGCGCACATTACGGCAACGGATAAAAAATGGCTGGCAGAGAACCTGCCACCCGCGGCCCAGGAGCTTTTCTACGCCATGCACCCGGCAGACCAGTATCACGCCTTGCATGT
This sequence comes from Selenomonas ruminantium subsp. lactilytica TAM6421, assembly GCF_000284095.1. Taxonomy (GTDB): domain Bacteria; phylum Bacillota; class Negativicutes; order Selenomonadales; family Selenomonadaceae; genus Selenomonas_A; species Selenomonas_A lactilytica. Next base: position 1,584,174 of record NC_017068.1, on the reverse strand, counting down.
AGCCCGTACCGCCCTGGAATTATGGGAAAAACAGCCTGCAGGAGACAAAAGTTTGCTTCTGCGATCCGCCCTGCTTCATGATGTAGGCAAGCAGCAGGGAGATATGGATGTTTTCGGCAAGGTATGGGCAGTGCTGTTGAAGCATTTTCTCCCGGAATTGGCAAAAAAATTAGCGCGTAAAGGTACAGGATATCTAGGACATATCATGTATATTTCCTATAACCACGCACAGATAGGTGCGGATAAATTGAAACGTATTGGCATGGTGCAGGAGGCGGAAATCATCCGCTACCATCATGCCTTGGAGCAGAAAAATGAACCGCCGGAATTGAAGCTATTGCGGGCGGCGGACGAACTGAACTGACATCTGACCGGTCAGTTTGACCAGTCAGTCAAAGGATAGAATTGGAGGCTTGTGTATGAAGTCTGAAATGGAGTATCTTACGATTGCCCTGCCAAAGGGAAAACTCTTTGGCCTGTCGGCAGATTTACTGGCCAAGATTGGCTATACCGCCGAAGGCCTTTCCGATAAATCCCGGAAACTCATCATCACCAATGAGGAAAAGAAAATCAAATTCATCGTGTCCAAGACCGCCGATGTGCCCACCTATGTGGAATATGGCGCAGCCGATATCGGCATCATCGGCAAGGATGTGCTTATCGAGGCGGAAAAAGATGTCTATGAGCTGCTCGATATGGGCTTTGGCAAATGCCATCTGATGATGGCGGTGCCCAAGGCCGAGAAGCGGGCCAAGCTTATGGATTATAACCATACGAGAGTGGCTACGAAATTCCCCCGCATTGCGGAAAAATTCTTCCGTCAGCACGGCATGCAGATGGAGTATATCAAGCTTAATGGTTCCATCGAATTAGGGCCTATTGTGGGGCTTTCCGAGAGTATCGTGGATATCGTGGAAACGGGCACCACCCTGCGGGAAAACGATTTGGAGGAAATCGTCTCCATCCAGGAAGCTACGGCAAGGCTTATTGCCAACCGGGTAAGCTTCAAATTGAAATTTGACCGGATTCATACTTTGGTGGAAGAATTGCGGAAAGTCTTAGAAGCGGAGGCAGCAAAATGAAGATAGTCAAAGCAAGTGAATTAGGCGAGGCAGCCATCAATAAAATGTTGCAGAAACCTGCCTTTGATGAAGTGGAACTGAGCCCCAAAATCCGGGAAGCCAATAAGGTGACCTTTGGCAAGGATATGACGGCGGCGGAATTGGTAGCCCAGATCGTGCGGGATGTGCGCTTTGAGGGCGATAAAGCCGTTCTGCGCTATACCAAATTGATTGACAAGGTTGAATGCGATATTCGGGATTTGCTGGTGACGGAAGAAGAATTTGCCGCCGCTGAAAAACAGGCAGATCCTGAGGTAGTGGAATCTCTGAAGCGGGCGGCTGAGAATGTACGACGTTATCATGAGGAGCAGAAGCCCAATTCCTGGATGACTTATCGGGAGCAGGGCTCCATCCTGGGGCAGTCCCTGATTCCCTTGGACAGGGTTGGCATCTATGTGCCCGGCGGCACGGCGGCCTACCCGTCTTCCGTGATCATGAACGCCATGCCCGCAGCTGTGGCAGGGGTGGGCGAAATCATCATGATGGTGCCGCCCAAGAACGGCGCTATCAATCCCTATGTGCTGGTGGCGGCAAAGCTGGCTGGCGTCAAGAAGATCTATAAGATTGGCGGCGCTCAGGCCATTGCGGCGCTGGCCTTTGGCACGGAAACCATCCCCCGTGTGGACAAGATCACAGGCCCGGGCAATATCTTCGTAACCTTGGCCAAGAAGGAAGTCTATGGCCATGTGGACATCGATATGCTAGCCGGTCCCAGTGAAATCCTGATTGTGGCCGACGAAAGCGCAGATCCCGTCTATACGGCGGCAGATATGCTGAGCCAGGCCGAGCATGATCCCTTGGCTTCCAGCATTGTGATTACGGATAGCGAGACTTTAGCTCGTAAGGTAGCGATTGAAGCGGAAAACCAGCTGCAGAAACTGCCCCGTCAGGAAATCGCCCGGGCATCTTTGGACCGGAACGGCCTGATTGTCATTGCGGAGAATATGCAGCAGGCTCTGCGCTTTGCCAATACCTCTGCACCGGAACATCTGGAACTTTTGACCCAAGAACCTTTCCAGCTGCTGCCCTATGTGCGCCATGCGGGAGCTGTGTTCCTGGGCGCTTATTCCCCGGAACCGCTGGGGGATTATTTTGCCGGGCCTAACCATGTTCTGCCCACGGGGGGGACAGCCCGCTATTACAGCGTGCTGAACGTGGAAACCTTTATGAAGCGCACGAGCCTGATTTCCTATACCCAGCCGGCGCTCTCGGCAGTCAGCGAGGATATCATCCGCCTGGCGGAATCCGAAGGCCTGCAGGCACATGCCAATGCCATTCGTTTGAGGAGGAACAATTAATGTTGAAATACCGTACCGGTCTGAAGGATATGCCATCCTATGATGTGGTGGAACGGGACTGGAATATAAAAGTCAACGCCAATGAATGCAATATGAATCTGCCGCCCATGGTAGAAGACCGAGTGATGGGCCGCCTTTCCCGGGTTGCCTTCAACCGCTATCCCAATGAGGAATACGACTATCTCTGCGAACAGATTGCCGACAATCACAATCTGCAGAAAGAAAATGTTCTGCTGGGCAATGGTTCCAGTGAAATCATTGAAAAACTCTTTTACTGCTTTGGCGGTACCAAAGCGAAAAAAATCGTCTATCCCGTGCCTTCCTTTTCCATGTATGGCATCTATGCCAAGGCTGCTCAGGCGCAGGGAATTGCCGTGGAACTCAACGAGGATTATTCCCTGGATAAGGAAAAATTTGTTCAGGTTGTCAACGACGAAAAGGCAGGTTTGGCGGTTATCTGCAATCCCAATAATCCCACAGGCACTGGCTATAGCCTGGCGGATATTGAGTATATTGCCGCCAATATCCATGGCAATTGTGCCCTGTTGATTGATGAAGCATATATGGAATTTTACGGCCAGACAGCCATGAGCCTGTTGAGCCAATATCCCCATCTGATCGTGGCCAGGACTTTCTCCAAAGCCTATGGTTTGGCATCTGCCCGTGTGGGTTATATGCTGGCCGCGAAGGAAATCGTGGAAATGATTGACAAGTCCTATATGCCTTATCATATGAATGTCTTGTCCCTGGTTACGGCAGATATTGTCTATCAGATGCGTCATGAATATGTGCCTCGCATCCAGATGATGATTGCGGAACGTAAACGTATGATGACTTTATTGGACAAATTGCCTGGGGTAACGGTTTATCCTTCGGAAACGAATTTTGTTCTCATAAAATACGCCAAAGCTGAAGAATTAAATGAATATCTTGCCGAAAAAGGCATCGGCGTTCGCAGCTTTGGCAAGGCACCGCGGCTGGAAAACTGTCTGCGCATTTCCATGGGCCTGCGGGAAGAAAATGATGCCTGGTACAATGAAATAAAAGCTTTTGTGGAGGGACGGGCATGAGCAGAGTTGCTTCAATAAAAAGAGAAACCGCCGAAACAAAGATTGCCTTGAATTTGAATCTTGATGGCACGGGTAAGGCTGTGGTTGATTCCGGCATTGGTTTTTTCGATCATATGCTGAATCTCATGACGGCCCATGGCCTGCTGGATTTGGAATTGCGCTGTGACGGGGATCTGGAAGTGGACGGTCATCACAGCGTGGAAGATATCGGCATTGCCTTGGGCGATGCCTTTAAGGAAGCCATTGGCGATAAGAAGGGTATCTGCCGTTATGGCACGTTCTATCTGCCCATGGATGAGGCTTTGGCCTTTGTGACCTTGGATATCAGCGGGCGGCCATTCCTGGTCTATGATGGAGGAGAAATGGCACCCATGGTGGGCGGTTTTGATACGGAACTTACGGAAGAATTTTTGCGTGCCTTTGCGGTTCATGCGGGAATTACGCTCCATGTGAAAATTCTTTATGGCACGAATACCCATCATAAGATTGAAGCGATTTTCAAGGCTTTGGGACATGCACTGCGCATTGCCGTAAGCAATGATCCGAAAGTTACGGGGGTTCCTTCAACGAAAGGTATGCTCTAAGGAGGGCTGCTGATGATTGCGATAATTGATTATGGTGTAGGCAATTTATTTAGTGTGGAAAAAGCCTTTGCTGCATTAGGGGCAGAGGCAAAAATCACCAATGATCCCGAGGAAATCAAGGCGGCGGAAAAACTTGTTCTGCCTGGCGTGGGCGCCTTTGGCGACTGCATGAAAAACCTTGAAGAAAGCGGACTGATTCCTTTGCTCAAAGAGGAAGTGGCTGCTGGCAAGCCCCTGTTGGGCATTTGCGTGGGGCTGCAGATTCTCTTTGCTGGCAGCGAGGAATCGCCGGAGGCAAAAGGCTTAGGCCTGATTCCCGGTCAGGTGAAAAGAATTCAGGCAGAAGGCTTGAAAGTTCCCCATATGGGATGGAATCGGCTGCATATTGCTGAGCCTCGACGGGAGCAGGATTTATTTGCCGGGCTGGGGCAGGATAAGGAATATGTTTATTTCGTGCATAGTTATCATGCGGTGCCAGAAGATAAATCAGTAGTGACCTCTGCTACTGATTATGGGGAGCGACTTACTGCTTCGGTGCAGAAGGATAATATCTTTGCTACGCAGTTTCATCCGGAAAAGTCAGGAGATATTGGTTTGCATATAATTGAAAACTTTTGTCGGCTTTAAGTTAATGCGTAGTTATGTACTTTTCTTTGGAGCAAAGAAAAGTACCAAAAGAAACTGTGGCCTGAAATCCCATCCGGGGATTTACGGCCACGGGCGCCCTTCCTTGGGCGCCGGGGCGACGAGTTTGCACGATGGGGGAATTATTGTATGATTATTTTTCCGGCTATTGATATTCGTGGGGGTAAGTGTGTTCGGTTGCTGAAAGGTGACTTTAATCAGGAAACGGTGTTTTCCGATAGTCCGGCTGCTATGGCAGCTAAGTGGCAGGAGCAGGGGGCTGAGTATCTCCACTTAGTGGATTTAGATGGAGCTTTGGCTGGTTCTTCGCAGAATCTGGCGGCTATTGAGGAAATCCTGAAAACGGTGAATATCCCTACGGAGCTTGGTGGGGGAATCCGTACCATGGAGCAGATTGATAAACTGCTCAACTTGGGAATTACCCGGGTTATTCTCGGTTCCGTAGCGGTGAAAAATCCTGAACTGGTCAAAGAGGCCTGTGCGAAATATGGAGAGCGTATTGTCGTAGGCATTGATGCCAAAGATGGAATCGTGGCCGTGGAAGGCTGGGGGAAATCCGGCAATATCGGTGTGATTGAACTGGCAAAGGAAATGAAAAAAGCCGGCGTCAAGACCATCATCTATACGGATATTTCCCGGGATGGCACGTTAAGTGGCGTTAATGTAGAAGCTACCGTTAAACTGGCACAGGAAAGCGGCGTAAAGATTGTCGCTTCCGGCGGGGTAAAATCCTTGGAGGATATCAAGGCTTTAAAAGAAAAGGAAGCTTTTGGCATCGAAGGTGTAATCGCGGGTAAATCCATTTACATGGGAACCTTGGATTTGCCGGAAGCAATCAAAATCGCCAAAAGCTGATATTTTTCGGAAAATTTCTCAAAAAAAACTTGCCAAATCTGCTATTATTGTCTACAATGATAGCAGATAATTTATTTTTATTGAAGGAGAGATAAAAATGGCAAGAAAGGCAAATTACGACGAAAAGATCAATGCTATCGAAGCAAAAATTGCTAAGAAGCAGGAAGAAGTCAAAGCGCTGAAAGCTCAGCTGACTGAACTGAAATCCAAGAAAGCTCAGGATGACTTCAAAGAACTGACGGAATACATGACGGCTAATAACCTGAATGCTTCTGATGTTCTGGCTTCCATCAGAAACTGATTTCCATATATAAAAAAGGAACCATACCTATTCAGGCAATGGTTCCTTTTTTATTTCAAAAATAATTTTATAAATCTTCGTGAACTTCCGTAAAATAGATTACGGTCACGGTATCTTCCATCAGGATACGGCGCTTGTAGATTTTCTCGAAATCTGCTACCAGTTCTTCCTGAGAATTGATTTCCGGATTCTGATGACCTAAATCATTGGAAGTCAGGGTGCCCATGGTTTTTACCCTTACTTTATCCAGATATGCAGGATAGAGTTTGTGTTTCGGCTCACCTTTTACCCCGGTGGTAATCCAGACGATGGAACCTTCGGGATAAAGCTGGCTTACATCCCCTAAACGCACGGTGCAGTTTTTCGTGCGTTCCATCAGCATTTTCTTATGCTTGGCAGCTTGAAAGTTCAAGGCCATCATAAAGCAACATCTCCTATCTGTTTGTTTATAATAAATCCTTGTCTTTTATTATAACATGAATTTTACAGTATTGATAGGTCTTATATGTAAAGTTGTATAGCAGGATTTTCCTTTTCCTTAGCGAATATACGAATATGTTACAAAATATGAGGAGGCGGCATTATGGACGGACAGCGCTTACGGGAATTTTTGGCCACCAAGACGGAACAATGCAATGTTTTGGTGGTGGGGGATATCATGCTGGATAAATATTATTACGGGGAAGTTACCCGTATATCTGGCGAGGCACCGGTACCAATCACCCGGGTACAGTCATCCTCAGAGAAATTAGGTGGCAGTGCCAATATCGCCTACAGTTTGGCTGTATTGGGCTGCAAGGTCAGTATAGCGGGCTTTGTGGGTGAGGATTCCCATTGTGAGAGCCTGGTGGAAAAATTCCAGCACTATGGCATCGATGCCAGCGGCCTGATCTACACCAACCGGCCCACCACCACCAAGGTGCGCATCATGAGCGGTAATCAGCAGATGTTCCGGCTGGATTTTGAGGCAAAGCAGGCCATTGATCTGCAGGATATGGCCCGCTATGAACAGTATATCGGCGACAAGCTCAGCGAAAGCCTGGATTGTGTGATTATCTCAGACCATGCCAATGGGGCCTGCACCGATGCTTCTTGCAGTTGGATCATCGAGAAGTGCCACAATCATGGCGTACCGGTAGTGGTGGATATGAGCACCTCATCCTGGGTAAATTACCGCAATGCGGATTATGTGGTTGCCAACCTCAAGCGTATCAATCAGCAGCTTTTGCAGCCCATTGAAAATGAGGACGCGGCCGTGGAAAAAGCCTGCCACTACCTGATGCGGAAATTCCATATCAAGAATATCATTGCTACCCGTTCACAGAAGGGCATGGCCCTCGTGCAGGAAAATGAAACCGTGCATATTCCCACGAAAGCCCAGGAACTCTTTGATGTCTTAGGTGCTACCGATGCGGTGACGGCCGTCTTCGGTATGGCGCTGGCAGGGGGGCTGCCGGTATCCCTGGGGGCATATCTGGCCAATCTGGCTGCCAGCCGGGTTGTGGCCCGTCTGGGTACTTATGCGGTTACCCGCGAAGAACTTGAGAGTCTGCTCGTTCAGTGATATACTATTATTATATTTTGAGAACAAATTGCAGTACAGGAGTGATTTTGTGAAGGTTAATGACCATATTCATGGATTTAATGTAATAAATCGCAGTGAAAGCAAGGAGACCAACTCCGTTGCCTGGACTTTCGAACATGAAAAGAGCGGTGCCCGCCTCTTTTTCCTGCAGAACGATGACGATAACAAGGTGTTTTCCATCAGCTTCCGCACGCCGCCCTTTGACGATACCGGTGTCGCCCATATCGTGGAGCATTCCACCCTTTGCGGCAGCCGCAAATATCCTCTGAAGGAGCCCTTTGTGGAGCTTGTGAAGGGTTCCCTGAATACCTTCCTCAATGCTATGACCTATCCGGACAAGACCATGTACCCGGTGGCCAGCCGCAATGACAAGGACTTCCAAAACCTGATGGATGTTTATCTCGATGCGGTATTCTATCCCAACATGCTGGAAAATCCCCAGATCCTGATGCAGGAGGGCTGGCATTATGAGATTGATGATGCCCAGGCACCGCTGACCTATAGTGGAGTTGTCTATAATGAAATGAAGGGCGCACTCTCGGCCCCCGATGATCTGCTGGAAAGCAGGGTGATGGCGGCCCTTTATCCGGACAATACATATGGCTATGAATCCGGCGGCGATCCGGAAGCCATTCCGCAGCTGACCTATGAGATGTTCAAGAACTTCCATCAGCGCTACTATCATCCGGCCAACAGCTATATCTATCTCTATGGCGATATGGATATCGAGGAAAAACTGGCTTATCTGAATAAGGAATATCTGTCCCATTTTGACCGCATCACTCTCGATTCCCATATCGAAAAGCAGCAGGCTTTTACTGGCCTGAAGCGGCAGGATCTCCATTATCCGGCCAGCCCCGATGAGGACACGGCAGAAAAGTCCTTCCTGTCCCTGAGCTGGGTGGTGGGCGAGTCCCTGAACCTTACGGATATGATGGGGCTCGAAATCCTCGAGCATGCCCTGCTGCGGACGCCGGCAGCTCCCCTGCGCAAGGCGCTGATTGATGCTCAGCTGGGCAAGGATGTGGATTCTTCCTTTGAAGAGGATATCCTGCAGCCCTTCTTCAGCATCATCATCAGCAATTCCGAAGCAGATAGGGCGGACAAATTCTACAACATTGTTCGTGAAACCTTGCAAAAGCTGGCAGAGGAAGGCATTGACCGCACCCTGCTGGAAGCATCCATCAACCTGCTGGAATTCCGCCTGCGGGAATCCGACTTCGGCTCGGCCCCCAAGGGACTGATCTATGGCATCCGCATCATGAAGACCTGGCTTTATGACGGAGAACCGGAGAAAGTTCTGGCCTATGAACCCATCATCAAAGCCATGAAGGATGGCCTGCAGAATGGTTACTTCGAAGACCTTATCCGCCGCTATTTCCTGAACAATACCCATGCAGCCCTGCTGACCATGTCACCGGACAAAAAGATGGCGGCAGAACGTGAGCAGAAACAGGCTGATATGCTGGCCGAGCGCAAAAAATCCATGAGCGCCGCTGAAATCGAACAGCTGATTGAGGAAAACAAAGCGTTGAAGAAGCGTCAGCAGAGCGAGGATTCGGAAGAAGCCCTGAAGACCATCCCGCTGCTGAAACTCAGCGATATCCGCCGCAAGGCCTATGAACTTCCTTTGGAAGAAAAGGATCTGGCCGGTACCAAGGTGCTGTTCAGCGATATTGAGACCAATGGCATCGTTTATCTGAGCCTGCTCTTTGATGCCCAGGTAGTGCCCCAGGAAGATATTGCCTATGCCTTCCTGCTGAGTGAGCTTATCGGCAATGTGGATACGGAACAGAGCACTTATGCGGAACTTGCCAACCGCAAGAACCTCCATACCGGCGGCATTACCTATGATATGGTGACCTATACGCGCAATAACGAGCCGGATTCCAATACGCCGAAATTCAAGATCAAGGCCAAGGTCCTGCGGGAAAAACTGCCGCAGTTACTGGAACTTCTGCAGGAAATCCTCATGACCAGCAAATTCAGCGATGAAAAGCGCATCCGGGAGCTGCTGGAACAGGAACAGGCAACCATTGAGCTTAATCTGCAGCGCAGTGCCCATCAGGTGGTCAGCGCCCGCTTGGCAGGCTATCTGACACCAGCCGGCCGCTATGCCGATGAAGGCGGTCTGCCTTTCTATCCCTTTATCAAGGAATTACTGGCGGGTTTCCCGGCCAATTTGCCCGCTATTGCCGCTAAACTCAGCGAGTTGGCACAGAAGATCTTCAATCAGCATAACCTGATTGTCAGCGTTACGGATGGCGCTCCATATTACGATGGCTTTGCGGCTGAGTTCGACAAGTTCCAGCAGGAACTGGGCCAGGAAATCTATCCTGCACAGGAATACCATTGGGATCTGCAGGCGCTTAACGAGGGCCTCACTTCTTCCAGCCGCGTGCAGTATGTGGGCAAGGGCGCAAACTTCCTGAAACTGGGCCATAAGTTCACGGGCACCATGCATGTGCTGGAAACCATCCTGCGCTATGACTACTTTTGGACGAAAATCCGTGTCCAGGGTGGGGCCTATGGAGCCTTCACGAGCTTCAACCGCAACGGCATGATGTATTTCGGCTCCTACCGCGATCCGAATCTCACGGAAACCCTGGATGTCTTCAACGGCACGGCAGATTATCTCCGGAATTTTGCCGCCTCCGAACGGGAGATGGACAAGTATATCATCGGCACCATGAGCAATATCGACACGCCGCTGACACCGCAGATGAAAGGCAGTGCCGCTGCCACCTGCTGGCTCCGGGGTATTACCGAAGCCGACCGGCAGAAATCCCGGGATGAAATCCTCGACACCCGTCAGGCCGATGTGCAGAAACTCTCTCAGCTGGTAGAAGACTGCATGAAGAAAAATGTCCTTTGCGTCTTCGGTGGCCAGGAAAAGATCAATGCGCATAAAGAAGTGTTTGGCGAAGTGCGGCCGGCACTGTAAAAATCACATGATTAAATCATAATCCTCATGCCAAAAGGCTGTCGTATCAAGTATAGCTTACTTGTACGGCAGCCTTTTATCGTCCTGTATTATTTATAAATTGATAAGCTGTCCAATATCAAACAGTATAGCGATATGCGGGTAAGCAGCAAAATCAGCAGCAGGGGTAGTGCCAGTTGTCACAGCGGCAAAATCCACTTTGGCGTTTTGCGCAGCCTGGGCGTCAACAAGATTATCCCCGGTATAAAGAATCTTGTCATGCTCAAGGCCAAAGTGCTGCAGGGCTGCAAGGATGCCTTCAGGGCTGGGTTTGAGTGTTTTTACGTCATCACTGCCGATAATATGGTCAATAAGATGCGCATAGCCATCCTGCACAAATTTCTCGGCAATGCGGCTGCGCGTCTTGCTGGATATAATACCAACTTTGGCGCCACGGGCCTTCAACTCGGTAAGCAAGGGGATGGTTTGCGGATAAAAATGCGTCATTGGTGTCATATAGCGGTCAGCCTCTTTTTTATAGGCAGCGATAAAGGCATCACAGGCAGCTTCATCCCGGTTTTGCGTAATGCGCATAACAGCCTCGCGCATGGGCAGGCCAACCGTGCGGCAGATAGTGTCCTTTTCTACGGCAGGTAAGCCTGACTTTTCCAGAGTAGTCTGAAAGCATTTTACAATACCCGCCGAAGAATCAGCAAGTGTATAGTCAAAGTCAAAAAGATATAATTGATAGTTTTTCATCAAAGGCCGCCTTTCGTATGTAAGATCTGATTATCTTACATGATAACACGGAATACGCTCAGAGGGAAACAACGCAGGGAAAAGTTATGATTATTGCCTTGAAAAATACACGGGCAAATGGTAGGATATAAAGGTGACCGGTCAAATTGACAAGTCAGTTTTGACTGGTCAAATTTATGAGAGAGAAGAGATTTCAATATGCTCAAGAATATTTGTGCGGGTTTGGTCGGTGCGGCTTTACTGACCGGTGGTGTGAGTTCCTATGTGGCAGCAGAGCCAACAGATCACGTTCCTACCTTTGCGGACATGTCCGTCCAGATAAAGGAACCGACGATGGAGGAGAAGGCAGCTGCCGTAGCTGCCGGTCAGGCAGCGGTAGCCGCTCAGCAGCCGAAGGCAGAGCCTGAGGAAAGCACTGCTGCCCAGGCTGCGCCTGCACCTGCTGTCGAAAACAAGCAGGAGAAACCGGCTCCGGCAGAAACGGAAAAGAAGTCTCTGGAAAAGAAGATTTCCATCAATCTTGCCGCCCGCTCTTTGGCCCTGTTTGAAGGCAACAAAAAGATCCGCCTGTATCCCATTGGCCCGGGCAAGGCTTCCACGCCGACTCCGGTAGGCTATTACAAGATTCGTTCTAAGGACTATAATCCGACCTGGACGGATCCTTCTACGGGCAGAAGCATTGCCTCCGGCCCGGATTGCCCGCTGGGTTATCGTTGGATGGAGATTCAGGGCAATTACGGCATCCATGGTACCAATCGCCCCAATTCCATCGGCCATTATGTATCCAATGGCTGCATCCGCATGCATGAGAAGGATGTGGAAGCACTCTTCGATATGGTGAAAATCGGTACGCCGGTAGAAATCACTTACAACCGCGTTGTGGTTGAAAAGCTGGATGACAACACCGTTGTCTATTATATCTATCCGGATGGTTATGGCTGGCAGAATCTCAGCGTGGAAGATGTCAATAAGTGGCTGGCCGGCTATGGTGTAGCCAATTTCGTCAGCAATGAGGATATCGAAGCAAAGATCAATGCTTCCGATGGTGAGCCCACTTATGTAGCCAAGGTTTATCCGCTCTATGTCAATGGCGAGAAGATGAAGAACAAGGCCGTTGAGCAGGATGGCGTCATGTATTTGCCGGCAATCGATCTGGCTGATGCCGCCCATGTCAACTTAGGCTGGGATTCTACGACACAGAAGCTGATCAGCACCTTAGGCACGGCTCCCGGTGTGGACAAGAAGGATGTGCTTTACTGCAAGGCAGAAGATGCCAAGACGCTCTTCAAGCTTGGGGGCGCACTGGACAACAATAACTATGTCATGAAATTCGTACCGGTTGAAAAGCAGGAACCTGCCAAAGTTGACCAGGATGGAAAAATCGATGCCACGCAGAAAATCGATCATAGTGCCGATAAGTCTGAGGTAAAAAATGATGCTAAAGCTGAAGTAAAAACGGAAAGCAAGGCAGAGGCCAAAGTCGGGACGAAACAGTCTAAGGACAAAAAGACCAAGTAATACGAGCAGAAGTAATTGAATAGGAGGAATTCGCTTGAACCAGCGTTTTGTGATTTTGGATGGCAGCAGCCTGATGTATCGTGCTTTTTACGCTCTGCCTGACTTGACGGATTCCCAGGGCCACCATACCAATGCCATCTTCGGCTTTTCCAATATGCTCACGAAGCTGTTGAGTGAGCTGAAGCCGGATAAACTGGTCATTGCCTTTGATAAGGGCAGAAAGACCTTCCGTACGGAACGGTATGCTGACTACAAGGGAACCCGGGACAAAACACCGGAAGAGCTCCTCGCCCAGATTCCGCTGCTGCATGAATTTGCAGCAGCTTTTGGTATCTCATTTATCGAAAAGGAACGCTATGAGGCGGATGATATCATCGGCACCTTGGCGACAAAGGCGGCAGGAGCAGGTCACGATGTTTTGGTGGTGACGGGGGATAAGGATGCCCTGCAGTTGGTGCGGCCTAATCTGAAAGTACTGCTGACCAAGAAAGGTATAACCAACATCAAGGAATATGATGAGGCTGCTTTTGAAGAAGAATACGGCTTTGAGCCTATCAAATTGATTGACTACAAAGGCTTGATGGGGGATACCTCGGATAATATTCCCGGCGTGCCCAATGTGGGGCCCAAGACTGCCGGGAAGCTCCTGATTGCCTATGGCTCCCTGGAAGGTGTCTATGAACATATTGACGAAGTCTCCGGCAAGAAGCTCAAGGAAAATCTGGTAAACAATCAAGAACAGGCGGTGCTTTCCAAAGAGCTGGCCACCATTGAATGCAATGTGCCGGATATGGAACTGGCATGGGACAGCTATGATATCACCCCGGACCACGAGAAGATGCGTGCTTTCTGTGATGCTTATGAGCTGAAGGCAGTCTGGAAGAACTTCACCAAACTCTATGGAGAAGGCGATGATAATCCCGTGCTGGAATTCTTTATGCCGGAGGCAGTTGCAGCAGACCTGCACTATACGCGGCTGCAGGGACAGGATCTGCAGAGGGAATTGACTGCAGCTGACAGTTTAGCTGTTAGTGGCATTTTTGCGCAGGAGAAGCCCTTTGCTCGCGTAAAGGCTTTGCTCATCTGCACCCTGCCTGCACAGAACATGATTTTGGTGGATGCTGACGAAGATTTGGCCTTGGCCAAAGAGATTTGTGCGCAAAAGGATATGACTGTCTATAACCTCAAGGCTTACTATCAGGCAGGCTTTACTCCGGCAGATCGCTATTTTGATGTGGAGCTGGCGGCTTATCTCTTGAATCCTGAGGCCAGCAAATACGAGCTGGAACGCCTGGCTGCGGAGTATCTGCCGCAGGAAGTCAAGCCTGCTGCTTTTGCCGACGAATATGAGGAAGCTGCCTGGCAGGCACATGTATTGGCAAGATTGCAGCCCATTCTGAACGCTAAGTTGGGCGAATTGCAGTTGGATAAGCTCTACCGGGAGATTGAACTGCCGCTGGTGGAAGTATTGGCTGCCATTGAGCAGAACGGCATCTATATCAACCGGGATGAGCTGGATAAAAAAGGCCGTGAGCTGGAAAGCCGGCTGGAATCTCTGCAGGCAGATATCCATTTGCTGGCCGGCATGGAATTCAATATCAACTCCCCCAAGCAGTTGGGAGAAGTCCTGTTCGAGCGTCTGGAACTGCCTCCGGTGAAAAAGACCAAGACCGGGTATTCCACCAATGCAGAAGTATTGGAAGCCTTGCGGGACAAACATCCGATTGTGGAACAGGTCCTGCATTTCCGCACTTTGAGCAAGCTCAAATCCACCTATATCGATGGCCTGCGTGACTTGATTGGTAAGGAAGGCCGTATCTATACCACCTTCAACCAGACCGTGACGGCTACGGGCAGACTCTCTAGTTCCGATCCGAATCTGCAGAATATCCCCGTGCGTACGGAGGAAGGTAAGGCCATCCGGGCGCTCTTTGAACCAGGTGATGGCTATGATTGCCTGTTATCGGCGGACTATTCCCAGATTGAACTGCGCATCCTGGCCCATGCGTCTCAGGATGAACGCTTCATGGATGCATTCCGGCAGAATCAGGATATCCATGCCCGCACGGCTTCAGAGGTCTTCAATGTGCCGCTGGATGAAGTGACGAGCCAGCAGCGCAGCCATGCCAAGGCGGTCAACTTCGGCATTGTCTATGGCATCAGCGACTTTGGCCTGGCCAAGGATCTGCATATTGCCAAAAAGGATGCCAAGCAGTACATTGACAATTACTTTGCCCGCTATACCGGCGTCAAGAAGTTCATCGACGATACGGTGGAAAAGGCCCATGCCGATGGCTATGTGACGACGATTTTTGGCCGTCGCCGGGATTTGCCCGCCATCAACAGCCGCAACTTTATGCAGCGATCCTTAGCGGAAAGAATGGCTATGAACACACCTATTCAGGGGGCGGCTGCGGATATCATCAAGTTGGCTATGATTGCCGTCTATCATAAGCTGAAAGAAGCCGATGTAAAGAGCCGTATTTTGGTACAGGTTCACGATGAATTGGTGCTGGAAGTCATTGACAGCGAGCGGGAACAGGTGGAAAAAATCCTCAAGGAAGCCATGGAACAGGTAACGGAGTTATCCGTTCCGTTGCTTATCGATATCCATGCAGGCAAGAATTGGGCGGAGGCGAAGTAAGATGCCAGAAATGCCGGAAGTTGAAATCATCCGCCGCTACCTGGATACGCAGGTGGCAGGGAAAAAAATCATGGATCTGGACATCCGCCTGCCCCGCATGATCAAATGGCCAGATACCGAAGGATTCCGCGCCCTGGTCACGGGCCGGACCATCAAAAAGATGGCCCGCCGCGGCAAGTATCTCCTGATGGAGCTGGATAACGATAACGAAGTCGTCTTTCATCTGCGCATGACCGGACGGCTGGTTTACGAGCCTACGGGAAATACTGCTGACAGCCATGCCAGAGTTATCTTTCAGCTGGAGAACGGAGGCGCGCTTGTCTATGGGGATACCCGCACCTTAGGCACCATCCATGGGCTCAAACCGCAGGAGCTGATTATGCTGAAAGGCTTGGCCGAGATGGGGCCGGAGCCATTGTCAGTGGAGTTTACGCCGGCGTATCTGGAGCAAGCGGCCAGTCAGCGGAAAACAGCCATCAAGTCCTTTCTGCTCAATCAGAAATACATTGGCGGTATTGGCAATATCTATGCGGATGAAGCCTTGTTTTTGGCCGGCATTCATCCTTTGCGGCCGGCTAAATCTCTGTCAGCAGAGGAATGCAGACGGCTATGGGAAAGTGTCAATCAGGTGATTGCCGCCGGCATCGAAGATGGCGGCACCACCTTCCGCGATTATCAGAATGGGGAAGGCGGCAAGGGCAGCCATCAGGAACACCTCTATGTCTATGGACGCAAAGGGGAACCCTGCCGCAATTGCCATACAGCCATTGAACGCATTACCGTTGGCGGCAGAGGCACCCACTTTTGTCCCCATTGTCAGGAGGGATGCTAATGGCAAGGATTATCGGTCTTACCGGCGGTATCGCCAGTGGCAAAAGCACCATGGCCAAATTCTTCCGGGAAAAAGGCGCGGCGGTCCTCAATGTGGATGTCATTGCCCATCATCTGTCCAAGCCCCGACGGGTACTCTATAAGATCTATGTGCAGCATTTTGGTGAGGGTATCCTCCAGCCCGATGGCACCCTTGACCGCCGGGCTATCGGACGGAAGGTCTTTGCCGATGAGAATGAGCGCCAGTGGCTCAATGACCATACCCATCCGATACTGGCCCATGTGATGCGGCAGCAGATCGAGTGTATGCAGCGAAAAAATTTTCCGGTCATTATCCTCGATGTGCCATTGCTCTTTGAAGCCGGATGGGATAAAATGACAGAGGAGAATTGTTTGGTGTTTGTGGATGAAGCCACCCAGCTGGAACGCCTGATGCGGCGCAATGGTTATACAGAGGCCGAGGCAAAGGGGCGCATTGCAGCCCAGATGCCGCTGGCAGAGAAAAAACAGCGGGCGGACAGTTTCATCGACAACAATGGCAGCCTGGAGGAAAGTTTTGCCCAGGCAGAAAAACTTTGGAAGGAGTGGACCCATGCAGGGATTTCGTGACAGGGTCCAGCAAAATCGGCGTATTCAGCGACGCATGGCCACCTGCTTTTGCGTTGCTTTATTTATTTTTCTTGTGAGTTTGAGTGCATTCTTTGTATTGCAGTTCGAGCCTGTACAACGCAAGTATTTTTATGTGTACCCCTATCATGATACGGTGATGAAATATGCGGAGGTCTATCATGTGGACAGCAACCTGACCGCTGCCGTCATCAAGAGCGAAAGTAAATTCAAGCATACGGCCCGTTCCCATCGTGGGGCAGTGGGGCTTATGCAGCTGATGCCGGATACGGCGGAATGGATTGCGGGACAGATTGGTGACCGGAACTACAGTCTGGAGAATCTCCATGAACCGGACCGCAATATCCGCTATGGAACCTGGTATCTGGCCGAATTAGAGAAGGAATTCAAGGGCAATGATGTGCTGGCGCTGGCCGCCTATAATGCGGGGCGCGGCAATGTCAAATCGTGGATGGAGGAAAATGATTGGAACTATGAATTCCATGATATTGATGCCATTCCTTTTAAGGAAACCCGGGATTATGTGAGACAGGTCATTGGAGACCGCAAGAAGTATAGAGAACTTTACCCAGAATAAGTTGTCTATGTACTTTTCTTTGGGGCAAAGAAAAGTACCAAAAGAAAAATAAAGCTGACTTGTAAGGAGTATGTTTGTTCGTATGCAGAAGTATCGCATTGTTCCGCAACAGGAGAATATGTTTTGGCAGTTGGTGCAGGGGATGACTTTGCAGGACGAGGAGAAGACACTGCTCAAGAATGCGGTGATCCGTCATGTGGAGGTCAGTATCAAGACCAGCCTTTGGGAAATTGCGTTGACCAGCCAGACGCTTATTCCGGATGCACTCTTGCAGCGGGCGGCTGAGCAGATCAAGGGCAAGTGTAATCTGCAGGCGGTTATTTTCTATCAAGATATCATTGATATCGACGATGGCATCCGCAAGGTCTGGCCGCAGCTGGTTACTATTGTAGCCGAGGGCAATCCCACAGTCTTCCAGCTTTTGAAACGCTCGAAATATGTGGTTGACGGAAGCAAACTTATTATCAAGGTTCCCGGTGAGCTTGGCGGCGAGATCATGCGGGCCCATGCGGTAACCCAGCTTATGGGCAGAGCCATCAAGGATATGCTGGGCTATCGTTGCCCCGTAACCTGCGAGGCCAGTGATGAAGTCCTGCAGAATCTTTCGGTTGATGACTGCTTTGATACTCCCGAATATCATGCGGCCCTGCATAAGGAACGAGTGGCCGAGGCTCAGACAGAAGTCAAGGCTGCTCCTAAAGCAGCACCGGCGCCGAAGGCAGCCAGCGAGCATAAGCCTAAGGCCGCACCAGCGCCCAAGCGGGAAGATCTTTCCCGTCCTGTGGTGGTTCAGGGGGCTGGCAATACCATCTTTGGCCGCAGCATCATGGGCGAGCGGCAGCTTATCGCTGAGCTGGAAGGTGAGACGAAAAGCGTCATTCTGGAAGGTTTTATCGGTGAAGGTGCCGGCTCTGGCCTCAAGACGATCGAGTTCAAGACCGGCACGAAGATGCTGGCTTTCTGCCTGTCCGATGAATCCGACGGCATTGCCTGCAAGAAATTCTTCAAGCCCGGCAAGGGACGCAATGGTCAGGAAGAAGATTATGACGAGATCATGGGCAAGCTCAAAGAGGGCATGGCCGTGCGTATCAAGGGCTCTGTGCGATTTGATACCTATATGAATGAGTATGTGGTCTTTGTGGATTCCCTGGCGAAAAAGGAAATGAAGAAGCGGCAGGATAACGCCGAAGTCAAGCGGGTGGAGCTTCATGCCCATACCACCATGAGTGCCATGGACGCCGTGGTATCCGTGAAAGACCTGATCAAGACTGCCGACAGCTGGGGCTGGCCGGCCATTGCCATCACGGACCACGGCGTGGTGCAGGCGTATCCGGATGCGGCCAAAGCTGCTGAAAAACTCAATATCAAGGTCATCTATGGCATGGAAGGTTATCTGACCGGTGACGATTTTGAACAGAAGCGGGCTAACCATATCATCTTTCTGGCGAAAAATCCCAACGGCCTGCGGAATCTCTATCAGCTGGTTTCCTTGTCCCATGTCAAATATTTCCACCGTCAGCCCCGTCTGCCCAAGAAAATCATCGAGGAATTCCGGGATGGCATCATCATTGGTTCTGCCTGCGAAGCAGGGGAGCTGATCCGAGCCATTGTGGAGGGGCAGAGTGAGGAGCAGCTTATCGAAATTGCCTCCTTCTACGATTATCTGGAAATCCAGCCCATCCATAACAACGACTTCCTCAAGCGTAGCGATAAATTTCCGGATATCAATACCGACCAGGATTTGATTGACATCAACCTCAAGGTGGCCGAGCTGGCCAAAAAACTGGGCAAGATGCTTGTGGCTACCTGCGATGTGCATTTCCTGAATCCCGATGACTATATTTACCGCGCTATATTGATGAAAGGAAAAGGCTTTGAAGATGCGGATATGCAGCCGCCCCTGTATCTCCGGACCACGGAGGAAATGCTGGCGGAGTTTGAATATCTGGGGAAAGAGGCGGCTTATGAAGCCGTGGTGACCAATCCTCGGAAGATCAACGATATGATTGAGAAGTTCAAACCCATTCCGGATGATCTTTATTCCCCCATGATTCCCGGTGCCGACGAGGAAATCGAATCCATGTCCTATAACCGGGCCAAAGCCATGTATGGCGAGAATCTGCCGGAAATCGTGGAAGCCAGGCTCCAGCAGGAGCTGAAACCCATCATTGGTCATGGCTTCTCCGTATTGTATCTGATTGCCCAGCGTCTCGTGAAAAAATCCAACGACGATGGCTATCTGGTAGGGTCCCGTGGTTCCGTAGGTTCGTCCTTTATCGCCACCATGACAGGCATTACCGAGGTTAACCCTTTGCCTCCGCATTGGCGCTGCCCCCATTGCCAGTACAGCAAGTTTATCACTGATGGTTCCTACGGCTGCGGCTATGACCTGCCGGATATGGATTGTCCTGTCTGCGGCACACCGCTCATCAAGGACGGCCATGATATCCCCTTCGCCGTATTCCTGGGCTTCGATGGGGACAAGGTTCCCGATATCGACCTGAACTTCTCCGGTACTTATCAGCCCGTGGCCCATAAGTACACGGAAATCCTCTTCGGCAAGGACAATGTATACCGTGCCGGTTCCATCCAGACCGTGGCGGATAAGACTGCCTTTGGGTATGTGAAAAAGTATTTTGAAGAAAAGGGGATAAAGAAGCATATCTCCTATATCGACCGATTGGCCCATGGCTGTATGGGCGTTAAGTCCACCACGGGCCAGCATCCGGCAGGCATCATGGTAGTGCCCCGGGATATGGACGTGCATTTCTTCACACCCATCCAGCATCCGGCCAATGATATGAACTGCGGTACCATCACTACCCATTTCGATTACCATTCCATCAGCAGCCGTCTGGTTAAGCTGGATATCCTGGGCCACGATGATCCGACTGTGATCAAGATGCTGGAGGATTTGACCTGCCGCGATCCGAAGACCATTCCCTTTGACGATGTGGCCACCATGTCCTTGTTCAACTGTACGGATGCATTAGGAGTAACGCCGGAAGAGCTGGGGGCAACCTCCGGAACCTTTGGCATTCCCGAATTCCGTACGCCCTTTACCCGACAGATGATTGACGATACCAACCCCGATGTATTCTCGGACCTGGTACGCATCTCTGGTTTCTCCCATGGTACCGACGTGTGGCTGGGCAATGCCCAGGATCTGATCCGCAGCGGCCAGTGTACCATCAAGAATGCCATCTCGGCCCGTGACGATATCATGATGTATCTGATCCATCACGGCATCGATCCATTGCTGTCCTTCAAGACCATGGAAAAAGTGCGAAAGGGGAAGGGCATCGATCCGGATGTGGTGAAGAAGCTGCAGGATGGGGATATTCCCCAATGGTATATCGATTCCTGCCAGAAGATCAAATATCTGTTCCCCCGGGCCCATGCGACGGCCTACGTTATGATGGCTTACCGCATCGCCTTCTGCAAGGTGCATTATCCATTGGCTTATTACGCAGCATATTTTTCCATCCGTGCCGATGAGTTCGATGCCAACGTCATCGCCCGCGGCCAGGAATTTGTTGGCGAAAAGATCAAAGAGCTGGAGGAGATCTCCAAGGAGAAAAAACTGGATGCCAAGCAGAATGCCACATTGATTGTATTGCAGCTGGCTTGGGAGATGTATCTCAGAGGCTATGATTGTGAGAATGTAGATATCTACACATCAGACGCCGAGAAGTTCATCATCCATGAAAAGTCATTGTTGCCGCCATTGGCAAGTTTGGGAGGCATGGGTGCCAAAGCATCCCAAAGCATTGTGGAAGCCCGCCGGGATGGTATCTTTACCAGCATTGAAGATCTGCGCCGCCGTACCGGTATCTCCAAGACAAATATTGATATCCTTAAAGATCATGGCTGCTTGGGTGGCATGGGGGAGACAGATCAGATAGCATTGTTCTGTTAAATGCAGACAAATATTTTTTAGCTAATAGAAAAAGGAAACCCGGTTGGATTTACTGCAGATAAAATCAACCGGGTTTTACTTATCAACAAATTTCTGTGGATAACTTCCGATAAGTATAAATTATCGGAAGTTATATTTTGGAAAGATTTTTATTGCCGCTAACAGCCTCTGTCAGCGATTTTAAATTCCTGTCCTATACTTTATACCTAAAAATAAAAACAAACCCCTTAGAAACGATTCTGTGAGGTCCGTTTTTTCTGCATAAAAAATTTCGCAGATCAGATGCGTGCATATTCCAAATCGGAATTCTTTTCGTACATCCGTTCATAATAATCCTGGTATTCACCGTTGATGATTTCTTCCCACCAATGCCGGTTATCCAGATACCACTGGATGGTTGCCTTGATGCCATCTTCAAACTTGGTTGCCGGCAGCCACCCCAGTTCGTCATGGATCTTGGTCGGATCGATGGCGTATCTGCGGTCATGTCCCTTGCGGTCCGTGACGTATTCAATCATGTCTTCGCCCTTGCCAAGCTGCTGCAGAATGGTCTTGACCACATCGATATTGGCTTTTTCATTATGGCCGCCGATATTATAGACTTCACCGACCTTGCCTTTCTGCAGGATCAGGTTGATGGCGGCACAATGATCTTCCACATAGAGCCAGTCGCGCACGTTGAGGCCATCACCATATACCGGCAACTTCTTGCCGCCCAACGCATTGATGATCATCAGTGGAATCAGCTTTTCCGGGAAATGGAACGGACCATAATTGTTGGAACAGCGGGAAATCGTCGTCGGTATCTTATAGGTGCGATGATATGCCATGACCAGCAGATCTGCCGATGCCTTTGAGGCTGAATACGGGCTGGACGTGTGCAGGTTCGTTGTTTCCGTAAAGAACAGATCCGGTCTGTCCAGGGGCAGATCGCCATAAACTTCATCCGTGGACACCTGATGGTAACGGTCAATGCCATACTTGCGGCAGGCATCCAGCAGGACGCTGGTACCGATCACATTGGTCTGCAGGAAGATTTCCGGATTTTCGATTGACCGGTCAACATGAGACTCTGCGGCAAAGTTCACGATCACATCCGGCTTTTCCATTTCAAACAGTCGATAAACGGCCTTGCGGTCAGCAATGTCCCCACGGATGAACTTGAAGTTCTTATTCTTCATGGCTTCATCCAGCGTAGCCATATTGCCCGCATAAGTCAGCTTATCAAAGCAGATGATCTTATCTTCCGGACGATTTTTCAGCATGTAATAAACAAAATTCGAACCAATAAAACCGGCACCACCGGTAACAACGATATTCATAGAAAATAATCCCCTTAAACTATTTAACCCTCATAAATAAAATTCAAATCCATGCGCTCTTTGAGCAAAGGTGCAACCTTATCCTTGTCCGAAAGGATCACCGGTTTCAACGGCCATTCGATGCCAATTTCCGGATCGTCCCAGCGGATATTGCCATCGCACTCCGGCGCATAATAATTATCTGCCTTGTACTGTACTTCCACATCATCCGTAAGGGTGATGAACCCATGGGCAAAGCCGCGCGGAATGAAGAGCTGCTGGTGATTTTCCGCCGACAGCTCCACCCCCACCCACTGGCCATACTGGGGAGAACCCTTGCGGATATCCACAGCCACATCGAAGATGTTCCCTCGGGTGCAGCGCAGCATCTTGGCCTGACACATGGGATTCAACTGATAATGCAGGCCGCGCAAAGTCCCCTTCTGGGCTGAATAGGAATGATTATCCTGCACGAAATTAGCCTTGATGCCAGCTTCCGCGAGCTTTTTCTCCGACCAGCTCTCTGTAAACCAGCCCCGGGCATCACCAAAGACCTGTGGTTCTACAATATATACACCTTTTAACTTTGTTTCTGCTACTTTCATTATCCCAAAACTCCCATTTATTCCGTTACAATCTGTTGCAGATATTGGCCATACTCATTCTTGGCCAAGGGCTCTGCCAGGCGCAAGACCTGTTCTTCATCAATGTAACCCATACGATAGGCGATTTCCTCGATACAGGCAATTTTCAGTCCCTGACGTGCCTGGATGGTGCGCACGAAAGATGCCGCATCCAGCAGGGACTCATGTGTCCCGGTATCCAACCAGGCAAAGCCGCGGCGCATTTTCTCCACAGACAGCTTGCCCGCTTCAAGATAAACCTTATTTACATCGGTGATTTCCAATTCCCCACGTGCCGATGGTTTGATGGATTTGGCAATACTTACAATATCCTGATCATAGAAATATAAACCTGTAATCGCATAATTCGACTTAGGCTCAGCTGGCTTTTCCTCAAGACTCAGCGCATGGCCTTGCTCGTCGAATTCCACAACGCCATATCGTTCCGGATCGGAAACATAATAGGCAAAAACCGTAGCACCCTCTTCCACAGATGCAGCCCGCTGCACGGACTTGGCCAGATCGGAACCATAATAGATATTGTCGCCCAAGACCAGAGCACAACCGTCACCGGCAATAAAATCCTCCCCGATCAGGAAAGCCTGTGCCAGACCGTCCGGGCTGGGCTGTACGGCATAGGATATGCTGATTCCCAGCTGATTGCCATCCCCCAGCAGTTTTTGGAAAAGTTCACTGTCCTGCGGCGTGGTGATGATCAGGATATCCTTGATCCCTGACAACATCAGCGTACTCAACGGATAGTATATCATCGGCTTGTCGTAAATCGGCATCAGCTGCTTGGACACTACTTTAGTCAGCGGATAAAGCCGCGTCCCCGATCCCCCGGCCAGAATTATTCCCTTCTTAATCAACAGAAAACACCTCCGTATCATGTGCCATGTTTAATATTATACCGCAAAAGTCATATTTTTACTACAGCCTGCTATATTCTCTCCAGCAAACTACGCCCTTACACGAAATCTAAATCATTCTGCGCTTAGCGGCTTGACTGACTAAAATTTCATAGTAACAAGACTGCATACAAATATTTTATACTTGCATGCAGTCTTGTTTCATTCAGGACTTGTCAGTGGCCAGGAATTCCTTATCCTGCGCGGATAAGTCTGCCTTGGCCAGCAGATCCGGACGATATTTTTTTGTAACGAGCAGGGATTGCTCACGCCTCCATTGACGGATTTTGGCATGATCGCCATTCAGGAGTACCTCTGGCACTGCCATCCCCTCGAATTCCCGGGGACGGGTATACTGTGGAAATTCCAGCAGTCCTTCATAGAAGGAATCAGTAGGAGCGGAATCTTCATGCCCCAGCACCCCCGGCAGCATACGAGATACCGCGTCGGTAATGACCATGGCCGGCAGTTCCCCGCCGGTCAGCACGAAGTCACCAATGGAGATGGCCTCATCAGCCAGTTTATAAATGCGGGCATCGAAACCTTCATAATGGCCGCAGATAAAAATCAGCTGGTCGTAGCCCGCCAATTCCTTGGCCTTGGCCTGGTTGAAGGTAGGCCCGGAAGGATCCATGATCAGCACTCGGCGATTAGCCGCATACTGCTCTGTGCGAGATAATACGTCCCGTACAGCCTTATACATGGGCTCCGGCTTCAAGACCATGCCCGCACCGCCCCCAAAGGGGCTGTCATCCACATGATGATGCTTATCCTCGGCAAAGTCCCGGAAATTGGTGAAATGGATATCGAGGATGCCATTATCCACAGCCCGCTTGGTAATGCTGTCACCAAAGGGGCCGGAGAACATCTCCGGGAAGATGGTCACCATATCAATGCGCATCGGAAATCTCCTCAGGCATATCAACCACCATACGGCCGCCAGGCACGTCAATCTCCTTGACCACAGCTTTGAGGGCAGGAATCAAAAGTTCCCCGCCATCCGTACGGCGGGCCTGATAGACATCATTGCTGCCGGTGCGCAGGACATTTTCCACCTTGCCCAATTCGTTGCCATCCATATCGTAAACGGTCAGACCGATGATATCAAAGGTGTAATACTCCCCTTCATTCAAGGGAGCAGCCTCGCTGCGGTCAACGGTCAGCAGCCTGCCCGTAAGACTCATGGCAGCTTCACGGACAGGGTATTCCCTGAACTTCATCAGCACATACTGCTTGTGGTACTTGCAGCTTTCGATATGGAGCATTTCCGTGCCCACCATGACCTCCGTCATAGTCTCGAAGCGTTCCACAAAGTCCGTCAGCGGGATGATGCGCATTTCCCCATGGATACCATGGGGAGCGCCCACCTTGCCGATGGTCACGCGATTCTTGTCGCGCTTGTTTTTCTTAGCTGCGAATGGCGATAACTTTGTCATCTTCCACCAGCACTTCCACGTTCATGATCTCACGCATATCGTCGCCCACATGAACTTCTACCTGATGTTCGAGGGTGCCCTGCACGATTTCAGCGCCCAGGACCATCTTTTCCATCTCTTCCTTGCGGGCCAGGGATTCCTCGCGGAACTGCAGGCGCTTATTACGTTCCTCACCGAAATGAGCCTGAATAGCCTGCAGGCGCTGAATTTCTTCAGCCGTGGGAGCTTCGGCATTGGCCGGCTGGTTTTCCTGCATTACGCGCTTTTCCTGGATGTTGAGCTGCTGCACTTCCAGCTCGGCGCGGTTGATACCTTCCGTCAAATCCGTGAGAATCTTGTTTTTGAGTTTTTCCGTTAATTTTGCCTTGATGGTTACAGGCACTTTCAGTGAAATAGAATCCATGACAGTTCCTCTTTTCTTTGTCTTTTTTCATAGGAAAAAGCGGCAAGTTACCCAAAGGTAATCCTGCCGCTTTTCATTTAAATAATCTCAACCGTGACTTTCGTATTTTCCCGAGTGGCCGCGGCTTTGACCACGGTGCGCAAGGCTTTGGCGATGCGCCCCTGACGTCCGATGACCTTACCCATGTCATCTTCTGCCACATGGAGGCTGAGCACGGTCTGCCCGTCCTCCTGCCGTGAAGAAACCTCCACGGACTCCGGATGCTCCACAAGGGACTTGGCGATTACTGCAACAAGTTTTTCCATGTCGCTTCTCTCCAATTACTTCTTCTTGGATTCAGCGAACTTAGCCATAATGCCCTGCTTGCTGAACAGATTTTTAACGGTATCGGTCGGCTGAGCACCTTTGTTCATCCAATCAAGAACCTTTTCCTCATTGAGGCTGACAACTGCCGGCTGCTTGGAGGGATCGTAGTTACCGAGAATCTCGATGAAACGACCATCACGCGGAGCGCGGGAATCAGCTACTACCACACGGTAGAAGGGGTTCTTCTTTGCACCCATACGGTTCAAACGAATCTTTACTGCCATGAAATTTCACCACCTTTCGAAAGTGTAATGATTTAAAAATTAACGCATGAACGGCATCTTCGGGAAACCGCCAAGGTTACCGAGCGACCCCAGACCAGGGAAACCCTTGCCCTTCTGCATTTTTTTCATCTTCTTCATCATCTTTTTCATCTCGCCAAACTGCTTCAACAGCTTGTTGACATCCTGCACTCTCGTGCCGGAGCCCATGGCGATACGTTTGCGGCGGCTGCCGTTGATGATGGTGATGTCAGCGCGTTCCTTCGGCGTCATGGAACGGATAATGGCCTCAATCTGGCGCATTTCCTTGCCGTCGAGGTCGATATCCTGACCTTCCAGCTGCTTTTTGAGACCGCCCATACCGGGAATCATGCCTAAGATATTTTCCAGCGAGCCAAGTTTCTTGACCTGCTGCATCTGGGAGAGGAAATCGTCAAGGGTGAATTCATCCTTGCGGAGCTTCTTCTCCATCTTTTTGGCTTCTTCCATATCGAAGGTCTGCTGAGCTTTTTCCACCAGGGAAAGCACATCGCCCATGCCGAGGATACGGGAGGCCATGCGGTCCGGATGGAAAGGCTGAAGCGGTTCCAGCTTCTCGCCCACACCGACGAATTTTATGGGAACATTCGTGACTGCTTTGACGGAAAGGGCCGCACCACCGCGGGCATCGCCGTCCAGCTTGGTCATGATGACACCGTCTAAGCCAAGGCTCTCATTGAAGGTCTGAGCCACATTGACCGATTCCTGACCAGTCATGGCATCCACAACCAGCAGAATCTCGTGAGGCTTGACCTCCGCCTTGATATCGCGAAGCTCCTGCATCAGAGCTTCATCTATCTGCAAGCGGCCTGCCGTATCGATGATGATGACATCATTGGCATGGCTTTGCGAATAAGCAATGGATGATTTGGCAATGGTCACCGCATCCGTACCCTGCTCCATAGAGAACACGGGGATGTCCAATTGCTTTCCTACTACCTGCAACTGCTTGATAGCAGCCGGACGGTAGATATCGCAGGCAACCAGCAAAGGCCGTTTGCCCTGCTTCTTAAGGGACAGGCCCAGCTTGCCAGCGGAAGTGGTCTTACCAGCACCCTGCAGACCAGCCATCATAATGATGGTGGGCGGATTCGGACTCATGTTGATGCGGCTCTGCGTGCCGCCCATGAGGTTCGTAAGTTCCTCATCAACAATCTTCACGACCACCTGAGCCGGCGTCAGGGTTTCCAAAATATCCTGACCAATGGCCCGTTCCTTGACGGTCTTGATGAAATTCTTAACGACCTTGAAGTTGACATCTGCTTCGAGAAGTGCCATCCGCACTTCCCGCATGGCTTCGTTGACGTCATCTTCCGTCAGCTTGCCATGACCGCGAAGCTTCTTGAATGTCTCCTGCAAACGGTCAGATAAACTCTCAAATATCAAACGGATACCTCCTGACCGAGTCCCTGTCCAATATAGGGTTCCAATCGGTCAAGGACTTCATCAACAGCCTTGGCATTGGCCGGCTGCTTTAGCCCTTTGATTGACTCGTAGATTTTTGCCAGCTCCTGACGCTCCCTGTTATAGCGCGAGGCCAGTCCCAGCTTTTTTTCGTAGGACTCCATCGCCTTCTCACTGCGATGGATATTGTCGTAAACCGCCTGCCGGGATATGCCCAGCTCCTCGCCGATCTCCGACAACGAAAAGTCCTCGAACAAGTGCAGGCGCAAGCATTCCTGCTGCTTTTCCGTCAGGAGTGCCCCATACAAGTCAAAAAGTGTGGACAAATATAAGAACTGCTCCATCATGATAATCACCTGCTCAAAAATTAGGTGCCAAGGTTTGCCCCTTGACATAGGCTATTATAGCGGAGGCAGGATATCCTGTCAAGTGTTTTTCCTTGTCAGCCGTAAAATTTATGGAAAAAATTTTTTCATTCGGTTATAATTTAAAACAGATTAGATTTTAGGAGACGAAGCAGATGCATCAATACTTATTCTTTATCGGTAACTTTCCCATCCGTTCCTATGGTTTGGTGATTTCCCTGTCCATCATCCTGGCTACCGGCGTTGGCTATTATCTGGTGAAACAGGATGGCCGGGGTGAGGAAAAATATGTGGTTGACCTAGGCATCTATTGTGGGCTGGCCGGACTATTAGGCGCCCGGCTCTGGGATGTGTTCTTTTTTGACTGGGATTACTATTCCCATCATCTCACGGAGATATTGAATGTCTGGCAGGGCGGCATGGCCATTCAGGGCGGCGTAACCCTAGGGGTGCTCACGGGCATCGCCTACTGCCGTTACCATAAACTCGATACGCTCCATCTGATGGATGTGCTGGCTCCCGCTATCATCCTGGGCCAGTCTTTGGGACGCTGTGCCAACCTGTTGAACGGGGATGCCTTCGGTGCGCCCACCGGTGGCAGTTTCGGCATTGTCTATCCCGCTACCACCCTGGCTGCCCATACCTATGGCACCCAGCCCCTATGGCCGGCAGAGATCTGGGAAGGTCAGCTCGATATCGTGATCTTTGCCCTGCTATTGATTTTCCGCGGCACTATAAAACACGCAAAGGGACAATGTTTCTCCCTCTATGTGATGCTCTATTGCCTCACCCGCTTCGCCCTGGAATTCCTGCGAGGCGATTACGCCGAAAAAGTGCTGGGCTTTATGACCAGCGGTCAGACCACCAGCGCCATCGGCTTTACACTAGCTTTCTTTGCTTTTTTATATCTGCAACGAAAAAAATCAGCGACTTAAAGAAAAACGGGACTGCCCAACAGCAGCCCCGTTTTTCTTATATCGCCACGGCCCATTCCTCCTCGGGAACAGCCAGGAAACGCTCTCCCTTCATGGGCAGATTCAATGGCCGCAGATCCAGCTCCCGCGGCCGCCACTTTCTCGGTGTCTCTTCTTCCTGTTCCACATAATGCGGGGCGGAAATACATGACAGCTGACAATATCCCAGATCGCGAATCCACTCGTCCAACCTGGCCTTCACTACCAGCATCTGACTATCTGACATGGCAGGATTTTCCTTGCATATTCTGGTATTCCCCAACGGGTCGAGCAATATTTCCCCTGTAATCGACTCAGGAGACAAGCCAAAGCCAAAAAGCTCCTCTTCTCCCATGCGTCCCAAACGCTCAATCCAAACCAGCATAGCAATCAACTCCTCTCAAGTTTTGACTTACTTTTCTATGTATTATGATTAGACATTTTCACCTAATATCCTTCCTTTGCGTACAAAAAAACCTCCCCGTAGGGAGGTTTTTCCAATCAATCTGGGATCAAAGTCCGGCTTCTTTTTTCAGCACATCTGCCTTATCCGTGTGTTCCCAAGGCAGGTCCACATCGGTACGGCCGAAATGACCATAGGCAGCCGTCTGCTTGTAGATAGGACGACGCAGGTCGAGCATCTTGATGATGCCTGCTGGACGCAGGTCAAAGTGCTTGCTTACCAGTTCTTCAATCTTTTCTTCATCCACCTTGTTGGTGCCGAAGGTATCAACCATGACGGAAACCGGGTACGCCACCCCAATGGCATAAGCCAGCTGGATTTCGCATTTGTCAGCCAGGCCGGCAGCCACGATATTCTTGGCCACATAACGGGCAGCATAAGCGGCACTGCGGTCCACCTTCGTAGGATCTTTGCCGGAGAAAGCGCCGCCGCCATGACGGGCCCAGCCGCCATAGGTGTCAACGATGATCTTGCGGCCCGTAAGACCGGAGTCGCCCTGCGGACCACCGATAACGAACTTGCCCGTGGGGTTGACAAAAATACGCGTATCTTCCTTAAGCAGTTCAGCCGGCACAACGGGCTTGATTACATGCTCGATAAGATCCTTGCGGATCTGTTCCAGCGTCACTTCTTCATCATGCTGGGTGGAGATGACAATCGTGTCCACAGCTACGGCCTTGCCATCCTCATAAGCAATGGTAACCTGCGTCTTGCCGTCCGGACGCAGGTACGGCAGCGTGCCATTCTTGCGGACTTCCGTTAAACGACGTGCCAGACGATGAGCCAGTGCAATAGGCAGGGGCATGAATTCCGGCGTCTCGTTCGTTGCATAACCGAACATCATGCCCTGGTCACCAGCACCGATGGCCTCAGCCACATCCATTTCACCCTCGCGGGACTCAATGGCCTCATTAACGCCCTGGGCAATATCCGGGGACTGCTCATCCAGAGATACGAGAATACCGCAGGTAGCGGCATCAAAACCATATTTTGCCCGGGTATAGCCGATTTCCTTTACCGTATCACGAATGATCTTCGGAATATCCACATAACATTTCGTGGAAATCTCACCAACCACATGAACCTGTCCCGTCGTCACCATCGTCTCACAGGCAACACGGCCCATCGGGTCCTCAGCCAGGATGGCATCGAGGATGCTGTCCGAAATCTGGTCAGCCATTTTATCCGGATGACCTTCCGTTACGGATTCCGAAGTAAAAAGCATACGTTTCTTACTCAATGAAATCTACCTCCCTAGTAGAAAAAATAATTACTGCTGAATACCCTCACACGTCCCGATTCATAAGAAAAAGCCCTCGTTAAAACGAGAGCTTACACTTCTTAACTCTCATCTTATAGGTAAAACCTAAAGGAATTGGCACCGTTTTGACATATGTCAATGGTTGCCGCGGCTTCATAGGGCCTATCCCTCCACCGCTCTTGATGAGTACATATTCAGCATTTTGTAGTTAAATAATACGATACTGACTGGAATTTGTCAAGTTTTTTGTCAACTTGAACCTCGTTCATAATTCCCCCAAAAACACCTACGACCCCTTATCTGACAAGGCTTTCCGTCTTTTCAGGAACCTTGAAAACTTTTTCGTCGTATCATCAGTCAGCTGCCAAATTACCCATTTTTTCATTAGAAAACGGGTTTAGTGTCATCTCTTCATTTCCGAGGGGTAGTGTTATCAACTTACATCTGTGTAACTTCAAGAGAACAGCTTCTGTTTCATCACATTTGATTTCGTAAGTTCGTCCACTTGATAGTAATGCTGGGACGGCACTTTCGGATTCTTCCACCGTCCGATAGACGCGACAACCATCGGGTCTACTCCCTTGTTGACCAGCCTGCTGAATCCGGTCTTCCTTGTCCCGTGCAGCGTATAGTTTTTAAGTCCTGCCATCTTGCAGGCATAACGGAACCTTGCGCTGATAAACTCAGGAAAAATGTACTTATCCCAGGTTCCTCCCCTGTAGCCTTCCCTGAATACATAGCTGTTGGAACAAAATGCCGGGTCACTGCTTTCCTGGATAGCCTTAAGCTTTAAAAGCCTCTGGCACATATCGTCAGAGAGCGGAACCCAGTCCTCGCTGTTCTCAGTCTTTGGGAATGGCTTTTCAATGACGTTCCTCTGATAGTCCACAATGAGCGTATTCACGACATAGAATCGTTTATTCTTAAAGTCCACATAACGCCATTTAAGGCCTGCCAGTTCCCCCCTTCTGCAGAGGGATTCAAAATACAACAGGAAAAGCGTCTCCCAGAGCCAGCCATATTTCCTGCCTGCCGCAATCAACAGCTTCTTCCTGGCTAAGTCATTGAAGACCTTCTTCTTCCGCACAGGCGTATAATCCACCGAAATTCGCGCACAGGGGTCTAAGATAGCCACGCTGCGCTCCTCTATCAGATATCGCCAGAATATCCTAAATTTTGCGATACACTGACGTACAGTACCAGAGCTAAGCTCTCTCCCTTTCCTGTGATTGTTTCCGTGCCAGCGTAAATCCGCAACCCAGGCCTGCACGATATCCTTGCTCACCTCTTCCACCTTCAGATTACCGAAGAACGGCAGGACATGCTCATTGAACGCCTGATTGTACCATCCCTTGCTGCGTTCCGAGGTCAGCCTGGGCAGTACGTTCTTCTCATATCATTTAGACAGGAGCTCCCCTATCGTCATCTTTTTCAGGTCAACAGGCTTTGCTTCTTTTTGGGCCGCCATGAAATTCAGTTTGATACTCAGGTCTTCACAGAGGCCGTCACGAATCTTCATGGCCTTGTTCCTATCTGCGGCGCTGTCTTCTTTACCGAAAAAGCCTTCGGATAACGTCTTGATTTCTCCGGAGATCCCTACCTTGACCCTCCACATCCCTCTTTTCCTGCCATAGCCTATATATTTCATCCTGTCTTTATCCGTAGTGAATTCAACTCCTTTGCGAGCCTTTATCTTTTCACTTATGGATGATATTGCCTTGCTATGTTGTGCATCCGATACAGCACAAATAAAAAAGACAGACAATTGAAAAATAGCCAGCCGCATGCTATACTGATACAAGGCCGTTGGTGTGTCCGCGCCACCTCTGGAAGGGAGGTAGTGCCATGACGAAGTATCAGTTTGCCATGCAATTGCTGGCTATTCTTCAAGTTCTGATTGGCGTTGCTACCTTGCTGAAATAAGCAGCGCCTTTTAGGCATCCTGAAAGGGAAGGAGTGTGGAACCTGCGTGTGTTCAAGCCTTCCCAATCACAGATATAGAGGGAGCGTTGACGCCGCTAAACACCAACGGCCTCTTTTTCTATATGCTTAATTCTATCACTATCCCCTTGAAAGGGCAAGGAGGAATATTTATGCTAACAGCAAAGTTCGCCAGGCTGGTGATGACCAGATTATAGAGTTTCCCGAAAGAATGCAGCTTCAGGAAAAAGAGTTCACCATGGATTTCTCTGCATCAATGAGATGCATTACTGCTCGCATCTACTGCGAACATAATTCAGAATCACCTGTGCAGCAAGATCATTACCGACATATCGCCACTGGGAGAATTGCTTGTTCGTATAATACCAGTTATTCGTTCCTTTTTCTCTCTGAAAATGATAGTAATCAGTGTCAAGTCTCCGTCCGTCTGACGATGTCATGACTGTTCTGCAACGAAGATTCATGCAGTGAACTTCGATACTGTTGCTATCAATCCACAAGATATTGCCATATTCATCTGCACCGGCATAACAATCAGCCGCATATGTCGTGGTGGGCTCGGTAGCAGCCTGACCTAGAAAAATACTGAGTACCAGCATAGATAGTAAAAACAGTTTCTTCATAGTAAGATTCCTCCATTCTTAAACAACTGTATAAAATTATACTCTTTATACAAAAAAGACAAGACTTTTTCTAATTTTTCTTTAATAAAATCAATTTCTGTGCTATAGTATATATAGATGGCAATTGCGACTAAAGTCGCCAGAACAGAAAGAAGACCTCCCAAAACCGTAATTGGCTGGGAGGTCTTTTGATAATCCCCACAAAAGATGTAACACCCCCAGAAAAGTTGTGCGATAAATAACCCCCTTGTCTCAGTTGAAAAAATACTCCTAAATATTTGGGATTGCTTGTTTTTCATATATTCCCCATGATTTATTGGGGATAACGCAACTTTTCCGAGGTATTTAGCTCAAAACCACAACCATTATGGGGTGTTTTATACAATATCATAAGTAAGCACAACTTTTCTGAAGTGTTTTTAGCTTATCGTTAGTCTATAATTGATCAGCCCCCAAAAGTAAGCATTCTAATCTCGACCTGTTTGATATACAACAGTAATGAGAATTGTCGCTTGATTTAGATGGCTTTTCTTTATGCGGGGATATTGCCGAAAGAGTTCATCGCCACCATTAGTTCCAAAGGCCAGTGACATACAGCCGCCGACGATAGTTCCCACTGCCTTTTTGCGGGCGTAAAGTATTTGCATGAGTCTGCCGAGGTCGATTTCTGCTTCGGTTCTTTGTTCCATTCTGTTATTCTCTATTATATTAGCACATCCCCCCACAAGACATTATGTGAAAAAATATCATATTTATCCCCAGATATGCTAAGTTTTATCATTTTTTGCAATAAAATAAGCGCAGAGCACATTGTCTATTATCAACAATGCGCTCTGCGCTCTTTTATGCAAACTTACTTATATTTGTATTTATTACTGTACTCCGCGGAAATAATGACCACGGGTAATATCCGGGCCTTCCTGACGTTTCAGAGCATCTTCCTGGGCTTCGTCAAGATTTGCCGGCAGTTTCATAGCCT
Source organism: Selenomonas ruminantium subsp. lactilytica TAM6421 (assembly GCF_000284095.1). Classification (GTDB taxonomy): domain Bacteria; phylum Bacillota; class Negativicutes; order Selenomonadales; family Selenomonadaceae; genus Selenomonas_A; species Selenomonas_A lactilytica. The sequence continues at coordinate 1,549,628 of NC_017068.1, read as the reverse complement.
GGACATAGGCCTTCACGATGGCCTCGATTTCCTTGCAATCCATGGCCTTGGCCTCAATCTGCAGCGTCCTGATTCCCGCGCCCTTGAACTTCATGGCATGGAGCAGCATGGACAAGGTCTTGCTGTTTAGCACGTGCATGTGACAGAACTGATCCATACGCAGGGGGAACAGGGCCTCCTTGCGGTCTTTCAAGGCATAACGGCCTGCGGTGCAAGGATGGCTGCAGAGGCCTTCGCCTGCATTGCCTAAGAAGCTGCCTGTCACGCAGTATTCGGAGACCATCAGTTCCAAGCGTCCATGGACAATGGCACTCAAGGGTATTGCACTTTCCTTTGCCAGCGCTTCCATCTGCTGCCATTTCAGTTCCGGCGACAGCGTAGCCGACGCCACACCATAATCCCTGAGGAACGCCAGCATGCTCTTGTTATAGGAAATCAGGCTGTAATCTGCATGGATGGCAAAATCCGTCAGTCTTTTAACCAGATGCAGCTGGGCGATGTTATGGACATGGACGGCCGCAGGCGGGAATTTCTTCGCCGCCGTGAGGATTTTCTCAAAGAAGGGCTGGAAATCATCCCGCATGATACGCGGCAGATTGAAATCAAGACGCACTTTAGCTTTTTGCGCCAAGTGCCAGGCCTTTTCATAATCCATGACAGTCAAGGCTTCGTGCTCGTAGGATTCACCGCCAAAGATAATGCCATCGGCGCCGCCGGCGATGGCTGCGCGCATCTTTTCCAGATTGTCCACGGCCACCAGCAAGCGAGGCATCGCTGTAGTCTGCGCAGCGGGTTCTGCCTGGAAGGGCTGCGGATTTTTTACCCGCAGCGGATAATGAGCCAAACGCTGAGCATCCAACATTTCCACAGCCTGCCGCCGGGCTTCGTTGATCTCACTCATGGGTACCATGACTTCACCGCTGATCTGCGTCTGCAGTTCCGTTAGCTCATAAACACTGGTGCCCAGACGGTCCACCTGCTTGCGGATAACCTCTTCCGACAGGGGGCGTTTTTTCGCCGCCTCCCCGATGAATTCCGTCCTGCCCTGACCGATATGACCGGCATTATCCCGCAGGATGACCGTCAAGGGCTCGCCGATTGTCGCCTTGACTTCCGCCGTAATGGGGATACGCCGCACAGGTGCACCACTGGCATATTTTTCCTTGGCGCTTTCCATCAATTGGGCATCATAGACCTTGAATACCCGGTCATGGTCACGGACGGCAGCAGGAATGGCAAAACATACCGTATCGCCACTGTCTGCCAAGGTTAGCGGCCTGCCCTTGACATCTGACATCTCGTTGATGGTCGCCGTTACCCGGCCGCCAACTTTCACCCAGAAATCCACCTGATCGCCCAACGCCAATCTGCCGGAAAGTTTCACCGTCACAAGCCGCTTATCCCAGTCGTAGGCAGTAACCCGGCCAATCAGCAGGCCCCGGTTATTGGGACGGCGGTCACTCATCATCTTTTTGCCGGGGCGGTTCACGAGATAAGCCGTGGTAAAGTCACGGTTGAAGATCTGCGCCAGATTGTCACGGGCTGACTGGTCAATCGTATAATCCTGACCGGTCAGATACAGATCAATAGCAGCCCGGTACGTACCTACTACCGTTGCCACATATTCCGGACGCTTCATGCGGCCCTCGATCTTCAAGGAAGCCACGCCTGCCTTGATCAGGTCAGGAATCACATCAATGGTATTGAGGTCCCGGGGCGAAAGCAGATAATTGCCTGCCTTATCCCCCAGCACATCCTGGCCATTTTCATCCACCAGCGTATAGGGCAGTCGGCAGGGCTGAGCACAGCGCCCCCGGTTGCCGCTGCGGCCGCCGATCATGCTGCTCATAAGGCACTGGCCGGAATAACAGACACAAAGTGCCCCATGCATAAAGACTTCGATTTCCACATCACAGTTGGCGCAGATATGAGCGATTTCCTTCAAGGACATTTCCCGGGACAGCACCACCCGGGTAAAGCCCAATTCCTGCAAAGCCAGTACGCCTTCCAGACTGTGCACCGTCATCTGGGTGCTGGCATGCAGGGGCATATCAGGCACAATCTCCCGGGCGATCTTCGCCACGCCCAGATCCTGCACCAAAATCGCATCTGCGCCTGCATCCCGCAGGAATAGCAGATATTCCCTAAGCGCCGGGATTTCCTCGTCATCTACGATGGTATTGACGGTGACATTGATCAGCACATCCCGCAAATGCGCAAAACGGATGGCCTCACGCAGGCCATCCTCATCAAAATTATTGGCATAAGCACGGGCACCGAACTGCGTGCCGGCCATATAGACCGCATTGGCCCCGCTTTCCACAGCGGCAATCAGCGCTTCACGGCTGCCAGCCGGGGCTAGTAATTCAATCATTCCATTTCCTCCGTATCTTGTTTCTCCGCTTCCTGCAAATGCTGCATCTCCTGGAAGAGTTCCATCTGATCATTGTCCAGCGCTGCCACAGCCTCTTCTGTACTGGGCAGCTCCGGCAGATCTGCCAGGGTGTTTATCCCAAAGCAACGCAGGAAGGTATCCGTCGTACCATAAAGTATCGGCCGCCCCAATACAGGCTTGCGGCCCACTTCGGCAATAAGCTCCAATTCCAATAATTTCTGCAGGGCACGCTCCACGCGCACACCGCGGATATTTTCGATTTCCGCCTTCGTGATTGGCTGTTTGAAGGCCACAATGGACAGGGTTTCCATAGTCGGTGCCGAAATCTTCCGGTCCACGACCTGGCTGAGCCGTTCCACCGTCATATAAGCCTCGGGCCGGGTGGCAAGTTGATAGCCCCCCGCTACCTGCCGCAGGGTGAGACCGCTATGCCGTTCATCCAGTTCTGCCTGCAGGCGGGTCAATATATTCTGGGTTTCTATCACGCCCAGCTCCATGATATGGGCGATTTCCTTCACGCTCATGGGATTGCCTGCCGCAAACAGCACCGCCTCCACCAGCCCTGTTGCCGATATTTCTGCTCGTTCTTTCTCAGGCATGAACTTCCTCCTCCCGGACACAGATATAGATTTCCGCAAAAGAACGCTGCTGCTTGACTGTAACCGTCCGGAGTTTCATCAATTCCAGCAGCGCCAGAAAAGTCACGATCAGTTCGCTGCGCGTTCCCGAGTGAAAAGCCTCGGAAAACAGCAATTTACCCCGGCTGCGGCCTAGGAGCAGGATGATGTCCTCCATCTTGCCCTTGATGCTGTATTCCTCCGGTTCCACCAAGGCCTTGGGGATGGTTAGCTCCTCCTCCACGGACAATACCGTGCGGAAAGCATCCACCAACAAATCCAGCGACAGATTTCCTGGCGGCAGGTGATGTACCGGTAATTCCATGGGCTCCCGGGCCACAAACCGCTCCTGTACACCAGCCATATCCCCCAGCACCTGGCTCACCTGCTTGAATTTGCGGTATTCCAGAATCCGCTGTACCAGTTCAAAGCGGGGATCTTCCTCCGGTTCGCCTTCTTCCTTTGAGGCTTTAGGCAGCATCATGCGGGATTTGATCTGCAATAATGTTGCCGCCATCACCAGAAAGGAGCTGGCAATCTCCATATTGAACTCCCGGAATCTGTCCAGGTAATCCAAATACTGCCGTGTCAGCTCCGCTATGGGAATATCATAGATATCAATCTTGTTCTTTTCGATCAGATGCATCAGAAGGTCCATAGGGCCTTCAAAGGCATCGAGTTTAATCTTGTAATCTTCCATTTGTGAATCAGATAAAGGGACTCAACAATAAACGGAAAATCTGCCAGATCAGATTGCGGCAGGGAATCAGGATCATGCTGAGCACCGGTGTCATCAGCAGCACGATCAGGATAAGGAAGCTATAGCGCTCCAAACCTGCCAGTTTGTAGGCCATATCCCGGGGCAGCAGCTGCATGAGTACATGGGAACCATCAAGAGGCGGCAGCGGAATCAGGTTGAAGATGCCAAAGCCGATATTATACTCGATAATCAAACGGAAGACCATATAGACGCCGGTCGTCATATCGCCGCCCATACGGTCAAACACCAGCAGCGCCACCAAGGCCAGAAAAGCCGTGACAAAATTAGCCATGGGGCCGGCCAGCGACACCAAAATATCATCCCGCTGGGGATTTTTAAAGTTACGAGGATTGATCTGCACAGGCTTAGCCCAACCAAAATGCACCAAAAACAGCATCAGCATACCAATCGGATCGATATGCGCTTTGGGGTTCAGCGTCAACCGCCCCATGAGCCGCGGTGTGAAATCGCCTAACCAGACAGCCACCTGGGCATGGGCATACTCATGGATGACCATGGCGATGATCAGCCCTGGCAGGCCTGCAATAATTGTCATTGGATTGAAATCAAACATTTATTTCTCCCTCCGGCTGCGTTCCAGCATCAGAATTGCCGTCACCGACTTAGCATCATAAATCTCGCCGTTCAGTACCAGCTCCACGGCTTTCTCCAGCGGCATCTTCACCACATTGATGAACTCATCCTCGTCCGTATGCTGCTTGCCAGCTTTGAGCCCTTCTGCCGCATAGATATGGATGTATTCATTGGAAAAACCAACCGTCGTTGCCACGGTCGTCAGTTTCGTGATGCTGTCCGCTTCATAGCCCGTCTCCTCCGACAGTTCCCGGGTTGCACAGTAGAGCGGATCTTCATCCGGCGCATCGAGCTTGCCCGCCGGAATCTCCAGCGTGATGCGGCCGATCGGATAACGGTATTGCTTCACCAGGATAACCTGGCCATCCTCCGTCACAGGAATCACGGCCGAAGCGCCGGGATGCTTGATCCACTCCCGCGTGGCTTCATTGCCGCTGGGCAATTTCACCGTATCACGCTTCACATGAAGCAGATTGCCATCAAAAATATCTTCGCTGCTGATTTTTTCTTCAACCAACTCTTTGTCTAAATCCTTGTCTGTCACTGCCATCAATACAGCCTCCCCAAATTCATATACTACATATTTTACAATATTTGTCCGCTGACTTCAATACAGAAAAGCCTTCTCCCATCAAGCAGGAGAAGGCTTGCATTTCATTATGGAGGCGACACTCAGAATCGAACTGAGGATAGAGGATTTGCAGTCCTCGGCCTTACCACTTGGCTATGTCGCCATAATAATGGAGCGGAAAACGAGACTCGAACTCGCGACCCCCACCTTGGCAAGGTGATGCTCTACCAACTGAGCTATTTCCGCAGTATGAAATTGGAGGCGACACTCAGAATCGAACTGAGGATAGAGGATTTGCAGTCCTCGGCCTTACCACTTGGCTATGTCGCCATAATATGGAGCGGAAAACGAGACTCGAACTCGCGACCCCCACCTTGGCAAGGTGGTGCTCTACCAACTGAGCTATTTCCGCAAGTGGCGACCCGAAGGGGACTTGAACCCCTGACCTCCGCCGTGACAGGGCGGCATTCTAACCAACTAAACTACCGGGCCGTCTTTACTTTTTCGCCGCTGTCGTTCAGCGACATGTATTATTATACGGATAACCCCCTGCCTTGTCAACACCTAAATTACAAATTTTATAAAAAACTTTATAAATTTATTTCAAGTGCTTAATAATTGCCGGAAATATCCACGACTTTATTGAACAGGGAGCGGTCCATTTCATCGATATCCCGCCACTGACTCTTGTCACTGCGGGTGAGGATCTGCGTGCCTTCCTGCTTGAAGTATACAGACTGCACAGGCTGCGCCTCACCCTTGCTGTTGACATTCTTTATCTTGGCCTGCCATTCCTGGCTGTTCTTATTGCTGGTGACAGAACCTGCCACAATAAAGACCTTCTCGCCCTCAAAGGTGTAGACAAACACGTCCTTGATGGGTTTTACTTCCGGTTTTTCCGTTCTCTTTTCCTGCTGAGGCTCAGGGATTCTGTTGATTTTTGTCTCTGCTTCGTTTCGGGTGGCCACTGTGGTTTCGGTTATCTGCTGACTGGCCGGGGCCTGCGGGGACTCTTTCGGCCATAAAAAAGCCGTAGCCGCTCCGAGCAGCAACAGACCGAGGATTCCGCCACTAACGATTCTGCGTCTATTCATGGTGCACCTCCGCGTTCATTGTTACTTCACAATTATACAAGAAAGACCTTGCCTGGGGCAAGGTCTTTGTCCTAAGGTATCACAGGAAAATTTTTTTCAATGATCATTTCAATGGTATTGCCCTTGACATACACCCGGATATCATCGGCGATATTGGCGACAATGGATTTTTCCAATTCCTCAAGAGCGGCGTCCATTGCTGCTTCCTCATCGCTTTTCTGTTCCACATCTTCCCGGTACTTATCCAGGGACCACATATAGCCATCCATCGCCAGGGCCACACCACCCAGACTCATGATTTCTGATCCGCCCATGGTTACCCGCTGGCTGTACTCCATACTGTAGAGACTGTCCTCGATGAAGTCCTGTATCTTGCCCATGATGCCCACAGAAGCCTCATTGCGCTGCCGTGACGAGGTCTCAATGAGCTCCTGTTTCTTCTCAAAATTCATCAGCGAATCTGCGTGCAAATGAAGGATGCAGCTGCACTCTGGTTTGCTCTCCATCCAGAATTCAGCCACGAACTCCCCCACGATGGCACGCACCATGCTCATGGTTTCCTCCGCCAGCAGGCGGGTGCGCCGGGCACTGCGCTCATCAAAGCCCATATCCCGGCTAAAATCCTCCACCATATCCAATGCCCAGGGCATTCCATTTCCATTGCTGTTTATCGTGATCTTTTGCGTCTGCATATTTCATTCCTCGATGGTCAGAAAATCGATAAAGCCTGTCATTTCCAGCACATCCTTCACATCGGGATTCACATGGATAAGCTTCATCGTTCCCTGCTTCTTCATGCGCTTCTGTGCCAGCAGCAGTACCCGCAGGCCTGCCGATGCCACATATACGAGTTCCTTGAAATCAAATGTCAGTTCCGTGATGCCCGCCAACTCATTCTGCACGACTTTATCCAGTTCCGGCGCCGAAACTGCGTCCAAACGACCAGTCAAAATAATAGTCAAAGCCGTGCCTGCTTGTTCTTTTTTGATTTCCATTTCAGTGTGCCTCCTCTTAAGATTGAATCCATAAGCGCTGATATTTTTCCATCTGTTTACTGATGTGTTTGATGATATTTTTCGCAAAAAGCGGGGATTTTTCCAAAATCAAGGCCGCTGAAGGCAGTGCCACAGTCAGAATGACAGCCTGTTCCGTCAGCACTTCTGCTGCCATGCGGCTTTTCCGCTCGGGCAGCAATACCGTTTCATTAAGCCAACTGTTTTCCTTCTGTATATCCAGCGTATAATACCAGCCATCCCCGGTTTCGATGCTGCGGGCCACCCGTCCGGATACCAGAAAGACGAGGTTTTCCTCAATCTGCTCTTCCGCAATACGGTCTCCCTCAAAAAGCATGACCAGGTGAGCATGATCCATAAAGAGCTGGATGATGCCATGATCACATTCCTGCAAAAGCGTGAGACGGGACAGATAATCCTGCATAACAGCCCGGTTTTCAGCCTCGCTATTGCCTGAGGCATCATTTTCCACCTGCTGCCGCTGCTGCAGGTGCTGCATGAAATCAGGATAAGGTGCATTCCAATCGGTCAGCATCTGCTGCAATACCAGCAGGTATTCATGCACCAACAGTTCCATATTCCTGCCCGGAAAATCCCCTTCATTATAGAGCATGGTGAAAATCAGCTGATGATTCTCCAACCGGAAACTAAGACCTAACCGGCTGTCACGGCCATCCCAGGAATTCTGCATGATCAGCTTGCCCGTAGGAGCGCCAGTCACTTCCCCAAAGGATCTGGACTCACAGAAAAAGTCGCAGAAATTCAGGAAATGATCGAACGCCTTATTTTCCTGTCCAATGATTGCCTCAATATCCTCCCTCCCCATATTGGCATAAGGCTGAGAGATGACAAATTGCTGGAATGCCTTGGTCACCATTTCCTGTACGGTGGGCTTTCCCTGCACCTGCAAACGGACCGGCACCAGGCTGGGAATATTGCCCAGGCTCGAATCTGCCCGTTCACGGCGGGGTACCAGCAGGCAATAGCCCACATCCTGGCATTTGTTTTCCATCTGCAGCAAAAAGCCCCAGGCTGTCTGCAAAATGGACAATAACATACGTTTATTGGATTTAGCCCGCAAGCGCAGATCCGACAGGATATTAGCCGGCACGCGGGCTATATAAGCCCGTTGCTTATGGATACGGCCACCCCCTGGCATATATTTAGGGATCTGACAATGGCGGGGAAAATGGTCCAGTATCCTGCTCCAATAATCCCGCACGGAAGTCGCGGCAGTACCCAATGACGGCTGTGACGCTATCATCTGCACCGGACTTTCCTGCCAAGGCAGATCCATCGCCAAAGCAAAGACCTGCCGCACATCGAAATTGGTCAGCACCGCCTGTACCGCCGTCACCAGCACAGCGTATTCATCCTGATTGGTATGGAAGACGGAAAAACGCACGAGACAGCCATTGCGGCTGTCAAACCCCTGACGCAGATCAGCATCCATGATCCGCCGCAAGGTGGCATCCAGTTCCTCACCATCTACCCCTTCGATATTGCGGAAAATCACGGCGGTATTCTGCTGTCGTTCCTTCAGGACCACCGCCAGCAGCCGCCCGCCAACTGCACAGTAATTCAGCCGCAGGGCATCTTCCTTCATCGTCATCTGATTCACCGCCCGGGTAAAGCGGGCCGGCGAGAGTCTGCCTTTCAATTTATAGAGATTCTGCAGGATGGCGCCTACAGGCTGTATGGTCAACGTATGGCTGAACAGGGACTTCTCCACTGCGGAAAGCTCCCGCACATAGACGATATGGTTTGGCGAGTATCCCTGATCCTCCGTCATCTGCCCGCCATAAAGCTGTTCGAGCACATTGCGCTCAGCTGCCGGCAAGTCTGTGACATGCATTCTTGGCAATTCCATAAACACACCCCTCTTACTGTGGATGCTGATATTAACTACTATTTATCTTAATTTCGCCTTTCGCCAGAAAATTCCTGCTAAAAATACTTCCGCAAAGTGAGAATGTTTTTCCCCTGTTGATAATCATAATGGACTTCATCCATGTTTTTCTTCACCAGATAGATTCCCAGCCCGCCCACGGCTCGCTCCTCTACGCACTGATCGATGTCCGGTTCTTCCCGGGCCAGGGGATCATAGGGCTGGCCCTGATCGATAAAAACGAGTTCCAGCCCTGCCGGCTCACTTAAGACCTTCCCTTGCACAACAGCCTGCCCGACCTGCCCGCCATAGGCATAATGGGCAATGTTGACAAAAATTTCCTCTACCGCCAGTTCGATCTGCATCTGTGCTTTCGGTGCAGCGGACAGTTCAATCAAAAAGGTTTCCACGAATGCATTGACCTGGGGCAGATTCTCTACGGTAGCGTCAAGGCTGATCTCCCTTGTTTGTGACATGCTTACACCTCCTTCGGCAACGATTCCGTCTGACCATTATAGACCAGCGCCAGCATGGTGATATCATCTGACTGTTCTGCCTGACCGACATGCTGCGACAAAGATTTATTGACATCAGCCATCAGATCCTTGATGGGTTTAGCAGCAGACGCATTCAAACACGTTTGCAGACGTTCCTCTCCAAACAGTTCCTCTTTTTCACTTAATGCCTCCGTGACGCCATCCGTGTACAGGAACAACTTATCACCAGGTTCCAGCATCAGTTCCTGTCCCTGATAATCCATCTCTTCCATGCCACCCATGACGAAATTCCGTTTGACCTGCAAATAGGTGAATTTCTGCTCTTTATGACGATAGAGCAAGGGGGGATTATGCCCCGCGTTTACATAGACAAATTTCCCCGTTTTGACATCGAGCATCCCCACAAAAGCCGTAACAAACATCATGGCATCGTTGTTCTGACAGAGCTGGTCATTGGTGCAGGACACCACCGCCGCCAAGTCATTTTCGCCCGTCATGGTCAGGGCAAAGTTTTTCAGGATGGTCTTGGATATCACCATGAAGAGCGCTGAGGGAACTCCCTTGCCTGACACATCGGCGATAGTGATGACCACATGATTCTCATCGAGCATGTAGAAATCATAGAAATCACCGCCCACTTCCTTGGCCGCATGCATGGTGGCGTAAATATCAAAGTCCGACCGATCAGGGAAAGGCGGGAAGATATTCGGCAGCATGCTCTCCTGGATATTGGTGGCTACATTGAGCTCCGTAGCAATGCGCTCTTTTTCTGCCGTCACTTTGGTGAGATTTTTCATATACGACTGCAATTCATCGGTCATGGCGTTGAAGCATTTGGACAGATGCTCGATCTCATCACCGGTATTGATTTCCAGCTTCTTGTCCAGATTGCCGCTGGCGATCTCCCGCACACCATCGGAAAGCTCCATGATGGGATGGACGAAGCGGTTCCCCATACGTCTGCCCTGCCAGGTCACACCAGCAATGATCACCAGGATCACCACCGCCATGGCCAGCATGATCAGCGTCATATAGGAATTCATATTGCCTACGTTTTTCCGGGCAATCGCCAGCACATCCTCCCGCGCCTGTTCCTCGGTCTTCAATACCTCATCCGCATCAATGGCAGCGGCAAAACTCCAGCCCACCTGCTTGATCGGAGCAAAAGCCAGATAATATTCCTTGCCATTGATGATCACGTTGCGGGCGCCCTTTTCTCCCTGCGTCATCGCCTTTATCGCTTCCGCCATCCCTGCATTATCCAAAGTGCGCAGATCCTGCTTGGAATCCACATCTTTGATCATATTGTTCTCATCCTTGTAGAACAGGATATGACCATTATCATCCAATACAAAACATGTGTCGGTCTGCGCATTGAGCACCAGCTGACTGATATTCTCCAGATAAGTGGACATGGCTACCACACCGGCAAATTCGCCATTCACCTCATAAGGCATGGTGCAGGCAATACGCAAGCCGCCGCTGAAACTGTCCGAATAGACTTCCGTAAAGGTCAGCTTTCCCTGGTTCTGCGCCAGCCGGTACCAGGGACGGCTCGTGGCATTGAAGGTCAAGGGGGTATTGGACGCATCATTGGCAAAGCGGGCGGCGGAATCCGCATCCACGGAAATCGTGAAACCATTCTTCGAGGCCACGCTGATCGCCGTTCCCTCGCCATTTTGTGCCGCGACCTGCAGCATGAGATCCTGCAGATTAGCCGTCAGGCCGATTTCCTCAGCTAGTGCTTCCTTGTTGACATCTGCCGCATATTCCAGCTGCGCTGCCAGTTTGCCGGCGTTTTCCCGGCGCGGTTCGCTGATGCTGCGCGGCGTAAGTTCTCCCGCATGACTGCGCAGCCAGCTGATTTCCCGTCTCACGAGTTCCGTACGGTCAGCAATGCGCTGCAGTTCCAGGGCAATCTGGCTGGCTTTTTCTCCGGCAAAAACCTGCAGATGTGCCTCAGCATTCTGTTTCAATGTATTGCTGACCGTAAGGGCCGCCTCTTCCCCCATTTCCCGTCCATCACGCAGGGAATTTTCCCGGGCGCCCAACATGCCCAGCAAAGCCATGGCCCCCAGAAGCAGTACAGATACTACACTGCACAAAAGCACCAGCCTCTGTACCTGCTGGCGGATACTGCGTCTTTTCATCCATCTCATCCCCTTCGCTTTCCAATTGTGACAATAGTGGTATTGAAACCTAAGATACGTACATATTCGATCTTGGAAGTAAGCTTCTGCACCATCAACAAACCAGAAAATTCTTCACCATGCTCATCCAGAAACTTCACTGGATTGAAGGGCTTGCCGGCATCCCTTACCTTGACCAGGATTGCCTGCTCCTGCAGACGCAGGAACACATCGATATGGCCATTTTCACCCCTATTGTCATAATTCGCGATGTTGACGCATAATTCCTCTATGGTCAATTGGGCCGCATAGGCCTGACGGGAATCCAACAGACCTGCATGCCGCCCGCAAAAATCCTCTGCAGCCTGCGCAGCCTGGGTAGCTGCCTCCACCGTAGCCGGAATGCTTATTTCCCAAACATCAGTATCTGCCTGCAGCATCAGGAAACTGTTTATCCCCTGTTCCCTGGCTTTACGCCGCATATGAATGATCAGCCAGCCCAAAGAAAGCAATGCTGCCAAAGCCGGCGCACTCCACATCAGCGTATAGCTGAACCTTGACATCCCATAGAACAAGAGCACCACCAACACCACGCCTTCCAGCAGGGAAAACACGGTTGCCGCCCGCTCCTGCCGCGTGGCTTGATAAAACGCCCGCAGGATGAACACATGTGCCAGCACCAGCATATAAAGCAGGCTTATGCGCAGATCCAGGATGAGTTCCGGCGTAATGCGTTCCGTTGCCACACCATAAAAGCCCATAAACTCTGCCGGAAAGCAAACAATCAGGGTAAACGCCAAAAGACACAAGCCAAAAGTCAGGTGCAGAGCCCTGCGCAGTACCTGGATGGTTCCCTCCTTGTCCATTTCCCCATAAAGGGCGCCGCAGACATTGGACAGCGCCGTGCTGGAACCATCGGCAAACATCAGGGCATAAAGCTGGGCAGCATTGCACAAAGACACCGTCAAAGCGCCCATATCCCCCATATAATCCACGGCCATGCTGTTGATGGCAAAATAACGCACTACCAGCCCCAGGGGAATGATGGACATGGGCAGACCGACAGCCATCAGCTGCCGCAAAAGCAGCTTGTCCGCAGCCGTCAGGGATACGAAATGCCATGCCCGCTCTGACCGCTGTCGATAGGGCAGCAAAAGCAACAGCGAACAGGCATAGCCTGCGCCTGTAGCCCAGCCTGCACCAGCAATCCCCCAGTCCAGTACAGCCATAAAGATATAGTCAAAGATCAGATTGCAGAGGTTGGCCACCACGGGGATGGCAATAGCCAGCTTGTGTTCACCTTCCAGCCGCAAATACGCCGCTACGCCATTGGTCAGAATGAGCAATGGCCCCGTGAGCCACAAGGGCACCAGATAAGCCTGCACCATGCCAGACAGAGAACTATCCCCTGCCAGCCAATGCGCCAAGGGTTCAGCAAGGATCGAGCCGCCAAGCCCCAACAGCAACAACGCAATCGTTCCCCAGCCAATGGAAAGCGTGAATACCTTGTCACAGGCAGCCCAGTTCCGGGAACCGATGAACTGCGCGGCCAAGGTTGCGCCTCCGTCCACAAAGAGAAAGAAGATAATATTCCGGGCATAGTAAACGGGCATAGTCAGGTTGATCGCCGCAAAGGCCGCCGGTCCCAGCAGCTGGCTCACCAGAATGCCATCGACGATAGCGGCCAGATACAACGATACGATGAACCCCATCGTCGAACCCAGATATTCCCGATACTTCTGCCATACCAATATCCCATTGCGCTGCATAACTTATGTCTCCACGAAACTGCCTGCCTGTGCAAAATTAGGTGCGATAACCATTTCGCCCTCCTGGTTCATATAACCCCATTTTCCCCCAAGGCAAACGGGCAAAAGACCTTTGGACATAACACCGGCATCTGTGACGTCCGCCGTCAGTTTTCGTAGCAGTTTCCCGTTCTTGTCGATCAGCTGCCAGCTGCTGTCTGTACGCACAGCCGCCACGCCTTCACCAAAAGGCCGCATAGCCAGGTATTGCGGGCGGATGCTCATTTTGCCATCCCTGCTCACAGCGCCCCATTTCTTATCTTTACGTACCAGTGCCATGCCATCAGAAAAAGGCACGACTTCATCATAAGTGGTGGGAACGACTTCCCTGCCCTGCCGATCGATATAACCGCGCTTCTCGTTACTCTTCAAGGCATTCTTCGGTGGCAGACCGATGCTGCCCAGGGCTACGCTCGCTCCATAAGCCAATGTCCGCCATACATCCAGCTTTTTCTTCACTTCATGGATCTCTGCCACGCCCTCTTTGAATTGGCCGAGATAACGCGACTCCCGCGGCAGCAACAGATTGCCATGCTTGTCTATATAGCCCTTGCCCTTCGGTGATTGCACAGCCGCCAGCCCTTCGGCAAAACCGGCATACACTTCACTGTATTGCGGCTGGATCTTCATGATGCCCTGCTGGTCAATAAAACCCCATTTTCCCTGGCTCTTCACCGCAGCCAAGTCGCCGGAAAAGTTTTTGGCGCCCTCATATTGCGGGCTCAATACGATTTCGCCTCTTGTATTGGCATAGCCCCACTTATTCTGTTGCTTTATGACAGTCATCCCTTCGCTGAACTCGCCGATATAAGCAAATACTTCTGTGCTCACTGGGGAACCATCCGCGCGGACAAACTGCCAATCAATTCCCTTGCGGACACCGAAGTAGTCATTTCCCTGCGCCACCGCGGTGATCTCATCATAGCAGACCGGCAGGATCTCTTTCCCCTCGCTGCTGTATGCCCCCCAATGAGCTTCATCGTTTTCCACCAGATACGTTTTCCCATGATCCGGAATGAGGATGTTGATATAATGTATTGGGACAATCTCTTTGCCGTCCTGTCCCAATACACCACAGAACTCCCCCTTCTTTACGATCAGGCCACCATTTTTCCAGGGCACGATCCGCTCATAGCCAAGGGGCACACGAAAATTCCCCGTTCCATCAATCACACCACATAGATTATGTTCCTGTACCACAGCCAGAGGTTCCGCATGCAGCAGACCGGCTCCGCTGACCAAAATACACGCGGTCACTGCCACAGACAGGCTTATTTTCCACACGTTCATTTGCAAGCCCTCCCTAACTAAAAAGCGGCAGTTTCCTTGCTGCCGCCCATTGTATAATCAGTAATATCCTTATAGGGATATGTTATTCTCTTATTATTACCTTTTTCCTGCCTATTGGCTGAAAATATGGTCTTATGGTACGGGAGATGGCCGCAGACTCCCCCCCAAGCCGGCTGATAAGCTCGGCCTGAGAAAAAGAGCCGGGCCGCCGGTATTCCGTTCGCAGAGGCGATTACGGATTGACATGTCAATTACGACCGGCAACAGCCAAATAAAAAACTAATCCTCCCCATGCCAGCAAAGCATCACCGTAACCCAGCCATCCTGCTGCTGGAAATCACATTGGGCACTATACTTGCGGATAAAGGCACGCAAAGCGATCATCCCCGTACCATGCCCCGGTTCATCACTATACGGCAGACCATCACTATCCAACATCAAAGGCTCCTGAAAACGATTGGCAACTGACAGTATGTATTTCCCGTTCTCATAATGGGCTGACACCTTGATTGCACGATCCATAACTGGCTGCCTCATGCTGGCATGCAGGGCATTTTCCAACAGATTGGACAGGACAATAGCCACATCCGTATCCATGCCAGTCATATCCTTGGGCAAATCGATCTTTTGCTGCAGAGGAATCTCCAGAGTGCCCAGATGATAGTGATAGATCGACAAGGTCGCATTGACAAGATCATTGGCACAAAAATCCCGCATCATCATACGCTCAATCTCCGCCGCCTGCTTATCCACAAGCTGCCTGGCTTCGCTGATGCGCCCGCTGTCCAACAACGTGCTAAGCAATTGATTGTAATGACATATATTATGGCGCAGAACACGCAAGGTCTGCCGCCGCTCCTCTGTCAGACGCGTATACTCCCGCAGGGAATATAGCTGCTGGGCCAGCAGATTATTGCGATGGACCTCGGCTGTGTGTTCGGACATATGATGCGCAGAATTCAACACCAAACGGAAAATCAGGAAGAACAAGATAGGCAATGCCAAACGACCTACACGTTCAGGCACGCTATGATAAAGCTGGCCGTCCAGCATGGGCAGTGCATAGGCAAATAAAACCACCAATGGCATCAGTGCAATATACAGGCCCAAATACCGGTACTGAAAAAATCGCTGCGCCGGCACCAGCTTGACAAACAGCCGCCGTTCCAACGGAATCAGTAGCAGGAACAAAAGCAAATAGCAGCTGATAAGTGTCAGCATATGCATGCGTTCACCATAATCAACCGGCAGCACTGCCCCGACCACAAAACCGCTGACGGTATGCAGCAATATCGAAAACAGACTTTGCATGCCCAGCACAAATAGATGCTGTACAAAACCGCGGGGAATGCAGTAATACGCAATCAGAAAAAAGGGCACCCAGCCAAAGGCCACCAACAACTTGAAGCGCAGAACCTCCCCATCATACATCGTCATAACGGCAGCATAGATAAAAAATGCCACTAAGCCCCAACCAGCTGTAAACTGCTGCAATTTGTGCCGCTGTGCAGTGGAAACGCTTTTGGCAAAGGGAAGATAGCGAAGCCAAACGCCGCTAAACTGCAAGAAAACTAATGCCAACGCGAATAGATACTCCATTCCTAATCCTCACTTTCTACAATAGCTACGTCGTATAATTTCCGATAAAATTCGCAATAAATTTTCTGTTATCCATTTTACCACTTATGATATATTTCGGCTACTTTTGCAAAAACATTGATTTAAGCGTGGAATTAGGATAAAATTATAAATAGGTTAAGTTTTTCTTAAATTCAGATTATAATAAAGGAGGGCAGCCTCGTCATGAATACTCCATCATTCATAAAACGCCGCATCATGGCCGTGGATGACGATGACATCAATCGGATGACTCTGGAAGCCATTCTAAGTGTCGATTACGATTTCACCGCCGTATCAAGCGGCCCCGAAGCACTTGATCTGCTTGCCGGGCAGCCTGTAGATCTCATACTCCTCGATATCAACATGCCGGAAATGAATGGTTTTGAAGTACTGGCCGCCTTACAACAGGGTGAAAAAACCTGTAGTATCCCGGTTATCATGCTGACCGGGGATTTGGACCAGGAAACCGAGGTGCAGGGCATTCAGGCCGGCGCTTTCGATTTTGTCCACAAACCCTTTATTCCCACTTTAATCCTGCGCCGGATCGAACGAACCCTTGAACTCAAAGCCCTGCAGCACCATATGCAGCAGGAAATCGACCGTCAGACAGCCATTGCCAAGGAACAATTGGCCTCTACGCAGCGCCTGTTTCATGAGATGGTCGAAACACTGGCTGATACCATTGATGCCAAAGACAAGTACACCCACGGCCATTCCCGCCGCGTAGCGGATTACGCCCGGGAAATCGCCCGTCGGGCGGGCAAGTCCGAAGAATACCAGCGTGCCGTCTACTATATGGCACAGCTTCACGACATCGGCAAGATTGGCATCCCTTCCAGCCTGATCAACAAAAGCACAAAACTTACGGATGAGGAATACGCCGCCGTGCAGCAGCACACGCTTATTGGCAGTGATATTCTCGCCCATGTAAAGGAGATGCCGGAACTTTTGACTGCCGCCCGCAGCCACCACGAACGCTATGATGGCACTGGCTATCCCGAAGGGCTTATCGGTACTGCCATTCCCGAAAAAGTCCGCATCATTGCCGTAGCAGATGTCTATGATGCCATGACCTCCAAACGCAGTTATCGAGATGTTCTCTCTCAGGCTGTGGTCCGCCAGGAAATGCTCAATGCCCGTGGAAAACAGCTTGACCCTGTCTTTACCGACATCATGCTGCAGATGATCGATGAAGACATCCATTACCAGCTTCGGGAAAAATAAATATACATACAGCCAAAGGCTCTACAGGATTTTTCCTGGAGCCTTTTACTATGAAATCTTTGTTTGGCAGGAATAATAAATCCATATGGCGAATTTTATTTATGGAATACATGCCTGTATTTAACCAGAATACTGTCTGATAGGAGGGAAATTTATGCGATGGATTGAAAATCTACGGGTAGCTTACAAGTTGTTGATCCTATGTAAAATGGAAAATGTCGCCACTGCTTCTGATGAGCAATCCACCGCCGCTGACGAGATTGCCACGGCCAGCAAGTCTTTGGCCCAACTGGCCCAGAATCTACAAACTTCCCTGAACAAGTTCCAATTTTAGAGCTTGACGGCTTATGATTTTTAATTTTTGACAGAAAGGCAATTTATCGATATGAACTTTTGGCAACAGCACAGTTTGTCCCAATGGGCCACACGGCTCATTGTCAGCTTTATCCTGATCGTGTCGGCCGCTGCTTGTTGGATCTTTTCCAGCAGCACCTTCGATCAGCCGCGTCCCAAAGCCGGCATCGTACTGCTGGGCGGCATCAATGAGGAAGGCTGGAACGCCCCCCAGTACCGCGGCATCCAAAAGGCCTGCAATGCGATGGGCATTGAACTTATCACTAAGGAGCGCATTATCGGTGATGGCGCCTGCACAAAAGCCGTCAATGAACTGGTCAATGATGGCGCCGGGATGATATTCCTGGCCAGTTACTCCTATTCCCAGGAAGCGCAAAAACTTGTCCGCAAGTACCCCCATATTGCCTTTGGCACCAATTCTGCTGAGTGCCATGCCCGCAATATGACTTCCTATTTTGTCCGCATGTATCAGGGCCGCTATCTTGCTGGTGCACTGGCCGGCATGCACACCAAGAGCAATGTTATAGGCTATGTAGCCGCCATGAAAAATTCCGAGGTCAATCGTGGCATCAATGCTTTCACTTTGGGGGTACAACAAACCAATCCTGCAGCCCGAGTTGTCGTCATGTGGACAGGCAATTGGCAGAATGAGGAAAAAGAAGCCCAGGAAGCCCGCCGCCTGATCAAGGAAGCCGGGGCTGATGTCCTCACCTATCATCAGGACGAGCCCGCTGCCGCCAATGTAGCGGAAGAACTGGGCATCGACTATATCGGCTACTATGAGGATTTGGGCAAACATACCTGGCGTTCTGACCATGCCCTGACCTCTGTTGTCTGCAATTGGGATCGCTACTATGAGGACATCATCCGCCGTTATCTCAAAGGCGAACTCAACTATATGGACAAGCAATGGGTGGGCATGGAAGCCGGGTTCGTAGAGTTATGCGACTTTTCACCTGCGGTCACCGCCGCCGAAAAAACACGGCTGGCACAGATAAAAGAGAACATGCTGGCTGGCCGCTTCGTCTTTGCCGGCGAAATCTATGACCGTCAGGGCAAACTGCGCTGCCGTCCGGATGAATCCATTCGGGATGATCGCCTGCTCCAGCACATGGACTGGCTGGTAAAGGGGGTGGAGATTCTTGAATAATCGCAAAAAAATGCTGTTGACCATTCTGATGATGCTCTTCCTGATTTTTCTTTCCGGAATCTTCATCCAGCAGCGGATTGTAAATATGCTCAACAAAGCCGCTGAACATTCTGTTGCCCGGCAGACGGAAGACCTCTCCATGTTAGCTGGTGAACGCTTTCGCCGCTTCCTGACACCGCTGCAGACCGCCGCCACCCATCTGTCTGAACACGAGGAAGACAAAGATGACATGCTGAAAATGCTGGTTCAGCAGAATCCCCAAGGACAGGCTGGACTCATTGACTTCCAGCACCATACCCGGGGCCGGTCCGTCTCTAGCAAATCATTTCCCCGTCTGCAGCTGGCCTTTCATGGCAATACTGTCATCGACTACAACCCTGATATTGGCATTCTGCTGGCCACCCCGGTCAGCTACGGCGACAATGTCCGCTATGTCCTGTATCAAATCTATCCCATCAGCATGCTGCCTCAGCTTTTTGCCCTTTCCGACTACGATGCCTTCACCCATGTCATCATCCAGTACCATGATGGCACGCTGGCTGTTCCCTACGAAAACTACACGACAGAAGATACCAGATTCTGGGCTGATGAAACCATTCAGTCAGGAATGCGGGAGGTCCACAGCCGTCTCGAACGTAATAAAGCGGCCGCCGTCTATACCGAGGGCGCCGAGGGAAAATACTTCGTCTTCGGAGCAGATCTGCCCCAGACCGATTTTTCCTTGATTGGCTATATGCCCTGGTCAGCGGTAGCCGGTCAAATTATGAGCATTTATCAGCGCGTATTCTTTCTCTTTGCCCTGATGCTGATTCTCTTCGCCTGCCTGAGCATTTACCTGCTCATGGCTCAGACCAGTGTAGCGGAAACCGAGGAACTACGGCAGGCTAGACTGGCCGCCGATGCCGCCAATCTGGCCAAGAGCCAGTTCCTGGCCAATATGAGCCATGAAATCCGCACACCTTTGAATGCCATCAGCGGCATGAATGAGATGATCCTGCGTCAGCAAGTTCCGGGCGAAGTCCGGCAATACGCCAACAACATCAAATCTGCCACAACAGCACTGCTGACCATCATCAACGAAATCCTGGATTTTTCCAAAATTGAATCCGGTCATATGGAAATCGTCGACACAGATTATCAGCTGACCAATGTGCTGCGGGAAGTATGCACACTGGTGGGCGTACGTGCTCAGGCCAAAAGCTTGCTGTTCAAGATCCACGTAGATCCCTATCTGCCTAATGGCCTATACGGTGATGCGGGCCGGCTGCGCCAGATTCTCATCAATCTGCTGAACAATGCCATCAAGTATACGCCCTCCGGCTCCATTACGCTGGACATCAGCGGCCAACGGAAGGAAAACACCCTTTATCTCCAGGCTGCTGTCACCGATACCGGTATTGGCATCCGCGAAGAAGATAAAGACAGGCTGTTCCATGTATTTGAACGCCTTGACATCAAACGCAACTGCCAGATTGAGGGAACCGGCTTAGGTTTGGCCATCACCTACCGCCTGCTGAACATGATGCATGGCAGCATCAAAGTGGACAGCACCTATGGAGAAGGCAGTGTATTTACCATCGAATTGCCGCAGGAAGTTCATTCCTTTGATCCTGTAGGCGTTTTCAGCCTGAGTGCCCAGCCGGATCTTGACAAAGTACTTGAACATCAGGCCAGCTTTATTGCGCCCGATGCCCAGGTACTCATCGTTGATGACAACGAGATGAACTGCTTCGTCGCCAGCAGTCTGCTCAAAGAAACCCAGGTGCAGACCGTTATCGCCCACAGTGGAGCCGAAACCATGGAAGCTCTGCAGAAACAGAGGTTCCATGTCGTACTGCTGGACTACATGATGCCCGGCATGGATGGCGTAGAAACCCTGCATAAAGCCAAAGAGCTGCCCAATATCGGTTCTACCCGCTTTATTGCCCTGACGGCTACGGCCATCTCCGGCTCTCGGGAAAAATTCCTCATGGAAGGCTTTGACAATTACCTGAGCAAACCCATGACCGGCGATGATCTCACCAACATGCTACTCCGCTACCTACCGCAGGAACTTATCCAACATCCATTACCGGCTCCAGCAGCTGCACCAATAGCTGCACCGTCACCCGCCAAAACAGCAGAACAAGCCAGTACAACTGTCGCACCACCAGCCCCGCCCCTTATTGATTACAAACTGGGGCTGACCTACTGCAACAATATGCAGGCAGTTTACGACAAAATACTGGCTATGTTCAATAAGCAGTCCAGCGATAAGATTGCCCAGCTGGACAACGATTTAGCTGCAGCCAACTGGAAGGACTACCGCATCAATATCCATGCACTCAAATCCACGGCCCTGACCATCGGCTGCCGCAGTCTCAACCAAAAAGCCAAGGATCAAGAGCAGGCGGTCAAAGACTATCTGGCCGAAACTGCACCCCCTGACCAGCAGCAACAAGCTATGGATTACATCCAGCAACACCATGCCAATGTCATGGATCTCTACCGTCAGGTAGCGGAACTGGCTGGCTCACCAGCACAGACAGGCTAACCCCCTCACTACCTTTGCTATGCTTACAGGATGTCAATATATTCATGATTCAGGGCTTTGTTCATGCTGCGGACAGCACAGAATTTGCCACACATGCTGCAAGTCTCGCTGTGACCGTCTTCCGGCATGCGGCTCTTGCGGATGGCCTGTGCCGTTTTGGCATCCAGGGCGCAGGCAAACTGCTTATCCCAATCCAATTCCCGACGAGCATCAGCCATACGGTCATCCAATAGTCTTGCCCCTGGCAGTCCTTTGGCCACATCAGCGGCATGAGCTGCGATCTTGCTGGCAATGATTCCTTGGCGGACATCCTCCAGATTGGGCAGAGCCAAATGTTCAGCTGGCGTCACATAGCAAAGGAAGGCAGCGCCATTCATAGCAGCCACGGCACCACCAATAGCAGCCGTAATATGATCATACCCCGGAGCAATATCCGTTACCAGCGGCCCTAACACATAGAAAGGTGCGCCATGGCAAAGGGTTTTCTGGATTTCCATATTAGCGGCAATCTGATTAAGGGGCACATGGCCGGGCCCTTCTACCATGACCTGTACATTGCGCTTCCAGGCCCGCTTGACCAGTTCCCCCAACCTGGAAAGCTCATCTAACTGGCAATTGTCCGTGGCATCAGCCAAACATCCGGGACGGCAGGCATCTCCTAAAGAAATGGTTACATCATATTCCGCACAGATATCAAGGATTTCGTCGAAATGCTCATAGAAGGGATTTTCCTCACCGGTCATACTCATCCAGGCAAAGACAAGGCTGCCTCCCCGACTCACGATATTCATCTTGCGGGACTGACTGCGTATCTGCCGTACGGTGTCCCGGGTGATGCCACAGTGCAGTGTCACAAAGTCCACGCCATCCTCAGCGTGCAGACGAATGACATCCAAAAAATCCTGGGCCGTAAGTTCCGCCAGATCCCGCTGGTAGTGGATAACGCTGTCGTAGATGGGCACAGTACCAATCATAGCGGGACATTCGGCAGTAAGTTTCTGGCGGAAAGGCTGAGTATTGCCATGGCTGGAAAGATCCATGATGGATTCGGCACCAAGTTCCACTGCTTCCATGACCTTCTGCATTTCCAGATCATAATCCTTGCAATCCCGGGAAACCCCCAGATTCACATTAATTTTCGTGCGCAGCATGCTGCCCACCCCTTCCGGGGAAAGGGCAGCATGTTTTTTATTGGCACAGATGGCCACCTGACCAGCGGCCACTAATTGACGCAGCTTTTCCGGTTCCATATTCTCTTTTTGAGCTACGATTTCCATTTCCCGGGTGATCAATCCCTGGCGGGCTGCGTCCATCTGCGTTGTGTAGTTTTCTTTCATCTGGTACCATCCTCCTAAAAATAAAAAAACTGTGAACAGGATTTGCATAAAATCCCATCACAGTCTAAAATCTTCCCTACGTTGGCATTATCCAAATCAGGTGCGGTCGAAACGCATAGTTTCCTCTCAGCCCGTCTGCGAGCTCCCGTAATATTCATTTTTTTCATTCTAACAGATTCACCAGAAAAATACAATAGATAGGCGGCCAGCATATCATTTCAGCCGGGGATTATCCGACAGACAATGGTATGCTCCGGCAACAGGCGGGCACTGCGCAGAAAGAACACTTCCCCGCTGACCGAAGAGCGGATTTCCTCCCGTACCTCTGTGGTGCAGGGATCAAGAATCCTGGCCACCACTTCACCTGCAGCGACCTTATCCCCGGGATATTTCTGTGGGAATAAGATTCCTGCCTGGGTGGAATAGAATGTGGCCATGCGGCTCTCTTCAAAGGAAATCGTATCCTGTCCGGGCGGCAGCTCTGCCTGCAGCAGCTCGTGACAGGCAAGAAAGCGCAGGATGCTGTCCACAGCCATTTCCGCACTGAAGGGATCGATATCGCTGTTTTCCTTGGTATAAAGGGAAAAAGCGTGGGTTTCCCAAACCTGCCAGTTATAATTGAGGGTGACCGTATCATAGGGCCGGGGTGAACGGATAATCAGATAAGGCAGGCCAAAATCCAGCCCCTCATCCTCCTTTTGCCAGCCCGTCTTCATCACGCGGATATGGGGGACGAAATCCCCGGGCAGATAAAGGCTCGTAAGGTGGATGCCCCAATGATAGCCCTGCAGGGCATGAAAAACCCTGTGAGCCAGCCGCTGGGTGGTCTCCCCGTCCTCATACCCCGGGAACATGCGATTGATATCCGTATTGTCCAAAGGCCAAAAACGGCGGCTGACATTCATGGAGGACTGGGCCGCACAGGGGACGACCAGGATTCCGGCCTCCTCGGACAGCGCTCCGGAGGCCTCCAGCTTTTCCAGCCGGTGAATCAGACGGGCTGCAATATACATCTGCTGATACTCGTCTCCCCGGATGGCCCCCATCACCGCCAGCATCCTTTGCGGGCCGCCAAAACGCCAACCGTAAACGGGAATGGGCTGACGGTAGGGCATGGCGGATATGGTGTATAACAATTCTTTTTTCACGAAGCCGCACCTCCCAGCACACGGGCAATCAGAGAGCCCTCATTGACCAGCGGATACTCCCGCAAGGTAAAGACCATGCCGCTTATGGGGCTCAGCAGTTTTTCACTGATTTCCCCAGTGAAGGGATTGGAAATGATGCCGATGGTCTGGCCCTTTTCCACCCGTTCTACATGGCTCACCCGGGGCAGGAAGATGCCGGATTCCGCCGCATTGACAAAGCCCACATGGCCGTCGGTGCTGACAATGGGCGGTGCCACGGGAATATAGGGCTCATCCAGCATTCCCAGATGATTCATCGCAGCAAAGATCCCGTAGATCAGCTGATTGCCATAGCTTTCGGTAATGCGCATGCCCACCCCCATTTCCACTACCAGCGTAGGCGTACCGATATCGTTGAGGCTGTAGGCCAGCGTGCTTTCCAAAACAGTTGCCGCCCCGTGCACCCAGACAAAGTCCATATTGAGAAAATGCGCCAGGGGCAGAAGCTCCTGGGCATTTTTTTCGTTGATGCGGATCTGGGGGATTTCCCGCAGGAAGATATTGCTGGCATGGATGTCGATGCAGAGGTCAGCCCCGGCAATATCCTGCACGATACCCTGAGCGATATACTCATACATGGTTTCCGTGCTGCTGCCCGGGAAAATCCGGTTCATATCCAGATCAAAGCCCGGCAGCCCTCGGTAGATGGTACTGATCCCCAGCGGATTCAGGGCCGGATAGATATCCACGGTACCATGAAGGCGGTCGCGCTTTTTCTCCAACAGCCGGGCCAGTTTCCAGGCCACATACTGGCCTTCCAGTTCATCCCCATGGGTGCCCGTTACCACAGCAATACGCCGGGCCTCGGGATTGGCTCCGGCGATGCGGTTCTTCTGAATGGCCAGTTTCTCACCCACGGGTAATTGGGCAGAAACAACTTCTTGCAGCATATACAGACTCCTCTCTATTCCTTTTCCCTGACCTGCATGAATACCTGCTGGGTTTGCCAGGCCGTCCCATGGAATACGCCCCGCTCAATGGGACAATCCCCATAGTCCCGGCCCACAGCCAGCGTGATATACGTTTCATCCACCAGGCGGTTCCGGGTGGGATCATAGCCCAGCCAGTGACCATCCTGCCAAATCTCGCCCCAGGCATGAGTAGCGCCCTCCCCCACTGGCAGACCACAGGCATAACGGGCGGGAATGCCTGCCAGCCGTGCCAGCGCCAAAAAGATATGGGCAAAATCCTGACAGACTCCCTGCCCCTGCTGAAAGGCCTCCGCAGCGGTAGTACATATATTGGTAGAACCAGGAACATACGCCAAACGTTCGTTCAGGGCAACAGTCAATGCCTGCGCCTTTTGACTGGGACTTCCCGTCAATTGCAGTTCTTCAAGATATGCTGCCATTTCCGGGGAAGGTTTGGTCAGCGCGGAAGGATAGTAAAAGCAGGGCATGACTGCAGGTGCTTCCTCCTGCATATCATCCCGCCGGACAACACCGCTGACCTGATAGGATAATTCCTTATGTGCTTCCGGCACCCAGCCGGTCATGGTCCGGTTGCCAAAAGAATCCCTGCCGGAAAAGAGCTGCACGCCCTCCGGCATCACCTGCAGGTCCAGAGAAAGTAGTTCCTGCCCCTTGACCTGCCTTGGCAGGCAGCGGAGCAGGAAAGCATGATCCGTCACTGATTCGGAAAAGGAAAGCTGACAGGAAAATTGGAAGTCAAGCTCACGCATAGGCATCCTCCTTACAACTGGACCAACGATTCCACAGCCGCCCGCAGCTCCTGTGGGGAAACACTCAGGGAAAATCCCCACTCCAGACGAGCTTTCTGCGCTCTCAGCAGAGACAGAGCATCTTCATCGATTGGCACAGGCAAGCTCAACCGCTCCATATAGGCTATGAGCTTTTGCAGATCCTTCAGCAGAGTTTTCTCAGGATAGTCAAAACTGACATACAGGGACAGGCGCTCGATGCTGGCTCCGCACTTGATGATGTCCCGGATTCCCTGATCTTCGATATAGACATCGCAACGCCCCGCAAAAGCCATGAGCAGATCGCAGACCTTCTGGAAGCCCAGCCAGGGATTGGTGGTGACGGCAGCCTTGTCCATGGCGTAAACCGTCATCTGCAGATAGGACAAGGTATTGCTGCCAATGGTTTCCCGCAGCACCATGCCATTGCCCAGCATGATCTCCGCCGCTGAACGCACGGAATCGGGATTTTTCTTCTCAAAAATATAGGAGCGCATGAACTGATAGGCACTGATATAATGACAAGGAATATCAAGACTTTGGCAAAAATGCTGGAAGTCAATGACCTTGCCATCCAGCATGGAATCATACCATTTGGCCAGATAGCGGATGGTGGTATCCACCCGGGCAGAATAGCGCCCCAGCCAAAAGAGATTATTGATTTTCGTCATAGAGATGTCATGATCCATGTATCTTTAAAGCCTCCTCCCTGAGAAGAATTCACTACGAAACTGTCCGGATTGCGGGAAAAACGAGTAAGGCCGCTGGGCCAGACGCGGACATTCTCTCCCGTCAGCACAAACGCCCGCAAATCCGCCTTGCGCATGACCTGAGCACCGTCCTCCCAAACCGGCAGATCCTGAAAGTCGATAACCGTCTGGGCGATGAAGCGCCGCGGTTCCTGGCGCACTGCCTCCTTGAGCTTTTCCAGCTCCGCCGGGGAAAGATTTTCCCCGAAGATCACGCCGTAACCTCCGGCCTCCGCCACATCCTTGATGACCAGTTCATGGATATGCTCCATGGTATAGGCCATATCCTCCGGGAAATATGGCAAAAAGGTGGGCGCATTATGCAATATAGGCTCCTCCTCCAGATAATAGGCAATCATCTTCGGCACGAAATAATAGATGCCCTTGTCATCGGCCACACCATTGCCCGGAGCGTTGAGAATGGCCACATTGCCGGCCCGGTAGGCGTCCATCAGGTTGGGCACGCCGATTAGGGAACTTGGCTCAAAACACAGCGGATCGAGATATTCATCACTGACACGACGATAGATGGAACCCACCTTCACCGGATCCCGGCTGGCTTTATAATAAAGCACGCCCTGATCCACGAACAGATCGGCACTTTCCGCCAGCACGGCCCCGGACTGTTCTGCTAAGTAAGAATGTTCAAAATACGCGGCGTTGTAACGCCCCGGGGTAAAGATGACATTGATGCCGCCGGTGTTTACCTCATCCATCACCTGCTTCAATAGCGCCCCATAGTTCCGATTGTCCCGGATATTATTGCTGCGGAAGGTGCGCGGGCTGCAGTTGCGGCAGAGTCTGCGGGCAATCAGCGGATAGGAAGCCCCTGAGGGTATGCGCAGATTATCCTCCAATACATACCAGACACCATCCTTGCCCAGAACGAGATCAATGCCGGATATATGGCTGTATATGCCCTTGGGCGGCTTGATCCCCTCACATTCTGCCAAATATCCTGGAGAACAGAAGACAAATTCCTCCGGGATGATGCTATCCCGCAGAATCCGTTTCTTGCCATAGATATCAGCCAAAAACAGGTTAAGGGCCGTAACGCGCTGGCGCAGGCCTTTTTCCAGCATTTCATAGTCCCGTGCCTCAATCTGCCGGGGAATGGGATCGAAGGGAAACAGGCGTTCATTGAATTTGCCATCCTTGTAGATGCCGAATTTCACACCATAGCGAGCAAGCTGCTCATTGACTTGGTCCTTTTGCGTCAGTAAATCCTGCATGGGGCCACATCCTTTCAGGGTAGGAATAATATATGCGGGACTCAGCCACGCTTCTTCGCCCGTTCTTCCAGCTGCTGGGCTTTTTTGTAATCATAGACCACGCCGTACTGCAGCCAGCTGTCAATGGAATCGATGATGATATCCATGATGACATGGGCGCTGAGTTCAAGATTGCTGATGGCGCAAATCAGCACCTGTTCCCCAGTCTTTACATGCTGGAACTGGATGATGATCTCGTACTTGCGCAGCGTCAGCAGATATTTGTTCTGCGTTGCCTTTTCCTGCAACTCCATGATCCCCGGGGCATCCTCGTTGGTGTGAACAAAGCCAAACTCCCTGAGCCGTTCAATCAGCAGGGGCTTGATGTTATGATGAAACTTCTCATTTGCCTCATCACGATGCTTCTCTAACTCGGAAAACAGCGGAAACGTAACCATTTTTATCATTCCTCCCAAATCATGCGGCAGGCAAAGCAAAAACGCCCTGAACCACAGACAAAGCCATGATCCAGGACGCCATTGTCCTGCCATATATATGTATCAGTAGCGGCTATCCAAGGGTGGTAAAAATAAAAGCCCGGACGAATATCCTGACTCGTCCGGGCGCCGTTGCCACTATTGATAGCTTTACAATAACATACCCCTTCCTTAATGTCAATATAAAAGTTGAAATAATCGCAGTATACGGGCCCCGCCATCAACAATACCATTTCCCTGAAAAATGCCACGGTCAGCAGTAATCTTCAAGGTGGCTACTGTAGCTCTAATAACTATGATGTGACCACTGGCAATACCCTGATACTGGACGGCATCAATACGGCAGCCAGTATGGCATACAGTGCAGTAAAAAATTTTGCCACCATCAAACTGGCCGATAATATGGCCTGGCAGACCGAAGCCCTGGTGCTTAGCGGCGGCAGTTTCCAAAACTACGGCCAGCTGGATATCACAGGTGTTACCACAGCATTTTTCGCGCAGAAAGACCCCGGCACCATGACATTATTGGCCTCCAATAAGGAAAACGATTTTGCCACACTGGATTTGAAATACTCCGCCGAGAACAGTACCATCCTGAACAGCGAGACTCCCAATCTGATTTTAAAGAATACAGAAAATCCCCCTACCCTCAATGGTGTGACCATCTATTACAACACCTACCATGAGGTGGCTATCGACCAAAACAACAGCTATAAAAACGTCCTGCTCAATGTGGTAAACACAGCAGCCAGCAAGCTGTCCTTTGGGGATGTGGAATGGCTGACCAGCGGTGCACTAATTGACCACAGCACGCAATACACGAATATTTCCTTTGAAAAGGCCGCCATTGACACCAGCAAAATCCACTTTACTACCGGCGGTACCCGCAGTGACGGCGACATCATGACGCTGGTCAATGCCTTCGGCACCTCTGTGGGGGGTTCCATCGGCGGGCCGGACGGCATGAACTTCACCGATGCCAACGGCAAAACCGGCAAAGGCCATGCCTACTTTGAAAGCGGGAACCTCAAATATCTCGTAACCACAGGCACAGCCACCTCTACGCCTAATCCCGATCCTGATCTCGATCCTGACCCTGACACGGACAAGGACGATGCCATCAATGAAGGCGGGGATAATATCAGTGGCCAGATAGATGGTGATGTCACCGGTGGTGTGGCCAAGAATAAAGGCGTGGCCAAGGAAAATATCAAGAACGTTGAGGAAGGGATACTTGATAACTCCCTCCGAAAGACGTATAATCTTTCTGTGAATTTAGTTTGTGCATACCTAAATTCTACACTTAATCCCGAGGCATTCAAGCCCCGGGATTGTTTTTTTGCATGCGAAAAGGAGCTGCTGCACGTTGATTACGTGCAACAGCCCCTTTTCCCAAGGTGACTAGTTCCGCGTCGCATGAGGCGGGAGATATTAACTCGCCGCCTGTTAGTAGTTTGCCGCCCCCATAGTAGTGTATGGTTGCGCAAACAGCTGTGGACGACCAAATGGCATATTTTATGGTTCGTGAGTATAGCTAGAGGAAAAGTCCTCCACCAAGGGGAACGGGAGACCGTGCCAGATTTTGGCAGAGCTATAGAGCATTTCAGTCCGCCCCCTTGGGGGCGGGG
Organism: Selenomonas ruminantium subsp. lactilytica TAM6421; assembly: GCF_000284095.1. GTDB lineage: Bacteria > Bacillota > Negativicutes > Selenomonadales > Selenomonadaceae > Selenomonas_A > Selenomonas_A lactilytica. Next base: position 1,519,783 of record NC_017068.1, on the reverse strand, counting down.
GACCGCCGTAGGCGGCGACGCAAAGCTAGTCCTCTTGAGGATGGTGGGGGGCATGCAACTGTGAAATTTTACGGCGAAAACTACTACAAGCACGCCGAATACACGGTAAACTTGATATGGGACGATGCAGCTAATGTCTGGGTAGCCATCTGTGATGATATTCCTTTAGCTCTGGAAGCAGAATCACTGGACGAACTCATCAATCGAATTAGTGTTACCGCCCCAGAGATTATCGAATCAAATCAACATCTTCTGCCGAGCAAATGAAAAAGGCGGGGAACTTCCCCGCCCACGGTGGACCTGGGCCTGTCGGCCAGCCCGAAAACATTGGCTCATTTTCAAACCGAATAACTTGTTGTTCGCACCATCGGCAAGCGAAAGCATTTTCTTATCGAATAATTTATATACCGCACCAACGATAAGCGGTAACATTTTCTATACGTTAATGATAACACTAAATCCTCAAACATTCAAACTCCAGAGCAGCCTCCATCAGCCCATAACGGGAATCTGATGGAGGTGTTTTCTCAATTTTACTGCAACAGTGAAAGCACGCTGCTGCTATTCTGATTGGCCTGGGCCAGCATGGACTGGGCGGCCTGGGCGAGGACGTTGCTCTTTGTGTATTCCGTCATTTCCTTGGCCATGTCCGCATCGCGGATGGTGCTCTCGGAACTGGTGGTATTTTCGTGATTGACGGTGAGGGTATTTTCTGTCTGCTCCAGGCGGTTGATGTAGGAGCCCACCTGGGTCATTTCGTTGAGGGCGTAGTTGATGGCCTTGTCCAGCGGGCCTTCAACGCTGGGGTCAGTGAGACTTCCCAGCAGCCGTTGGGCTGAGGCACGGGTTCGGACGTTGGCAAGGTTTTCCAGTTCTTCATCGGTTTTGACGTTGAAAAGAGCTTTGGTGCCAAGGTTTTCGATATAGCAGTTGATACGCTGGTTGGCCTTAGTACCAGTATGAATCTTAAGAGGTGTGCCACTAATGCTGGTTTCGTGAAGTGTAGGCTCTGGATAGCCGCTAATATTTATTGTGCCAACCCCACCCTCCAAGCCTTTGCCAATATCTTCCCCTTTTATACTAGTAATTTGACCAGTCACATTCTCAATAGTAATGTTTTTTGCGTAACTCTTATAACCGCTACCTACACCAGCCCCTCTATTGCTAGAAGAAAATATTTCTGAATTTCTAATGACTATATCTCCTGCATTGGCGCCATCAGAATAGTAACGATACGAGCCACTACCGATGCCTGCACCACTACCAATAAGGTATTGCAACCAAGGGATTCCATTCGCTAATACCGTATGATTCAATGCTTTATTCTCAGCGTGGATTATTGAATCTTCAATCGTAATATTACCTATGGTATTGTCAACACCACTTCCAATACAGGCACCTCCATCAGCCACAGCAGTTATATTAGCATTCCTAATCGTTATATCGCCACCTCCAGCAAGACCGCTATTAATCATATAAGAGACCCCCATAGAGGAACCAATGGCAGCAGCATCACCACTAGTAAAAATATCAAATGTTCCACCATTTATAGTAATATCTCCTATACTGCCGCAAATTCCTGAACCAATGACAGCTCCAGCACGAGCACTATTAAGAACATTTTGACGACTATCAGTACCTGTCAATACATACGTACCACTATTGATGGTTAAATCAGCATTGCTTATTTCGTTATTATCTGTACCAATCATTGCACTATATGTATGTGTACTTATCATTTCCAAGGTGCCTGTTCCCTCGATGGTAAGCCCCCCTCCAACATTTATTGTTGCCTTTTCATTAGAAACAGAGCCGCTAGCCATATAAGAGCTATAGTCTATGTTGTTGTTACCTTTTATAGAAAGTACATTGTCACTACCAGAAAATCTTATGCAAGATTGGTCAGTAGTATTCTTGATATTGAGTCCTTCAATCCATAAATTTGCATTTCCTGAGGTGGGTCCGATAATATGTACATCTGTAAGCTGAGCAGAATTAGACTGCGTTATTTTGACACCTGATAAGCCATCAGCAATAGTGATGTCACCGGTAAACCCCGTCCCTAATACATATACACCTGCAGTGGTTATGGTGTGATTTCCACTGGCAAGAGTAATCGGCGTACCACTTGGTTCAATTACCCCCGTACTTACGATATTACTACTACCATTGGGATTATCAGTAACCATAGCCGTATGCCAACGCCCATATTCGCCATTCAACAGGAGTTTTCCGTTATAGTTAGTAGTCGCCACAATATCATCTATCTGTTTCAGCTTTTCATCAAACTCTTTTTGTATGGTAGCTCTGTCTGCATCCGTATTGCTATCATTGGCCGCATTGATAGCCAGCTGCTTCATTTCCCGCAGTTCATCCACAATCCCTTGTATGCCGCCCTCAGCCACCTGCAACATAGAACGGCCAGTTTTGGTGTTATCTATGTCCTGCCTAAGGCTTCGTATCTGTGCTTGCATCCTCTCCGAAATGCTGTAGTCCGCAGTCCCATCGCCTACACTCACAATTTTCTGACCATTTGCCACCTTAGACAACTGCTTGCCCAGCTTTGAAACATTTTTATTGAGCTCCCCCAAGACCAACGTGGCCGTTGGGTTGTTCTTTACTGTCATCGCCATTGCCCCTACCTCCTTGTCCGCCCCTCCCTGGGCCGTTTCTTACTCCTTACCAGCTATCAGCATACGCCTGATAAGTCCACATGCTCTTTTCCAAACTGGAAAATATAGTCAACAAAGAAGGGTCGATTTCCAACCCCTCTGCAATATCCAACAGCAACGATATAGATATATTCTCCCCATACTTGCCACGCTCAATGCGGCTCAGGGTGCTCTGGCTTATATGCACCTTCTCCGCCAGCTGGTTCTGCTCCATGCCGTACAAAGTGCGATAATATGCGATTTTGGCGCCAATCTGTCGATAAAAAATATCCCGGCGAATTCCCACAGTGTCCACCTCTTTACATTCTGCCTATAATAATTATCGCATTTCCACAGCCTTTTGTTTCGCATATAGCCGCCGTATTACGTCAAGTATATGCTTTCTACCTTCGTATGACGCTTCAATTAGTGATTTTCTGTATTTCTAGTACATTATAACTATAATTATAGTGTCTTTCACTTACAATTACAAGACATTATCCCATTTTATTGCATTTCACTAACATATAACCTATACTGTAGTCACGAGGAGGGATATGATGAGCATAGGCAAACGCTTAAAAGATATCCGCAAGGCTTTGAACCTCAATCAAACGGATTTCGGTGCCCGCATAAATCTAAGCCAGACCACCATTGGCCAATACGAAAAAGAAACACGCCCCATCACGGAGCGTGTTATCTCTCAGCTGGTCAATGAATTTAATATAAGCGAAGAATACCTGCGCCACGGAACTGGGGATATGTTCATCAACCGCACCCCCGACCTCGTCCGGCAGCTCTCTGAAGAACTTTCCCTCTCCGACCGGGAACAGCTCCTACTGCTTACCTTCCTTTCCTTCCCTCCTGAAACCCGCGCCCTGGTTCTCGACTTCGCCCATGATTTTATGAAGAAACTTCAACAAACAGAAAAAAGGAATTGATGAGGTGCGATCCTCATCCACCGTCTTCGACGGCCCCCCTTCCCCAGAGGGGAAGGCAAAAAGTGGTGCTGCTGCATGTAGTCAAACATGCGACAGCACCTTTCTTCTTCACCATATCAAATATAGTATTCCGTTGCATCCGGCTGTTTCAGGGCAAAGGCCGCGAAGACCTTGTCCCGGATCTGCAGGAAGTCGTGGCTGGTACGGTCGCGTTTGCCATGGAGGTCTACGGGAATGATGGTCTTGATACATGGTCGAGGGCTGTAAATTCTTCGCCGTCATTGCGCCGGAAATGGCGGCTTACATCCTGAACGGTTATATAACTCATAAGCTAGTTCCTTTCTTCATTCCCCAGAGGCGGTAAATCCGCCCCTCCAGCAGCCGCACGCCGCCATCCAGCAAAAGCCCCAGCACCCCGATGGTCAGGATGGCCGCCATAAGCCAGTCCGCCCGGAGGTTGTTGCCAATCCCCTGCTCCCGAGCCTTGACCGCCAGTTCGATGAGCACCGAGGCACCATCCACCTTCCCCGTATTCAGGGCGTCCATGAGCTCCGGCCAGGAGCCATATTTGACCAGTTCAATCTGCACATTATCGTCCGCACTTAAAAGTTCCTTTTCAGCAAACAGCGGCAGGGCATGGGTGATGGGCAGGTACGCAATGCGCACCGTCCGCCCCTGACTGCCCTGGGCGCTGCGGTCCGCCAAAGGATTGCTGCAGCCAGCCGTCAACACCGCCGCCAGCAGCAAGAACAACAAGCAAAGTCTACGCATAGATTCACCTCCAGCCCAGTTTCTGTCGGGCAAGTTTCATATCCGCCACGATTTTCTCCCCCAATTCCCGGGCATTGGTATTGACCGTCATCACGGCACCCAGAAGCTCTCTGGTATCCTCCTTCAGGAACTTTTCCACCGCCGCCGAACCCTGCACCGGCGGGCTGCAAAACTCTCGATGGCCCGGGTAACGATCTTGCGGGCCAGCTTTTCCGTATCCTTGATATTACTATGGCGATAGTCATAGGCATAAAAGAGCACATCCGTGCCGATATTGGAGGCCACCACCCCTGTGAAGCAGAAGGCCAGACCACAGCGCAGGAAGGCCTTCAGGATGCTGCGGTAATCTCCGTCCGTCCCCACCCCCGTACGATGGTAGGCATCAAAGACCTCCTGATAGGCGCTGATGGGCACGATGTCCAGCTTGTCCCAGACCTCCTGCCGCTCCTTAGGCGCCAGGGCCCGAATGGTCTTGTAATCCTCCGGCAGGGCTCTTGATAAGTCCGCCAGTAAAACGTCCGCCAGCTTGCCCAGAAGCCTTGCCGAGCTCTGTCCCCGAGTCCCGATGCCAAAGGCCTGGCAAACCGCTCTTAATTTCTTTTCCCCCAAGATGGGCAACGGCAGTCTTCCTTCCGCCACAGCCTTCATGGAAATCAGGATTTCCCGGGCATGGGCCCCATGCTGGGCCACGCCGGCAGCGGCGCTGCGCAGGAGATTGCGGGCCACGATCAGATCCGCTCCCGCACCGCCGGATCCGGCGTCTTCCAGTTTTATTTGTGCTAAGGATTAATATTTAACGCTGGATTTAAATGCCACCATTATCTTCTTCAGCCCCCTCTTCATCGTATACACCTGATACAACACACGCCAAAAAGGCCACCGCATGAGCAGTACGGTAGCCTTTTTGACTGTGTATTATATTTTAGGAGAGCTTTAACGAAAGCCTGAATATAATATAGCACTATTGAGAATGAAAATCAATAGATAATTGAAAATTATTTTTAACAACGACAACAAAAATCCCCAAGGTCAATACACAAAACCTTGGGGACTTTTCTTCACGTATATCACGCTCTCCTACAAAATAGTCTATCATAGGAAAAGAGAGTTGTCAAAATATTTCTCCTAATCATAGACGTACGTAGGCAGAGCACATCCTCCTCCTTCCAGCCACTTCTGCCTCCGCTTACATGGATAGCCATATTTCCTCAGGCATCTCATTTACCGTCATTATCCCATGAACCAAGGTAAAATAATCCGGCAGTCTGTCTCTGCACCATTTGATTTCAATTCCCAGCATGTCTTGGGTAATGGCACTAAGGTCGAAACCAAAAGCATCCAGCGAATACCTCATCTTATCCGGCATCCTGCATGGCTGCCCTTCTTTCCGACTGCACTCCCTGCATAAATTGCATCCACCAGAGGAAAGGGATATGCTTCCAGGAAGTTCCTTCTCAAGTTTGCGCAGTTTGTCTTCCATGCGCAGCTTCACTTCAGATACAATCCCCCATCCTACATCTTTTATTTTATCTGCGGTATCAGCCTCTTCTATCACATGACGTTCCAGATTGATCTTAGCCCCCACCACATTCATCCATTCGAACCGGGATAGATATTCTTCCGCATCCACAACCAATGGCGGACAGCTCCAGACGGCATCATATCTGGGACACTCACGGCAATATGCCATGTATTTTTCCTTATCCTGATATCTCTGGCGAAAGAGCTCCATTGGCATCTTATTTTTCCTGTATTCCACAGAGTAGTCCATGCCATCCCCCCAGCAATTTGCTTTCGCACAGTTTGTCGCCAACTATCTTTCTAAGTTCTTTTATTCTGCTCATGATGCCCTCCACACTAAAATAACCTGCACGCTGTTACGATTTATCAACATTCAATTCCCTTACGTGCCTCGACGCCTTTCGTATAGTAGTGCTTAACTGCCTTCATTTCCGTAACCAGGTCAGCCCGCTCAATCAGCCAGTCAGGAGCACATCTTCCGGTGAGCACCAGTTCCGTATGCTTCGGCACCTTTTCCAACAGTTCCTCAACAGCGCTCCTGCCTATCAGCCCAAAGTGCAGTGCCATATTGAGCTCATCCAGAATTACCAGCCCGTAATTTCCCGAAGATACTGCTCTTTTCACTTCATCAAAACCGGCTTTTATAAGTTCAACATAATCCTGCGGAGGCTTTCCCTTCGGAAATACCACTACATTATCTCCCAGCTTATCCCGCAATTCGTTGCTTAAGGTTCCTTCTTCCGCAATGAAAAAGGGCTTGCCACTGGTTCTTAAGGTAAGCTCAGGCGCAAATCCCTGAAGTATCTCCTGCTCGCTATAGGCCAGACTCTTCATGAACTGCATGATGTAGACTTTCCTGCCTGCCCCTAATGCCCGGATGGCTAGCCCTATAGCTGCTGTGGTCTTTCCCTTGCCATTTCCTGTATAGACTTGAAGCATCACGCCTACCTCCTGATTAGCTCTGCCGCTTTGATTTCCTTATGCCGATACCTTTTCCTGCCCTTGGTCTGCTCACCATAGTCTATGGCCTTAACAGGACAGATATGCAGACATCCCAGACACTCAACGCAATCATGCTGCCAAACAGGCTGACCATTAGGGCGCAGGATATTTTTCTTTGGACAAATCCTCTCACATAGCCCGCAGGACGTACACTTTGCCTTATCACACTGGAAGTTTGTATCTATTTCCTGCTGTTTCCCTTTCCATTTATCGTGATAGCCTGCACAGAACTTCCTGAGCAGCTGCCATGTCTCGTGATGTTCTCGTTTCTCAATGGCACCAGCTATTTTTTTCAGTTTCCGCTCTGCCAGCCATGCCCTGATATTTATCTGCCAGTCTGCAGCGATATCCCGCCAGGGAATGTAATTAGACACCAACCGCACATACCATGTAGCATGTATCTGCCGATTCTTTTCCTTCAATATCTTTTCTGCATCTACAAACGGCCTGCCCCAATATGGAACGCCGCAAGTAGCTATGGCAAAAGTATATGGAGATTCCAGTATCGTGAGCTTTTGCAGGAATTCCTCAACCTGCAGTGGCAGACCGAAGTAATGCATAGGAAATACAAAGCCCACACACTCTGCATTGACCTGTGGTTTATCTTCCTGCATAGCTTCTACAATCGACCTTATCTCTACATCTTTGACTGCTTTCTGCAATTCCTGCGTCACATACAATGAGTTTCCCGTTGCCGAGTAATAGTAAATTACCGTTTTTATTTTTTTCACCTCCCGTGATTATATCCATTGAGCCAACAACCGTTTTACGATTTCTTCTTTATCATTACAATCTTATTTTTGGGGGCGCCTCAGGTTTTGCCGTCTGCTTAGCTCCGCAAGGATAGTATGGAAACCAGCATTTTCCCTAAGCGAGCCTTCCAATCACCATTGGCACGATCCAGTAAATCCATGCGTGCTTCTTCATCTATCTCACTCAGAGGCATTTGTATGCACATGCAAATCAACCACAGTCACCCTCCTTAGCGCTTCCATTCTTCATTAATGACAATTATACCGCTACCAGGGATTTTTTTCCATAACTACATAGGCAATGTCATAGGCTTCGTTATTTGACTTTTTGACTTTTATGCGTCATATTGTTACTCATACTTATGACTATGTTATCATAGCCATCCCTTTACTGGATGTTAATAATTAACATCGACGCAGTTTAAACCTAATTGCACCTTATGCAACCATATCCTTCACATACTGTATGAGAGTATTCTCCTCAGCATCAATCATCTTGTCCGGAACATAGACGAAAATCTTTTCATCAATGGCCCGCGCTTCCTCCGAGACATAACAGCCGTCTTTAGTCATAAGAGCAACGTCCAGGCTGTCTACTGAAATCAAGTGCTTTCCGCTGATTTCAGGCATATCAAACGCAATCAATCTCGTGGGATATTCCTCACCTTCAAATCTCAACAACCCCATATCCTCCACATCATCTAAGTCATCTGCCGCATTTATGCTGACAGTTTCAACAGCATACCATACAACAGGAGACTGGTGTGCTCCCCGTCAAGTGGACAGGTAAAAAAATAAAAATATTCATTGCTGCTCGCAACTAATGCGAGCAGCTTTTTTCATGCAGCTCCAACCAGTTTTTCGTGGTACTCACTTGGGGTTCGTATGCCTAAATGACGCTGTGGTCTGTCATAAGTGTAATATCTTATATATTCCTCAATTGACTCAACCAACTCTTGCCGGGAAGTAAATCTGCGCCTGTAGTACATCTCGCGCTTCAAGATACCCCAGAAGCCTTCCATGGGGCCATTGTCTAGGCAATGTGCTACACGGGACATGCTTTGTGTCATACCGGCCTGTTCAATTTTGGCGCGGAACAACTTATTGGTGTACTGAAAGCCACGGTCACTATGAAACAAGGGATGTGCCCCTGGATTGGCTTCAAGAGCTTTGTCAAAGGTTTGGAATACCAACTGGTTATTGTTGCTGTCACCAATAACATAGGCAACAGGCCGGCGATCACAGAGGTCAAGGATGGCACTCAGATATACCTTTTTAACGGTTCCGTATTCAGGAAAGTACTTGAATTCGGTCACATCCGTAACCCATTTCTGGTTGTATTTATCTGCATGGAAATCCCTGTTGAGCACATTCTCTGCTGTATAGTATGGATCAACAGCAGGCCTGGTGCAACAGTTGTGACGTCCTTTTATTACGGAGCGCAGTCTCTTCTTGCGGCATATACGCAGGATACGCTTGTCATTAGCATGCAGGCCATGGTCATGCTCAATCTTATCTCGAATCCTTCGGTAGCCCATATCTGGATGCTCCTTATGGATTGATTCTGCCAGGGCAGCAAGCTTCTGGTTCGTTTCTTCGTTTTGTCCCAGCTTCCTGTGAAGCCATTTGTAATACGCAGCCCTGGTTACACGGCCCAACCTGCATAACGCCTTGACTGGATAATCCTTACAGATACTGCTGAGCTCCAGTATCGCCCGGTAGGCAGCCGTATTACGAGTTCTGTCTAGTATCACCGCCTTTCCAATTCCTCGAGTTTTTTTAGAAAATCTATCTCCATCTGCTTTTGTAGCAACTGAGCCTTCTGCATGCGGTTTTCATATCTGAGCCGTTCCAGCTCGTTCATCTCAGACTCAGGCTTCCTGCGGCCTCTGCCGTCCTTGAGGCCTTCGATTCCCTTTTGGTCATATTTCCTGACCCAGGTATAGACCTGCTGGTAAGAAACATCGAATTTCTCCGCCGTCAAAGCATAATCACGGCCATTTGCAATGCAATCCTCTACAATGGATACCCGTTCATCAAATGTAGTTTTTCTGCCTTTAGTCACGATGGTGCTCCCTCCTGTACCGGATGGTTTAAGTTCCTCGTGACTATTATACTTCATAATCCAGTCTTGTAGCTGTCTCCGCGAACGAAGTCCGTATTTTCGGCATATAGCATCTTGTGAATCCACGCCAGAAAGATAATCGTGGATAGCAGTTTCCTTAAATTCAACAGAATAGCGCTGATGATGTCGTTTGAAGAATACATCCGGGCCGCAAGCATCATAGTTACGAACCCATTGCCTGAAGGATCTGCTGTCAACGCCTGCATCCGCGGCTATGGAGGCATAACTGCCCTCTCCACGTTTATACTTTTCAATGAAGTGGATTTTCTCTTCGGGTGATAATCTCTTCTTGTACATAAAATGCTCCCTATCAAGCAGACAGTTTTATTATTTCTTCTGTCTACCTAATAGGGAGCATATCAGACACTGCAAGTACCAATGTCTTTTTCTATGTAGAGAGAGGCTGTGAAAAAGAAGGTTTCCCTCAACCAGGGCAGAATCTTTTTCACAGCCTCTCTTGTTCTTTGCCACAAGCCTATTTCTTTATCATGGCTAACACCAAACGTTCCTCTATGACCTGATATACCAATAACCAATCCGGCTCAATAATGCAATAGCATTTAGATATACTGTTTTCTCTTCGGCGTAATAGCCAGTACGCGGACAGGTAACCCCGTAGCCTGTTCAATATTAGGCCAGGCGGCGAACAGCAACGCCCCCACCGGTGCTACTTTATCCAGATTATTCAATACTTCTATCTGCAGCTTACCCTTACTGAGCACATAGCGTTCGCAGGCCAGGTCGCCAGCGGCGGCAGCTACTGCGCTGGCATCCGTATCCAAAGTTTCATGGCCATTGGCCGCCGCATTGCGCACCTCATAGATATACTTCAGCGCATCCAGTGACCAGCCCGGGGCATTTTCATTGCCATCCTCATCGATCCCTGACAATTTATCCATGTCAGGCCAGTTCTTTGACCAGCCGGCATTCAGCGCCACAAAGGCCCCATCAGGTATATCTCCATATTTTGCCTCAAAGGCCTTGATATCCTCCACCGTAACAGCGTAATGCACATCCTCGCGCACCTTATCGCTGATGTCGATTACAACTAACGGATACAGCATATGCCAGACATCAAATTTTTCTGAGAGAGGCGCATCCTTGACGAAATGACCAGGAAAATCAATATGCGTGCCGAACTGTCCCGGGAACTTGAATGTCTGAATCAGGCATTCAAGCATAGGATTTCCCCAGTCAAATACAGTCTTGGACAGTTCCACGGATCCCTCAGGTATACCTGCCCAGTAAGGACTGTCATTGTTCAAAGAATGGCTTAGATCTACCCATTCATATTTCTCTGACTGCAGCTCATTGATAATATTCCATAACTGATGACTCATAGGATGCACCTCCATAGCTTACTACATATTCATTTGATAGGTAATATAATACATTACGCAGATAATGTCAACACATATTATCAAAAACAGTTTTGTTTTCTATACTTTAGTATCATATATACACTCTCAGAACACAAAGTTACATTTTACCTATTCTTGGCGTTTTCCTTCTCTGTGGTAACAACGACCACCGTATCATCATCGTCTATTTCTGCACCACAACGTGGGCAGCACGCATATTCCGTGCCACCAGCCAGTTTCCGCTTTCCCTGGCATTTCGTGCAGAAATCCGTATTACACCTCTTACAGTGCAGTATCTCACCAAAATCTCTTCTGCCACACCGAGGACAGCCATCGTAGTATTTAGCCATAGCAGCACCCTCCCATGTTAATAATTAACATCGCTCCATCAGCTTTCTGCATATTTTCTACACGACTTCCGAATATTCCTCTACCAGCTTATGCTGATTATCAAAAAGCAATACCATCCCCTCCAAAATCCTCTATTTGATGCCATCCATTCAGAGCCAACCTTTTTATATAGAACATGAACACTCTTTCACCCATGAAAAATCAAACATTTAACTCTCCCCTTCTTTCATGTTATACCCTTTCTTGAGCCACAATTTTCAATCTTATCCTCTTTTAGCTTGAATTTATTCAACTTTTATTGACTCAATGGATCTTTCTATCATCTTCTGCCCGAGCTTGTCATCTTCATATGCAAAGTATGAAATAGCCCAGAATTCGCCTTCGCCACCGAAAAAGCCAAGGTTCAACAGTCTGGCTGGACGCTGACTGCCATTCTCTTCATCCAGCAACTGCACATCCAGATAAGTCATTTTAAGTCCATTGACCGTCTTTGTTCCCCTGTCCTTCACCGTGACCTTAAGTCCTTCTGGATCAACAAAACTTACTTTGAGGAACCCTTCCATATCAAATACACGCCCCGGCCTCAAGCCACTGACATGAACCATTTCTACAGAGAAGAATTTCTCATCATCATAATGGCTGTAAGAATCCTCTCTCCAGCCACCAACGCTTTCCTCAGTGTTATCTTTTTCCAATTCAAAGGGCAGTTCTACCTTCATCTTTTTCCCATCTGTTTGGGCGTACTCCACAGTACGCCACTCATATCCGTCTCCTGCCTCTGCCTTTTTGCTTAAGAGATGACTTTCATCTACATCTGAGTGTCTGCCACAACCGGCCATCCCCATAATTCCAGTTATCAGTAGTACAACAGATAATAACCTTCCCACGCTCTCAAATTTACCTTTCAATGCTCCGTCCTCCCAACTGATTCATGCACGCAAAAAAGCACCATACCATGGTTAAATCCCCATGGCATGGTGCCCCCATCGGCAAATAAACATGTTGTTGCTTTATTCTTGACACAATACAACATGTTAAATAATAAACCTTCTCAATTAAATTTTCATTATAATTCTAGTAGCTTTTTATTAAAAGCTACTGCTAAATCGATTAATTGATTTCTTCCTGAGCTTAATCAACCCAGAATTCCCTCACTTCATATGGCCACCCCAACCGGTTCATACCATATGAAAAAACTTTATCTCCGGGCGACACTACCGTATCATGGCTCTGATCCATGGTCTTGGTCTGGTAGCGCCACATATCCGTCTGGAATTTAGTGTAATTCCATGTGATGACTTCCTTATACCCCAGGTCGGCCAGTTGCGGGAAGATATACCAAATCCAATGGGACTTCTTCCTGCCATTTTTCATTTCAGCCAGGGCAGTTTCATGCTTCTTTACGACGCAGGGACACATTGCAAAGCTTCTGGGCCAGCCAGCCCACCACAAGCCCCAGAATATTTACCTCTCCGTTCCAAACTTTTCACTGAATTTAATTTTCAGTCCATTATCAAACTCATGCTTTTCAAGTATATTAGTTTCTATACCATTTATGCGCTTATATGGCAACAGAATTTCTTCAATTATTTCATCATGCAACAATTCTACGATATACAAATTTCTTTCACTACAAAGTCTCTCAAATACACTTATTTTTCCACCACCATACTTATCCGCACTTTTTTTCAAATGAATCACTGCTTGTTTAGCCTTTTTACAGCGGGTAAGTTCATTATTCTTAAACAAGATGCATTCTACCACATCCCCGAAGTATATACTTTCCACATCATCTTTATCAATGATAATATCTCCACCATTTCGTGGTTTCAGTTTTATAGCTAACATTTCTTCCAATTGCTACTCTCCCATTCATCGACCACCACTTATAAGCGACCACCAAAGTAATCTTTGTCATACCAAATGCCAGGTGTTTCTTTTATATATTCCTTGATGAGCTGCAAATCCTGTTTCCAAAGATGAACGAAGTAATACCCTGACTTGCTATTATCTTTTTCAAGTAGTTTATCTCGCACCTCAGCTATGACTTTTTTCTTCTTGCAAGACCATGCTATAAGGCAGCGGGCATCAGAGCTCCATGTATACCAAATGGCATCGGTAAGATTCGGCAGATAGTCAATTTCCAGCAACTTATTCAGTAAATCACGGGCTGTTGCGTTATCTTCCAGAACAACATCCCTCCAATGATCCATGGCATCATCACCCATGCAGACACCATCACGATCTATGCTTATAATCACACATTATTCCCCCTCAACTATTCTTAGAAGTATTCGATGTATCTTCCATCTCTAAGGTCAAATGCTACAAAAATCAAATTACATTCTATTAGAAGCTGCTATTCTATCTTCGAAGCACAGTTCACTTAATTCCATAACATAAACCTCCCTCTTCAGCTATAATAATAAGTAACGAGGTTATGATAACATACGTTTTTTAAATTCTCATTAGAATTTATTATGGGATTTAACTCATTAGCAATTATAGCCACCTAAGCACATCTAAATGACAATTTAAATCTATAACAACAGCAAGGAAGATGATTATCCCCAAAGCTATAAACACATTCATCATTCTATTTTTCATATATTCTATATCGTATTTATGAACTGCACCATATAATGTTACCCCTATAACATAAGCCATAACAAAGTTTAACAATCTAAGCGGATCAAAAGCATGCCAAGATGTATCTCCCCGCCTAAACACCATTGTAAAAACCTGTACTATATAAGAAAACATAAATCCAAAACAGTAACCTCTCCACTTTTTATCTCCAAGCCAATTTACAGCTTTATTCCATGCATCTTCCATAAAATCATTAGCCTTCTCTCATAATAATATTAACCACATTCTGAATGGATATGTAGCCCGGCGTTCTGCGAAAGAGCTCTTCTCTCTTTGCCGGATAGCTGACCCAATCTGCTGCAGCAATAAACTCCCCTTGAAATTTTACGACTGCACTTCCATCACGAATACATGGAAGGCAAATACAGTCAACATTCTCCTCAGTGTACATAAATTCGGTATATTCATGCACCTTCTTGCCACAACACTGACATACACCGTCTGCATGAACCAGCGCCTCATCTGCATAAATATTGGGGTAATATCGAAAGGTGCTTTCTTTCACATTCTTCCCTCCTTAGCATTTCCTAACTAACCAGCAAATGACCACTTTTCTAATTATATTATGCCTTTTATATATATCCATAATACATTCTTTTAAGCAATTATTCGTTTTTATACTTTTACACTGACTTGTTCCGCAATAACAAAACCAGTAATCCCACAACATCCAGAAATATAATACGTTTTATATCCTTTATTGAGCAACTGCTCTTCTAAATCCTCTAAAGTTTCAAAAAACAGAGGCCAGCCATCACTTTTCCCCTCTAATAGAACTTTCTTAAAATATGATATAAATGTTTTAATATCAAGTTCTTCAATATCATCTAAAACATTCCATGAAACAACATACTCAAACCAATGAGCTAACACACCTTCAAAATTTACTTCTTTAACCCCTTCTTCCGTATCAGGTTTCAGGTACATAGCAAAGGTTTCATTTTCCAAATCAGCACTATACCTCACCACCATACTGTCATGAACATTCATTTTCAACGCCCCCATTGTTCTGCAGGGATAAATTTCTGATGACAGACAGGGCATTCAATGCTATTCAACATATAATAATACCTTTTTGCCTGCTCGTTATATCCTGCATACATCAACATAGTTCCCATTACAATAAACACTACACCGGCTTCTGATTCACTTATTTCCTCGAACTGTTTTAATGTATGCAGGCCTTTATCAGCAAGTACTTTGTTAATCACGTCCAACAATTCTTGGATATTTGACTTATCCTCTTTTGGACTTAATTCCATCACATTACTAGCCGATCTGTTAGTTGCTGGCTGCTCACCAAGACAACAGATGCCGTCATCATTAACATACAGGACAATATCATGTAAATTAGGGCAACAACAATCCAATTCTATCTCACTTTCATAGGGAAACAAATTCCCATATAGTATAGAAGCGCCCCATTTTTGATTATAAAATGTCATGATTGCGGCTACCAGATAGTATTCATCTGTCAATTCAAAGGTATTTGCTAAATAATATTCCAAAATCTTATTTCTATACTTACTTACTGTCTCTTTTAAACAACACATTAAATTATCTGGGATTTTATCCTCGATTTCATAGCTGTATGCGTAAATCATTGCAGACTCTACGAATAAATGTAGCTTATTTTTCTCTGAAACATCTTCGCTTAAGCGTAACATAAAGGGGAGGACCGCAAATGCCAGTTCCTTACATGCTCCTGCTTGGCATACAGCATCACTTAAAGCCAGCAAATCATTTACATCAAATTCATCTTCCAACCTTGTAACCCATTTTACGATATCCTCATCGTAAGAATATGAATCCAAAGTTTCTATTAGTTTCTTATCTAAGTATTTCATATAACATCAAATAGGTATAATACAATCTACCAACACAACTATTATAGATTTACTCATTTCACAATATGTGATTTGAGAATCATACCATCATCAGGATTAATATCGTACCCCATGCCTATAAACGTAGATACTGTTAAAA
This sequence comes from Selenomonas ruminantium subsp. lactilytica TAM6421, assembly GCF_000284095.1. Classification (GTDB taxonomy): domain Bacteria; phylum Bacillota; class Negativicutes; order Selenomonadales; family Selenomonadaceae; genus Selenomonas_A; species Selenomonas_A lactilytica. The sequence goes on along the minus strand of NC_017068.1, from coordinate 1,503,673 downwards.
TACCATCATGATAAAACATATTTTCATACGGCATTTTCCTATCATGAGGATATTTCTCCCTCAAATCCGCCACCTGCCAAATCATATTATTGTCAGCATCTAAACAAAACACGTTATCAACTGGCTCTTGCATAGAAATCGGTTTTAATAAGATTATCTTATTCCCTTTATACTTTACAGTACTCCGTACATCGTAATTGCTAATTAAATGTTTATATTCATTATTCGCCATAATTGTTACCTGCATAATCATTTTGTTTTAGGATGCTTCATAATGTATTTATCATATAATTTCTCACCATCTCCCATTTTACCCAACAACGGGTTATCCCAGTCACTATATGAATCCAAATACGCACGAATTCCCCCTCTTATATAAATTACCGAATCATCTTCTTTATGCTCTTTTATTATTTTATAGGCCTTTTTGTATCTCACATATATCAGATTAAGAATACCGCCTTCCAATTCTATAAATGAATACCTGTTTTCCATATCTTTTATAACGGCTTCAATTTCTTGGAGGATCATTTCACGCTTTTCTAGGTCTAGCACTGTCTATCCTCCCTTGACTGTCCCCATATTTGCAGGCCTTTTGAATCAAAAATCTGCTCAGGCGGATTAAGACGACTTATTTCTACCCAGTCATTTACCTTTATGCTGTTTTTACCAGGTTTTATAACATCTATAACCTTAAACAAACAGGCATGATATTCTTCATACCCGTTTTCACCATCATTCAGCCCATTATCTGACTCATATATCGTATCCAGTTTACCATTCCATACAGCTCCATTTCGGTCATAAATAACCATTATCTCACCATTTGGGTACTTGTTTATCTGATATACCACAGAACAATCTTTTAAAACCTCATCTATCTTGTCGGCAAACATTTCTTTATCTTCATGGAGAATATCCGCTAATAAGGATATATTCCGGTCTCTTTCCCGCCAAGGAAGCCTGTTTATCACTTCCGGATATTTTATTCTATCCTCATCAGAGTTAAGTATCCTATAGAGCAGTATCTTACACCACTCTTTATTTCTCCACATTCTCTCTAGCCCCATAGCTGTCCAATACAGGCCATCTTCCCCTCCGAGCTTCTCCACGGCATGGACGAGACCAAACATGACCTCTTCATCTTCCGTATCGTCATCAAAGCCTGAACATAAATTAAGTACATACTCTGCTCTTTGTGTGGAACAAATCTCCTCAATGGCTTTTTCAAACAACGCTACTTCATACTCATTTCTTAATTTGCATGTATTCTTTAATATTTCCTCGTTCTTTTCGATATTCATATCCAATTCCTTTTTTAGTAAAGTGGTCAATTTCTGTTTTTCCTCTCCTGCAGCATCTAAACATGGTATAAATATTACTCTTTTGTACTCGGGCCATTCCTCTGGTAAAATCTCACAAGAAATATCTCCTACGAACAGTCCTATTTACCAGGTTTTTTTTAGTTCCATTTCAAACGGCACCGCTTTATAAGGGGAATCCGAGGAGTTCCTTAATTGTTCAAAGGCTGCCTCGCTGGCTCTCAGCCTTTCGAAGTTGCCTTCAAAGGTTTTCAGATAACGAAGATAGGCCATTCCCATGTTTTCCCAGCTGCTGGTACATTTCTGTATACGCTGGCCAGCAGTAACCGAAACATTCAACGCTTCCCGCAAAGTCAGGTAGCCCGCTAAATATCCGATGGTTGCCAGTTCGATGGCCTTTGACATATCCCAAACTGAGTTAGGAGACAAACTTCCCAAACTCATAATCTGGTCTATCAGCTGAGGCCGTGAACCTGCCTCATGCTTTTCCAGCAGATAACATCTCCCCTTTCTCTGCTTCTGTACATCATCTTTATGGCAGTCCCATCCATTGACGACCTTGACTATAGCTTGTTCTGCCTCTATCCACCTTAGCAGTTTAGAATCCACATCAGCAAAAGTAAGACTATCCGGTGGCGGACAGATTTCCTGCTGTATTTGCACTTCCATAATTTCTATCCCATCCCCCTCAGAACAATTTACTCCATTCACTGCCACGATACATATCTTCCTTTTCTTTTATGGCCGGTTCATAGCCTGCCTTGATTAGGGCATCCATCTCCTGGCCATACTGATAGATTCTGCCCTGCGCTTTATAGTAATGGGCCAGTTCAAGCCAGCCAGGTAAGTATTTATCGTATTTTGTTTCTGCCAGCAAGCGTCCTATCCGGTCGGCATTTTTCCCGGGATTCTGGGCCATAAATACTTGAGCCAACAAGAGACGTGCCTCATTTTGCCAATCGTTTTCCTCGGATAATACCTTTCGCAAGCAGGATATTGCTTTCGGTATATCCTGCCACGTTCCATCTTCGCTCCGGCAGCTGCACGCCATAACATACAAAGCCTCATAGTCCCCAAGGTCTGCACCTTTTTTGTAACAGATCATGGCCTTTTCGCTGTCCATGAGAGTACCCAGCCCGTTACGATAACAATTTCCGAGCTTTGCCCAGGCAGAAGCTGCTCCCATCTTGGCGGCTTTTTCAAGATACTGCACAGCCAGCTGGCCCTCTTCCAAGCAGCCCAGATAATAACAGGCTTCTTTTACATCATCATGCTCTTCCGTTTTTACGGCCTGCAAAAACCACTGCCTGGCGACATCCTTTTCCCCTTTTTCCTGATGATAACACCCCAAGCGAACCATAGCCTTTCCACAGTCCATATTGGCAGCCTGTTTAAGTGCCGTTACCATTTCATCTAGGCCATCACGATTTTTGCAAACTTCCGCCTTGTCCAGATACCACTGCCACTTTACATATCGTACTGCTTGGACATCATTCTGCCATTCCTCTGCTGAAAGATCTGTCTTTCCCCCAAGCCACGCCTGCAGAAGGGATAAAACCTGTTCCCTTGAATCTTCCCTGCGCAAGGCACCTTTGCCGTTCAGCATAGCGTGGAGTTCATAATTGTCTTCTGTCTGACGAACAGAGAGATAATCCTTATCATGATATAGCTCTATGACTTTATAGGTGTCTTCCATTATTTCCAATGCTGCCTGGAATTCTTCTGTATCATAGCGGTCAAAGGTAATAACCAAACCATTCTGCAGCCAAAGCTTTAACCTCCAGTCAGCATCCGAATCGTCGGGCTTTGACATCTCCTCCGGATTGTAATTCAACCTTATACCCTGAGTCCGGGCATGTTCCAGAAAAGGCTTCGCCAGCTGCTGCCGCTGTCCTTTATCCAGCCTTTTACCTGTCAGTATGTCAATACCGCCCCGCAGATAAGCCATCCCAAATAGATATGCTGCCAGGTCTTCACCATTGCCATCGCCTTCGGTATATTCTTCCATTTCTACAACAGCTGTCTCTCTTTCATCGTCCCAATAATCCCAAAAATCCATTTCCTCCGTAGGGTAGAGGCTACGTCTGGCCAGAATCGCCAGCAAACCAACAGGACTGCCTTCTGACAAGCTCTTTTTCAGGCAGCGTTCGGCTTCTGCTATGTTATTCTCAAAGTTGCTGGTCTTCCCTACCCATGGCTCTCCTAAATAAGTCAAGGACAGTAATGCCCAGGCTTCCGCATCTCCGTCCTCCGCTGCTCTGCGCAGCAAAGTCCGGCCCTTCTCACAATTTTTTGAGTCATCCTGTTTCCAAATCAATTCTATGGCTTCCTGCACCATAGGCTGAAATTTATATTCCATTGGCTTTCCTTTCCAGCTCACCAATCACGCTTATTGAACTTTACATACTGTTTTATGAACTTATAAGTTTCATCTTCTGCCTTTTTCATGGATTCATGGGAAACTGTCCCTAGAATATTCGGGCATCTTTTGGATTTTTCCATTAATTCCTTTGGAAAAATTTGCAAACCTAATATATTATTTATCTCCCTTGGTTTCATCAACCGTATAAACCCAATAAGAAAAGTATTTATCTTTTCCCAATACAAACCATTCATTGTTAAAAATGATATTGTGATCTTTTTTCTCTATTTTAAGTTCATCCATGTATTGCTCTATCGTCATTTTGTTTTCTTGTCTCACTTCTGCGAATAACTCTTCAATATTCTTCTTCCTGCCGCAAGATATGATCTGCCAAACAGATTCAAATGGTTCAGCAAATGATACAGATTGTATAAATCCCGCCGAACAGTATAGCCTGGCTCCTTTGGAATTATCTCATGATAGGCATCATAAAACTCCGGTGAGAACCCGCCAAACTTATCCACTGCAGCGTGGTGTACCTGTGCCAGCATATGGCCTAAGTCTTCCCAGTACGTTCTCTTAGGCCTCGAACTTCTCACGAAATTCAGCAGTAAATAGGACAAGTTATCCTTCGTTTTATCATAAGTAATAACCGATAGCGTAACTGCTCCAGCTTTATGCAATGCTTCCAGCCCTGTTTTTTCAGCTGCAAAGAAATCATCTTTCGCATTAGCATTCATCTTTATAAACAGATTCTCTCCATTACTCAGGCATAGATGATATGCATCATTTATATCGCCGCCAGAAATCCCTATCCTGTCCGTTATGTAGACTTCTTCGCCATATATTTGCCGGATTACATCTACCAATTCCATATGCAACAGCTCCATCTCTTTTGAGTTCATTGCCATTCTACAGCAAAATCATGCAAATATCCCTTATAAATAGTTGTGGATGAATTGTCCTGTAAATCAAGTACTTTATAGTAATACCGTTCTGTATCAGTAGATGCACCTTTACTTACATCTTCCGTTACAACATACAGGATATATTTATTATCAGGAGACGCTGCATAATCAATGACTTTTACGCCCTCCCCCAGTTTCTCTTTCAGTGTGAGATACACGACTTCATCATTTTCCTTACCTTGACTATTACTGGACTTTTTCTCGCCTGATTCTCTCAGTCCTGCAAAAGTTCTCTTATAGACAAGCATTCTGCCATCACGGGCTGATTTTTCAAAAGTAATTCCTTCATAACCATCTATGTTTCGGTAGCTTTGCGATAAATCCAAGTGAAAAAAGAACGCAGCCATGCTATAGCCAACATATGCGATTAAGGCTATGGCACCTAATAATAAACCATAGCCTAAATATTTACCGATTTTAGATAAAACCTGTTTAAATTTATTTATCACAGTTCCATCCCCCTTGGTAATCCATGATACTACGCCAGTATTAAGATTCCCTTAGAATGGAACAATCCAATCCACTTATTTGCAAATCCTCGCCAACAGCCAATGCGGCAATATAGATGCCACAATGCGGTGCAACGTGCTTACAGGATCTGGCGTACAGACGACCGTGCCTGATTTTGCTGCCCGAAGTGAAGTTTCAGCAACATGCTTCACATTTGTAGCCCCAGGCATATTCCGATACAAGAGTTCCTGCCAGAATCTCCAGCCTGTCTTTTCTTCTGGCAATCAACCAGAAAACGCTTGATATGCGTCTGTTCAATTTTCTGTATTCGCCACAGCCTTGGGAATCATCCCCCTGTAATGGAAATAGAACCATAGCTGTAGCGGCAGCATCAAGACAAAATATGCGCTACAGATGACTGTACCTTCAAATACATTGTACATATGCAGCTCAAAATGATCCACCCACATAATTACCAATGCCATTATCACGATCCCATCCATCAGCAGCCAGCTCCACTTCTTGAAGCCTCTGTCTCCCTGTGTAAAAGGCGGCTTCAGGGATGTAATCGTCGTGCTGCCTGTTCGCTCAGCCCATTTATCATGTATAGACCAGCAGATAGATAACGTACTGGCAGTGGCAGACAGCCAAATAACATTGGCCAAATATACATTTCCTGCTATCTGAAATAAATCCGGGCTATCCATCGCACCATTCCACAAGAAGTAAATCAGCACCACGGTCTCAATTACAGTACCAATTTTCAATAATTTCAACGAAGCATAATAGCAGGTGGACAGGAAAGACAATTCTTCTGGCCACTCAATCAGTGGGCTTTGCCAGCCTTCCTTACGCGACTCCAGATAAAGCGCTACGGCGCAGGCAAATACGAAAACTTCCATCTTATGCTCATCTACGAAAAACAGCGCGAAGAACACCATGCCCAGAAACACCAGAAACCGCGCCGATGTTACAAAATTATCATCATCCATTATGAACCCCACCTCCGATTAAATATACAAATCCATATGCAACTGCCTTGCTGACTCATCACTTAAATTTGCTGTCATATTTTCATCTTCGATCATGTTACTTATTGCCGAATGCTCATTACGATCCTCATTGTATCTTAAAATAGCTCTTGCACCTCTTGCCAACGCACACCCTGACGTTACGGTCATAATAATCAATAATGTCGCCACTAACATATACTTTGCTATTTTTACAGTCATAAATCCTGCTTCCTCCTTAACCAAATCGATATTGTCAGTGCATCATAATTTTCAGGTATTTTTCATAATACCAATTACAAATGATACCCCTGTTCAATTAAGTTCTGTTTAAAAAGTCATTAAAAGCAAATTAAAATCCCTGCCATTCAAGCAGGGACTAAAAGCCATCGCTATCATTCGCCGGATTATGTAAATTCACAGCATACCAATCACCATCACGCAGTTGAATGTTCGCCTTATGATGATTTTTTTGTATAGCAATCAGCTTTTTCATCTTCTCGATTGAAGTCATATCTTGTCTCCATCGACAGTTACTCTATACTGTCGCATATTACCTTCATAGAACTCTTTCTGCTGCTCCCAGGAGATAATCTTCCCGCTACGCTTTAACAGCCCAAGAACACTTTCTCTTGTCCATGGTAGCGTAACAGTAACATTTATCTCGCCAGACGGTAACAAAAAGCTGTGCTCGGCAATAATAGCATCTTCTATTGTTCTCCAGGTATCTCTAAACTGCTTAGCCTGGTCAGCATTTGATTTTATACTCTTCTTTTTCATGGTTTCAATGTATCGCACTAAATTGGAAATGTCAATGATTATGTCATTGATTCGCCAAAAATCTGCTTAGTTAGTTTTCAATTTCATCCCGGCTCTTTACCTGAACCAATATCCGAGGTGGCAGCTCATCTTTATATGCCGTTATATCAATGCCACTATCGCCGCCATGTGGAGAGACGATTGTACGGTATCCCATAGCTCTTAGGAGATCTGCCACAAAATCTTCCAAATCATAGCCTTTAAGCTGGCGGCTGAGCTCTTTTAAGATAATACTCTGTATATGACAAAATCTGGCTCCAGACTCTTATCAATCCACACTTTTCACCGATATATGTCATAGAGATACATCATCTGTTTTGGAGGTGAAACCATGGAGGTAAAAACAGTACAGGGCATGACAGCCTGGTCTGACAAGGGAACGGAATCCAAGGGCAAGACCTTTGCAGCAAAGGAAAAGTTCAGCACCATGCTGCGCCAGCTGGAAACCGGCGGTGCCATAACGGACACTGGCGAAAAATCTGGTGAGGATACCACCACAGTGATCCGTGTTATGTCAGATGGCTCCGTCCTCGTTACAGTTTACGAAAAGGACAAGATTATTTCCCAGACCAAGACGCATTCTCCGCATCCAGAAAAAATCCCCACCATCCTCAGCACTCAAGTTGAACATTCCCTGCCAGATAATGCAGATGAGCAACAGCCTGGCATGACGGATGCCCAAATGCTCAACCTGCTAATGCAGAAATAATCAGGAGGTTAATACCATGGATCTATCCATCGGCAAGCTGCACGAATCTGCAACCTCTGCCCCAATGAGCCAGTCAAGGACTACAACGGAGGAGAATTTCCGGGACATTATGGGCGAATTTGCCGCGCCCAAAGCGGAATCAGCTCCACCACAAACTGCCCATACGGCCAGCCTGTCCCTTGTTCAGCCAGCGGAAAACAAGGATACTTTGGAGAGTATCCAGGAACAAACCCGTAAGAATTTAAGCTGGCAGGCCTATTACAATTCCGGCGGCCACTTCAAGCTAGGGGAGACATTTACCGTGCCCAAGGTGCTCCCCAGCTATGAAGAAGCTGTCCGTGCCATAGGCCCCGGCGGCCCCTATTCCGTGGAAGTGGTCACAAACTGCATTCTCAGCATGGCCGCTCATGTTGCGCAGGGCAATCCCGATAAAATCGCAGAAATCCGTCAGGAAATCGCCAAAGCTGTGGCTATCTTCCGCCGGGATTATCAGGCTGCCACCAAGGAAAAAGACCTGCCCCAGATTTGTCTGGACACCTACGATTCCATCATGTCCGGCCTTGATAAACTCCAGACCGAATACACTCAAAACAATGATGCGGCAAAACAATCCGCGTAACATGTAAGCAGATAAGCATACAAACAGGGCTGATGCAGCGACTAAATCCTGCATCAGCCCATTTCTTGTCTTCATGGCAGCCTCATCTACACAAAAATTCCAGACGTTGCCTTAGAAAATCACTAAAGCCATCCAGATCATCCAGCTTTATGGCCTTTTCATTAAGCAGCTCCATAATATTGGCAAACATCTGCGAACGGCTCATGTCTGTGACGCACACGCCAGATTTTCGCTTATCCTTCCTTATGCATTTTTCCAATTTCTTTGTTTTCAAACCGATATTTCTGCCCAGCCTTTGGGTATTTCTCATGATCCACTTCGCTCATGAACATATCCATCGGTCGGCAGTAAACACCATAGGAACCGTACAATGCCTGATAAACGCAGTAGATTTCCCGTGTCTCCGTATGAATAACCGGACAGGCTATGATTTTGTACTCGTTATCCTTGAAATGATGCCAGATCTCCTCTGCCATCGGTATTTCCCTGCGATATTTTGAACTCAGCAATTCTCGCTGCTCCTGCACTTCTTTTGTTTCTTTCAAATCTTGTTTACTCCTTCAATTAGACATCAAACGGCATACAGTCTCCATACCATCCTCATGGGCCAGGATTCCATAGGAAAACCTGGCGTCTTCCGTTACTTCCCTGCCAAACCAGTCCGGTGGCACAAAGGCTTCGGCCTCCTCCACTGTAGGAAATTCGACTTCCACATAGTTGAACCCTGCTAAATGACCACCATGCACATGCATTTCTGCAGTATAGCCATCTTTAAGCTCAATATGGTAACGGCGCTTTTCAATCATTTTGGTTCCGGGATACAGCCGTGCCGCCAAATTTTCATATTCCTGCATTGAGATATTAGTCTCCCACTCTTCCCGTACCAGACCAGCTCCACGCTTAACCGTCAGCACAAACTGACTGCCTCCGATTCCTCGGATACGGATTTCCGGCTCCAGTGATACATACCCCTGTTGCAGTTCTTCATAGGCATCTGGCAGCACCGGCAGCTTTTCCACTAAGAATTGACGCTCAATCTCCATTCCTACACCTTCAAATCGACCTCACCATGCACGAAAGGCAACGCCTATAAGACGTTGCCCCTAAGTTCTAGCCATCTTTATAGAATTGTATCATGCACCCTCTGGAAAATCAAGATTGCTACCACATCATCCTCCAGCTGGCTGCATTAACTTTTCATTGCCCCCTAATTGCTCACGCGCTATAATATAGCTTAATTTCGGACATTTAAGAGGACAAGACCATGCAAACAAAAATATCACTCGTTCCCCTGCAGGATGATGACAGGGAACAATTTATACGTGACAATCAGGACGCTTTCAACTACGGTGCTATGGAGGAATTCGGCCTCCGCGATAATCACTTCGAAGAGGATGGCGAGATTATCTCCCGCTCCACTATCGAAGAATCCATCGACCATGGCATTGCTTACCGTATTATGCTGGACAACCAGCCTGTCGGCGGCCTTATCCTGAAAATTGATGGATCTCATGGCGAACTGGAAATCCTGTTTGTTTCGCCTCATGCCCACAGCAAAGGAATTGGCTACACTGCATGGTGTGCGGTAGAAGAATTGTACCCACAGGTTAAGGTATGGCAAACTGTAACTCCTTACTTTGAAAAACGCAACATTCATTTTTACGTTAACCGCTGTGGCTTTCACATTGTAGAATTCTATAATGCCCATCGTCAATGACTTCGCCGGTCTGCAGATTACGGCCTTTGCGAGCAGCACGCTGGTTTTTCTAGGGCGTGTTGAAAAAATCTAATTACGTAGACATTTGTATATTTACACAACACATCCTCTTTAGAGTGTTTTCTCTTGCCTTATTGCCTATTTTTATCAAAATCGATGCAATGTATATAAACGCTCGGTAAACGCAAGCCAATTTATCGTAACGTGTTGCGATTCGGCGATAGCATTTTAACTTTTGGAAGTATCTTTCCACAACATTCCGCCCTTTATATTGTCCTTTATCAAATTTGTAAATGATTTTGGCATTTGACTTGTTTGGACAGGCTATATCTGCATCGAGCGATTGGATATATTCACGTATATTCTTGGTTCCATATGCCATATCTGCATTGAAGTATACAAATGCTATATTCGCTGCTTCTAACAATGAAATTGCCATTTTTGAATCATGAACCTGTCCACCCGTAATCTCAAATGCTACCATTTCCAATTCATCATTAACCAATGCATGGACTTTGGTATTGGGATCGCCACGAGATATACCTATATGCTGCTTTACTTCTGCTTCAGGTGCATCTTTCCTAGCTCCAGCGGCATGTTGATGGACTTTGTTCGAGGTGCTGTCTATGGAAATGGCATAGTAAATCTGCTCGATAAGGACAAGACCGTCTGCATCTGGGGCACATAATCCCATTAAGCACAAATAAATCCTTTGGAAAATATTTTGAGATTCCCATAACCTGAATTTCCTGTAGATGGAATTCCATTTTCCATATGTTGCGGGGATACTCCGCCAGCTACATCCTTCACGCACGACAAAAATCAGTGCATCCAGAAAAAGACATACATCCATGCCTGGCCTGCCAGTTGTTTTTTCTTCTGGCAAACATTCCCGGATTTTTTCATATGCCTCATCGGTTAAACTGTATCTTGCATATGCTTCCTTGATTGTATATAATGAATCTGACATAGGTAATCCCCCTTTTCTGGATATTTGATCAAATTCATTATAGGGGATTTTCCATATGTTGCGGGGATACTCCGCCAGCTACATCCTTCACGCACGACAAAAATCAGTGCATCCAGAAAAAGACATACATCCATGCCTGGCCTGCCAGTTGTTTTTTCTTCTGGCAAACATTCCCGGATTTTTTCATATGCCTCATCGGTTAAACTGTATCTTGCATATGCTTCCTTGATTGTATATAATGAATCTGACATAGGTAATCCCCCTTTTCTGGATATTTGGTCAAATTCATTATAGGGGATATTACCTATGTTTTTTATGAAAGAAATAAAGATTCTCGTTTTTTGAAATACATGTAATTTTAATTATTGAGTTTTTCAACACGCCCTAGTAAATTTTATTTGGGTATAATTAAAGCAAGACGTTCGTAATCATCGATATAACTATCTTTATTTTTCTTTAATATTGAATCAAGGAGGCATTGAGCTTCATGATATACTTTAACCTTCTGATTTTTACTCAAACGATTTACGAAGTCATCGTGCGTTTCAAGTGCAACTATTGCTAACTTCATTTCATCACTTAGAACATCACGCCATGAATAATCAGAAGATTTTTCTTCCACTTCATTACCAGAGAAAATGAATTTTATGAAGTTGAAGATTGTCTTTAAAAACGCTATGATGGTTCGTTTCGTTAAATCTAGCAGAGTACATATATCTGATAGTTTATTACAAGAAAAATCCATTATCCACATACAAGCAGATACTTCTTTTTCTAAATCATATCTAGCCCTCTCTAATTCTATAATCCATGCTTGATATTCAAATCGTTGTAACTTAATCTTTCTTCTTTGTTCGATAGTACAATACCTATTGATGATGTTTATAAGAACTTTACTATGTCGAATTAAATTTTTTTGATGAGTATCAAATCCATCTTTATACGCTCTGTGAGATACTATAATAGTGATTAATATTAATAGTAAAGTAGTAGAAGAATAAAGCATGTTTACAACATTCTCATTATATAACATGTAGCAGAAACTAATAATGGAACATAATATAAACACTATGGTTATTATCCTAGGCTTTTTTGTATTATTAATCGTGTAATAAAATAGTAATCCAATTGATAAAAAAATAATGAAAAAACTTACTGGAATATTGTCAATCATTCTTAAATCTAAAGAGATTTTTATGGACGCTACAATTAAAGAAATTATATAAGCACAGAATTTAGTTTTCATATTTCAATAAATCCCCTCACCTATCTTATGCAGCCGGAATAATCCGGTCGTTTTTTATTCTCCGTTCAGATGGTTAATCTCGAAATCAGCTGGGTCAGGAATGAAGTTTATGGTGCGACTTTTGATATCAGAACAGTACCTTAGTTCATCAACTGCTTCGTTTATGACTACTAACCAATGGAATTGTTTTTGAGCATCAATGGGGGCGCTCCATTTTGTAGACTCTTCTCTATGCCAAATATCATTAGGGCCGTCTCTATGATATAGCGGAGCCTTAATTACAAGATATTTTTCAGGATTAATATTTATAGCATAAATTACTTCATAGTCTCTATCACCGTCCCAGCAAGAAAACATTTCTGGGCGTTCTTTTGCAATAAGGAAAATTGTCTTATCGGCAGTACACAAGACGACCGAATAAGGATCATACGTCCATTGCTTGAAGAATGGATCTGACGGAAAAGGATAAGCATACCTTGTATGATGAAATGGTGTATTTAAGCTGTCGCTAGCATAGATATTTGACAATGGTGCTAATAGTACGATGAGTGTTAAAAATGTTGAAAAGATAAATTTAGTCATTATAATCTCCGAAAGATAATATAGTTATTGGGTTTCCTGTTACCTCATCATCCTGTGTAACTTTGCTTTTGCGCCCTGCCAATCAAGTTTCTCATCTTCACTAGAGAAATCATCAACTAGCATAGGGAACACAAGCTCAGGATTATCAAGATGCTTATCGGTAGCATCTAAGACAGCTTTGTGAAACTCTGTAGGTATTTCTTCATGGATACGGTCGACTATTTCATACAGTAGACCTTTTAAGTCGCCACCCTTTTTAAGAGAACCGTAAATCTGTATAGAGAAATACTCTGCATATGAGTACACGCTCTGAAATTCTTCGTCAGTTAATTCCAATCTGGTCAGCCTCCAATTGCTGCTTCAAACTTATTTTTACTGCACTACATTGTACCATAGTCGCTACTTACTAGCAAACGGCCTACGAAAAAACAATGTAAAAGTTGTAGTGGAGTGTGGTTAATACAGGCAAAGATTCTAGTAATAGGAGAATAGGGACCTGATTTAAGGCTCCAATAAAAGTAAAGGGAGAACCTATGGGAGAAACTATGAGAGAAACTAGGGCGTGTTGAAAAAGTCTAATTACGTAGACATTTGTATATTTGCACAACAGAGGGGGGGCTGCGGACAAAAAGTTGGACTATTATTATGCGATAAGTCCTAATTTCTGTCGATATTCCATTGGACTCAAATATCCAAGAGATTCTTTTATCCTTTCTTGATTATACCATTGAATGTAGCCGTCAACCTCATCCATGAACTCTTCAATGCTGATTTCAGTCCAACAACCAGGATAAAACATTTCATTTTTCAATCTGCCCCAAAAGCCTTCACATGCAGCATTATCAGGAGAACAACCCTTCTTTGACATTGACCTTGTCAGAAGTGCTTTTTCCATACATTTAATCCAACCAGGCCAGCGATAATGGCATCCTCGATCTGTATGGACGATAGGATGCTCTCCAGGGCCAAGCTGACGAATACCGTCTGCCAACATACTGTTCACTAGATTGGCATTGGGACTTGTCCCCAACCTCCAGGCAACAATCATTCCATCAAAACAATCTACCAAAGCAGATAAATAAACCTTGCCGGCGGATATGGATAATTCTGTTATATCAGTGAGCCATTTTTTATTCGGTGCATCTGCATGAAAATCCCGATTTAGTAAATTTTCAACGGAAGGGGTTATTTCACCTTGATATGATGAGTACTTTTTATGTGATTTAACAGGTACTTGCAATCCTTCTTCGAACATGATTCGCCGAATTACCTTTTCGGAAAGAATAATTCCCTCGCGGCGAAGAAGTCCATAAATACGACGGTATCCATAGCATTGTCGGCTCTTAAAGAATAGTTCTCGAATTTTCTCTCTTAAGTCGGCATATTTGTCAATACGGTTCTGTACCTTCTTTTGGTAATAATAACTACTTCTAGATAGGCCAAGCTTTAACAAGAGCACTGGTAGTGAATATTTTTGTTGTAAGGCATCAATTATCACTACCTTTTCCCGATTCTTTAGCGGGTCTAGATTGATGCCTGGGTCTTTTTTTAATACAGCAATCGTTTCTTTTAAGATATCCATTTCCAGTTGCATATCATGCATTTTTTGCTTCATATCATCCAATTCTTCCTGTGATGTCTTGGGGGAACCTTCTTCTAAGCACGCTCTGGGAATATCTTTCGAATTCATTAGTGACAATCGTCCTCCCTTGATGTATCGTCTTCGCCATGTGTATATAGCGGTTCTTGAATAACCTGTTTCTTCTGATACTAATTGTACATTCTCTCCAAGTTCAAAGCAACGATGAAGAATATTTAATTTTGTCTCCACGGATGGATGTAAAGGATGCTCTACTGTATTGATGAATTTCTTCCGTACTTTTAAAGACTTTATAGGCGCGTTTCTCTCTTAACCAGCGATACAGGCATTGACGTGTTGGATATCCCAATCGAACAATTACCATGGTTACTGATTTCGTTTCATCATACAGTTGCAAGGCTTTTTGTTTCTGCTCTAATGAAAATGACATCTTAATCTCCTCCGTCAGAGTCCAACTTTTTGTCCGCAGCCCCCTTCAATACATCGCCCAAAATCTGAACACGAGTCTCATCTGTTTTAGGAACAAGGTTTGTGGGGAATGGCCCGGATGTTGGTTTATATAGGAACTTCTTCCAGAACCAGCGGCCGATGCGGAAATTCATATACCATTTCTTCGGCAAAGGTTTATTCGCATGTTTCTTCCACCACTGCTCATCATTGCGGATGTCTGCTTCGTACTTCGTGATGCCCAGTTCTGTAGTCACATCCTGACCTTCTTTGATGCCCTTCTTCTGTAACCACTCTGGCAGTTCGCTAATAGGCAAGCACATGCCCTGTGAATAGATGCCTTTGAACCGGCGAGTCTTCAAATACTTATCCGTGAATTCTGCACGCACTGCCAACGCCTTCGGCAGTACAGAATCAATCTCCAGATATACTACCAAGTCTCCCTCTTTGTAGAGTCCCTTCTTGACCACTACATGCCAGCCAAGCACCGTAGCTTTCTCAATGCGGTCGGCTCCCTCGATAGCTTCAATCTTCTTAATGACCTGAATAGATGCGAGTTTACGCAAACATATTCCCCTCTCTGTTTTTTGTCTTACGTAATCCCTATTACTGATTCAGGTCCCTTGGTCCTATATCAAGATTTAGTACAACATAAAATGAGAAATTTTAATTATTTTCAACTTACCAATCGTGATTCTCTAGCAACGCTCGCATTGTAAAGTTTTTCAAAGTCATCTGGCGAAAGATATTCACAATGGCTGTGAATCCGCTTTGTATTATAAAATGCTTCAATATACTCAAAAATTAGGCTGTGAGCATGATTAAAATCCCGGATTCTAAAGCGATTCAGCCATTCACGCTTTATCAATGCGTGAAATGACTCGATACAGGCATTATCCCATGGATAAGCTTTCTTGGAATAGCTCCGCTGCATTTGGGCGGTGGCCTTCTTATATTCTTTAGCTACGTATTGGCTGCCTCGGTCTGAGTGGATAATCAGTGGTAAATCGAGGTGGCGGCGTAATTTCGCTTTTTGAATTGTTTCCGTTACGCAGCTTACTTCTAAACTGTCAGAAAGCGTCCATGCGATGATTTTGCGAGAGTACAAGTCCATAATGCCGGTCAAGTATACAAATCCGTCAATTGTCCATACATAAGTGATGTCTGAGCACCAAACCGCATTAGGCCGTTCCGGATTAAATTGTTCATCCAAGATGTTCTGCAGACTGTCACTGAAGTCTGGATCAACGGTAGTTGGAACCCAGGGCTTAACCCATTGAGCACGAAGCCCCATCTGGCGCATATATTGACCTACAGTCCTTTCAGAGATGATTTCTCCGGCTTTACGCAGTTCTGATGTGATTTTTGGCGCACCATAGTTCTGATGAGACTCATCGTAGATTCGCTGGATTTGTTCTTTTACTTCCTGTCGTCTTATTGATGTGTCTGATGGCAGACGATGGCGCCAAGCGTTATAGCCCGAGCGTGAACCGCCAAGTTTTCGCAGCATTCCGGAGACGGAAATAGGGCGTCCTTCTTCTTTTGCAATTTCCGCCTGTTCAGAGACCTGAAGATAAATGGCCTCTGTTATTTTCCCAGAATGCTGATAGCTTTTTTTAACACGTCAAGTGCGTCTTTCGTATCCCGCAATTCACGGCGTAATCTGGCAATTTCTTTCTGCTCATCTGATTCGTAGTTGCCGGAGTCACGAAGTTCTTTCCGCCACTTGGTCAAAGTGCTGTAACCGATGCCAAGGTTATTGGCGCAGCCACGCAAGCCAAGCTCCTTATGATCTTCATAATATTGAATTGCGTCAAGTTTAAACTGTTTGTCATGTTGTTTAGCCATTCTGAAATCCTCCTCAAGATTAGGTACGTACATTGTACCATGTTATGGGCTCATTTAGGATTTCTCATTTTGACTTGTACTATTTATATTCTAACTCCACCTGTTTTATACATTTTGTAGAAAAATTACCGTAAAAAAATAAAAACCAAAGTAACATTTGCGGTGGTGTTATACTTTGGTTGCTGATAAAATAGCAATATGAAATAGATTAAGGAGAGTGTTCTGGTGTCCATAGATATTGAAAAACGACGGCAAGAAGAAACACAGACTGTACTGGAAATCATCAAAATATATTGCAGAGGCCATAATCACCTACGAGCCAACGGTAAAGATTTGTGTCCTAATTGCCGTAAGATAGCTGACTACGCTCTGGATAAACTAAATAAATGCCCTCGCATGGATATCAAGACCTTTTGCAGCGTCTGCCCGATTCACTGCTATGGCAAAGAAGAAGCTGCGCAGATTCAGGAAATGATGCGCTATGGCGGGCCAAGGATGTTATGGCATCATCCAGTAATGGCTCTTCGTCATATCTTTATTGAATGGCGTACCCGGCATGGATTACGTGATAAGGAAGAAATGGTTAGCGCTAGGGCAAAAGAAAAAAGCTCCTAGATTGCTAATAGCAAAATAGAAGCTTTATCTGCTAGGGATTAGCCCAACAGATATATCTTTGCAGCTACGAGGCCAAATTCAATGAACCGAGCCGTAGGAACACCATACTTAGCTAGCAAGTTAGCGTCGAGGCTGTCCCAAATTCTGTGTAAACTCCCTGTAGTAATGTAAAACAGGGATAGTATATTTTCTCTTTCTATATCGAAGTATAGAAACCCTTTTGTCTGCACGTCAAGAAATTCTTGGCAGTGCAGACATTTTTTATTCCGGAATCCTCCCATCAAAATAAATGGCAAGCTGGGCATGAATAAGGCTCCAGTCCTGGCGGCGTCCTGTCCATTTTCTGGTAATATCCATCATGGCCAAATAGAGCATCTTCAGCAGGCTGTCATCCGTGGGGAATACGGACTTGGCTTTTGTCACTTTCCGTAATTGGCGGTTAAAGCCTTCAATGGTATTGGTGGTGTAAATCAACTTTCTCAGCTCCGTGGGGAATTTGAAGTAGGTGCTCAAATTGGCCCAGTTATCCTGCCAGGATTGGGAAATCTTGGGATATTTCTTATCCCAACGCTCTGAAAATCGCTCCAATGCAGCCAGGGCAGAGGGCTCGTCTACCGCAGCGTAAACCGCCTTCAAATCAGCCATAAGAGCCTTGAGGTCTTTGTAGCTGACATATTTGCTGGAATTACGCAATTGGTGGATAATGCAGTTCTGTATATCTGTCTGAGGGAAAACCGCCTCAATGGCTGCTGCGAAGCCTGTCAGGTTGTCCGTGCAGGCAATGAGGATGTCTTCTACGCCGCGGTTTCTAAGACTGTTCAGGATATTGGCCCAGAATTTGGCACTTTCGTTCTCGCCTACCCACATCCCCAGTACATCCTTATGTCCGTCCATGTCAATGCCAATGGCGATATATACGGCTTTCTTGACGATCTGACCCTCACTGCGGACATGGTAATGGATGGCATCCATAAATACTACAGCATAAAGGCTTTCCAGTGGACGCTGCTGCCACTCTCTGGCAATGGGCAGTATTTTGTCTGTGATGCGGCTGATGGTGGTATCCGACACATCGATGCCATATATGTCACGGACATGTGATTCAATGTCACTGGTAGTCATGCGCATTGGCCACTGCCACCAGTGTGGTGGTCTTGCCGGAACCGGCACAGGCATCAATCTTCATAACCTGTCCCGGCTGTAGTTCCTGTGATGCTTTTATTATCTCTATCTGTTCAGACGATGCTTGCATTATAATTATCAGGGCCTAAGTTTTCAGCAATGATCGGCAGATCACGATATTCCCCGTTTTCGATTATCCGAATAAAACAGCTAAAGTCAGAGCTTCCCCCCGCTATTACAGACCTATCTCATCGCTATGTTCAGTCATGCCCTTAATGCAGTGGCTCATAACCTCACTGAGCTCCATCCCCAGTTTTTCGACGCCCTTATCAATGATTTCCCGGTTACACTTGGCAGCGAACCGCTTGTCTTTATATTTCTTTTTCAGAGATTTAACAGCCATGCCTTCCATCTTTTCTGGGCGCATGAGTGCATATGCCTGTATGATACCCGTAAGTTCATCCACTGCAAAGAGACTTTTTTCCAGATTGTTTACCGGCTCTGCCTCATCTGTCGTGATTTCATATCCATGAGTGATAATGGCTTTAATGTCTTCCTCATCCACACCTTCTGGCGCTAACAATTCCCGCACATGATGGCAATGCTCATCCGGGAACTTTTCATAATCCACATCATGAAGCCAGCCAATAGCAGCCCAATAATCTTTATCTTCCCCATAGGCTTCTGCCATGGCTCCCATGGCCGCACTGACAGCAGCAGCATGATGGAACAGATGTTCCTCCGTAGTATGTTTTGCCAGGATCTCCTTGGCTCTATCCAATGTAAGTTTGCTCATCAAAATTCCCCCTTTTCCTTCAGTATAGATAAACAGACAACAGATGTCAAAAATGATGCTGCTGTAGTAATGCAGCGATATCGTAAAACTTGCGAAAGCAACTGATTTTATGTAAAATAGTTGAGTATTATTTTTAGGATGTTTTGGAGTTCATCAAGGCCTGATATACAATAGCAAAGCCCATCCCGGAGTGATTCAATCACCCTCAGAATGGGCTTTTTTGATGCCAAGATTCAGGACTTCATCCATTTTCCAGGCTTATCTTCTGCTCTGGACCATCCTGCATATCCTTATTTTTCTCCCGCCAATGCGGATGGAATACCAAATTACCACTTCCATCCACCTTGCTCAGATGTTTAAGGAAATGTCTCGCTATAGTTCCCGTAATCAAGGCCGATATCAGTGTGCCTTCCCGTATGCCTTCAATTCCATCAAGATATATCAACGAAATCACAGCGGCTAGTGACACAAGGCTGACATCATTGGCTGTTTTCACCTTGCCGAATTCAATGCGGAAATGCCGGGATACAGCATATACTATTCCTTCGCCGGGAAGCATCAGTACATTGGCAATTCCCTGGACAGCTACGCCAAAGGCTATCAAAGTGGTGCCAATAAGCAAAGGCAATAGCTGGAATACGTAATTTGTAGGAACGATCCACGCCCATGCATCCATGAAAAAATCAATAAACCAGGAGAATATCAACGTCACCGGAATTTGCAGAAACTGGATATTATCAAAAGCTCTGCGGAGCAACAAGTACTGCCCCAGTACCAGCAGCATGTTAATCGAAAAGGTCATCTGCCCCAATGTAAATGGCGATGCCAGACTAATGACATATGGCAGGCTGGAAATAGGTGAAGTTCCCAGCATACTCTTAACCACCAGTGCTATCCCAGACGCCTGTACGATAACTGCAACAACGAACAAAAAATAACGTAACACCATAGACATCTACACCATCTCCTCCTACGTTAGATAGTATAGAGCTGACACAAAGGAAAGTCAAACCACCGCCATTTTCATGAATATATGCCTCCGCATGCCTGTCAGATGATTATACCTAACCATTTCCAATAGGTTGCAGCCATCAGCATGATCAGGCTGTAAGCGATGATGGTCAAGGGAATACCGGTCTTGATGAAGGTTCTGGCTTCAAAGGTTTCCGTACCGAAGGCCACCATATTCTGTGGGGCATTCACCGGCAGGATAAAGCCAAAACAGATTACATATTGCAGAATAAGCGTCATCCCCACCACATTTAGATGGGAATACTCCGCCGCTCCCTGCAGCACCGAGATCACAATGGGAATCATGGCCGCTGCCAAAGCTGTGGCGCTGGCAAAGCCCAGATGGATCACAATGAGGAAAAGCGCCAGGATGGCGATGATCATAAACGACGAGGTGTAATAGAGGCCAAAGACATTGACAATCACATGGGCGATCCAGGTGGCCGCCTTGGTGGAAAGCACAGCCGACCCCAGGCTAATACCCACGCCAAAGAGCACCAAGGTGCCCCAGCCAATCTTGGCCTGGGCTTCCTTCCAGTTCATGATGCCAATACCTGGCAGCATCATCAAAGTAATGGCAGCCATGGTGGTGGATGAAGTGTCAAAGTTATGCAGGATCTTTTCCGTGGACCACAGGAACAGCAGCAACATGGAAATAATCATAAGCTTTTTTTCGCTCCAGGTCATAGGGCCCAGTTCCTTCAATTCCCGGGCAACAGTCTCCTGACCGCCCTCAATCTCATCCATTTCCGGCGGCACCAGCTTCAAGAGCAGGAAATAGAGCACCACGCTCATAATGGCTGCAAAGGGAGCTGCCGTAATAAACCAGTCCAACCAGCTGATTGTCGTCCCCAGCTGCTTTTCGATAAATTCCAGCGCAATCATATTCTGCGCCGCCGCCGTCTTGATGCCCACATTCCAGATGCTGTCAGCCTGGGCGATAGCAATCATCATCACCGCTGAGAAACGGCTCTTCAAAGGTACGCCAAAGGCCGCAATAATGCCCATGACAATAGGCACCATGCAGGATACACGGGCTGTAGTGCTGGGCACAAAGAAGCTCAGAATAAAGCCCACGAGAATAACTCCAGCCAAAACATTTTTTGTCTTGGCACCAATCTTCGATAGGATAAAGAGAGCCAGCCGCTTATCCAGCCCCGTCTTCATCATAGCCGCTGAGATAAAGAGGGCTGCCCCTACCAGGGCCAGGGCAGGACTGGAAAAACCGGACATGGCCATCTTCAGTGCTCCGGAAGTGCCAAGCACCTTGTCCGGTGTTTACACTACGCATGGAGCATTTTTTTTCAGCCATTTTAGGAGTCATCATCATCCCTTCCATGTCAAGGGGGGATGACATATCATCCTTGGTACTCATATCATAGTGTAATAAAGAATTTACACTACGCATGGAGCATTTTTCATACGCTTCTGAATGTGTATTCCCTTTATTTATGGGTTTGGAAGAATATTCCACTCCGTCCTCCGTAGTCACACTATCCGTCATATCAGTTCTGTTTTTCTCATGAGCACATTGACCATTGCCTTGTTTGTCATCCAGTGGTAACAAATCCATACCTTGTTTTGACACTGCTGAGTACATTGATGCACAAGACACTGACTTTTCCTTCTTGTAATGAGCAGATACCATATTCAATTGTCTTTTGAGTTCGACAGCTTTCTGAAACTTTTCGAGATTGAAGCTGTTTTCCTCACCATTACGATATATAAACGTAATATATTCTGTATCACCATCCCTGCCAATTAGAGCTCTTTCAACTACAGAATCAAATATTTTTGCATCAAATTTATCCAACGGACCTGATTGCCTCAGTTTTGTCTGAAGATCTTTTATCCTTGCTGTCAAACCGTTTTCTCTGGCAACCTGCGATGCAATCATTTTTGCTTCGACATTTGCTTTATCCAATTTTTTTCTTAAGGACTCATATTTTACGCTAAATACCTGTTCATTTATACTGCCGTCTAACCTACAACTAAGCAAATCATCCATCTGCTTTTGCATTACACTTATTTGAGATTTTATATTTTTTCCGAGTGATTTACGTTCCTGCTCCTTTTTACAGAGTACTGTTTTCATCATATCGAGGAAGCTACCAATGGATACCTCTCCCGTACGACAAAGCAGATTAAAGCTCTCAACGAAAGCTTTTTCTATCCATGAATTGTCCCATGCTCTAGTATTCCGACAGTTATTTCCATGATATGCAAAACCATAGCATTGCCATTTTATCAATACATTTTTTCTAGACCGCCTCATACGGCGTTTCTTGATGAATGTCTTACCGCATTCAGCACAATAAATTTTTTTTACGAATACTTCCCCTTGTTTACTCTCTCTTGGTTTTCTCTCTATGTGTTTCCCCGTTACTCTATCTATTTTGTTCTGTTTTCTTCTTTTTCGCAAAATTTCCTGCACTTTATCAAATAGTTCCGGCTCTACAATAGCCTCATGATGGTTCCTCACATAGTACTTTTCTCTTTCACCAAAATTAGAAATCTGCTTTTGACTGATGGGATCCCGTGTATACATCTTTCCTAAAAGTAAGTCTCCGCGATATTTCACATTTTTTATAGTACTCATTATCACCGGTGGTGACCAAAACTCAGCTTTTGGAGCCTTTATCCCACATCTTTCCAATTCTCTGCATATTCTTAAAGCGCCTAGACCTTCTGCATACTTTTGAAAGATAAATCTTACCACTTTCGCCTCTTGATTATTTATGGTCAGTTTCTTAGTAACTTTGTCATAATTATAACCGTAAACCTTAATGCTACCAATCGGCTCCCCACGTCTCATCTTCATTTTCAAGCCTAACCTAACATGACTAGACGTATTATGTATTTCCTGCTGATAAATTGCACCCAGAATGGTCAACATTAGTTCTCCATCCATCGAGCAAGTATTTATATGCTCTTCTTCAAAGATTATAGGAATGGCCTTTTCTCTGAGCATCCTGACATACTTTATGATATCTTCTGTATTTCTAGAAAACCTTGATAAGGATTTGGTAAGCACCATATCAATCTTGCCTGCCAGACAGTCCTCAATCATCCTTTTGAACTCTTTACGCTTATCAAATGAAGTTCCGCTTATCCCTTCATCTGCATAAACCCCCGCTAACAGCCACCCTGGTGTGTTCCTGATTTTCTCACTATAATAGACAATCTGAGATTTATAGCTGGTAGCCTGCTCCTCAGAGTCTGTACTGACTCTGCAATATGCCGCCACTCTCCGCAGCGCTTTTGGATGCTTATCATGAAAATTATGCGCCTTAATGACTTCCGTCTCAGCCATGCACTCACCCCCCGGACAAGCTGGCTGTCACCTTATTCACCCCGATAAGCCTTTTTGCTGTTTTATTGTACAATCTTTTATCGATCACTCCATTGCTCAGCATAGAATCCAGCGACTGTCTTTGCATGCCTGTAAGCTGCTCCGCCATTCCATAACCGGCTCTTTCTTCATGAACCATTCTGACAACATCTTCGTCTGCTGTTGTCTTGGCGTTCCTGCCAGTCCCCTGAACCATCACTTCATCCACAACACCATGAACATACTCAAATCTTACAACGTGCGGTTCCGGATCGCCATTTTCATTGATTTTGCCGATCGTGACCTTTTTGATTACAGCCTCGAATAGCTCCCTGTTAAATTCCATCAGATTCGGATTGGAAGTCAATACCTCCCGAAACTTCTTTAAACGTTGTTGCGGTGTCATAGTGGCCATTTTCAACGTATCCACGTCTTTCTTCTTATTGACCAGCTTATCCAGCTCTTCTCTGAGCATCTTATACTTCTTGCCATAATCATCTTCTGCAATCATTTTATTCAGATGCATATCCAGAAGCATATCAATCTTCTTCTGTACCGCCGCAATACTATTTTCGATCTGGCTCTTGGTCTGCCCTTTTTCCTTTCTGGTAATGACTTCCCTCATCAGATCCTCAAAGATAACCATTGTTTCATTATTATCAGCTGTATTTACAGAGTTGTAACTGGTTACAAATGCCTGCTCCAACTCTGTCTCTGATACTGCCCGGCTACAAGGACATTTTTTTCGCCCCTCTCTTGTGGTTCCACCACATTGCCACACAAACTTTGCATATGTAGTTCTGCTATGCCAATTACGCCGGACGTATTTTTCCCCGCAGAAACCACATTCAACCATGTGACTGAAGGCATATCTTCTGCCAAACCGGGGAATAGCCCCTACTTCACTAGAGTTCTGAGCAGCCCCGCGTCCAGTACGGATTTCCTGAGCCAAATTAAAATCTTCCTTACTAATGATCGCCGGATGATGTTCTCTTGTCCGGTATGAATCCAGCTCACCATTATTTTTGCGACGCTTCTTGGTTATGGGATTAGCCGTATAGGTCTTACCCTGAACTATTTCACCAATATATTTTTCATTCTTTATGATGTTGTTCACTGTAGATACAGCCCAGTTGCTGCTGCCACGCTTAGTTTTTACACCCATGGCTTCCAATTCTTTGGCTATTCTGCTCCCGCCGACACCTTCAAGATATCGTTTGAATATGAAACGGACAATATCGGCCTCCTTTTCATTTATGCTAAGCTGCTTGGTCTTAATATCATAATCAAAACCCAAACAAGCTGCGTAGCCAACCAACTCACCACGTAGCATCTTCATTCTAAGTCCTTTCTTGACATGTGCTGATATATTTTCTACTTCCTGCTGGTACACTGCACTGAGGATGGAAAGCAGGAGCTCCCCATCCATGCGAAGAGTATTTATATTTTCCTCTTCAAATATGACTGCAATATGCCTGTCCTGCAATTCCCGCACATATTTCAGCACATCCTGTGTATTTCTGGCAAATCTGGAAATCGATTTGGTAATGATGAGATCTACCAGCCCAGCACGGCAGGCATCAATCATTTTTTGAAATCCTGTCCGTTTTTCAGTCTGGGTTCCAGATATGGCCTCATCTGCGTAAATATCTACTAATTTCCAGTCTTTGTGCTCAGCTATTTTCTGCCTATAGTAGTTTATTTGCGATTCATAACTGTTTTTTTGCTCCAGCTCATCAGTACTGACACGGCAATAGGCTGCAACATGATATATTTTCGTATATTCTGTGGCCCTACCGTCGCTGGTCTTCTTCGATGATTCTATGACTTGAACATCCACTTCCATCCCCCCCTTTCATTTTTGTACCATGCCTACATTTAGTATACATGGTACAAAAATGATATGCAACACCATTGAGATATATTTTCTTTTAATGATTCAGCCCCTTAGAATTTATGGGGCTGATGATATTTGATGTTAAGGCGCTTGTGCGCTTCGTTATACTCTTCTTCCGTTATGTACTCCAGTTTTCGCAGGGATATCAACCATGCCATCTGCTTTGCATACTCCACAGCATTCTTCCCCGCTTCCCTTTCAATACCCTGCTTGGATGCAGCCTCATCTGTAATATGTTTATCCATTATACTTGCCCTCCATAATTATTGTCGCTCAAACTTCTCAATGAAGTTATCCTCATCCCAATAGTCAAGCCTGAAGGATGACCGATATCCCTTGATCAGTGCCTTCTCCATCCTGATCATCCAGTCCGGCTCCGGCCCATTATTGGGCCTGCCACACTCTTCCCTCAATATTCTTGCAGCCTTACTGCAGGCACGGATAATCTCACTTTTGAAAATCAGAAGCAACTTCCACTCTGCCTTTCTATTACCCGCCTGCACCGCCATAATCAATTCCTCTGTCAGCAAGTCCTGATTATCTTCATATAATGACCAGTCATCCATCAACGATCACCGTCCCATAACTTTTTGAAGGCTTTCCGGCTTTCTGTGAGCCTATGAGAAATCCTTGATGGATGCACATTGTAGTAAGCCGCCAATTCCTTGACAGAAAAACCATAGACATACCGCATCTGCAGCAGCTTGCGTTGTTTTTCATCCAGTTGATTGAAGGTATCTACTATCTCCACACTGGTAAACGACTTACTTTTATCTCCCAGCAGCCTTGCCCCCAGCCGTTCTATCATCTCCCTCTGTTCCATATACTTTTGCCTCTCTTCCCGCAATATGGCACGATACGCATTCCATATAATTTTTCTTCCATAGAAATAATGCGGATTTTCAATCTTCATAAGGCACCTCCTGTTATGCATTTGGTAACTTCTAAAACATCCTTCAATAATTGAATAGTGATTTTAGCCTCAAAAACTGCGCATTTTTTATTAAAAAATTGTTATCCTGCGTTTTTGCTACCAAATCCCCATGGTGCCCCTTTGTTTGAAACTAAAAAAAGCCATGGTCTCCATCCAAGACCATGGCTCTGCACTCAACATATATAATTATCCGATTACGTCTTCGGCCTGCCGCCTGCATCCTCCATAATATTTTTGCACTCCGGATACCTGTCGCATGACCAGAATGTACCTTTCTTCCCTTTGACCATCCTCATATAGCCCTCACCACAAGCAGTACACTTCATAATAATTGGTGCATCCTTGTAATCTGCAAATTTAGCTCCGCACCCCTGTCGGTCTTCACAAGCCCAAAACTTTCCATTAGCTCCATCTATCTGCCGTAATACCTTGCCACATTTCGGACAAACCCAACTTTTGCCCGTAAGTTTTTTCCCGGCTTTTGCCTCCAAATCCGGTTTACCCTTTTTATCTGGAAAGGTTTGTTTACACTCAGGATACCCAGAACATCCCCAGAAAAATCCTTTTTTTCCCTTACGGCGCATCATAACCTTTCCACATGACGGGCATTTTACAGATTCCGACATAGGCTGCAGATGCAGGATAGCTGATGCCTCCACGCATGCAGCTACTGTATCCGCCTTGCCATTTATAAATTCATTTACAGTCAGCCGTCCTTCCCTTATTTCTTCCAGACTATTTTCCCATTCTGCAGTCATATCCGGCCAAGTCAGCTCATCCGGCAGGAATTTCACCATAGATTCCGCCATCTCAGATGGTACCAGGTACTTTTTCTCCTTCTTCAGCAAGCCGGAAGTAATCAGGGAGTCAATAATCCCGGCCCGCGTAGCTTCCGTGCCAATCCCCGAAACAGATTTCAGCTTGGAAACAGCTTCTTTATCTCTGGCGTGCTTATGTATTTCCTTCATCGCCTGCAATAGCGTAGACGGCGTGAATCTCTGGGGAGGCTTCGTGACCTTGCTCAAAACATGGCCATCCTTAAATGCGGTTGATTCTCCTTCACTAATATCTGGCAAAGTCTTTTCCGCTACTTCCTCATCACCAGTCTGGACATCCTTCTCCAATTTTTCTTGACTATACAGAACCTTCCATCCCTGCTGTATGACCTGCTTGCCTATCGCCACAAAAGTTTCCCCAGCACATTCGATATGAATTTTGGCCGCATTGTACTTATACGCCTCATAGAATTGGGCCACATAGGCTTTAGCCACCATCTTGTATAAGTTTTGCTCTATATCACTAAGCTGAGAAAGATCTGCCTTTTCCCTGGTGGGCACTATTGCATGGTGAGCCGATATCTTACTGTCATTCCATGCTCTGCTGCGCAGACTGGTATTTGCCTCCCTGCAATATTTCTCAAGCCCAGAAATGCCAGCAAGGTTTTCCATAATCTCATCCACATCAGCCAGCTGATTCTCTGGCAGATATGCGCAATCCGACCGGGGATAGGTAGTCAGCTTTTTTTCATAGAGCTCCTGCATTGCTTTCAGGACAGTCTGGGGCTCATAGCCATATTTTTTCCCGGCAGCGACCTGCAATGCCGAAAGCGAATATGGCAGCAGCGGCAATTCCTGTTTTACTTTATCTTCCCGGCGCGTAACCACACCTGCTTCACCAGCTGATGCAATTTTATCCCGGATGTCTACTGCCACTTCCTGTTTCAGCAGACGATTTTCCAAATCATAATTATCATCTATAGCCGACTCATCCGGCTGCCAGACCGACAGGATCGTTGAATCTTTATACTGCCATTCTATCTGAAGCTCATAGTAATTAACCGGCTTATGCGTTCTGATTTCCTCTTCACGTCGAACCACCAGAGACATGGTGGGCGTTTTTACCCGGCCAATCCGAATAGCATCCTGAAAGCCCGCATTTCTTCCTGCAATGGTATATGCTCTGCTTAAATTCGTTCCCACCAGCCAATCTGCGTAACTGCGGGCTCTTGCTGATTCCTTAAGTCCCGCAAAATCCTTGTTATCCCGTAAATCAGCCAACGCCTGCTTTACCGACTTTTCATCCAGAGCATTTATCAGGATTCTTTGCACCGGCTTTGTATTTCCCAGATACTCCAGTAGTTCATCCACTAATAGCTGCCCTTCCCGATCTGGATCTCCGCCATTAACTACGATATCCGTTTCTGCCAGGAGCTTCTTTATAACCTTGACCTGTTTTGCACCATCACGGCGGATCTTCATCTGCCAGTGAGTCGGCACAATGGGCAGATCCTCGCTGCGCCACACTTTATACTTTTCGTCATAATCTTCAGGAGCATAATTTTCCAGCAGATGGCCATACTCCCATGTCACCACGTCATTCCCTACCTCGATATAGCCATCCTTATTGTTTCCATCTCCCAGACCTTTCGCAAGTTCCCTGGCTAAGGACGGCTTTTCCGCAATAAACAATCTATGACTCATGGCTCCTCCTTTTGGAATCCGGGAATCTTATTGACTTCCGGAACAACTTTGCTATCTGTCAGGTCTTCTTTTGACTCTGCTCTCTGACCGTTATCTCCGCAGCCTTTTCCAGATACATAGAAATCTTCTGGAGCAGCAGCGACCAGTTCAATAATCTTAGCCGGATCAAGATCAAACACCTGCAAGCCCTTATTTTCTGCTAAAGCCGCAAACTTTTTCATCCACTTGCCATTAACCTTGTCCTTTTCCCGCTGCATGGATTTTTCTTCTTCCATAAGCTGCTGCTTCAGCGCTTCAATTTTTTCTTTTATCCTGCTGTGCCGTCCGGATACCCGTTCCAGCTTCTTTAACATATCTTCCATTTCAGCCATTATTCATCCCCCTGTAATTTCTTCTCTATGTTCCACCAGCATTTTCTTTAAGGCAGCCACATCATAGTTATCCAAGATACCGGCCTCCTCCAGCACACTGCCTGCGGCCAATTTCTTCAAAAATATTGCCCTTTTCTGTGCCTTCTTCCGTGAAGATTCCATATAAGCCAGATTTCTTCGGTCTTCCTTGTCCAGCCTTTGAATTTCTTCCCGGAGCTCTTCAATCTTTTTCTTTACCTCTGGTACCCCCATAACATCGCCTCCTGCTATGGATTCTATCACAGCAGATACATCCAGTGGCCACTAACCCTTAATAGGGATAAACTGGGAATTTTCAAAGCCTCCCTTGGGCTATAATTAGGCTAAGATAAATGAAAAGGCGCACTTAGGAGTTTCTCGCCCATGGCAGAGCCCTGGGCGCAGAAACTCGGATAGCCGCTATGCGGCCATAATTACCACCGCCACTCGTGTTCACTCGTTGAACTGCTGCGCAGTTAAGCACCATAGCCCCATGCCCAGAAAGGAGCATCCCTGCCATGGCCAGCTATCATTTCACCATCAAGGTAGACCAAAAGCCAGACAAAACATCTATCTCTGCCGCCACTCATGCTGACTACATCAACCGGGATGGCTCTTTTCAGAATATCGACTTCAAGCGTGAACTGGATGCGCAGGTTCTATCCGGTTGCCTCTTACGTCCAGCAAAGCTTGCCAAAACCTTGCGCCAGTCACGTCCAGCATCCTTGCACCAAAATAAGGATGCGAAATATCTTTATAAGAGCGTCTATGGCAGTATTATTGAAACCACTGACGGCCTCGAATATACGGACGGAGCCAGCCAGGAAACCAAGCAGATAGCACTGGCACTTGCCAAACACAGGTACGGGAATGAACTAGACCTTTCCGGGCCGCTCAATGAAGTAACATCCATGCTCCGGGCCGGACAGGATATGGATTATCCCGTCCAATTTGCCAGTCATGTCATCAACAAAAACTATCAAAAACTTTTGGAGGAAAATCATCATGGAACAGAACACATCCGCCAATCAGACAATGGATATGACCGAGGAAGAACTGGACAAAGCTATCCAGAGCAGTCTGCAGGAGGAATCAGCCAGACTGTACATCTCCCCCACCTTGAACCAACTGCCCGAAAAAGACCGGCCTCCCAAAGAACTCCCCTGCGCGTATTGCTTCAACGCGATATGGATGAGAACCACAGAAATCCTGGAATGCTATTGCCGCCTAACCATGCAATCAGCATGGAACAGTCAGGAACCCAGTGCCCTGATACAATGCGACGGGACTTCCGTTGGGGTACCCGAAGAAAAATAGATGCTATGGCTGCCCGTATTTTGGCACAGGCCGATGGTATCACGCCTGCCTCCAGACATTCTGATTACATCAACCGCCGGGAATCATTCACTGCCAAGGGAGGCTGTATCTATACCGCACATCATCTGCCTAAATGGGCAAACAATAACCCTAAAGCTTTTTTTGCCGCCGCTGACAAATACGAACGGGCCAACGGTACCCGCTACCGGGAAATTGAATTTGCCCTGCCTAATGAGCTTAATACGGCTGCCCAAAAAGAAATCATCGACACCTTCATTGAACATCACCTGAAGGATCACTATTACGCCTATGCCATCCATGACAAGATTGGCATAATGAGTAACGGCGAGCACAATACGCATGTTCATATCATGTTTTCCGAGCGGGAAATGGACGATGTGGAAAAAAAGGCTGAGCGCTCTGCTGAGCTTTTCTTTCATCGTGCCAATTCCAAACATCCGGAACGAGGCGGCTGCCCCAAGGCAGGCAAGTGGAACAATAAGAACCGTGCCCGCTACCTTTGCGAAATGCGCCGTGACTTCGCTGAAATCCAAAATTCAGTGCTCAAAAAATATAATGTAAATGCCCAGGTTGACCACCGCTCACTAAAGGCACAATACGAGGACGCATTAAAAAAAGGCGACCTGGATGCCGCCCTGCTTCTTAACCGCTTGCCTGAAGAACATCTGGGACCTGCTCTTGCTGCGGATAAGCATAACACCAAGGTAATCAACCTCATGGAGTATCGGGCTTATAAATTTCAGCGCAGTCAGCTTTCCTCCATGATTGATAATCTGAAGGTTGAACACGGGGCGTCTTTTGCCCAAAATGCAAAGGACAATGCCAGCAAGGCTTTTGCCGATCACGAGCTCCACTTTAATAATGCAGTTCACCGCTCCTCTGAGCTTGCAACACTAAAAGACAGGGTAAACAGTGATTATCAAGCACTCCTTGCGCTAGAAAAAGTTATGATTTCTAAAGAAACTGCTCATGATATGGCTATAGCACATTTACTGCCAGCATCCGACCTTGCCATTATCCGGGCACAAAAAAAGCTCACCCTAAAACAGGATGAGCTAAAAACTCTGCGCACCTCATTGCTGGAATCTGGAACATCTGCGGCTTCTGATGATATTATCCAGTGCCTCACAGAAGATATTCTACATCAGCAGGAACGTCAGAATTTACTTAGTGCTAAATATGATGAAATACAGGCACGGCTTACTGCACAAGAAGTGCAAAAGCAGCTTGCCAGTATTTCCCAAGAAATTCTCAGGGCAGACAAACCACAGCAACAAGAGTACTGGCATCTTATCCAAAAACTCAATCAGGATACGCAACTCCTTCAGAACGAAATGGACAAGGAAATCATTGGCCACATAGGTAATTTTCTTTCTGGTAGCGGTGCAGGAGCCTTTACCAGCAAGGATATCAGTCATTACCTTGACAACGAAGAACGCTGCCTGAAGAGAACGTTGCGACAGAAAATCTCTGAGCTTGATAATCTGAAGAAAAGACTTATTTCCCCAGAAAGGGCAACCCTCATTGCCAAATCACGGTACCTTAACGGCGCTGACAAACAATTGCGTCTGGATATGCGCAATCTGCAAAAAGAATCTGACCGCATAAGTGCAGCAGCCAATGAATACGCCTCTGCTCAAGCAGATTTTGCTACTATGCCTAAGCCAAAATGGTATCAGAGCAGTGATGCCTACAACGAAGCAATGTCCCACGTAAAGTCTATGGAAGACACATTGCAGCAGCGTCAGCAAGACTTTGCGCACAAGCAGGCTAGGCTGGAGAAAATGCAATCTCGGTTGGAACAGAAGTGCAGTACTCCTGCGGCCAAATCCTCTATTGCCCATACTGCTGCCAGGATTATACAGAAAAACAAAACCAATGTTGCCAAGGTAGATGAGCTCAGCAAATCCATTCAACAATTGCAACGACGTTTAAGTGCTATTACCAATATGAAGGCTGCAATTAAGGCAGGACTCATCCTGGAGCGACCAATCAAAATTCATAAAGAAAACACCGGCGGTACTTCTGCCCGTCGGTGTATGGAAGATGTAGCACATTCCTTGGTTAAGCCACACCATTCTGCCGATGGCGGACTATCTGTGATGTTGAATCAGCAGGATAATCGTGATTTTACAGCTATGGATGAAACTGAACGTGAGGCACAGTCAGAAATTGCCATCTGAGAGGCTGTCCCAAATTCTGTGTAAACTCCCTGTAGCAATGTAAAACAGGTATAGTATTTTTTTCTTTCTATATCGAAGTATAGAAATCCTTTGTCTGCACACCAAGAGATTCTTGGTAGTGCAGGCATTTTTTATTCCGGAATTCTCCCGTCGAAATAAATGGCAAGCTGGGCATGGATAAGGCTCCAGTCTTGGCGGCGTCCTGTCCATTTCCTTGTAATATCCATCATGGCCAGATAAAGCATCTTCAGCAAGCTGTCATCTGTCGGGAATACAGATTTGGCTTTTGTCACTTTCCGTAGTTGGCGGTTAAAGCCTTCAATAGTATTAGTGGTGTAAATCAACTTTCTTAGCTCCTTGGGAAATTTAAAGTAGGTGCTCAAATTAGCCCAGTTATCCTGCCAAGATTGGGAAATCTTGGGATATTTCTTATCCCAACGCTCCGAAAATCGCTCCAATGCAGCCAGGGCAGATGGCTCATCTACCGCTGCGTAAACCTCCTTCAAATCAGCCATAAGTGCCTTGAGGTCTTTGTAGCTGACATATTTGCTGGAATTTCGCAATTGGTGGATAATGCAGTTTTGTATATCTGTCTGTGGGAAAACCGCCTCTATGGCTGCTGAGAAGCCCGTCAGGTTGTCCGTGCAGGCAATGAGGATGTCTTCTACACCACGGTTCCTGAGACTGTTTAGGATGTTGGCCCAGAATTTGGCACTTTCGTTCTCGCCTACCCACATCCCCAGTACATCTTTGTGTCCGTCCATGTCAATGCCAATGGCGATATATACGGCTTTCTTGACAATTTGCCCCTCACTGCGAACATGGTAATGAATGGCATCCATAAACACTACGGCATAAAGGCTTTCCAGTGGACGTTGCTGCCACTCTCTGGCAATCGGCAGTATTTTGTCTGTGATGCGGCTAATGGTGGTGTCTGACACCTCAATACCATATATGTCACGAACGTGGGATTCAATATCACTGGTAGTCATGCCTTTGGCATACATGGAGAAAATCTTCTCCTCAATGTCCTGACTTATGCTGGTCTGGTTCTTTTTGATGAGCTGCGGGTCGAACTCTCCCTTGCGGTCTCTAGGGACAGAGACTTCAACTTCACCAAAGCTGGTGCGAAGGTTCTTTTTGCTATGCCCATTGCGGCTATTGTCGGTATCTTTGTTCTTATAGTCGTACTTACCATAGCCAAGAGTTTCATCCATCTCGGTTTCAAGGCCGTTTTCCATAAATTCGGCAATGGTTTCCCTGAACAAGTTCTGGATGTCCTCCATACTGCCAATGTTGCTTGCCTGCAACAACTCCCGAATCTTTGCTCTGCGAGCCTGCTCTTCTGGACTGCGTGTTTTTCTGCTCATGATAAAACCTCCCCAAGTGATGCTCCTATTTTACATCACTGGGGAGGTTTACACAAAATCCGGGATAGACTCCCATCTGACCCCAATCTGAAGACATCAGAGTACATATTATTTCTAAGAAGATAAATTCTCTCCCTATTCATATATGCTAAAAAACACTCTTACATACTATCTTCAATATAAGTTGCTCTTATAAATATAGGAAATAATTTGGAACCATAAGCAGCTAAATAATAATTAGTGGCTTTAACTTGCTTTCAATGCTCTACGCGCAGGCCATATTTTTGTGCTAATTGCCTCGACTCCTGAAAATAATTATTTATTTTTAATGCTTCATTTTTTATGTCACTTTTGCAGGCATTATACTGTTTAGCTCTATCGATAAATAATTTATTAAAGTTGTCTTTGGCATCTTTATGCTTTCTTATGGCTAGATTAAGCCCAGTAATGCCCGGATCATCTCCTAACTTTATCTTTCCATATTGTTCTGGATCGGCAAAGGTCTTGTCAAGGCTGAGGTCAATGTTGACCATTTCTTGATGACATTTTTTTTGTGTCTGCTTGATGTCCGCAGATATTTTTTCCCAGATTTTCTTGTCAGCCATTTTCCCAGCTCCTTTTATGAGTTGAGGCTATCGACTGTATTATTCTGCTCTCGAATAGACTCTATTACTTGTTTATAAATCGTGCTTTCCAAAAAGCGTTCGTCGCGGGAAGCATTGCGCATCTCACGTAATTTATTCGTCAATTGTTCTGGACTGTATTCCGGATAGACTTTCATCAGTGACTCGGCTATATACTGCTCTACTTTACTTCTCTCAATCCCTTTCAACTCACCTTGCAAATATTCTCGAAACTTGCCCAGATTATACCCCTCGGCAGAAAATCGCTCCATTATCTCCTGGAGTGAATCACCGTCCAAGTGACAACGGCCAATTTCGATCAGCATATCGATGGGAATGTCCATATGATAATGCTCGGCTATGCCTAGCCTGAGGGCATTTCCGCCCATGGCCGTATAGTACAGCCTATCATCATGTAGCTTTGTAGGATCAATGGTTTCATCTGGCACTTGCTGGCGCAGGTAGTCGTAATATTCGCCAAAAGTGGCGAAATCTTCCCGACATTTCCACTCATTATGCTGGCTGGCAACTTCCAGACGATAACCAATTTCCTCAGCTTTATCATCTACGGAGATTAGGTTAAGCTTTTTGGCCACTTGGGTGAGTGCATTAGTGGCGGCATAAATCACAAGCTGCCCCACAATTTCGCCTACAATGGGACCTAATGGACCGGCCATAAAACCGGCTGCCCCCCCTAAGAATTTTGTACACCCGAGCCCGATTTTGCCTAGCATACCACCTTGGGTTGCCAGTTTTCCCGCCAGCGGTATCGCTTTTGCTAGCCCTTTTTTGACTATCCAGCCTCCCAGTTTTTCAGCTGACTGCAAAATCCCTGTTTTTTCGACAATATTTCCCATTGAGTGTTTATCTATCCCCAACATAATTTACCATCCTCATTTCTGTGTATCAATTAACCTGGGCAAATCCTGCTCCGTTTGTTGTGACTTGTCCTTCTTGAGCAATTCTTCCAGTTCAGGTTTATAATTTTCCACTATGCTTGCATCATCACGGCTTACGTTGCGCATCGACGATATTTGCAACCTCAAGTCTTCAGTATTTTTTTCAGGATATACTGTCTTTAAGGCCGTCAAAATGCTGTCCTCTACGGTACGACGCATATCACCACTTAATTCACCTTGCAAGAAACGCCTGAACATAGAAAGATCATATCCCTTAGCACTAAATTCCACCAGCAAAGCATTCAGCTCATTGCCTTCTAAGCGGCACTTGCCGATTTCCAGCAAAAAATCAATAGGCATATCCAAGCCAAACTTTGCTCCCACACCATCTTTTAAAGCGCTTATACCCAAACTTATATAACCTAAGCGATTTTGCTCAAGTTTATGACGATCGATGGCACTGGACGGAATTTTCTCCCTGAGATAATCGTGGTATTCTGCAAATGAACCAAAGGCCTCACGCGTTTCCCAGTCTTCATGTTTAGCGGCCTCTTCAATACGATAGCCGACCTCTTCCACTTCATCGTTCTCCTTAATGAGACCGATTTTTTTTGCTACCCAAGCCATTGCTTTGCCAATTGCCTGAATAACTAACTGGCCGATAATCGGTCCCAATATTGGGCCCAAGGGACCGGCCAAAAAAGAAGAAGCCATGCTTAAAATCTTGCCTGCTCCGGCAGCTACGTTTCCTATAAAGCCCCCCACTGAAGCTAGCGATGATACGGCGGCACTGGCTACTTTGAAAACACCATTTGCCGCCACCGAGACCGCAGAAGATACACAAGATACAATTTTGCCAATGCCGGAAGCTATCCCACCGACAAAACTACTGAGCCATCCCATTGCTTTTTCCCTCCTAAAATAATTTGCAGATATCCTCATTTTTCAAACTGGCATTGTAATCACGTAATATTTTTATACCATCCTTGGGTTTAGTTAAGTCTCTTAAATCCAATAGCAGTTCCTCAGTTTTGACAAAAAAACTATCCTCATCAAAAACAATATCCTTGAAACTATTATAAATATACTTTGTCATTTGCTCCGAACTTATTTTACTCAATGCTTCACGTATTCCTTCGATTATCCTAACCTCCTTTCTCTGTAAGGATATATTGTCACAGACCGGCTCAGAAGGAACGAGCGGTAATAACGAAATTACACGCTCTTTCCATTCATCTAGCCACTGATAACTTTGCTGTCGCAGCCATAACATCATGCCAGCTATTTCAGGTGTAAGCTGATTGGCAGGAATGTCTTGCAAACCGGGAACTACCCCACGACGTGCCACCTCCGGCGAAGCGTAATAGCGAAGTGACCGTTGATATATTTCTTCCTCGTCGATATCATTGTCGCTTGTATTGCTTTTCTTATCCACTTGCACTTGCACAGCCTTGTCCCAGCCTTGAGAAAATACAACGGCGCGTCCTGGTGGCAGATTGGAAAGGAAGTTTTTTTGTTCATCGGACAATGACATGGTATTACCAATAGCATCCTTATCGTCCTTGGCAAACAGTTTATGCACGATTTTAGTATTGGTATTTTTTAGTACCTCTGGTGTCATTTTATCGGGAATTTGGTCAACGATTATCAGTGACTCACCATATTTACGCACTTCCGCCAGCATATCGGAAAATACTTCCACGCCCTGTTTTTGGTTGCGATTATCACCAGGCATATAGCGACTAAGAAGACGATGGGCTTCTTCGACTAAGGTTATATGACGGAATTGCTTTTTTTCCTTTTTGAATTCCTTATTTTTGATTTTTACTGCCTGCAGTAAATTTGTCATTAATAAGCCCATGATAAGGGATTTTTCTGAACCGCTCTTGATTTCTTCTAGCTCTATGACCACCCGCTTAGTTACCAAATCCCTAAAATCAATTGACCGAGGAGTATTTAGCATTTGCCCCTTGGCTCCAATCATCAGGCTTTCGATGCGGGCATTAATAGAACCAAGATATTCCTCGCGCAGACGATCGTCAAAGCCTTGTTTTTCAATGACTTTCTTTACGGCAATCTTGAAATCGCTGAGCGTAGGAAAAGCATATACACCATCTGCAAATGGCCCATCAGGTGCATCGGCAGCCTTATTCTGCCAAGTAGTTGTTGATGTGTTCCAGCCTTTGTTCTCGTAAGCAGTATATATTGCTGTTCCCATAATTTGCGGAATGGCTGCCTCCATCTCAAAAGATGCCTCGAATGTGGCTTTCAGCATATCTGCCCGCGAGCTTATTTCCTCGCCAGGGAACAATTCAAAAGGATTAAGGAAGAAAGGAGCAACGCCCTGTTTGCCCGGCGTAAAATAAATTATTCCCTTATCTCGCAATTCAGGGTGATTGTTCAATGCTCGATACTCAGTTTTTGCCGGCTCAACAACTAAGAATGGTATCTGGCAAGCTATTAAAATATTTTGACAGGTAGTGGTCTTGCCGCTGCCTGTTACACCAGCTATAAATGTGTGCTTATCCAGCTCAGTCTTGTCAAGGGAAATGCGCACAGTATCTATTTCTCGCCCGCATTGTACCATGTGCCCTAAGTCTATGCGGTTTTCCAACTTTACATTGGTACTATTAAGTCCAAATTCTACTTCCTCACGCAGCTTGAGGCCAATAATCTCCCGTTGAGGGAAGCCAGTCATCAAGCCTAACTCATTGGCAGACATCCAACTCCCACAAAAGAAAATTTCCTGGTTGGCACTGTTTTTCCCGGTAATCATGGAGATTAAGGTTTCGTAAGGTGTATGGCTATGGTCAACGATGGCGGCAGGTATCTGAAAATTGCTTAAAAGTTTGTTACATCCCGAATTTCGCTGCGACTGATCAAACCTTATGGACCGCAGGGCAGCTTTATTGCCAGTTGGGCCACTGTATAACGAAATCGCCGTATTTGAAAGACGCTTAAGTGAAATCTCGCTTTCGGCAAACAGATAAGTGCATACGTTAAATATCCCTTTGCCGTTACCATTATCCAATCTGGGTAGCAATACCTCATCTATGTACTTCAGCCAGTCGGCAGCCGCCTTAGATTCAATTTCCAACTGCTCGCTGAGTGAAGAGTTTTCCGTGCTTGACTCGGTAAATGACAGCTGATCGTTACTAGAGATAGTTAGGCCTGTAGAGTCACTCTTACTGTGGCTGTCGCTGTGCTGGTTATTTTCCGATTTAGATTGGGAGTTATTTTCATTGGTGCTAAAATTATAATTGTTTCCAGTGGATTTTTGTACTGAATGATTATTGTCATCAGCAGTTTGATGCATATCCTCCCTGTCTTTGCCGCCATTACCGACATCGCGGCTATAGCCATAGGACTTGTTATGGGCAAATTGACTTGAGGAAGTATCATTACAAGACTTTGCTATCTGTTTGGCTATATCACGTCTGTAATCAGAGCTGTGCCCCTCTGTATGTGAGTAACTGTCAGATTGCGACTTCTGGGTAGTATGCGAATTTTGTTTGCTAGTGCTCAAGGCGCTGTTGTCATTATGTGCCAAATTGATGTTTTTGGCGTATTGTAAGGAGTATTTTGTTATAGGACTTAAAGAATTTACGGCAGTATATAAATTTTTTCCAAGCTCATCCGCTTCCCTGGCACTACATGGACGTGCTATGACTACCACTCCAAAATAACAGCCCTGCATAACATCCACCAAACGGTCAATACTTTGAAAATTCTCCTTGCCGCCAGATGTATGGTTATTAGATACGTTCACGCTTGGCACGCCGTCCATCATGCTCACATGAAAGTCCTGATTATGCAGTCTGGCAAGAATGTCTGATTTGCTGAGCATACCTGTCTTGCCCTCATCAGATTCATCTGTTACGGTTTTCAATTTACACCCACGAAAATTGCCTTGTATAGCAGGGCGCAAAAGCTTTTCGCCCACTTCTTCGACACTGAAATTTCCTCGACCGGCGTGTACTTTATCTTTTGCTACGCCGAGATAAAAGCAGGTTTTTTCAGGCGACCCCAAAATCATATAAACAAAATTGAAGCCACGCAAGCCACGAAATGTCCCCAGTATATTTTCCACGCCCTCTTTTTGCGGTGCTTTATCGACGAAAGTAATCTCGTCCACTTGGCAAAGCCAAAAATCATCGATGTCGAAGCTGATATTTTCTCCTTGCCACTGGTATTTCTTATTCACTAATTTATCCGGTCTGTTGCCGAGTTTTTTAAGCAAGGAATAGTCTGCTTCTTTTTTTAACTTTTGGTCGTGTAGAGAATTTTCTAAATCCCGTTTTGATTTGATAACTGACTGGGAAACAGTTTCATTTATCTTACTAAAATCAGCCATTTATCAATTCCTCCTTACGGACACTATTCTTCGGCTTCGTTAATGCCGGCCAGTTTTATCTCATCTTCGCCCCCGGTAATGTACACAAGAAGCGCATAGTAAAAATCCGAAATGTTGCTAGCACGAAATTCTTCGCTTTGTGCGGCTTCTAGTTGTACTCTGGAAGCAGGCAATTCATATTTACTGTCAATCATATCCTCTACGGTCGCATATAGCGACTGCATAGCAGAATTGTTTAGGGATAGTTTTTTGTTTATATCTGCATCACCGCGATTGCGCAGACGGAAAATCGCTAGCACATATTCCAGGCATTGCAAAACATTGCGCTTACCCTGCTTATCATAACTTTTGTAGTCATTTATAAACACCAATGCTTTGTCGAAGTAAGACAGCAGTATGTGTGGCGGCGCATTGCGCATAAAACCTTCATTTTTCCAGGCGGCCTTGCTTAGAATAGCTATAATTTTTTCCGGCTCGATGGTCTCGTTAGAAACGAGTAAAATTAACAACTTCTGTTGCTCTTCACTATCATAATCACCCAAAATGCAGCCAAGATCATCATTGATGAGCCCGGGATGCTTCTTAATGACCACATTGGCTATATCATAGACATCATGTCCTATATCTGTGTGCATAATACACATAATCCGAAATAGTTTTCGCAACAAATCAACATCGCGATTTTTCCAGGCTTCAACAAAATACTTCGTAATCTCTTGCGATACAGTACTGATACAATCTCTGAAATGTGCTGGGCAATCCGGCATCTTGCTGGAACGGCCATTGAAATAGACTTTGTGCAACGGGTATAGGACTTTAGGATTTTCTATGTCGTAGGGAATATTTCCACATGATATACGTGCGCCAAAAAAAGATTCATAGCCAACTTTATCAATAATTATACGGCTGGCATTTTCTTTCCCGTCCGGGCGAGATTTTATGTCAAAAATGACGTCACAATTTTGCATATCTTCTACACGGGAACCTAAAATAAGCGCACTTTCAAAAAAAGCAACATGAGGATGCTCCTCGTCCACATAACAAAAACAATATGCTTGCCCATTTACATCCTTACGCCAACGCATAGCTTCAAAGCTTCCGAAATGTATTTTATAGTGCTTGTGATTATCAGGAAACACTGAAAGATTAATTGTGCCGTGAAGATTGCCGTTCTTGTCTTTAAATTTGTTGTCTTTATCCGAAAATCTTACAATTGCCATTCGCCCATTGACATTTGCTAGAACAATAATCTGATTATCGTACTTGTTGGCATAAGAAAACGTATCGTCATTGTCAAAGTCTATAATTATACGTCCTCGGAATGTCCCTTCTATCCAATCAAGCGCATCAACATCCTCTTTCCGTTTCGTCTTTATATGTTGCAAACTTTGCCAGTTTTCCTCATCGGCTGGAAATTTAGGAGACTGCAAGTCCATATAGGGATGCTCCTTGGCATCTTCCCACAAAACCTCTGCCATATGAAATGGTTTTATGTCCCCCACTGGCATAAATGTCAATTCATAGGGCATATCTTTGCCATAAGTATAAGTGAGTCTCAGCTCGCATTCTACATCTTCTTTGAGCGGGAATGCCCGATGCCTGACAACAGCTTCATAATCAATATCACGCTCATTCTTGCCCATAATAAGGCCAAATCTATATTCAGACTGATTTTGGGGTAAGACAAAATGCCGCGGAATTGGTATTTCCTGTTCTCTGCCGAATTGTGGGGAGATTTTGTTCGCATTTCGCGGATCGATGAGCGGAAACTCACCGTACAACCGCTTGATTGAAAGTGCGGGAAGTTGGTCGCTCCACAGGGGGGGGACCAGCTCATCGCTACTTTTTTGAAAGTCTTCTACTCTTGACTGTAAGGCTGAATAATATTGGAAGCCATGCAACGGCATATAACCGTCAGTCCTCATAGTGCAACCCTGTTTAATCTTATGGATGTAAGGGGAAACTACACAGACATGGACTTTTTTATTGCCAATTATTGGTTTTATGCGTTGCAGATAATTTGAAATTATTAACGATGCATCTAGCTTTGTCTGTATAAAAAACTTTGCGGCCTCGGCTGACAGCATACTCCAGGTATCACCAAAAGTGAATGCCAAAATATCTGCTTCATAGGGCAACCCTTTTACACCGAACACCTTAAGAATACGGGCAATGTTTTCCTCGGAAGCTTGCAAACCACATTTAAGCAGTAAATCGTTTAGCTTGTCGGTATAGGTGACATTATCTCCGATGCGACATTCTTTACTATAGGTAGGATGCCTCTCCCAAATAATACCTTCTGTCTCGGGCAGTGCTTTAGCAACAATAGGATTTCTTTTAGCCTCGACCAACGTCAGAGAAATCTTGCCTTTTATGTAATCAACGACTAAGACAAAATCACCATCATTATATTTGTTACCTTGCTGTTGCGATAGCTCATAAAACAATACTGCAATGCTTCGCGGCATTGTTTGCACATGGCTGTAATGGAGGTGCAACGCTCTTCTTATGGCACTTAACTGAAATTCATTGTAAATATCCGGCAATGGCACCGACACCGATTTGACGTTACGTCCGTGCAAATAATGCCCTACCATCTGCAAAAGCTCATTAAATCTATTGCTAGCATCTTTCTTGGTGTGCATGCAAGAGGCTATCGAATAGGCTGGGGATTCTTGGGAAATGTGCATGGCGGTGGATTTATTAACGGGTAAATCATAGCTATGATTATCCCTGATGAAAATTTGCCGCATAATGCGCTCCGCAAAGCGGACTGGTTCACCACTTGCATTAAGATAAATAGGCCTGCTGGTAAAGAGGTCAATATACAAATTGCCTTCTATCGTTGACTCGCTATCAGAGGTAGCGGTTCTGGGCAGTTTTTCCTTATCGCCAAACAGGAATTGTACCGCCTGCATAACAAAGCAGTCAAATGTATCGGCTGTCAAAACATCGTGTTGTAGTTCTTCCTCATCTCGATAAAGACTGGCCGTCATGTCCGCAAATTTTATCCGATATTGCCTATTTTGATGGTATAAGCTCAGACAACAATCTTCCAGGCTGATAGAAAATATGCCTTTGGCATGCCAACCATAAAGGGATTTCCCCGTAAATGGCAGCAACATAAAATGCAGGTAATCATAAGTGACTGGTTGCTGAGCAAAATGACAATATTCGGCTACCCGACTAGCAAGTTTCCAGAAAAAGACCAGACATAGCCGTTGGCCTAGATTATCGTCATCTGACTTTATCATCTCTGAAAAATTTTGCAAGTCAGTCCAGCCGCGCCAAATTTGCCGATAAAATCTATCTGAGAGCAACGTATTATTAGGCGGCAGGTTTTCCCACCTGCCGATTTCCTCTATATCGCTGTTGTGCAAAAGTTTCAGCGCATTATCCTGGAAATCTTCTTCCACGACATCGACAAAATTTTTGTTGGCTATTCGTTTCTGCTCAATGCACTCTTCAAGCTCGCGCACAAAGGCTAGAAAAAGCCTGTTCTCACCCGTGTCCAGACTAAGGCGACGGCGCACCGCCAATAGGCTGTTCGTGGAGGACAGTTTCTCCCTGATGGTACGCCCCGAACGTTTGCTGAGCCAACTAAGACCAGCGCTGTCAAGCTCCTTTGCCTTATAGGTGGGCATCATCACCTTTTCACGCACAATTTTATCACGAAAACTGTTCGCTATATGGCACATTGCCCCAATCGTTTCTTTGGCTATACGCGTTATCTCGTCGCTCTCGGCGGTCATATTTAGATTTAGGAGCTCTGTCAGCCCTACATAGCCTAGCTTTTCCTCATCGCGTCCTTTATCTAGAGCCTGAACATTTATGA
Organism: Selenomonas ruminantium subsp. lactilytica TAM6421; assembly: GCF_000284095.1. GTDB lineage: Bacteria > Bacillota > Negativicutes > Selenomonadales > Selenomonadaceae > Selenomonas_A > Selenomonas_A lactilytica. The sequence goes on along the minus strand of NC_017068.1, from coordinate 1,459,827 downwards.
GCCAACTGCGAATATAGCGCAACAGGCAGGCACGTTCATAAATCATGCCGCCGGATTTGAGGGCCTGGCAATATTCATCAAAATTATTGATTTGCATCATTTAACTCCTGCTCGTCGCCGTTATCATCTTCAATATATTCGGCGCTGCCCCACATAAATTGCCCGTATCCCATCTCGCACGCTCTGGTAAAATCATTCTCCAGATTGAACTTATATTCATTCAATAATCCTTTGATGGGACTAAGGCAATTATCGTAGCTTTTGCCACGTGTATCAATGCCACGCAGTTTCGGCATTACTTTTTGGACAATCTGATCTTCCACTGCTGTGTGCATAGCCAGCTCCAGGCTATCTGTCAATTCCCCGTTAGCTTCATTAAATGCTGCCCTGACCGTGGGATAATTCACTACATAATGGGCAATCGCCTGCCAGACGCGGTGCCCAATGGCACGCCCTACAGTACTTAAATGGTCATTCATCTTTTCCAACAAAGAACGGTATTCGTTCAGTTTTTCCGTCTGCTTGTCCTGGAACTGGATGTTGGTCACTCGCCAAGCATTCCATACCTGGCGGCTAAGCGGAGCGATGCCGCGCTTTTCGCAAAAGGTGTCGATATTACGTGCTCCCTGACGATCTTTGAGATGACGCGGACGCGGGAAATTGATGACAATTCCCCGGTCGAGAACCTTGTCGGACAAGGATTTGGTAGTCTCGTCCTGATTCATCGTCCCACACCAGAGAATATTGCGTTTAAGCGGCAATTCATAAGGCTTTACGCCGGCACCTAGATTGACATAAATCTTGGGAAGATTATCGTCCGGTGCGCTGCGACGCGTCTCCAGTTTACTCAAAAAGTCTGCAAAATAATGCTCTACATGCGCCAGATTCATTTCATCCAGGAGCACGACGGCCATATTGTTATCGTATTGCTCAGTGCATTCCACCAAAAATCTCAGCACAGGCTGTGCATCGAATTTATTATCGATAGAGTTAAAAAATCCGAGCATGGATTCTTGCGAGTCCCAGTTAGGCTGTACCGGGACGCTGATGAAATTAAGCCCTCCAAAGGCCGAGTAGAGTCTGGGCAGCTCCGATTTGCCTGTGCCACTGACACCTGCCAATACGGTGATAGTAGACCAGTTGGCGATTTTTAACGAAGTGTGGAAAGCATAAAGCACACGACGAGGGAAGGATATGCCATAGTCCTTGCAGGCATTTTCTATTCCTGTCAGCCATTCCAGCTCGCTTACAACGGATGCATCGGCCTTGGAAATAACTGGCGCGACAAAAGGCCTTTCCAGGTAAGGCTCGCGTAGACTTTGTGCCCGTGCCTCCCGATCAGCCGGTGTTACTTCAGTTGCGGTGAGACGTTTCAATTGTTCGGCTTGGTTCTTGATGATGTCCTGTGCTTCTGTCCATTGAGCATGCAAGCTTTCATTGGAGGCTTGCAAAATCACATTGTTGTTGCGCATCTTTTCCAGCTCGACTACTTGCTGCTGCATATTGCCAAATTGCTTTTCCTGCACTACCATATCATTTTGCAGCCGTGCATTTTCTGCCTTCAAGCGCTCACACTCCTGCTGCACTTCTTGCCCGGGGCGTTTACCCAGTTCATCCTGCAAAGAGTCATACGCCGCGCGAAGATCCGCCATTTTTTTACGTAAGATGTCGGGATTATCGCCATACACCGCCTGAAAGCTATTGTAATTTGCCAGCAGGGACTCAGAGTTTTTCAGCTCTGCACGCAGATGTTCGTTCTCCAGGCGAGAGGCTTCTAGTTTCTTGTCCAGGCTTTGTCGATATTCTTCGCTCGCTGTCGACACTTCGGCCTCAATATTATCTTGACGCGCCTTAAGGGTATCTTCCAGCTTTTTTGTCCGCTTCCGATCAAACTCCAGCGTCTTTTTTTCTGTCTCTAGCTGCTCTTTTTCCTTGAATAGCTGTTTTTGCTCGGCCTCCAGGCTATCACGTTGCTCCTTTATCTCTTGTGCGAGTTGACTGCGCTTTTCGGCCATTTCCTCATCCAGCCGCTGACGTCTGGTATTTATATCTGCATCCAGACCCTGTCTCAATTTTTCGGCCTCATCTGCTGCAGCCTTCCTTATATGCTCCAGCTCTGCTTCCAGCTCGCTGATCCGTTGCTGGCGAATTTTCTCCAACTCGGTGCGCAAGTTGCCAAGTTCCTCGGCTTGCCGTTTGGCGGCTTGTGCCTGGATTTCTTGCTCTTTCTTAGTCAGCTCCGCCTGCAAGGCATCCAAGGCAAGCTGCCGCTCGTCCATGGCAGCCTGCTGGACATTTAATCGCTCACTACGAGACGATAGTTCCTTTTCACTGCGGGATATTTCTTCGCGTTTTTGCTCTAAATCAACCACGCTTTCTTCGCGCTTTGCCAACTCACATGCCAAAGCAGCTGTTTTCTTTTCCTTCTCTGCCAATATGTCCTCGCGAGATTGAACACGCGCCTCGCGAATGGCTATATCCTTTTTTTCCTCCGCCAGTGATTCTCTTTGCGCGGCCAATTCCTTTTCCCAGTTTTTTAATTTTTCGGTGGGCGATTCCTCGTGGGAAGGGATATCTTTATCAACGGGGCTTATGATTTCTTGATTTGCCGACTCATCTGTGTCTATCTGAACTACGTTCATATCTTCATTCATTTATAAACCCTCCCAAATATTTAACTGCTTCAAATACCCGGTGGCGCAAATCAAGCAAAAGTGCCTCATCCAATACCATGTTAAGGTTATTGCTATGCCCGCGATAGCCTGCAATTTCATAAGCCAGCTCGGGAATTTTTTTTTCGGCGAATTTTGTTAACTCAGTGTCATTTAGGCTGGCCATATATGCCAGGGTATATGCGCCTAAGGTTGCCTTTTGCTGCTGACAAGCATTTTCATAATACCTATCGTTTACCGTCGATAAATCGGTGGAAATGCCCTGGCTTTGTAGCCTGGCTATAACCGCCGATTTTTCCATATTAATAATAGGCTTTGCATGCAGCAGACTAGAGAGAATTTTCTCCAGTATGATGGATAGAGTCTCTACAAATTTCGTGGCTAATACTTGCCGCCCTGTTTTTTCTTCACTGTCGTCTTTGTCAGGCGAAATCTTTAGGAACTGCTCTTGCAAATCTGGCGGCATGTTCATATAGACATCCTCCCCCAGGGCCTTCATTACTGTTATCTCGGCGCTTAGCCTTTGCAAGGAAGCGTTAGCGCTATCATCCTCCATTAATTGCTGATTATCGTAATCCGGCAAAAGTACCTGCACGAACTGCCGAACAGCCGCATAAAGTTTTTCAGCATCATCGCTTTCTATAGGATGCCACTCATCATTATGTCGGATTTCCTTTCCGTAGCGATCGAGGCGATTTAAAAAGGAAAAGGCATTCTCTCTCTTATTGGCAATATCTGTGGGCTCGTTGTCGCCAAAGGGAATTCTTGCCGTTCCCGGCAGAGTGTTCAATGCTTCAACTATTCGGCTATCGGGAACTTTGGCCGCTGTTCCTATGCTGAGGGGCAGCAATATGGCAAGACTGGGATTATCCGACTGCAAGCATCCCCTCACCAGTCTGCCATACACCCGGGAAAACATTTTTGGATGCATCTTTGCCGCTGTAAGGCCGAGCCTTTCAGCAAAATTTAACAGTGTTTGCGCATTTTCTTCTGGGGTTTGCACTTCCAGTGAAGCCAAAAGCTCCATAGGCGGGGGGTATTTTCGCAAATGATAGAGCAAGGCCCACTCGATAGCCTGGGCAAGGCCTTGGACTTGCTGACGTTCCTGTCGCTCAGTGTTTCTTCGCTCGTCAGCAGTCTCGGTACGTTTTTGTTGCTGACGCAAAGCCACATGAATTTCGGGATAGCGTCCATCGTATTTGGTAATTTTTTTCTGCTTGGTACTCAGTCGGTAAGCCTTTTCTTTTAGCTTAGTATCTATTCCTTTGATCTGTCTTTCCATATATTCCCGGAGAAAATCGTTATGTATAGATTCGCCATCGCTTACTATCGCATAGTCGATGAAACCGTTTTGCAGAACGGCTTTGGCATGAAGGAAAATTGGCGCATAATAAGTCGAGGCTATGTGTACTTTACGGTCATATCGGATTTGTTGGCGGTTGCCCGGTTTACAGGCCAGCCCTCGCAGCGCATCGAAAATTTGCCCTTGCGTCAGCATAGCCGGATGTTTTGTCCGTTCTTTTACCAGTAAGCATCGTCCTCTCACGTTCTTTGCATGACCGGTGCTACCTACTACCATATTGATATGCGGTTTTTCCAGCTCACCGACCTGTTCACAACGAGAAAACAGCATAGGCATAACTTTTTGATTGTCACGCGACATTAACAGCAGATGAGGTATTTCATCCTGGACTGGTTCGTCATTTGTTGTCGCTTGGCCAATCTTTTGTCTGCCACGAACAGTAATTTGGCGATTGCTGTCCAATAAGCCGCTTTCCTTAAGTCGCTGACAAATAAATTGCACTAAGTCCAGCGGCAGGCAGAGTTTTTCGCTAAGGTCAACGGCAGAATAATTTCCAATGCCCAAGAGCCTTAGCACGCTCACTTCAAATATATTTAAGCTTTCTTCCTGCTCCGTGTTGCTGGTCGCAACACCTTCCAGCCACGTTTTTGGCAAAAAAACTTCATAAGCATTGAACTCGACAAAGTAATCATTTTCGGCTAAAACGGGGATGCTGGGAAATTTGTTTTGGTATTCTTTTTCCAGAAACAGACTGATACATTTTACATTCTCTGCCATAATTATCCTCCGCCCCTAGCTATTTACCAGACTGTTTTCTTGCAGGCAAAGCCTAAATAAATTATACATGGCAGGGACACAGACTTTGGCTATCCTTTGCGAGATTTCTCCGCCAAACATATCGGCATCTCCTACCACTATCAGCAGCCTCTTTTGCCTGCTCAAGGCCACGCAAAGACGATTGTCGGTCAAGAAACCGTATATACTACTGCCAACAGCTTGGACATAATCTTTATGACTTTTTTTGTCTTCGACATCAGCATCTGCCGGGATGCGCTCCAGCTCGTCCAAATTTATTTCTTTGTGACGATCGCCTACTTTTACCTGCATATTCGGGAAAAATCTCTTGCTCCGCACAATGGAAAGAAACATGACATCAAATTCCATGCCTTGAAACTCATCGACGGTGCCTATCCTTACCCTTTTGGCTAAATTCTCCGGCAGTCGCTGCTTTATGGCCTGTTTGATAGCCTGTACCTGGGAACGATAAAAACTTATCACCCCAAAAGTAAGCTCATTATTTTGCGGGTCGGCAAGATACGCAGCCAAAGTATCGACGATGTAATCTACCTCACATTTGCGCTTGAGGCTGAAATTATTAGTGCGTTCATGCTGACCGTAGCTGTTGGGAATGTTTACCCAGCGTATAGGCGAGGAGCAAATGCCCTGAGCAAACTTTTCAGCGGGTAAAGGCGAGGAAAACGGCTCACCGTATGGCTTGTAAAAATTATCGCTGACGAATTTCCCCAGCAATGGATGCATTCGGTATTGGGCATCCAGCGTTACCCGTCTGTCTATTCCGTCTGACTTGGAAAGCTCCAGCGCCTTTTCCCAAAGATGCTCAAACATACTGGTCTTTATGTCGCCTTCGTCCTCCAATAGCCCTTCCTCGCGCAGTGATTGAAAAATTTCCTCATCGTACATGTGGGGGAGCTGGCGTTGATCACCCACCAGAATTATGCGGCGCGACGCCTGGCTGAGCGGTATCATTAGGTCGCCGGGATTGACTCGGGCGGCCTCGTCCACCACGACTGTTTCATATTGCGCATGGGTATCATCGTCCTGGGGATTTTCCACCCCTTTGGCTCGTTTGATCTCAGCTTTTTCAGTCTGTTGGGCAGTGGCTGCAAACACAAAGCTATAGGAAGCTATTGCCTGGTAAACGCTGTACGGATTATCCCTAAGCTCGCTATATAAATCATAGACGATGTTCCCTAGCTCATCGCCGGGGCGTTGTAGCTTTTTTTTGAGTTTCCCATAAAGGACAGCTATATCCTCCCTGGCCTCATCGCTTTCAAAAGGCGGGGAACCAATGCATTCCGCTAATAATTGATGACGGATTCTGACCAATTCGTCCAGTAACACTTTGTCCGGTATATCAGCCATAGCAGCTTTTTTCAGCAAATCCAAACGCGCTGCTTGTTTCTCGGTAAGTGCCTCGCCATACAATGTCTCCAACTCATTGTACAAATCCATAGCGGCTATTTGCCCGTCATCAGCAAATGAGGACTCTTTGGTGCGCAGTTGGTAAATCTTTCTTAATAACTCGTCATTGCCAGTGGATTTCAGCGGAGCAATCTCCTCAAGGATGCGCTCGATTTCCTCCAGCAGGAGGTCATCCCTGACCAATTCTTTTGCGGCAGTCAGAAAATTAACAGCCTTGGTATCACTGGGCGATTGGAAATAAGCATTGTAAAGGGAAAATAGTTTCTTCTCATCGGCCGATTGCTTTAGCTGCGGATGTTTTTGCTCCAGCTCTGTCAGTGTGCGATTGCACCAACGGCTCAATTCCTCCTGCATGGATAAATTATCATCCGTCCGTCGTTGCCCGAATTTTATGGTTGGCAAAGAATTGACATTGACTCGCTCGATAATATTATGCACGGCATCATGTTGCAGACTGGTCACTAGCACTTGCCCTGGTTGCATTTGGCGTTTTTCTGACAGTTCGTTCAATCGTTCCAAAATGGCGGTAATTACGGTAGTCTTGCCTGTGCCAGGTGGACCTTGAATTATGGCTATATCAGGCGTGTTTAAAGCTATATCTATTGCTTTTATTTGTGCTGAGGTCGGCGGGTTTCGGAAAATCTTTTGGCGCAAAATCTGCGACAAGGGCTCTATGTAAGAAATTTTTTTTGTGGTCAGACCGATAGCGGCTACATCCTGGCTGGTCGAAAAGGCGCCGTTTTGGCTGCCTAAAATCAGCCCCAAGGTTGGTGAGGCACTAGTGCCGTTTTCTATGCGGTAGCGCGCTTTTTCTCGACGTTCTATCTGCTTTTCATCGCCATTGATGGAAAAATAAAGTTTGCTGCCGACCGGCAATTCCCGCTCATTGGCCAAGGTCACGCTATACTTGCTTTTGGCCTTGACTTCAAAAACTGGCACTCTGGGCAGACGCTTAACTTTCAATAACTGTAATTGCTGCGCTTTCCAATCTTGGTAAGACTGCCAGTTCATATTCTGATCTTCAATATAGGGGGGAGGCGTTAGATAGGCGGCCAGGCAATCTCCCGTAGCAAGATTCTCCAAATGACTCGTGCTTTCATCTGTCACCGTCAGTTCTATACCCTCCGGGGTTATATTGAAATTAGAACTATAGGAAATTTCACCCACTGCCCTGGCTCTTCTAAGCAAAAAATCGCCTTCACGTATGGCATATTCATTCCAGATGCTTATATAATTCGGTGTGGCATGCAAAATATCCCTCACTCGCGCCGCCACGTAGCTTTGCTCATCCGAGAATGCCAGTTCCCCATAGGCCAGCTGCCAGTAAAGTGTGGCGTTAGCAGGTCGGCTCTTGGACACGACAGCCCGATATGCCATAGCGCGACTCTCCACCCCATCGCCCTCGATGGTGACGAATAAGGTTATGCCCTGGCCGCAGAGCTTGAGGGATTTGCCATCTATTGAGCTAGCCAAATCCCCATCAGTGTTTTCATCAGTCTCCTCGAGAGTAGCTATCGTCTCGTCTATGACGGAACTATCGTCTTCTGCAGCCACCGTGGCATCCGTGGCAAGCTCGGGAGGTGTTTCCTTTTCCGTCTGAAGAGCCTCGTGGCTCGCTACCTTAGTTGCTGCTTCTTTATCTTCCCCATTATTTTCTTTCGGCTTCTCAAGGAGCGAATCAACGCTTTGAAAGGCAAAGCAATGCTCCCCGCTTACTCCGTCAGTGAATTGAAATAAGTCTGCCAAGCAGTTATAATCAGACATCTCATAGCCATGCTTTTTCAAGGTATTTTTGGCCTTATTACTCAGTATGACCTGAAATCTACCGAAACGAACACTGCGCAGAAAAAACATGATGCGCAGACAGAATTTTTTTCTGCCGTCTGCCAAAGTAGCTAGGCTACCAGAGCTTTCCAGGCTGGCCAATCCAACTAACTGGCGGCGCAAACAGTCCTGGATGCCCTTTTGCTGGGCAGAATCAGTGATGCGGAGGGTAAAGGTGTTTTCCCGATTTTTGAAACAGTAAACATTTACACCCTGCATTTCCAGTCGTCCCTCAGTTACCGATATTTCGCCTAGTTCCAGCCGTTCGCAAGGCACATGTTCAAAAAGAAATCCACGGTCTGTGCTGATGTCTTCAAGTTTCATTTAATGAGTCTCACCTCTATTCTTTTGGCAGTGTTGCCGTTGCCCAAACAATATATGTACAGGGTATCCTCAGTCGTCTCAAAGCCGGAAGCAGCAACGCGCCCCATTTTTCGGTCAGCAAATTCGATGCTTAGGCTTTCCTTGGTCTTATGAATATAAATTCCGTTGGCTGTCCACTGCATTGTGAAAGCCACCTCGTCGATTTCCCGTACCTTGAAGCCATTTACCAGACGCAATGGGATGGATATATTTTGCCCCAGCTCTATCTCATGGGCCAATTGCCACCAAATCTCCCCATTCTGGCTGTATGAGGTTATAGTCAGCAGGGGATGCTCATGGTCGCACCATGGACAAACGGTCTTCTTGCCGTAGCGCTCCATTTGGCACTTGGGGCAGCGCACAGTCTCATCCAGCGAGCGCGCTAAGGAATATGCCCACTCTGCCATAGAGGGGCGGCGTTGTTTGTGAAACAACCCCTCTTCGGCGCTAAAAGTCTCGTTCAACAGAGCCATCAGGCGTGGCGGGATCAAATTCTGATAGAAATCGCCATCGCCCGACCAGATATTGCTGTCGTCTGTCGTATCGAATACCCAGGGATATTCTCCGCAATCGCGCAGGTATTCCACCTGCACGATGTCATCCAACTCCTCTACTTGTTCATCAAACAACTCGCCCTCAAAGGGATGATGGTGGGTTAGCTGCTGGAACAATGTAGCGGCAAAGGCATAGCAATCGGAATAGAAGGTGCAACCCTTCGCCACGTATTCGTCGATGATTTCTGGCGCACCAATACCCGGCGTCCAAACTCGATGCTGGCAGGTATTTTCCTCAAAATCCAGATTATCCGCGTCAATCAGCCAGACATTGCAAAATTCCTGGCTATCGGATATAAAAACATTGTTAGCAGAAAAATCGCAATAAACTAGCCCCACCTCATGTAGACGCGCCAATAAGCAAGCGGTTTTCATATACGCTTGCCAAAAGCGACGCATACCACCGTGTTTTATCAAATTGCAGCATATTATAGCAATATTCTGGTTTTGGGTGGCTATGTTCTCCAACCATTCGTTTTCTATGGGAGCATCATCCCCATTGCAGTTAAAAGCATCCCGAAAGGAAATCATATCATCCATCAGGCGCATCACATAGCCGGAGTATTTCTCCAGTACGGCCAGGGGCAGGGTGATTGGCAAATCTTTTGGGATGGGCAGAAGACGCAGAGAAAGATATTTATCTCTAGCAGCCTTGCTCGCTTGGACAAACCGATGATCGCTAAGCTCCAATTTTATTACCAGGCGCGGCGCATGGGTCCTGTATACTGCCCCCTGACCTCCCCTGGCTATTTCCTTTAGCAAACGATATTTATGCTTGAACTCGTCTACACACTCGGTCGGTTGTACGAAACCATCGACCCCCTGCTCAGTTATTTCCACTATCTTCGTCCCCTTTTGCTCTATCCTCGATGATAAACGCCAAAGTCTTGTCGTCAATCCCTTTGTATTTTGGCAACCAATCGCCAATGTCCTTCAAGATTGCCGGCAGATCCATGTCACGATAGGCCATGCAAAATTCCCGTGTAAAATCTGTCAACGGTGGGATTGCACTGGGCAACATCAGCCCATCTGTACCAGCCACTATCCCACGAAAGGATTGGCATTGAAAGTGGTGAAACTCCCACAAATCAAGCTCCAACGTGCTGCCCAGACAGTCAGTCTCGTTTATACAATGCTCGTCTTTGTCATCAAACATCACACAAACTACGTCATCAACGACTGCACCGATAAATCCATCCCCTAAGCGGAAGAGCCACAGATCTTTTTCCCCGACCACTCCTATCAAAGCCGTGGCACGACAATCCTTCACCTTCAGACAGGCTTTAGCCAACAAGTCCAGCCACAGCTCATGCAGCTTTTGCAGAAACAGCTCCTGGCTCACCAAGCGACACTCCAGCGAATTTGCTAGTTCACAGGCTGCTGTGCATAAAGCGGCAGAACCAGCCTGCGAATGAATGTGACTGCCCAGCCCGTCGGATACCGCCAGTACGTAACCTCCTGTTACCTGACGGGCAGCGTAGCAATCTTGATTTACCGAATGATAGGAACCTACCAATGATAGGCCGCCATATTTCATGAAGAAACCTCCATATCAGCACAGCACAACAATTGCACTGCTGTCACGATGTCGGCCGAACTATACATTGTCTGTCCATGGCTGATTTGGGAGAGCGACCAACTGTTGGCATCCGCTCCAATGGCGACTGCCACTAGGCAAGAGCGCGTGGTGGTCACTTGTTGTTTTATTTGGTCGGTTATCTCCGCAGCCCAAAGGCCATCACTCAGCAACAAATATTTTCCGCCGAAACCATTGTCTCCAATGAAATCAATTAATCCTTGGGAATTATTGGCAGCAAGAACCATATCGCGCGGCCCTTTTAAGGGCGTTACCGCCTCGCGCCAGCCCCAAAAATGCACTACGTCCCCGTGCCTACTGACTAGAGGTATTAGACGTGCTGCCAATGATTTTAGGATGCGTATTTTCCCCAGTTCCGCCATGCTGCCTGACAAATCAAATACTATATTAATGTCTCTGTCCATGGCTTATCAATTCCAATCATCATCATCTTCTTCAAGGTTTTTCTTGACAGTATCACGGCGACTGATCCTAGGAGCAAGCTTACTACTAGTTTGCGGCTTAGGCATAGAAGCTGGACCACTATTTGTTAAATGTTGTCTTTCGGCTTCAACTGACCGCGTGACTTTTTCAAATATATCTGCAATCTTGCTGGCATCATCAGCTTTGAAGAAAAGTTCCGCATTGCTGGCAAAACTTTTCAACATCTCCTCATCAGCATCGTTACCAATAGCGACCGAAATACGTTGACGCCTAGATGTGCGCCCATTGTTGATGAAATCGTGCATAGCCACTTCCCATCCGGAATCATTTGGGTAGCCGTCACTAACCAGAATAGTAGTCGGCCCATACCAACGGGTAGGAGTTTCTTCACGATCTTCAATCATGCCTTTGGCCATACGCAGGGCCGTGCCCAGCGGTGTGCTGCCATTAGCGTAAAAGCGGGGCAGATTACTAAGCAGCTTGGCATCCGTATAGCGGGTATGGCAATCGACCGTTTGCCCGAATGTTATGATGGCGACCTTATATGGCATCTCGTCGCTTCTCGTATGAGCAACGAAAGTACCTAGCATTTCCGTCACCGCATCATAAAGGCGGTCTATTTTCTCCCCATCCATGGAGTAGCTGACATCCAGCAACAATACCACGGACATACATCTCTCTTTGGTAGATACCTGATAATTTGCCGGGTTAAAGGCCATATAAATCTCCTCCTGTAAAATTATTGTAAATGCCAGAATCGATATTTTATTATTCGGCATATGGCTTTTATTTACCTATATGCTATGTCACCCTTTTGGTAAAAATCACCAATTATCGCAACGTAAAAGCATCCTGAAGATCTGCGAGAATTTGACAAACCTCCAGCATATCAACAACAGATTTGGTTTCAGTTCCTATGTATGTTCCTTTCGGTAGCAATATGCAGTTTACATTAACCGCTTGAGCAGAGACAGCCACCAAAGTTCCTCCCATTTCTGTACGTTGTTGCCGAAACAACATTGTACAAATCAAGCTGTCCCCATTAGGGACATTTAAGAAAAGAAAACGGGTGATAGCACGAAATGATCCTATGAATTGGAGATATTTTAATTTGGCGACTTATCGCAGATCGAATAGCGTCTGAACGATACATGATAAGTTTTGGCGAAGAATTTGGATTTGGAGCTGGTCTCCTGGTTCCAATCTACCATACTTTTATATGTATTTAACATAAGCCATTCTTCATTATTTTATGCAGCCTCACAGTTCATCTGCATCTGAACCGAATTCCCTCTGTTGCCTGTCCCTGCTCAAGCGGCTAATGCCGCTCGATGATTATTTTTGGCTCTGCAACCATTCATTAATATACTCTGTGAAATAAAGCAAGCAAAAAGTCAACACCCAGAAAGCAGACTTGAGTTCCGTTTATACAATACTCTCAGCTAAAAGCTAATCGAATCAAAAGTAGGGTTTGGATTATTCAAGCCTTCAATTTTGAGATAATAATATTTATTGGTGCCATGCGTAACCCTATTGTAAATATCATCACCATGCAAAATATCACAACTATCAACTTGTGCAGCCTTATCAGCCTCAGCCTTTTCATTTAGCAATGCTTGGGCTTCCTCAAAAGATTCGAAGGAATATTCCTTCGAGTCGCCGTTATCTTTGACTTCCTTTAGAATATACATTTTTATAAACCTCCCTATCCGTCTTATTTTATTTGTGAGTTACTAAATCCCATGAGAGAATTTGCAGAGCCTTATTTTTCCATCAGTTCTTCCAGTATGAAACTTTCCTTGCCAACCAGGTCGAACTTCAACTCATAATCCACCTGTGTCTGAAGCAGGGCCTCATCTATTTTGATAGATAGCTCATCCGCCGTACGGTTAACCTCCTTCACAACGTTTCGAACCTTGTTCCTGTCATAGTCTATGGTCATGACACGGTCTATGTCATAACAGTAAGCAGTCTGATTGCCTTCATTGTTGAAGACATAGCCTCGGCCCTCGCCCTTTTGAAGCTCATGGGAGCTCTTGCGGTTAGCCAGTTTCTCAATGTACGGCAAGAATTCATGACGGCATTTGTTGATATCTACCGCCACATCCAGATTGAACGCCATATTTGCTTTGGCTTTGCCAATGGCCTGTCCCAGCTTCTCCTTTTCTACAAGCAGTTGCTGCCAAATGCTGATAAGCTTACCTACATCGAACATTTCCTCAGACTTATTGCTGACATCGACACTCTCATCCTGCTGCCCGGCCAAAGCCTTGCTGCGGAGATGTTTCTCCGTAATGGTCATCACGTTGTCTTCTTTAGCCAGATAGCTGGCGATATAATCCATCAGGTCAACGATTGTGTTTTGTGCCTGAAAAGCTTCTTTCAAATTCATAATGGCGACACCTCCCCTTTTTTCTATTGTTTCGCCGTTTTTGTGCTTATTCCTTCCATGTTTTACTTATTTTTCTGAATTTAGCATCATATATGTTCCTAGTAGGCTATTATACTTTCCAAGACCTCTCGCAAGGTTTCCATCTCATGAGATTCAGCAATACTGGTCTTGCACCACACAGCAAAGTGCTCACTACTGGAAAAATCGCTCCGCCCAATCGCCTTTTCGGCACGGACAGCAGTTTCTTCTGGAGAATACCACTTGTATCGCCTTACTTTTTCCGCCTGTTCCAGCATTCTCCAAATCTTATTTTGAGGCATTACCACGCCTTGAATTGGCGAGATAGCCTATATTCGCCTCGGATGCCCGTATTTTTTAGGAAACAGACAAATGGAGTAGCCAGATGCTCCTCTTAGGAATTTTTTCAGGGAACGTTTATGAACATCTTTGATTCCATGTAGGCCATTGCCGTACATGATAACATTTTTCCCTGTCCATACACCATACCGATTAGAGAACCCATCTCTGACGCATATCACATCCCCCCGCACCAGTTCGTGTCTATGTTGGCTGGAAGCGATTGATTCAGCCTGCGTCCCCAACAAGCTGCCAAGCAATACATCCAATATCTGGTTAGCCATATGGCATCCCTCCTTCGCTAACATCATCCTGATTGTACAGCCCTATGTTTCTTAAATATTATGACAATTTTCTTTGGAATACTTTTTCAGCTGCCTTCATCCATGATAATCGTTGCTATCCTCCAGTCTTGCTACAGCGTTTTCTCCGAACAAATCATGGATTTTATTTCTTGCCTGCGCATTTATATCTTCAGTTATATACATCTGTGCCAAGAGCAATGCCATTCCAATAGCCGTCGCATCATCAGCATAGCCTGCAATCGGAGTGAAATCTGGGATAAGGTCGATGGGAGATATGAGGTAACCCAAGGCTGCATATATACCAGCCTTTACCTTTTTCGGGCAGTTTGGCGACTGGGCAACATAATAGAGCTGCAACGCCTTATAGATAAGTGCAATACCTATATTGGCTACATTGTCACGTAGTTTCACCCAAAATCCGTTCTCTGTATATTCATCAGCGTATTTCCCCATATCTACATCCTGGAAGTCTTTCTCACTAACATTTTTCATCTTCCATCACATCTCCTTTATGACATTCAGAAAACCAGCCAGGTCTGAAATATTATCATAAACCGGTGTAGCCATCATCTGATGCTCATCCAGTTCATAAATCCTGCCATCTTTCAAGATAATCGTCATGGTATCTGTAAAAAAGCCACGTTGTGATTCTACATAGTCAATATCTGCAAAGGGAATCAGCAGGTCTTTCAATGCTGTGATGACGATGCTATCGTAGGTTAGTCCCCACGAGGTGGTCATATCGGATTTTGTCCGGATATATGCGAAATCCGCTTCCTGATAGTGCCCTTTACCCAGTTTTTTCACAAGCAAACTTCTTTCCCGTTGGTTAATGCCTCTGCTGTAGTGATTGTTGCTGCGCATATCGACCACATCCCATGTTCCCATGTCCTGACTGCGGGCAAAACGACACTTACGCATCAACCTTTCCTTAGCCCGGAAGAATACCTCCCGTACATCGGCTACAGACAAACGGCGAATACCTCCTGGAGTTAATGATATTGCCACATTCATGTTTTGGGCTGCAGCTTGACTGTGATTATTCTGCTGCCTTCTGACATTTCCAAAGGCAGCAGGCAGGTTCTCCTGAAACACTATGCCCAGCCATGTGTCGATGATATAGATGGCATTTTCCTCACTTACGCCGTGGTTGTTCACAATAGAGCCAGCCAACTTAGTAAGCTGCACTTCAGAAAGATTTGTCCCCACCAGAGAAAATATATCCTCGTCAAATCCCATAAGCAATAGGTTCACGATCAGTTTATCCTGCGGAAATATATCCCTCAGAACTCCTTGAAGCAGTATGCGATTTTCCATAAGGGCAGGATTCCTTTGTAGATACTCGCCTAACGTTGCCAGGCTAAGCATTATTCTGTCACCTCCTGTCCAGCTTCATCATCCATGGCACTTTGTGGCAGACTTATATCGCTGCAAGCCTTCCCTAGCAGTTCCATATCCTCAGTCATCATAATCCCCATCGATATATCATCATGGCTGCCCTTGACGGACATGTCTGCCAATACATCATGAGAAAGCTCGGTAAACAGGGACTCAGTATTTTCTGCCAATGCGGTTTCTATCAATACCTTGTAAAACTTAAAGAGATGCTCCTCATTCTGATAGGCAGGAAAACAATCATCCACGCCATCACTAGATAAAAATACAGCTACAGGATAGGTACTGGAGGTTTTATCGAGGGATAGCACCGCATGGCGAATCTTCTGGTCAGCATTCTCATCTGACAGGCTTGTAGTGACATTGAGAAAATTTTCCTCATCCTGAGGAACTGGCAAGATGAATAAGCCGTTAGCACATAAGACTACTGCTGAACCATCGCCTATCTGCAAAAGCAGCAATTCATTCTTGATGGCAATAGCGGCCAATAGTGTGGTGCCATAAGCCGTGTAAAGATATTTATCACTCTCTTTCTGGTAGCGTAATCTATATTTATCACTGACCAGTTCATAGCGGGCTTCATTTTCACCCAACTTTCCAAGCGTTAATCGGTTATCCCAATCACTCTTCACTGCTTTCTGCCAACTTTGCCATAACCTGTACTTGAAATTTTTTATGCCTTGTTCACTAAAAGGATGGTCTTCTTCATAGAGAAGGGGCAGCGCCTCGCAGAATACCATGTCTATAGCAATATTGGCTCCTATTTCACTTCTGAAACAATCGCCAGCTCCATGGCCATCTGCCACAGCGACAATCTGCACACCGTTTTTTGTACAGTTCCCTGAACTGTCCTGACATCTGAAACCATGTCTGGCATATTTTTCGCCAAGCCTGGACAGAGAATATATTCTATAGGACACTTTCGCCCCTCCCTCCTGTATTTCCTTCAATTACCACGCTTCTTCTGCTGAAGCTGTTGTCATCTCACCACCCTGAGCTTCCAATTCTTCCGCTAATGCTGCAGTATTGTCATCCGGAGCATCTTCCGTAGTATTCGTGGCAACCTTATGGCTTGCCACCATAGATGATGTAATAGATACAAAACGAATCATCTTCTTCAGATCTTCCGGGGAATTCGTATGCAGGACGGTTTCTCGATTGCCGGTAAACTCCGCCAGGATATTGTCATCTGCATCTCCATAGCCTATTGCCACCCGAACAGCTACCTTATACCAGTTATTTTCTTTGAGTTTGGCCAACGCCGATTTGTAATCATCCGTGGGAGCACCGTCAGAGAGCAGGAACAATACGGGAGCTACCGAACCGCTGGCGCGGCGCATAAATCCTGTCTCTATAGAAAGTTTTTTACCCAGCTCGCGAAAAGCTACGCCCATTTCCGTAGGACCGATTGCATCCAGACCATTCCAGGCTACATTCTGCGGTGGCAGAAGTTTTTCTCCCGTCACCCAATCAGCACCACCAGAAAAACTCATGATGGCCACATTTATCTCAGCATCTGCATTCTCATCGTTCATGACACAGAGTTCAGGCAGCACGCCTTCAATAGCCGAATTCACAGCCCCTATCGGCGCTCCATCCATACTTCCTGATGTATCCACCAGGAAAATCACGGGGCACATACGCCTTGTCATCTCTACCTTATCTAAAATACCAGCCATTATTGTCTCCTCCTTAATTCTTGACGATTTCACCGATAATACCATGACCGAAGTCCAGCTTGAAGCCTTCTCCGATAACAGCTACATCACCAGGTTCCTTGATTGCCTGTGAACCATCCGGTGCCGATACTGTCCATATACTTGCAGATTCGTTCTTGATGCCAAATTTCCCCGGCTTTTCCATGATATGAGCTGCAACATTTTCATCATTTGGGCCATTCTCATCCAGATGATAGGCGAAAAGCCTTGTCCCCCCCATAATAGGAACAACAATATCCATATTGGCCCGTTTTGGAAACCTTACATAACCTGCAGGCTTTACCACTCCACCACACGATGGGCAGATAAACGTACCAACTTCAGCAAAGACATGTTCATGACAGTGCGGGCATTTCACCAAGGATGATTTCAATCTTATCAGCACATGACGCCACATTCCTTCCAACAAACGGCCAGTTCCTTCCATAAGGCTTTCCTGGCTGAAGGAAGTTATAAATGCTTCCTGGATATAGCTCGGGAAATACGGCCATTTGGCGATAGCATTGCGATGAAGCCCTGGCACCGGGCGATTGCTGTCATCCTTCGGATCAAAGATAAACACAGGATTTTCACCGAAGAAGCGTTTTTCGTATTTGCTGGTCAGCGCGGGGACATTCGTTCGTTTCCCCTCTAAGGGATGATCCCCCATAAAGAGAATAAACAACACCACGGCCAACGAGAAGCGATCTGTCAGCTTATCCGGTTTCTTTTCCTTTCGCACCACCTCCGGGGCCATATAACGTGCCTTGCCTAAAATCCCTGACTCGAAGCCGTGACCGCCAACGTTGTCGTTATCACAGATCAGCACATCACCATTGGCAGGGTTGATGGAGAAATTTCCATCGTTCAGATCCTGGTAGTTGTAGCCTTTGTTATGCAAGTCCATAAAGGCCGTGACAATGTTAAGGGCAGCGTTTATCATGGCATCAATGTTGCTAAAGTTTACCCTTGCCGTGACAAACTTGGAAAAACCGACATACCCCTGCGGAAAAAGTGACATGATATATCCAAAGGTGCCATCTACCCATTCCGTAAGTTCCTCCGGCCAGATAAAGGCCGCAGATGGACTGCCGGCATCTATGTTCTGCGCAAGATGACGATAAAATTCCTCAGGACGGCTCAGCTTATCACCATAGTACCATTTGAGAGCACGCATCTCGCCAGAGCTGAGGCGAACCTTATATACGATCCCCTGACCACCAACCCCCAGCTTATCTACGACAGTAATAGTCCTTCCATCCCGTAGGAAGAGTTCCTGATTTCTCTTGAGCTGCATAAGATTTTCTCCTTAAATCATAGGCTCCGGTTTCAGCGAAGCCAAAGTCTCATCCAAAGTTTTGGTCAAGTCTTCCATGCTGCTCTTGAATTTGGTTACAGCATCATCATTGCCAGCTTCCAGTTCGTTGAGAGCCGCATCATTACAAACCTGCTTCTTGAGGTCAGCAATGATTTCATCACCACGCTTTTGCAGAGTGGCCTGAAGTTCCTTAATGGAATCTGTCACTTCCGCATAGACTTTCTCACGTTCCTCATCCGTAGTACATTCCGCCATTGCCCATTCCGCATCCTTGCGGACATTCTCTACCAAAAGCTCAATCCCATCCACACCTGGAACTTTATGGCTTCCATTCCTGGCGCAAGCCTCCGATTCCGATTCCAGCCAGGCTGCCAGCGCCAGCCCTGCCACACCACCAGCTGCTAATAACAATCCATTTTTCCACCATGTCATAAAAATCTACCTCCTAACAATCTTTCATTATCCTTTAAACTTCATCTAAGCTCAGTATAATACGTTGATTCTCTGCAGAGGTCGCCTGACAGGCAACCTTAAATAATTCGAATTGGTTCGTACCTCGGCTTATGGCCATAAAACAACTTATTTGCCTTGGCCCATTCACTTATTGCGTCACGATATTTTAGCTCCAAGCGTTGATTGCAATACCCCAACGCCTGCGTAATCCTTCCCTGCCGTATTTCTATACAGGCAACATATTTTTCCTGTTCCTTCATTGCTACGATTAAAGATGTTTTGTCTATAATATCTGTATCATAACTGGCAACGCAGTTATGGAATAAATTCCCCCATTTTCGCAATTCTTTTGTCTCTTTCGGCAAGTGGAATGTATATTCGTCCAACGCTTTTTCTAAACTCAGTTCCTTCTTCTTGTACTCATACGTTATATTTCCAAATTTATAACCTTTTTCTTCCTCGCCCACAAATGGATATGGATTCACAACAGCTGGTCGAACAATAAATAGCTCTTCCATCAGAATATCATGCACTTCCTGTGTAAGCCCTTCACTAAGCAAACGCCTGCGCACTACTGAATCAACAATTCCATCATTCAGATCCAGGCGGGCCTCAGCAAACATTCTAAGTGTATCTGTGGCAGCATTAGATAAATTCTCATTGCACCATCGCAGCACACGCGGAGCAATTGCTTTTTCTGAACGGTTACGCAACAGCCAACAACAAAACCTCTGAAAGTTAGCAAAGACATATCTCGCATCACCTATCATACTCATCATTCCGGTAATAGCGTCATATCGCATTTTCAATAGTTGGTGGCCAAAAAACGTTTCCCGGTAGAAAAAGCGCCGTATGATATTGATGTCACGAAATCCACATTGACGCATATAGACATATATCAAAATGCTTTCCGGATTCATTACATACGCCTTCCGAAGGCTAGGCGGTGGGGTTTCTATGGCAAAATATTTACACAGTTCCTTATAGGTGTCATATCCCCCCTCTCGCTTTATCCTCTCATATTCCTCTTTTCCCAATACATCCTTGATAATATACAAATTGGGATCTAAAGGGCTTTCGCAAAAGGCCATCATATGAGCTAATCCATGTGCATCGCCTAAATAGCTGGGACGAAATCCAAATTTATCCTTAGCTATATCTCTCAAGTATTCAATGGCCACATCAACAACTGTTGCAGGGATATCTACATATCTTGCTGCCAACAATTCTGGGAATACAATGCTATCATTGCAAATATAGCCGTTACGCCAATTCCTTTCTGTTTTTGCCACGATAGATATTGGCCATCCTTGCACTATTCCATTGCAGAAATCGCAGTCAATTGTCCATTCTTTATCAGTGATATCAGAAATATCATTATATGTTATTGTTACTCTTTTAGTATGTAATATCAGCTCCACAACTTTATCTGGAAGCACTTCAACAGTCCAAATCATAGGTAAATATACATAAGCTTTGAATCTATCATAAAACCTTAATTGATTCAAACGATATTCTATATCATCCTGTGCGCAAGCCTCCTCCTGCCAAACATCATCCACAGCATTGTAGTAAAAATATCTTTTATCCATAGTTGATACCTCAAAATCTGTCTTTCATTTCAATCAATGTCATCTCCAAATTTAGTGGCTAATAATGTAACGATAACTTTATCATCCATGGTTTTGTCTTCCACCACATTACAGATTATTTCTGCTTTTCTATATGCAGCTTCTCTAACGACTTCAGAAGCCTCTCTTAAATCCATCAAGTTAGGCGTATTTCCCATAACATTCATAAGGATAACACCAGCATCTTGCATGCATTCACCCCCAAATGGCTCCATTGCGTTTTTGGTAGCCGTCAATATAGCATTTTCGCCAATAGCCTCTCCCATTCCTATTATTGCCCGGCCTGTCCCCTTTAACATAGATCTCATGCAGGCAAAATCCATGTTTATGATATCAGACGGCTTAGTATAATTCGTTATAGATCTTACTATCTGAGAAATCGCTACATTGGCAAAAACAAATACATCATTTGTCGTTGCATTATCATCTATTATCGACCAAACACGCTCATTCACAACGATAATGCTGACATCTGCCTGTTTTTTCAATATATCCATGCCTTCATCAGCAGTATTACAACGCTTAGTACCCTCCAGAGAAAGAGGCTTCGCTGTTATTGAGAAGGTAAGTGCTCCAATCTCTCGGGCACAGGACGCTACAATCGGTGCAGCCCCCGTTCCCGTATTGCCCCCCATACATGCAAGAATAATCACCATATCGGCACCTCTTATTGCCTCAGCAATATCCCCATAGCTCTCTTTTGCCGCTTGTTCCCCTATAAAAGGACCTTCAACATTACTATCTACACCAAAAATGTTCTCACCTATAAGTATTTTCTTTGATGCCAATGATGATGCGAGTTTCTCAGCATCTGTATCCATTGCAATAAAATCTGCATTCTCTAACCCCATTTTAATCAGGGTATTTAGGACATTGATGCCACCACCACCGATTCCGACAACCTTTATATCAACCAATCCATCCTTAGCATTTTTTCTTATATAGCTCATAAGCCCCTCCTGTATCAAATCTATCATCATACTTAGTGTAGACTATGCCACAATAAAAAAGGTTGCCTGCCAGGCAACCTTTGAAAATTTTATGTGCAACATCACCAAGATATGATTACTGCTTTCATTATCCGAAATTCGTATCTGAAAGCTACGCCGACAAATTTGGGCAGGAAATATATGCTATCCATAGAATACCTACATAACAAGCAAATGTATAAAAGGAGCGGCAACTATGGCTAGATTTTACCCTTCCCTAAACAAGAACTTTCACGGCAGTGATGGCGAGCAGTTGGTATATGATTCCCTACGGCAGGGGCTTTCCGATAGCTATACTGTGTTCCATTCCTTTGTGTGGCTGGGCAATGACAAACAGCGGCGCAGTGAAGGAGAGGCAGATTTTGTCGTTCTGCATCCATCCCTGGGAATTCTGGTCATCGAGGTCAAGGCTGGAGGCATCTCCTATCAAGATGGGCATTGGCTTCAGACCAATCGCTACACTGGGGAGGATAAAATCATTGACCCATTGGGGCAAGCTGCGGAGAGCCAACACCACATCATCAACATACTGCGTCAAAAACTCCCGAACCTTATGCCTCGGCCTGTTGTAGGACGGGCTGCTTGGTTTACTTCAGTAGTACTGGATAAGAAGCTCCCCCTGCCCCCGTCTGCCTCTCCCGCTATTCTGCTGGACGAGACGGATTTGGATAATCCTGAGGCGGGACTAAAAAGAGCCTTTTCCTTCTGGAAGGAGAACTTGAACGCAGGGAAGACAGACCTGTCCCCTGCCCAGTTCTCGCAAGTAGTAAACACGCTGATGCCCAGCTTCCGTATTGCTCCGGCCATCAGCAGCCTGATTCGGGAGAACAAGGAGCAGTATGTGCGGATGACCGGCCAGCAATCCGCTATCCTGAATTTCCTATCAGAGCAGCCCATTGCCGCAATCCACGGCCCTGCCGGTACTGGCAAGACCCTGCTAGCGGTGGAAAAAGCTCGGATGCTGTCTTCCTTAGGGCAGAAAACCCTTTACCTATGCTTTAACGAATTCCTACTGGAGGCTCTTCGCAAGGCATATTATCAGGAAAAAAACATCACCTTTCACAATGTCCGCACCCTGGGGCAGGAAATCCTTGATCGAGAGGATATACCCATCGACAAGATAATCCCTACCTTCGAGCAGTATCTTGATGAAGAATACGATGACAGCCTCTGGCCCTACCCAAACATTATCGTTGACGAGGCTCAGGATTTAAGCGATACGCTGTTGGAGCACCTATCCTACCTAATGGAAATGACTGGCGGCGTATTCTACACCTTCTATGACCGCAATCAGGCTATCATGAAGCGGGAGCCCTCAAAGTGGATTGACGAACATGCTGACTGCCGTCTGGTGCTTTACCGCAATTGCCGGAACACCTCTGAGATAGCCAAGCTAATCAGTGGTCTCGTTCAAGTCAAGGAGGAAAGCTACATCAATGACATCCATGGCAAGCAGCCCCAGTGCTTCACCTATAAGGACAGAAAGGAGCTTCAGACCATAGCAGCCAACTTCGTCAAAGAAATGCTGAAAAATGGCCTGAAGCCCGATGATATAGTTATCCTCAGCATCCACCGTACTGAAACCAATCCTCTTAACGAACTCACGGCATTGGCCGGGATTCCCCTTTCCGGCAAAAAGGAACCAAACAAGGTATGGTTTACCTCCATACGGAAGTTCAAAGGGCTGGAAGCCCAGGCCGTCCTTATTGTGGACTTCAGATACAGCGAAGCAGATAGTGAACTGGCCCGCCGTATTTTCTACGTTGGCTGCTCAAGAGCCAATGCCTATTTGCAGGTGGCTCTCTTCAAGGATACTGAGGAAATAAAGGATGCCGATTTGATGCGGACGCTCGGCATTGGCTGATTTTGTCATAAGGAGATGATGTGATATGAGACGTGCCAGCGTCAAAAGCTGTCGGCTATGTGCCTTCTGCATTCATTGGTATGACCCCGGAAATAGTGCCATCCATCCGCTTAATCCTGGCTTGAACTTGTGGAACTATGACGAGAAGGCAAAAAGCTACTGCACAGTCCGACCGGGAAAGATACAGCGGTTAGCCAGCCAATCCTGCTCTCAATGGGTGTGTAAAATCACTTGATGAATTTATGGATCTATTTCTATCTCGAGATTTCTCGCTTTCTGACGGTTGCGCCAACGACGATGCCTCCGCTCTTTTTTCTTAAATGCTCTGATAGGTCCTACCTCGTATTCTATGTAGTTTTCAAGAACCTCATTATAAAAATTCACTACAATTTCCCCGCCAAAGAATGCATATCTACTTTTCCAGTGTGCTACATGTTTTTCCATAAAGATAGTGATGTATTTCTTGAATATTGCGGTATCAAAAATGATATTATGACAACATACTTTATTATCCCATTTTTGCCTGATATATAATTTGCTCGTCCCAAGACCGAAATATTTGAAATGTATATCTAAATCTCCATACTTCTTGGTAGGAAAGAAAGATGCCAATTCATAAACCATCCATGAATAGTCCTCTAGCTTCAAATCTGTTGTTAATCTATCATTATCCCATGGAGTTCTCTCTAATGCAAATTCAGTTAAATTCTCATCGTAAGGAATAGGTTTTAGTTTTTCCATAGTCATACCTCCATATAAGAAAAATCACTTGCCGTCAAATATTTTCTGAAGTTCTGGTTTTTCTACTGTATCATGAGCAGTAAGAACAGCGTTATAGAAATTCACCACTTCTTCGAGCCCTCCGAATGCATACTTACCTTTCCAGTGACGAGTATGCTTTTTCATATATATGATGATATGCTTCAGAAAAATATCTTTATTAAATTCGTAAACAAAAATCCTCCATGGGGTTTTTACTTGCATATAGGCATCCCCCGTATACATAAACTTAACATTAAGCTTGCCATATGCTTTGGTTGGCAAACAGGAGGATAGCGTATAAGTCATCTTGTCACGACCTTCTATAACAAGAATACTATCAAACAAATAAAAATTATCCCACAAATTAAAGGCTGAATGCTCTTCATCATAAAGGATAGGCTTTAATACTGGCTCGTATACCCCGAGTTCTCTTTCTTTATCTGTCATGTGATATCACCACCATTTTTTACTGGCATTTCTGCAAAAGTTGCTTCAATGTCTCTTGTTTATCTTACTCCCTTCGTATCTTGTTTTTGTAGAAGTAAGTACTGCATTATAAAAATCCACCACATCTTCCGTGCCATCGAAGGTATATCCTTCAAGCAGATTTCTCATATTCTTCCGAAGAATTCTTATGATATACTCTTCAAATAAATCAGCATAAAACTGGAAGGTATGTATTCTTTTTTCGGTCTCTACTTCCATGCTACACAAAACCATTCCGCAATAATCAAACTTAATTTTCAGTTCCCCATATTCTTTAGTTATCATCTCCGCCAAAAGAGTATAATTGCACCAATCATAGTCACTAAGAACAAGTTTTATATTGGATATGTCGATATAATGTTTCAGGTCGCTAGGAGACAGATTTTTATCATATATGATTGGCTCCAGGTCTTCCTCATATCCTGCCATCATTTTCTTCTTCTTTGACACAATAGCACCCCCTTTGACGTAGCCGAGATAATTCAGTAACTTGTTAAAAACGCTGCTGCATCAGTCAATTGATATGCAGCAGCGTTTGTTTTTAATAGGTTGGACAAGCTGCCAGCCTGCGAGACAGCCATGACATGGATGATGCCTGAAACTCCTGTTGCAGGATTTCACCGGGGCTGCTAATCACATACGGTAGCAGCCCCTCTTTGAACGTTAAGCCTTGAGCTTTAGACGGAAAGAACTTTGAGCTTTTAGCTTTACCCTTTGAGCGGTAAACTTTGAGCTTTTCCAATTTTGGAGCACGTTGCTCCTTCCCATCTTTATATTCACATACTTTTACCGCAAGCATGAAGCGTCATCCAAAATCCATAGCATTGCTATGAATTTAGCTGATTCGGCAGCCTATCCAGAATCTATATCCCCCTACTTGACCTCGGTCAAGTCGAGTTCTATGGTAGTCAAGGCGTTTTGCTCGGAGAGAATGGCATCAGCCTCCGTACGGAAAGCCTCAATCTCATTCTCCAACGCCTTGATTTTGTCTGCAATCTTCAGTGGGTCAATGATACGCGGGTCTTTTTGCTCATGGAGCATCTTGGAGGTTGCTTCTATCAGCGACTTCGCCGTGACATCCGTTTCCTCGGCCTCCCGCTTCTTTCCGGCAAGAGTACGGACGTATTGGCTGACCTCTTCATCAACCTTCTCCTGCATGTCATCAAAATCACATTGGGCAGAACTATAGTCGTTCTTCATCTTCGCCAACAACTTGGACTTGAAGCCCGGCTTGCCTGCTCTGCCATAGACCGTATCCACAAGCTCGATAATCTCGGCCACAGTCAATGCTTGGCCTGCAATATCAACCTTGCGGAGTTCTGTGTCTGGAGTAACCCCTGCATTGCTTTGGATAACAGCAGCCTTGATTTTCGTATAGTTTGAGATAAGTGCCGTAATGCGGTCATAGTGAGCTTGGATATTACGCTGAATATCCTTAACTGCCACCCCGCTGACCACATCTTCCTGTCCACGGGCTACTCTTACCCACTGGATTTCTTTATCAGACAGCTCCCGCTCGATGCGTGCCTTGGTTGTTTTCAACATAGCCAATGCCCGATGTACACTGTATTTCATGATGCAACGCCTCCCCTTGTCATCAAAATCAGTCTTGCCTGTTTTCTACGATACATAGTCTATATCAGGATATGCGCTAAAAGGTTGCCTGCTAGGCAACCTTCAAAAAAATTTTTCAATCCTTGATTTTACGCCAGTTTGTCAGAGTTTTGTGGCCGCGTAAATCCAGTTGATTGTTGATTCTATCAATATTATAGATACCCTTTTTGATATAAAATTCCACAATAAGGTCACTCTCATGGCTATGAGATATGGAATAACCAGCTCTACGCAACAGATCATTGGTTTCCCTTAAATCCAAATGCAGGGCAATAGCAAAAGCCAGCGCTGTTTCCTTGGTTGGATGATAATCCTTATCTGATCTAATCTTAGAGAAGTGTGTCTTTGTAATCCCTGCCTTAGTGTATATTTCTGAAGGCTTACGTCCCTTTTCTTCAATAATCTCAACCAGCCTCTCTGAAAAAGTAAGTTCCAGATTCTTTAACAGAAACTCCAGTGCCCACTTTGCCCCACCTATATTGGGGGCAGCGCCATATTGCCCACCAAGATTCAAGAAATCCCTAAGTTTTATTCCCTCCGGATGTAGGTGCTTTCTAATGTATATATCCAGTTCTCGACTAAGCACCTCATCTTCGCTGCTCATCATCTCACATCCCCCCGTTTCCCATCTACTCACGGGTTGCCTAACATATATTATACTGCTTGTTATTCGCCATCCCCGACAAAAATCCTCTTTTACACCTGTCATCTAAGAAAACGGCCACCGAAGAATGTAGTAGTCTCAACAAGTTCTCCGGTGGACACTGAACATCGCAGAATTAATTTGTCCTCAAAATTCTCCTAATTCCATTGCATATATTGAATCTTTAGATTTTGCGGCCTTCAAGTAATTATTATATGCTTCCTTTTTTCTTGTTCCCCATCTGCCATATCCATAGAAACAGATATTCCCTTTGGTAAAAGCAGCCCAGCCATCACCATCATCTATGGCTTTGGTCAGCCACTTAACTTCTTTCTTCAATTTGCTGTCACGATTCTTTTTAGCTGTCTGTGCAAAATTTCCTGCTATATATTCCCGGCCAATACGTCCTATCATTTCCAAGCCACTATCTTGCACTGCCTTATCCAGCCACTTTTCATATCGTCGAGATAAATAACCTGCCCATGTATCCTTTGCCTGCTGATAATACGCCAGTGACTTTTCTTTATCCTTTACACAAATACGGCCTTCTTCATAGGCTTTTCCAAGAAAAAACATGGCTGCCACATCACCATCTGCTACTTTCTTTTCCTTATCACATATTATTCTTTCAAAGCCTTGTACCTGTTCTATCCTTCCACGCAACAAAACACATTTTTCCCTATAAAAGATAATCATACACCTAACTTTTTCTTCTGTTGGATCAAAGACAGGTAATGGACTAAATGATATAAAACTACTCCCAAAACACCATCCTTTATTCATATCACAGTCAGGGACCGATTTAGCCATTTCTTTAATTCCCTCAACTGTACAACCTTTCATAACATCCTTTGTATAACGCTCGAGAAGTTGATTCCTCTGTGCCTTTTTTAACGTTTCGTCATCAAGCTGTAAATCTCTGCGAATATTAGAAAATTCCCGCATACATTCTTCGAAAAACTTTTCTTCGTCAAATTCTTTTTTCACTCTAAACTCTGGTGGAATAAAACAAGTCATCCTTACCTCTCCTTTGCTCTACCCTTTCTTCATCAGTATTTATTTCCCCATTAAAATTAATACACGTACTACGTCCAACGAATTATCTATTGACGCACCCCAAATGATATTTCCGCTCTTATCTTTCATCCAATCATATACTACCTCACTAGCTTCCATTATTTCATACATGCTTATGTTATCTTCACTGCCAATAACATTCATCATAACATCTTTGCCTGCATTCTGAGCATTTTTATTATGCTTAACTATTTTATTTATGGCATCCACGGCAGCAAGCTTGCTTGCGTTTTCACCCTTAGCTTCTCCCACAGAACATAATAAACTAGTTTTATCATTACAAACATCCATTACATCATGAATATCCAGATTCACTAACCCCGGAAGGCAAACAACATCATTTATCGCTTTAATAGCATAATAGATACTATTATACAACTCAGATTTATCCGTATAATTTTCAGGATTTATAGCTAATAAAGGTGCTGACACTTCTACATTTTCTACAGAAATTAATATAGGAATCAATACCTGTATGGATGTCTTTTTAGCAGCCTCCACTGCTTTCTTTAGATTATTTACATCCTCTTCCTTTTCAGCATCACCAACGATAAAACCAATATCAACAGATTTCCATGATGACGATACTAAAGGATCGCCATCTAACAATTTGAACTCTTTAGAAAAGGTCTTTTCACTCAATATATCAGCTGTTTTTCCTATAAATGCCACTCTAAGATTACATAATTCTTTGTTCAGATTTTCCATCTCAAACATTTTAACTCCTCCACTCATTGTATATAGAAAATCTTGTTTCTTTTATCCATTCCGCAATAACTGTACGATACTCCAACGGCAATTTTTGATTGCAATGCTCCAAAGCATGTGTAACTATACTCTACTTTATCTCACTCAAGCGATAATTCTAATAAAATTGTAGGCATAATTCCTTCTGCCAAACATCTTCTTTGGCATTGTAATAATAAAATTTCTTCTTATACCTCATTTTACCTCCTCGTATCACTCTTTATCGACATACACATTTACGAATCACATAATCTTTCAAAATTGAATCATACACCTCACGCGTATAACCTTTATCTAATATCATTTCTAATATCTCATTTGGTAAATCATTAAAATCAGCTCTAACAATTCGCGATAAATCATCTAACCATACAGAAGGTTTATTATTCGAATAATTAATCAGATGCTTTGCCGCAACATCTTCGCTTCTTTTTTTTATCATCCATGATACAAGCATTTTCATCCAATGCCATTTTTTATAATCACTTGCGTAATATATCTCCCTATTCCAATTATCATCACTATTATCGTCTATTCCCCCTCCATCTAAAAGCGCATCTATTTCAGCTTGTGAAAAAGCCGCTCCATCCCCATCATAGGTCTCCGTTTTTTTCTTTATACCATTATCTGTTTCAATACATATTCCAGCACGTAACACTGGCATACTAACAAAATCGTCCATCTCCAGCGAGCCAATTTTTCCTATTGCAAAGAATTTTTCTATAAGTGAAAAATCTTTAAAACCTAATTCTCGCAATATTCGGTACATCGGCAGAGCTTGAGGAAAATCTCTATAGATTATTTTCAATTTAGGTGGTGGTGAAATCTGCCAGCTTCCGCAAATACACTCGTAAACACTCGAACTATCTCGCGGTATTTCATTCCAAAAGCTTATCATCTTCTTTAACGGATAACATTGTGGTTCAAATGGCTGAAAACAAAATGCCTCCAGAAACTCTTTTTGATAGAAAACTTTTTCTGTAAGCACAGTTTTTCTGCCATACATTTTTTCTATTATTACCTGCATCATCTGAGCAGCTTCCCTAACCACTTCTAATGGCGGAGTTTGATAATCTTTGTATACATAATGTGCGCCTGTACGCATTTTAAAGGTGCAATTACCGTACTTGCTTCTATGTATTTTTTCTATCTGCGGTATGACATCGCTTCCTTTTAGACGTAGTTCTACAAATTCCACTCCGACAAAGACGGCCTCACGCTCAGCAAGATATTTAACTAACCAAAACATAGGTATTAGCTGATCACATTCCATCCCCTTTGCACTTAATAATACAGGTATTCCTCGTACATATTTAGCATCAGTAGTATATGCTTCTATTCCTTCACACCATGCTACAACTTTCCATTTATTATCTTCCCCATCCCATAAAAGATGTAAGCCATCATCTTCAGTAAAGAGCATAACTGGGAGCTTGTCTAGTTTCTCATTAGCAATGCTATCATCAGCAATAGCTGCCCATTTTTTCTTGTTTATATCAAAGCAAATAATTCTATCCTTCATAAACGCCACTCCTATACAGGATATAAATGTTATACTATGATACAATCCAATGTCCATTACACAGTCATTTCTCTATTCATCTAATATTTTACATCTTATTAATCTTTAGCAAGACATTTTTCTGCTCATATCAATCAACAATTTCCTCCCAGCGTGCTGCACCATAATAACATAAACAGCCTTGTGTAATCGCTGCTCAACCATCACCTGCGTTCATTTCAGCATCCAGCCACCGTTCTTCCTGAAGTACTTGGTGGTAAACTTCTCGTTTACATCCATATTCTAGACCCTTCGCCAGAAAATCATGACCAATTTTGCCAATCATTGACATAACTCACACTCAATCAAACAATATGCCGTATTATTACTAAATTTTAAATGGATTTTTACTCAAACTGGAAGTAGATCCATCCCTATAATGACCTTTTAGCATCTTTATGCACCTAATAGCATCCTTTTCCTGCAAGCCCACCTTAGTATCTGTTTGTACAAGATTAGCAGCTGTAAATTCTGCCATGTCAGCTTCATCATCCAAAATGACAAAACGTCCAATCTCATACTCACTATCATTCAGCCATTGCTTGATTTCATCGCCACGACACGACTCAGGAAGTTTGGGAGTACAATCCATAATTTCCAAGCCAAAATCCTTAAATCGATTTAGAAGATTCCTACTGGCAGGAGTCCAGCCTATTCTCCATGATGATGACAAAACAATCTTCGCCTTTGTAGCCTTTACAATTCGTTTTAACAGCTTTAGATGTAAATCTGTGGATAATTTAATAGAATATCCGTCTTTTGCAGAATTTAATACACCATCCACGTCTAAAAAAATAACGTTTATATAATCCTTGGGCCTTATACTGAACAGATAATTAGCCAAGGATTTTACGGCCTGTTGTGAATCTTCACCTTCCGCACAAATCTCTATTTTATTTCCCTGCAATCCTCCTACCACCATAACCATCATAATATTCTTGGCATCTACGATTTTACCTTTAGAGTGCATTTCTATCTTTGATTTGAATTTTCTGACTATTTTACAAAAATTCTTTGCTACCGTATCACTTGCAAATCCACATTCATTATAAACTAGTGATGTAGCTTTAGACCTGTTTCCTTCACATACGAGCACAGGCCTTATTTTGTCCAGTTTCAATTCCTTTATCGCCTTCCAATAGCCAAGTTCTACAGATTTTTCAAACCATTCTTTTGCCTTTTTTCATCCTTTGTTACACCTTGCCCCAATTTATACATTACTCCTATCCAGTACATACACTCTGCAGTGTATTCATCGGGTATAGCGTATTCTCCAGCCATAGAGCGAAATTCATCCATAGCTTCTTTATACTTACCTTTTTTCCGCAAATCGCAGGCCTCTGCTATATAAACACGCCGGTGAACGGCGAGTGAATTTTCTATCAATAACAACGCATTTTTCGCTCTATCTTCACCTTCATCAGAAGCTTGTCTGAATAGTTTTCTCGATTTTTCAATATCCTTTGCAACACCAATACCAGACTGATACATACAAGCAGCCAAATACATTGCCTCTGCATTGCCTTTTGCAATTGCTTGCTCATAGCAGTCTATTGCCATTTCGTACTTTCCCGCGTTATAAGCTGCCTTCCCTTTTAACAAAAAATCCGTTTCCATGGCCATTTTCTCCTCTAGAAGCGTGATTTTGCACAGGCAAATATGGCCTGTACAAAATCACAAATATCATCCACCATTACTCTTACATAACTGCAGGTTTTAAATCTGAAAGTGTTTTATTCAGCGTATCGTTCAAACCATCCATTTTCGTTTTAAATTCCTCCACCCTATTTTCTACAGATTCCGCTACCTCTTCCTTGCTGGGAGCTCCAGCAGCTTGTGCCCGCAAATCTGCAATGATTTCTTCCCCTTTTTCCTGCAAAACAACCTGTAGTTTGCGAACAGATGCCTTTACCTCAGCATAGACTGCTTCACGTTCCGCATCCGTAGTGCATTCATCCATCGCCCACTGCGCATTATTGCGGATATCTCTCACTAACACGTCCAAGGCTTCTTCCGGCGTTAATTCTTCTTTATCAGACGCATCTGTCTCTGACTTCATAATGTTTGCCAGCGTCCAGCCTACTACTCCACCAATCAAAAAATTCCAGAACATGAAAATCTCCTCCTCGTCAATAACCTGTCATCCTCTTAATGATTTAGATTATACAGGGATTTTCACGATAGGTGGTATCCTGGCAGGCAACCTTTGAAATTTTTATTTGCTCTCACGCCAGTTGGTCAATGGCTTGCAGCCATGTAAATCTAAGGCATCGTTAACTTCATCTATGTTATAACGGCCTGCCTGGAGAAAATACGCAACGATCATATCGTTGAGGCAGCTTTCAGACAATGCGTAACCAGCCCTTTTCAACAAGTCAGCAGCCTCTTCCAAAGACAAATGAAGTGCTACCACAAAGGCTAGTACAGTTTCTTTTGTGGGATGGTATTGGATATTATTTCTAATTTTTGCAAAATGCGATTTGCTGATTCCCACCTTACTGTAAATCTCTACTGGCTTACGCCCCTTTTTCTCAATCCACCACATCAATTTTTCTGAAAAGGTCATATCCAGCTTGGAAACCAAGCGTTCAAGCCCCTTGAAGAAATCTGAACTTATAACAGCGGCCACCAATGCACCTATGGGAGCTGCATTATTATGGCTACTTTCATTCTCCTGCTCAAATGCCCGTATTTTGGCTCCCTCCGGCCGATAATGAAGTGCCAAATATTGCTTCAAATCATCAATTACGCTTTGCGTCAACATGCTGCATCCCCCATTTCCTAACATCTATGTTCATCAGATATATCCCCAGCGCTCCAACGAAAATTTTTTCATAAGTTGCCTGCCAGGCTACCAATCATCTCAAAAATCTGCTATAATAACACGCATAAAACGAAATACAGGCAATAATCCTCTTTTTAGGAGACAGTATCACAGTTTCTCATATGAAAAACTGCTGAAAATTTTAATGGACAAATAGGAGACTGGCATCAGTCTGCCTATTTGTAAATCATCGTTCTCTTTAGAAAGGGGTATTTTTATGAAAATTCAAATGAATTTTGATTCGAATCTCATCAAGTTTATCCTAAAGCACAATCTATCCGAAAAGATCAGCCCTTGTATCAGCCTCGGAGAAGTTCTCCTGTGGATGGCTGAACATCCAGATGTACTTACGAGCGAAGGGCCTCAATGCTTATGGACAAGTAATGGTGATGTCGGTGTCGTTTTGGAAATGATCCACAAGGACGACACCTATTATGTAACCGTATATGATGTGTGTCCAGATATATATCCCTAAATCACAATAGTCAGTATCTGAACAAGAAAAGGTCATTCGTTTAGTTGAATGACCTTTTCTTGTTGTAATACTCCGCCACCTAAAGCTGCAACCTATAACATAGACCGTTGCTTATAGCCTTTTGCCATTACCGACTCTCAATATACCCAGAATTCCCGCACTTCATACGGCCAGCCTAACCTGTTCATTCCATATGAAAAAACTTTATCTCCGGGCGATACTACCGTATCATGGCTCTGATCCATGGTATTGGTCTGGTAGCGCCACATATCCGTCTGGAATTTGGTGTAATTCCATGTGATGACTTCCTTCAATCGGCCATTTACCACCATCTTGGTAGAGATTGAAAACCACCTTCCAGTTGAGTTAGTGCCGGATGAGAGCGTATCGTCCATAACATAAACGTCAATACCCTCGCTGCTCCATCGATCCACCCAGACATCCTTTGCTTCTGCCTGCTGGATAGTGAGTACCAGCAATACGGTAACTGCACATAGCAGATTTTTTACGCTTCTCATAGCCTTAAGCCTCCTTCTTTAGAACCGTCCCAACAATGGATAGTGATATTTCTCGCCGCGTAACACCCTAAAACATGCATATAACGAGCTGCAAAGCCATAACAGGCACAGCAGAATAACAAATGGCAGCAAAATCACTCCAATACGAATTAAGATAAGGACGGTTCCCACTACACAAACCAAACCGAACATTCCCTGGGCTGTCAGTGCCTGCTTTGCATGACCAGCAACAAATTCATCACTATTTTTGTACAACAGATATAACACCAGTGGTAACAGTACATACCCACAGCCGAAAAACAGATACCCTATATGTGCTGCTACAGCTAAGAACTTTTGTCTGCTATCAATCAAACCTAAGATCTCCTCTCTTATTCAGAATACTTCGTCATCTACCTATCATCGGAGATCTTCCCATACCTTAAGTTTCTGATCGTATCTTTCGTCCACCAACGTCACCATGTCATCCATATTAACAGGATTGTCCCTCGCCTCCTTGTTGCTAAATGGCGTTTCCGGTTCCAGAACTGTCTGCGCCATCGCCAAAGGATACACTTCTGCTGCACCAGCTTCCAGCAGCCGCTTTCTGGCGGCAATCAGGGAATTCCCTGTGGTCACAATATCATCCAGCAACAGAAATTTCTTACCGGATACCGTATAACTGGCATCAACTTCCATGCTACGATACTGCTTCAATAGGCTTCTGTTACCGCCTGTCGATAATTTGGCCATGTTATGTTTGCGTCTAAGGCACCGGCTATAGTCTGCACGTCCATAATAGGCCGACAACATACGGGCCAACTTATGGACGCTGGACTCATCTTGGCCCGCTTCATGTCCGGGCACAACGGCAAAACGCAGATTGCCGTCCTCAATTACCTCGCGATACTTCTCATGTCTGCCGTATTTACCCAATATTTTCAGCAGGTAGTATCCTATCGCCT
The DNA here is from genome assembly GCF_000284095.1 of Selenomonas ruminantium subsp. lactilytica TAM6421. Classification (GTDB taxonomy): domain Bacteria; phylum Bacillota; class Negativicutes; order Selenomonadales; family Selenomonadaceae; genus Selenomonas_A; species Selenomonas_A lactilytica. The sequence continues at coordinate 1,424,816 of NC_017068.1, read as the reverse complement.
CAGGCTGCCCCTGCTTGAAGCGCAGCATAACACTGCTTGCCTGATCAAACCGCCAGTTTTTTCTGCCCTGCTGCCGATACGGATGATAATTATCCAGGTACCAGATGATATACAACAGCCCCTCCTCATCGTGATAGGGCATATAACTTGGGCCACGACAGGTAAACGCCCGCAATATCTCTTTTATATCCAACTTATAATCATCTCATTTTCCCTGTTCCTGATTTTTCAACAGCGCTACCGTTTTGTCATCCATTCTGCCTTCATAGTACTTATCCAGCACCTTGCGGAAAACTTCGCATTCCGGATCCGACAGGGCAAAGAGTGTCATGGACGACCGAAGTTTCAGATGATCCGGAGAGCCCATAACCTCCAGCGCATCATTTTTGGGCAGGGATAATAATGCATTGCTTATCTCCACCAGCCTCTGCCGCAGCGTTTCATTAGCTAGATACGCCTTAGCCTCTACCATGTCCTTAATGCCATAGTATTTTGCCGTCTCACTATACCCCAGATTGACCAGTTGCGGGAAGATATACCAAATCCAATGGGACTTCTTCCTGCCATTTTTTATTTCAGCCAGGGCAGTTTCATACACCCCGGCCTGAGCCTTTATGAATCTGCTTATATTATCTTTCATTGTCTATCTCTTTCATCTCTATTATTACAGAACACCGCCACCATAAGCGCCTCTTCATAGATAGGTTCAATATCCCTGCGCCAAAAACCTGCTTTACCACAAGAAAAAAGCTATGCGCACATCTATGCACATAGCCTGTAATTCATTATCTTCTTTTATGCAGCAGCTCCCTTGGGTGATTCTTTACGATGCAGGGACACATTGCAAAGCTTCTGGGCCAGCCAGCCCACCACAAGCCCCAGAATATTGGAGCCACAGATATAGACAAAGGAATATCCAATATTCAGCCAGTAATCGTTCTGCACGGGGAATGCGCCCAGATAATACCCGGCAAAGACACAAGAGAAGGTATTAAAGCCTACCAGAGAATGCTTGATATAGGATAATTTAAGTGAGACCATCAGCACCAGAATCATGATGAAGACCGCAAGCATATTGGCGGCCAATCCAGTCATGAATCCGGAAATCACATCGGTAAGCACCACCGCAGTAAGCGCCATGATGCCAGAGGCCGCAGCTGTAACCGCACCTTCCTTTATCGCCTTGCCATTTGCTCCAATGGCCAAATACCACGCCCAGCCGATAAATACTGCCCATACCGGCAGCTCCAGTAAAGCGCCAAGGCAAGCCACAGCTGAAACGGCTGCTACCACAACATCCGTCTGATTGATATCCTTTATTGCCCGAATTACTTGTTCCATAAGCCACGCTCCGTACATTTCATATTGTTTATTATTATTCTACACGAGTACGAAGCATCTTAAAAGGACATACGTCCTCCGTCAGCTTAAATGCTGTTCTGCAGTTCCTTTTGACGCATCTGTCCCTGGGCGTTTCCCATACCTTGCAGCAAGCTCTCCTTCGGCGAGAGCTTTTTTTGTTTCGCTTCCTTCACGGCAGCCTTGAGCAAAATCTTTTGCTCCTGTTGCTTTTCTTTCTTAGCAGCAATATCAGCCTGCTCCTCCATGGTCAATTTTCGGCCGGCAGGCTTACGCTCCGGCAAAAGCTCTGTCTTAAAATCTGGGTTCGTCCTGGCAATATTGGCAATCTTGACAACTCTTAAGCCAGCATCCTCCATAATTTTTACCATGCCAGCCATAACCTTCTCTTTTGTATCTGCCACAAAATCCTGCAGGGCAGCCTTCTCATAATATCTGTATAAGTCCCTGTTCAATGCGTGGCTGTTAGGCTTATCCGACAGCACCTTGTTTTTTCGCTCCTCATAACTGGGCAACTCAATCTGCTCATCATTTACCAGAGCCCTTATATCAGATGAGTAAGCGCCGCCTTTCATCTTTATGGCACAGTCCAGTACATTTTTAAGCTCCTGATCCTCTCCAGCTACCTTTATTATCCCCAGCGCATCACCCGTAAGCCTGCCACAGCCCTCTTCATGGGTAATTTCGGCCAGCTTCTTCTCACCGTAACTTAGCACAATCTGTTGTTGCTCCACTGTTTTTCTGTCGATGAAGCCCGTTTCCCTGACAGATCTTGACGCTTCTAAATCCTGCTGCTTCAGCTTTGCCAGCATATCGATAGCCGATATCCCCCAATAGGTCATATGCTCTGGAGCATGACCTTCCATGATGGGGCCGGTATTGGTAACTTCCAACTTCAGCTTACCCAGCATATTGATAAATGCCACCTGGTCTTCCATGTTCAACGCCATATAAACCGGCAGTTTTGACGCACTCCCTTGATTCAGCGGCCTAGATGACTCAAACGCAACCTCGTCTCCTTTTAGGCCAAGCCCCTCACGAAACAGATGATAATCCCCGGCCTTTTCAGCTACCTGCAGATAATCTATATCCTTGTCTGTATGTGTCCCCAGAACAAATACAGACGGGAATCGTTTGAAATCCTCTTTCTTGGCCACATACAAATACGTATTCGCCTTTTTGGCGTTTATAGCCTGAATTTCCGGATGAAGTTCCAGATACAGCTTTTCCTCCATTTTCATTTTCTGGAGTTCCCTGCTGCAAAACTCGATGCCCTCCTTGCTGTTATCCCTGATTTGCTCATCCGTAAGCCCCTGATTCTTCCGCAGTATATTCTGTCTTAGCTCCGGCATCTCCAAGAGTGCTGTTCTGTACTCATTGAAATGGCGCTCCAGTCCCTTAGCCAGGCTGGCCTCATTTTTGAAGTTGAGTTTTCCCAGTTCCCTGATTTTATATTCTGTTTCATGATACCTTCCATAGGATATGGCCATCTTCACCTTGTTATACCCCATGACGCCACGGAGCTTATCGTTGAATACGTCCTTATCCTGAGCATTGAAAGCAGCCAGAAACTTATACGCATCCTCACCATTGAGGTGTATTCCTTCCTTGTAGACCTCGCCTTTCTCATTCCGTATGGGCGTTTCACTCCAGGCAAAATCAACGTACAAGTCCTGAAACAGGCCATTCTTTGCGATTGGTTCTTGCCTAAACTCCACTTCCTTCTCCTTGACCGCTTCCGTTACCGCCCGTTCCTGCCGCTGCACCTTCTCCTGTATACCTTCCAGCTTATCATAGAGGTTCTGTGCCCGCTTAATGGCCGCAAAGATAATCTTGGTGTTCTTAGCCAGCTTATCCAGCTGCGCTTCCGTGTACAAAGGACTTTTCTGATAGTCATAGCTCAAATAGTTGGTCTTCAGGAAAAGATGGGCAGTCATGGGGGCTGAAAACTCATCTTCGCCCCGTTCTTTTGCATATTGCTTTACCGCAGCAAATATCTGTTCACTGCCGGCCTTCCAGGATATATCTATCCCGTTATCCTTCAGGATTCCTATGGCCTGACGGAAATCCTCTGGTCTGTCCCCTTGGATTTCCAGCGGCTTATAGGGATAATTCTTGAAATCGGCCACGTTATAGAATTTCCATAACTCCGGCACCGCTTTGCCATCCTCGCCCTTACGATAAACCTCGATAGTTGCCGCTCTGGCCGTTGGTTTTAGTACCCAGCCATTTTTTCTGGCAGTTTCCTGCCATACCCAGCGTGGATCGCCATATCGATGTTCATCATCCTGCATAGTAACGAGGCGCAAATAGTTAGCCCGGGACAGCGGATATTCCTGACCATGCTTGGCTCCACCATTATAAGGTCTGCCATATATGCCGGGAGGCTCAAGGTTGCCATATTTTCTCAACCGTTCTACAATCCTGGGATTCAGCCTGTCTCTGGTATCAAAAATATCACGATAGGTTGCCATCTGCATCCCTCTCTTCTGTCGGCTCCTTCTCTAGTCTGTCCGCCTCGCCCAGCAGCCGTTCATTTTCTTCATAGTCAAAGCACATTTCATCAGCCATTTTTCGCATGATGTAATCTTCATCCAAATAATCTTTTTGCCGCATACTATTCTCCCCTTGCCATACCTTTTGCCGAGATTATCTCCATATCCTTCAGGAGCTTCTTTTTCGGATCCGAGGTCATCTGTTCATTCCCAGACTTTTCACAGAGCAGCGCAGCTGTCAGGTGAAATTTTGACGCATCCTTATACCTGCTGTCCAGCTTTACGTTCACGCCCCGGTCAGCATATATTTCCTCCAGCTCCTTTCTGTCAGCCAGTTTCTGGCCCGTAATCCTGGCTAAAGATTCTGGTGTTGCCTTCAGCCATACACTAAGGGACTGCTTTTCTGGGGCATAGTACTCCTGCTGATACGCCTTCAGATCAAACATTTCCGGCGACTTCTTCACCAAAGTTTCTGCCACATAATCCAGCGCAGCCACATAGGAAAAGGAGCGCTCCTCTTCATCATAGCCAGGTTTTACCTCATGCTTGAACGTCTCCAGAACCTTATCGCCTGCCACCACGCTATGACTGACCGCCAGCGCTTCTTCCTGCACCTTGATGGTATACGGCCCGCCCTTTCGCTGAAACATGATGTCCATCACTGTCACCTCCCTATCGCAGCTGCCTTATCTTCCCGGATTTCTGCTGCCAGTTTTTCCTTGGGATTCAGCTTCCTGACCACGCTCTTTTCCTGCTTGGCAGGCCTAAGCTCATAGTCAGCTACCTGCTTATCGGTAAGTTTGCCTCCGTAATAGATAGCACCATATCTGCCGCCTTTATCTTCTTCATCAAAGCGGATGAAACCATTGGGCACCGCGCCGATACTTACCGGTCTTTGATCCAGATAATATTTATATTCACTGCGCTCTTCTGCCACAGCCTGCCCTTTCTTTTTCTCCAACATATGCTCCTTGATGTAGTCCACTGCTTTTTCTGCCTGTTCGGCTGCCTTATACAACTCATCCGGATTATCTTTCAGTACGGCAATCCAGCTCTGGAGATAGGCCGCATGGTTTTCATAATGGGCATCATCAAATTTCAGATCATATTCCTGGGCGATAAAGAGCGATGACAGCTCTGCCACCAATTCTTCTTTGGCATAGCTTTCCGAGCCAAAACCACCGCCTTTTATTATCCCATCCCGCTTCAGCCTGCTCTCAGCTCCGGTGCTATGAGCAATCTCATGAATCACCGTGGAATAATAGCCGGACATATGCTTGAAATCTTCGGCTTTCATCACATGGATTTCATCTCGGTCAGGACTGTAGTAATTCCTGTTTGTTTGGTCAAAATACACCGGAGCCTCACTCCCGGCAATAATACGCTCCATTTGCGCCTGCCGGTCTGCTAGATTTACAACGATTTCATGTTCCGGGGGCAGGCCATCCGCCTGTTCTGCATTAAACACAGGAATCCCTTTGACAATGGGAACATCCAGATGGACTGTCTTTGGAATCTTCTTGCCGTTATAATCCAGCAGATAATTTCCTTTGTCATCTTTCTTATAAACCGTTTCCCACTTGCCCGTTTTGGGATTTTTATGACGAACAGGCTTATCCCATACCCACAGTTCAATCAATGTGGCCTTTTCGCCCTTCTTTACCTGACCACCGGCATTTTTTATGGTCTCATATGTTCCCCAGCGGCTGTCCTTATAGCCTTTCGCCATGGCAGTCACGCTCAGGATGAAATTGTTCTTCCCGTGATAGCGCCTTGTTTCTCTGCCGTTTTTTACCTCTGAGCATATATTGCGCGGAGGCCTGCCAAAATGCTGGCTATCCCAGAAAAACACCTTACCTTCTTCCATATCATGGATAATCGCTTCTACCATTTCCTTATGCGCGTCCTTCAGCTTGTCACTTTGCCAGGCCATCTTCCGTCATCTCCTTTTCCCTCTCCCCATTCATAAGCCGTTCTTTCTCTTCTGCCGTAAGCCAATCCAGTTCCTGACACCGCTGTCCATAGAGCTCAATATCCAGACCTTCCGGCTTATTCGCCTTTTCACACATCTTCTTTCCCTCCTCCAAAAACTCAGCTATATCTGATTACAGTTTACCTACCGCTAAACCGGTAAAATAACACAGAATCGCAACAAGCATTACAAACCATCCCTCAGACACTGCAGAAACTCCAAAAATCATGGATTACAACTCTCTTTTTTTGCCTGCACATGATACAGCCTCCGGTCGAAGTGCTCAAGGAAAGCTGCGCCACGCTGAAGCGTGTCCTTGCCCCCTTCTCCCTCTGGCTATATTTCATGGCTGTCAAAAAAAGAAATTTTGCGACGGGGCAGGCATCCCCAGAAAGGAGTCAACATGAAAATCGGCTATGAATTTTATAACTGCAACCTCATGAAGAGCACTGGCTCAATGTCAGCCTTATGCAGTGAAGAGGTCTATACAGACACAAAAGCAGGCAGGAATGCTCTTTTGAGCCACATCATGCTGGAACTTAGTTCAGGCGGTGTGGAAATCGAGTCACAAGACCTCGACAAGGTACGAAAATCTATTCTCTTGGATAACCCCATGTCAGCCAATGAGCTCATAAAATACGGCATCATCCTGAGCCGCTCCATCTACTAAAGAGGTGATATTCATGAATAAGGTATGTTTTATCGGCAATCTTGCCAGCGATGTCTATTTCAACATCTACGAAAAGAATAACCGTCTTACGATGGTCGCCACGGTTTTCGTAGCGGTAAATCAGCGCATATCCAAAAAGTCCAACAAAAAGCCAGCCCCTAATTACATCCCCGTGACAGCCTTCAACAAACTTGCTGAAGCCATGTCCGAGAACCTGCATAAGGGCCCAAAAGTAGGGATACACGGCAGGCTTCAGCCCAAACGCTGGACAGACAAGGATGGCAACCGCCGCTTTGATGTCGGGGTAATCGTAAGCAGAATCGACTTTTTAAGTCCTAAATCTGCTTCTACTGGTACTGACGCTACTACTGCCCCATCCGACACGAAATGAAAAGCCGTTAATTCTATACACATCTATACACAAATAGCCCCCTGCTTAAGTACAGGGGGCAAGGAGGGAAATCTTATGAGTAAAATTACGATTTTTAACAGCTGGGATTATCTTGATAATCCCGATGATGGCTATGAATCATGGCAGTTTGAAAAGAATCAGCTTCTCAATTACTTCCGCCGCCAGCCTACCGAAGGACAGGTAATTATGCAGGGCACAGTGGGATGCTGGAACGGGACATTCCCCGCTGGCAAAGCGGGCATTATTAACCTGCTGCTATCAAAACTGCTGGAGAGCGCTGACGATGTAGAAATCTATGATGATAACGGCCACTTGTTTATCCGCACCTTCCATCACGACGGGACTAACATCTTTGAAGTAAAAATCCTCACCCCTGCTGGCCTTAGCGTTTTGGAAGCCTATAGTGAAGGACATGGGCGCTGGCAGGATATTTCCGAAAAGGAACTCCATGATAAGCTCATGCATAACAGCCGTTATACCCATTTACCGTATTACGCCAAACATATGGGACTTACGGCAGCCAAGACTGCCTGATGATATTCTATCTGCTTACACATGAAAGGATTGATAATTATGCCGAACTGGTGCCAAACCTCTATTGAATTCGCTGGCAATAAGGAAGCCATCTACAAGCTGTACAATTTTATTGATGACCAGAAATATCTTACCTTTGAACAGAAACCCTACCAGTTTAACAAAAATTACTGGCTGGGAACATTTCTGGAACGTGCTGGTCTGGACACAGATAATTTCAAATGCCGTGGCCAAATAACCTATTGGCCGGATGAACCGGAGGCCTACGATGACAGTGGTGAACGGTATTTTTTCATCCTGAAGACCGAGACCGCCTGGTCTCCCATGCTGGCCATGTGGCTGGAAATCATAGATAACATCTCCCCGGGTGTTACCCTTTTATATACTGCAGAGGAATGCGGCAACGGAATCTATCAGACCAACGATTCCAGCTATGTGGGCAAATACTTTGTGGACGTATTTATAGATAATCCGGAGGCTCTCCCGCAGTCGCTCAAGGGAACAATCTTTTCCGATAGCTTTTTTGAATACGATGTCACGGAAGATTACCTGCGTCAGGGACTCTTAAAAGCCTTCCCGGATAAATTGACATCCGATACCAACGACCTGCTGGAACTACTCGATGACCTTGATATTGGCGATGACAACTGCATCAATATACAACCTTGGGAATATGTCAGCGAACAAGACCAATACTAAATTTTAGTAATGAAAAAGCCCTGCATTATCGCAGGGCTCAAACAAGCGCTAACCATTACAAATCATTGCACCTGTATTACAAGCATTAACTCATTGTTTCATTACACATCATTTCATATCATCTGGCACCTTGACAGTCTTCAAATCGATAGGGACGTTTCTGCCTGTGATCCTATCCTGCTTGACCAGCTTATTAGCCTGAGCAACCACTTGCTTAGCTATTTTCTCATTATCAGGATTGTCCGCTGTAACTTTGCCACGATTTACCCAATGCGGATTAGATTCCGTTATGGAACTATTAAACCACACCTTGGTATACAATAAGGAGTCATAAATTACCCACGGCTTCTTTTTCATATCCAGAAAGGACAAATATATACGGTAATTTATCTGTCCCTCTCCATCTTCCGGCCTGGAATAGAATTCATGTCTCCAAAAGTATATTCCATATAGCTTATTCCTGTCATAACTCGTAAGAACTTTCATTCTATCAGACTCATATGACTGGGCAATCATAGCATCGCGGCCTTCCTTCATTGGTACATTCAAACTGCTCCATTTCGCAGCATATGCCGTAGTCATCAACATGCCTACAATCATAATAGCCAAGCAAATACTTTTCCTCATTTACCTCTCCATTCCATATTTTTCACTGAATTTAATTTTCAGCCCATTATTAAACTCATGTTTTTCCATTATATTGGTTTCTATACCATTTATGCGCTTATATGGCAACAGAATTTCTTCAATTATTTCATCATGCAACAATTCTACGCTATACAAATTTCTTTCACTACAAAGTCTCTCAAATACACTTATTTTTCCACTACCGTACTTATCCGCACTATTTTTCAATTGAATCAATACTTGTTTAGCTTTCTTACAGCGGGTAAGTTCATTATTCTTAAACAAGATGCATTCTACCACATCCCCGAAGTATATGCTCTCCACATCAGCTTTATCAATAATAATACCTCCACCATTTCGTGGTTTCAGTTTTATAGCTAACAATTCGTCCAATTGCTACTCTCCCATTCATCTGCCAGCACTTATAAACGACCACCAAAGTAATCTTTGTCATACCAAATGCCAGGTGTTTCTTTTATATATTCCTTTAGGATCTGCAAATCCTGTTTCCAAAGATGAACGAAGTAATACCCTGACTTGTTATTATCTTTTTCAAGTAGTTTATCTCGCACCTCAGCTATGACTTTTTTCTTCTTGCAAGACCATGCTATAAGACAACTGGCATCAGAGCTCCATGTATACCAAATGGCATCGGTAAGATCCGGCAGATAGTCAATTTCCAGCAACTTATTCAACAAATCACGAGCTGTTGCATTATCATCTATAGTAATTTCTCTCCGATGATCCATGGCATCATCACCCATGCAAACACCGTCACGGTCTATACTTATAATCACGCAATATTCCCCCCTCAATTATTCCTAGAAATATTCAATGTATCTTCCATCTCTAAGGTCAAATGCTACAGAAACAAAATTACATTCTATCAGCAACTGCTCAATTTTCTTTCGATGTATACACTCTTTGTGCAACCATGCCAATTCCTTAATATCTTCATCCGTGAAAGCCCAGCCAATATCTGCAGATATATCTTCTATTCTTTTTCCAGAACCTAAAGTTGCAGACCAATCATTACGAATTTCAGCATCACGCTTAGCTGCTATTCTATCTTCGAAGCACAATTCACTTAATTCCATAACATAAACCTCCCTCTTCAGCTATAATAATAAATAACGAGGTTATAATAACATAAGTTTTTTAAATTCTCATTAGAATTCATTATGGTGATTTAACTTTTTAGCAATTATAGCCATTCAAGCACACCTAAATGACTATTTAAATCTATAACAACAGCAAGGAAGATGATTATTCCCAAAGCTATGAACACATTCATCATTCTATTTTTCATATACTCTTTATCGTATTTATGAACTGAACCATATAATGTTAACCCTATAACATAAGCCAAAACAAAGTTTAATAATCTAAGCGGATCAAAAGCATGCCAAGATGTATCTCCCCGCCTAAACACCATTGTAAAAACCTGTACTATATAAGAAAACATAAATCCAAAACAGTAACCTCTCCACTTTTTATTTCCGAGCCAATTTACAGCTTTATTCCATGCATCTTCCATAAAATCATTAACCTTCTCTCATAATAACATTAACATACAAGCATTCTTTCCCAGTGTGTAAGATTCTTATCCGTCCCCCTTACTTTTTCCGTGAACTCTGTATCCTTTGTCCAAAAAGATCAATTTCCTTTAATCTTTATTGTCAAATCTTGAAATCAAACGCTTTAATAACTGAATCATTATACTGTCTTGCCAATAATATAACAGAAATAGACCGCTAATCTACATCCACCCACAGATGATATTTCCCACAATGCATGCACTTAAACAAATAGCCGCGCACATCCCAATCCCGATGCAGGTATTTCCGCACAAAGTCAAGAGGATGCGAATCTTTACGCTGTGCATATTCCTGTAGCAACTCCTCTTGGCATCCTAATTCATCCAGGTCATTAATATCATCCACATAGCGCAAAAACTGACAATAATCATCACAACAAGCCAGCCAGTACACATCTTGAATGGATATGTAGCCCGGCGTTCTGTGAAAGAGCTCTTCTCTCTTTGCCGAATCGCTGACCCAATCTGCTGCAGCAATAAACTCCCCTTGAAATTTTATAGCTGCACTGCCATCATGAATACACGGAAGGCAAATACAGTCAACCTTCTCCTCGGTGTACATAAATTCAATATATTCATGCACATTCTTGCCACAACACTGACATACACCATCTGCATGAACTAGCGCCTCATCTGCATAAATATTGGGGTAATATCGAAAGGTGCTTTCTTTCACATTCTTCCCTCCCTCATTTCACAATATGTGATCTGTGAATTAGTCATCTGCATAATTATTTTGTTTTCGGATGTTTCATAACGTATTTATCATATAATTTCTCAACATCTCCCATTTTACCCAACAACGGATTATCCCAGTCACTATATGAGTCCAAATACGCACGAATTCCACCGTTTATATAAATTACCGAATCGTCTTCCTTGTGTTCTTTTATTATTTGATATGCCTTTTTGTATCTCACATATATCAGATTAAGACTACCGCCTTCCAATTCTATAAATGAATACCTGTTTTCCATATCTTTTATAACGGCTTCAATTCCTTGGAGGATTATTTCACGCTTTTCTAGTTCTAGCACTGTCTATCCCCCCTTGACTGTCCCCATATTTGCAGGCCTTTTGAATCAAAAATCTGTTCCGGCGGATTAAGACGACTTATTTCTACCCAGTCATTTACCTTTATACCGTTCTTGCCAGGTTTTATAATCTCTATAACCTTAAACAAACAGGCCTGATATTCTTCGTAACCGCTTTCATCATCTTCCAGCCCATTATCTGACTCATATATCGTATCCAGTTCACCATTCCATACAGCTCCATTTTGGTCATAAATAACCATTATCTCACCATTGGGGTACTTGTTTATCTGATAGACCACAGAACAATCTTTTAAAACCTCATCTATCTTGTCGGCAAACATTTCTTTATCTTCATGGAGAATATCCGCTAATAAGGATATATTCCGGTCTCTTTCCCGCCAAGGAAGCCTGTTTATCACTTCCGGATATTTTATTCTATCCTCATCAGAGTTAAGTATCCTATAGAGCAGTATCTTACACCACTTTTTATTTCTCCACATTCTCTCCAGCCCCATAGCTGTCCAATACAGGCCATCATCTCCGCCTAGCTCCTCCACGGCATGGACGAGACCAAACATGACCTCTTCATCTTCCGTATCGTCATCAAAGCCTGAACATAAATTAAGTACATACTCTGCTCTTTGTGTGGAACAAATCTCCTCAATGGCTTTTTCAAACAACGCTACTTCATACTCATTTCTTAATTTGCATGTATTCTTTAATATTTCCTCGTTCTTTTCGATATTCATATCCAATTCCTTTTTTAGTAAAGTGGTCAATTTCTGTTTTTCCTCTCCTGCAGCATCTAAACATGGTATAAATATTACTCTCTTGTACTTGGGCCATTCCTCTGGTAAAATCTCACAAGAAATATCTCCTACGAACAGTCCTACAAGAAAATCAGTGAAGGAAAGATTGTATTCGTAATATACAGTTGATCTACTTTCATATATAATCAACTTCCACAAATTTGGATTGTCATCTGCATTCTGCCAGTATAACTCATCACCATTATCTGTCAAACCAAATGGAAGGAGTCCCTCTGCAGCAGGATAGAGCTCAAATGGATAGTCTTCTGGTGACTCCTTATGTAAATAGTGATAAGCCCACATCGACTGCTTCATATTGACAAAGAAATTTAAATTATCATTATCTGTCCACGGACTAAGAATCCAAAGAAAGTTATCTATCGCACCGGCACCATATGAATCAATGAATTCCATATAATCACTAGGGAATTTAACATCATGCTGTTTTTGAACGTCAAGCCATTCTTCTCGGCTGTGCTTTTCAGCCACACGCCTGTTGATTATATACTTCTGTAATTTACTCTCTTTTATCATAATCCACAGCCCTATTTACCAGGTCTTTTTTAGTTCCATTTCAAACGACACCGCTTTATAAGGGGAATCCGAGGAGTTCCTTAGTTGTTCAAAGGCTGCCTCGCTGGCTCTCAGCCTTTCGGAGTTGCCTTCAAAGGTTTTCAGATAACGAAGATAGGCCATTCCCATGTTTTCCCAACTGCTGGTACATTTCTGTATACGCTTACCTGCAGTAACCGAAACATTCAACGCTTCCCGCAAAGTCAGGTAGCCCGCTAAATATCCGATGGTTGCCAGTTCGATGGCCTTTGACATGTCCCAGACTGAGTTGGGAGACAAACTTCCCAAGCTCATAATCTGGTCTATCAACTGAGGCCGTGAGCCTGCCTCATGCTTTTCCAACAGATAACGTCTCCCCTTTCTCTGCTTCTGTACATCATCTTTATGGCATTTCCATCCATTGACGACCTTGACTATAGCTTGTTCTGCCTCTATCCACCTTAGCAGCTTAGAATCCACATCCGCAAAAGTAAGACTATCCGGTGGCGGACAGATTTCCTGCTGTATTTGCACTTCCATAATTTCTACTCCATCAGCATTATGTTTTTAAATTTAATCAATCTTTACATATAAACTTAATCAAATTAGAATTCAATTCATCTGTATGCTCAATATTTTGAGGAAATTCTCCTTCGTGGAATAGTGCATATACTACTTCCGCTAAACTATTAGGGAATTCATAATACTCACAACAATATTCAATATAAGTATCAGAATCCCACGAATTGCCCGTAAGACGATTCAATTCATCAACGATTTCTTTTGGTATTTCATCAAATTCATCTGCCACCATATTGACTAATTCTGTTACGCTAACAATAGCATTTATTACATCCCAATCATACATTGAAAACATCACTATCCTTCTTAAAATAATATACTCCATTCACTGCCACGATACATATCTTCCTTTTCTTTTATGGCCGGTTCATAGCCTGCCTTGATTAGGGCATCCATCTCCTGGCCATACTGATAGATTCTGCCCTGCGCTTTATAATAATGGGCCAGTTCCAGCCAGCCGGGGAAGTATTTGTCATATTTGGTTTCCACCAGCAATGTTTCGATCCGACTGGCGTTTTTCCCAGGATTATGGGCCATGAAAACTTGCGCCAACAAGAGACGTGCCTCATTTTGCCAATCGTTATCCTCGGATACTACCTTTCGCAAACAGGATATTGCTTTCGGTATATCCTGCCACGTTCCATCTTCGCTCCGGCAGCTGCTTGCCATAACATACAAAGCCTCATAGTCCCCAAGGTCTGCACCTTTTTGGTAACAGATCATGGCCTTTTCGCTGTCCAGGGGAGTCCCCATCCCCTGACTATAACAGTTCCCCAGCTTTGCCCAAGCAGAAGCAGCTCCCATCTCGGCAGCTTTTTTTAGATACTGCACAGCCAGCGGGCCATCTTCCAAGCAGCCCAGATAATAACAGGCATCTTTTACATCATCATGCGGTTCCGTTTTTATGGCCTGCAAAAACCACTTTTTGGCAGCATCCTTTTCTCTTTTTTCCTGATGATAACACCCCAAGCGAACCATAGCCTTTCCACAGTCCATATTTGCAGCCTTTTTAAGTTCCGTTACCATTTCTTCTATGTCATCACGATTTTTGCAAACTTCCGCCTTATCCAGATACCGCTGCCACTTTACGTACTGCACTGCCTGGTCATCATTCTGCCAATCCTCTAATGAAAGGTCTGTCTTCCCCTTACGCCACGACTGCAGAAGGCATAAAACCTGTTCACTTGACTCTTCCCTGCGCAAGGCAGCTTGGCCGTTCAACATAGCATGGAGTTCATAATTATCTTCTGTCTGCCGAACAGAGAGGTAATCCTTATCATGATATAGCTCTATGACTTTATAGGTGTCTTCCATTATTTCCAATGCTGCCTGAAATTCTTCTGCATCATAGTGGTCAAAGGTAATAATCATGCCATTCTGCAGCCATAATTTTAACCTCCAGTCAGCATCTGAAACGTCGGATGTTGACATCTCCTCCGGATTGTAATTCATCCTTACACCCTGAGTCCGGGCATGTTCCAAGAAAGGCTTTGCAAGCTCCTGCCGCTGTCTTTTCTCCAGCCTTTTCCCTGTCAGTATATCAATACCTCCACGCAGATAAGCCATCCCAAAAAGATATGCTGCCAGGCCTTCACCATTGCCATCGCCTTCGGTATATTCTTCCATTTCTACAACAGCTGTCTCTTTTTCATCGGCCCAGTAATCCCAAAAGTCCGTCTCTTCCGTGGGATAGAGTCCCCGTCTGGCTAAGATTGCCATCAAGCCAACAGGGCTGCCTTCTGACAAGCTCTTTTTCAGGCAGCGTTCGGCTTCTGCTATGTTCTTCTCAAAGTTTCTGATCTCCCCTACCCATGGCTCTCCTAAATATGTCAAGGACAGTAACGCCCAGGCTTCCGCATCTCCGTCCTCCGCTGCTCTGCGCAGCAAAGCCCGGCCCTTCTCACAGTTTTTTGAGTCATCCTGTTTCCAAATCAATTCTATGGCTTCCTGCACCATAGGCTGAAATTTATATTCCATTGACTTTCCTTTCCAGTTCACCAATCACGCTTATTGAACTTTACATACTGTTTTATGAACCTATATGTTTCATCTTCTGCTTTTTTCATGGTTTTATGGGAAACTGTTCCTAGAATATTCGGGCATCTTTTGGATTTTTCCAGTAATTCCTTTGGGGAAATTTGCAGACCTAATATATTATTTATCAATGCCAACGTAGACAAACTTGCTTTATTATATAGTATAGCTGTATATGTCGTAACAGTATCCTCAAAGTCATCATAGTCCAATTCGCAACTGGTAAGAAATTCCAGCAAATCACTACAAACTGCTTCTCCAACACATTCATCCATTTCATGATCCCATGTAGTGTAAACCTTCTCTTCCTTGGTTGCATCAACCTTACAAACCCAATAAGAAAAGTATTTATCTTTTCCAAATACAAACCATTCATTGTTAAAAGGCGGTCTCTGCGACATCTTCTTTATTGTGCCATAGTCAAATATTTCACCAAAAGGCAGTTCTGTATCTTCGTATTTCTTAAGAAAACGTTTTAATTCGTCAGGAATAGGATATTCAAAAATGATATTGTGATCTTTTTTCTCTATTTTTAGTTCATCCATGTATTGCTCTATTGTCATTTTGTTTTCATGTCTCACTTCTGCGAATAACTTTTCAATATTCTTCTTACTGCCGCAAGGTATGATCTGCCAAACAGATTCAAATGGTTCAGCAAATGATACATATTGTATAAATCCCGCCGATCAGCATAGCCTGGCTCCTTTGGAATTATCTCATGATAGGCATCATAAAACTCCGGCGAGAACCCGCCAAACAGTTCCGTCATAGCAATATCTGCCTCATGATGACCTATGTAAGTAGCTGGATCAATAAGCATCGGACTGCCGTTATGATCCGGCATTACATTTCCGCTCCATAAATCGCCATGAATCAGCGATGGAAATTCCGGTTCCACAAGGTATTTTTCCAGATTATCCAGCAGTTTCTCACACCTTTGCTTGTCATCTTTATCAAAATACCCGGCAGCCAACTTCATTTGTACAGCCAGTCTTGACGTTCTAAAGAATTCAATCCAGCTCTCTGTCCTTGTATTTTTCTGCCTTGTCTGTCCGATGTAATTATCTGCCGAAAAGCCAAACCTGCTATCGCCAGTTATCTTATCCATTGAAGCGCGGTGTACCTGTGCCAGCATATGGCCTAAGTCTTCCCAGTACGTTCTCTTGTGCCTCGAACTTCTCACGTAATTCAGCAACAAATAGGACAAGTTATCCTTCGTTTTGCCATAGGCAATAACCGATGGCGTAACAGCTCCAGCCTTATGTAATGCTTCCAGACCTATTTTTTCAGCTGCAAAGAAATCATCCTTCGCCTTAGCATTCACCTTTATAAACAGATTCTCCCCATTACTCAGGCATAGATGATATGCATCATTTATATCACCGCCAGTAATTTCTGCCTTGTCTATTATATAAACTTCTTCGCCATATATCTGCCGAATTACATCTGCCAATCCCATATGCAACAGCTCCATCTTTTTTGATTTTATTGCCATTCTACAGCAAAATCATGCAAATATCCCTTATAAACCGTTGTGGATGAATTGTCCTGTAAATCAAGTACCTTATAATAATACCGGTCTGTATCAGTAGATGCACCTTTGCTTACATCTTCCGTTACAACATACAGGATATATCTATTATCAGGCGACGCTGCATAATCAATGAATTTTACGCCATCCCCCAGTCTCTCTTTCAGTGTGAGATACACGCCTTCATCATGTTCCTTACTTTGACTATTACCCGAGTTTTTCTCGCCTGCTTCTCTCAGTCCTGCAAAAGTTCTCTTATAGGCAAGCGTTCTGCCATCACGAGCTGATTTTTCAAAAATAATTCCTTCATAACCATCTATGTTTCGATAGCTTTGCGATAAATCCAAGTGAAAAAAGAACGCCGCCATGCTATATCCAACATATGCGATTAAGGCTATGGCACCTAATAATAAACCATAGCCTAAACATTTACCGATTTTAGATAAAACCTGTTTAAATTTATTTATCACAGTTCCATCCCCCTTGGTAATCTATCATACTATGCCTGTATTAAGATTCCCTTAGAATGGAACATACAATCTAACCCGCTTATTTACAAATTCTCGCCAGCATCCAATGAGGCAATATTGAAGCCACTATGCGATGTACTGTACTTACAGGATCTGGCGTACAAACAACCGTGCCGGCCTTTGCTGCCCGAAGTGAAGTCTCAGCAACATGTTTCGCATTCGTCGCTCCGGGCATATCCCGGTATACCTCATGTTTGTCTGTTTCTTTTGCCTTATCCACGAATTCCGTGTCCTTTATCCAGAATGGACACACCGCTGTAACCTGAATGCCTGTATCCTGAAGTTCTACACTTAGAGCACGGCTGTAGGACAGCAGGAATGCTTTACTGGCTGCATAAACAGCCAGATTGGGAATCGGCTGGAATGCAGAACAGGAAGCTATCTGCAGGATGATGCTTCCCTTTTCCATATAGGGAATGCATATTTCCGTAATGGCCAGTGCAGCCATATCATTCAGTTTTACCATTTGTTGCAGTTTTTCCCGGGAACATTCTCTACTAAGACCTATACATCCAAATCCAGCAGCATTTACCAGATATGCTACAGTCATCTTCGCTGCTGCAACTTCAGTCTCCAGCGTATTCAGTGCTTCCTCATCCGTTAAATCCATGACAAGGCATCGGCACTTCGTTTCCAGAGTTCTTGTCAGAGTCTCCAGCCTGTCTTTTCTTCTGGCAATCAGCCAGATTTCCGCCAATCCTTCCTTATCCAAGAGCCGCGCATACTCTGCGCCCAGCCCGCTGGACGCACCTGTAATAATTGCTATTTTCTTATCTTCCATACCTAAGCCACCTTATCTGTTGCATGCAAAAAGCGGCAGTTGTTGCTTCTGCCGCCTTGCCGTTAACCTACAATATCTGCTTCCGCATCCATGAGTTCCTTGCCTGGAGCACAGGCCAGACAATCGCAATACTTGCCGCCGTTGGCCTTAACTTCCTTGGCATGCTCAGCCATGCTGGCTGCCCTTTCCTTGCCAAAGAGTTCTTCGCCCTTGGCTGAGGTAAATAAGCCGATTACATCATCAATCGTACATACATCAGCTTTCAGTTCATCGATGAGCTTTTTACCCTCAGTTTTCTCATCTGCGGTTCCAACGGCTTTCAGGTAGCGTTCGCCTGCCTCTTTAAGTTCTGCGCAACAGCTAGGTGCTGCCACCATAGCTTCCACTTTTGCCTTAATCGTTGCTTTATCCATCATGCAGTCCTCCAGTCGAATTCAACACTGATTATATTATTTCTACAAATCCATCCGACATCCTGCATGATTGATAATTATTTTCATACCTTCCTGTTCAACGTTAGAAATCCTTGAATCCGGCCCCCTCCTTTACCCCCACACCCCTGTCCTGCTCGGTCATGTTGTTCCTGTCCATAATTTTTAGTGTCATTACCCGGTCTTCAGCCAGCATAGCACGCCGCTCCCTATCCAGCCTTAATCGGTCACCAGCTGATTGAACCAATGCCTGATTAGCCAGCAGCTGCCCCCTTCGCGCAATCTCACTATCCATAAGTCCCTGCATCTGCGTTTCGGACTGCATGGCTTCCATATTGCCTTCAGCGTCCTGCGTATTTCTGAGAATTACATTCATTGTTCCCATGCGCTCATCCAAATCTTCCTGATTCTTTCTGGCATTTTCAATGCCTTCCGCAAGGATTTTGGCTACCCAGCTATATTTTCCATCATCTTCCTTCCCTGTCCGAACCCATTTACTGCCGTAATCCACCAGCAGCTTATCTCCCAACATCCAGTCGGGAATGCCAAAATCCTTGCCACCATTTCCAATCCCGGCCAGAATAGTCTTGCTCTTATTTCCCAGCCCCAGCATATCCCGCAGCCAGCGCATATTGCTGTCCATAAGATTTGCCAGCCAACCTTCAAACTTATCACCAAATAGTATACTCTTGAGATGTCGCGTGTAATCATAGACATCCCCTTGCATCAACTCACGCAGAGCAAAGAACGACGGCCTGCTATCTGCATAGGAAATGCTTTCCCGGCTGTAATAGTTGACCGGATCGTAGGGCCTGTCCACGCCGGGAATTGAATGTGCCTCAGAAGTTGCTGTTCCCAAAACAAAGATCACAGCCGTTACTGCCACAGCAATATGTTTTGATATCCTCATAACCGGACCCCCCTTATCATTCCCTGTCTTTTGAACCGGAAACCATGTCCGGCAAACAGTTCCATAATCACTTTACAATCCTCATGGCCAAATATCATGGCCGCTATAGCTACCAGCATCATTTTCAACAGTACCGTGAGCTTAATGGTTTTCTCCACTCTTGTACCGCCGCTATTAATGACTTTCTGCCAGTAGGCTTCATCCCAGGACACCACTGAGCCTGCATTCCAGACAATGGCCACGTCATGCCAATTTCCATACTGGGCATAAAGCACCTGCATCTTATGCTTGGCTACAATGTCCTGTACTTCAGCTGGCCATGGCATAGGCGGTGCCGGACTGATACCGGCCTCTGCGCACCAGCTTTCCCAGTTGCTGTAGCTTATCTGATAGGCTCCATACCCGTATCCATCCGCCGATGGAGTATGATAAGGATCTTCACAGCCTCCTGTTTCCACCTGACGGATGGCCGCTGCAAACTCTTCCACCGACTGGAAATTACCGCCTGCAGCCACAGATTCGACTGTTGTATCAAAATAATCCTTGGGCACGGAATCCTTTAATGCTACCACCAGCAACAGGGCAGTTACTGTCATAACCATCAGCTTTATGGTACTCATTATCAGGCCTGTAATGGCTGTAGCCCCAAAACTTCTCGTCCCCTGAAAGGGTGTAAAGCTGAATCCCAACAGACTGAACAGCGCGGTACAGTAAAACTCGATATAGGCCATGCCAATCATGATGCCAATGTAGAAGAAGCAGGCCAGCACACAGATTATCGTGAGGATACAGATAATGACAGTGGGCAAATGAAACATGACGCTTATCCCCCACATGGTACCCAGATATTCAAAAATTGGGCCTACATATCTTGCGCCAATTTCCACAATAGCAGCCGGATCAGAAAGTATCTTGCCTGCCGCCGCATAATCATTGCCAGTAGCAAACGCTCCCATGCTGACAAAATAATCCCTCAGGATATTGGCCAAATCTCCCCAATGCCAAAATATATAGGTCAGGAAGCCGTAGAATATGCACTTGGTTGTCAACCATCTGCTTATGTAAATGCTGTTCCTGTCCTCCCCAAGAAGCATCCCTAAGCCTTGAATCGCAATATCAATGGTCATCAGCGCCCAGAACAGCCACCTGAGGTTATCCTGAATGATAGATAGTCCCTTGGTGCAAACCTCGGCAATCTTTTCCTCCATCTCCCGGATAGGCTTGCAAAAATCGTAATAGGCATCGTAGTTTACAGCCACAATGTCTTCATCCATCATCATGCCCCCGGCTCCTGACGGTGGCATCCCTGAGAGCCAGTCCCAGGGATTTACCGGCTCCCCGTTTACCCTTACCTCAAAATGGCAATGAGGGCCGGTGGAATTTCCTGTGGAGCCAGCATAGGCAATCACCTCTCCCATCTTTACCGTCTGGCCTGCAGTTACGGTCAGCATCTCATTATGACCATAGAGGGTTTCGATGCTGCCACCATGGTCGATGGCCACCAGATAGCCATAGCCGCTTACCCAGCCAGCAGTTGTCACCGTACCGCCGCAAGCAGCATGGATGGGCATACCATAATCGTACCCTAAGTCAATCCCGGAATGGAATTTCTGCGTTCCAGTTATGGGATGTGTACGCCAGCCAAAATCAGAAGTAACAACCATTTCCCCTTCCACAGGATTCATCATGGAATGGTAGGCTGGAGCCGCATTTACTGCACCAATATGCCCCATGAGCTCCATTACTGCCATCAGCAAAATTATTAACCACTTTATTAACATCCTACGCAACACATCCCTTTTGTCCTGTGATAAACTAATCAGAGAGTATATCCTATTCCTTTTCCAACATATACAGGAGGCAGGCATTATGAAAATCTTATTGATCATCTTGTTAGTCTTAGCCTTGCTGGCGCTGCTGTTTTTCGGCGGCATATTTTTCTTCCACCTTATCCGCTATGCCGTCTGCGACACCATTGATTTTCTCTTTTATAATCTATGGGGCCGCCCACCCTTCAGCCGCTATTGCTCCCGTGGCGAAGGTTATGGCTGGCAATGGGACGAACACGGCAACTGCCTTGGCTACGATCCCAAATATGTCCGTTAATTCCTGATTTTTATATTCCTCTTGCAAAAGAAGTGATGCTTCCCCTGGCATCACTTCTTTTGTTTATCACAATATACACACTCATTTTCGTTTGTTGTTGAATTTCCGATTGAAGCTGTCATAGATGGCATTGATTTTTTCCGAGGAATTTCTGTACATCTGCTCATCCGTCTTAGGGGCAGGTGTCCAGCCATGCGTCAAATTGGTTCCCCGGCTGTCCTTCACGATAGTGCCGTCCTTATTGGTTGCACCATTCCGGGAATTTGTGGCCGCATATAAATGGTCATGGGACAGATGCCCCTCTTCATCATAGGTGTCATTTCTGCCATGGGCCGTATCATCGATATCCCGGCTGTTAGCCCGCATACTGTACATATAGCGAACGCCCTGCTCGGCCTCACGTTCTTCTGCCAAAAATGGATTATGACGGTTCCACTCAATGGAAGCGATATTGCGTATGGTGCCGGTAGTCTGCGACAGCCAGGATGTATCGCCATCGGCTTTTCTGGCCGTACCGCCGCCTTCCATATTGGTCGCCATCTTATAAGTACCATAAGAACTGCCCGCAAAGGCCAGCGCCCTTGCTGTTCCCCGCATGGGATTAGGCATGGTATCGTAAAAATCACCGGATGTAAGGGACGGGCTGCCGGAAATAAGCCCCTGAGCCAGCTGCGGAATCCTCCGCACCATGATAAACACCACCAGACAGGCCAAGGTCAGCTGCAATAGGGCACTAAGTTCCAGCAGATCTTCATTGGCCGCCGCCTGATCGCTTATCTGTTTGGAAAAATTGGCCAGCAGCGGACAGGTAACCGCTGTAAGGAAGGCAATAACGGCCACCTTTACGCCCAGCGAGAAAACGGCCCCTATGGCCTTTTCCGCCAGAAAACTGGTTCGCTCATGCATGGCAAAGGGCAGCAGCACGACAGTAATCAAGGATACCGTCCAGAATTCAATCCTAGCCATGAACATCTCCACGCCGGTAAGAAATGTGGTAATGAGAACAGTAAAGGCAATAAACAGGTCGCCAATCAAGGCACCCAGACTGGACATTCCTAGTAGCGAGATATTATTCCAGATGGCACTGAAGGACTGCATGCCATTCTTCACGATGCTGTCCGGCAAGTACATATTCCCGGTTCCCGATGCCAGGAATCCCAGTTTTTCAAAGCTGGACATAATAGCATGACAGATCTGGTAGCTGCCTCCCACCCAGTTTTCGATGAGAAACATGAAAAAGCCAACCTTCAGGACGGTAACGGTGATATACCGGATTTTATCCTCATTAGCAAGGCCAAGCACCAAAGCCAGGGCCACATCAATGACCACCAGGAATCCCATAAGCTCCAGCGCATAGCCAACCAGTACCGTAGAGCCATTGTCTATGATATGGATAAACTGCCGCATGAAGCCGCTTAAGGGATTGAAATCCTCCACATTATCGGTGATTTGAATGGAACTTAGATCCACAGGATTTATCACCACAGACACGGCAGGATTCAGTATTTCCCCCAGGCCAAACACCCTGAGGGCATAGAAAATCTGGGCAGCCATCGCTGTCCCCAGCACAATATTGAGCAGCCGCCGGTGATTATTATCGCCGAACATGATCATGATGCCCGTTACCGCTATCATGATATTCAAGATTGCCGGTACCAGCTTATCTGTAATGTTATCCCGCAAATCCATCAGCGGTGTGCGCCATGCCAGGGCACTGGAATCAGCGGCCTGAACAGAATCCGGCCATATAATCAGCACCATCAGCAAAAGCGCACATACCCAGCCCATCTTTTTCATCAGTACTCACCCATCTTTTGCCTGAACGCCTCATAGCTCATGCCTTTAAGCTCGCAGTTCTTGGTGGCCTTGGCCAGCTTTTCTGCGGTGCTTTCGTTGATCCGCTTGGCCGTTACTTCTTCCTGCAGCTCTCTCTGGTACTTTACAGCCTGTGCGGCGGTCATACTGGAAAGAAGGTTATTGCCCTGAATCATCGACATAACCCCCACACCCATAACCTGAGTATTCGCCTGTACTGCCTGCAGATTGCCTTCAGCCTGGGAAGATGCTTCCAATGCGGTCATGGCCTGCTTGGATAAATCCTCGGTCATATCCTGGGTAAGTCTGGCATTTTTCACCGTATCATTATTGGTATCCGCCTCTGCCTTATAGGCCGCCTGCCCGGCATAGTAGGCATCCATTACCGTCATCTTGCCCTTCAGGACAGCCTCGATATTACGGAAATTCTGTCTCCAGAACGAATCTGTTGTTGTCTTTGGTGCTAGTACCCCAATCTGGCCATCACGCTCGTCCATAGGGTATCGTTCCAAAGCTGTCATTTTGTCCAGATAGCGCATAAGGCTTTTCGCATCCAGCTTCTTCATGTTCAAAATTTGCAGGAGCAGCTGTTTTTCTTCATTGGTCAATATATTGGCCGTTGTTATGGCTGTCCTTATCGCCTGCTCCACATTCTGGGCATCATATACAAGGACAGCCGCCTCTGCCCTTGGCGCAAGGCTTGTAAGACACAGCACGGTCATTGCGCCTGCAATGCTTTTCTTCAATTTGCTCATAGTCTTCCCTCCCCGGCTCAGCAGTCTTTTCTCTATAAATTCGTCTCTTGCAGCAATTTTCCATAAATATCTGCAATCCTTGCCACATAGTTAATGGTTTCCGCATACGGAGGCACCCCACCATATTTTTCTACCGCCCCGCCGCCAGCGTTATAGGCACCTACTGCCTCAGTCAGTCCGTATTCACCGTCACCAGCAAAATGATCCATCTGCTGCCGCAGATAAGAGGCACCCCCCAGCACATTTTCCAAAGGATTATACCTGTCCACACCCAGGCTTGCTGCTGTTTCCGGCATAAGCTGCATATAGCCATAAGCCCCGGCAGAGGATGTGCTGGCCATTGTAAAGCCGCTTTCCGCCTCCATCACGGATGCGAGCAGCAGTGGATCGACACCATATACAGCTCCCGCATACAAGATGGCATCTGTAATCCACGCAGCTTCATCTGATTCGCCAATGCGCCCGGCAACTTCACCATAGACTATGGTTTTATCATCATAGGCAAAGGCCGGCACAGCCTCACCCAGCAGAAACATCAGCCCCACCAGCACCATAAGCAGTCTTTTCAGCAATAATTACTCATCTCCTCCTACCAGCTGCCCTGATTCTGTTTGCTCCTCTGGCCTTCCGGAAGTTTCTGCCTTCAGCCGCTGGGCATATTCTTCCAAGCCCTTATAGCGGAGCCAGTTTATGGCAAAATTTTCCCTGCCATACTCCGCCAGAAATTTTTCAGCCATGCGCAAATCCTCGGTTCGTACCCCAGAAAATGCCAGTTCCATAGGGCTTAAGTCCAATGAATATATCCGATTTCCCAGAGGCGAGGTATAGTAATATTCCCGTTTAGGAATAGCCTTGGCCAACATCATAATCTGCTGTTCATTCAGGCCAAAGGACTGGTACATCTCTTTCATACTTGGCTTGTCGCTGCCTGTACGGGTATCATCCAGAGCGTCCTTATTGGGCAGGAAAATTCTTGTGGGGCAGGATTCCAATATCGTTGCCACAATTGGACTGGCCACTATATCTGCCAGACTCTGCGTAGCAAACACCACCGCTGTATTGGATTTTCTAAGGACTTTCAGCCACTCTCTTATCTTGGATGCGAACTGAGGATTATCCAAAAAAATCCAGCTTTCATCCAATACCAGCAGACACGGTCTGTCATCCCGCTTTATCTCTTCCTCAATCCGATGGAAAATATACAGCAGGGTTGTCCCGACAATCTTGGGCGTATTATTCATCAGACTTTCCATCTCAAATACCTGCCAGGAGGAAAAATCCAGTTCATCTGCGGAAGCATCAAAGATGCTACCATAGTCCCCTTCAATCGTAAGAGGCCTTAGCGCTGTCTTTAATTCCTGATTCTGGATGCTGGTACACAGCGTAAGCATAGTCCGATGCTGTTTGGGCAAGGCCTTCATCGATGACAGAGCCTCTGATATATATTTGCCCATCTCCGGCGTTACTTCCATATGCACGGATTCCAGATAATCCGTGATCCAGCCCACAGCCCACATGCGCTCATCATCGTCATCGATATCAGCCAGTGGCTGGAATGACAAGCCATTCTTGCTGCTGGCCAGCTCGAAATATCTACCTCCCACAGCTTCCGTAAGGATACGGCTGGAGCCACCCTTATCAAAGATAAACACCTGCGCCCCCTTATATTTCCTGAACTGCGCCGAAATCATATTGAGATGGACGCTCTTACCTGCCCCTGTGGGGCCCACGATAAGAGTATGGCCTACATCCCCTACATGAAGATTCATCCGAAAAGGCGTTGCTCCGTCACTTCTGGTATAAAGAAGCGCCGGGCCATCCAGATGTTTATTACGCCGCTGTCCTGACCAGATATCGGACAGCGGCATCATATGGATGAGATTTCCTGTAGAAGCATAAATACGGCGGCAGTAGTGATGGAAATTTCCCGGCAGACTGCCCAGCCAGGCATCCACAGCCCCCACATCCTCAATTTTGGGCTTCATCATCTGGCTCTTGAAGACATCCTCTACTGCCTTGGCATAGAGACAGGCTCTTTCGTAATCTCTTTCCGCAATGATAACCTCTGTAGAATAATAGCCGTAGCCAACATCCCCGGCATCCACGCTTCTCAGGGCTTCCTGTACCTCTTCGACCTTTTCTACAGCATTTTCATTGATGTCACTGGGTTGCGACGGCGAATTGAAAATCAGCCTTTTCACCGTGGACGAGAAATATTCCATCTTACCCTTCCAGCGTGTCTTTCTTGTATCCAGCTTGGATATTGCTTCGGTCTTATCCAGCAGATAGTATCTTGTTACCCAGCGGTAGGGGAAGTTCAGCCGGTTAAGATTATTGAGCATCCCAAACACGCTGGATTTTGGATAAGCCTTGGGAACCACAATCTTCAGGTATTTCTCACCGAGTTTTGGTGAGTTCCCCCCTATAAGATCAGAATCATAGAGATATCCATCGCAGAACTCATCCTTTGGCGGCCTTATCCTGCGCCTGTTATCCGACACACAGCTATGGAGATAAGAAGCGAGTCCTGCTTCATCCAGCAATTCTGCCGGGATTTCCAGCTCCCCAAAAATCCTGCACAAGCTGTCGGCCATTTCCATGAAATCCTGCAAGTTTTCCTCAACCGTGACCGTATGCTCATCATGGCCTTCAATCAGCATGGATTTCAGGCGGCCTTCATTATCACTTGGCGGCAACCAGCACAGGGAAAAATAATACTCTGAGCAGAAAAATCTGCCCGACGTGAAATTATCACGCCGCACCTCGTCAATCAGCCTGGTAACATCGTCGGGAAAGCACACATCCTTGTCATAGGTCGCATCAGGCAGGCGTTGTGCCTCCATGTAAATAACCCAGCCTGAGCCAAGCACCATCAGGGCACTGTTGAGCTGTGCCGTTATGATTGCCAGATGCTCCTGCAGGGCACTGTCCAAATCTGGTCCTCTGTATTTCCACACAGTCATAAAAGATCCATTCTTATTGATGGCTACCCCAGTGCCTTTAACATCCACGAGCATCCCGTAAGGCATCAGCGAGGCAATGTTTTTTCCTGTTCTCCTGAATAAATCCAGCCTATACACTTGCTTTCTCCACGCCCTTCAACCCTAAAAAATCCTGCCAGTTCTTTTCCCGGCGGGGCAATATCTTCCCATTAGCACGGAACATGCCCGGCAGTGTCCCCCACCAGCATTGCTTGCTGTTGTAATCTTCCACCACAAAGGGCACCTCCACTGCTTCCAGAATCTCCCGAATGTACCTGTGATATTCTTCGGCCACCCCGCTATCCAGCGCAAAAACCAGCGTATCACTTATCATGCCGCCGCTTCCCGCCTGCTTTGACAGCATATAGTCCCGGACACTCTGCCTCTTGGGGCACCATTTGGCTGTCATTTTCCTAAGTTCCTGCCGCAAATTGTCTTCCGGCATAAAGAGGCAACGACGGCAAAACCGGTAGTCCATCTGCCTGAATGCCTTCAACACCATATCCAGCTTGCTCTCTTGCAGGCTGACCTTGATGCTGGTCACAGCAATATCTTTGCCACGAATCGTAAACCTATTTCTGTCCCGGCCATGGGGATCGTAGACTTTAAACTCCATATCCTTGGACAGCACTGCATCCAAATATAGCGGTATTTCAGGCATAGTAACTTCACAGAACTGCATTTCCAACGTGCTCTGCAGATACGAAAGAATCTGCTCCCGTTGCAGCACCAGACCTCCCGGCACTTTTCTGCTTAGCTCCATAAGCACCTTACGAAAATAGTCTTCCTCTGCTTCGCTGCCACGCCAGATACCTTCACACAGGTTGACAGCTGGAAAATTACTGCCTCTACGGATTGGATTCCACAGCAGGCACAGCGTCTCCGTATTATCCCCGGCAAAATGATGACGATCCAGCCACATTCCCCAGCCCTTGGGATAATCAAGACTGATTTCATCTGCAGTTGTCTCAGCTGGCTGCCCATACCGGATAAATCCCATCAGGGAGCCATCTTTATTCCTGACCACTTCCGGCAGGATGAGACCGCCCCAAGACAGCCAGGAATACACTTTGCTGTAATCGTGCTGATAGTCTTCCAGCATATCGAACCTCCATCAGACATTGTATGTTCTGCTCTGCTGCATATAGCTTCTCAGGCATTCAAAGGCATCTGCATCCTGCTTGGTCACATAAATAGTGGCTGCATGGATGGCAATATTCAGCGGAATGATCCAAAAGAAGTGAAACGACAGCACAAAAATCCCCGCCACACAAATGTTGAATACAATCATGAACGGCGGCGCTCCCATGAGCAGCACCGGCTCTGTAAGGGAACTGAATAGCGGCAGCTTAAATTCCATCCGCTTTTTCTCTTCTGACAACTTCGTCTCACCTCATCCTTAGAAGAACAAACAGCCCGACACATTGTCCGCACCAAATAGTCCGGCAAGAGTCGCCGCCCCGCAGGCAATGGCTGTACCAAATGCTCCCTTCATGGCCATACGGGACACATCACTCTGCCCCAGGGCATAGAGTGCACCACCGGTGGCAATGGAGATGACGGCTCCGGCTCTAGGAAGCGGGCCTGTAAGGTTGGCCTTCAGGCTTTCAATGCCGCTGTCCCAGGGCATGCTGGTAGAGGCCAGGCAATGGCTGGACATCATCATGAGCCCCATGTACATAAGCATTCCCTTGTTGCTCTTTACCATCTGCCAGCCCTTAGCCACAACCTGTTTACCCAAACCTTTTGCATCCATAATGATTCTCCCCCTTAGCAAATAAGATAAAATTTCTCTATGTCACATTTTAGATTGCCTATGCATAAAAAAATGCCACAAACCTGCAACCTGCAGATTTGTAGCATAAAAACCGCTTGATATGCGCCTGTTCAATTTTCAGTATTCGCCACAACCTTGGGAATCATCCCCTTGTAATGGAAATAGAACCATAACTGCAGCGGCATCATTAGGATAAAGTATGCGCTGCAGATGACCGTACCTTCAAATACGTTGTATATATGCAGATTAAAATGATCCACCCACATAATTACCAATGCCATTATCACGATACCATCCATCAGGAGCCAGCTCCACTTCTTGAAGCCTCTGTCTCCCTGTGTAAAAGGCGGCTTCAGGGATGTAATCGTCGTGCTGCCTGTTCGCTCAGCCCATTTATCATGTATAGACCAGCAGATAGATAATGTACTGGCGGTGGCAGACAGCCAAATAACGTTGGCCAGATATACATTTCCCGCTATCTGAAATAAATCCGGGCTATCCATCGCACCATTCCACAATAGGTAAATCAGCACCACAGTTTCAATTACGGTACCGAATTTCAATAATTTCAAGGAAGCATAATAGCAAGTGGACAAGAAAGACAATTCTTCCGGCCACTCTATAAGCGGGCTTTGCCAGCCTTCCTTGCGCGACTCCAGATAAAGTGCTACAGCACAGGCAAATACAAATACCTCCATCTTGTGATCATCTACGAAAAACAGAGCAAATAACACCATTCCCAGAAATACCAGAAACCGCGCTGATGTTACAAAATTATCATCATCCATTATGAACCCCACCTTCAAGATTAAATATACATATCCATATGCAACTTTCTTGCTGTCATGTTTTCAGCTTCGATCATGTTACTGATTGCCGAATGCTCATTACGATCTTCATTGTATCGCAAGATAGCTCTTGCACCTCTTGCCAACGCACACCCTGACGTTACGGTCATAATAACCAATAATGCCGCCACTAACATATACTTAGCTATTTTTTCTGTCATAAATCCTGCTTCCTCCTTAACCAAATCGATATTGTCAGTGCATCTTAATTTTCAGGTATTTTTCATAATAGCAATTACAAATGATACCCCTGTTCAATTAAGGTCTGGTTAAAATGTCATTAAAGGCAAATTAAAATCCCTGCCATTCAAGCAGGGACGTAAAACCATCACTAATATGTCGCATCTGCTAACGCAAAAAGAGCCTGCCATCATGTAGCAAGCTCTTTTTCATGCCAGATATTAACTGTCTATCACTTTTTAATTTTATTCAAAACCTCATCAGCAGACAGATTATTCGTCTTCATGTATTCCATGAGTTCCTGATAATCATCCTTAGCCTTCTTGCTCTTCAATTCATCGAGCTGATCTTTCAGGGTTTTGATTTCAGCTCTTTTCTTCTCGATTTTTTCTTCGATAGCCTTAATCTTCTCATCATAATTTGCTTTTCTAGCCATTACAAAAACCTCCTTAGTATATAATAAGTTCATCCATGTCGATATTATTCTATGATAGATCTTTTAAATCCTTCTTTTTATGAAAAATTATTTATTAGATTCTACTTTGTCACTACGAAATGAATCAAAAATTTCTTATTCAAGGTCTTCAAGCAATGGTGGTTTTGTTATAATTTATTGATTTTTCTTGTTCATAACATGGTTTTTCACTAAATAATATGCATCATTTAGTCCATAGTCAAAATAACTTTGAGGATTTACTTTTCTCCATGGATAGGCATCCCACGGAACATCTGCAACCAGATAATACAAACCGCTGCCATCAAGGTATTCACGAAAATAAATATATGAATCCTCTTCTAACGTTCCGTATTCATAAGTTTCACCGTCACCTTTTTGAAAGCGAATGCAATAATTTTTCGCACATATCTCCAGATATTTGTCTTCTGATGCATTATGATCTATAACAGCCGAAGATATGTCTAACGCCCTGCCAGCACGATTTCCTGCCGTCCATATAGGAAAATTCGTGTCTGCATTCGCATACATAATAGATCGTGCTTCAACAAAGTTACAAAGACATAATAACACCATAATTAATAATACAACGATTCTTTTCATATTTTGTCTCCATCGACAGTTACTCTATACTGGCGCATATTGCCTTCATAGAACTCTTTCTGATGCTCCCAGGAGATAATCTTCCCGCTACGCTTTAACAGCCCAAGAGCGCCTTCCCTTGTCCATGGCAGCGTAACAGTAACGTCTATCTCACCAGACGGCAGTAAAAAGCTGTGCTCAGCAATAATAGCATCTTCTATTGTTCTCCAGGTATCTCTAATCTGCTTAGCCTGGTCAGCATTTGATTTTATAATCTTCTTTTTCATTGGTTTAATGTATCGCATTTAGATAGAAATGTCAATGATTATGTCATTGATTCGCCAAAAATCTGCTTAATTTTCATTCAATTTGCAGAAGGTAATCGAAATGGATATGTAGAATAAATATGGATATAGTGATAACGTCTTTCACTGATACATAAAGAAGGATGAAATGCTATGAGCTTCATACCGGCAAAATGCACCCAATGCGGAGCGGAAATAACTGTTGACGACACCAAAGATGCCGGCATATGTAAATATTGCGGGACGGCGTTCGTCACAGAAAAGGCTATTAACAACTACAATACTTATGTGACCAACGACTTTTCCGGTGCCAACGTAAATATTGTCAAGGGCGACATCAATAATCTGATACACCTGGCTGAAAACGCCTTATACGCCGAGAACTATCAGGAAGCCTATGACTATGCCAACAAGGCTTTGGAGATTGACTCACGTTCCTCATTGGGATGGTTCATTAAGTTGCGTGCCCGTTCAAACCTGATTGATCCAAAGCACCGGGCTTCCAGCTTCTATACTGAGCTATCCCTATACGGGAATAATGCACTTATCTACGCCGAAGGCATCAGGATCACAGATGATGGCGGTTACGAACTGGAGCAGCCCCCTGAAGCAGCTAAGTTAATGGAATCTGTTTACAGCACATATCTATTGTCAGCCTGCACTCTAATGACAGAAGCCTCCTTTGCAATCAGCGACACTTCGTATATGTTTAATCGGATACTTAATGGCGAAGACAAAGAACTTGTAAAGCTAGAAGATGAACCACCCAGAGCTGACCTTGAGCAGTTGACTCTTGATGCCATTCTTCTCAAGCAGGAGGTTCCCTGCTTTTGTATCGGGGCTGAGGAGTTTATCATTCTCTGCCCTAAGCTCTATCTCTATAGCCATAATACCTACGCTACTTTGACAAAAGCTATGCCTGCTTTGCCATCATCACCTAACTCGATAGTCGGGGCCAAATCTATCGAAGGAAACTCTTTTAGGGACTGCTGATATTCGTCATCCATAGCTAATGGATTTTGGAAGAGTCCCATATATAAAGCAAACCCGAAGTTAATCTTGTCGGGATCGTCCATTTCCTCGATGTCATATTTCTGATCATCAGCAATATAGTTTTCAAGGAACTCATTGATAATATCTTGGCACATCTTAAAAGTCTGGGGCCGGATATTGGTTGCCTTCCAGTCATATTTGTACAACTCATCAAAGGCCTCTTCGCCCAATTCTTTTTTCTTATTCTCGTCCTGTCCAAAGTTTTCTATAGCATGAATCAACATAGCGGTAGAAAACCCTCCTACCATTTCATGAATGAATCTGTACGTCATATTGTTCTCGTAGATAGTCATCAGCTGCATCCCCTTGTACGTCTTCATAAAAAAGCCGGCCACACGGGGATGGCCGACTCCTGTATATTCGGCTGGTTTCCCAGCACTTATTATTCTATCACACATCATTGATGATTTATACCCTCAATGCCAAAGCTGACGTTCTGTGCTACGGATTGTGCATCCACAATGGCTTCCTGGTAGCCCTCTTTGTATCTCTGCTCCGCATAGTCCTCAATGAGCTGCAGCATCTCATCCAGCTTATCTTCAGTCCACGGGCTCATAGCATATGCCTCGCCAAGTTTAGTCCGAATCATCACATCTAAATTCAAGCTCATCTTCTCCTTTTTCCCAGACCACTACGCTATCTTCATGCTGCTTTGCCGTCTTCTTTACGACTTCTTCATAACCAGTCAAGGCGGCAAAGGGAGCAAATTGTGCTGCTCGTTTCTCCTTTGGCATACGCGGATGATTTTTAGGCTCCGGACGGGGCATATTTATGATATCCGCAAATTCCTTTATATCTTTCTTTATCGTCATGCTTTATGGCCTCCAATTTCGCTGTTGCGGGCAATGGTGCGTGCTTCTTCCTTCAGATTGGTTGCCTTCAGGATGGCATTCTTCCCGAAGCGGTTTCTGATGGCCAGCATGGCGTGCTGTAACGATTTTTCCCGTTTCTCAGCCTTCTCGGCGGCAGCCTCTTCCCTGCTTATCTTATCTATATCGGCAAACAGGTTGAACTCCACTACCTGCTCTTTCTTATTGTCCAGACTATCTTCAGGGATTAACCGGCCTACTGTCACCGTAATACGACGAACCAGCAAATCCGGATTCGTAATCCGGTCATACAGAGCCAGAACCTCTTTTAATATCTGTTTTGATGAAGATGTATGTCTTGGCAGGCTCGCCGTGCCATGGGCAGCCTTGGGAACTTTACGCCCATAGTGGTCTACATGAATAGGGCCAATATAGCCACGGGCGATATTTTCTATATCATAGCCAACATCCAGGACAATTTGATTCGTTACCAGCCGCTTCTCCACCAGATCAAAGATAAGTTGGTCAGTCATTTCCCAGGTAATAAGCCGGGCCTGCTTGTTGTCATAGGGACAATGCAATACCTGCCCACTGCTCAGACTTGTGCTGGCTGGCCGGTATTTCTTTATCTCAGCCATCGTACAAGGCTCGTAGCCCCAGGCATGGTCAATAAGCAGCTCTGCATTAACGCCAAAGACTTCATATAGCTCATCTTCTCCCCACTTGGTCAGGGAGCGGCGGGCAATATCTCCCATGCAGTAAATGCCAATATCAGCTAACTTTTTCGCATAGCCCTTGCCCAATCGCCAGAAGTCAGTTAGTGGCATATGCGCCCAGAGCTTTTGCCGATAGCTCATTTCATTCAGCTCTGCTATCCGCACACCATCCTTATCAGGAGGCATATGCTTGGCAGTAATATCCATGGCAATTTTAGCCAGGTACATATTGGTGCCAATGCCTGCAGTTGCTGTAATACCGGTTTCCTCAAGCACTTCCCGAATCATGGTCATAGCCAGTTCATGGGCGCTCATCTTGTATGTGCTAAGATACGGCCCTGCCTCAATAAAGACTTCATCGATAGAATACGGATGGATATCCTTAGGGGCAATGTAACGGAGATAAACGCCGTACACCCTTGAACTGTACTCCATATATAAAGCCATGCGTGGCGGTGCTACAATGTAGTCGATGGCAAGATTAGGATTCTTCTTCAGTTCCATCGCATTATAAGACTCCCCTGTGAGCTTTTTCCCAGGAGCAAAGAATCGCCGGGAACTATTGGCGAATTTAATCTTTTGCACCACTTCAAACAGTCGGGCTCTGCCTGGCACGCCGTATTTCTTGATAGCAGGACTGGCCGCCAGACAAATTGTTTTTTCAGTCCGGGACTCATCTGCCACCACTAGATTAGTGGTCAACGGATCAAGCCCCCGCTCCATGCATTCAACCGAGGCATAGAATGATTTCAGGTCAATCGCTATATAACTTGCCTTCTCCATAGCTTCTCACCCACGCAGTATGTGTAACTCTCTTTCACATATAGAGTAACACAAACTACATTTTCCTGCAATATCATCTTACATTTTTCTTGACCACAAAGTCAAGATGTGATATCTTCCTGAATGCATGATAGACGTCTTACTAAGGCAAACTGAAGTATAATCACCCCTAACATTAGATTTGGAAGTCAATCAGTGAACACCATTTCGGGTAATGTACTATTTTTTAGGCTATCCCCTTGACTTCATCGAATGCAAGTACTACAATTCGAATTGTGATCCCCTTTATGATTCAAGAGTATCACACCTTTCCTGGATTGGAACCCACAAAACCAATCCCCTGCCCCTGGCCTTCACACCGCCAGGGGCTTTTCGTTTAATAGAAAAAATAACATCACACGAAGCATTTAGCCCGATTGATGTTATTTCAGCTCACTGTTCCTCTCGATCAGGTATATACACCCGTTTAAGCGGAATCATTTTTTTATACTTATCGCTAAGGTCTTCATAATACTTCAAAATCAGCTCTACCAGCTCAGTACCGTTTATACCACGGATAATTGGTGTGCTGTCCAGATACTTACGAGCATTTACAGTATAATTTGACAGAGTTACGAACAATCCATAGTCACCTTCTCGCATAGCACCTTTTAGGGACTGTATGGTCGTTTCCTTTACATTTTCGTCCCGGCTCTTTACCTGAACCAATATCCGAGGAGGCAGCTCATCTTTGTATGCCGTTATGTCAATGCCACTATCGCCACCATGCGGAGAAACGATTGTACGGTATCCCATAGCTCTTAAGAGATCTGCCACAAAATCTTCCAAATCATACCCTTTAAGCTGACGGCTTAATTCTTTCAGGATGAAGTCCTTGGTACTCTCAATGATATCCTCAGCGGTGGCACCAACGCTGTCATCTTCCCCATCAGAGGAAAAATCCTTTTTCTTGCTATCCAATGCCCCTAGAAACTCATCCGCATAATTTTTCACGGTAAAAAATGTCATAGCAGAACCGATTTCGTACAGAGCGCCCTGCGAAAACGCGGTTCTCGATAAATGCTTTACCCATTTTACGGTTCGCGTATTCGCATATCTCTGCTCCGGCTCATATGTATAATCGCCCTCTACGATGCCTATATTGACTTCTCTGTTCGACTTCGAGGGGAACACAACATAATCACCGGGCTGCACCTCATAACAGAAACGATAAAGCATTCCGGCGCTTGTGGCAATGCTCCCTTTCTTGGCCTCTGGATACACCGTATCATACTTGGCCTTAAAGGCATCCCGACTGGCATCAATTTTCCTTAGGTCGCCCATTTCTCTCCAGCCTATCGCTATTTTATTGCCCTTAAGGAAAATTTCTTCATCTTTTGCATGAATACCCCAAATGGTTTTCTCTTCCCCTGCCATAATATACCTTCTTCCACGTCGTCTAACTATAGGCTTATTTTAGCACAGATGATAACACGACGAAAGCTATAGCATGGAACAATACACAGAATTACATAATCTGACTACAGCCTCTTATCAATCCACACTTTTCACCGATATACTTCATAGAGATACATCATCTGTTTTGGAGGTGAACCTATGGATATTAAAGCAGTACAGGGCATGACAGCCTGGTCTGACAAGGGAACGGAATCCAAGGACAAGACCTTTGCAGCCAAGGAAAAGTTCAGCACCATGCTGCGCCAGCTGGAAACCGGCGGTGCCATAACGGACACTGGCGAAAAAGCTGGTGAGGATACCACCACAGTGATCCGTGTTATGTCAGATGGTTCCGTCCTTGTTACAGTTTACGAGAAAGACAAGATTATTTCCCAAACCAAGACGCATTCCCCGCCCCCCGAAAAAATCCCCACCATACTCAGCACCCAGGTTGAACATTCCCTGCCGGATAATACAGAGGAGCAACTGCCTAACATGGCGGATGCACAAATGCTCAATCTGCTCATGCAAAAATAATCAACTATATGAACTACGGGTTGATGCAAATCCTGCACCAACCCATTTCTTGCTTAAACGATTTTTTATAGTCAGGAGGTAACCATGGATATTTCCATCAGCAAGCTGCACGAATCCGCAGCCTCTGCTCCCGTAAGCCAGCCACAGACGACAACAGAGAAGAATTTCCGGGACATTATGGGCGAATTTACCATCCCCAAAGCGGAAACGATTTCGCCACAAACTCCCCATGTGGCCAGCCTGTCCCTTGTTCAGCCAGCGGAAAACAAGGATACTTTGGAGAGTATCCAA
Source organism: Selenomonas ruminantium subsp. lactilytica TAM6421 (assembly GCF_000284095.1). Lineage (GTDB taxonomy): Bacteria > Bacillota > Negativicutes > Selenomonadales > Selenomonadaceae > Selenomonas_A > Selenomonas_A lactilytica. The sequence continues at coordinate 1,387,825 of NC_017068.1, read as the reverse complement.
GAACAAACACGGGATAATTTAAGCTGGCAGGCCTATTACAATTCTGGCGGGCACTTCAAGCTGGGGGAGAAATTCACCGTCCCCAGTGTACTCCCCAGCTATGAAGAAGCCGTCCGTGCCATAGGCCCCGGCGGCCCCTATTCCGTGGAAGCGGTCACAAACTGCATTCTCAGCATGGCTGCTCACGTCGCGCAAGGTGATCCCGCTAAAATCGCAGAAATCCGTCAGGAAATCGCCAAAGCCGTGGCAATTTTCCGCCGGGATTATCAGGCGGCCACCAAGGAAAAAGACCTGCCCCAGATCTGTCTTGACACCTATGATTCCATCATGTCCGGTCTTGATAAACTCCAGGCCGAATACACCCAAAACAATGACGTGGCAAAACAATCCGCATAACCTGTAAGCAGATAAACACACAAACAGGGCTGATGCAGTGACAAAATCATGCATCAGCCCATTTCTTTTTGATTATACTTTACCATAATCGAAAGTCTCATGTGAACCATCGAAATGTTTACAGACTCCGGGCTCACCGCATAATTACTTCAGATGTATATATCGGGTAGACCGTCCTGTTCCTTCCCTGCCCAGATATCCTTCTTTAACCAGGTTGCGGAGTGCCCCTTCCACAGAACTCAGGCTGAGGGACGGGCACAGCTCTCTTATATCCTGTTTTGAAAAACGTCCCAGCTTTTGCATGGACGCTCTCCGTACCATCTCCAAGGCAGGAAGCTTCGTCTCCACGAGGGAGAAACGATCCTCAAAGTCTCTATAGGCAGCAATAATAGTGCTCAAGAGATATTTTATAAAGGGAACAACATTTTCCTCCCCTTCATGCCAACCATGCTGCGACTGTCTCAATGCATCATAATAATCTTCTTTATGCTTGGCTATTTTTGCTTCCAACGATACATATTTCCCAACGTAAAAACCGCTGCGATATAACAGAAGCGTAGTCAGCAACCTGCTCATACGCCCATTGCCATCGTTAAACGGGTGGATACAAAGAAAGTCATGAATGAAGATGGGGATGGCGATAAGCGGCTCTACCTCTGCATTACCGATTACGAGATTGTACTCTGCGCAGATTTTATCCAACGCCTCTGGCGTTTCAAATGGAGGCAGCGGGGTGAACAGTATTTCCGTATGCCCATCTGGATATGTAGCACTGATAAAATTTTGCACATTCTTGGTTCGTCCCCCCATGGAATTTCCCATATGACTGTACATGATTTTATGTAGCTGTAAGATGAAATTCTGCGTGATGGGGATGGCATCGAAACTCTCATGTATAATGTTCAGTACATCACGATAGCCGGCTATTTCCTGCTCATCACGGTTTCTCGGAGTTGTTTTATCTTCTACCAGCTGCCGGATGCGAGTGCTGGTAGTCACAATGCCCTCAATAGCATTAGATGCCTCCGTACTCTGAATCTTAGCTATCTCCACCAGTTTTTCTAATTCCTCCGGCCGCTGCTTCAGGTAAAGTTCCTGCTTCCCAGCCTCTTTGTAGATAGCAGCAATATAGCCAAGTATCTCGGAATCCCATGTCATTTCTTTTATTTTTTTATAATTAAACTGACGCATTCCCTTACACCTCCACGTTTTCCCTTATATTATATATACATTTAAGGGGAAAGTAAATCTTTAAGGGAATAATATGCAAAAATAGGGAACCACTGCAATACTGCCAGCAGCTCCCCACTCATCACCGTTTTACCTTCACCCAGTAATTGATGCGCAAAATAGCACCTGTTCTTTTGCCTCAAGATATTCCTGAATATAGGTCTTTACGGCAGCCTCATCTGTGCAAAAATTCAATACGTTCCCTTAGGGAATCGCTAAAACCTTCCAAATCATCCAACGTTATGACCTTTTCATCCAACAGCACCATAATATTAGCAAACATTTGCGAACGGCTCATTTCTGTAACGCACACGCCAGATTTCTTCTTGTCGTTCCTTATGCGTTTTTCCAATTTCCAGAACTTGTCAGAGGCATCAGCAGCGCTGACCAAAATAGCTTCATAATCATTAATCAGCGTCTCCATGTATCTTTCCTGCCAAGTCGGCAGCATCTTGCGAAATAGTTTCCAATCCTTCTCTGTAATAATCTTCTCGGGCACAGCCTTCCCTCCTGCCACATTTATTCTTTATGCTCAAACCGATATTTCTGCCTGATTTTTGGGTATTTCTCATGATCCACTTCACTCATGAACATATCCAGCGGCCGGCAGTATACACCATAGGAGCCATACAGCGCCTGATAAACGCAATAGATTTCCCTCGTCTCCGTATGAATAACCGGGCAGGCAATGATTTTGTACTCGTTATCCTTAAAATGTTGCCAAATCTCTTCTGCCATCGGTATCGCCCTGCGATATTTGGCGCTCAGCAGCTCTCGCTGCTCCTGTACTTCCTTTGTTTCTTTCAATTCCTGGGTACTCCTTCAAATTCTCTTTTTAATCGTTTCCCATGTGTCCGTAGCAAAGAAGCAGCCATCTGCTTCCTGCTCCATTTCCACGAACCGGCTATAGGGGATACTGAAGGACATCAGCTCTTTGCTAATAACCTTACGGGCAGATGGATCTGTCATACCTATGTAGCAGGTCTCCTCTCCCTTTTCTTCTGCCGCCAGCGGATACAGTACTGCCTGTCCACAGCCGGAAGCAAAATTGACCTGCACGTTATTCTGACTTACCCTGTCGTAATTGGCTAAGGTGGTCAGTCCGGACAGTTGGTCGGCATTAACCAGAAAGATGATGCACTCCGGCTTTTCATTTTCCCCCACCATATCCAAGGGCTTGAATACAAGACAGGCAGGAGACTCTACTTTGGGGATGGTTTCCGTAAATATTTTGGCCAGCTCTGGCGTCTTCTTATAAAATTCGCTGTGCGGAATCTTATCGTTTCCCGTAGACAGGAAGTATTCAATCCAGCCATGTTCATAGCCCTGGAATCCAAGACCTGCACGTCCGCCCATGCATACCGTTGTGTCTTTTGCTGCAGCTGCAATCTTCCCTTGGGAGGCTGCTTTTATAAGTGCCACGACACAGCCCCACTTGCCTCTCTTGAAAGCTATGGACTGCTCCGGCATACTATCTGCTCTAAGTACTGCAACAGGGTGATTCTTCAGGCAGATATGTTTTGCTATTTTGCTCTCCATTTTTCGCTTCTCCTAATCCTCAGAGCCACGTTTATGGTCACAGATATTCTTCAAGGCACCATGATTATGCTCATCCTCATCCAATATTTCACAGCACAGCTCAATGCATTCATCGCAGATATATACCCCTGGCCCGGCAATTAGCTTTTTTACCTCATGCTGGGTTTTATTGCAAAATGAACACTTCAGTGGCTCCTTAAATACGTCATCATAAACTTCTTCCCACTTGTCCAGCAGTTTATTTAATTCTCCATCATCTTTGCCTTCTGTCTGTTGGATTTTCGCCAGTACCTTAATGACTTTCTTCCAGTCAACATTTTTCATAGCCTTCATGGCATCCAGCAGCTGTTTTTCTTCTTTTTCTTCCATGCTCATACATAGCTCCCCATTTTTCGTATCAATCATTCAGCAAACGGCGCACAAGCTCCATGCCATCCTCACGGGCCAGGATTCCATAGGAAAACCTGGCGTCTTCCGTTACTTCCCTGCCAAACCATTCTGGTGGCACAAAGGCTTCGGCCTCCTCCACTGTAGGAAATTCGACTTCCACGTAGTTGAACCCTGCTAAATGGCCGCTATGCACATGCAGTTCTGCAATATGGGCACCCTTAAGCTCTATATGGTAACGGCGCTTTTCAATCATTTTGGTTCCGGGATACAGCCGTGCCTCCAGATTTTCATATTCCTGCATTGAGATATTAGTCTCCCACTCTTCCCGTACCAGACCAGCTCCCCGCTTAACCGTCAGCACGAAAAGACTTTCGCCAATTTTCCGTATGCGGATTTCCGGCTCCATCGATATATACCCCTGCTGCAGTTCTTCATGGGCATCTGGCAGCACCGGCAGCTTTTCCACTAAGAATTGACGTTCAATCTCCATTACCGCACCTTCAAGTCCAACGCAACCTTATCCGTCTCCCACGGCGATATTACCGTATAGGGAATCTGCCATTTCTCCAGTACCGCCACTATCTGCTCATCCTTTTCCTTGGCCTGCGCCAGATTTGTTTCCTTCCGGCCATCGATGCTTATGAATTCATCATTGCGCCGCAACAGGTAGTTGTGATTCTCATAACGATTGAACTCCTGCATAACCAGCGCATCAAAGGCTTCGCTGGGCTCCCGGTTATATATGATATTCAGCGGCAGCGGCGAATCGCAAACCGCATACTCCACGCCGTATTTAGCCAATGTCTTTGTCCGATGAGCCTGCTCGGCAAATAAATACAGCTGATCTTCTACGATTTCTGTGGCATTCTGATACCACAGCCACTTGGCATATTCGCCTACCAACTCTGTCTTATAGCCCTTACGTTTGAGCTTGGAAAATACATCTGCTGCAATGGTACTCTTGCCAATGCCAGCGCCACCAAAGAAATTTAATACCTTCAACTTGATTCCTCACAATGCACGAAAGGCAACGCCTATAAGACGTTGCCCCTAAGTTATAGCCATCTTTATGGAATTGTAACATGTGCCAATTGCAAAATCAAGATATCCCCTTCCTCAGCCTAAAGAATATTTATTTGCTTGCATATAAGGAGCAAAGATGCCCCCGCCCGTGGAAGGTCAGTTCTTGTGAACTATTTCCTCGTACATCTTCATTAGCAAGGAAGTATGGGATAGCTTCACCTTCTGCTAATTATAGTTCATCGTTATCTTTCTTTATTCAGAACCTGGTCTATTTCTTTGCGCATAATATCAATGGCCACATCTATCTCTATGGTTTCAGCCTTGGTGATACGCCCCAATTCCTTTTTGTAAACTGGGTATAGATCCTGCAGAACTGCCTCAATCTTTTCCTTCGTATCGGCGGCCTCTTCCGATGAATTGTTCAGCAAATCCATGTAACTTTTGAGCAGGGCTATCAGCTCATCATTCCAATAGCTGACAATCCGCCGAGCCGCTAAAACTTTTGCCGAACTTTCCGTAAAGGACACAGCCTGCTGCATTTCCTGCAGAACTTTTAAGATATTCTCCACATAGCGTTTCACAGCCTTATCCGAGATTCTCGTCCGTATATCACTGATTTCCTCAGTCTGCCCGCGCAGAGAATCCCGGATTTCCTGACAGTAGATTTTGCCGGTTGTATCTTGCCCATCATCAGCAGTTTCTATTGGCAAAAGAGCATTGGATTGTAATTTTCCCCTTCTCCATAGCAGATATAGAGGAACGCTGTTTTCACATAGCTGCCGCAGTGTCTCCCACTGGCGCATGGCTTTTTCATAAAAGGCTTCATTAAATTTATGGGTACTAACACCAGCCCAGCTACGCAGAGTTTCACGGGGAATTTCCTCCCCATAGGACTTGGTAAAGATATTTTTTATATTACTGCAAAGCACCCCAAAGAGCAAACTGGTCAGAATATAATGGCTATGAAAAAAATCCGACACACTGCTGTTGAACGAAAAAAGGAAAAACAGAACGCCCCAGAGAAAGATATTCGTAACCATGGACGAAGATTCCATAGCCACAAAACGGCGAAGTGGTGGTTTCATCATTTTGGCTGCTGTCTTTTTCATCTGCTTATTCCAGCGAGCAATTGCCCCTTCATACGAATCGTCAGCACAGCTTTCCCAGTCACACATCCTTGCCCAAGACTCAATTTCATAAATTACCTGACCGTCCTTAGTATCCTTTTCGTTCATATCATCAAGTGGACAAATGATAAAGCGCTTCTTTGCGTCTTTGACTTTGACATTCTTGAACATGGCAATATCCGAGCCTGTTAAAATATCATAAGGGTAGATAAATCTATTATGCTCCCTGGCATAATTTCTCAATTCCTCCCCACTTAATTCCTCTATAAAGTCGTTCCACTGCCATGTGCCAGCCATTTGAAACCATCCTTTTACCAGCTCTTATAAAATCTTCTCATTTCTGTTTTAATACTTCGCGAAATACCGATGTTTTCCCTTCATGGTGCAGGGAAATCTTATCTCTCTGGGGATAATGCGCAGCGAAGGGCAAACCAAAGTCGGATTGACAGGTCAACATCGAACTGTCAATCCGCCCACTCTCCCGCCTCAGCCTAAAACTACCTGCACACATTGATCTCAGATATCTCACGCGATATAATATAACTTAATTTCAGACATTTAAGGTGACAGAACATGCACACAACAATATCACTTATTCCCCTGCAGGATGATGACAGGGAACAGTTTATACGCGACAATCAGGATGCTTTTAATTACGGAGCCATGGAAGAATTTGACCTTCATGATAATCACATTGAAAAAGGCGGAGAGATTATCTCCCAAGCCACTATAGAAGAATCCATTGATAATGGCATTGCTTACCGTATTATGATGGACGGTCACCCCGTTGGCGGCCTAATCCTGAAAATTGAAGGAGACCACGGCGAGCTTGAAATCCTCTTTGTTTCGCCGCATGCCCACAGTAAAGGTATTGGCTACGCCGCATGGTGTGCGGTAGAAAAACTGTATCCACAGGTTAAGGTATGGCAAACTGTAACCCCATACTTTGAAAAGCGCAATATCCATTTTTATGTCAACCGATGCGGCTTTCACATCGTAGAATTCTATAATGACCATCATCCGGATCCACATGACAACGACGCTTCTCAGGATGAGCAATTCCCTGATGGGATGTTTCGCTTTGAAAAACATATACCTTAATCATACGACATCCATAACGAGGTTTTATTATGAACGACATAACTATCCGCTCTGCCACTCCAGAAGATGCCGCTGATATTTTATCTATATACAGCTACTATGTAGAAAAAACAGCCATTACCTTTGAACTCGAAGTTCCATCCTTATCTGAGTTTCAGCCCCGAATCGCCAAAACACTTGCAAAATATCCTTATCTGGCCGCCATCAGAGAGGGGCATATTGTCGGCTATGCCTATGCAGGTACATTCAAGAATCGCGCAGCTTACGACCATTCTGTTGAACTTACCATCTACCTTTCCCCCGACGAACGTGGCCATGGAACAGGCCGCAAACTCTATACAGTGCTTGAAAAGGCACTCTCTTCCAGGGGCATAATCAATCTCTACGCCTGCATAGGCGATCCAATAATTGAAGATGAATACCTTACCCACAACAGTGAAAACTTCCACACCCATTTAGGTTTCACTAAAGTCGGAACCTTCCATAAGTGTGGCCGCAAGTTTGACCGATGGTACAACATGATTTGGATGGAAAAAATCATTGGCCAGCATACCTAAGCTCATCAAAAATCCCCTGTAAGCAGTCCAACCAGGCTGGTTACAGGGGATTTTCTCATGCTATGGATTAATATTTAACGCTGGATTTGAATGCCAGGCTCTCGCTTGCGGCAATGTCAATAACTTCGCCGGTCTGCGGGTTACGGCCCTTGCGAGCAGCACGCTGGTTTTTCTTAAAGGTACCAAAGCCGATAAGACGGATTTCTGCATCCTTCTTCACATCTTCCGTAACGGTGCTGATAAGAGCATCCACAACTGCCTTCGTATCCTTCTTGGAAATACCGGCTGCCTCTGCAACCTTATCAACCAATGCGCTTTTGCTGATTACTTCTGCCATATTTATGACCTCCAAAAATAAAATGTTTGAACAGTATAATACATACGGCAATCCTTTGTCAAATCCTGCCTTCAAATCATTTCATTGCATTGGATGCGTTATGTATCTGCCTTTTTCTCCATCATAGCCATCAATGGAAAGTATCTCCTCTACCACGCGCCCGGTACCCTTACGCCTCAGGTACACAATAACATCCACTGCACCAGCTATGGTTTCCTGCTGAGGTGTTACGGATACTCTTGAAACCAGCTGTTCCAGACGCCTGAGCGTCAGTATGGCAGAACTGCTGTGTACTGTGGAGCAGCCGCCATCATGGCCGGTATTCCATGCATCAAGGAGCGCCAGCGCTTCATCTCCCCGGACTTCTCCCACCACAATCCTGTCCGGAGTGGCCCGCAGAGTATCCCGGAGCAGATCGCTCATACTGCAGTTTTCAGTAACCTTCAGGGACAGATAATTTCTGGCCGCACATTTCAGTTCCCGGGTATCCTCCAGCATCACGATCCGGTCATCGCTTCTGGATATTTCTGCCAGAATAGCATTCAGGAACGTGGTCTTCCCCGACTTGGTTCCCCCTGCCGCAATGATGTTCTTCCTGTCTCGGATGGCATCCAGTATGATTTCCCGTTGTCTTGGCGTAAGCACACCATCATCAACGTAATCCGTAAGGGTAAGCTCCCGTTCCGTGTGCTTACGGATGATGAAACTCGGAGCAGTTACCACATCCGGCAGGAATCCCTGAAACCTGCTGCCATCCGGCAATTCTGCTCCCAGTGTAGGCTTATTGGCGGAACACACTGTATTGGTCAGGTCTGCCACCTGATAGATGATCTGCTCAGACTTTCCTGAGTCCAGTGTATAATCGGTTAGCACCCGCCCTTTCGAGAAAGTATCCACCCAGATCCTCGTATCGGGATTTACGATAATCTCATTGACATCCTTATCCTGCAGAAAATTCATGATCTCAAAGCCCAGAGTGTATTCAAGTGTCCCCAGGGCTCTTTTTATCGCTTCCTGTTTCTTAGCCAAGTCTTATGCCCCCTTGCCACCAGCAAAGTTCCTTGTATGCACCTTGTCCTTCTTTTGACCATTAAGCACCCGCATGCCCCGCTGCTGGAGCCTGCTTTCAATATCGGCCACCGTTCTTGCCTTACGGGCCTTCCTGCCTAAGATTTTCATATCACGCCTGCTTTTCTTAATGCAAGGTATCTGGGCAGCAGCGCCTTGGCTCTAATGGCCTGGGCCCTTGTAATCTCATTTTCTGCATGCTCAATATAGTAATCTACTGCGCCCTGCAGTTCTTCATCACTGAAGTCCTTAGCTTGCGTGAGCATACTGCTATCCACCATTTCCAGCTCGTATTTGGCCTTCTCAGGATTTCTGACATCAAAAGTAATCTTAACCGCTCTTGTAAGCATCTTTTTTCCTCCTCCTACAATAGAACTATGGATTGGAAACGGATAGCTACCGTTCCTATCCACCTCGTTGTTTAAGCTGGTAAAATAGTGAGGTAATGGTTAGACGGGATTCCTCCTAGGACCTACATGTCCGTATACGAGTCTGTTTACCATCCTCTCATTCCCAGCTGTTCGATTTATGCAGGTTGGGCTATCTTTCCAGATGCGTCCGTGTCAACCCACAGGAGATTGAATCGGCAATGAGGAGTATGGTTCGCCATTGCAATTCTATCTTCAAGGAGCGATGTACATGAACGCAGTAGGGATTGATGTCTCGAAAGGCAGAAGCACAGTTGCCGTAGTAAAGCCTTTTGGTGAGACAGTAGCCAAACCTTTTGAGGTACGTCACACTAAAAGCGGCATGAACGACCTCGTGAATTATTTAAATACCTTAGACGGCGAATGCCGCGTTGTCTTGGAGCACACAGGCCGCTACTACGAACCAATGGTTCGCTGGCTTTCTGGTGCCGGCCTGTTTGTTAGTGCTGTGAACCCCAAGTTAATCAAGAACTTCGATAACAACTCCCTGCGCCGCGTCAAAACAGATAAAGCTGATGCAAAGAAGATTGCACGCTACGCCCTTGACAAATGGCCTGAGCTGCGTCAGTATACAGCTATGGATAAAATACGTACACAGCTCAAACTCATGAACCGCCAGATGAGCTTCTACCAGAAGCAGCAGACGGCATACAAAAACAATTTAATAGCCTTAGTTGATGAAACCTATCCGGGAGCCAATAAATTCTTCACCAGCCCCAAGCGGCCAGATGGCAGCGAAAAGTGGATAGACTTCATCGAAAAATTTTGGCATGTGGATTGTGTTTGCAATATCAGCCTGTCTTCCTTTACAGACAAGTACCAGAAGTGGTGCAAAAAGCACGGCTATAATTTCCAGCCTGACAAGCCAAAGGAAATACGTGATGCTTCGTTGGAACTGATTGCCATATTACCTAAAGATGATATGACGAAAATGTTTATCCATCAGGCTGTAGAACAGCTAAATGCCATTTCCAAGGCCGTAGAGGAACTTCGTCAACAAATGGATAGCCTAGCTTCCAAACTGCCGGAATATCCTGTTGTTATGTCCATGTTCGGCGTAGGAACGACTCTTGGCCCACAGCTCATTGCCGAGATTGGCGATGTGCATAAATTCACCAAGCGCAGTCAGCTTACAGCCTTTGCAGGTGTAGACCCTGGAGTTAATGAATCTGGTGACTATGCCCAAAAGAGCGTTCACACCACTAAACATGGGTCTCCATATCTGAGAAAAACGTTATACCTCATAATGGATGTCTTGATTAAGCTACAACCAGAAGACGACCCTGTATACAGATTCATGGTGAAAAAACGTGATGAGGGTAAGCCCTACTACGTTTACATGACAGCCGGAGCAAATAAGTTCCTGCGAATCTACTTTGGTAAAGTCAAGGAATACTTAAGCAGCTTACCTTTGGAATAATAACAATTTCAGAAAATTCTTTACAGGTTGACGCATTGCGGCAGCCTTTTTGTCGTGCCATAAAATCACTTCATAGAAATTTACTCCATTCCGAAATTTATGCTTGACTTTTTATTTGCAGGCTCGTATAACCGACAAATTCACCCACCACAAATTACATTTCCGCAGAACGAGCTTGCCGCACCCTTTCCTGGGCTAAGCGCATATCATGCATAATTGGTCTTGTTATTGCCTCAATATCCCGGAATGTAGCTACTTTTCTTACGGTATCGCTATATACTGGCGGTGGGATAGCCGCCCGCTCCTTGAATCGCTTATCGTTGAAGTATAAGAGCTTCTCTCCGTAAATCGGATTATGTCTGGCACACATGATGATTTCCCGTTCAAAGGGCATCTTGGCCACCTCTTCCGGCATCAGCAGATTACGCCCCATACCGGATTTAGATGTACTTCCCTTGAACAGGCCGCCACCACCATCGTTCTTATTTTCCGTAAGTATGGTTTCCTTTCCCAGGGAATCAGATATATTCTTGGCCGTCACACCGCCATCCTGATTGGGTGTAAACATAACCTGCGTATGGCAGTTGCCCATAATCGCCTGATCCTTGGTATAGCTCTTATACAGCTGAGTGATGGTCTGCGTCACAATACACATCTTGATACCAAAACTTGCACAGACCGCCATAGCCGTCTCGATGGTCTCAAACTTGCCGAATTGCGCAAATTCATCAAGCATCATAAGCAGCCGCTGACGTTTTATGCCTGCTATATGCTCATCCTTCATATCCCGGATGAGCCTGTTCAGCATCATGTTTATAAGCAGCCGCACCAATGGCGTAAGCCTTTCCAAATCATTTGGCGGAATTACCAGAAAGAAGGATACAGTCTGCTCCGGATTTAATAAATCCTCCACCAGAAAATCTGAAGTACTGGTATTTTCCTGTACAATCGGATCCTGATACAGATTCAAGCAGGTTGCAGCCGTTGACTGAATGCCGCTTATTTCCCCGCCGGCACTTTTCACCTTCGGCAGAAGGCTTTGCGCACATTCCAGTACCTTGGGATGCACCAGCAGCTTATACCAGGGCTTAGCGCCATCCTTAAAATCAATCTTCTCTCCACCGCCTGCTTCCTGTTCCAGTTCGCCTATCTTCTTTTTCAGCACGTCAATCTGTTCCATCAGGTCGGCTTTCCGCATGGCAATCTGTTTCATCATCCGCTCGGCCTTATCTGCCATCAGTTTGCAGTGGGCTGCTTCCTTTATGAGTTCACTGGCCGCATTATCAGCAGCTATGGATTCTTCCGCTGTAACTTCGCCTCTGGCTAATTTTTCCCGCAGTTCCGCAGCTTTGGCTTTGCCCTCGTCTGCCCGTAGATCCGCTTCTTCATAGGCCATATCGGCTTCATCCTGCCTGCTGGATATTTTCTCCTCTTCCTCCTCCAATTCGGCAAGATTCTCTTCCATAGCAGCTATTTTTCTCTCCAGCCTGTCCTCTTTCGCACCCTTCAGTGAATAATTCCGAAGTTCCGCCTTTAATTCATTTACCGAAGTCAACCGTATCTCCCGGCCAGCCAGTTCAGACAAGGCCGTATTGTAGCCTGAAAAATCCGTGATATAGTTTTCTCCATAGCAGACTTGGAACACATTGGGACTCTGAAAAAAATCTTCTACGGTAATATGTGCATAGGAACCCATGGATGCCAAAAGCTCCGTCAGATTCGATACTGAAGACAGGATATTGGTCAGATTGGGCAATGGCCTCTTTTCCCGCTTAAACCAATACAAGTGATGGATTATTGCAGACTTTAACAGCGCCTTACCAGCCTGCGGCCAATAATCCCCGTCCTTATTCTCTCCCTTGGGATTGACCAGTATCCCGCTTATGGTATCCACATCACTTCCCTCATAAGGTGTTTCCATGCGGATTTCCGATAGCGGATTCCATTTGGCAGAACTGCCATCATTATTCAGGGGTTCAAACTTTATGCACTTCTGCCCCATATACTTTTTCCGGTATCCGGCGCTTTTAATCCAGTTCTCCCCTTTGACATCCGTTACAAAGATGGAATGTGTCCAGGTAAGGCAAGTAGGAATAATCACGCATACGCCTTTGCCCGACCTCGTGGGTGCCAATAGCAGGATATGCGCCGAACTGTCATCCCGCATCAGCTTATGTGTATAGGGATTTATCCCCAAAATCACGCCGGTATTTCCTGTAAGCTCTGCTTTTTCAATATCCTTCCTGCTGGCCCATTTTGCAGAGCCATGGGTTATCAGCAGTCTGGCATTGCGAATATAGACACAACTCATAAGGCCACCGGCCAGCAGGAAGCCATAGAACCATCTGTCGCCCCGCAGGATTATATCCGGTATAAGCGTGCCTATCCTGCCATAACTCCAGAGCCAGTAATTCCAGAAACCATAGATGGGATAGTCATATACCATAAGGAATCTTCCCAGAGAGTCATCATAGTTGCAGTCAGAAGCAATGCTCTCGGTTGCTGCTTCCATTCCCAGCAGAGCAAAAATCGTCATCAGCACCAAAACGACTTTTACTTTATGACATCTTATTTCGGCATCTTCACCAATTGCTGCTACACTCACATTTTCCACCTCCCATTAATAGGGATTGAACTGTACAGGCATGGTCACATACACCATAAACTCCTTGCCAGCTTCCACCGTAATGGTTGTTCCGGCATTATTTACCCCTTTCTGGATAAGGGCTGAAGCCGTATTCATCAGATTGCTCATGGCTCCCTGTCCCGCCAGCTGACCGGCGGTATAGGTATTTGTTGTTGTTGATGTATTGCCGCTGGCAATAGCTCCAAGGGCAGCTACTGCCGAGGTAAAGAAGCCGCTTCTAAGCAGGCTGCCGCTATGGTGATGAGCCCGTCCCGGGATGCCTCCATAACCTGACATATCGGCAGCGATCATCGAACCGCCCAACGTATAGCTTCCTCCAGATGGCATAATCAGCGTTTGCCAGGATACAGATACACGATTCTGGCCTTCCTTTGCTCCCTGGCCAATGGTTCCCACCAGTCTGCTCCCGGCAGGAATCAATAACTGCGTCCCGGTCAAAGAATCATATACATCGCTTTCAATCTGCGCCATTACCTGACCGCCCACATCCGTATTGATACCTGTAAGCAGCACCGCTGGTATCACTGTACCGGCCTGCAGGCTGTTTGGTGTCAATTCCATATAGGAAGTGCCGGCAAATGCCTGCTGGCCTGTTTTACTGGCCAGATTGGCCTCATTCGTTTCCGCAGGTTTATCGGCAGATTTCGTATCTTTACCATAATCACCGGCAAAGGCAATGGATGCACTATAATCTTCTTTTTCCTTTTTGGGCTGCGGAGCCTGCTTCACCGGATTTAAGGGCAGGGGCACAGGATAGGGACTGCTATAGCTTCCGCTATAACTTCTCTGCGGTATTACCGGATATCTGGCGTTATTGTCTGCACCCCGCTGCCCATTCCCCTGCTCAGCAGTTTCCATATTGCCCCGGGCATTGTTCTGGGCCGTGCCATTCGTCCCTTTTCCGCCTTCCATAGGTGGAGCAGCCCCAGGACTCATGCCATTGGGATTTTTTACCCGGTTATTCATTTGCTGCAGCTGCCTGTCACTATTGACCATATTGTTGGCATCGGCAGCCTGATCTGTCTGTTTCGTCTTTTTCTCCTGGGGTTCATCACTACCCATGCCAAAATACGAAAAGCTCAAAAAAGCGCTGACCAAGAACAGTACAATCCCGTATACAACCTTTTTCCTGAGGCCATATGCCTTCTCATTAACCCCTTCCGCCATGGAAGGATTCGTAAGCTCGGACTTACCCTGCTTTTCCTTCATGGCAGACATCTTCTTAGCCAGGCCATCCCTAAGTTCTTTAATGCCACTCATCTGCTCACCTCCCCCGGTTTATTTTCCTGACCGTGTAATCCTTACAATTTCTCCATCCATTCTCAGCTGCGCTTCATTGAAGGTGCGCTCCACCACCAGTGTATTGCCCTTAACATGATAATTCACCAGCATGGCCTCCTTATGCCCCTTATCCTTTACAAAGAGCACCGGCAGCTTCTTGAAATTCCGGCTGAAACGGATATAGGTTTTATGGCCATCATCAAAGACATGCTCAGGCTTCCAGCTTGCCTTGCCCCTGATACTATAGGCAAAGGACAAATTCTCCGGCGACTGCACAACGCCGCTTACGGTTCTGTCCATAACCTTCTGGCCGGCAATACTCTTCATGATGTTTTCACTGCCATATGACCACTTGATAATCGGATTGTACCAATCCCCTTCGCTACAAAGCACCTGATATGTATGGTGTGTCGTATTGATGATGATATTGGTCTTGGCTCCTCTGGCAATGGGCTTCAGATAGATATGGGGTGTCCCCTCTACAGAGGAAGCATCCAGCATCCATTTACCTGTATCACCACCACCCACAAAGGTAATCTGTTCCCCTTCCTTCAGCACAATATCGGTCAGATAATTCAGCTTGCAATAGATTTTATAGAGCTGGCTAGGGCTGTAACTGAATACCATGGTGCTGTCTCCCTGGGCATTTATGGCATCCTGAGTATAGCCCACATTTTCGTTATAGCCAGGTTCCACCAGATAGTTGCTGGTAGCCGGGTAACCATGCGAGAGACTATCCCCTCGTTCAATGGCCTTTTGCCGGGAGCTTAAATCATCCACTTCAGCCTGCAATTCCAGCTGTTCCCGTGCTTTTTCCTCCAACTGAGCTTCAAGCACTTTAACTCTTTCTTTTAATTCCTTTTCCTTACGGCTTTCGTGGGTGTTTTTCACTTCCGTTGTTTCTGTCTGCGCTGTCTTTACCTCAGCATTCGCATTACTTTCCTGTGCTGAAGCTCCCGCAGGCAACATGAGCACGCCCAGCATTCCCCATACCAAAATACGTTTTCTTGAATCCTGCCACATCATTTATCCCCTGCCTTTTCCTTAGAAACATTTGCCACATTTTCTTCCGACCAGCTGAAGTCTTTTACATAGATGCCCAGGGGATTTTCCATCAGGGATTTCTTATCCTTTCCCTGAATGATGGTAATCGTGAATATCCCGGTCATCTTTACCGTCTTCTGGCTGCCCGTTGTAAGATCCCAAACTTCTTCCGTCCAGTTGGCCTGATATGAGTCACTGCCTGAATTCACTGGCAGAATGGAATTGATCGTTACCTTGATACGCTTCTTGCCAAAATCGCCGGTTCTATCCTGTTTTTCCATTTCAGCAGACATGGCTGCAGCCGCATCCTTGGTCATATAACCATAGGCCTCATACCAACTCTGCTTGTAAACTTCCGCATCCACCGGCAGACTGCGGGTATCCTGAATGAACCTGCCCAGGAAATACTCTACCTCCAGCTTTTCCGGCGTATAATTCATTTCCGATATGGCCCCAGCCTTCCGGATGGCACCTGTTGTGCTGTCCACCTCGATGATATATGGCTCCACGGTACTTTGGGTTGCCTGATAGACATTGCCGATGGTTGCAATGACAAGTGCTCCCATAAGTCCCATACACATAATTCTCAGATTGTGATTTTGCTTTAAGGCATTGCCATTCATATCATCCCAGACCTTGCGGCCATACTCACAGGGATTTTGCGGCTCTTCCTTGTTGAATTCCTGAGCCCCACGAAAGAGATTGCTCACATCCATCCCTTATTCCCCCTTTTCCTTAATGCTCAGGCCATCGCCCCCGATAAAGGCGATTTTGGTGCTGTATCCTTCTGTTTCCGATTTATGCTGCGTATCAATATCCTGAGCAAACTTTTCCGAAAGAGTGTTGCCTTTCCTTGCCGGTATCTGCGGTATTGTAGGGAAAACTCTTGGTACCGCCATCTGCCTGTCTTCCGGATAAGGAATAGTCCTTACCGTAGGTTTCTTCCCCGCTTCCACAACAGTTTTCTCATCCACCTTATACTGTGAGGGAAATGGATTATAATCGGCAAGCTCCACCATATTTTCTTGCCACAGGGGCTTATCTTCTGCCTGGGCAACATTAGTTGTATTACTGGCATTCTGTCCGCTGCATAGGACAACACCAGCCATAAGTCCAACAGCTATGCCAGCACCAATATTTAGAAGCCATTTATTCCTTGGATTCATTTACATCTTCCGCCCTTCCGTTTCTCAGCAGCTTTATCAATAATTCTTCAAGACTGTTCTGCGCTTCCAGATTTAGTCTGATCAGATTATCCAGTCGTTTCATCCGGATGATTGCCACCCCAAGAGCAGTTGTCATCAGGATATTTACGGCAATCCAGCCGCCTATAATTCCTACCAGCAACAACTTCATCACCTACTTTGTATAGATCTTTATCTGTACAACAGTATCCAGTTTTTCATCAGTTCCCTGAAAATCCAGCATCTGCATGCCAATCAGGGCATCCTTGGACTGCAGATTCTCCAGAAACATGGCTGTCCGCTTCCATGTACCCGTGATATTCAGCTCATATATGCTTGCCGTCCCGTCCTGATAAAGGGGTGCATCCCCGACTTTTATCGTAAGGCCATAGTCCTTCCCTTTTTGGACAATATCCTGCATGACCTGAGGAACCTGCTCTGCCTGTACAGCCCGGCAGGGAGCTGCATTTACCTTTCTGGCAAGTTCCCCATAGGCAACTATCTCCCGCCTCATATTGACATTTTTTTCTTCCATGGCACTATACTCTTTGCATTCCGCTGTCATAACCACACCCAGTAGGACAATTATTGCCATAAGCAGGATCTGTTGTCTGTTCCTTAGCTTGCCATCCTTCCATATGGACTGCATCCGTTCTTTATATCTCATTGCCATAAAAATCCCTCCGGCATAGGCACGGTTACCCGCACACCATCTTTTATATCTTCAATGCGCATCCTAGAGAAATATTGATTTTTCCTGAGCGTGCTCAAATAGTCCTCTACAGCACCTTTTTCCCGGGATTCGACATCCATAACAATCCAATCTCCATTATGGAAGTTGCCAATCGTAATGTGACGGCATTTTACCTGCTGGGGCATTGTCATTACCATCGCCGACAAAGCCTCCATAGGCTTAATATCTTCCTGTCTGGCCACTTCCAGACGGTTCAGCTCTGTGATGACGGCCTCCCGATTGCTTACATACCTCAGGTATTCCTCATTGGCCGCCTTATTATCTGCGCCAGCATTCAGCCACACAGCAAAGGCTATGACCATAAGCTCCAGCCCTATAACCGTAAGCATGGCTTTCTGCCTGTGCCTCGCCAAAGAATCAATTATCCTGCCAATCTTTACCACACGATTCACCCCTTATCTCCATAACCGACTGAGCCAACCTGTCGGCAAAATCAACACAGCCTTGTTTTTAATGCAATCCAGCGGCACTGTACCATAATAGCGGCCATCAAAGGAATGCGAACTATCGCCAATCGGCAAGAAGCGATGTTCTTCCACCATATGGATGCAGCAACTCCTGTCAGGCATTTGCTGCCCCTTGCCATCTGTCAGACTTGCCTGCCCGATGTAAATGCCATTCACATAGAACTGCCGGCTCCTGTTTACACCATACATATCGCCAGCCAGCCCACCGACACGCTTCAGCATCTTCGTGCCCTTTGGCAGCCAGCCGCGTTCTACGGCTAATTCCTGAACATCCTCCGGCACAGTAAAAACCACCATATCATCCCTGGCAACATCCTGCGGGGACAACAGCAAATACCATCCTACCGGCACACTGGCCGTCGCATTATATACAAACAGCTGCGGCAGCCTTTTCTCCACGCTTATGAGCCCCATAAGAATAAGCATCCAGCCAAGGCAAAGTCCCAGAACTACTCGTTTTCTTTTCCTGCACACAAAAAAACCTCCCCATCAATTATCACAATTGACAGGGAGAAAAAATAACACAAACCTGCAAGCAGGGTATGTAATAGCTGATAATTCCCAACACGCCAAAAAGGCTACCGCATGAGCAGCACGGTAGCCTTTTTGACTGTGTATTATATTTTAGGAGAGCTTTAACGAAAGCCTGAATATAATATAGCATTATTGAGAATGAAAATCAATAGATAATTGAAAATTATTTTAACAACGACAAAAATCCCCAAGGTCAATACACAAAACCTTGGGGACTTTTCTTCACGTATATCACGCTCTCCTACCAAATAGTCTATCATAGGAAAAGAGAGTTGTCAAAATATTTCTCCTAATCATAGACGTACGCAGGTAGAGCACATCATGTGTAAATATTACGCTATGAACAGCATACGCTCAATATCTCCATACTGGAGTTTACTGCTTGCATCTGTTGGCTCGCCCTTCAAAATATCCTGCTCCACAGCACCCTTATCGGATACATTCACACGACCAGCGGCCACTTCATCCTTGACCTTCTGCAGCAAAGCCTTCCGGCCAGCAGCAGAATCAGCGAAAACCTCATTGTTATAGCGGGCATTCATGGAATGCGCATCCTTATTATCATTGCAGTTGAAGAAAATATACACGTATTTCTTTTTGTCAGCAACTTTCTTCGTAACCTTGGTAGCAGCAGCCTTCGTTGCCTTTGCCGCCGTAGCAGCTACAGCTGCTTCCGTTACCTTGCTGGCAACAGATTTAACAGCCTTCTTAGCAGCAGTAGTTGCTGTTTTCTTTACTACAGCCGTTTTCTTTGTACTCATGATGAATCTCCCCTTAAATTCATAATTCATAATTTGTTAATCCCTGAGAAATTTTATCACAAAATACATCTTATTGCAAAAATTCATCATGCGTAGTGCCTCCTCATTACCACAAACCCTTCCGCAAATAGCTTGTCAGTATTTATCCCATTGTTGTATACTATCCTCGTAAAATTACTAACTGTTGTTGTCTGACTGGAGATCATATCATGAAGAAAGAACTACCCCATTTCAAAATCGGCTCAGCCTATGGTGGTACCCAGGAATGGTGCCCTACCTACTGGATGAATATTGGTGGCTGCGCCGCCATTACCGCCTGCGATTGCAGCATCTATTTTGAACTCTGGAAAAACATCCAAGGCCTATACCCCTATGATATAAACAACATATCCCAGACAGATTATGTGGATTTTGCCTACGTAATGGAGCCCTACCTAAAGCCCCGTGAATCCGGCATTGACCGTCTGGACATATACATCGATGGCTTTACTCAATTCCTCTCCGAACACGGCGCACCGGATATAAACTTAGAGCCATGGGATGGCACCAACAGCCTCGAAGCTGCCAAAGGCATCATAATTCAGCAGATTGACCATGGCTGGCCCATCCCCTGCCTCACGCTCCTGCACCAGCATCCTTCTATGGAAGATTACGTCTGGCATTGGTATATCATCAATGGATACGAGCAGTTCGATGACACACTGATGGTAAAAACCGTAACTTACGGAACATGGCGCTGGTTCGACCTTGCTACCTTGTGGGACACAGGCAAATCTCCCAAAGGCGGCCTCATCCTCTTTTCTTAATCAACACATGCAGCATAAGGAAACACCGGGACAAGCAATGTTCCCGGCGTTTCTTTATGACTTCCTATCCTGTTTTCTTGCGTAGATATCCGTTGCAAAATCAATCATTTCTCCCCAGCGAGAGTATGAAAAAATCTCTGTAAATTAACTTTCCCTCGAAATCAAAAGGTCTTCTATGATAAACTATAATCAAATCATAGGAGGCCTTTTGTTATGGCAAGAAAGAAAAAAGAGATTCACAAGGTAGAAATGACCGATGGCAAGCGTGCCATCATCCAGCAGCTGTTCCAAGAGTACAACATCGAGAGCACCACAGATATCCAAGATGCCCTAAAGGATTTGCTCGGCGGCACCATCAAGGAAATGATGGAAACGGAAATGGATGAGCATCTGGGCTATAGCAAATCTGAGCGTTCCGACAGTGAGAATGCCCGCAACGGGTATAAAACCAAGAGCCTCAATAGCCGCTATGGCAGCTTTCAGATTGATGTCCCACAGGATCGTCAGTCATCCTTCCAGCCTCAGGTCGTCAAGAAGCGGCAGAAGGATATTTCCGCCATTGACGAGAAAATTATCTCTATGTATGCCAAAGGTATGACTACCAGACAGATTTCCGAAACCTTGAAAGACATATACGGTTTTGCGGCTTCGGAGGGCTTCATATCCGATGTTACCGATAAAATCCTACCTCAGATTGAGGAATGGCAGAGCAGGCCGCTTTCCAGTATCTACCCCATAATTTTCATTGATGCCATCCACTTTTCTGTAAGACATGACAATATGATTACCAAGCTGGCAGCCTATGTAGTAATGGGGATAAACGAAGATGGCCGCAAGGAAGTCCTTACGATTGAAGTAGGCGAAAATGAGAGCAGCAAATACTGGCTGGGTGTTCTGAACAGTCTCAAGAACCGTGCCGTAAGGGATATCCTTATTCTTTGCTCTGATGGGCTTACCGGCCTGAAAGAGGCCATTTCTGCAGCATTTCCGAAAACAGAGCACCAGCGCTGCATTGTCCACATGGTGCGCAATACGCTGAAATACGTCGCCAACAAAGACATGAAAAATTTTGCCAAAGATCTCCGCACCATCTATACCGCCCCTGATGAGAAGGCCGCCGTTAAGCGGCTGGAGGAAGTGGACAAAAAATGGACACCCCATTATCCAGCGGCGCTGAAGCGCTGGTCTGACAACTGGGATGTAATAACGCCGATCTTCAAGTTCTCAACAGACGTCCGTACAGCGTTTTACACGACCAACGCCATTGAGAGTCTGAACTCCTCATATCGCCGTCTGAACAGCCAGAGAAGTGTTTTCCCCAGTCAGCAGGCCCTGTTAAAGGCCTTGTATCTGGCAACGTTTGAGGCTACCAAGAAATGGTCTATGCCCATCCGGAACTGGGGCAAGGTCAGAGGCGAGCTGACGATTATGTATCCTGATAGATTGTAAGTCTTGATGCGGCTCTGTAAGCAATTCATAGAAGACCTATTTACAGACTTTTATTCACACCCTCAGATTGGCAAATCTTCCCAAGTCATTTCCAACTGGGAGCGCGGCTATACATCTTGCATAATGCCAAAAGATCTTCAGAAACTATCCGCTGCTCTAAAAATCCCCATCAGTTATCTGGTCGAAGAACCAAAGCCGCCTGAAAAAATCATCACAACAGATCCAAGATTACAACGCCTCATAGACAGCTATCCAAAGCTTAACGCTCAAGCTAAGGCAACCATAGATGCCTTGTTAGCTATATCTGAAAATTACATATAACTTCCACTTAGCATGGCCATAGATTTGGTCATGCTATTTTTATATCATCCCGCCTTGCCTCATGGCATTACAAACCATTGCAGAATCAATTAACTCCACTTCATTCTTCTCTATTACATTTTTATTTTTTTGGCCGCCTCAGTCTACTGCATCCAGTGGCCTTCGGCAAGAGAAGCTGATGCCGCTTCTACGAAGCGCTCTTGCCTGCAACCGCTGTCTGCAGTTTAGCCTTCGCGTCAAAAAAATAAATTGCTGCGGGGGCATGAGGCTCCCACGAAAGGAGAATGTCAAATGACTGAGGAAAACAACAACAAAATGATGGTTTATACCGTTGAACTTATCAAGGGCGAAAGCGGTGCCATCCGTACATCAGGCATATGCCATGTATCCAAGGATGATTTTTTACACGAGGCCTATGACATCATCAAATGCAGGTTTGTAGACTGCCGATGCTTTGAATACAAAGGCACCAAATATGATGTATGGTTCGACGATGAATTTTTGCTTAAAGGCGAGACTATTTACCCCACTCTTATTCTCGGCGACCTTGAGCCAGATGCCTTCGACCTCATCTGTGATAACTTTATCATCACAAAATCCGACGAGGAAGGCAAAACCATTGGCATCACCAAGGAAGAAGCCGACGACCTGGCCGCTTTCCTGCGGGAAAACACCCAAAAGCTATTACAGGCCAATGCTAAAGGTCTGTTTGGAGGCAAAAAATCGGCCTGACTATAATTCATAATCACTGCCAAGATGCCCGGACTGCTGTCCGGCATCTTTTGCCGCCATCATCATTACAAACCATTACAATACATTACCAATACCATTGTCGGACGGATTACATACAACATACTTTTGAACAATCTTGAAACATATGCAGGAATATAGACCTTTAAGTCGAAATTCTCATTAGATTTTATTGTTTCCAATGTTAGGAGGTTGTTCAATGTGAAGAAATTACTAACCGTCTGTTTTCTGTTAATGGCATGTATATTTGCCATTCCATCTACCTCATCAGCTCAGGAAACCGGCTTTCTGACACCTGGTGAATCCACATTTCTCTATATGGACACCCGTGTTCTTAATGAAACCTATGATAATGAGGCAATCAAGTTTGTCCTCCAGCGGGATGGCGTGCTACGACTCATGAGCCGTAACGGAGCCCATGACTACCTCTCCTTTACTGGATACGACGACACCAATGCCGGTATCGGCTATAAAATCCGAAAGATTTACACAATGTTCCCCAGTATGCAGTTTTTTGAGATAATTGCTGACAGAGGTGCTCATGCCAAAAACTGTGGCTATTGGATTATCGGCAAGAAAGATGGTCAATGGGTTACTTACGTCTCCATTGATAGTCTAGCGGCCATGGGTTATACGCCTGGCGAATGGCATCAAATCAACACGGCACTAAATAACGATGCAACTGGCCGCTTCATTCTCACCAGCAGGCACGAATATATGCCCCCAGGTGCTCAATATGGTTACCAGCGCCGATTCGCTATTGACCTTCAGCTCCAGCTTTTCTGGGATCAAAATGCACAATGGTTTGGTATCCGCAGGCTCTGATAAGGATGTGATTATATGAGTCGAACACTTATGAAAATCCCTGTCTTTCTCATGGCTTTCCTGTTTTCAACTGCAGCATATGTATTGGCTGCAGAGGCTCCTGAAAACTATACGGTATGGGATAGAATGCCAGCTGAAGCTGCAGTCAACGTAAAATTAAAAATTCAAGCTCCCGTAACTCTCTATGCAGCCCCCAAGAGCAGCAATATAAGCGGTACAATTTCTGTCAATGAGATAGTTGACCGCATTTCTTGTGTGGTCTATACTCACCCCAATCGTCATGCTGTTAAAGTATTAAAGACCACAAGGGCTTATAAATATCAACATTCTTCCAATCCTCAGTTCATCACACTGTATCCGGGCACAATCATTCATCTGCTCCAGTATACTGGCGAAGGAACATATCTTGGATTATGGAACGGACAGCTGCTTTGGTGGCTGCAGGGGTACAATATTTCAGGCTTCACCACTGCTAACACCAATGCCCCATGGGGCACTTATATTGGCGAGGCAACCACTGCCGATTTAGGCATTGATTTTTGGATGTGCCTCAGAAAGTCAGATGGTACTGTTGGATGGGCTCATCCAACAGACTATCCCAAAGGAACCTTCAGCCAATACTGGAAATAGTACCACAAGGGACCTAACCTCCTGAATTTTCGAGGTTAGGTCCCTATTTCTATATACACCATTGCAACCTGACCATATCAGGGGCCACATACTGAAATCAGCTTATACCCCGCTTTTTGACCAGTCTCCATCATTGACCGCAGAGATTTCACGAATCGGTCATAGAAATCGACCACATGGCCAATATTTTCCCGGACGATTTCATCAACCTCATCCCTCGACAGTTTCTCAGACATACGCCAATATCTGGGCAGATAATTTGGAAGATGCTCAAAGCCCTCCCTCATGAAATCCAATTTGGCATTATCGTAATCAACGGCTAGGAGATGCGCCACCTCCTCGATTTCCTTTAATATGGTCTCTATGCTTGTATAGCTATAAAAATTCTC
Organism: Selenomonas ruminantium subsp. lactilytica TAM6421; assembly: GCF_000284095.1. Classification (GTDB taxonomy): domain Bacteria; phylum Bacillota; class Negativicutes; order Selenomonadales; family Selenomonadaceae; genus Selenomonas_A; species Selenomonas_A lactilytica. Next base: position 1,363,367 of record NC_017068.1, on the reverse strand, counting down.
CGTCAAATACCATTCAAATTCGGTAATGTATCTCCTGCCCTCAGGATATTGCTCGTATCTTCCCTTATTCTCCGGCATATTTTCATCAAAGTGCTTTTTGAATACGGGGTACAGGAAATCTGCAAAAGACTCCTCTGATATTGATATCTCCGCTTCCTTCATGAAATCCAGATTGTCCAAGGCATATGTATTTTGCGATAAGTCCTTAATTTTTACCGGCTCAAACCAGAAGCACGCTCCCGGATTATGCCACTCTTCAATTTCGATAAGCGGGAACGGCTTTTCTTTTTGGCGTCTGTTTAGCTCCGCAAGGATAGTAAGGTCTTCTTCCCTAACCTCCTTCCCATACCGATTTAGTGTCCCCAAAGCGATATTCTTATTCTCGCCGTGATAATCACTGCCACCGCTAATGTAGAGGTTATGTTTCTTCGCAACGGCCAGAAGCGATTCAATCTGCGCTTCATCAAAATCCGAATAATAGCATTCTATTCCCTGCAGACCTGCCTCCAGCAGTATATGCAGCTGCTTATCAAAATCTGCATCATTCATGTCCCGCTTGGTGTAGCCGCCATAGGGATGCGCCCATACAGGAATACCGCCAGCAGCCAGGATCGCCTTTATTGCCTCTCTGGCATCTATACGAATGTCATTCGTGTTGCAGGGCTTGATATACATATCGACGGCCTGCTTTTCATCAGCTGCCTTCCCCATGGAAACCAGCATTTTCCCTAAGAGAGCCTTCCAATCACCATTGGCACGATCCAGCAAATCTATGCGTGCATCTTCATCTATCTCAATTTGATGCTCCTTTGCAATATACTCCAAGTGGCGCTTTACTACATCCTGCCTTTTTTCTATGGCCTCATGTACCATGTTTCCGAACTGCCGCACATCTTTATTGAAGCCATATCCCAAAATGTGGCAATTCCTGACCTCAGTGATGCAACTTACTTCAATGCCCCGTATAAAAGCCATGTCATCCGGAACCCAATATTCCATACTGCAAATGCCATCGATAGTATCATGATCAGTAACCGCAAAAGTCTTGATACCGGCAGATCTCAGCTTCTTCAAAAGTTTTTCCGTGCTGTCCGTCCCATCAGAGGCATTTGTATGCACATGCAAATCAACCACAGTCATCCTCCTTCGCACTTCCGTTCTTCGTTAATGACAATTATACCGCTACCAAGGATTTTTTTCTATAACTACAAAGGCAATGTTATAGATTATATTTTTGACTTTTTGACATTTGTATGATATAGTGTTACTCATACTTATGACTATGTTATCATAGCTATCGGTCTCAGGAGGTTACATTTTGATTTTCATTAACAATACGCCCATATTCTACCTTGCCCGGAAGGTTTTATTTGACAGCACCATCGGACTGTCCTTCCTCTTCGTCATCGCCACAACACTATTTGTCTATATCGAATTTAATGTAACCTGGATTATGCCCTTCAACAGCATAGTTGCTCTGCTTCTTTCCCTGGCCTGTCTGCGCAACTACCGTAACACTATTCAGTATTACACAGCTGTCCGCCAGGAATGCGTTGATAACATAAACCGCATTCTTCATACCGTCCCTGACAATCTCTCCGAGGATGAACAAAGGATCCACTCCGATATCTCCTATGCCCGCCAGCGCGGCCTGATGCCAGTATATGTCGCCAAACTGTCGCTTAGCTATTTTAATGCCCATATTGCTGAATGGAACAAAAAATTTTACAGTAAGCATCGACTGTTGAATCATTCTAATAATGCCAGTCTTGTTCTCATGATCCTAAGTGCAATTATCCTTATATTATCCCGCCCATAACATATAAAAGCTCTGAGTTATCTACACATCTCGGAGCTTTTTTCATATCATAATTTATTTCCTCTCTGCATAGATATATTCTGTGACTAGACGATCTAATTTCAGATTCAATCTTCATCTTTTCGAACTTCATCCTCAGCAGATCTATACAAGTCTGCCAATAATACATCCGTTACATCATCTATACACCCCATAAAATCTGGCAGCTCATCATAAACCGAATGATTCATTGAATGACTACATGCATAAATCCATATCAACCATATCTCTGTCAATGTATTTCTATCCAACAGTTCACTACATTTTGCCACCAACTGGTCTTTATTCAAAAAATCTCCATGTTCTACATCATATTTTAACTGCTCCCAAATCGTCGGATAATTTCCATAGAAAACGCTTTTCTCTTCACGTGAAAATGAATATATCTCATCAAACAATCGTATATACAACCCTGTAGCAATTTTTTCGGCCAGTTTTTCATACATTTTACTTACATCATTTACTTCTGACAGTTCATCCGGTTCTTCACCTTTTTTCAAGTTATAATACCAATCATAATCATGCATAACACCTTTACCTCCATCCATAAATAACGGGTACATCTATCACAGAATAAGCCACTCCTAAATATTTTCGATTTGCATTCCGGCATTATAAAATACTACTCTAATTTCCAGTATTTTTCATTATGCAATCCCTGCTCCCGATAATAGTACTCTACAGTTTCTTTTACCATGTCTATATCCACACAGATTTCATCCTCAAATTCTGCCAGCTGACCGCCACATACAAGCTTATGCACTTTTCCTTCTTCGTATCCTTCCTTCAGCAATGTATAGTTTCTCTCACCAAACTCTTCGATGTACATCACATTATACAGCCCTTGATTACCACCACCTATAATCATGCACTTACCAGCTTCTTCACACTCCAGGGATACTTCCGTTGTATTTTCTCCATCCAATAGTTCGATTATTGCAAGCAACCGTTCTAGTGAGGGATTGCTTATCTCAACATATTTCGGGCTACGAAGGATTCCCTTGCCTTGTATATCGTAAACAATTCGCATCGGCTCTCGCAATTTAGCTATATCCAACTTCATCCGACCACATCCTAACAGCCATTATTCCTGATGTCTCTTGTATTCTCATTGTTTCTTATAAGGAGTAAAATCCCACTGCCCTGCACCAGCCTAGTTTTCCGACAAAGCGTAGCACTATACAGCCCATTCTATTTATAATGTCGATCATTATATTCCGATTCTCTTTTTCGTATCCACCATGCTACACAACTTGCAAACACTAAAGTCCCCCAAGGGAAAACATCGTCCGGTGTGCTAATAATCTCAACTATCGACTTTAGAATAACCAAGTATAATAAATATACAAATTTCATTTTCCTATCCCTTAATATCTATATATCTTATAAATGTCTACTCGATATTTATCTTTATCATCATGCACTGCTATTTTCCATTTTCCCTTTTTAAATGCAATGCCATCACTGCCTTGGTCTTCAATCTGTATCCATCCCTTATCAGGAAGATTTCTAATATAAAATTGTCTTATCTGCTCATTAGATAAATTCGTATGATAATAAACATCCAATGATACAGATGACCTTTCTCTTATAGATTCTTTCTTTTCAATCTCCTGCGTTTTATCAGGTATTGGCAAATCATCATATATCTCGTATACAACTTTAGGATCCCGCTCAAAATCATTACCATTTTCAATATAATTCATAACAGACCCATATAAGGATAACAGGATACAAACCGCCATAAATAAAAGTACTAATTTTCGTGCTTGTTTCATAGCATCATTACCTAATCATTATATCCAAAACTCATATCATCAATCTATCAATCAGATATTCCATAAAACTTAAAAATTTCTAGATTATATTCCGACTCCCCCTCATTTACGGCAATTTTCCATTTGCCTTTTTGAAACAGAATCCCCTTGCCACCTCTATATTCTATTTGTTTCCAGCCATCTTTCGTTAATTTATCGATATAATAATTCATTATTTTATCGTTTGGTAAATCCGTATGATAGTAAATATCCAAAAAGGCAGACGTTCTCGGTCTCGATATATCCTTCTTATCAACTTCCTTAGTATATTCTGGGATTGGCAAGCTATCGTAAATTTCCACCATCACTTTAGGGTCTTTTTGAAAATCATCACCATTTATACTATAATTCACGATTGTATGCAATAACGACAGCACAGCAAACATACCAACGATATACATAGCTATTTTTTTCATATAATTATACTCTGCAATTTTTAAATTTAATCGAAACAGTTCTTATATCCTCATTGTTCCTTATAGGGAATAAAATTCAAATGTCCTGCACCACTCCAATTTTCCGGTAAGGCATCACACTGTACTGTCCCTTTTATTACCCCCACTAGAAACTCTGTAATGGACAACGCATATTCGTGAAAGTCAGCTGAACTTTCTTCACATACAATCAGAGGCCACTTATCCGGGTCTTCATCCGTATTTTGCCAAAAAATATCTACTCCATTATTAGTTCTTCCCAAGGGGAGCAATCCTTCAGGAAAATCTTTTAGTGAAGCTCTGTATGCCTCCAGGACTTTTTTGCCAGCTTTAAATAAATTAAAGCCATCAATCTCACACCACGGACTATATATCCATAAGACGCTATCAACCGCTCCCAGCCCATACGCATTGATATAATCCATGTAATCAAGCGGGAATTTTATATTATGTTCCTTTTGAAGCCCGTCCCATTCCTCCTTGCTGTGCGGAACAGTCATATCATCACGGTAAAACAAATCATCCTCCCGGTAAGGTCTTTCCAAGAGTGGTCTTAATTTGTTTATTCTATCATGCAGGAGATATTCCTGATGCTGCTTAAAATTTTGCATTACCATATCATAGAAATACTTACATGCTTCATTTTCTTTCTTGAATATCTTGACACCACACTTGGAGCCTCTTTCGCTGTAATAAACCTCCCACTGTTTCTTCTTATACTCGATGCACATCATTTCCGAAGTTGTCCATCCAAAGCTATACATATCCTTAGGCACATGGTTTTCTTCCAGTTTTGCCCTTGTCTCCGCTATATTCATGCTCCCGCCTCTGTCCGATTAATCTTCAACCTTTATCATACCCTCGATGAAGTCCTGTATGTTGCCACATAGATGAACCATATATTCCTCCGGATTTTCACCGTAATCATAATCTGTTATCCAGCAGTAAATGGCTCCTGGCTCTTCGTCAGCTGTACTGAAACCATAAAGCAGCTCTCCTCCATCATCGGCAATAGGAATAAACCAGCTTGGTGACACGTCATCAATAAGTCTTTTGGTGGCTATCACTGTGTCATCCAGCCCATCGGGAAGAATTAGCGGCATAAAATAATTCACCATATACTCATAGCCATCGCTAATATAAACATCACACTCCGGCATGCCGCCATTATTTTCCAAATAGAACTTTTTCATACTCTCCGGCAGTCTGACTCCCAAAAGTTCTTCTGCTCTTCGAATATCTGCATCTCCGATTTTCGGATACGATGAGTTGATCTTATTGTTCATCCCGCATCTCCTGTTACCCTTCTTAACCCTTTCGAAGTATCTAATACATCATTCCAGCGTCTCGCTATCTCATCCCAGGGATTAACAGTATTCCACCCGTTTGGAAATCGGATCTCATCCTGCAGCTCCTCACGATACTTCAGCAGACTATTTGTCACTGTTTCTTCTAAGTCTTTCACCCTATTTTTATATGGTTCTATGTTTATCGTATGTTCCTTATCCTCATATTTCAACGCCCCAACATAGTCAAAGGTTAAATACGCGCCCAATGCGGATTCTCCAGCCATCTGTCCCAGATAATCAAAAAACATATCCACGGCCCCTGCTTTAGTAACTTCAGTAAAAAAGACATCTTTTATAACCCTGCCTGTCTCCGTAGGCTCATAGGCAATGTAAAAATCTGATGCTGAATATTTTCGATATTCCCCATCTCCTCGCAAATATTCTTTAACTTCTCCTTTAGATATTGCATACAGAAAATTATATTTATCCTGCTTCTCATAAAACGATTGCATATCTTCATAAAACTTCTTCTTTACTTCGTTGCTGCTCATCGTATCATCCATATCCATCAATAGTTTATCTTCAATCCATATCAACCCATAAATGATATTTCCCACAATGCAGGCATTGAAACAAATAGCCACGCATATAGCCATCTTTATTTAAGCATTCTTCCAAATCTTCTATAGGGATTAATGGATCACGCTGCACATATTCATTTAGAGCTTCCTCTTTACATCCTAATTTTTCGAGTTCTTCGATTCCTGCATATCCAATATACTTACAATAATCATCGCAGCATGCAAGCCAGTATTCTCCCTGCCAGGAAAGGTACCCTGGTGTCCTATGAAATAATTCGTCCCGCTTAGCTGGATCACTTACCGGATCTGCATCATCAATAAATTCGCCTTGAAATTTTGCTGCGGCACTTCCATTACTGACACACTGGAGACATATGCAGTCAACATCCTCTTTGGAATACATTGTTTCGATATATTCATTTACATTCTTGCCACAGCACTGGCATACTCCCTCTGCATGAATCAAGGCATCATCTTCATATAAGTTTGGAAAATACTTGAAATTAACCTTTTTCATATATTCCACCATTTCTAATACTTTACTCTTTTACATTGGCAAGTCTATAGTTATAAAACTTAACTATTCCTACAGAGTACTTTCCTTCTTTCTTTTTCCTGACAACAAGCCTCAATCCATCTTTCATATATCTATTATCTTTCTCATGATAAACCCATCCATTTTTAGATAAATACTGCATGTAAAAGGCTTTAATTTCATCATCTGATAAGGTAGTTGCTAATTCTGCATCCAATGAAACAGAACTCCCCCACTTTTTCCTATCATGCAGTTTAACTTCAACAGTCTGTTCAGGAACAGCTAAGGAATCGTAAATGGAATACATCTCCCTGAGATCCCTCTCGCAAACCTCATCTTCCACAAAGTACCCTCGCCCTAACACCACAAGCAAAATAATAAAAAATATCAAAACGCCCCAGGGGCTCTCGTTTCTATCATCCATTTGAAATCCTTCTATTTAGTGTTGTCATGATTATTGTATTTTTAGGAGACTATATATATTATTTCTGCTTTAGCTATTTTCACTCATATTCTAGCTCTCCCATGCAAAATAATCATGTTCATCATCCCCCAAAGCACTCTTGCCGGAGATGAATTTTATTGGTATCAGTGTAGCCCAATCGATTAGGAGTATCGCAAATACTATAGGAAAAAGATACAAGATTCGCATTGTTTCCCAAAATCTGCGGCCATTTGTTTGTTCCCTATGAAACAGCCACCACAAAGCCAAGCATGTCAGTATACTCCAGGTTATATCCACCCAGCGTGGTGTTGTATAAGTTACATTTTGACCGAGGTTGCCCAGCATCAGCGCGATGAAGGGAATTCCAACGAACCCAATCCACATAAGCACAAGAGCGCCATAAAATGCCATAAATGACTTGTATTTCCCATACATCTTGAACCGCTTCCTATTTGAGTACAATGCTGCAATGAGTGCTATTCCAAAGGCCGCTCCCCCAATCAGCTCGAAACCTTTTAAAGCTAGGAACATGCTCAGTAATACTCCCGGGAGCATCTTCAGACAAAACTGTAAGCTTTTGCTCCGACAGGCCACATAAAAGGTTATCAACGCGTAGGCAACACTAGCAATAAGCATTTGTATTGAATCTTGCCGAAGAGTTGCGTATGTAACCAACCAATTCACCCATAAAAAATAACTGTACCAGCCCTTGTCTACTGGCTCTTTTTTCGCTTCCTGTACCTCATTTAATTCTGCTTCCACTAATCTGACTCCATTTCTCCATAATTCTTGGCTGCACGGCATATGCAATGCTATTTTCTAAGTTTCATATAAATACTGATAAATTTTATCACCTGTTTCTTAGAATCTGTTTAGTTCTTTCTTAAGAATTCATTAGACCTTCAACCATTTTTGTCATATATACAGCAAACACTCCGAAGGTTTCATCCCTCGGAGTGTCGGTTTTTTTCTATATATAACGATATCCACTTACCAGTGCGGATGAAATACCAGATTACCGGCCTTCCATCCCTTTACTGGATGTTAATAATTAACATCGACGCAGTGCCTTATGCAACCATATCCTTCACATACTGTATGAGAATATTCTCCTCAGCATCAATCATCTTGTCCGGAACATAGAAGAACACTTCTTCATCAATAGCCCGGGCTTCCTCCGATACATAGCAGCCGCCCCTTGTCATAAGGGCAACATCCAGCTGATTTACACTTAGCAATTGTTCTCCACGGTAATCAGGTATATCCAAGGCAATCAATCTCGTGGGATATTCCTTGCCGTCAAATTTCAACAAGCCCTTTTCCTCCACATCTTCTTAGTTATTGTACCGCATTTTAGCGACAGTTCCAACAGCATACCACACAAGCAAGGACACTTCAAGCATCTATGTCTTTTTTGTGCAATGAAAAAGCCTTGCCAGTTTAGCCCAGCAAGACTCTTTTTCTCGTTTATCCAATCATTTTTTCGGTGTGATTGCCAGCACACGGACAGGCAATCCCGTAGCCTGTTCAATATTAGGCCAGGCAGCAAACAGCAACGCTCCCACTGGTGCTACCTTATCCAGATTATTCAATACTTCAATCTGCAGCTTCCCCTTACTGAGCACATAACGTTCGCATACCAAATCACCAGCAGCGGCAGCTACTGCGCTGGCATCCGTATCCAAAGTTTCATGGCCATTGGCCGCCGCATTGCGCACCTCGTAAATATACTTCAGTGCTTCCAGCGACCAGCCGGGAGCATTTTCATTACCATCCTCATCAATCCCTGACAATTTATCCATGTCAGGCCAGTTCTTTGCCCAGCCGGCATTCAGCGCCACAAAGGCCCCATCAGGTATGTCTCCATATTTTGCCTCAAATGCCTTGATATCCTCCACCGTAACAGCGTAATGCACATCCTCGTGCACCTTATCTCTGATATCTATTACGACCAATGGGTAAAGCATATGCTTAACACCGAATTTTTCCGATAGAGGCGCATCCTTGACGAAGTGACCGGGAAAATCAATATGCGTACCAAACTGCCCCGGAAACTTGAATGTCTGGATCAGACATTCAAGCATAGGATTTCCCCAGTCAAATACGGTCTTGGACAGCTCTACTGACCCCTCAGGTATCCCTGCCCAGTAAGGACTGTCATTGTTCAATGAATGGCTTAAATCCACCCACTCATATTTCTCTGACTGCAGCTCATTGATAAGATTCCATAACTGATGACCCATAGGATGCACCTCCATAGCTTATTACATATTTATTTGATAGGTAATATAATACATTATGCAGATAAAGTCAACACTTATTGTCAAAAACAGCTTAATTATCTCTGTTTCAGTATCGTTTATGCACACACAGGATACAAAGTTACATTTTACCTATTCTTGGCGTTTTCCTTCTCTGTGGTAACAACGACCACCGTATCGTCATCGTCAATTTCTGCGCCACACCGTGGACAGCACGCATATTCCGTGCCATCTGTCAGCTTCCGCTTTCCCTGGCATTTCGTACAGAAATCCGTATTGCACCGCTTGCAGTGCAGGATCTCACCAAAGTCTCTTCTGCCACACCGAGGGCAGCCATCGTAGTACTTAGCCATAGTAGCATCCTCCCCATGTTAATAATTAACATCGCCCCATCAGCTTTTTGCATATTTTCTACACAGCCTCCAGATATTCCTCTGCAAATCATTACAAACCATTACACTGCGGCAGATTCCTGCCGCAACAGGATAACAAACATTATCAGATGGCGGCAGCCATCTTTTTCTTTATCATTACAGATTTTGTTTTTGTCTGCCGCATTATACGGGCTGCGCCAGAAAAGTGCAAGGGTTCGCTCTGCCGCTTCGCGCCCTTGCGCTTTCTCGGCTCCGCCCGTTTATAATGGGCGTCAAAAACAAAAAAATCCAGCTGGCAGGCGGCAAAGGGAGGTAATCAAAGGCCTGCAACGTTATCAACTGACATCTGTTAGGAGGAATTCAAAATGAACGTTGTATCACTCAGCGGACGCGTAGCACAGGAAATCAAACTCTATAAAACCAGCAACGACAATCACGTCATTACCATCAATCTGGCCGTAAAATCTGATTATTTCAAGGAAGGCGAGGAACCCAAGACCGAATTTATCCCTGTCACGGTATGGGGAAAACTGGCCGAAAACTGTGCCGCACACCTTGTAAAAGGTCAGCTCATCGAAATTGAAGGCAGACTGCAACGGCGAAGCTATGAAAAGGATGGCGAGCGTTGTTATGTAACAGACGCCATCGCCGAAAAAGTACATTTCCTGTCCAAGCCTGCTCGCAAGGAAGAAGCCAGTGACGACAAGGGCAGTAAAAAATCCAAAGCCAAGAAATCTGCCTGACCATCATTCAGGGAAAGAGGCTGGCCACCAGCCTCCCCCTGTACCATTATGGAGGAATTGACCATGAATCGAGATTTAACCCACGAATCCAATGCCACCCTGCTTTCTACTCTGCTGAATATCCCCGCTGAAAATCTTGCCTGCAAAAACATCTCGGATATCTTGACCGCGCCCTTGTCAATAACGGGGGTTGGCACGAAGAAGGCATCTAAAATCTATGTCATCAAGGAAGTCGTGCGCCGTATTATGGAGGAATCCCCCAATGATACCCCCACTATTCACGGCCCCGAAGATGTTGCCGATTTCTTTATGCCCATCATGCTCCACAAGACCAAGGAACAGTTTATGCTTGCCTTGCTGGACACCAAGAACAAGATAATAGCTACCCCCACCATTTCCATTGGTTCCCTTTCCGCTTCAGTCGTACATCCAAGAGAAGTTTTTGCAGAGGCGATAAAATATCCCTGCGCTTCCATAATCCTTGTCCATAACCACCCCAGCGGCGACCCCACCCCCAGCAGGGAAGACATCGCCGTTACCGAAAGGCTGCGCAAAGCTGGCAAAATTATGAGCGTCCCCATTTTAGACCATATCATCATTGGCAACAAAAATTATTGCAGTATGAAAGAAAGGGGCAACATGGCATAACTAAGGGGACAGGCTATACGCCTGCCCCCAAAATCGCTCCGAGCATTACAAATCATTACCAATTCATTACTAGTAAAAGACATTACAAACCATTGCAGGATGTTAATTATTAACATTCCACTCGTCAATTCCAGAATGTAGACAGCGTTATGCTGTTGGGATAATTATCAAACCACATATATTCGCCGTGCCCTACACAAAAAGCTCCGAATGTACCAGCCGCCGGAACACGATTAAAGCTATAGGCCTCCCGAAATTCATAGGGCGCATTAGCGCAGTTGAACCCCGTCCTGTCGAAGTGACGATTGCCATTCCTAAGAATCTTGATAATCCAAACCCGCTGATGTCTCATGGATAGTTCCAGTCCCAAACTTTGATATTTCCAAATAGGAACGCCTCGCTCAATGCCAATAACATCCGGCTGCCCGTATTTGGCAAGGACTTCTTTTTCCGGCATATCTATCCCTATGCCACCAACGGTTTCCTGATACTGAGCAGTTGTGGTGCGCATAAGCAGCGTACCCTTATTTTCGTCACGGTTATCTCCATTAAGGATAACATGGGCATGATAATTATCAGGCCCTAAGTTTTCAGCTACAATCGGCAGATCACGGTATTCCCCGTTTTCGATTATCCGGATAAGACAGCTAAAATCAGAGCTTCCACCTGCCGGATTGTAAGCACCTACTATTTTGCAGCCATTAACAGTATCTCCTGTAAAGTTCAGGACAACATTGCCCGCAGAATCATACCACGCCCCCTGCAGTCTGGACAAAATCTTTTCTGTAGGATCATAGGCCGCCATCGCCACCGTACTGAAGCAAAGCAACAGCAATCCGAGTAATACCCCGACATAACCCAGTTTCACACTTCGCATTATCTCTTCCCCCTGCTACTACAGTCCTATCTCATCGCTATGCTCAGTCATGCCCTTAATGCAGTGGCCCATAACCTCACTAAGTTCCATTCCCAGTTTTTCGACGCCCTTATCAATGATTTCCCGGTTACACTTGGCAGCGAACCGCTTGTCTTTATACTTCTTTTTCAGCGATTTAACAGCCATGCTCTCCATCTTTTCCGGGCGCATGAGTGCGTATGCCTGTATGATACCAGTAAGTTCATCCACGGCAAAGAGACTTTTTTCCAGATTGCTTATCGGCTCTGCCTCATCTGTCGTAATTTCGTATCCGTGAGTAATGATAGCTTTGATGTCTTCCTCATCCACACCTTCCGGCGCTAACAATTCCCGTACATGATGGCAATGCTCATCCGGGAACTTTTCATAATCCACATCATGAAGCCAGCCAATAGCAGCCCAATAATCCTTATCTTCCCCATAGGCTTCAGCCATGGCTCCCATGGCCGCGCTGACAGCAGCAGCATGATGGAACAGATGTTCCTCAGTAGTATGTTTTGCCAGGATCTCCTTGGCTCTATCCAATGTAAGTTTGCTCATCAAAATTCCCCCTTTTCCTTCAGTATAGATAAACAGACAACAGATGTCAAAAATGATGCTGCTGTAGTAATGCAGCGATATCGTAAAACTTGCGAAAACAACTGATTTTATGTAAAATAGTTGAGTATTATTTTTAGGAGGTTCATTCATAAATGGCAAGACAAACCAATTACGCTGAAAAAATTACCACTATCGAGGCTAAGATTGCAAAGAAGCAGAGCGAGATCAAAACGTTAAAGGCCCAGCTCAGCACCCTGAAAGAAAAGAAAGCTGCTGATGACTACAAGGCCCTCACTGAGTACATGACTGCCAACAACCTGTCAGCCAATGATGTTTTGGAGTTCATCAAGGCCTGATATACAATAGCAAAGCCCATCCTGGAGTGATTCAATCACCCTCAGGATGGGCTTTTTTGATGCCAAGATTCAGGACTTCATCCATTTTCCAGGCTTATCTTCTGCTCTGGACAATCCTGCATATCCTTATTTTTCTCCCGTAAGTGCGGATGGAATATCAATTTACCATTCTCATCCACCCTGCTCAGATGTTTAAGGAAATGTCTCGCTATAGTTCCCGTAATCAAGGCCGATATCAGTGTGCCTTCCCGTATGCCTTCAATTCCATCAAGATATATCAACGAAATCACAGCGGCTAGTGACACAAGGCTGACATCATTGGCTGTTTTCACCTTGCCGAATTCAATGCGGAAATGCCGGGATACAGCATATACTATTCCTTCGCCGGGAAGCATCAGTACATTGGCAATTCCCTGGACAGCTACGCCAAAGGCTATCAAAGTGGTGCCAATAAGCAAAGGCAGCAGCTGGAATACGTAATTTGTAGGAACGATCCACGCCCATGCATCCATGAAAAAATCAATAAACCAGGAGAATATCAATGTTACCGGGATCTGCAGGAACTGGATATTATCAAAAGCTCTACGGAGCAACAAGTACTGACCCAGCACCAGCAACATGTTAATTGAAAAGGTCATCTGCCCCAATGTAAATGGCGATGCCAGACTAATGACATATGGCAGGCTGGAAATAGGTGAAGTTCCCAGCATACTCTTAACCACCAGTGCTATCCCAGACGCCTATACGATAACTGCAACAACGAACAAAAAATAACGTAACACCATAGACATCTACTCCATCTCCTCCTACGTTAGATAGTATAGAGCTGACACAAAGGAAAGTCAAACCACCGCCATGCAGCAGGAGTGAGCCAACCAGCGCGTCAAATGTTCACTTTCGGATATCAATCTGCTTAATGACAACACGCTGAAGGAAAAGCTGATCACAGACAGCTTTTCCCTGCACACTATGGAGGAATTCGCTATGGACAAAAACTTGTACTTTGAATCAAATGAATCTCTGCTTGCTTCGCTGCTGAACGTACCTGCCAAAAATCTTGCCTGCAATAATATCTCGGACATCTTGACAGCGCCATTGTCAATCAAGGGAATCGGTATGAAAAAAGCTGCCAAGATCTATGCCTTAAAAGAGATTGTCCGCCGCATTTTGAATGAATCTCCCGATGAAAAACCATTTATTCACACCGCCAATGATGTTGCAAATCTCTTTATTCCCAGACTGCTCCATGAAACGAAGGAACATTTCATGATTGCCCTGCTGAATACACATATGCAGGTACTGGCCACCCCCACCATATCCATCGGCTCACTAACCTCTTCAATCGTTCATCCCAGAGAAGTATTCTCTGAAACATTAAAATATCCATGTGCCTCCATCGTCCTTGTCCATAATCATCCCAGCGGTGATCCCACGCCAAGCGGCGAAGATTATTCCGTTACCAATCAGCTGGTCGAAGCAGGTAAAATCATGGACATCCCTGTCTTAGATCATGTCATCATCGGGCGCAAGAGATATTACAGTATGAAAGAGCGAGGCATTATTTCCTAAAAGGCCACCCTGACTCTTCCGTACATTTTCCGTCATTACCGATGTTAATTATTAACATCGAGTATCATTCAACCAACAGTCACAGCTTATTCCATTAATATTTTCAATAGGATCCCCCTATATATCTATCAAAAAACAATATTATACATCATTCCCCTGCTGTGTCATAATATAAGTAAATATAAAGTATGGTAGTTCATATATATAGTTTATGAGCAAAGAAGGAGCGGATTATCATGATGAATATGCTTTTTAACCTCGTGGCAGATTACAACCGTGTAATTATGGAGGAAAACTCCGACAACCTCAATATGTTCGAAGTTCGTCCTGGTGTCTACTCTAATGTTGATCCCGCAACGCTCATGGATTGTCATGTAGCAGACTTTGACTTGAATCGCTAATACCCCCAGTTCTATATTCCTACCAAACCCGCCACTAGCAACTGGCGGGCTTTTTGTGTCATCCATTCATGCGCAATCCCCTGAAAACATGGTATAATCAAGCTATAATAACGTCTTAGCCGTCTGTTATATCCGCATAACTATAGGAGTATGCCATGATTACTACCATCCATATCGGTGACCGTTTCGGGCATCTTACCGTCATAGCTAAAGATACTCGTCCCAATCACAGTGCCGGCTGGCTCTGCCGGTGTGATTGTGGTAATGAAATATATACCTACTCCTGTAGATTGCTAAAAGGCAGCCACAGGAGCTGTGGCTGCACTGATCGCACAAATCGAAATGAACAGACAAACCTTATAGGGAAAAAAACTGGCCGCCTCACTGTCATTGCCAGAAGCCCTAATCCCCGTAGAAAATCTAGCTGGCTCTGCCACTGTGAATGCGGCAATACTATTGAGTTACACGCCTCTACCATACTTGCAGGAAAAAAGACCAGTTGCGGGTGTGTTCATCACGCCGCCAAGCATCCCCATGAAGATTTAACCGGCAGAAGATTTGGCCATCTAACCGTTATTGCCCGCAGCAACGATCCCAAATATAAATCTCTTTGGCAATGCCTCTGTGACTGCGGTAATGAAGCGTATTTTTATTCCTCTGCGCTTCTAAAAGGAAAATACACCAGTTGCGGCAACTGCCAATACCACCTGCTTCGTACCAAGGAAAACATGATTGGCAAACGTTTCCACCATCTGACCATTACCAAAATCGTAGAAACAGAGCCAGATACATTCAGGCTACTATGCCGCTGCGATTGCGGTGAGATACCTTAGCCGATACCATGGAGCTTACGCGAAGCTGTGGCTGCGACTTGCGGATACGGCCCCGCCCCAAGGTTATACACCACATACTTACTCGTGCTCAGAAATTAAACACTAACGATTCTATCCGTTATTATAAGGCCAACAGCAACACAGGAATAAAAAGCATTCACAATCGAAAACGCTTAAATGACAATGAAATAGTGATTACCAGCCAAGGTAAGTACCACTACATTGGACACTTCCAAACGCTTGAAGATTATTAAAATGCACGTCTTGCCGCCGAAGAGCAATACTTTGCTCCACTCATCAAACGACTGAATAGTAGAACATCACTTCGTCCGCATATAAAAAATGATTATTACATTGTTTTATTCAGATTCACAAATTTTCTTCTGTTGACAAGCGAGGGGTAAGTATATAGCCATATCTATAGTGTTTAGGTGTTCTAACATTAAATTTTTTATTATTCATAGTAGCGAGAAACAACTTTCCTGCCACCCAAATATCAAACATAAATTCCGTAAAGCCAAAAACAGCTGGGTTTAATATAGTAAATATTAAAAAATAATATAAATATATACTTATATTAAAGTTATCACGAAATACTATCATTATCCCCCCCCATAATAAATATAAACTCATATACATTGCAAGTGGTGCCAATAAACCAATTATATAGTTATTTACAGGTACATCCTTACATTTCGTGTAATAACGTTTACCAGCCAGCAATCTCATCATATAATTTTTTATGGAGATGGAGCTTTTTCGTTTCGTGTAGCACCTTTTATCAATCAGCAATCCCTTTAGACATTTTATAAAAGATATGACGTCCTTGCATTTCGTGTAGATTTTACCGGCATGTATAATAACATCTCCATTGTTATTCTTAAAATAAAACCCTTCTTTGTGTAATTTCTCATGCCATTTACTCCAATGACCACGAGCTATAATACACTTAAATATCACATAAAGCAAAAACGGTATATAAGCATATCCCCCCACTATAATTTCTGCTTGATACAAGGAGCTGACCAATAATAAAACAACAATAGATGTTATGCAGCACATTTTCTTTTTATCGATACAATATTCGATAGTTATTTCCTTTTCGTTTTTCATAAATTATGTAATCCTCTTTTTATTTAACATATAATCCAACAACCATTTTTATCCAAATTTTCAATCAACTCAGCAATATTTTATATATCAAAAAGAACAATTCCCCCGCAATCTGCCAGTCATTAATCACCGACCTCTCTTACTTGTCTCACTATCATTGGCGCTATTGAATCTAGCCTAGACTAGCCTTTATTTTCCATTAAATTCAACTAAATACTTTATCCAAAATTATTTTCCTTTAACTTATATTGTACACTTTTAACGTTAAATTGTAAATATAGCCCTTATAATTTTGTAATATATTGCATCACCACCGTAGAAATATGAACACATTTATGCTATCATTTAAATGATATAACATTATAATTTACTGGAGGTTACTAATGAATCCAGAAGAATTTCGAGAACATTTTACACAATTAAACAACGAACGATTTTATGCACGTCCAATTTTCAATGATGAACTTATGGGCAATTTAAGTGAGTTATTAGGTAAAGATAAATACCAGAAGTTTGATGAGCTCATTGAAAACGATGATATAGACGGCCTTGAAAAATTTTTAACTGATAATTATAACATAACCAACAAGACCAAGAATCTTCCATTTTATCAAAAAAAATTAAGTTTAGAATTCGATCTACGCTTGGAATATAAAATAGAATCCGACCATCCATATTATCTCGGTTTTTACAGTGATGGCGTTCCTTTATATCTAATCATAGAAATACTACGTATATATTTTAAGAATCCAAAACCTAGTCACTGGTTAACCGGAATAATTAATCCAAAAATTGACAATAAAAAATCCAGCGACGATAGTTTAGAAATAAACGGTCATTTAATGTTTGCTGCCAGTCCAGTTTTGGAAAATGATGTTACATTCCATATCCAAGATACGACTGAACATGTTAACGAAGAAGATGATTTGACCAATTATTTTCTTAAGCACAAAAGCGAATATTTAAACAAGCTTAACAACACAATTATAGATGAAAAAATACCAGCATCTGTAAATTGTATATATTGTTATAATATCGGACAAGGAAATTGTATAAAACTCAATGGATCTAATAATAAAAAAATCTATTTTGATGTTGGATTAACTAGATATAAAGCAGAAAAGAATCAAAAAGAAATTAAAAATGCTATAGATGAACTAGAGCATCATTTCCCCGATATTATTATTCTATCCCATTGGGATACAGATCATATATTAGGATTATCATTATGGGACGATAATGTATACACTAAGAGATGGATTATTCCAGATTTACATTCGCTTTGGTTTAAAAAAGATAATACAATTGAACGAAAGGCAAACAGAGTATCTTCATATGCATTTCGAATATTCCTAGAACTCATTAAACCCGAACATAAAAATGTTCACATTATCAATGAAGAACTAATACAAACACGCATCCTTAATAAAGAAGATAATAACTTTTGCGGTATAGAAATATGGACAGGACAGCGAAAATCTTCCAATGGTATCACTCGTGCTAACAATTTCGGATTAATAATGGTTGTTAAGAGTTCCGCCCATCGCACAATACTATGCGGTGATTGTGATTATGAGATTATACCCGAACAATTGAAAAGTTCTAACTATGACTACGTTATCGTTTCACATCACGGATCAAAGATGGGTAAATTTCCTTTTTCCCCAAACAACAACAAACATCCAATAGCGATTGTTAGTTATGGAATATGCAACACCCATGGTCACCCTAATGGATCAAAAATGACAGAGATTTCGAAAAAAGGTTATCAAATCATTACCACTGTTGGACGTTCAAAATACGTATTTCCTATTAATTGTATGGCCTTTAAAAGATCGCCTAGCGTAGAGTTTTTTAAACCAAACTCCTGTGATTATCCAATTAAAAATCTTTGTAGTCTAGAAAAAGACATTCATTAAATAACATTTCCTATTATAAGCCTGTCCAAGGTCTTCGCGTAATCATCAACATTATATTATCAACACTCAATAAAATTTTCTTCGCCATTACGCCTATGACTATTGTTAGAAGGAAAATATCATGAACACCACGATCAACATCGGCGACCGCTTTGGACATCTGACCGTCATAGCTAAAGATCCACGTTCCCTGCACAGGGGCAGCTGGTTGTGTCGCTGTGACTGTGGCAAGGAAATCTATGTCATCACCAGTGACTTGGTGCGAGGAATAAAAAGCTGTGGCTGCAGTCACTTTAGTGATAAATATTCATCGATTGACCTTACCGGACAAAGATTTGGCCACCTGACTGTTATTTCTCGCGATAATTCCGCTCGCAACAACACCAAGTGGCTCTGCCATTGCGATTGCGGCAATGATGTTTATTTCTACACCGGTCCTTTAATCAAAGGTAAGCGACGCAGTTGTGGATGTAAAACGGGCACCAAAGAAATACAAAATCTTGACCTTGTTGGCCAGCGTTTTGGCTATCTCACAGTTATTGTCAGGGATTCCCGCCCACGCCGTACATCTAGTTGGCTTTGTCGCTGTGACTGCGGTAAGGAAATCTATCTTCTCACCAGCGATCTGCGAGGCGGAGTAAAGAGTTGCGGCTGCAGCCAACGTGTAAGGAAATATACGCTATTTGACCTTACCGGCAGGCAATTCGGACACCTAAAAGTCATCGCACGCCATCCCGATCCGCTTCATAAATCCCAATGGCTCTGTCGTTGTGATTGCGGCAATGAAGGGTATTTTTCTGCCACAAGCCTGATCACAGGCAGGCGACGCAGCTGTGGATGTGTCACTGGAACCAATTATTTAAACACGCTGAATCTTGTCGGTGAACGCTTTGGACATTTAACCGTTATCGCCCGCAACAAAAATCCGCTTTATAGATCAAACTGGCTTTGCCGTTGTGACTGCGGCAACGAAGTCTATCTAAGAACCAGTCTTCTCCTAAAAGGTCTTCGAAGCTGTGGGTGCCACACAGGAACCTCGGAACTAGAGATCATTGACCTTATAGGACAAAAATTTGGCAGATTAACCGTCATTTCCCGACATCGCAACCCTAAGCGAACAAGAACCTGGATTTGCCGCTGCGAATGTGGCAATGAAGTCTCGCTTACCACCAGTCGCCTGCTTAATGGCCATGATATCAGTTGTGGCTGCAGCAGATCACGCAACCGAAAATTCCATATCCCCGATCTCATCGGGAAACACATCAAGCATCTAACGGTTATCTCCCACAGTAACAACCCACTCCGCAAATCAAGCTGGATTTGCCGATGTGACTGTGGCAACACTTTCGAAGTAACTACCTCTGCATTTCTCAGAGGTGCTTATTCCTCATGCGGATGCCTTAAGTCTATCAGGGATAAAGCATCCATAGATTTAACAGGAAAACGCTTTGGCCACCTTACTGTTATCGCCCGCAGTAGCGACACCGACTATAAGTCCAAGTGGCATTGTTTCTGTGATTGCGGTAACGACGTATATCTCTCTACCAGCCAACTCATTAACAATCAGAAAGCCACCTGTGGCCGTAATTGCAAATATCTTCGCCTGCAAAATAAGGAAACTCTTATCGGAAAACGCTTTCATCACCTAACGGTTAAACGAATTCTCGAAATCAGTCCCCATGATTTCAGGCTTCTTTGCCTCTGTGACTGCGGTGAATACACACTTGCTACCACATCCCAGCTCACTCAGGGAATTAAACGGAGCTGCGGATGCAACCTCAAAAAATGGCCGCTCCACGGGAGCCAGCAGCCCAAAAGCTAAAAACCAACGATTCTATCCGTTACCACAAGTCCAACAGCAACACTGGTATAAGGGACATCCACATGCAAAAACGCTTAAATCACAACGCCTATGAAGTAGCGATTACCAGTCAGGGCATATATCACTACATTGGTCATTTCCCGACACTTGAAGATGTCATACGTGCCCGCCTTGACGCTGAGGAGCAATACTTTGCGCCCCTCATCCAACAACTGGATAACTCAGGATGTTAATAATTAACATCCTAAGAGGATGTGAACAGCATTTGTCCACATCCTCATTTTTCGTATATTTCCAAGTTAATCGTAAAGGCTCAAAAAACCATCCGTCAAATCTTCCTGTGCAACAACACCATATCAACCAACTGTTTCCCTCCTTCAACGATAACATGGTCGTAATTATCCAGAAAGAAATTTTTCCGTACATCATAACGGGTAAAGCCACAATGTTCGTAAAAGGGTATAGTAAGGGGACTATCTCCGGTGCCACCCTGAATATAATCATAATTGCCCGCATACTGTTTTACCAAAAAGCCAATGAGCTTTTTCCCATAACCATAGCCCTGTGATTTTGGCATAACGGCGATATTCTTTATTTCCAGCACATGATTTCCCTCATCGGTAACCACGCATTCAGCCTTTACCCCGGAATCCTCCAGCACATACATCGTACCAGAAGCCAAATACTTCTCAACCATACTTTCCTGCTCATCTGCCAGTAACAGCAAATGCCTGTGCTTCCATTTATCCAGCTCTTTATATATTCGCACCAATGCTGTCTCCATAGTCAATCTATCAAGAAATGGTCTTTCCCAACTGAAATGCCTGCTGCAGGCTGTTCCCCTGCCGAACATCCCCTTTTTCCTTAGCACCGCGCACCAGCACTGTCCCTCCATCCTCCAACTTGAAGAAATTCAATACCAGCTTGTACTGCGCAAGTATTGCATCGAAAAGTTCAGGCAGTGTTGCCGCACCTACCAGCAGCATAGCTAATTTCCGAATCTTAAATGTATCCCGGATAGGATTATGCAGGCGGTCGATAACAGCCTTCAACTGGGCACTGAGTCCGTAAAAATATACCGGTGAGGCAACGACCAGTATATCGGCCTCTTTTAGCTTGTCATATATCAGCTGCATATCATCCTGCTGAAAGCAGGGATGACCTTCCTTCTGAAAACAGCTGTTACATCCAAGACAAGGCCCCACCTTGTAATCTGTTACGGATATCAGCTCCACCTCATGATGCTCACGGGCACCATCAGCAAACGCCTTTGCCAACAAATCCGTATTGCCACCTTTTCGATTACTGCCTACCAATACAACAATCCTGCTCATCATCAGCCCTCCTGCAAACCAATACCGCCTGCTCTCAGCTTATGCTCACCTGCTTTTAACAGAACCTAACGGTATCTGAAACAAGCCATGCTGATTGCAGTAATAATACAAATTTCGAACATTGCTCCGCTTAAACCGCGCCTCTGCCGCACCTTCTGGATAAAACTTCTTCAAATCATATCCGTCTTCTTTGACAGCAACCACAAACGATATGTAATGCTTCTTACCCATCTCATGATCTATGGCAACGTAATATTCGTCTTCTACCTGTTCAACATGAACCGTATGAGTTGAATCAGCCGTCTCCGGCTCCAAATCCGGAAGCATTATGCCGCAGCAGCTGATAGCAGCCCGTCCTGTGGTTATTATAACATTGCCACAGATAGGGCATACATAAAACTTTATCTTCTTCATGTTGAAACAACGATTGGTATTGCTGATACTTTCGCCAGCCAGGAGTTCTGAGACAGACAATCTCAGAGTCTTGGCCAGTGGTTCCAATAAAGCGATATCAGGATAACCGCGCCCGTTTTCCCATTTGGATATCGTCTTGTCACTTACATTGAGCGCTTCTGCCAGCTGCAATTGCGTCATCTTTCTGCTTTCGCGAAGCCGTTTGATAATACTGCCAGTTACATATTGATCCATGTTCATCACTCCTCGCCCAATATCATATACTGAGTTGAGGATGCATCCAACCTACGAAAAGTATACCTTTTCTTATGGCTTTTTGAGCACGTTTTCCAGGAAGGTCAGCAGCTGCTCCAAAACCGTATCACTATCTACATCCAGCCAATTCTTGCGGGCACGGCTAAGTTTTTGCCGATAGATGCGATTGCTAAGTGTCCGCTGTATACGCCGCAGCATTTCCTCCGGCGTATTTTCTCTCATACCCTCATCATCAAAAATCAACAGCTTAATGCATGCCCGCAGCTTCTCCCAGCTCATACCAGATAACTGCGCCAAATAGTACATGTCGAAGATATCCTTGTAGCGGGTGGACGTGGGGCCAAATTTAAGGATTGACCGCAGCTTCTCCGTGAACATCTGCTCCTTGGAGTTGATTAATACAGTAGGGCCGTCATCGAGATAGGCAATATCAAAACAGTATTCATCCTGCTCTATGGACAGATTCTTATGCACCCCAATATCCATTTTTGTCTTTATCGTGGTACCATCCACATCCGTTATCACAATATGAACTCGTTTGCCGTGATAGTCCTGCTGCCGCAGTTCTTCTATCTCACCTGTCGGCTCCAACTTGAACTCTGCATTGCTTATCTTATCCAGAAACAATCGTATGGATTCATCCGACAGAGAGTAATGTATAAAGTCAAAATCGATATCCTGCGTTGCTCGGCGGCTGTCATGCGACATATTATGCATGACCACGCCGCCTTTGATCGTAACATTCCGTTTCAAAGAGCTGGCAGCAATATTCATTACCACTACGTCCTGGCTCACACGAGCCTGCGCCTGCACATTATCATAGCCTTCATCTTCGTAGGCCTTTATCATATCTTTCAGTTTCATCAGAAAATCTCCCGTTGTATAACATCGTAAAAATCAGTACGGCTTTGCATAGCATCAATATAATCATCCAATTTGCCGTAATCTATGCTCTCATAGCGCCTGCGATAGCTTTGTACAATTTCCTTGTAAAAATCGAACGGCATCGTTTTTCTATGTCGCACCAGCTCCAAGAGCATACGCTCCTGATCATAGCAGCGGAGTTCAGCGCCATTGAAATCTACCATAGATTTGCCAATTCCATAATAGTTGGCAGTTTCAAAGTACTGATGTACCTTTTCGCTGGGTATGCGAGTTGAATTACGGGCTGTAGCCATATGCCACTTCTCCGGCACTACATCCGTCAGTCCGAGAAAATAAAAGGCACTATCCATGGTAAATATGGCCGTCTTATACCTTACTTGCAGCTTTTCCATCTCTGTGGCCGTAGACCGCCGGGCATAAACCCCAGGCGAAAGTTTATATATTTCTCCCAAATTCACAGCCTTTTTCAGCTTGTATCCTGAACCATATTCTTTTACGGCCTCTGCATATGGCATAAGCATGTTTAAGACCTCCATTTTACTGTCAGCACACACTTCGTTATACAATGTGAGTTTTTACTGAAATTATTATATCGATTTCTTTATCTCACTGTCAACATTTATGTAATAACTCACATTATATAATTATATGTGAGTTATTACTTCAATGACATATCCAGAAACACCCATTTTGTATTCAGGCCCCCCCAGCACCAAGATAATAGTATTTCTTCAGAAAATCTGCCAGGCACAAATCCACTGTCGTATGGGAGAACCCCACAAAATCAGCAAGTTCTGCTGAGCCCAGATCAACATGGAGCAAACGTTCCCTGACAACCCTTATCCTCGTGGAATCAGACTCAGAAAACAGATATTTCTCCATACCAGCATGTAGAATGCGATATCGATCTCTTAATGCGCAAAGCCGCTTTAACGAATCCTTATCCGTTTCCTCATCATTTTGTTCCAGGAACTCTATATTGCGCTCCAGTACCTTAATGAGTGCCCCTACCTTACGATATGACCATACATCCCGTTCTGGCAGTTCATAATTCAGCATCTGCGCAATCTCATTGAGGAATCTATCCCGCCAACGCTGCAGTCCATTGACATGCACATGGAGCCTGCAGCTTATGGCCGTGAAATTACGGCGTAGTTTGTACTTATCCCGCAGGAATATCTTTTCCTCCTGCGTGGCATCCGCAATGACTGCACTTACGATAATCTCACTGCATTCCCTATCCAGCAGGCGCATACGCAATTTCCTTATTCCCCTACTGTCCGGGTTGTTCCCATACAATTTATTCATCCAAGCCTTCTGCGCTTCACTCGGTTCGTCAGTTCCCTTATAATATTGCTCCAACACCTGCTGTGCCAGATATAGCCTAACCTTTGGTGTTGCTTTCCTCATAGTGCCGTTCCTTTCCAGCCGAGGATGTTAATAATTAACATCCTCGGCTACCTTATCCCCAATTAACACGCAAGCAAAGTCTTTCTAGCCGCACTCTCTATATGCCACACGCATGGTTTTGTCCCCATACGGCAGCCACCCTGGCCATCTTCGAAGTCACAGCCCGGGCATGGATTAGTACTAGTATCATGGCGGCCCTCGCAATAACTCATCAGCATATCCACGCTCGTCATCAGCCGGCTTTTATCTGCAGTTCTATGAGCAGCTACGTCCCCGCCAGCATCAGCCAAAGGATCCGGAACAACATTGTTAACGGTTTCTTCTGCCGCACCTGCTACGCTTTCATCAGCGGCTCCATAATCTGCAACACCTTTCTCCAACTGCCCATCACCATCTCCCTCCGAATTCACATCAGCTTCTGTGGTCTGTCCTTTGGCAAAGAGTTCATCTTTTTTCTGCTTTATCCCCTTCACAGTTATTTCCTGACCTTCCATGGCATCCATCAGGATATGCTGCTCTTCTTCACTAAGATTCGTAAGTTCATAGGCAGCCGTTTCTTTCAGTTCCCCGCTATCTATCATTTCCAGATAGTCAGGCACAACGTTTCGCATCGCCAACAGCCGCTGCAACCTGCTATCCGTCATACATAGGAATTGTGCCAGGTAACTGCGAAATGCCCCTGTTACAAAGCCGCCAGCATAATCCTCATCATAGTCCTTGCGCAGTAGCCTGCTTATCAGCTCAACCTCCTGTATCTTCTCGGACATGGTACGATACTCTCTTTGCCCCATATTGGAGGAGCTCAGCCACAGTAACTCCATATCTTCGGCACTTCTATTCCCCACTGGCTTAAAACTTACCACAGAGCATGGTACTTTTGATGAAATCGCCGCACCTTCCTCCACCAGTTCCAGCACAGCTTTACGCCGCCTATGGCCGGCCACCACCATATATTTTCCTTTACCTACAGATTTGACCGTTAGTTCCTCAACTTTCCCCGTGGTCTTGATAAGGTTCTTCAGCCGGTCTATATTGCGCATAGAATAAAAGTTTTGGGGATTCGGAACCAAATCATGCACATCTATATCCATATGACGCTCTATGGATACGCCTTCCTGCTCCCTGTTCTTTAAGAGCTTTTCCAGAAGCCCTGCTGGTTGTTTCTTCATTGTCATCACGCCCCCAACAGATAATCCATGAATTCAACCATATCCCGGGCGAATCGGCATCTTGGTGAATACTCAAATATTGTTTCCATTCTGTTAGTGGCCGTTTTTACCCGAATGCCACCATCTGTTTTGTGAAGCATTACCGGCAGGACTTCCGTTTCCTGCCGTAATTGCGCTATAGCAGCCAGTGAATCACCATCTCCCGCAAACATATTTACGACCGTCCCTCTGTAACTCATATGCGGATTAAGCTGCTGTGCATCCTTTATGCAGGATAACATCTGTTGCACACCATATATGCTGAATTTATCCGTTGTACTTACTACAACCACTTCATCCGAAGCCACCAAACTATTTACCATGGAGGCATTAATCTGTGGCGGATTATCGATCAGGCAGACATCATAATTGCCAGCCAGACAATCCAATGCATTTTTTAGTTGCCACTCCTTGCCTGACTTATCCATTTCCCGCAGTTCCACATTGGCATCTGCCAGACTAAAATCTGCCCTTACGAGGTCAATCCCTTCATATCGCGTTTGCTCAACGACCTTCTCAATCTCTACACGCTCAAGAAGCACATCTGCCAGAGAGTACTTGCCTTTCCCGTCGAAAAACTGGGAAACATTCCCCTGTTCATCATTATCCACCACCAGAACTCTCGCGTCATAGCGCTCTTTAAGTGCATAGGCAAGATTTACCACAATGGTGGTCTTGCCCACGCCACCCTTTTTGTTGATAAAAGAAATTATCCGCATTTTTACTCCTCCTTGCGTACCTCATAACCCACACGCTCTTCCAAAACCTCTAATCTCGTGACGATATCCTTTATTACCTCCGACTCTCGCAACACTCCATCTGATACGCCCATCAGATAGGACATGTCCACCTTGAAGTAATCCATCAAGATCTGATAAATCTCTGATGAGTTAGGGACGCTTTCGCCACGCTCCCACCGGGATATGGTACTATGTCCAATCCCAGTGGCCTTTTCCACGTCCATTATCGTTAGTCCCCGCTTTTTGCGGAGATGCCTTATGCGTTCCCCGAAGTCAGGCATTTGTGCCTCCCGGCCATAACAGGCCTTCCAGCTCTCCGGCCACCTGACGCAGGTACTCAATAAATTCCATGCCTCGTTGCCGTTCTTCATAACTGTAACGGTATATTTGCATTTCCTTGGATATATGCTCCAAATAGCTGACAGACATAGCCTGATATTCCATAATCATACGGGATAGCGATGTCACTTCCCCGTACTTCAAAGCTTCCTCCAGCATCTTGCACTTTTCTTCCAGTTCTTCCATTTTTTGGGCATTCTCCTTATACCGCTTCTTAATTGCATAGATTTCGGCTGACGGTATTTCCTGCACTTTGATTACTTGAGGTGCTGATGCAATGCTTTTACGTTTTACTGACCGCATGATTCATCCCTCCGCCTTAGTCCTACGATTCTTATACATCTGATAAAACACATTATTTTCATCTGGCGGTGGAACCTCCCGATTTGCATCTTCCTCCAGCATTCGCTTAATAGCTTCCTGTTTCCGTACAGCCTCCTCATGTTTTGTCATAGCTTTTTCAGCCGCAAGATTTGAATACCCATTTTGCAGAGCACAATTCAGCCAGCCTCCCGGATTGCCAATGCTACTTCTTTTTTCTGCAAATTCGAGATTCGCAAGTTGAACTTTAACGGCTTCCTTACCAAATTTACTTATAAACAAGAGCATAGACTTTTTATCTATATCCTGCTTTGCCCCCAAATCCATTAATGCTCTTACTTCATCATCCACTACAATCGCTGCATGCTTACTTTTCTCTTGAACATTCTTCAAGGCATGTGGGAGCAAATCTCCAACAGAACTAAAATCAGATTTTACAACAGCAACATCTCCATTATCTTCTGTTGGTGTTGTTGTTTTATGATATTGATTGTTAATGGTGTTGTTGGAGCTTGTATTATTAGCGCCATTTTCATTGGCTGAAACCACTTGCGCTGTATGGGATTCCGCCGTTTTACCCGTGGCGGAAATTTCCGTCCCCGGCCCTTCCGTGCACGACTTTTCCGTGGCCGGAATTTTACTGCACGGCACAATCTGGGCTTCATCTGCCGTGGCAGGATTTTTCCGCTGCGGCTTTTCTACGCTTCCATCCGCCACTTCCGACAACTTTATGTTGATGGTATAAACATTACCTGCGAATTTATTACCTTCCCCACGGCGTTGCCTGACACTTACGTAGCCATGCGAAACCAATTCTTTTAGATAACTGTTATATGTATCCCGGCTAATTCCCAAGTCATAGCAGATTGTATCCCGTTTTGGGAATACCTCATGCCCGTATACACACAGGTAACAATATAGGCCTTTAGCACCTATTTTTATCGACCTATCTCTCATCACACGCTTACCGACCACACCATATCCCTGGTCAAGCACGCTGCCTTCGTAGGCCTTTAGCTTATCTCGTTTTTCCTTATCCATTTTTCCCTCTACTTTCACCAATCTTAAGCATTAAAATTGGATTAAAATTTTTCGTGCATTTCGAGGGATTTTTTGCTAAAATATATTTATACTATTTTGATTTTGCAAAAAATTCCTGTGAGAACCGGTAACAGACCTCCATCTGTGACCGGTCTTTTTTTATGGAAATGTATCCATATATTGACTCGTAGCCATCCAATCAACCTCCATGATAAAGTCTTATTTCTGATATCTTTTATTTTTAGACATAGAAAAAGCAGATGCTGACTTTCTTTTCAGCATCTGCTCATTCACAATATATCGTTGCCATCCAATCAACCTTGGTCTGGCTTATCTAAAGGGGATAAATACCATCACATGAAGATGATCCATAACTTTTGCCCGTTGCCTATCGTAATATTCATCACAATAACGGTAAAACCGCTGATTCATGTCAAATTCAAGCATACACACATATGAATCTAACATTGTCATTTCATAGTGTAAAGCGGATTCATCATATTAGGCGCCGTCCCCAGCAGGAAAGCCATCAGGGAGATGATGATAGCCGCCGACACCGGATAGGAAACCGTCTCAAACATCCAGATAACCACCGAGAATACCAAGACAGCCAACATCCTGTGCCCTGCCGTAGACAAGTCTGGTGGCGTAGGCAATAACAGGATCACCAGCAAGGTCAACAGTCCTAAAGGCAAACCAATCTTCTTCCGCATTTACATCCTCCTTCAACTGAAAAAAGGGTACACCATGCCGGGGAACGCCTGTTCCCTTGCGCATGATGTACCCCTTTGTACATTTACTATATAGCATTTTATATACTTGCTATGATATTTTAATATAATACAGTAAATGATAAGGTATGTCAATATGTAATTGTAACTTTGTAAACAACATCACGGTTTGCCCCGCACCTGCACGAATGCCTGTTCTCCCTGTCGCTGACAGACAGCCATTCCCAGCAAAACCACTGTCAGGCTTACGCCCAAGCCAACGAAGATTGGCGATACCTCTGACTGCATAAGACCTGCTATTATGGCAGCACCTAAGGACAGTACCATGGATGCCAGCGCCCACCGAGGCGCCAGCGCTTTGGGCTTGAAAATAGCCAGCGTCAGGGGAATGAATATGCCGCAGCCCCGCAGAGCCATGGACAGATAATTCCAAAACAGGATCTGGGAATCCTTATTGGCGATGGCAATCGTCATGGCCACAAGGATGGCCCCCACCACAGACAGACGCATCAGGCTGAGTTTCCCCCTACCCGTTTTAATGTCCAGCAGCGGTTCTAACATATCCCGGGCCACCATGGTTCCCACCCCCAGGGACAAGCCGGCGATGGAACCCACGATGCCCAGCACGATGCCGCCCAGGGCCGCTCCTCCCATCAGGGGAGAAGCATAATGGAGCAGGTACGCAGGCAGAGCCAGCATGGCAGGCAGTTCCGGATGGGCCGCCTGCATATAGATGCCCATCATGGCACAGGGCACCCCCACGGGAATCGCCACAAACGAGGCAAAGATCAAACCAACAGCTGCCGTCCGAGGATTAGCGGCCGAAAAGATGGCCTGGATATAGGTTTGGGTGCAGATCATGCCCACGAGAACAGAGGCTACATTATTCAGGATGGAACTGGTCTGGATGCCCCAGATGCTCAAAAATCCTGCCGGCTTATCCGCTAACAGCGCAGGCGCAGCCATAAGCCCCTGCCAGGCAGAAAAGCCTAACGCAAACAGGGTGACAAAGAGGATGACCATCTTCAGCATGCCACCAACAGAGGCCGTTTTCATGCCGCCAAAGAACGCATAGAGAATTACCAGCAACAGCAGCATGACTGCCGACACTCCATAGGAGCAGCCTGTCAGAGCCGCCAGCAAAGCAATGCCCGGCAGGGTGCTGGCCACGGCGCTGAACAAGATCCCCAAAGAGGTGGCAAAGCTGGTGAACCGTCCTGCGCCGGCACCATAATTGGCCACGAGATACTGGGAGATCGTCTCCAGCCCTGTATACCGCAAAGGACGGGCATAGATCAGCCCCATCACCAATAAAGAAAGGCCGATACCAATCGTGAACCATACGGCAGACAGCCCCACAGAACCAGCCAGCTGGGCCGTGCCCACCGTCGCCCCGCCGCCGACACAAGTTCCCGCAATGCTGCCCACAATCATGGGAATGCCTGCGGAGCGGCCGCCAAGGCTGAAGCCCTCAGCCGAGTGCACCGACCGCGCCGCATACAGTCCCCCAGCCAATACCACACAAATCGTAACGGCCATCACCGCCAAATGAGCCAATGAATACTCCAAATCCGCACCTGCTCCCTAAATCTCTGCTTTCTATCACCATCAGGCAAAAAAGCCCAAACGAATCCATCAAGATCCGTTTGAGCTTCGCTGCTTCTATTGATTTTTACGATAGCACAGACCACCAATAAAGTCAAATGGTAGACAGGTCAAAATCATTTATTTCTTTTCCGCACCACATATGCCCCCAGATATAACATGGCGGAAAGCTCTGCCATGGCTTTGCCCAGCCGCAGGGGATCAAAGGGCCGGGGCTGATGTTTTTTCCTGTTGCTGCCATCCTGGGGCGGCTTTTGCTGGGACGAAGTGACAAAGGGGGCAGAGGTCCATTTGCCAAAGCCCGAATCCACGAAACCGTACGCACCCAGACACAAGATCCCAGCCATCAGCAGGGATGTCAATATTTTGGGCACCTTATTCAGGCAGGGACAGCGCCGCAGGATATTTTCCTTGAGATATTGCCAATGGAAACCAATGTGCATGGATGCCAGCAGCAAGGACAGCGCCCCTAAGAATTTATGCCAGGGCTTCAAAAAATGCAGCTCCAAGCCAAATTGTTTGGCAGCCAGCACACCGGTAACAGCCAGGGCCAGCCAGACCAGCAGCAACATAACCGTGATCCAATCCTGCCACTGCCTCTGCCGTCGCCAAAAGCCTGCCAACCATTGCCGGTTCAGCCACAGATGCCAAAGGGTAAAGCCAAACAGCACCAGGCCGCCCCAAACATGGTAGTCTGCAGAAATGACATGACGCTTGAAAATAGTTGTCATGAAAATAAACAACCATACATCCAGATAAAACCGCATATTTCCTCCCCTTTAATCAAGATAACGGATTCCCTCAATTCCCTTGATGCCCATGCCTGGTTCATTAGAAACGGTGATATCCTTTTCCGCAAATACCGCGCCGCCGATGACAGGATCTTCACGACAGAGCACCGGGCCATCCAGGTCGATGCGGGTGATGGCCTTTTTGGCACAGGCCAGTTCCACGGCAGCATTCACCGACACCTTGGCCTCCAACATACAGCCCAGCATGCATTCCACGCCATAGACTTCTGCTGCCGCAATGATCTGCTGGGCCGGATACAGGCCGCCGCACTTCATCAGCTTGATGTTGATCATATCCGCAGCATGAAGCTGCATGATGCGCAGGGCGTCTGCGGGGCTGAAAACAGACTCATCGGCCAGCACAGGGATGGGACTTTCTGCCGTGACAGACCGCAGGCCCTCGATATCCAGCGCCTTGACAGGCTGCTCCACCAGTTCGATGGAAAGATCTTTTTCCTCCATGCGATTCAGGATGCGTATGGCTTCCTTGGGGGACCAGGCCTGATTGGCATCGATGCGGAGACGCAGATCCGGGCCGATGGCCTGACGGATGGCAGCCAGCCGTTCCACATCCAATGACGGATTGATGCCTACCTTCACTTTGATGGTATCATAGCCCCGCTGGACAGCATCCAGGGCATCTCTGGCCATCTCCTCCGGCGAATTGACACTGACCGTGATATCCGTGGTTATGGTCCGACGGGCACTGCCCAGCAGACGATGAACCGGCAGCTTGCAGCTCTGGCCATAGAGATCGTAAAGGGCCATATCCACAGCGGCCTTGGCCGAGGTATTATGTACGACGGCGGACTGCACCAGCTTGATGACATCCTCAAAATCATCCACATCACGCCCCAGCAGAGCCGGTGCAATGTGCCCGCGTATGGCGCCGATGATCCCTTCCGCCGTGTCCCCGGTGATGACACCAGTGGGAGGTGCCTCCCCATACCCCACAGCTCCTTCAGCGGTATGGATTTCCACAATGATATCCTCCACACTATCCACCCTGCGCAATGCGGTCTTGAACGGCACACGTAAGGGAACAGAGATACGCCCCAAACAAATTTTCGTGATTTTCATAAGTACCTCCAACCTGGTTCACACCGGGAACATACATCCATTTTCAACTTTATTTACCAAAGCAGATGTATGTCCTTGTATACAATATTTTCTATGGAAAAATTGACATATTTATTATATAATATGCGTCATAGCAATTCAATATGTATACCTATTCTATACGCACTAGAGAAAAGAGGTCTTATTCATGATCACAAACGGTTTTACCTATGTGGCTGTACTGATCTGTCTGGCAGCTGCACTCATCACGCTGGAGAAAAAAACAGGCTGGAAACTATTTGAGTTCCTGCCGCCAGTGGTACTCATCTACTTGCTGGCCATGCTCCTTTGCACCGCCGGCACCTGGGATATGAAGGAAACCAAGCCGGCTTACACGGCCCTCAAGAACTCCCTGACCTACACCATGGTCTTCATGATGCTGCTGCGCTGCGATATTCGCAAGGTATTGAAGCTTGGCCCCAGAATGCTCTTGGGCTTCTTTTCCGCATCCCTGACCATCATGGTTGGCTTTATTGGGGCCTTCACCATCATGAAGGGCGTCATCGGCGATAACGCCTGGATGGGACTGGGCGCCCTCTGCGGCTCATGGCTGGGTGGATCCGGCAACATGGTCGCCGTGCAGGCAGCCCTCAATATTTCCGAGGCCGACATGGGCTATGCTCTGGTCATAGACTCCATCGACTATTCCATCTGGGTTATGTTCCTGCTCTGGCTGATTCAGCTGGCTCCAAAATTCAATGCCTGGAACAAAGCAGACACCAGAACGCTGGACGAAGTTTCCCGGGGGCTGGAAGAAGACGCCGCCGCCAACAAGGCCCCCATCACCATGCAGAGCCTGCTGCTCCTTTTGGGCTCGGCCCTGCTGACAGCAGCCATCGGCACCAATGTGGGCGTAACTCTCAACAGCATGGTGCCCTTCCTGGACAAGGCCACCTGGACCATCCTCTTCATTACGGTCATGGGTCTTATCGGTGCCATTTCCCCGCTGGGACGCACCGCAGGTTCCGCGGAGCTTTCCAATATGCTCCTGTACAGTGTCATCGCCCTATTGGCCTCCCGTGCCTCCCTGTTGGAGCTGGCCGATGCTCCCTACTGGATACTCACCGGCTTCATCGTTCTGGGCATCCACTTCACCCTGATGTTCATCATCGCCAAGGTGCTCAAGCTGGACATGTTCACCGCCTGCGTGGCCTCCCTTGCCAATATCGGCGGCACAGCTTCCGCCCCGGTGCTGGCCGGCTCCTATTCCGGCTCTCTGGTTCCTGTAGGCATCCTGATGGCACTGCTGGGCTATGTGATTGGCACACCCTTCGGCATCCTTACCGCTCATATCATGGAAATGCTTTAAAAAATAATCAGCCGCTGTTACTTCTTTACGGCCAGTAACAGCGGCTGTATTTCTCCTAAAGCAATCCGGATGCGCCAAAAATCTTCCCAGGAGCGGCCCTCTTCCCAGAGGCGGATGACTTTCAGCACGCCGCCATGGCTGACCACAACCAGATGGGCCTGCCGCTTGGCGGCATATGCCCGCCACTTCTGCCAGGCGGCGATGACACGTTCCGTAAACTGGCGGAAACTCTCCCCTTCTGGGTAACGGAAATTCTGCCAGTCATCGCAGAGCTGCTGGCAGGTATCCGGATCTTCCCGCTGAATATCGGCAAAGTTGCGGCCCTCCCAAGTGCCAAAATCGATTTCCTCCCAGGCAGGCTCCAGGATAATCTGCCCCGAAATCCCCGCCATGCGCTGCACGATCACAGCGGTGTCCCGGGCCCGCTGCAAGGGGCTGGAAAGCAACAATATCTCTTGTGCCGGATCTTCCTGCAGGGCCATATGCAGCTCTTCCCCAGCCTGCATGGCTGCCAGCCGGCCGGCAACGGTCAGGGGGCATTCCGTGCGCCCATAGTAGCCGCCCCGCACATTGCCTGAAGCCTCCCCATGACGCAGCAGATAGGCCTTGATTCTATCTTCACCAGCCATGATAAGCACCTATGCAGCAAAGCCCCAGAAAGACCATCTCGCTGAGCTCGTCACCAGCCCCCAAAGTATCGCCGGTCATGCCTCCAAGGATGCCCGTGATATAGCGGCAAAACAGGGGCTGGAAGGCCGCCGTCAGGGCATAGGCGATAAGCAGCCAGACCTGTCCCGTCAGGCCAAAGACCAATAGCCCCCCCAAAAACACCGATAAGGCCACACGCCTCTTGGAAACCTTGCCTATAAAGAGATTGCCTAATCCCTCCTTGCGGGCATAGTTGGACAACATCAGCAGGGGATTGCAGGCTCTGGCGGCCACAGGCATCAGCAAAACAGCCCAAGGGATAAAATCCTCGGGCAACATGTTAAGGCCGCTATAGCGGGCCAAAAACACCATCAGTAAGGCGCAGGCCCCATTTGTGCCCAAACGGCTGTCCTTCATGATTTCCAGCATTCGCTCCCGCTTGCGGCTGGAATAGATGCCATCGCAGGTATCGGCCAGACCATCCAGATGAAAGCCCCCAGTCAGGAAAAGGTTGGCCCCCATGGCCACTAAAATCCCGGCCATTGGCCCTGCCAGCAGGTTGCCCGCCTCATAGGCCAGGGCGTTGATACTGCCGATAACCAACCCCACCACTGGCAGCCAGACAACAACCCTGGCCAGCATCCCCTCCTCAAAGGGGATCTGCCAGGGCAGCGGCAAACGGGTAAAGAATTGCAACATCAAGACAAGTGAATGGAAACACTTCATTTCGCGGCACCACAACCTTCCATCATCAGTTCATCCATGGTTTTCATGTTATATACAGTATATACCATGGTGCGCAGCATGGACAAGCCCAGGATGGCGCCTGTACCCTCCCCCAGACGCAGCCCCGCCTGAATAGGCACTTCCTCAGGAGCTATACCGCCTTTTTTCAGGGCATAAATCATCCCCGGTTCCTTGGACATATGGGTGGGAATGGCCATTTGGGAAACCTCCGGCTGGATCGTAGCAGCACAGGCCAGGGCCACGGCGGTAATAAAACCATCCAACATGAAAGGGATCTTCTTTTCATGGCAGGCCATCATGGCGCCGCAGAGAGCGGCAATATCAAAGCCGCCCACACAGCGGATAATGCCCTGGGGAGCCTTCATCAACGGAGCGTAAAGCTTGCAGGCCGCCGCAATGACCTCCCGCTTGCGCAGAATAACCTCAGGATGGCCGGGATTGGCACCGCAGCCAGTGATTTCCACGAGATTTGCCCCGGTCAGGGCATGGAGCACCGCCGTGGAGGTGGTGGTATTGCCAATGCCCATCTCCCCGAAGGACAGCAGGTTGCAGCCAGCTATTGCCGCCCGCTGCACCATTTCGGCGCCAGCATCATAAGCCTGCCAGAATTCCCGCTCCGTCATGGCGGGCTGGTGCAGGAAGTTCTTCGTGCCCCGGGCCACTTTGCGGTCAAGGCCCACGGCGTCCTCGCTGTTGATGCCCACATCCACCACGGTATAGGGCACATGCTGGCACTTGCAGAAACAGCTGATGGCCGCACCCCCGGCCACCATATTGCTGGCCTGCAGATAGGTGATCTCCTGCTCCTGCCGCACCACCCCTGCCGTCACAATGCCATTATCGGCGGCAAAGATAAAATGATGGGGCCTGATTTCCGGATAAAATTCCGGCCAGGCCATAAATAATTTCTGCACCTGCTGTTCCAACAGTCCCAGGCTTCCCGGCGGGATGGCCATGCTGGCTGTGATGCGCTCTGCTTCTCCCTGCATCATATCTTCAATTCCACCCCGCTTTTCTTTTCCCGCATGAGCACTTCCGTCAGATGCACCACCTGAGCGCCGGCCTCCAAGGGCGGTATGCCCTGCTGATAGATATTGGATACCACCGTGCGCTGGGATTCCGGCTTTTGGCTGCTGGCCTTGTAGGCCATATAGACGCTCATGCTCTCGCCTGTAGCCAACCCCGGCCGCTCCCCAATGAGCTGAATGGTAACCGTGGCCCCCAAAGCCTCGCTGATCTTGTCCATGGTGGCTACCCGGCTGTAACGCACAAATATGGGGGTCCCCACGCTATAGCTCTTTTCGGCAAAGCCATCCATCATGATGGCGTAGATATCCTTGAGATTGGCATTGATGGCAAAACCGCTGAGGCCATCCGCCACCACAATCTGCACATCGGGATCATGGATGCAGTCCCGTTTCATGGCTTCCATGGTTTCCGTGGAGAAGATGCGCCCCCTATCCGGCCGCCGCACGTATTCCTCCTTGTCCTGCACCAGGGTCTGAACCTTGTAGAAGCCCATTTCATCAATCAGGGTCTCGTCGATATCTGTCCAGACGGCATCCTGGGCAATGGCATGGTCTGCCCGGAATTTCAGCAGCGTTTCCGTCCTATAG
This sequence comes from Selenomonas ruminantium subsp. lactilytica TAM6421, assembly GCF_000284095.1. Classification (GTDB taxonomy): domain Bacteria; phylum Bacillota; class Negativicutes; order Selenomonadales; family Selenomonadaceae; genus Selenomonas_A; species Selenomonas_A lactilytica. The sequence goes on along the minus strand of NC_017068.1, from coordinate 1,326,400 downwards.
CGGTCCCCGGCACGACCAACGCCCAAACGGGCATTGGTGCTTTTCTTCAGCCGCTTCACCATCTCCAGGCTTTGGGGCTTTGCAATGAGTACTTTATCCTTGATCTCCGGCTGGGAAATATCCCGGACAAATCCTGCTTCTTCCTTCTCCCTCATACGGCGATACCTCCTGCCAATTTTTTATCCAAACCATAGAACAGGGACGGATCTCCGGCAATCTCCGTCAGATGCCCCTGCTCGTCAAAAATTCCCAGTTCCTGCATACGCCGGGCAAATTCTGCAATGGGCTGTTTGCCCGTAATGCGCCGCAGGGAAGCCACATCATGATAGCTGGTGGTCTGATACATCAGCATCACATCATCCCCGCCGGGAATGCCCATGATGTAGTTGCAGTCCGCCATGGCCAGCATCATGGCCAGATTCTCCAAATCGTTCTGGTCAGCCCGCATGTGATTGGTATAGCAGACATCGCAGCCCATGGGAATCCCCGTCAATTTCCCCATGAAGTGATCCTCCAGGCCCGCCCTTATCATCTGGCGGCCATCATAGAGGTATTCGGGGCCGATAAAGCCCACTACCGTATTGACCAGGAAGGGATGATATCGCTTAGCAAAGGCATAGCAGCGGGCCTCCATCACCAATTGGTCGGCACCATGATGGCCGTCGGAGGACAGTTCCGAGCCCTGCCCCGTCTCGAAATACATGAAGTTGGGCCCCGCAGAGCTCTTTTTCTCCCGCATCAGTTCATAGGCCTCATCCATCAGGGCCACATTGATGCCAAAGGCCCGGCTGGCCACTTCCGAACCTGCCAGACTCTGGAACATCAGATCCATGGGCGCCAGATCCTTTTCCAGCACCTTCATCTGGGTGGTCACATGGGCTAATACGCAATTCTGAGTGGGCAGCTGCCATTTTTCTATAAAGGTCTTGAACTCCTTCAGGATATCGGCCACGCTGTCGATGGTGTCCACCGCCGGATTCAGGCCGATAACGGCGTCCCCCACGCCGTAGCTGATGCCTTCCAGTACCGAAGCCATGATGCCGGCAGGATTATCCGTGGCATGATTGGGCTGCAGCCGGGAGGACAGGGTGCCCAGCCGGCCGATGGTGGTGTTGCAGGTGGCTTCCACATGCATCTTTTTCGCCGCATAGACCAGATCCATATTGGACATGAGCTTGGTAACCCCGGCCACCATTTCCGCTGTAAGCCCGGGCCGGATAGCAGCAATCTCTTCTTCCGTGGCACTCAGCAGGAATTCCCGAAAATCCCCCACCGTAAATCCCTTGATCTTCTGATAGGCAAGATCTTCCAGAGCATCCTGGTCGGCTCTGGTGATATCGTCTTCCTCATAGGGGACCACGGGATTTTCCCGCAGGTCCGCCATGGTCATTTCTGCCAGCACAACTTTAGCGGCCACCCGCTCCACATTGCCACTGGCGGCAATGCCGGCTAGCATATCGCCGGATTTTTCTTCATTGGCTTTGGCCAGCACATCCTTCACATCACGGAAGGAATAGGTCCGGCCAAAGAGATTCGTCTTCAATTTCATTTTGCTTTCCTACCTTCAACTCTTGAAAATCAGGGTTTTCACCACCACCGGCACCGTTCCGGCCACCGGCTTGCCCACGTCGATATAATCCCCGGGCAGGGCCCGGATGCGATCCAAGCAGATGATCCGCCGCCCCTTGCCCAAGCTCTGCATCAGCAGCCCCAAGGCCTTGGCCAGATCCTGCTCCATAATGACCAGCAGGATATTATCCTCGTCAGCCGTCATCTCCACCAGACAACGGGCCAATGCTTTGAGCTCTGCATAGCCACCCATGCCCGGGCCGGCCATGGCAATAGCTGTCTGCTGTCCTGCCGGATAGATATCCCGTTTCAGCCGGTACTCAGCGGCCAGCTTTTCCGTCTGCTCCGGATGGTCCAGCCGGATTACGGGAATATTCTGCAAGGGCGACAATTCCTCTGCCATCAGCACGGTGCTGCCGCTCAGATGCACGACATAGCTGCCCGCCCCGATAACCGTGGCCCGGATACGCTCCTGAGGTGTCAGGAACTGAACCTCCAGATTGTCCGCAAAAACGCGCCGGAACGCAGCCCCCACCAAGGGGCCAATATCCCCATGACGCAGTATATCCTCCCAGCGGCCTTCTGCCACTGAGTCCCCATAAATGTATTCCGCCACCCCACCGGAGAACATCACGGCAGGCAGTTTCCCCAAACGCTTGCCGTGCCCCAGGAACAACCCCTCTTCTCCAATTGTCAGTGACTGATCCAGACAGATACGCAGGCAGATTTCCGCAAACCGCCGGGCCAGCTTTTCCAGTTCAGCCAAGTCAGCGATTTTCCCTTCGCACAGGGATAAACCCAGCTCCTCTGCCAGTGGCTGGATTCGCGGGGACATATACAGGACTTGATGATTTTCTGACAACCTCACCAGCCTGCCCCCGATATCCAGAGCAAAGGCATCCTGCAGTTCTCCTCCCAGGAAAACCGCCACATTGGTGGTGCCGCCGCCAATATCGAAATTGGCCACAGGATAGGGACAGCGTTCAGACAAGGCCGCTGCCCCGGCGCCGTAACCGGCCAGCACCGATTCCAGATCCGGGCCGGCGGTGGCCACCACAAAATCCCCGGCGGCAGCGGATAGTCTTTCCACTGCCAGCCGGGCATTTTCCTTGCGGGAACTCTCCCCGGTGATGATGACGGCGCCGGTGGCAATATCTTCCCGGCGGAGATGAGCCTTCTCATACTCCGCCAGCAGGATATGGTCCAGTGCCTCCTCATCGATATTGCCATCCCCACACAAAGGCGTGAAATGGATGGGACTTTTATAGATGACTTCCTTCTTGGCGATGCGCACATTGGGCACCGCCGTGTAGGAATTGTTTTCCAGCTGCAATCGGCTGAAGATCACCTGCGACGTGGTGGTGCCGATATCGATGCCGGCACTGATGATTTCCTCCGCCATGATCAGGCTTCCTCATCCAGTTCATCCAGCACGCCGAATTCTTCCTCAAAGGGACGGATATGCTTGTTGCCATGGATGAAATAGTACGCAATGGAAAGGGCGTAGATGCCAGCTACATAGGGCAGCACTTCACTGGAAGCCATCAACAGGCTTACCAGACAGAAGATGGCCATGAGCACGCTGATGACCGGAATGATCATGCTGGGTACACGGAAGGGACGCTTCAGTGCCGGTTCCTTATGACGCAGGATCAGGAAGGAAACCAGGCTGGTCAGATACATGACCACGGAACCATAGCAGGCAATGGTGATGACCAGGTCCGTAAGACCGGTCAAGGCCGTGAACAGGCAGACGATACCAGGCAGTACCAAAGCCCAGACCGGCGTATGATGCTTTTCATCCAGACGGGCCAGGAACTTGGGCAGATAGCCCGTGCGGGCCATGGCATAGGTCTGACGGGAATAGCCCACGATAATGCCATGCAGCGATGCCACCAGACCGAAGAGGCCGATACCGCTCATCAGGAGCGCCGGCAGGGAACCGTCACCATAGGCAGCACTCAGGGCCAGGGGCAAAGGAAAGTCCACAGACGAAACCGCGTCAATATCGGCAATACCAGCCGTCAAAAACAGGGTCAAGACCGCCATGACCAGCAAGGTGGCCATGCCACTCAGGAAGCCCTTGGGAATATCCCGCTGAGGATCCACCATTTCCTCGGCACTCATGGCGCCGCCTTCAATGGCCAGGAAGAACCAGATGGCAAAGGGCACGGCCGCCATCAGGCCATCAAAGCCATGGGGCAGAAGCGGCGTGGACATGATGCGGGCCGCATCGAAATGAGGTGCTGCCAGCCCCCAGTAAATCACGAGGCCCAGCAGGGCGATAACCGTCACCGCCAGTTCAAAAGTGGCCGAGGTCTTCATGCCCAGATAGTTCAGGAAAATGAAGAAGAAGAAGGCCGCCACCGTGGCCACCATGGGATCAATGGCCGGCAGCAGGGCATGGACATAACCGCCTACCGCCAAAGCAATGGCCGGCGGGGCAAAGACGAATTCAATCAGGCAGCTGATGCCGTTCAGATAGCCGCCGAACTTGCCCATGGCCCGGCGGGCATAAGCAGAGGGCCCGCCGGCATGGGGAATGGCCGTAGCCAGCTCCGAATAGGAAAGGATAAAGGTCACATAGAAGATCGTCACGGGAATCAGGGCCAAGGCCAGGCCCATAACACCGCCGGCGGCAAAGCCATAGCTCCAGCCGAAATAGTTGCCGGAAATCACCAGCCCCACCGCCAAGGCCCATAAGTGGATGGGCTTCAGCACCCGGGTCAGATTCTCCTCCCGCTTTGCTTCAACCGGCTGTGAAACAGCCATTGTTCCATGATTCATGCTCATACAAATTCCTCCTATCGCAAAAAGCCAGCCTGCCTGGCGGTTTTCCCCACCAAACAAACTGGCTCCATTGCCTGAAGTATCGATTATTGCGATTCATCCATCAACAAGAAAAGCGCTTGCAAGAGACCGGGCCCAGCCTCTTCACAAGCGCCATTGCTATCTGAATGATGAAACGAGTATAACATATAGAAAAACTCCTGTCAATAAATTTCCATTATCCGAGATGGAAAGATTCCCTCTTATTTTCCCCATTCTCATGATTTTCTAACCTGACCATGCTATTATGGCGGATGGGTAAATCTATTATGCGAAAAACAGGAGGATGGTTTGATGATCAACAAAGATGAAATTCAAAGCAACTGGGGTGCTGCCCTGGAATCGGTAAATGATGGCGCCATGCTGAGCAGTGCCATCGGCTACGGCTTCAGCAAAGCGGATCTGCGCGAGCTATTAGCCCTGCACCAGGCCGGTAAATACCAGCAAAAAATCGAAGAACTACTGGTGGACTGCAACTTCATTTCCTTCTGTTGCTGCCTGATAAGCCACAATTATGATGAAGCCATCGAAGTTGAAGGTCTGAACGAACCGGACTGACATAGAGCAAAATTGCCTTACAGAACTACTACGGATTCTGTAAGGCAATTTCTTTATTCGTCTTTAGCTTTTACAGCAAAGTTCTTTTTGGTCAGTTTAGCATGGCTGACCATTTCCTTGGCGTTGTCCAGAGAAGCTGTCGTCACATCGACGCCGGAGGCCATACGGGCGATTTCGCTGATGCGTTCGCGCTCGGTCAAAGGCCGCACCTGGGTAACCGTGGAATCGCCGGCACTGGTCTTGGCGATATAGAGATGGACATCGGCCATGCAGGCAATCTGGGGCAGATGGGTGATACAGAGCACCTGCTTGTACTGAGCCACAAGCGCAATGCGTTCGGCCACCATCTGAGCAGTGCGTCCGCCAATACCGGTGTCGATTTCATCGAATACCATGCTGGGCACAGAGGAATCCCGCGAGGCCGCCACTGTCTTGATGGCCAGAGCAATACGGGAAAGTTCACCACCGGAAGCCACTTTGGACAGGAGTTTTTCTTCTTCACCCGGATTGGCTGAGAAATACATGGCCACATTATCGGTACCGTTAGCCAGGAATTTTTCCGCAGGTGTCACACGGATATGGAACGCCGCCTGAAGCATCCCCAGAGCAGTCAACTGACTGCCAATAGCTGCTGACAATTCTTCTGCCGCCCGCTGGCGCAGCCTGGTCAGATTGTCCGCCTTGGCCCGCAGTTTTTCTTCCAACGCCGCGATCTCTTTTTCAAGCTGGGCCATATCGTCATCGTAATTTTCGATATCGAGAAGTTCCTGCTGCACCTTCTGCTGATGTTCCAACACATCAGCTATCGTAGCACCATATTTCCGGCAGAGCCGGTCAATCACATCCATACGGCTCTGGAGGCGGTCGAGCCTGGCTGGCTGGAATTCCAGTGACTCGCCATAATCACGCAAATCCGAAGCCGCTTCCTGCAAGGAGATATAAGCCTCTTCCACCATGGTATAGGTATTCTCCAGGGAATCATCATAGCGGCTCATGTCCTCGAGGTTCTTCTTCACCTTGGCTACCGCCGCCAGAACGGCCTGCCCGCCGCCTGCTCCCACAACCAGCAGATTATAGGATTCTTCCACGAAACCGGCAATCTTTTCGGCATGGGAAAGCTTGCGGATCTCAGCATCCAGCTCCTCATCCTCATTTTCCTTGAGTTCCGCCTCACTGATTTCCTTGTCCTGCCAGCGCAGCATATCGAGGCGCTGAGCATATTCCCGGGCGGCCTGTTCCTTTTCCTTGTGTTCCTGCTGTTTGTCCCGCCAGGCGGTATAGATCTGCTTATAGCCCGCCAGCGCCTCTGTCAGATCCGGATCAAACTGGTCAAGCAAAGCAAACTGACTTTCTTCCTTCAGCAGAGCCAGATTTTCATTCTGTCCATGAATATCCACGAGGAAGGCACCGATCTGTTTGAGGATGGTCAGCGTCACATGACAGCCGTTGACCAATACCATACTGCGCCCGGCCTTGGTGACCTGACGGGTAATGATCAGCATGCCCTCCGAGTCGTCAATGGCCTGTCCGGACAAAAGTTCATGGAGTCCCAGGGATTCATCCTCTAGGGTGAAGACGGCTTCCACCCGCAGCCAGTCGCAGCCGGTACGGATGGCATCAGCAGATACCCGTTGTCCCAGTATGGCACCCAGGGCATCAATCAGGATGGACTTGCCCGCGCCAGTCTCACCGGTAAGGATATTGAGTCCCTCACCGAACTCCACCTGCACATGCTCCAGCAGGGCAAAATTCCAGACCGTAAGTGTTTTCAGCATCGCCGTGATTCCCCTTTACTCCAGAAATGACATAAGTCTCTTGGTGACAATTTCTGCGGCTGCCTTGGGCTTCACGATGATGAAGATGTTGTCATCGCCGGCAACGGTTCCCAACACTTCCGGCCAGTTGGCATGATCGAGGGCTGATGCTACGGTATTGGCGCCGCCGGGCAAGGTCTTGACCACGACGATGTTCTCGCTGAAATCACAGTTCACCACCGTATCCCGGAACAGTCGCTGCATGCGCTCCTCCGTAAAGATCACGGCATTCTGCATGGGATAGGCATAACGATAACGACCATCCCCGGTGGGAACCTTGATCAGCATCATTTCCTTGATATCCCGGGACACAGTTGCCTGGGTGACCTTGATGCGCTGTGCGCGCAGGGCATCCGCTAAATCCTCCTGGGTTTCGATAATCTGGCTGCCGATAATACTTTTGATTACAGCCTGACGTACACTCTTCACCTTTTCACCTTCCCGCTTGGTTGTTTCTTTTTGGCTCATGATTCCACCCCATTATCCTTTCCAAAGTTTGGTGCGTAAAATCTGATAATAGTCCTTGTCTTCAAATTTGATGATGCCGGCCTGGGCCGTGGATTTCATCACGGTCACTTCATCCCCCGGCAACAGGCGGAAACTCTCCTGACCGTCAAAGGTCACGATGATATCCTGATGGATGGCGGCAATCTTGATATGCACCACATCATCCTGTCCCACCACCAAGGGGCGCATGTTGAAGGTATGGGCACAGATTGGCGTCACCAGCAGGGCCTGAATGGACGGGCTCATGATAGGGCCGCCTGCCGACAGAGAATAGGCCGTGGAGCCCGTAGGCGAGGACACGATCACGCCGTCTGCCTTGTAATCCATCAGATGGGAATCGTTGATGGACAGGCCCAGATGCAGCATGCGCGCCACGCCGCCCTTGGTCACCACCACATCATTGATGGCGTGACCTAAGAAGCGCTCCTCCCCATCGGACTTGGCAAAGCCAGCCAGAAGCAGGCGATGTTCAATGCGATAATCCCCAGCCAACAGCTTCTGCAATTTCATTTCCAGCTCACTGAGCTCGATATCGGCCATAAAACCCAATGTGCCGATATTGATGCCGCAGACGGGCACAGCGCTGGCGCCATAGCGGCGGCAGACCCCCAGCAGTGTGCCATCACCGCCAATGGACAAGGCGATATCCGCCTGCTGTTTTTCGATATCCGGCACGCCCAAATGTTCCAGATCAAAGTAACGCGACTCGTCCACCGGCAGCATCAGCTGCACATCTTTATCCTGATAAAACTGCAGGATCCGCCGCAGCACTTCCGGAGACTGCGGCTTGCTCACATTGGGAAATATGGCAATGGTCTTGATTGGCATATTGCACCGCTCCTTAATTGACCCTTTTCCTTATTTGTCCAGTTCGCCGTGGGCCTCAGCCACCACCTGCAGAATGCGTTCTTCGGTGACCGTGTCCTCTTTTGTCAGATCTTTGGACAGGCGGACGAGATATTCAATATTGCCCTCCGGCCCCTTGACCGGTGAGAAGGTCAGGGCCATCGTGCAAAAACCGGTTTCCCGGGCAAAGGCCGTGACCTTGCGGATCACTTCTTCATGGACCTTGGGATCGCGGACGACGCCCTTCTTGCCTACATTCTCCCGACCGGCTTCGAACTGGGGCTTGATCAGCGCCACCACTTCACCGTTATCATTCAGCAGGGTATGGGTGACAGGCAATACTTTGGTCAGGGAGATAAAGGCCACGTCGATGGAGGCAAAATCCAGCAAAGTGCCGATATCTTCCGGCGTCACATTGCGGATATTGGTGCGTTCCATATTGACCACCCGTTCATCGGTGCGCAATTTCCAGGCCAGCTGACCATAGCCCACATCGATGGCAAAGACCTGCACAGCACCGTTCTGCAACATGCAGTCGGTAAAGCCACCGGTGGATGCGCCGATATCGGCACAGCGCTTGCCTTCAATCTCCACACCAAATTCGGCCATGGCCTTGGCCAATTTCAGGCCGCCCCGGCTCACATAGGGAATGTCATTGCCCAATAGGCGGATTTCGGCCTCGGCCTTTACCGTAGCACCGGCCTTATCCACCTTCTGATTATCCACGAGGACCTCGCCCGCCATAATCATGCGCTTGGCCCGTTCCCGGCTGCCAGCCAGGCCACGTTCCACCAAAAGTATATCTAAACGTTGTTTTGCCATTACTTCAATCTTTCCTTTATTCGTTCTGCCATCTGTTCCGGCTGTAGGCTGCAGAGTGTCAGTAATTCTTCCTGCGTTCCCTGCTCCACGAACCGATCCGGCAGGCCTAAACGCAATAGATCCACGCTGCGCGCCAGGCCACTATCCGTTAGGTATTCTGCCATGCCGGAACCGAAACCGCCCACCAGGGAGTTCTCCTCCACCGTCACCAGCAATTGCACATGGCGCAGACGCTGGATCATCTCCGTATCCAGGGGCTTGGCAAAGCGCATATTCACCACGGCAGCGGAAATTCCCTGCTGCTGCAGAAGCTTTGCGGCTGCCAATGCCTTATAAGTGATTGGTCCCAATGCGAGGATTGCCACATCACTGCCATCCCGCAGAAGCTCTGCTTTGCCTGCCGGAATATCATTGAATCCTGCCTGCAGTTCTACACCCTGTCCATTGCCACGGGGGTAACGGACAGCCGTGGGGCTTTCCATTTTGACAGCCGTTGCCAGCATATCCCGTAGCTCCGCTTCATCCTTGGGCACGAAGACCGTCATATTGGGCATATGCCGCAGGTAGGACAGGTCAAAGGCGCCATGATGGGTGGGCCCATCTGCCCCCACCAGCCCGGCCCGGTCAAGACACAGGGTTACGGGCAGATTCTGCAAGCACACATCGTGCATAAGCTGATCGTAGGCCCGCTGGGCGAAGGTGGAATAGAGGGCTACCACCGGATGCTTGCCATCAGCTGCCATGCCGGCCGCCAAGGTCACCGCATGCTCCTCGGCAATGCCCACATCGAAGAAGCGGGCGGGATACTCCTGACCAAAGGCCTTGAGCCCCGTGCCACTGGGCATGGCCGCCGTGATGGCCGTGATGTTGCTGTCCTTATCCGCCAGTTCAATCAGCGCCTTGCTGAACACTGAGGTATAGGAAGGCGCGCCTTCTTTCGGCAGGCATTTTCCCGTTTCCTTATTGAATTTGCCGATGCCATGAAACTTATCCGGTTCCATTTCCGCCGGAGCATAGCCCTTGCCCTTGGTGGTATGGATATGGATCAGCACCGGGCCGCTCATCTCCCGGGCACTTTCCAGGATTTCCTGCAGCAGGCTGATATTGTGACCATCCACCGGACCGATGTAGTGAAAGCCCAGCTCCTCAAAGATGCCGCCGGGCACCAATGCAGCCCGGACGCTGTCCTTGACCACCTGTGCCGTGCGGAAAGCCTTGTCCCCGATATGGGGAATGCTCATAAGCAGGCTGCCCATGTCCTTTTTGGCCTTATTGTACTGCGGCGTGATGCGGATCCGGGACAGATATTCGCTGAGACCGCCCACATTCTTATCAATGGACATTTCGTTATCGTTCAGGATAACGATGATTTTTTTTCCTAAATCCCCTGCATGATTAAGGGCCTCAAAGGCTTCGCCACCGGTCAGGGCACCATCACCGATTACGGCGATCACCTCATTTTTACGGCCACTCAGATCCCGGGATATGGCCATCCCCAGAGCCGCCGAAATCGAGGTGCTGGCATGGCCGACACCGAAGGCATCGTAATCCGATTCAAAGCGGTTGGGAAAACCGGTGATCCCGCCCTTCTGGCGCAGGGTATGGAATCTTTCCCGCCGGCCTGTGAGTATCTTATGGCTGTAGGCCTGATGCCCCACATCCCAGATCAGCTTGTCCTTGGGAAAGTTGAAGACACTGTAAAGAGCCAGTGTCAGCTCCACTGTTCCCAGACTCGGTGCCAGATGTCCCCCATTCTCTGCCACCGTCTCCACAATGAATTCCCGCAATTCCTTGGCGAGCCGCTCCAATTCGCTGACGCTGTAATGCTTGACATCAGCTGCTTCCTTGATTTTTTCTAAAAGTGGATACATGATCATCCGCACTTCCCCATTATTTATTGCGTTTTACCAAATAGGCCACCAGTTCCCGCAGGAAATCTGCCTCATCCCCAAAGATCTGCAGGGCGTCCACAGCCGTATCCACGGCTTCCTGGGCCAGCTTCTGCGCCTCTTCCAGCGAAGTCAGCGTCACATAAGTGGACTTATGGTTCTTCTCGTCACTGCCCACTGGCTTGCCAATCACAGCTTCATCGCCAATGACATCCAGGATATCGTCGGTAATCTGGAAGGCCAGCCCGAAATTATCGGCATAGGTAGTCAGTGCCGCCAAAGCCTTTTCATCCGCACCGCCCAGGATAGCGCCGCTGCGGATGGCAGCTCGGAACAGGGCGCCGGTCTTGCCCAGATGGATGTTTTTCATGGTCTCCATGGAAATCTGCTTGTCTTCGGATTCCATATCGAGAGCCTGACCGCCCACCATGCCATCGGGGCCAGCTGCCTGGCTGATTTCCCGGGTTACCTGCACGAGTTTTTCCGCGCTGACACCCTGCTGGCGCAGGATCACTTCAAAGGCCAGCGTCAGCAGGGCATCCCCGGCCAGGGTAGCCATGCCGGCACCATAGACCTTATGGTTGGTCAGCTTGCCACGGCGGTAATCATCATCATCCATGGCTGGCAGATCATCGTGAATCAGGGAATAGGTATGAATCATCTCCATGGCACAGCCTGTGGTCAGATAGTCCGTGCCCTTAGCCCCGACAGCATCGGCTGCGGCCATCAACAGCACAGGACGCAGGCGTTTGCCGCCAGCCATCAGGCTGTATTTCATCGCCTCGCAGAGCGTCTTGTCCAACGGATTTGCTTCATTCAATTCTTTCACCAGCTGCGCTTCTACCAAAGCACTGCGTTCCTGCCAGATTTTCTTCAGTTCCATGGTTATTCCCCTTCTATGTTTAATTCTGCTTCCGCAATCTTGTTGCCGTCTTTTTTGATGACCAGATCCATAGCCGCCTCGGCCTTGGCCAGTTCCTGCAGGCAGGCTTCGCCAAGCTTCATGCCCTCCGTGTAGTTGGCCATCAAATCCTTGAGACTGGTATCGCTCTGTTCCATCGCTTCCACGATGGCTTCCAGCTTGTCCAGGGATTCCTCAAAGGAAAGTTCTTTTTTTCTTGGCATTACCTGTCACCCTTTTCCCTTATCGTAAGTGCCCGCACGGAGATGATTCCATCCCTGAGCGTCACATCCAGTTCATCATTTACCGCCACAGCATTCACGCTTGTGATCAGCTTATCCTGTCTGGTCAGCAGGCCGTAGCCCCGGCCCATCACCGCAGCCGGATTGATGGCCGCCAGCCGGTTCAACAGCAGACCCAGGCGATGACGCTTGTCCTGCATATCCGCCTGAACCGTCTTCTGCAGGCCGGCCAACAGGAAATCCAGCCGTTGGCGCCGCTCGGCCAGCAAGCTCTGAGGATCCCGCAGTACACGGCTCTGCAGAATATTTTCAAGTCTTGTCCGGCGGGCGGCAATGGCCCCCTGCATCTGACGCGTCAATTGACCGGTCAGATTCTCCACCTGACGTCTGACTTCTGACTGGTCAGGCACCGCCAGTTCCGCTGCCTGGGAGGGCGTAGCGGCCCGCATATCGGCGGCAAAATCCGCCAGGGTAAAATCCGTCTCATGGCCTACGGCCGAAATCAACGGCACCTTAGCCGCTGCAATGGCCCTGACCACCACTTCCTCGTTGAAGGCCCACAAGTCCTCCATGGAGCCGCCGCCCCGGCCCGCAATGATCACATCCACGGGATACTTGCGGGAGAAAAAACCAATGCCGGCGGCAATCTGTTCTGCAGCCCCTTCCCCTTGCACCTGCACGGGATAAAGTACCAGCTGCACCTGCGGCCAGCGCCGCTTGGATACCCGATAGATATCCCGCAGCACCGCACCAGCCGAACTGGTCACGACACCAATCCTTTTGGGAAATGGTGGCAGAGGGCGCTTTCTTGATTGGTCAAACAGGCCTTCTGCGGCCAGCTTTTCCTTGAGCTGCTCAAAGGCCAGCGCCAGATCCCCCGTGCCTTCTGGCAGCATGCTTTCCACATAGAGCTGATAGACGCCATCCCTCTCATAGACCGAGACGCTGCCCGCAGCCACCACCTGCATGCCATTCTGGGGCATAAAACGCAATGTCCCAGCATAGCTCCGGAACATCACGCATTTCAATGCCGAGCTGGCATCCTTTAACGTAAAATAACAATGACCGGAAGGATATTTCTTGAAATTGGAAATCTCGCCCCGTACCGCAATTCCCCGTAAAATAGGTTCACTGGCCAGAAGATTCTTGAGAAAGCGATTGATATCGCTAACAGAATGTACTCCCATGCAATCCCTCCACACGCACGAAAACTGGAGCCATGAACAGCCTGCCTCCTTGGGAAGGTGTCAGCCCACCGGCTGACGGAAGGGGCATAAGGTACATCCGACCTCAAAAGCCCCTTCCACCGCTTGCGCGGTCCCCCTCCCCCATAGGGGGCGGCTCTTTTTCACAGCTCCAGTCCCAATCACTCACTGAGCCTTCATCATCGCTCCGAGTATGCCGTTGACATAACGGCTGGAATCATCCGTACCAAATTTCTTCGCCAGTTCCACAGCTTCGTTGATGGCAATATTGGGAACCAGTTTCTCCTCAGCAAAACGGATCTCATATGTTGCCAGCCGCGTGATATTGCGGTCCACCGTTGCCATGCGCTCAATCTTCCAATCTTTGGAGCTGGCAGCAATCAGGCTGTCAATCGCTGACAGATTCACCCGGGTACCATGTACCAACGTCTTGATGAACTCGCGGTCACGCTTGCTCAGAGGAGCTTCCAGCTCGCCTAACACCGTATCGATGGCGAGCGTTTCATACTGCTCCTGCTGCTCTGCTTCACCGGGATTCAGATCTAATTGGAAAAGCGCCTGCAGGGCTGCTTCCCTTGCTTGTCTACGACTCATTACTTACCTTCCTTAACATTCTTTATTACAAGCGTTTTACCGCTGAAAACGCTCAAAAAGCATCCACGCTTTCTCACGGAGGCTGCCCAAAGCATCTTCCTCATTATCCAGCTGTGTACCGATAAACAGGCCGATCAGGCCGCAGCAAAGCACGAAAAAAGTATGCCAAAAGCCAAAGCAGAGCACCGCCGTGCCCAAGAGCATGCCAATGATCAGGCCGCAGCTCTTGCCACGGTGTTCCCGCCACATATCGGCCAGCATCTTCTGCAAATCTTCCTTCATCATGCTCACCGCCTTAGACCACACGATGTTTCTTTTCCGGCTGTGCATCGGAAACTTCGGAAATCACCACATTGACCGGCACACTCTCGAGAGCCATGGTGCGGCGAAAATGCTCCTGCACCCGCTCCGTCAAGATCTTGGCCACCACAGACACATCCGCCTCGCGGCCTACGGTCAGATCCACATCCAGCGACAGTCTGGCCGCGCCTTCTTTGGGATTTCTGGCCTTGATGCGCACATTGGCATCCCGTACGCCATGCACTTCCCGAGCCATGCGGTCTGCAAGGCTGCGCATGGCCTCCAACGCCACGCGCACCTCACCCTGAGGCCCGGCATCGATGACATATTCGCCTTTGCTGGTGGACGGATCACCGGGCTTGCGGGAAAACACCGCAAAAAGCAGTTTCACCGCCATCAGCAGGACCACAATGCAGACCATAAAGGTCTCCTGCCGGCCCAGGATATAATGCAGCTGCTTGAGCCAGACATTTTCCGGCAGCACCTGTACAGCTGCTGCGATAATCAGCCCGGACAGACCAATGCAGGCAAGGGACAATAACAGAACAAAAAAACGATTGATTATACTCATAGATTGCGCCTCTTCCGCTGCCTACGCCTTAGCGGACGCGAACCTCTTCCTTGTTCTCCTCATCATCGGGGAAACCGACGCCCTGTACATGGATATTGACCTCCACCACGGAAAGTCCCGTCATATTCTCAATGGCCTGCTTGACATTTTCCTGCGCAGCCAAAGCCACGTCCGGAATGCGAACACCGTATTTCACGATGATATAGAGGTCAACGGCAGCTTCTTTTTCACCGACTTCAACCTTCACGCCCTTGGCGAAATTCTTACGCCCCAGCATTTCGGCAATGCCGCCGGCGATACCGCCGCTCATGCCGGCAATACCTTCCACTTCCGTGGCAGCGAGGCCGGCAATGATGCTGACCACTTCATCTGCGATACGGATTGAACCTAGAGAATTGTCTTTCTTTACCATTTCTTTTGCCTGATCCATTACAAATCCCTCCATATCATCTGACTCACAAACTTAACTTTATTATATCATATTTTCGCGGATAAATAGACAAATTCCTGCAAATTTATGCAAGTCCGTAAGAAATTCTATGCAAAGATAAAAACTGCCGCACCATCAAAATGATGCGGCAGTCACCGTACATCGTGAATTTAATTATGCACGTTCGATATAGTTGCCCGTGCGGGTATCAATGCGCAGTACATCGCCTTCGTTGATGAAGAGCGGCACGCGAACTTCGTAACCAGTTTCGAGCTTAGCCATCTTCGTTGCACCCGTAGCCGTGTTGCCCTTTACGCTGGGTTCGCATTCCGTAACTTCGAGATTAACGGAGTTCGGCAGGCTGATGCCGATGATGCGGCCCTTGAAGGTCTGGAGATTCACTTCCATGTTTTCCTTCAGGTAGTTCAGTGCATCGCCAAGCGTCTCGGTGTTGAGTTCGCTCTGTTCGTAGGTTTCCGTATCCATGAACGTGTACATGCCATCAGCTTCATAGAGATACTGCATCGTGCGGGTTTCGAGATGAGCAGCCGGCATCTTTTCGTTCGGGTTGAACGTACGTTCTACCACAGCACCAGTCTCAACATTCTTGATTTTCGTGCGCACGAAAGCAGCGCCCTTACCCGGCTTTACATGCTGGAAGTCCACAATCTGCCAAACGTTGCCATCGATCTCAATGGTCAGACCCGTGCGAAAATCAGTACTATTAATCATTAACTTACGCCCTCCAATAAATACTTGAATGCTTTTCTAAGCGGTTCAATTTCATTATAACGATACAATTATAGCACAAACGGCTATTGCTGTTCAAGGAATTTTTAATTTGAAGAGTCAGATCCGTCCCACCGGTTATTTTTGCATCCATCAATAGATCAGCATATGCACCTGTGCGGCAAAATCCGTTACCGTTATGCCGAAGACCTGGTTGAAGGCTTTTTTGCCATCGCCGCTTTGGCGGGCGGCGGCCAACCAGCTGTATATGCCCCGCCAGCCATAGCGCTGCACAAGTTCCGCTGCTGCATATTCGCAGAGATTGCTGATGCGTTCACTATCATATGTCTTGCCAGCATCGCGCAGCGCCCTGCCTGTGGCCAGCTTGTCCAGCGTCGGCAGTGGCTGACTCTCCCGCAATTTCTTCCGCCAATAGCGCTGATAAGCCGCAATATCCCCCTGATCGCTCTCTGCCAGCCGGGCGACACCGGCCACATAACTTGCGCCCCGGATCAGCCAGGCCATCTCATTGCCATCATCACTGGCTAGCTGTTGTACGATATACAACCGGTTCAACATGGCCGCACTGACAAACATGCTCTGAACAGGATCCGTTACCTGGGGCACGTTGATAAACAACGTGCTGTTATTCTCGGCCCAAACACTGCCAGCGGCAATGCTTTTGGCCTCAGCCGCACTGATATAGCCATATTCCATCTCCGCAGCGGCAAAATCCTCTGCAGTGCCCACAAAGACCAGCTGATATTCACCTTTAAGGCTATTGCCGCTATTGCGTTTCAGCCAGGATTCCGCCCGTTCCAGCTGCCCCATGAACTGATTGACTGCAGTTTTGTCCACATTATCGCGGATAATCGTATGAAAACGGGCAGGGTGGCTGCATTCCACCTGCCACCAACCCGAGAATTCCTGCAGGAAATCCGTCATCTCAAGGCCAAAGGTCTTGGCAAAAGCTGTCTCCGCCTTGTCATCGGCCAGATTCCGAAAAAATTCCCCCAGCTTTTGCATGGGCTGGCCGGCACCATACTGTTGCAGCAGATAATAAGTCATCACATCAGATAGATCATAGGACTTCGTCCTGCCGGACAATAGCTGCATCCGCCCGTCTTCCGTGGTCTGCTGCAGCTGATCCACCGCAGCCGGATTCCTGGCATACTGCAGAGCAAACTTGGCATCCAGATACCACTTCTCCACAGAGCCTGACCCCATGGCTTCGCTGACAACAGCACCTGCATAATCGGCCGAACCTTCTTCCAGCCAGTAGGGTGTATTTTCATAACTGCTCTTTCCCTGGCTTAGCTCGTGCTGCATCTGGTGGAACAGCTCATGGGCTGTGGTGCTGTAGCGGTTGTTGTTTTGTTTCAGGTTATTCTTATCGCCATTGATGACGCACATTGCCTTGCTGCCCGAAGACTGACCACTGGTGTATTGCGCCTTCTCCTTCACGGTCTCCGGTGAAACATGCATGCGCTCGCGCAGCAGTTCCTCATATTTCCCCCGATCAGCACCGACATATATATCGATGGGGCGCTCCAGCTTCAGCTGGAATTTCTCGGCCATAAACTGCGGAAAAAACTCAGCTGTCTGCTTCACATTGGCCAGGACTTCCTCATCCGGCGTCCCTAAAGTATCCACATACACATGGCCAGGCTCACGGCCGTCCAGCCACGCTCCCTGTTCAAAACTCAGGCCTGCGCTGCATAGGATCATGACAACTGTTGCCAATATAAGCAACCCCGCTGCAATTTTTTTCATAACACCCTCATTTCATCTGCCATCGGCAAAGCCGTTCCTCCATCATATCCAACAAACCAAAAAGCAGCAATCCCAACAGACTCAGGATCACGATACCGGCATACATTTCCAGATAATTCACCCGCAGCCAGGCATCCATGATGAAATAGCCCATGCCATACTGCGTACCAAAGGTCTCAGTAAAAAACAACACCGAAACGGCCGTAGCCATGGCCACCCGAATGGCCGTGATGAAATTCGGCAGAGTGGCCGGCATAAGAATATAGCGGAACACCTGCCGGAAACCGGCCCCCAAGGAATACAGGGGATAATAGGTTTCCGCCGGAATTGCCCAGATACCGTCCCGCAGGGCCACCACGATCTGAAAGACCACAATCAGGAAAATCATGATGATCTTGGACAGTTCTCCCACCCCTGCCAACAACATCAGGATGGGAAGCAATGCGATTTTCGGCACCGGATAGGTCAGATACACCAATGGCGCCAGATACCGATCGGCCCGGACAAAATAGCCCATGATAATGCCCAAAGGATATCCCACCAGCACCGCCAGCAGGATACCGGCCACAATGCGCCACAGGCTATAGGCAGCATGAATGGCAATCTTAGCGGCAAAGATTGCCCCCAACCGCTCAAAGACCAGCCATGGTTCCGGAATAATGGGTAGCTGTACCCAGGAGGCCGCAGCCTGCCACAACAGCAGCAGGAATACCATGCCCAAAAGATACGCCCGCAAAACGACCTTGCTCTTTTTCATCATCGTATCCGCTCTCCCATGGCCTTGATTTTTTCCTTCAATTCCCGGCTCTTGGCAAAAAATTCCGTCGTGGCCTTCCACTTCCGGCTGCCCTGCCATTTATTTTCCATGACTTCAGCTATGGTGCCGGGATTTGTGGACATCAGCACAATCTGCTGGCCCAGATACAGCGCCTCTTCCACATAATGCGTCACCAAAATGGTCGTGATGCCCGCTTCTTCCCAGAGGTCCCGGAATACATCTTGCATTTCCTCCCGGGTGATGGCATCCAGAGCGGAAAAGGGCTCATCCATCAGCAGGATATCCGGCTCCAGCAGGAATACCCGCGCCAGGCTCACCCGCTGCTGCTGTCCGCCGCTGAGTTCCTGCGGATAACGTGTCAACAGCTTCTCCAGCCCCAATTTGCGGCAAAGCTCCTGCATCTTGACCGCTTTTACCTCCGACCAGCCATCCTTGATGCGACAGGCCAGCTTGATATTATCCTCTACCGTCTGCCAGGGAAGCAGCCCATAGTTCTGCGGCATAAAGCCGATCCTCAGATCCTTTGGACTGACCGCTTGTCCGTTTATACGTACCTTGCCGGAATAATCCTGTATGAGCCCTGCCACCACCTTGAGCAAGGTGGACTTGCCACAGCCGGAAGGGCCTATAACAGCACAAACCGTTCCTTGCGGAACGGTAAGGCTGACATTTTGCAATGCGATATTCTCTTGTTTCTGACGCAGATAAGCAACAGTTAAGTTTTCGATTTCAATCATGACTTATTTCTGACTCAACACATCAACCACAAAATCGGCATAGGTATAGTTCTTCTTGATGAGGCCCTTGGCCTGCAGCCATTTCACACAGTCCACCACATCGCTTTCCTTAGGCAGGGCTGCATGATGGTATTCCGGCAACTTCAAGGCCTCCTGCGCCGCAGGCGGGAAACCGCCCTTTTCCACCACAAGGTTGATATATTCTTCCCGCGGCGTATTGTTCAGATAGTCCACTGCTTTGTTGTAAGCCCGATACATGGCCGCCAGTTCTGCCCGGCGATCGTTGGTCGTCTTGGCCGTGAACATGATCACACCAGGATTGATGCCCAGTTCATCGGAACCCGTCACAAACTGACAACCATTATGCACAGCGATGCTGGCCATAGGCTCCGGCAGCGTCGCTGCTGCCAGCTTGCCATTCTGCAACATTTCGAGACGGGTGGGAATCTGCGGGATGATCACCTTGTTGATGCTGTCCGGCTCCATCTTCTCCTTGGCCAGGATCTGATCGGTGACGTATTCAATGATGGTATTGCGGGAAACAGCCACATCCTGCCCCTGCAGATCTGCCACCGTTTTAACATGCTGCTGCTTACCGGCAATCAGCTTATAGCTCCCATCCGTAAAGGAAGTCACCTTCACATTAAAGCCGCCATCCTTGGCAAAAGCCACCGCCAGCATATCCGAAACAGCACCATCGAGGTTGCCGCTCTGCAAGGCCGAGTCACGATCCATGGCGCTCTTATACTGCTGAATATTGACCTCCAGCCCTTCCTCCTTAAAATAGCCCTTCTCCTGCGCTATGATAAAGGGCAGGGAATCCGTATCCGGCATCAGGCCGATTGTCAGGGGCTGCAGCTTTTTTTCTGCATTTTTTTCCGTGCCGCAGCCTGCCAATAAGCCCAAGGTCAGCAGTGCGACAAGCAATACTGCGATTTTTTTCAACGTATATCCTTCTTTCCTATTTGGTTGTCAGCCAGTCACTGAGTAGATTGGCGCCGATTTTAGCATAATAAACAGCCTGATCGATAACATCCTTATTTTCCGCATAGGCGCTTTCCGCTTTGGCCTTTATCTTGCGGGCTTCCTGCTGCATTTCGGCCACGGTATCCAGTTTGGCATCCACATCGTCCAGCATATTCTGCGCTTCCGCAATCGACTGTTTGAGTTTGGCTACATCGCCATCAGCCTGTGCCGCGATGGCCGCATTTTCCTTTTGCTGATCCCTGCGCTTGGCTTCCTTGCCTGTGACCTTGTCCATAAATTTTCCCAAAGTCGAATCCGGCGCGCTCTCTGCCAATTGCTCATTGCGTCCCTTGGCCCGGCTGGCCTTATCTTCCAGCTCCCGTTCCCTCTCCTGCAGTTCTTTTTTCTGTCGTTCCAGTTCCTGCCGGCGGGCCTTCAGATCTGCCTCCTGATCGGAAAGTTTCTGCTCCCGGGCCTGCATTTTC
Organism: Selenomonas ruminantium subsp. lactilytica TAM6421; assembly: GCF_000284095.1. GTDB lineage: Bacteria > Bacillota > Negativicutes > Selenomonadales > Selenomonadaceae > Selenomonas_A > Selenomonas_A lactilytica. Next base: position 1,305,855 of record NC_017068.1, on the reverse strand, counting down.
TGCTGTTCCAGCTGATGCTGATTCTGCTTAGCCTCGGACTGATCCTGACTGTAGCCTGCCAGCATAAAACCACCCAGAAGGGCGATGACGAAAACGGCCGCCAGCAGCAAGCCCCGTTTCTTCCCTGGTGTAAAAAAGCCCTTCTTTGTCCGGGAACGTGGCGGCTGTCTATTTTCGGCGGGAAGCTCCCGAACCTTAGAAACCTTATCCGTGTCCGCAACTCGTTTAGGAAAAGCGGGCTGAATTTCCTCCAGATCCGTTTCATCAATACGCGGCAGGGGCTGTGTATCAAACTTTTTTTCCTCTGCGCGATCCTCTTGCGCCACAGGCCGCAGCAACTGCGTTTTATCCAAATCTTCCTGTTTCATTGTTCTTACTCCAATATAGCATATATTACATCATTTGCATTATAGCAGACTCCCCCCTGCCTGTCCAACCTTCCTGCCGGCAAAATAAAGGAGCCCCCTGAAGGGCTCACAAACAGACATTCATTGCGCGGCCAGGGCACCATGCTCTTTCTGCATAGTCTCGCATAAGCGCCGTAACGTCCACAACGTATTGAAAGGTGTCACCACCGCCTTGAACCGGATATGCGGCACCCCTGCATCCTTTAGGGCCAGCAGTACCTCATCCAACCGCTTGTTGCGGATATTCTGCAGAACCATTACCTCATGCGGAAAAACGAAGTCATCCTCGGCCTTCACCTTGGCCGGCTGAAACCCCTTGGCTCCCAGAAGATACCCCACCTTTTCCCGCCAGGCTTCTGCTGGCAGGATTTTGGTGCTGATCCCCAGTTTATGCAGTGTTTTGCAGGCTATGGCCAATTTCTCCTCATCTTGAAACTGATAAAAAAGAACCTGTTCCTGTTTCTTCATGACCTTAGTCCTCCACCCAGCGGGCCATGCCCCGCATCAGCAAATACGTTACCAATTCGTCCATGGAGACGCCCTCTGCCGTCTGCCGCTCCTGCAGGGATTCCCGCAAGGTACGGGGCAGTTTGACCGTCAAATTGCCTTCTGGCAACGATACTGCCGGTTCCTGCTGCTTTGTCTTGCCAACTGCTTTTGCCGTCTTTGTCGTCTTTCCCGTTTTTGCAGTCATGCCTTCTTTCACTTCCTGCACGGGCTTAGCCGATTTATTTTCTTTCGCAGCCTTAACAGGCTTAGCAGCTTTAGCTGGCTTACTTTCCGGCTTGTTCTCGTCCTTGCCGGCAGTTTTGGCCTTGCGAACCGTCTTTTTTTCCTCCGGCGGATAAACCATGAACTCGTCATAGGCGTTGCGCAGCGTCTCACTGGCCTGTTTCGTGCCCACACCGATAATATAGGACGGCGTATCGGAATTCAGGTATTCGGCAATCTTCACGAAATCGGAATCCGTGGTTATGATGAAGAAACGTCTCACCCCTTCGTCATAAAGCAGCTTCGCCGAATCATAAATCGCCGAATCCAGCGAATTCTTCCCCTGGTATGTCCGGCTGATCTGGCGGAAGGTAAATCCCGGCCGCCGCATCAATTTCTCCCAGCGCTTCTGCTCCGGGCGTGCCTCCCAATCCGACACCACAATCGTACGGCAGGGCTGATACCGGCGTGCTTTGCCCAAGGTATAATTCAGCATCTCAAATGGGGCATTTTCAATATCATATAATATTGCTACAACTTCTGTACTGGAATCTAAAGTCATAAAATCCTTCCTTTATTGATACTATATATTTTAAGTTATTCGCGCTAAACAGAAAAAATCCTGCAAAAAGAGGTTCAGAAAAATTTCTCCTCCTGAACCTCTCCCGTTTTATTCCTCGTTTTGTTTCTGTTCGGCAATCTTCTCCCAATCCAGCGCCAGTATATTTTTCAGCAGCTCATCTACAGAACTGCCCTCCACCTGTGCCCATTTGGGCGGCGATGCTTCCGTTTCTGCCTTTTTCTCCTTCTCAGCCTGTTCGTCCGCCTTCTTCTCCTTGGCCTTTTCCAGACGCTCTTCCTGCTCCTCGCTCATCTTCTCCAGCTGGGCAAAAAGCTTCATATTGCCATCTTCCCCGACGGAGATCATCACGCTCTTGAGTTTTACACCTTCACCCAGCTCGCCGCTTTCTTCCATCTTCTTGGTCATACCGACAATGGAATCTACGGTATCCATAACCTTCTTGGCATATTCTTCATCGTTGGCCATGCGCTCCAGTTCATCCTTGGTGAAAACCACGGAATATCCCTTTGTGCCCTGACCATTGAAATTCTTTAAATCCTCTTCTGAATCCACGACGAAGAAATCGTATTTATCGCCATACTGATCCTGCAATTTTCCCAACAGATCCTGAGCTTTGGTGGACAATTCCGGCGATTTCTGTTCATTGCCGCCACTGTTTTCTTCCACAAAAGACTTTACAGCTTTGACCTGCATTTCATAAGCAGCCCGGGCATCAGCTGACAATTCCACTTTGGTATCAGCCCCATACTGAGCCATTGGATCTTTCTCTTCCTGCGCCTTTTGCTTTTTGGCCCCCTCATTTTTTCCCGTCAGAAAACTCTTTTGATAGGACAAAAGCTGCTGATTCCTGATGTTGTTGATCATGTCAATTCCTCCCTTGACATATGACGAAATCCATTTCTTCGGCAAGCCGCCAGCTGCTGACACACCTACCTATTCTTAGTATAGCATAAAGATTCAGAATTGCAACATTCTTTATTATAAGAAAAAAGAGGCCCGAAAGCCTCTTTTCTATCAGAACAGATGTTTTATTTGCTTACATCATGCCCGGCATGCCCATGCCCGGGGCACCGCCAGCCGGCATAGCCGGTTTTTCTTCCGGCTTATCAGCAACCAGGGTTTCCGTGGTCAGAACCATGGAAGCGATGGAAGCAGCGTTCTGCAGGGCAGAACGGGTAACCTTAGCCGGGTCAACGATACCAGCTTTGATCATGTCAACGTACTCATTCTTGAGGGCGTTGAAGCCGATACCTTCGCCAGCCTTCTTTACTTCTTCAACCACAACGGAGCCTTCGAGGCCAGCGTTGTTGGCAATCTGGCGAACCGGTTCTTCGATGGCACGGCGAACGATGTTCACGCCGACCTTTTCGTCGCCTTCCACGTTGAGTTTGTCCAGAGCTGGCAGGATGTCGATGAAGGTCGTGCCGCCACCTGCTACGATACCTTCTTCAACAGCAGCGCGGGTTGCGTTAAGGGCATCTTCGATGCGGTACTTCTTGTCCTTCATTTCCACTTCGGTAGCAGCGCCGATTTCAATAACAGCTACGCCGCCAGCCAGTTTAGCCAGACGTTCCTGGAGTTTTTCCTTGTCGAAGTCAGAAGTCGTTTCGGCAATCTGCTTCTTGATCTGAGCTACGCGAGCTGCGATAGCATCCTTATCGCCTACACCATCCACGATCGTGGTCTCTTCCTTCGTGGAACGGATCTGGCGGGCACGACCGAGGTCTTCCAGCGTCACGCTGTCGAGCTTACGGCCAAGTTCTTCGCTGATAACCGTACCACCCGTGAGGATAGCGATATCTTCGAGCATTGCCTTGCGGCGGTCACCGAAGCCAGGAGCCTTCACAGCCAGAGCCTTGAAGGTGCCGCGGAGCTTGTTAACCACGATCGTCGTCAGAGCTTCGCCGTCCACATCTTCAGCGATGACAGCCAGCTGCTTGCCCTGTTTTACAACCTGTTCCAGGATCGGCAGGATGTCAGCGATAGCGGAGATCTTGCGGTCCGTGATCAGGATATACGGATCATCGAGAACAGCTTCCATCTTGTCCGTATCCGTTACGAGGTACGGGGAGATGTAGCCACGGTCGAACTGCATGCCTTCCACAACGGAGAGGTTCGTAGCCATGGACTTGGATTCTTCCACCGTGATAACGCCGTCTTTGCCGACTTTTTCCATAGCTTCAGCAATGAGTTCACCGGTTTCTTCGTTAGCAGAAGAAATCGTAGCAACCTGAGCGATGTCAGCCTTGCTTTCGATGGTCTTAGCCTTGGACTGGATTTCGTCAACCAGAGCAGCTACAGCCTTGTCGATACCCTTTTTGATGATCATCGGGTTTGCGCCGGCAACAACGTTGCGCATACCTTCATGGATCATAGCCTGAGCCAGCAGGGTTGCCGTCGTCGTACCGTCACCAGCGATATCGTTGGTCTTGGTCGCAACTTCCTTCACGAGCTGAGCGCCCATGTTTTCAAAAGCATCTTCCAGCTCGATGTCACGAGCAATGGTCACACCATCGTTGGTAATGGTCGGTGCGCCGAATTTCTTTTCGAGCACAACGTTACGGCCTTTAGGGCCAAGGGTTACTTTTACGGCATTAGCCAGTGCATCTACACCGCGGCCCAGAGCGCGGCGAGCTTCTTCGTCAAACAGAATCTGTTTAGCCATTTATATTACCTCCAGAAAATACGCTTCGAATCAGAGAATTGCCAGAATGTCGCTCTCGCGGACAATCAGATAATCCTTACCGTCAACCTTGACTTCGGAACCGGAATATTTAGAGAAGACAACTGCATCGCCAGCCTTGACTTCCATAGCAGCGCGCTCGCCGTTCTCGAGAAGCTTGCCAGTGCCCACAGCTACAACCGTGCCCTTCTGGGGCTTTTCCTTAGCCGTATCCGGCAGGACAATTCCGCTGGCGGTCTTTACATCGCCTTCAGCAACTTCGATGACAACTCTTTCGCCCAATGGCTTAATCATAGGTATCTTCCTCCTAATCATAAAATACGTAACAAGTCTGTTAGCACTCACTAGCCTTGAGTGCTAAGCACAGTTTTTATAGTACCTTTTTTTGGTCAAAATGTCAAGTTGTAATGACAAAAAAGTCAAAAAAACAAAGTTATCTAATCCTCCCCATTGCGCCCATAGACTAAAAAAAGTATAATATTGTTAAATTAAGAAATTTCTTTAAGGGGTGTTTCTTTTTCATGAATATAGCGAATATATCCAATCAATCCTTGGGCAAGATTGTAGCATTGGCTACTCTGGGCACTGTTCTTTCTATCTTCGCCATCGGCTGCATTTCCGTTACCGTCTCCAATAAGGACAAGATCGTCATGGGCGTACAGTCTGACGGTCATACGATTGCTGGCCTGACCAAGGCCGAGGCGCGTAAGTACTTTGCCAAGCTCGCCGACAGCAAGCTGCAGCGCAAAGCGGCTGTCCTCAGCTATAAGGAGCGGATCTTTCAGATCGATCCATCCGATATCAACCTTCATGGCAACGTGGACGAAGCCACTGAGGCAGCCTATAACATAGGGCGCGACGGAACCCCGATGGAAAACATGCTCAATCAGATGCGCTATGCCATCTTCGGCAAAACCGTTACCATGGATGCCAGTTTCGATGAGAATCTGCTGAATGACAAATTATCAGAAATCAAAAAAGCCATCGACACCCAGCCCGTGAACGGTACTGTTACCCTGCAAGCTGATGGCAGCATCCACAAAACACATGCCATCACGGGACTCAACCTGGATATCACGCCGCTTGCCGCAGAACTTGCGCCGGATTTCAAGACCTTTAACCTGACGGTGCAAAAAGAGCTGACACCCGCTGAACAGCCTCCTTTTGTGCAGGATACGGATCTGGCCGCTATGGATGGCATCCTGGGCTCCTACACCACCCGGTTCTATCCCGGCGACCGCGGGGACAATATCGGGCTGGCAGCCAGCCACCTGCAGGGCGCACTGATCCGCAGCGGCTCCACCCTGTCCTTCAATTCCATTGTCGGTCCCCGTACCCGCGATGCCGGTTATAAGAATGCCGGAGTTATCGTCTACGGTGAACACGCCATTGATGTGGGCGGCGGTGTCTGTCAGGTAAGTTCTACGCTTTACAATGCCGTTTTGCTGGCAGGCCTTACACCAGTGGAACGGACAGGTCATTTTGCCTCATCGAGCTATGTTCCCGCCGGCCGGGATGCGACCGTGGCCGACGGCCTGATCGACTTTGTCTTCCGCAACCCCCTGCCCCATCCTGTTTACCTGACCGTTGCCAACAGTGGCAGCGCCCTGACCGTTTACGTCTTGGGAACGAAAGCCGATCTGGCGGGCAAGAGCATTGCACTGGTCACCGAGGGCAGTACCATGCGGCCTTCACTTTATCGCTTATGGATGCAGAATGGTGAAGTGGTCGAACGGGAATTCCTTCATACGGATGCCTATGAGCCATTAAAAAATACTTGATTCTTTTACTCCATGCAAGCTAAAAAGTCCGGCATAACTGTTTCCTGCGCTGAGACGCTTCGCGTCAAACGCTCCAGAAACAGTTATGCCGGACTTTAATTTTTAACCAATCAACAGATGCCCGTCAGCATATAGAACAGGATGCACAGGAACGGCACTAAGAACTTCATGCCCATAATCATGGCAATATCGAAATAGGACTCCTTATGGGACAAACCACAGATGGCCAACAAGGTTACCAAAGCACCACAGTGTGGCACAGGGTCAATACCGACAGAAGCCACTGCCACGATACGATGGAGAACTTCCAGCGGGATTCCGGCGGCAATCGCCATCGCAGCCCACTGATCACCTAACGCCGACAAAGCAATGGTCAGACCACCAGAGGCCGAGCCGGTGATGCCACACATGATGTTCGTGGTGATAACCGCAGACAAAAGCGGGCCAAAGGATGCCGCAATGCCTACCAGCCATTCCGTCACCGGTGCAAAGCCCGGCATTGCCGTGATAACGCAGCCGAATGCATAACCGGAAGCAACATTAAGTGCTGCCGAACCGGAGGACAAGGCTGCATAGTTAACCGTGGGCAGGAAGCCATCCGTCACCTTCAGGCGATGACGGCCAATATAGGCAGCTGCCATACTGCTCAGAATCAAGGCCACGCTGATGGACCAGATAGCCGAAACCTTACCTACATGAGAAGCCAGCAAGGTTAATTTCAAAGGCACAAAGGCTGCCAGGCTTTCCTCATTCCAATGGAAGCCCCATTCCCAGCCAAAAGGATTGGAAAGGATCACGTTGATCACAATGACCATAAGCAGCGGTACCATAGCCCAGTACCAGGGAATATTGATTTTCGGATGACGTTTCTTCTGGCCATCACTGCCATGATCGCCATAGCCCTCGCCCTGTGCCTGCAAAAGTTTTGCCCGGCGGCCAATCCAGCCCCAGCCGATCAGCAGGAACAGCAGAGAGGCAAACAGGCCGATCCCTGGTGCAGCCCAAGTACTTGTCTGAAAATAAGAGGACGGAATAATATTCTGAATTTGCGGAGTTCCAGGAAGGGATACCATAGCGAAAGAGAAAATACCAACCCACAAAGCCGCCGGCAGCAGCCGTTTCGGAATATCCGCTTTTTTGAATACCACCGCGCCAAAGGGATACATGACAAAAGCCACGACAAATACAGACAAACCGCCATAAGTCAAGGCACCACAGCCCATCAGCACGGCGAGTATGGCGCGTTTTTCCCCTAACACATCCACAATCTTACCGGCAATAGCCGAGGCCAGCCCACCTTTTTCCATCAATTTAGCGAACACTGCACCGAAGAGAAAGACTGGATAATACGTCTTGACATACTCCGCCAATCTCGTCATGTAAAGTTCACTATACACCGGCAGGATATCAAACATACTGGCCAGTGCCGCCAATCCCGCGAAAAATGGCGCAATCAAGATGATTGACCAGCCACGGTAGGCAAAATACATAAGTCCTAAAAGTGCTAATCCGATACAAAGTGCTTCCATGGTGTCCAAAGACTCCCCTCAAATTAATATCCACTATCCCCGATAGTCTTTTGGGAACACTGTCCCTATGTAAATGGAAAAAAATAAGCCCCGATATAGCTATCGGAGCTGCTGCGACGAACACAGCCAATCCATAGAACTGAATGAAATGTATGAGCATTTCTCCCTGTTAGTCCACTAACAGGAAAAACTTTTCGACAAAAATAGGCAAAATAATAGCTCCTCCCGCGTAGGGAAGAGCTTATTTACGCTACTCGAAAATACCCACACTAACTCAGGCTCCAAGAACTTTTCAGTACCGATAAATCTCCATCCCCATCACTCGCAGGTCAAACGGCGATTGTTAATCAGGCAGTTCTCCTGGCTCCAGATCATCATTTATCTGCGCCTTCCCAAAGAAAAATCTCCAGTGACGTAACTATGCAGATAAACTCCCTGTTACAGTGGCGGGACCGCGTCGGCTTATACCGACTTCCCTATTAAGTCTATGACACCTGACCCAACCTATATTCTATTGGTTCGTTTACAAGACAAATATTAGCATAAATTTTTTTTATTGTCAATACAATAAAATAATTTATCCTTAAACAGCCTTGAATTCTTCTTCCGCATAGCCAAAGCGGGTTGTCAGCCGATAGATCATCCGGCTATCCTTATCACTGCGTATGGTGATATGGTCAATATCCCGCAACATGCTTTTGATATCCATTACCGCTGCCATACCACTGATATATTCTGTTGCCCGTTCCATGGTCATCTTATGACGTTCCGGCACCAATGCACCTGTATGATAAATATCCATGCACACCCGTTCGTCACGATCTACCGTATGGCGGCAGAGCTCCGGCTCCCAGGCATTACTGATTTTCTTGACGCGTTCAATAAACTCCATTAAATTCTATATCCTCCGAAAAAACGATATTTCATTCTCTAACTCATTTAATATATCAATTATACGGTCAAGCGTCAAGACAGTTATCCGGTATACATCTATATACATTTTATATATTGAACGGAGCAAAAAGCTTCTTGAGATAATTGAACCCTTTGGTGATGGCCTTCAATAGCGGCTCCATGGTCTTGGGCTGACGGACAGCCAGTTGCAGGACCTTATGCCGCAGGCTACGATATTCGGCATCGAAGATAGCCAGTTGTTCTTCCATCTCCACTTCCACAGAAACCTCGGGAATATTGGAAGGCTGCAACTCACAGGCCCGACCATGAATAACGACAGCGTCCCCACGGAACGGGATATAGGCTTCCCCCTGATATTCCTTCTGAATGCGGCTCTTCATGAACTCCTGCCCCTGCGCCTCACCATGGACGATGAAAATCTTGGCCGGTTTGGGATTTTGGAAATTCGTGATCCAATCCATAAGCTGGTCCGTATCGGCATGGGCAGAAAAACCGTTCATAACCTGAATCTGAGCTTTGACCGCCACTTCCTCACCCATGACACGCACGCGCTTGATGCCTTCCACCAGCCGCCGCCCCAAACTGCCTTCAGCCTGATAGCCCACAAAGAGGATGGTGGATTCCGGCCGCCAAAGATTGTGTTTCAGATGGTGCAGGATACGTCCGGCATCGGCCATACCCGAAGCCGAGATGATGATGGCCGAACCCTCGGAACTGTTCAAGGCCCGTGATTCCTCGGGACTCTTGCAGATCCTGAGCTGCGGAAATTCCGTCAGCTTCTCGCTGTTGCCAAACATCTTGATGGCTTCTTCACTGAACTCCTGATAATTCTTCATAAAGATACGGGTGGCATTGATGGCCAGCGGGCTGTCCAGAATGATGGGAATATCCCCGTCCAGGCGTCCCTGTTTCCACAGATTATAGAAATAATACAACAGCGTCTGCGTACGCCCCACGGCAAAAGAGGGAATGATCACATTACCGCCCCTATCCATGGTGTCATTGACGATTTCCAGAAGCTTTGTCTCTTTATCATAGGTCTTATGCTTGCGATCGCCATAGGTGGATTCCACCACGAGGAAATCCGCTCCGGTAATCACGGTGGGATCTTTGATGATAGGCTGCTTGGGCTGCCCCAAGTCGCCGGAGAAGACCAGTTTTGTGATCTTTTCCCCTTCCGTCACCTGCAGATCCACAATAGCGGAACCGATAATATGGCCGGCATCAAAGAATCTGACCTTGACATTATCTCCCAAAGTGAATTCCTGCTCATAAGGCATGGGCACAAAATGCTTCAGCGCATCCATCGCATCGTCAATGGAATAGATCGGCTCCACGGGCTCCTCGCCCCGCCGTTGGTTCTTGCGATTGAAGGATTCCGCATCCGACTGCTGGATAAAAGCTGAATCCGGCAGCATGATCTGTGCCAGATCGCAGGTAGCCTGGGTGGCATATACTGTGCCCTTGAAACCATCTTTCACGAGTTTCGGAATCAGACCACAATGATCCACATGGGCATGCGTCAGGATGACGGCATCTATCCCTGCAGGATTAAAAGGAAAGCTTTCATAATTCAGCTCCCGGATCCGCCGTGCTCCTTGGAACATGCCACAATCAATAAGGAATTGCTTTTCCTGCGTCTCCAAAAGATAGCAGGAACCTGTCACGGTATGGGCTGCGCCCAAAAATTCCAACCGCATAAAAATCCACTCCTTTCGGATTTATATAGGTATAATTCCGTAAAGGAGTGGAAAATTCCTGCTTATTTATTTTTCGCCAATCATGCGCACTTCGGGCTGCAGCTCCACACCGTGGGCTTCCTTAACCCGTTTCTGCACTTCATGAATGAGGTTCACCACATCGGCTGCAGTTGCGCCGCCTTTGTTGACCACAAAGCCGGCATGCTTGGTGGAAACCTGGGCACCGCCTACGGACAAGCCTTTAAGGCCTGTCTGGTCAATCAGCGTACCGGCAAAATAGCCTTCCGGACGCTTGAATGTGCTGCCGGCACTGGGCATTTCCAAAGGCTGCTTGCTTTCCCGGCGGTTGGTGTAGTCAGCGATACCGGCCCGGATTTCCTCTTCGCTGCCGGGGGTAAGTTCCAACTCCACTTCCACAATAGCTTCGCCATTACTCTGGAAAATGCTATGACGATAGCCCAGCTCCAGTTCATCCAACGCATAGGTCTTGATTTCCCCCTCGCGGGTAACAGCACGGACGCCCTTGACCACACTCTTGGTCTCGCCGCCATAGGCGCCGGCATTCATAAAGACGGCGCCGCCCATGCTGCCCGGGATGCCGCAGGCAAATTCCATACCGGCTAGGCTATGCTTGGCAGCAGCCTCAGCCACATCCTTCAGCAGTGCACCAGCCCCCACAGTCATCTTCGTGCCTTCCACCTTGATGGTATTGATCGTATCGGCAAAGTTCACCACTACCCCACGGATTCCCTTATCTCGCACGAGCATATTGGAACCATTGCCCACGAAGGTCAATGGCAGCTCATATTCCTTGACCAGCTGGAGAATCTTCTGCGTTTCACCCAAATTGGCCGGTTTCAGCAGGCAGTCTGCAGGGCCGCCAATCTTGAAGGTAGTATGTTCACTCATGGGAGCATCCAACATGATCTGCTCCGGTTGGAGAAATTCACGGCATGCCGCCAGGAAATTTTCATTAATCATTGTTGCTTTCTCTTCCTTTTTACCTCTTTATTTCTTCCACATACGCAGTCCCGGGCCGACTTCCTCAAGCTGCCCGAAATCCAGCTGCCGCAGGGCTTCATAAGCCACCACCGCCACGGCATTGGACAGATTCAGGGAACGGGCATCCTCAATCATGGGAATGCGCACACAGGAATCCCAATGCTCATTGAGGATTTCTTCGGGAATCCCCGCCGACTCCTTGCCAAATACCAGCATATCTTCAGAAGTATATTGTACCTCTGTATGGGCATGGGGAGCCTTCGTGGAACAATAGTAAAAATTATGGTTCGGGTATTTTTCCAGCACCTCATCAAAGTTCTTGTGATAATGAACCTTGACCAAATGCCAGTAATCCAGCCCCGCCCGCTTCAAATGCTTGTCATCCGTCGAAAAGCCCAAGGGCTTGACCAGATGGAGTTCAATGCCGGTAGCGGCACAAAGCCGAGCAATATTACCCGTGTTGCCGGGAATCTCCGGCTCTATCAATACAATATGCAATCTCGTACACCTCGAATTTTTTTCAACGAACCTATTATAGCGAATTATGGCGAAAAGGGCAATAAAGCTCTGAAAAAACCTGCCTGCACTTATTGCTGCATCTGTTTCCGTGCGTAGATATCCGTTGCGAAGTCAATCATTTCTGCCCAACTACCAAATCTTGTAGTCCTGGCAACGTGTTTGTCCATCTGCTCTTCGGGAAGGGCCTCGAACTCCTGCTGGGATGTGATATGGAATCTGCCACCCTGCAGGAATTTCTCGAAAGTACGATAGTTCGTATACTTGCGCATGAACGATTTGTCGAATAAGTCCTCAAAATCTACCGACTGCGGCAATGCGCCCGGCAGCTGATAGTAACCTGTTAGTTTTACCAATGCAATTACCTCAATTTCACAAACAAAAGCAGGCAGTTTGACTTATCAAATTTGACCTGTCAAACCGCCCACATATCATCATGTATTTGCCAGCACGTCCAATGCTTCTTCTGTTGTCATCAATATCTCCCGAGGCTTGCTGCCCAGGTTGGGGCCCACGATGTTGAGCTCTTCCATGGTGTCAATCAGCCTTGCGGCCCGGGTATAGCCGATATGGAAGCGGCGCTGGATGCTGGAGGCCGAGGCCTGTCCGGTGCTCATGACGAGATTGACCGCATCATTCAGCAAGGCATCGGTTTTCGGTGCACTGCGGGCACCGCCTTTGCCGCTTTCTTCTTCATTGGCTGCTTCCATTTCCCGCTGGGTGAAGGCTTCGATTTCCTCATTGGGTTCCATTTCCTGTCCTTGGGCGCGGATGAAATCCAGCAGCTTTTCCACTTCCCCATCGCTGATAAAAGCACCCTGCACACGGCGGGGCTTGGAGGCACCGATGGGGAAAAAGAGCATATCGCCGCGGCCCAGCAGCTTTTCAGCACCGCTGCGGTCGAGGATTGTACGGGAGTCAATCTGACTGGACACCGCAAAGGAAATTCTTGACGGCACATTGGCCTTGATAATGCCTGTGATAACGTCTACAGACGGTCTCTGGGTTGCCAGCACCATATGGATGCCGGCAGCACGGGCCTTCTGAGCCAGGCGGCAGATGGCATCTTCCACGTCATGGGGGGCTACCATCATGAGGTCGGCCAACTCGTCGATGATGATGACGATGGCCGGCATCTTATCATCGGGGAAACTGTCATTATAGCCCTGCATATTGCGGACACCCTTTTCCGCAAACTTGCTGTAGCGCTTCTCCATTTCCTGTACCGACCAGTTGAGTACCGATGCTGCTTTCTTCGCGTCTGTCACCACCGGCACCATCAGATGGGGAATGCCGTTGTAATTGGACAGCTCCACCATCTTGGGATCCACCAGGATAAACTTCACTTCATCCGGCTTGGCCTTGAAGAGAATGCTGGTAATCAGGGTATTGATGCAGACGGACTTACCTGAACCTGTGGCACCGGCCACCAGCAGATGGGGCATCTTGCCCAGATCGGCAAAGATGCCCTGACCGCCGATATCCATGCCCAGACCGACGGTAAGCTTGGATTTTGCCTTGTCGAACTTGGTGTTTTCCAATACCTCCCGCAGCTGCACGCCTTCCAGTTCCTTATTGGGCACCTCGATGCCGATGGCGCTCTTGCCGGGAATCTGTTCGATGCGCACAGAGGCCGCTGCCAGACGCAGGGCAATATCGTCTGCCAGATTGGTGATCTTGCTGACTTTCACCCCAGGGGCCGGCTCCAGCTCATAGCGGGTAACCGCTGGCCCGTGGCAGGCATTGAGGATATTGGCCTTGACCTTGAAGTCAGCCAAAGTCTGCTGCAGGGTTATCGCGTTATCGGCAATCTCCCGCTCCAGTTCCGTATTCTTGGCCTTGACATGTTTGCTCAGGATTTCCGTGACCTTGGGCAGTTCATAGGGCTTGACAGGCTTAGGCACTTCCTCCACAGCCTTTTCCGAGCCGTCCAGGATTGCCGCCGCCGGCCTGATGGGGGCGATTTCCCCATAGCTGGGCATGGCAGTACGCTTGGCTGCATCCTTCATCGGTTTGGCCGAAGGCGCCACAGGTTTAGGCTGGGCCACATGGATAGCTGGTTGAATGTCAATCTGACGTGTCAGATTTGACCGGTCATTTGACATGTCAAGGGGCACAAAATCCTCAGCCAGCCCCATTTCTTCCTCTTCAGCCTCATTTTCCGGCTCATCGTCACTGCGGCCATATTCGATGGTAAACTTAGGCAGATCTTCCGCAGCAGGTTCTTCTGCCAAGGTATCAGCCGCCACAACTGCTTCCGGCTTTTCTTTCGCCGTGCTATCCAGTGGCGCCTGGGCAAAATGGTCATCGTCCTCCTGATTGTAAAAGGAGGATTTGACCTTCTCCACCACTTTTTCTTCCATCCGTTCACTGACATCGGCCACCTTCTCATAGGCTACGGCCATAGCCTTGCCTGTGGCGGCGGCACTTTTGGCCGCTGTGCGCTGGGTACGCAGGACGCCATTGGCCAAGGACCAGGTGGTGCTCAGCAGGATGGAGCCGATCACGCCGGCCCCCAGCAGGATTATGGAGCCATCCACGCCAAAGAACTTGCGCAGGATCAGCAGCAGTCCGCCTGCCAGCAGCCCACCGCCTTTGGGCAGGCTTTCCGGCAGGATTTCTGCTCCGGGATCTATGACACAGTGATGCCAGATAGCCAGCACCGACAGAAACAGCAGTCCCAAGCCGAAAAATCTGGGGCTGTACACCAATCCATGATGCTTGACAATATACTGATAGCCAATCAATAGAATCAGCAAGGAAATAACGATTGCCCCAACGCCAAACATATAATGCAGGCATTTGGCAAAGTACACCCCGACAAAGCCGACATTCAGGCCGCAAAGACCACAAATGGAGATAAGGCTTACCGCCACTAAGAAAAGGCCCCATAGTTCATACTTGCGTTCGGGATTGGCGGCAGGTTTGGCCGCTGCCTTCTTCCTGCCGGAGGCCTTTCTGCGCCGCGGAGCAGTCTTGCGCTCCGCTACTTTCTTACTCAAGGGATCACCTCAACCATATTACTTTGTGAGACGCTCAGCACAGCGCTGGGCCTCGAAGAAGATACGCTCTTCATCCAGCGTTTTGAGCTCGCGGTTTTCCATGACAATCTGACCATCGCAGATAAGGGTATCCACGGAGCTAGAATTTGCGGCATAGACCAGCAGGGAAACGAGATTATTCCGTGGGAACCAGGCGGCGCTGTTCATATCCCAAAGGGCGATATCGGCCTTTGCCCCGGCTTCCAGACGGCCCAGATTATCGATACCTACAGCCTTGGCACCGTATTCCGTGCCCATCTTCAAGGCCTCAAATGCAGGAACAGCCAGCGGATCGTACTCGTTGACTTTATGCAGCATAGCCGCCAGATTTACCTCTTCCAGCATATCCAGATTGTTGTTGGAGGAGGCGCCGTCCGTACCCAAAGCCGTGACTACGCCTTCTTTGAGCAGACGGGTTACCGGCGCAAAACCGCTGGCCAGTTTCATATTGCTGCCTGGGTTATGTGCAACCGCAATCTTATGTTTCTTGATGATTTCAATATCGTTGTCATCCAGATGCACGCAGTGCGCAGCCAGTACATGGTCATTGTCAAAGATGCCCGTTTCTTCTACCCAGGCAAACGGACGCTTGCCATACTGCTTGAGGGAGTCCTCTACCTCGATTCTCGTCTCATGCATATGGATATGGATGCCTGCGCCCAAATCCTGTGCCGCTTTGGATACCTTTTTCAGAAAATCCGGTGGGCAGGTATAGGGAGCATGAGGGCCAAACATTACAGAGATACGGCCATTATTGGCACCATGGAAATCCTTGTAAAGTTCCACATTTTCCTGCAGCTTCTTTTCTCCGTCCGGTGCCACACCGATGATGCCACGGCAGAGCACGCCGCGGATACCGGCGTCCATGGTGGCTTCCGCTACCCGGTTCATATAAGGCCCATACATATCGGCAAAGGTGGTGGTACCGGAACGCACCATTTCCACCATGGCCAGCATGGCGCCCCAATAGATATCCTCTTCATCCATCTTGGCTTCTGCAGGCCAGATCATATTATTGAGCCAGTCCATCAAGGCCATATCATCTGCATAGCTGCGCAGGAGCGTCATGGATGCATGGGTATGGGCGTTGACAAAGCCCGGCACAGCCAGATGATTCTTGCCATCGATGATCTTGCCCGGACGGAAATCCTCCGGCACTTCACCGATAGCGGCAATCTTATTGCCATCCAGCATGATATTAGTCAGTGGCGTCGTGCCATCCGGCAGCACCACATATACGTCTTTGATTAAAGTCTTCAAGATTCTTCCTCCTAATTATTCCAGATTGAGATAAGCCCGCTGTTCCGGCGTGAGCGTGTCGATGGCCATTCCCAAGGATTTCAATTTCAGCTCGGCCAGTTTCACATTGACCTCATTGGGCATCAGGTGAACTTCCTTCGCCAGTTCCTGGCCATGTTCCAAGAGGTGCATCATGGAGAAGAACTGCACACCGAAGGACAGGTCCATGATTTCAGCCGGGTGGCCGTCGCCAGCAGCCAGATTTACGAGACGGCCTTCGGCCAGCAAGTAGATTTTGCGGCCATCGGGCTGCAGGAATTCTTCGATATTATTGCGCACCTTGCGGCGGGACTTGGACAGGCTTTCCAGTTCCGGAATGTTGATTTCGCAGTCAAAATGACCGGAGTTGGCCAGCATAGCGCCATCCTTCATGGACTCGAAATGACGCTTGACGATAACGTCCTTATCGCCAGTCAGCGTCAGGAAGATATCACCAATCTTTGCCGCTTCGTCCATGGGCATCACGCGGAAACCGTCAAAGACTGCTTCAATGGCCTTAATCGGATCTACTTCCGTAATCACGACGTTGGCACCGAGCCCGCGGGCACGCATAGCACCGCCCTTGCCGCACCAGCCATAGCCAGCGATAACCACGGTCTTGCCCGCAATCACGAGATTCGTGGTCCGCATGATGCCGTCCCAAGTGGACTGGCCCGTGCCATAGCGATTGTCGAACAGGAACTTCATATAGGCATCATTGGCCGCAATCATCGGGAACTCCAGCTTGCCCTCCTGGGCCAAGCCGCGCAGGCGATGGACACCCGTGGTGGTCTCCTCAGAACCGCCGACGATTTTCGGCAGCAGATCGCGATGGGTGGTATGCAGGGCATGCACAAGATCGCCGCCATCATCGATGATGAAATCCGGTTCAATCTTCAGGGCTTCATCGATGAAATTGAAGTATTCTTCCTCCGTGCAGTCATGCCAGGCAAAGACATTGACACCATCTTCCACGAGGGCTGCCGCCACATCGTCCTGGGTGGACAGCGGGTTGCTGCCCGTGATGGCCACTTCTGCCCCGGCATGCATGAACACCTCTGCCATATAGGCCGTCTTGGCCTCCAGGTGCAGGGTAATCACCATCTTTTTTCCGGCAAAAGGCTTGGTCTTGGAGAATTCCTCGTCCACTGCCCGCATAACCGGCATAAAGTTCTTTACCCACTCGATTTTGTCATGACCGGACGGAGCCAGCTTGATATCGCGAATCATTGATTTCATGGTAATATCCTCCCTGCTACTGTATATATTGTATATAAGCGAAAAATTTCAAACTTTATTGTAACATGAAAACGCTGCCGCCGTCATCTTATTTTTCCAGCCGCTTGTCCAACTCCATATAATCCGTCAAATCAGCCACCAAGGGCGTGATGGAGATATAGCCCTGTTCCGTGGCATAGATATCCGTGGCGTCTCCCTTGTCCCGGTCATAGACTTCCCCCGCCATGGTATAGAAAACCTTGC
The DNA here is from genome assembly GCF_000284095.1 of Selenomonas ruminantium subsp. lactilytica TAM6421. GTDB lineage: Bacteria > Bacillota > Negativicutes > Selenomonadales > Selenomonadaceae > Selenomonas_A > Selenomonas_A lactilytica. The sequence goes on along the minus strand of NC_017068.1, from coordinate 1,288,227 downwards.
CGTCCCGTTCTTCTTTCGTAAAGGCATTGAGATAATCCCGCTTGCCCTGCCGGCCAAAGACATACTGAGGCACATCATCCTTCAGGAACAAGGGAAAGTTCAAATTGAACAGGAAGCATTTGCCATTCTCCGGCATCAGTTTTAGAAAATCCTGGGCAAAGATATTTGCCGCCTCCTGATAGCTCAGCTGGCTGTCCACATCCAGCGACAGGGCAAAGGCGGGAATGTCGTGGAAATATCCTTCCATGGCGGCGCCCACCGTACCGGAATAAAGGATATCCGTAGCGAGATTTGCCCCGTGGTTGATACCGGAAATCACCAGATCCACCGGCTTATCCGCCGTCATAAAGGCTTCAATATAGAGTTTGGCACTATCTGCCGGCGTGCCGCCGATGGCCCAGGCCTCAATGCCGTATTTATCTTCCAGAGCATTGTCCCGTGCCACTTCAATGGGCTTGCCAATGGTCAGGGCATTGCTCATACCGCTCTGCTGCTGCATGGGCGCAGCCACGATCACTTCATGTTCCTTATACAGGGCCTGCACCAAAGCTTCGATGCCTGCCGCTTTCACACCATCATCATTCGATAATAAAATACGCAAAAAATCAACCTCCTCCGTTCTGCACTATACCTATTTTACACAATTTCGCACTTTCCGTACAATAATATTTGCATGGCGGGACAAAAGAGCGTATAATATCTCAGTAAGCATTGCCCTTACACGAAATTCTCAAGCGAGGGGTATTTTAATATGGCAAATAGATTTTACGACCTGACGGTAGCCGGCTGCAAGCGTTCGCTGCCCATTTTGAATGTCACGGACAAACTGGCCATTGCTGGTTTCATCATGCTGGGTGATCCGAATCTGACGTTGGCCTGCGCCAAAGAATTGGCCAAGAAGATTCCGGCCGATACGGATGTGATTCTCACCGCAGAAACCAAGGGCATTCCCTTGGCTGCCGACCTGGCCCGGGAGATGGGCATGGAACGCTATGTGGTAGCCCGCAAATCCGTCAAGGCTTATATGGAAAATGCTGTCTGGGTGGAAGATATCTCCATCACCACCAAAGGCGTGCAGAAGCTCTGCCTCGATGGCGTAGACGTTGACCGCCTCAAAGGCAAGAATGTCCTGCTGCTGGATGATGTCATCAGCACCGGCGGTTCCATGAAAGCTCTCACAGAGCTCACCGAAGAAGCCGGTGGCAAGGTAATCGGTCAGGCCTGCGTGCTGGCTGAAGGCGATGCCGCCAAGCGCACGGATATCATCTTCCTGGAGGCCCTGCCTCTCTTCGATGCCGAATAACACAGATTACGTAAAAAATCCGAAAGCTCCAACAAGGATGCCTTTCGGATTTTTTCTTATCTTCCGTTTCAGACTCTGTTCAACGAACTTTTTCCACCACATAAGCATATGGCGCTGTCCGCATGTGATTCAGCAGGCGATAACAGCCTGCCGTATAATTCTTTCGCGGCAGATGCTGCAGAAATTCCTCCAGCATCTCTGCCTCCTGCGCTCCGGCCTCATGGCCCGGATAAGCCACAATCACGCACACGCCGTTAAGACTCAGTTTCTCCAATACCTGCTGCACCGCCAGCAAAGTGCTCTCCTTCCTGGTAGTCAACGCATGTTCCTGCCCCGGCAGATAACCCAGATTGAAAATGGCCAGATCAATATTCTCCGCCACCACCGCCCCAATCTCTGCGTGGCTGCGCAGCACATATTCGATGCGGCCGGCATATTCTGCCGTCCGCTGCCGGGTATTGTCAAGGGCTGCTTCCTGAATATCAAAGGCGTAGATTTTGGCCAAGTCAGAAGTATGCTCCGCCAAAAACAAAGTGTCATGCCCATTGCCTGCCGTGGCGTCCACCACCACACGAGCTTGCTCCAAAGCAGGCATAATTGCTGCCTTCACTAAATTCAATACATTGCTGACTGTCTGCAAATCTATCACCTTTTCTTCATTACGGTTTCTTTTCCATTATAACACAGCCCTTGGCTGAGACATCAAAGTATTTTGCTGCTAAGTTATCATCATGTCGGAAAATTGCCAAAAATCACTTGAATCTAAGGCGCCAAATCGCTATTATGGTATATAGGGATTATTCCATAATAAAAATAAGGAGGGGAAACAATGTTTGAACGATGGCGTACTTTTGAGCTGACAGGCGAAACATTCCGAGAGACCATCGCAGCCATTGGCGAATCGCTGCTAAAGCTGGGGGTATCCACCAAAGAAGCAGCGACAGCCAGGCAGCTTTTGGAGCACATCTACTCCCTGCAGCTTTCCCTGCGCCCCGAAGTCCATGTCAAGGTCTCTTTGCAAAAGCACTTCGGCGATATTTCCGTGCGCATGGAAACCATCGGTAAGGCCTACAATCCATTGCAGGTTTTGACGGAATGGAACGAAGAAGATCCGGACTATCAGCGGACAATCGTATTGAAGTCCAAAAAAGAAATGCTTTCCTATACCCACAGCAATGGAAAGAACATCGTCACCATCAAAGTCCATGAAGCGGGCAACAAGCAGATTCGCTATACCCTGTTCGCCATGGTCATGGGCATTCTGGCCGGGGCCCTTATCCAGGAAATGCTCTCGCCGGATTTCATCGCCATGCTGAACAAGAACATCATCGGCAGCATCCGCACCATGTTCCTCAATTCCCTGAATATGATGATTGCCCCGGTGGTGTTCTTCTCCATCATCTCCGGCATAACCAGCATCTCCAACGCTTCGGATATCGGCCGCATCGGCGGCAAGCTGGTGGGCACTTACATGTGTACCACCATAATTGCCACAACCCTCAGCATCATCATCGGCCTGTTTATCTTCCACGGCGCCGTGCCACAGATGGGGACTGTCAGTGGCGGCGGCGAAAGGATGAGCATTTCCCTGTTGGATATGATTGTGAACGTGGTGCCGGAAAATCTCGTGGCCCCCATTGTGAATCGGGATATGCTGCAGATCATTTTCGTCTCTGTGCTCTTCGGCATAACCATCAATATGTTGGGGGAAAAAGCCCAACTGCTGAAAAACTTCATTGAAACCATGAATACCTTCTGCCTGCGTGTCATCACCCTGCTGGCCCAGTTCATCCCGTTGATTGCCTTTCTGTCCATGATGGCCTTGATGTTCACCGTGGGCACTGACTCCTTGCTGCTCCTGGGCCGGGTGCTGGTAGGACAGTTTATCGGTGCCATCGCCATGCTGGGCATCTATGCCACGGTCATGGTGCTGATGGGAAAAATCTCTCCGCTGCCTTTCCTGAAGAAAATCGGCAGCTTCGTGCCGGTGGCCATTTCCATGGGCAGCAGCACCGCCGCCATGCCCTTCACCATGCGCTTCTGCACGGAAAAAATGGGGGTTTCGCCGAAGCTGTCCTCCTTCTCCATCCCCTTGGGGGCTACGGTCAATATGGACGGCGGCTGCTTCTATTTTTCCATTCAGGCAATTTTGCTGGCGAAAATGTACGGCCTCGAAATGACGCCGGCCTTTATCGGGGCCCTCTTCGTCACCGTTGTGGCCCTGTCCATCGGGGCTCCGGGGGTGCCGGGCGGTTCCTTTGTCTGCCTGACCTCCATCATCGTTTCCTTCGGCCTGCCCGTAGAAGCCTCGGCCATCGTGCTGGGTATTGACCCGCTGACCTCCATGTTCCGCACTACCATCAACACCATCGGTGACATCGCCGTGACCACGGCCCTGTCGAAAAACGAGAACATGCTGGACGAAGCGGCCTATATGCATACAGAACAGGCAGCATAACCAGCCGCAAAAAATGTCCCACGGGAGCAATTCCCTGTGGGACATTTTTTCTATACCAGTAGCAGCAGAGCCAACGGCAGGACCAACAACAAGAGATAATGCTTGCGCTCGCCCTTTGGTATGGCCTCCTGCAACACCATCTGCACCAGAGCCACGTTGGACATGACCAGGAAGAACATTCCCTTGCTTTCAAAGAACAGCCCCATAGCCTCCCGATGGCTCAGACCATAAGGCAGCCGTGCCCAGTCCACCAGTCCTGCAATCAGCAGGATGGATAACGTCAGCCCCAAAAAGCCCGGCAGGATGATACGCTTGAAAAACACAGTATCGCCGATGCTTTGCTGACGATGGCGGAACAAAATCGGCAGGGAACAGGATAGGGTGGCAATCAATAGCAGTACAGCGATAACCGGTGGCAGCCGCCAGAGATTACGCAGGAATATGGCGAGGTTAAGCACAAACATAACCTTGCCGACAATAAAGAGCTTCGTCGGATTGTAATACTCCAAAAAATCAGACATAGCGTACCCCCACTCATGGCTCCACAATATTGAAATCCCCGGGCTTGCCGCCCACAAAGCGGTTCAACGAATTCATCAACAGCTCCATAGGGGCAGCATCTCCCGTAATCTCCGCTGCCTGGCGGAATTTGTCCGCCATTCCTGCCATCAGCAGCAACAGGGCCTTGGCAGGACACTTCACCACAGTATCCACCGGCCGTGCTTCTTTGGCGTAGAGCAGCACGCCGTAACGCAGATAGGCAGTATACGTTTCCTTGATATCGGTAAGCTCGAAGCGGATGGCAGCATTCTCCTCTGCCGTGGCCTGCCTATCCAGCAAAATCCCCATATAATCAAAGGCCATTTCCGGGGTGAGGTTTGCCATCATATCGCCACCAAAACCGGGGCGATTGGGCACCTTCAACATCAAATTGCCATGGCGCAGTTCCACGGCTCCCGTCAGATAGCAGTTGCGCCAGGGGCCAGATTCCGCCTGATACCCCAGCTGTTCGAAGGCATCGGCACAGAGCCGACGGGCCTCGGTATTCCCGGGGTCGGCAAAGACCAGCTTATTGGTCAGCTCCGCCACCCATTGGTATTCCCCAGCCACAAAATCCTGCCGGGCCTTCTTCAAAACAGCCTCCACGCTGCCCAGGCCCAGGTACTCGGCCCACTTTTTCGCGCTCTCCTCCGGCGGTAGCTTGTGCAGATGAATGGGATTAGCATCATACCAGCCCATGAATTTCTGATAGACCGCCTTGGCATCATGGGACACCGTGCCATAATACTGACGGGTATACCAGTTTTTCGCCAGCATAGGCGTCAGTTCAATGGTATGGGCGATTTCGTCAGCAGTGTACCCCAGATTCAACAGGGCCAATGTCTCATCGTTGATGAATTTATAGACTGCCGCCGTATCCAGCAAGTAATCGCGAATCAAATCCTTCCCCCAGTGCGGCCAATTGTGGGACTGGAAAGTCACCTCAGTCTTATCGCCATAAAGAGCCGCCGCCTCCATGATGTACTTGGCCCAGGCATTGCCATCCCGTACCTGAGCCCCCCTCAGAGTATAGAGATTATGCAGGGTGCAGGTACAGTTCTCCGCCAGCCACAGGGCTTTTTTCTGGGGGAAATAGGTATTCATCTCCGCGGGCGCTTCTGTCCCCGGCGTCATCTGGAATTCCATCTCCACCCCATCGATGACCATTGATTCCCCCGTCTCCTTGATTTCCCAGGTAGGCAGGATAAAGGAAGAAGTGCCCCGCCGGGCCTGGCCCATGCCAATGCCAATGCCCAGACCGCCCCGGGGCCCTTTTTCCAGGAAAACGCCATACTGATAGCTGGCCCGCCGCCCCATGGCGCTGCCTGCATAAAGATTCTCTTCCATAGCAGACTTGGTAAACCCCTGGGGCACGATGACAGGGATCTTGCCGCTGGCAATCTGTTCCTCAATCGGCAGCGAGCGATCCGCCGCTTCCTCATCGGTCAGGAAGGCCTTGACACCACCGAAATGGTCGATATGTGGATGAGAAATAATGACAGCTTTGACAGGCCGCTTGCCCAAATGCTTCTCGACCAGCTCCATGGCTGCCTTTGCCGTCTCCACCGCCATGGAGGTATCGAAGACAATCCAGCCTGTATCTCCGGCAATCAATGTCACATTAGCCATATCAAAGCCCCGCACCTGGTAAATGCCTTTGGTGACCTCAAAGAGCCCCGCAATGTGATTGTTCTTCGTATTTTCCCAGAGGCTCGGATTCGCTGTGTCAGGTGCTTTCTTCATCTCGTCCAAAAAGGCATAAGCAGCCTGACTCCACACCACCTCTCCGGCTGCATTCCGTATTTCCAAAGCCTCTGGTGCCGCCATCAATCCCCGCCGCGCGAACTCCCCTTCGCGTTTGTCGTGAAAATCCAGCTGCTGATAAACCGCCGCATTCTTTTTCGCCGTCCAGGCTGTCGCATCCTTTTTCTCAACCGTTAGTTTTTCCTTCAAGATAAGCCCTCCTTTTCGACATTACCAATATAGATTCATTCCATCAACACGGCACACACACCATCAATCGCGGGCATTTCGCCCCCCAAAATCCACGGTCATCTCCGTAGCCATCTTGGGCATAGGTGTTTCCTCCACACTGTAATCCTTAGGCTCCGAATCGTACTCCCGGGCCCGGTCATTATCCGCCGAAATCTTTTCATCCTCCCGCTCCTCTTCCCGCTTGCGGCGATGCTCTTCCAAAGCTGCGGCACTCTTGGCCATGGCGTAAAGGTCTTTGTTAAACTCCATCAACTCCTTCTCATCTGCGGGGGATACCTTCCGCCCATGCATAATGCGGCTGGCCGTCTGCATCACTCGGGACATCTGATCATTGGCCTTCTTCATGGCATCCTGATTCTGCCGGGCACTGGCCGCTTCATGGAGCAGAAAATTATGGGTAGAAATCCAGTTGGCTGCCTGACATAAGCATCCAGCTCCCTCCGGGGAAGATTCGGCAATATCCGCATAAAGACACCTCCTTGAACAAACATACTCCATTACATCTTGTATATCGAATAAAAAAGCAGAAACTTAATCGGTTATTTGACATGTCAAAAGTCAAATGTCAAAAGTCAACGCCCCGCCACAATCCCCGCATACAAAGCAAAGCCGACACTAAATAAATGCGTCCGCCATCAACCATTCATTCCGCCGCAAAAGAAGCGGGGCCGGGGCGTTGACTGTCCGCAGCGTATGGCGCTTAGCGTAAAAAAACCGATTTTTGCCTACATCCGTTCTATCTGTAAAAGTCTGCTGTCTGAGCGCAGCGAGTTTTGACTTTTACAGATACTGAATTGAAAGGCAAAAATCGGTTTTAGCTAAGCACCATAGCGAAGGACAGCCAATGCCCCGGCCCTGCGTCATATGCCACGAATCAATGGTGCGAATTATTATTCATTCTTCTCTTCAAGCAAGGGTTTCAGGAATTTCCCAGTGTAAGACGCCGGAACCTTCACGATATCTTCGGGTCTGCCAGAGGCCACAATGGTGCCTCCCTTATCTCCCCCTTCAGGCCCCAGGTCGATAATATAATCCGCCGTCTTAATCACATCGAGATTATGCTCAATGACCACGACGGTATCGCCCCCATCCACCAGCCGCTGCAAAATCCCCAACAGCTTATGGATATCCGCCGAATGAAGCCCCGTAGTGGGCTCGTCCAAGATGTAGAGCGTCTTGCCCGTACTGCGGCGGGATAGTTCCGTGGCCAGTTTCACGCGCTGGGCTTCGCCGCCGGACAAAGTGGTAGCCGGCTGCCCCAGCTTGATATAGCCTAACCCCACATCCTGAATGATCTGCAGCTTCCGGGCAATACGGGGGACATTGGCAAAGAAAGCCACTGCTTCATCGATGGTCATATCCAGCACATCAGCAATGGTCTTGCCCTTGTAGCGGACTTCCAAAGTTTCCCGATTGTAGCGGGCTCCCTTGCAGACCTCGCAGGGCACATAGACATCCGGCAGGAAATGCATTTCTATTTTCAAGATGCCATCGCCCTTGCAGGCTTCACAGCGCCCCCCTTTCACATTGAAGCTGAAGCGTCCCGGCTTATAGCCGCGCACCTTGGCTTCGCTGGTCTGGCTGAACAGATCCCGAATGGCGTCAAAAACGCCGGTATAAGTTGCCGGATTGGAACGGGGGGTGCGGCCAATGGGCTGCTGGTCAATATCGATGATCTTGTCGATATGTTCCAGCCCCTTGATCTTCTTATGCTTCCCCGGCTTGCCCTTGGCATGGTAGAGACGGGAGGCAATGCCCTTGTAAAGGATCTCATTGACCAGGGTACTCTTGCCTGAACCGGACACGCCCGTTACCAAGGTCAGAGTGCCCAGGGGGAATTTCACATTGATGTCCTTGAGATTGTTTTCTGCCGCACCGACCACTTCAAGGAAATTGCCATTCCCCGGACGACGGCGGGAGGGCACAGGAATAAATTTCTTGCGGGACAGGTATTGACCAGTCACCGACTCGGGCACCTGCATGATTTCCTGGGCCGTACCCTGAGCCACCACTTGGCCGCCATGTTCCCCGGCCCCAGGGCCGATGTCGATGATATGGTCAGCAGCGTACATGGTATCTTCATCATGCTCCACCACCAGCAGGGTATTGCCTAAATCCCGCAGATTCTTGAGAGTTTCCAACAGTCGGTTGTTGTCCCGCTGATGCAGGCCAATGCTGGGTTCGTCCAAAACATAGAGCACCCCCTGCAGACCGGAACCAATCTGGGTGGCCAGCCGGATACGCTGGGCCTCGCCACCGGACAAAGTGCCCGCCGCCCGGGATAAGGTCAGATAGTCCAAGCCGACATTCAGCAGGAAATTCAAGCGTGCATGGATTTCCTTGAGGATCTGCTTGGCAATCTTTTCTTCCCGCGGCGTCAGTTCCAGATTCTGGAAGAATTCCTCTGCCTCCCGGATATTCATATTGGTAACTTCATGGATATTTTTGCCGCCCACTAATACAGACAAAGTTTCAGGTTTAAGTCTTGCCCCATGGCAAGCGGAGCAGGGAATCTCCGTCATATAGTTCTCATAGGACTCCCGCATCTCATCTGAATCCGTCTCATGGTAACGGCGGGACAAGGTGGGCATCACGCCCTCAAATTCCACATTGTATTCCTTGTTCTCGCCAAACATATTGACATAGTGGAAGCGGAATTTTTCATCTTTCGAGCCATAGAGCAGGACCTTCTGCGTTTTCTTGTCCAAATCTTTCCAGGGCGTATCCATATCACAGCCATAATCACGCAGCACCGCTGCCATGGCACACATGGCATAGGAATGGGGATTTTTCGACAGGGGCGCAAACACACCGCCCCCCACGGAAAGCCGAGGATCGGGAATCACCAGTTCCTCGTCAAATTCCATATGACTGCCCAGTCCCATACAAACCGGGCAGGCCCCAAAAGGACTGTTGAAGGAGAACATGCGCGGCGTGATTTCTGGCAGGCTGATGCCACAGTCCACGCAGGCGAAGTTCTCACTGAACATCAAGGTTTCGCCATCCACAATCTGCACATAGACGACGCCTTCACCCAGCTTCAACGCCGTTTCCAGCGAATCCGCCAGCCGCTGATCCATGCCTTCGCGAACAACCAGCCGGTCAATGACCACTTCGATGGTATGCTTCTTGTTCTTCTCAAGATTGATGTCGTCGTTGATGTCGAAGATTTCCCCGTCAATGCGCACCCGCACATAGCCCTCATGGCGAATATGGTCAAGAATCTTGCGATGCTCCCCCTTCTTGCCCCGCACTACCTGAGCCATGATCAAAAGCTTCGTGCGCTCCGGCAGTTCCTTGATCTGATCCACCATCTGATCCACGGTCTGCTGGGTGATGGGCTTGCCGCACTTGGGGCAGTGGGGCCGCCCCGCCCGGGCAAAGAGCAGACGCAGGTAATCGTAAATCTCCGTCACCGTGCCCACGGTGGAACGGGGATTATGGCTGGTGGTCTTCTGGTCAATGGATATAGCTGGCGACAGGCCATCGATATTATCCACGTCGGGCTTGTCCATCTGCCCCAGAAACTGCCGGGCATAGGAGGACAGCGACTCCACATAGCGCCGCTGCCCTTCCGCGTAGACCGTATCAAAAGCCAACGAGGACTTGCCCGAACCAGATAATCCTGTAACTACCACAAGCTTGTCCCGCGGGATATCCACATTGATATTTTTAAGATTATGGGCGCGGGCGCCCTTTATTTTGATAAATTGTTCCATTATTTCCCTCCTTGTTTAGGTAAAGTTCCATCCAATTCCAAAATCATATCCCGCAGCTCTGCCGCCCGCTCGAATTCCATGGCGCGGGAAGCCTGTTGCATTTCCCGCAGCAGCGTCTTGACGAGATTTTCCTTATCCTTCTTGGACAGTTTCTTTTTCTTTTTGCCCTCACCAGCTGTATAGGAAGCCGCCGTTTCCGCCACCAGGGTGGTCTCGATCAACGGCTTGATGGGCTTGCTGATGGTCTTGGGCACAATATGGTGTTCCTTATTATAAGCCTGCTGGATTTCCCGGCGGCGCTCTGTTTCATCTATGGCCCGCTTCATGGAATCGGTGATCCTGTCTGCATACATGATAACCCGGCCATTGGCATTGCGGGCGGCGCGGCCGATGATCTGGATCAAAGATGTATCGGAACGCAGGAAGCCCTCCTTGTCCGCATCCAGGATGGCAATCAGGGAAACCTCCGGCATATCGAGGCCTTCACGCAGCAGGTTGATGCCCACCAAAACATCGAACTCCCCAGCCCGCAGATCGTGGATGATCTCCGCCCGCTCGATGGTGGCGATATCCGAATGGAGATAGCGCACCTTGACACCGGCTTCCTTGAGGAAATCCGTCAGATTTTCCGCCATCTTCTTGGTCAGCGTCGTGACCAATACCCGCTCATGGCGCTCAATGCGCAGGCGGATCTCGCTGAGCAGATCATCGATCTGCCCCTCCAAGGGCCGTACCTCAATTTCCGGATCCACTAGGCCCGTGGGACGGATGACCTGCTGGGCTACCTGCTGGGCCTGTTCCTGCTCATACTTGCCCGGCGTCGCAGACACATAGACGATCTGATTGATGCGGGCGGCAAATTCCTCAAAGGTAAGCGGACGATTGTCAAAGGCCGATGGCAGGCGGAAGCCGTTTTCCACCAGCGATACCTTGCGGCTTCTATCCCCCGCGTACATGGCATGTATCTGCGGCAAAGTCACATGGGACTCATCCACCACGATCAGGAAATCCTCAGGAAAGTAATCCAACAGAGTATAAGGTGCTTCCCCTGCCTTGCGATGGGTCAGGTGGCGGGAATAATTCTCGATACCCGAGCAGTAGCCCATTTCCTGCATCATTTCCAGATCGTAATTGGTACGCTGTTCAATGCGCTGGGCTTCCAATAACTTGCCATTTTCCCGGAACATCCTGAGCTGCACGTCCAGTTCGTCCCGGATATCTTTCATGGCAATCTTCATATCTTCATCTTCGGTGACATAGTGGGATGCCGGAAACACCATCAAATGCGTGCGTTCCCCATAGACCTCACCTGTCACCACATCGAATTCCACCATGCGGTCAATCTCATCCCCAAACAACTCAATGCGTACGGCCCGGTTGTTATAACCTGCGGGGAACACTTCGATAACATCCCCCCGCACCCGGAACCGGCCGCGCTCAAAGGCGATATCATTGCGTTCATAACGGATCTGCACCAGTTTATGCAGGATATCCTCCCGGGGCACCTCCTGCCCCTTGTGCAGGGACAATACCATTTCATGATAGCTTTCCGGCGAGCCCAAGCCATAGATGCAGGACACAGAGGCCACGATAATCACATCCCGCCGCTCAAACAGCGAACAGGTTGCCGAATGGCGCAGTTCATCAATCTCGTCATTGATGGAAGAATCCTTCTCGATATAGGTATCCGTCGAAGCAATATAGGCTTCCGGCTGATAGTAATCATAATAGCTGACAAAATAGCCCACATAATTCTCGGGGAAGAATGCCTTGAACTCACTGGCCAGCTGCGCCGCCAAGGTCTTGTTATGGGCAATGACCAAAGTCGGTTTCTGCACCTTCTCAATGACTTTGGCAATGGTATAGGTCTTGCCCGTACCCGTGGCACCCAGGAGCACCTGGGCCTGCTGGCCGTTTTCAATGCCTGCCGCCAGGTCTGCAATGGCCTGGGGCTGGTCCCCCATGGGCTCGAAGGGCGCCACGACCTTAAAGGGTATTTCTTTATCAAATTGCATCGTATTCAACTTCGGCACCATAGCCATGGTCATTCCTCCCTATAAAATAAAAGAGCTACGAAAAATTTCATAGCTCCCACTATTATCATACCTATCGTTACGATTTTACCTCATTGGCAGTCAATATACAGGTCACCTTGATCTCCCGTTCCTTGCCCAAATCGATAAACTCACCATTCAAAGTCTGCACCACCGGCAACGAGCGGATCCGGCTTTCATCCAGATACACAATCCGCGCCTTTTCACCATTGCTCAAGCCCACCCAGTTGCCATTCAGGGAATGGCAGAGATGCTTGATGAACAGTACCCCGTATTCCGTATCCAGCTTGCCATCAAGGATATCGTCATAAAGAGTAGCAAACACATCAAAAGGAGAGCGGCGTTTGGCAAAGATGCGGTCACTGGCCATGGCATCATACATATCCAGAATGGCCAGAATCTTGCCAAAGCTCGAGATATTTTCCGCGGTCAGATGATTGGGATAGCCAGAACCGTCGCAGCGTTCATGATGCTGCAGGACACCGCGCATGATATCCTGATTGGCATTCAGGGTGGTCATGCTGATCATATCATAGCTGAACTGGGCATGTTTCTTCACCAGTTCAAATTCCTCATCTGTAAGCTTGCCATTCTTATCCAGCACTTCTGCCGGAACACGCATTTTGCCAATATCCAGGAACAAACCAGCGATGACCAGATTATACTGATCCAATATCGAAAGCCCCAGCCATTTTCCCATCAATCCGGCCAAGATGCCCACATGCAGGCAATGATGTACCAGATAAGGTCCCTGATACTCCATATTATGGATCTGAGACACGGCCTTGGCCCCATCGCTCAGGATCGTGAAGTTCCGTTCATCCATCAGGTCCTGCAATTCAGCGGCATCAAATTTCCCGTTCTCGGCCAACTCCTGAAACATCTTTTCCAGCTGATCATAGACCGCATTATAACAGTCGGTATATTCATCATCCAGCAGATGTTCCTGACCAGGAATCTCTGCCGCCGGCTCTTTCTCCTCAATGTAGACCGAAAAGATCGGCCGATCCAGCAGGCCGTAGATCATTTCCTTGGTCAACGCCGTACCTGTACTGATAAGCACATTGCCATTTTCATCCATAATATCGCGGCCCACAATCAATCCCGACCGCAAGCTTTCCACTGCATATACCTTCAGCACAAGTCATCAGCCTCCCTCGCCCGCATCAACCCCTATATATCACCCCTATTATACCGCATAAACGTGACGTCGTAAACAATGTCTTATTGGGAATACATATCCTCTGCCAGGACCTGCAAAGCTTCCGCAGCCCTTACGCCGGGATTGACGGCGAATAATTCGTAAGGCAGAATATATACCCTCCCCTGCTGTACGGCAGCAATATTCTGCCATGCCTCACTGCCAGCCAGTTCCTGACGCATCTTGGCTTCCAGCTCCTCAGCCTGACCGTGCATGATGATGAAGATGACCTCCGGGTTTTCCCGGGCGACGAATTCCATGCTGATGGGCAGATAGCCGCCCTCTCCCTGCGCCTGGTCAGCGATATTGCCGCCCCCCAGCTCATTCAGGAGACTGCCGGTAAAGCATTTGCCGGTCCCCATATTGAAACTGTCCGGCGAACCGAAGACAATCAGGCTTTTGGGGGGATTTTTCCCTGCCGTCCGTTCCTTGATCTCTGCCATAGACGCTGTCAGCTTCGTCACAGTCGCCTGTGCTTTGGCTTCCTCGCCGGTCAGCGTGCCATAAAATTGCAAGGCAGACGTCAGCTCTTCCATGCTGTCCAAAGATTGGATATAGAGGGGAATCCCCGCCTGTGCCAAAGTATCAGCCAGATTGGTATGGAAGGGGACATTTGTGCCGACAACCAGATCCGGCTTGAGGCTCAATATCTTTTCCACGTCCGGAGAGTGGATAATGCCCACTTCGGCTGCCTTTTCTGTGGCCTTCATGACCTGCGGCGAAAGGGCCTTGGACGCAGCTTTGCCCACAATGGTCTCCCCACCACCAGCGGCCACATACAAATCAATATTGGATGCGTTCAGAATAACCACGCGTTGGGGATGTTGGGGGATATTGACCTCCCTGCCAGTGCTGTCCGTCACCAGCCGGGTATTTTCCTGATGGCCTGCCAAGCCAGCCTGAGGCAGCAGGAAAAAAGCTGCTGCCCCCAGCAGGCAAAAACAGGCAAAAATTGCCATGAATTTGCGCATGATATCTCCTTTAGAAATTCACCTTCACACCCCCGCGCCAGATGCGTCCATCGTAGTAGAGCACATCATTTTTGCGGTTGGTGAGGTTGTTGATGCCAAAATAAGCACTGACGGTTTTATTGAACTTCTTGTTCACCACCAAATTCATGATGCTCTCGCCAGTCTCTTTCGCTTTGCTGCTTTCCGTGTAGTGATAGCCCGTCAGCCAGTCATTCCAAAGCGTCGCATCCCAGCCATGCTGCGCATCCACATACATCAGCTGCAAGGAAGTCTTATGACGGGCACGCCCTGTCAGGAAGGCATTGGTGCTATCGTCCCGAGCATCGAGATAGGTATAAGTGCTCCGCAGGGTGAAGGCCTTGCCCAACTTCTGCTTAGCCTCCAGTTCCAGCCCCTGCACCGTGGCCTTGTCCACGTTTTCATACCGGCCGTTGGCCGTCATGCGCATGCCGGCACCGGGCACCATAGCCCGGGTTATCGTAGTGTTGAGATTGATGAGGTCATCTACCTTATTGTGGAAATACGTGAATTTACCAGAAGTATTCCCATGCTCCGCTTCCAGTCCCAAATCGAAGTTCAGGGATTTTTCTGGCTTCAGATCAGGATTTCCCTGGATATTCACCGTCATAATAGCGGTTGGCGTATGCTGCCAATTGAAATAGAGTTCCGAAGCCGTTGGCGCACGGTATGCAGAACCTACGTTAGCCTTGAAACGGGCATTTTTGCTGAGCTTGTAGGTAGTACCCAGCTTCCCCGTCACTTCATCACCGAAGTCATTGTTGTGATCCCAACGCACCGAGGGAATCAGCAGCCATTTATTCGTAACCATGAACTCATCCTGCAAATACAAAGCACCATAATCCATGGTCACCTTGGAAATATTATTGGTGATGCCTTCCCGGGTGACGGTGCGGGCATTGCCCTTTTTGATGCGGGTGCTTTCGTAATCTTCCTGGCGATATTCGCCGCCCACTGTGAGGATATGCTGATCCCCCAGATTAAAGGTGCGTCTGCCATCTGCCACATAGGAGTTAAAGGTCATATCATCAAAACTGGTCAGTGCATTGGTGTTACGGTTGCGGGTACGCTGGTCCTTGTCAAAATAGGTGTAGTAGACCTGCATCTCATAGTCGCCCTGCTTATCCTTGCCGGAATATTTAAGCCCCGTGGATGCCCGGCGATGGTCATAATCCGTACCGGCAGCAGCCGAATCGATCATATAGAGATCCTCATACAGGAAATCCGCAAAGAAATCCAACTGCTTGTTAGCTGCCACATCCATGCGTCCATCCAGACCGAAGAAATACTTTTTCCCGTACTGGTTGGAGGAGGCCCCGCTCATACGCCGCTTGATGTCGCTGACCTTGCCATTCATAGCCCAGGCCCATTTGCCATTCTTGCCCAAATCATAACGGAACCCTGCATCCTTCTGGCGGGAAGTCCAATCGGCACTCACCGTCCCCCCCTGGGTACCCGGTTTTTTCGTAATGATATTGATCACGCCCCCGAGAGCCTCAGAACCATAAAGGGAACTCACGGCTCCCCGAACGATTTCGACGCGCTCCACTCTGTCCATATTCACCCGCTGCAGCTCGTAGTAATTCTGAGTCTCGCTGGTATTTTCCGTGCGCACCCGGCGGCCGTCAATGAGAATGAGGGTTTGGTTGGTATTCATGCCTCGCAGGGAAGACTGATTGCCCACCATGCCGTTTTCCAGCACATTGATGCCCGTAGCCAGCTGCAGCGCCTGGGCTAAGTTCTCAGCCCCCATCTTTTCGATGTCCTCTTTGGTGATTACCTCCACAGCAGCGGGAGTCTCTTTCACTTCCTGCTCCGTGCGGGAGGCAGTCACCACCACATCCCGTGTCTGGATGCTGTCCGCTGCGTCAGCCTGTCCACAGGCAGCCGCACCGATAACAACAGCAACTAACAACGCGTGTTTCTTCTTGGCAAGTTTTCTGATCATGCAAATCCTCTTTCTCTAAAATCTCTAGGAATACGACTATTGCAAGGGACGTTTTGTCCCGAATTGCTGAACTTAAAATTCACTGTAATCATGCACACGGTATACGCCATAAGCGTAGGTGCACAGGGTTATGACCAGCAGCAGGCCAGTCTCCCACAAACTGGTTTCCCCGAAGCTGTCCGCCCGCAGCAGCTGATTGGTCAAAGACAGGGGCATGTACTGCACCACCTGCCGTACCACGTCTGGCAGATTGGCCACGGGAAAAAAGGAGCCACAGAAAAAAGTCATCGGGGTGATAAAAAAATTGATGATGATGGAAAATTGCTCCTGCCCCTTGATAGACAGTCCCACCGCCACCCCAAAGGCCGCAAAGGCAAAGGCAGTCAGCACCAGTCCCCCAAGCCCCGGCAGGGATAGAATTTCCAACCCCCAAAACAACCGGGCCGTCAGAAAGATGACCGCCGCTGCAGCCAACGCCCGCACCGTTCCCGCCAAAGCAATGCCAAAAACCAGAGCACTATCGCTGATGGGACTCAGGCGCAAAGTGGAAAAATTGCGGTAATAAAAGCGGGCGGCACTGACGGACAGGGCCGTCTGCTGGAAACCGTTCATCATGACGGTGATGGCCAGCATGCCTTTGGCCAGATAAGCAAAGTAGCCACCGGCCACCGCCACCCTGTCCCCCAGCCCCCAGCCAAAGGCCAGCAGGTAAATCATGGGGAAAAGCAGGCCGGAAAAAAGATAACCCAGCCCGCCAATCCGGCTGATGAGCATCTGCATTTCCCGATAAAACACGGCGGAAAAACCTCTAAGCATCAGCTCACCTCCTGTGCCAGCTGACCATGACTGAGCTCCACAAAAGCATCTTCCAAGCTGATTGCCCTTTGCGGGGAAAGCCAATGCCGCATATCCGTGCAGGTGCCTGTATAGAGCAGGCGTCCCCCACGCAAAAAGGCAATGCGGCTGCAAAGCGCCTCAGCCTCCTCCATATAATGGGTGGTGAGCAGGATGGTCTTTCCCTCTGCCTGCAAGCCTTTCAACAGCTGCCAGATTTCCTGACGCATATCCGGATCAAGTCCTACGCTGGGTTCATCCAGCAGCAGCACCTGCGGATCAGGCAGCATGGCCCGGGCAATCATGGCCCGTCGCTTCATGCCTCCGGAAAGCTTGTCCGGCTTTTTCTGCCGCCAGTTCCCGATGCGAAAGCGTTCACAGCTTGCCTCCACCTGACCTGCCGGATCAGGCAGGCCATAGAGCCTGGCATAACAAAGCATGCTCTGCTCAATGGTCAACTCGCTTTCAAAATTGTTCTCCTGCGGAACCAGCCCCAACAGGCGGCGAAAGGCCACGCTGCGGTCAGCGGCATTTTCCCCCTGTATCATGATCCGGCCCTTATCGGGCCTGGCCAGGCCGGACAGCAGACGAATCAGAGTGGTTTTCCCGGCACCATTCGGTCCTAAGAGTCCCATGACTTCCCCTGCCTGCACCTGCAAAGAAACATTGTGCAGAATTTCCCGCCCTTTACGAGAACAATTTACATTCTCAATGATAATGGACATTTAAACCTCTCCACAGACAGCAGCAGGGAAAAAGACATGCTCAACATGGCCATGGACCTCCACTGCCT
This sequence comes from Selenomonas ruminantium subsp. lactilytica TAM6421, assembly GCF_000284095.1. Taxonomy (GTDB): domain Bacteria; phylum Bacillota; class Negativicutes; order Selenomonadales; family Selenomonadaceae; genus Selenomonas_A; species Selenomonas_A lactilytica. The sequence goes on along the minus strand of NC_017068.1, from coordinate 1,270,393 downwards.
TGATTTCATTTTCCACGCCATAAAGCTCCCGTACCAGCTCGCTGTCAAACACATCCACCACCGGACCATCGGCGATAATGCGGCCTTTTTTCAGGGCCACAAGCCGCTGACTGTAACGGACGGCCTGATTTAGGTCATGCAGTACCATGAGTACTGTCAACCCTAAACTCCGATGAAGTTCCTGTACGATATTCATCAGTTCCAGCTGATGCCGGATATCCAGATAGGTGGTGGGTTCATCCAGCAACAGGATTTCCGGCTGCTGAGCCAGGGCCAACGCCAGCCGGGCACGCTGGCGTTCTCCTCCGGACAAGGAGCCCAGCGGCCGCTGGGCATATGACGTCAAACCCGTAAGTTCCATGACCTGCTGGCAGATTTCCTCATCCGCCGCCTGAAAAGAACTCCAGAAACTGCGATGGGGCAGCCTTCCCATGCGTACCACCTCCGCCACCGTCAAATCCGGCGGCAATATGGCGCTTTGAGGCATAAAGGCGATTTTCTGCGCCGCCTGCTTCTCCGACAGCTGCCACAGGTCTTTTCCCAGCAAGGTCAGGCGGCCTGCCGCCGGTGGCAGCAGCCGGGCCATGGCCTTCAGCAAAGTGGATTTGCCGGAACCATTCGGCCCGATGATGGCCGTGATTTGAGCCCGCCGAATCGTCAGGCTCAAGTCCTCAGCCACCAGCTGCCGGCCATATTCCAGACGCAGGTGGTCAGCCTGCAAGACAATTTCCTGCACATTCATCCTAGTGCCTCCCCTTCATGCCCTTTTTCAACAGATAAAGAAAAAAAGGCGCACCGATAAAGGACATAAATACCCCCACGGGAATTTCAATGGGAGCAAAAGCCACCCGGGCTGCCACATCAGCCCCTGCTACCAACGCCGCCCCCCAAAGAGCTGAAGCGGGCAACAGGTAGTCGAAGTCTGAGCCTGTCACCAATCGCACCATATGGGGAATGACCAATCCCACAAAGCCCAGCATACCGGCGGCACTGACCGCCGAAGCCGCCAACAGTGCTGCCAGTATCAGCAGGCACAGGCGCACCCTCTCCACTCTGACACCCAGGCTGCGGGCAGTATCCTCCCCCATCTGCAAGGCGTTGAGCCAGCGGCTGCCCAGAAAAGTGCCCGCCAACCCCAGAAGAGTATAGGGAAGTACCATATGGACATGGCTCCAGCTGCGGCCGGCAAAGCCCCCCGCCATCCAGTTTACCGTTCCTTGCACCCGGTCGGAATAAAAGACCATCAGGGCAGTCATGGCCCCGCCGAAGAATGCGGCCACCGCCACACCGGCCAGCACCATGCGCAGAGGCTGTACGCCGTTTTCCCAAGCCAGGGAAAAGACCAATGCCACGGAAGCCATGGCTCCGATAAAGGCCACCAAGGGCACCAGCGAAGTGCTGTCCGGGAAAACAATCATCACCACCATGGCTGCCAGTCCAGCCCCTGCCGAGACTCCGATAATCCCGGGGTCGGCCAAGGGATTGCGCAGGATGCCCTGAAGGATGCAGCCGGCCAATGCCAGATTTATACCGGTCAGGACTCCCGTGATCAGCCGGGGCAGGCGGATATGATAAAGGATATTGTAATATTCACTGGCTCCGCCCTCCAGCAATATCTGCAGGACTTCTCCAGGCGAAAACGCCGCCACGCCCTGGCAGATGCTGGTCAAAATGGCCAGCGCCAATGCCACGCTTCCCAAGGCCAGCGCCAGCAAGCGCTTGCGGCTGCGGGGATGGCTGGTACTCATGGCGCAGCTTTTCATTGCTGCTTCCATATTACTGTACCCCCAGGCAGAGCTGGCTGAAATATTCTCTGGCCGCCGCCAGATCCGCTTCATCGGGATGGCTGGCAGCTTTTTCGATACGGGCTAACCGTTCCGGTGTCATGGCATGGGGGTGCCCCTCCGGGAACATCTTTTTCATCATTTCCACCATTTCTTCAGCCACCTTCCCCTGACAGATAAACCTGCCTGCCACTTCGCAGCCCTCACCTAAAAGCGCAGCACCATTTGTCAGACAGTTGGCCGCATGCTCTGAATCGGCTTCGGCCCCCAGCGTGGCAAAGAGCGCCACCTTCTGTCCCGTCAAACGGCTGAGATAATCCTTCATTTTGGCATCAGCTGTGCCCCGATCCACCCAGTAACCGGCGATAATCAGATCATAACCGGCAGGATTGGGATTTTCCTCCACGGGGACTGCCCTAAGCTGCAGGGCCTCACCAATTGCTTCTGCCACTTTCTTCGTGTTGCCCGTCTTACTGGAATACGTCAGTAATATTTTCATCTCATCCTCCATATCTCTACTGCAAGTCATAATGTATAGGTACTGTCATGGTTATGCTCCGGCCTGCGCCATGGGAAAAGGGACAGGAACTGCGCACGGCCTGCAGGGCCGCGTTATCCAGGACACCTACGCCTGCTGAACCGCTGACATAGACGCTCTCCAGACCACCATCTGCAAACAGCGTAACCGTGACACTGACCACACCACTCTGCCCCCGCTTGATGGCCATATAAGGATATTCCTTGTTGGCCTCCACCCGGGCGGCAAAGCGGGCGGCAATGCTGCCCAGGCTTTCCGTGGGAGCAGGTTCACTAGGTGTCACAGCTGCACCGCTGTCACCACCTGCTGAGGAACCAAGCGTACCAGTCGCTTCACCAGCTTGACTATTTTTGCCATTTGCTCCCCTGCCCCCTTCACTTGCTGCCACCGCCGGACCTGCACCATCGACAGGCCCAGCAGCATCAGCTCTGGCAGGATCAGCATCCGCTGGCGCGTTTTCTCCGCTGACAATCTGCCTATGAAGGTTGGACACAGGAGCGGCCACAGGATTTCTGATGGCGGGCATGGATTTTACTCCCTGCAGGCCGCTGCCGCTTTCCAATTGCCCGGCCGCCACCATTTCCACCTGAATTTCCGGTGTGATCTGCACAGGCTCCGGAGGCGTCAAAAAGCTGTATAACAGACAGACTCCGCCCATACCCACTATATGACAGATGCAGGATAGCGGCAAAGGGCGTAAAAATAAGTTCCGCCCTTGCCGTCTGCCTCTAAGCGCCATCACGAACTCCATGCTCATCCGCCTTTCATATTAATACTCATTATCATTTTAAAAGCATCATACGCCTGCCTTCGCCAGCATTTTTTCCCGCATCGCCGCAGGCATGCCAGCCAGCATATTCCGCAGTTTTTCTTTGCTGGACCGGCGCAACATCATGCGCACGGCAGCAGGGATCTTACTGGCCAGCTCCTGACGTTTGGCAGCATTGGCCTCTGGCAGCATTTCCGCCAATACTTCATCCAACACGTCTGTTGTCTTGCCATTTATTTCCTCAGCGGGAGCTTCCGCCTCCTCGTCCAGCAATACCTGCACACATTCCACCAGACTCTGCGTCAGACTGATATACCAGAACTCACCGGCTTTAGTCAGCCGGTAAATCCCCAGATCTTCTGCTAACAAGCCTCTTTCCTTCCATAGCGAAAGCACCTGCTCTAATTCTTCCAAACGACTGTCAGCAATCAGCAGCCGCCGAAAATCCACAAAGCCCTTTTCCAGATCACTGATGATACCATCACAAATCCGGCCGAGTTTTGCCTCCACCTGATGACCGGCCATCATGATCGGTTTCTGCCCTTTTTCCCAATCCTGCTGATAGGCTGTCAGGTTCCGCTGGTTCATCCAGCTGATGCCGCCGAAATGGCCGCCAGCTCCGCAGCCAAAGGCATAAACATCGGCACCAGCCTTGGCCATGGTGTTATAAAGGCTGCGCTCGCGCTTCGTGCGCCGCCAATGGCAGAGACTCAGGCGCTCCACGCCTTCCCCCAGCAGATAATCCCGGGCTGTCACATACATATCTGCCTGTCCCGCAATATCGGCACAAGCGGGCACAGCTCCATTCTTCACCGCCTTATCCAATGGACCGCCCGGGAAGATATTCAGCTGATACAGGTCCATACCGTCCACATCAGCTTCTGCCAAAGTCTGCACATCGCGCATCCACATATCCATAGTCTGCCCCGGCAGGCCGTAAATCAAATCCACAATGACGGTCACATCATAGGACTTTAAAAGCTGCAGCCGCTTCAGAACCTCTTCCCGGGTATCAATGCGGCCAATGCGCTGACGCAAAGTCGTATCAAAGGACTGCACGCCCAGCGAAATGCGATTGACGCCGTGTTGCAGCCAGGTCTCTATTTTCTCCGGTACTAAATCATGAATCCGGCCTTCCAGTGTCACCTCACAATTTTCCGCCAGTCTGAAGGATTGTTGTATGGTCTGCAGCAGAGCTGCGGCATTGGCTGCTGACAGGGAGGTAGGCGTGCCGCCACCGATAAAGACGCAATCAATAGCAGTTTTCTCCAGCTGGGAACTCTTCGCTTCCATCTGAATTTCGCCCAACAAGGCCTTTACATAAGTGTCCTCCACTTCCTGCCTGCTGGCATTCTGGTAAAAACCACAGTAGAGGCATTTGGTCTGGCAGAAGGGAATGTGGATATAGAGAGCATGCTGACGATTCAAGTCCGCCGGTCTGCCCAAAGCCTCCTGATAGGCCCTCTGCTGCTCCGCTGGAGGAATTGGCCCGCCAATCAAGCCCGCATGCACCACCCGTTTGCTGGCAAAGGCCTGATGCAACGGATCAGCAGTATCTCTGCCCAATAACACTTCCCGCTTGGCCGCCGTCAATTCCTGTAAATACTGATCTAACTTCATAACATTCTTTCTCCATCTTCCTCACCCATTATGGCTGAAAAATCAAATGTTTTTCAAAGGGCACCCGGATATTTACCCCCTGATAGTAAATGGGAGCAAAGCGCATGCTCCACAAAGCTTCCTGGGCAGCTTCCCGGAACCCCAAGTTTGGCGGACTGTTCAGGATGGTGACGCTTTCCACGCTGCCATCCAGCCCCACCATGATCCGGGCCACCACTTCCACCACATTGCTGTAACCGATGCTGCGGGCTTCCTCCGGATACACCGCATTGGCATCCCGCAGCAACTGATAGCTGATACCCGCCGCGCTAGCCGCCGTATAGGTACCATCCCCGTTAGGCGTGAAACCAGCGCCAAGCCCCGTCGAAGTGCCTGTGCCGCTGCCGCCAGAACCTGTGGCTGCGCCAGACTCACCACCATCGCCGTGGCTACCGCTATCACCATCGCCCGAGCCGCCAGCATTCTCCCCAGCCTCAGCCGAAGCACTGCCGGCAGGAGCTTCCAAAGCCGCTGCCGCTTCGGCAATAGCGGCTTCACTATCCGCTGCTTTTATTTCCTGCTTTTGCGCAGGCGCTTCCGGGGAATGGCCCCGCAGACTTTGGAGCTTTTCTACCGCTGCCACCGATGCGGTCTTGATGGCCGGGCCTGTCTTGCCGCCACTGCTGCCCGTGGCTTCACTGCCGCCAGCCATGCCGGACACAGCGGCTTCCGCCACAAAGCCCACCTCAATGGCCGGCTTTTCCTCCTGCTCCCCGGCCAGCCAGTTAAGACCAGCCAAAGCCAGCAGGGCCAATAAAAGCCCATGGATACCAGCAGCCATACTAAAATAAAACTTCCAGCTTCGCATTCTCATCCTAATCTCATCCATTATCCCTTTGTATCTGTAGCGATGTAAACCTTGCTGATGCCCAGATTTTTTATCATGTCCATGACCTGTACCACTTTGCCGTAATCCGCTGCTGCATCACCGCGCAGGATGACGGATACTTCCCCTTGCTGCTTCTGCTGCCACAGACGGCTTTCCAGATCTGCCAGGCTCATCTTCTCCTGCTCATAGTACACCGCCCCGTCTGCCGTGACGGTAATGGGAATGTTCTCCACCATGCTGACTTTGGCCGTGCTGGCCTGAGGTAAAGTCAACGGTACGCTTTTCTGCACCACCATGGTGAGCATGCTCATCATGAAGAACACCAGCAGGAAAAAGATGATATCGATCATGGGGATGATCATCAGCCGGGGCTTTTCCTCCCGGGCGGTCAAATCAATGCGCATCGTCCTGACCTCCTGCTGCTATATACATGGTGGACACATATTCCACATCAGCGATGATGGCATTGGCCTGATGGGAAAGATAAGCGTAGAGGCACAAAGACAGTATCGCCACCAGCAGTCCCGTAGCTGTAGCAATCAGAGCTTCCCCGACACCACCGGTGATGGCAAAGGGTTCTCCGTCCGCCACATTCAGCACGGAAAAGGATTGGATCATACCTGTCACGGTTCCCAAAAGCCCCAGCAACGGCGCCATCGTAACGATGACGCTAAGATACTCCAGATACTGACGCAATTCCAAGGCTTTACGTTTAGCCGCAGCCAGCACAACTTCCTCCCGGCTGCCATATTTTTCTTCAGCCATGGCCGTGAGCAGCACCTCTCCTGGTGCGCCGCCCTCCTGACAGAGCGATTCTGCTTTTTCCTGTTCTCCAGCTTGCAGATACTTATTTAGCTGAACAGAGAAATCTTCCGTCTTCAAGGTTTCCCTGCGGTAATAGGCAAAACGCTCGAAAGCAATGGTCAGTGCGATAATGGAAGCCAGCATGATGGGGTACATGACAAGCCCCCCTTTTTGAAACAGTGCAAAAAATTCCATGATCATTTTCCTTTCTTTCCTTTAGAATTTATAATTCATACCTACAAAATATGTGCGTTCTGCACCGGGAACCAACGTCGCCGTGGCCCCGCCAGCAGAATCATACTCATAGTAGTCCTTGCCCAGCACATTGGTGACACCGCCGTACCAGGTCAGATCCTTATTCTGCTGGAATTTGAAGCCCAAATCCAGCAAACCATAGGAATGGACAATATTGCCATCTTCATGGCGATCGCTTTCCTTGATGAAGTTGTTATACTTGCCAAAGAACGTATACTTGGCATTGACACTCCACTGTTTGTCGAATTTATAATCTGCTGTCAGCAGGACTTTATGCTGCGGCACAGCCTTCAGTCCACTGTTCGTGAAGTCAATTTCATTCTCCCCATGAGCGGCCATCAGAGCCCGGCCTTGAGCGGTATAATCCCGGCGGCCATGGAGGTAAGTGTAGCCTTCCTGCAAACGCAGCTTACCCAGACGCTGAGAGAAGCTGGTCTCCACCCCCCGGCGTTTGGTATTGTACATGTTGTAGGTCTTGTACTCCCAGCCATAGGCTCCCTTGAAATAAGGGCGCTCCAACTCATTATTCGTCTCCGAGGCAAACAAGGTGAGACTTACCGTAGAAGCGCCCCATTTATCCCGCAACCCCATTTCCCACAAGTTATAACGTTCCTCCTGCGCATCAGTGGCGGCATAGACTTTCCTGCTCCGGTCAGAATACACTTCATCACAGATCTGCAAACCATCAGGACTGGTGTAGCCCCGCTCATAGCGCAGGAAAACCTTCCCCCAATCACTGTAATTGTAACCTACCGAAAGCTCCCCGGCGGTATTCCAACGATTCGAGGAATCCACGCCGCCAATGGGGCGGGCTGCCGTGCCGCCATCCTTGTCAAACTTCCAGATAAGCTTTTCCCGACGCAGGCCCTGGGTGTAGGTAAGCCGTCCCCGCTTCATCTTGTTCAGCAGATATAATGCTTCTGTAGTCTTATCATAATTGAAATCCATCAGCTTACTACGAGCGCTGGTCTTATATTTCAGATGTGACTCCTGCTCAAAGAGATCCACCCCCAACAGCAGGGAATCATTCTGCCCATAGGCCCAATCCAGACGCATGCGGGAACCATAAGATTTGGTCTTCATCTTCCCGTCAAAGAATTTCGTATTGGTGTAATAACCGTCCGTATAAAAGAAATCCCCACTGTACTTCAGCTTCGTCCCGAAATTCTGATTGTAACTCAGATTGTATGTATCCAGCTTCCGGTCCCCGTTCAAATAATCACTATTCTTATCTGGCCGATAGTTATGCCCATAGGCATCGATTTTCCAACGGCTCACATTCTGCAGGAATTTGCTGTCCTCATCCAAATGACTGTAACGGAAAGTCAGGCTGTGATCCTGGTCAGCATCATAACGGAAACCACCATACGCATAATTGCTCTTGCGATAGGTATTCACGAAGAACAAATCCCGATCCAGCCGGGCAAATCCCGCCTGAACTGCCGTCTTGTTTCCCACCTTCGTGCCATAATTCACGCTGGCCCGATAGCCATCGGAATTCCATTCCGTATTCACACTGCTGCGGGGTTTCTGCAGAGACCGCAGGTTGGTGGTGATATTGATGATACCACCGGCTGCCCCGCTGCCGTAGATAACAGAACCACCGCCGGGAATAATCTCGATTTTTTCAATCTGCTCCACCGGCACATAGTCGTAATTATTGGGCAGAGGATGATTCACCATGGTGGTGATAGGTGCGCCATCCACCAAAACCTGAATGTTACGGGTGGCCTGATCGCTGCCCTGGCCCCGAATGTCCACTTGGCCCCAGCCCGTTGCCCCCACATTGACGCTAGGCTGATCCTTGAGCACATCGGAAATGCTCTTATAGCCTTTTTCCTCCATGTCCTTCTTGGTAATGACAATAATCTGCTTAGTGTCCCGCAGCTTCTCTACCTCCACGTAGTCGGGCCGCACAAAGCTGTCACTTAGGCGGATGCTCTCCTGTGCCGTCTTCTCCGCAGCAGCAACAGTCCCCATATCTGTTGTCCATACATTGCCTCCTGCTAAAATTCCCAACATAACCCATCCTGCCAACTTTTTCCTGTCTGTCATTCTCTAATCAATCCTCCAAAATATGAATGCAATTCATTATTGAATCATGTTCGTAATTAATAATCATTATCAATCACATGGTGTTTATATTATCAGCATTGATTATTATTGTCAATATAAAAATAAACACAGTCTCTTATAAATACTGTTTTTTAGTAAATTAGTGTAACACAAAAAGGGATAACTCTTTGACAGCCAGATATTCTCCAGCTTGTAAAAAAGCTATCCCTATGACTCTGCGCCACTCAGAAATGGCCGCAATACTTATTTCACATGTACGTTATCCGTTATCCTGCCTACCTCAATGTCCTTTACGCCATGGGTGCGGATGTATTCCACCACAATATCCTCCAGTGCGCCGTATACCCCCAATAATTTGGCACCTTTCAGCATATCATAGCCATCACCGCCTGCAGCAGTAAAATCATTCATCGCCACGGTGTAAACCTTGTTCAACTCAAGGGGCTGGTCATTGATCCTGACATTGCTGACACGGCTTCCCGCCGGGGCCTTGCTGTCCATATCAAAAGTCAGGCCACTGACATTCATAAAACCACCAAAGGAGGCTGGTACATATTCTACAGAATGTTCCAGCGCCGCCTTGATTGTCTCACCTTTCAATTCAACCTTGCACACCGTATTGCCAAAGGGGAATATCGTAAGGATCGTTCCCTTGGTGATCTTTCCCTGGGGCAGGTCGGCCCGCAAGCCGCCACCATTGGCAAAGGCCGCATCAGCACCCGTAACTGCACGCAGGGCATCCGCCGTCAGATTCCCCAGTTCCGATTCCCGGGTACGTACGATTTCCCGGGCGGAAGTCAGCGTGCGGGGGCTGGCAGCCACGACTTTATTCAACTCGTTGGTCGTCTGCGCCTTCATTTCCGTCAATGCCTGCTGCACACCGGCATCGGGCTGGCCAGCCAGTTTTTCCACAGCCTGTTCATCCAACAGACTGGCCTCCGCTTTGCGCACTTTGTGTCCCTTTACCACCAGTTCAACTTTGCCCAGTTCATTATCATAGCAGCCCGTCTGACAGATCAGCGTCCTGCCTACACGCAAGCCCTTGGGCAGCATCGTATGGCTATGACCGTCAATGATGACGTCAAATCCCGGTACTTCCTTGGCAATACGCTCAGAGGTGAACTCCGAACTCTTGTCCACGCCCATATGCATCAGGCCGATGACCACATCATGGTTTTTCCGTAATTTCGCCATCATATCCTTGGCGGCAGTGACGGGATTGCCGAAAAAAACGTCCGTCACATTGGCAGGATTGGTCTTGAAGGCCACCTCCGGCGTGGTCAGACCGATCACCGCAACCTTCACACCATTGAAGGTAAAGCTCTTATAAGGACGGAACAGATAAGATTTCTGTTCCTTGTCATAAGTATTGGCACTCAGTATGGGAAAGTTCAGCATTTGCGCCAATTCCAGCAGACGTTTTTCCCCATAGTTGAAATCGTGATTGCCCGGCGTCATGGCATCATAACCAGCCAGATTCATCAATACGGCCATATTGGCCCCCTTGCTCAAATTGATGATGGGCAGGCCATGGAAGGTATCCCCACCGTCCAAGGCCAGCGTATCTTCATCGGCGGCCTTCTGTGCCCGGATGCCGCCGGCAATCCATTCCATGCCAGTAATCTTCTGCTCCGCATTACCTTCCACCCGGGCATGGATATCATTGGTATGCAGGATGGTGATATGGACACCATCCTTCTGCACTGAAGCCCCGGCTGATACCGGCAAAGCCAGCATTACCCCCAGCACCAGTGCCGTCAATTTCTTTTTCCACATAAGATTCATCCTCCTCATAAACCTATGTTCGATACTTTCGGCAGACAAGGCCCAAAATCCTCTAATATGACGCAAAACACCCAAAAGGGGCTTTTGCAGCCCCTCATCAGTCACTTAAAGAAAACAGACTTGCCAATGAACTCCCTGAGCAGGGAATTATTCGGTACATCATCTTCCTCCGTGATGTCATCAAAATACTGCAGAATATCCAGCAGACGCTTGGCCTCTGCATGTTCCGGAATATCCTTGGGCACGTTCTGCAACAGCGGATAGGCATAGCGTTTCAGGATGCCAAGCTCGTAGATCAAGGCCGAATTGAACATCACATCCGCCTCCTCCTGGAAGGGGAAAATATTCTTCTCCTCCCCCGCCCGCACATCAGGCCACTGCTTCAAGGTCTTCAGTGCGCCGGAACCCCGGAACTGATAATCCCGCACGAGGCGGCGGATCAGCCGCGCATCCGTTGTCGCAATGCGGTTATGGGCGTCTATGTTGAGCTGTGTCAGGGCGCTGATATAGATCTTGAACTTGCGGCTATGGGGCACATATTCACTGAGCCTTTCATTGAGTCCATGAATCCCTTCCACAATGATGGGCTGCTCCCGGCTCACTGCCAGCCGCCGCGTATCATCCCACTCCCGAGAGCCAGTCAGGAAATTATACCGGGGCAGGACGATTTCCTCTCCTGCCAGCAGTGCCAGCATATGCTGGTTGAACAGCTCCACATCCAAAGCTTCCAGACACTCGTAGTCATATTCCCCCGTAGGCTTCCGGGGCGTATCCTCCCGATTGACAAAATAATCATCCAATGAGATTGATACAGGCATGAGTTTATCCGCCCTGAGCTGCACCCGCAGCCGCTGGGCAAAGGAAGTCTTACCGGAAGAGGATGGCCCGGCAATCAGGATCAGCCGCATCGTGTCCTTGTGCGAAGCAATATGGTCAGCAATATGAGCAATGCGCTTTTCCTGCAAGGCCTCGGAAATGCGGATCAGTTCGCCGATTTCTCCATGGCGATTGATGCGATTGAGATCCGGCACGAAATTGCACCGCAGGGCCGCCGCCCACTCCCGGGATTCCGCCAGGACCTGACTGAGCTTCGGCTGGGGCAGACGCTCCCGCACTTTCCCCTCCGTATCCACATCCGGAATCCGCAGCAGGATTCCTCCCGCTTCAAAATCCAGGGCAAAACGGTCAAGGCTGCCCGTATGGCCAATCATCACCCCATAGAGATAATCATAGAACGCCCCGCACTGGTAGAGACTGACCATTTCCATATTCAGGGAAGAGATCAGATTGGCCTTCTCAATCTGCCGATTATTCTTGAAGATCCGCACCGCCTGCGCCTTTTCCATCTTCATCTTCACAATGGGCCGGTCTTCGGCAATGATTTCCCGCATCCGTGCCTCAATAAGCCCCACCCCATGCTCACTTAAATCATGGAAATGCTTCAGCTCACAGAACAGCCCCTTATTGGCACTGAACTGCGCCACCACCTCCACCGACGGAAACATCTCATGCACTGCCGTAAACAGCACAAACATCACCGTACGCCGGTAAATCTTCCAGCCCCGTCCTGTATTCAGCTCAATAAAACCAACCTTACCTGACGTGTCAATCTCACTCTGCAAATCCCGGATTTCATTATTGACGAGACCAGCCACAATTTCCGAAGCATAATCCTTCTGCGCTATCTCTGCCAAATCTTTCAGTTCAACCATTGCCATAACCATCACCCCATCCCTGCAAGAACCACGAATTCGGCTCCCCCCCGGCGCCCAAGAAAGGGCGCCTGCGGGCGTAAATCCCTGGATGGGATTTCAGTCCGCTGTTTCTTTTGGGTACTTTTCTTTGCGCCAAAGAAAAGTACCCACTGCGCATTTGCCAATAAAAAAGAAAAAGACTTAAGTATTACTCTTTATTGTAACACTTAAGTCTCAATTTGGCTATAAAATTGTGTGAATATTACATAAACATACAAACAATCTTGTAGAAAAGCGCCCCCATCAATGCCGTGCACGGGATTGTCAAAACCCAGGCCATAACCATCTGCTGGGCCACGCCCCATCTTACCGCATTGACACGCTTGGCTGTGCCTACACCCATAATGGAACCGGACACCACATGGGTGGTACTGACCGGCAGATGCAGCAGCGTTGCCCCGAAGATAACCGTCGAGGAATTGAGGTCTGCGGCAAAGCCGGAAATGGGTTCCAATTTGAAGATCTTACCGCCAATGGTACGGATGATCCGCCGTCCGCCCATTGCTGTACCCAGAGCCATTGCCGTAGCGCAGAGCACCTTGACATAAGTCGGCACTTCAAACTCACCGATATAACCGCCGGCCAACAGGGCCAGCGTGATGATACCCATGGACTTCTGAGCATCGTTGGAACCATGGGAAAAGGCCATCATAGCTGCGGAAACAATCTGCATCTTCTTGAACTTGTGGTTGACAGCCGAAGGGCTGAAGCCGCCAAAAATCCGAAAGAGCAGCAGCATGACCACGCAGCCGGTGCAGATGGCGATAATCGGTGAACCAATCAGGGACAGGACAATCTTGCCGATGCCCCAGAAATTCAAGCCCTGCTCACCCACTGACACCATCACGGCACCGATGATACCGCCCACCAGCGCATGGGACGAACTGGAGGGCACGGCAAACCACCAGGTCAGCACATTCCAGATAATGGAACCGGCCAGCGCCGCAATCAGCACATGCTCGTCCACCATCTGGGCGGAACTGACAATATCCGCACCGATGGTCTTAGCCACGCCGGTACTGTACATGGCACCGATGAAGTTCAGGCCTGCCGCCATCATAATGGCATGGCTGGGATGGATTGCCCTTGTGGACACTGCCGTAGCAATGGCATTAGCCGTATCGTGGAAGCCGTTAATGAAGTCAAAGAGCAAGGCCAGCGCAATGACCGTAAAGATTAAAAGCTGTAACTCATGCATACTTCATTACCACTCCCCGAATCATATCCGACAGTTTCTCGCAATGATCCAGTGTGTCTTCGAGTTTTTCCAGTATATCCTTCCATTTGATCAATTCAATGGGATCTTTTTCCTTGTCAAAGAGATAGGCCACTTCATGACGATACACCCGGTCGCCTTCGCTTTCCAGCTGGGCAATCTTATGGGTGGCATCGAGAATCTGCGCCTGATTTTTGCGAATGTCCTTCAACAGGGAGAACGCACGGATGATTTCCTCCGTCGCTTCAATCAAGAGTTTCGTCAGGGAAACAGCACCGGTCATAGCCTTGCCTGTGCGATACATCACGATGCGCTGGAGCGTGCCCTGCAGGTAATCCACGCCATCATCAAGGCCGTTAGCCAGTGCATAAATGTCTTCCCGGTCAATGGGGGTGATAAAGGTGAGATTAAGCTTGTCAATAATGGCATCGTTGATACGATCCGCCTCATGTTCAAGATCCATGATCTCCTTGACCTTATCCGTAGCCTTGCTGTAATCCAGCATAACTTCGTCCATCATCAGCGCACCCTTATAGAAATAATTGGCGCTTTCCACGAACAGGTCAAAGAACTCGCTGTCCTTTTTTTTGAATTTAAACATACTGTTCTGCGTCCTCCCGAAAGAAATATCACATACACACAAGTTTACTATAACATCATTTGTCCTGTGGTTCAACCGCAAATTTTCACATATACAAAAAAACAGGACAACTCCTACTATTATATAGAGGAGTTGTCCTTCGTAAAAAAATATTTTCGTTCGGGAAAATTCTCACAGCTGACGGTCAATCTGACCGGTCAAACTGATGTCTTACCACTTCTCCACAGCCTGCAGAGCCTTGAGAACCTTGGCAGCAACGCCATGCATCTTCTCTTCCGCTACGCAGCAGGCAGCAACGCGTACGCCCATCTTCAAAGGTACAGCGAAGATCAGGTCGTCATGGAGCTTGTTGCAGACAGCCTGCGGATCTGCAGCCGGTACGGACAGGAAGAAACCGCCGTTATAAGGCAGGGCATTGAGGCCGCATTCCTTGGCTTCCTTCATGAAGACTTCCGCGCGCTTCTGAATGGTCTTATAGAAGCTGTCGCGCTCGTTTTCATACTGGGTACGCAGGTTTTCGTCCTGCTGGATCTTCACCAGCGTGGTCATGGCTGCGCGGTTGATATTGGACCAGGTAGCACGGCTCGTGTATTTGTTGATATCCTGGAACTCCGTGATGACATCTTCGCTGGAGGATACAGCCACCAGAGCACCGGTGCGCTGGCCATAAGCCGTATAGCCCTTGGACATGGAGAAGGCGAACATGGTGAAGATGTTTTCCGGCAGATTACCGAACTTCTTCATGAAGCGGCGAACTTCATTCTTCTCGCCAGCGAAGTCGATATAAGCGATATCCACCAGGATGCTCATCTTCTTGCCCTTGGCAGCATATTTCTTGGCCAGGGCCAGAACCTGATCCCAATCCTCTTCCGTCAGGCTGAAGCCCGTAGGATTGTGAGCCGGCGTATTGATGATGACCAGCAGGCTGTCCTGTTCCTGGAAGATTTCCGCTACCTTGTCTGCATAGGCGGAGATATTGAAATTGTTGTCCTGATCGAAGAGCTTGTAGTTGACCAGCTTGCAGCCGCATTCGTTGCAGATGACGTTATAAGTGCCCCAGAACCAGTCAGAGGTCAGCACCTTCGTGCCCCGTTCTGCATAGTTGGCTACAGCATGGTGGATAGCCCCGGTGCCACCGGCGGTAGCGCAGGAAGCAATGAAGCCTTCCGGACGGTTGTCAGCAAAGAACAGCTTCTCCACTTCGGCCAGATAAGCCGGCAGACCGGCAATCGGAGCATAGCGGAACATCTCTTCCGTCTGCAGATTGCGGTAAACTTTCTCCACCGTAGGCAGAACGGCCAAACCGCCCTGATCATTCATCATCATGCCGATGGTGGCATTGGTAACCTTATCCAAACCATGTTTTTCTGCTGCTTTGTTGCAGGCCGCCGTGGCTCCAAAAATCGCATCCCGTAACTTCTTATCTGCCGCATGGCTGGCTGCCATTGTCATAAACAAGCTCTCCTCTCAAACACCATAAACATTTACTAAGACCTAAAATCTACTCACAGGTAATATAATAACTGTTTCTTTCTGTCCTGTCTACCCATACATGTGTATGTATACAATATTTTTGCGAAATTGACTACAATCTACGCACTTACACGAAATCTAAGTCATTCTGCGCCTATCGGCTTGACTGACTAAAATTTCGTAGTAAAAGAAAACCTTCCCCCGAAAGGGAAGGCAAACTCTATTAGTTCTTCGGGAAGAACTCGTCGTGGATTGCGTTGACGGCTTCCTTCAGCTGGCTGCCCTTGATCAGGCAGGAAATGCTGATTTCCGAAGTGCTGATGATGTCGATGTTGATGCCCTTCTGGGACAGCGCACCGAACATGCGGGCAGCTGTACCCGGATTGCCCAGCATACCAGCGCCAACGATGGAAACCTTGGCCACATCTTCTTCGATCAGCACAGCCACAGCGCTGAGCTTGTCGGCTACGCCGTCTACCACCTTCTTGGCCTGAGCCAGGTCGCCGGCAGCTACGGTGAATACCATATCCGTGACATTCTTCTCAATATTGCGGATGCTCTGCACGATCATATCCACATCGATGTTGGCATCAGCCAGTGCGGAGAAGATCTCATGGGCAATGCCCGGCGTATTGGGAATGCCCAGAACAGCAATCTTAGCTACTTTTTCATCATGGGCAACGCCCCTGATCACAAAATCTTTATCTTCCATCGTATAATCCTCCCTAATAAAGGTACCAGTATCAGTCGTAAAAGTAGAACGTACATGAATAGGAATGCCGAAGTATTCACCCATTTCCACGGAACGCGGCTGCATGACACCAGCACCTAAGCGGGCCATTTCCAGCATTTCATGATAGGTGATCTCATGCATCTTGCGGGCGCCTTTGACAATGCGCGGATCAGCAGAATACACGCCATCCACGTCCGTGAAAATCTCACAGGAATCTGCCTTCAGGGCACCGGCGATAGCCACGGCAGATGTATCGGAGCCGCCACGGCCCAGCGTTACATAATCGCCCAGAGAGTTTGCCCCCTGGAAGCCCGTGATGACCACCACTTTGCCTGCATCCAATTCCTTATGCACGCGTTCCGGCTGGATATCCTTGATACGACCCTTCGTGTAAACATCGTTAGTCTGCACGCCAGCCATGGGGCCGGTCAGGGATACAGCTTCCTGTCCCAAGGTCTTGAAGGCCATGGCCATCAGGGAAGCAGACTGCTGCTCACCCGTGGTCAGGAGCATATCCATCTCTCTTGTATATTGATAGGGATTTTTCGTGATCCCTTCCGCCAACTCAATCAAATCATCCGTGGTATCGCCCATCGCAGAAACCACCAGCACGATTTTGTCCCCAGGCTGCTTCTCACCTAAGACGCGCTTGGCAATATTCATGATTTTTTCCGTGGTCGCTACCGAGCTGCCACCGAATTTCTTTACAATAAGTGCCATAACTCTCCCCCTAAACTTTCATAAGAAACAAATCCGCAGGCCACGGAACGCTTCTTTTTTGTATACTTGATGTTTAATCGAAACATATTATACCCTAAAAAAAGGCACATGTCTATAAATTTTCGTCAAATTATGTAAAATTGTTCATTTGCAAGAAACACATTTTACTTTTCATGTTACAAAGATACCATTTTAGAGAATTTTTCGCTCGCAAAATGATAAATATTTTCGGTTTTTAATTGCAAGCAACCTATTATTGGACATAAGTCCCTTTTGTGCTATAGTATTAGAGATTTATTTACCCATTTATTTTAAGGAGTGTATCATTTTGCAAAACCGTACCATCGGTGTCAGTGAGCGCCTGCCACTGCTTGAAACCCTGCCGCTTTCCCTGCAGCACCTCTTCGCCATGTTTGGCTCCACGGTGCTGGTGCCCATTCTCTTCCATGTGAATCCGGCTACCGTACTGCTCTTCAACGGCATTGGCACTTTGCTGTACCTGACCTTATGTAAAGGAAAGATTCCCGCTTACTTAGGCTCCAGCTTCGCCTTCCTGTCCCCAGTATTCCTGGTACTTGGCCAGTACAGTTACGAAGCAGCCTTAGGCGGTTTTATCGCTGTCGGTCTCGTGTTCTGTATTGTCGGCCTCCTCATCAAGGCCGTGGGTACCCACTGGATTGACGTGCTCTTCCCGCCCGCTTCCATGGGTGCCATCGTGGCCGTCATCGGTTTGGAACTCATGCCTACAGCTGCCGATATGGCCGGCCTTACGGGCAAAGGTGACAGCACTACGATTTTCGTTTCCCTGATCACCTTGGCCATTACGGTATTTGCTTCCGTGGCCTGCCGCGGTTTCCTCGCCATCATCCCCATTCTCCTGGGTGTGGTCGGCGGTTATATCATCGCTGCAGCCTGCGGCCTGGTGGATCTGGCCAGCGTGGAAGCTGCTCCCTGGTTCGCCCTGCCCACCTTCTATACGCCGGAATTCAATCTCGATGCCATCCTGATCATCCTGCCGGCGGCCCTCGTGGTCATCGCTGAACACGTCGGTCATCTGATCGTCACGGGCAACATCGTGGGTGCTGACCTGGCCAAAGATCCGGGACTTGACCGCTCCATCCTGGGCAATGGTATCTCCACGGTGATCTCCGGCTTCTTCGGTTCCACGCCGAACACCACCTACGGTGAAAACATCGGCGTATTGGCCATCACGAAAGTGTTCTCCACCTGGGTTATCGGCGGCGCAGCCGTCTTTGCCATCGTCCTGTCCTGCCTGGGCAAGCTGGCAGCTCTGATCCAGAGCATCCCGACGCCGGTCATGGGCGGCGTTTCCCTGCTGCTCTTCGGTGTTATCGCTGCTTCCGGTATCCGCGTGCTGGCGGAAAGCAATATCGACTACAACAATCCGCTGAACCTGATGCTCACGGCTATCGTGCTGGGCCTCGGTGTGTCCACTGCCAGCATCACCATTGGTACCATCACCCTCAAGGGCATGTCCCTAGCTACGGTTGTGGCCATCATCCTGTCCCTGGCTTTCCAGCTGATTGCGAAATTCCATCAGCCTGTAGCTGACGATAATCCCGATGATACGGAAAGCAAATGACACGTATTGAAGTAACGCTTGCTGACGCCCTGACCTCTATGCCGGTCAGGGCGTTTTTAAAAGCGAACCAAGGCATATCCAATACCATCTGGAAGCGCATCAAGAATTCCGGCACCTTTGCCATCAATGGCGAAATCTGCAATGCCGCCCGCAGTGAGGTGAAAACTGGCGATATCATTACCTATGATATCCTGCGTCCCTCAGACATCGCAGCCGAGGACCTGCCACTGGATATCCGCTACGAGGATGAATGGCTGCTGGTCATCAATAAGCCAGCCGGACAGCTCGTACATCCCACCACGCAGGAAAGCCATGGCACCGTAGGCAATGCGCTGATGCATTATTTCGCCGCCAAAAGCGAGGCCCATGCCTTCCATCCCGTCCATCGGCTGGATCGGGATACCAGTGGCCTGCTGCTGGTGGCCAAGGAACCCCAGATCCAATACCTGCTCTCCCCCAAGGGCTGCAAGAATTTCAAACGGGAATATCAGGCTATTATTGAAGGGAAACTGACGCCTGCCGACGGCATTGTCGATGCCCCTATTGCCCGGTCCTTGCCCAGCATCATCCTGCGCAAGGTTTCCCCGGAAGGTCAGGACGCCCGCACCCATTACCGCACCGTAAAGACCAATGGCAAACTTTCCCTGATCGAATTGGAATTGGAAACCGGCCGTACCCATCAGATCCGCGTCCATATGGCCCACCTGGGGCATCCCTTATTAGGTGATGACCTCTACGGCGGCAATATGGATCTGATCCAGCGGCAGGCCCTCCATGCCTTCCGCCTGAGCTTCAGACATCCTATGACACAAAAGGAACTGGTCATCACCACCCCGCCTCCGGCAGATTTTCTGCAGATCACCGCATCTCTTGACCGCCAATAAGTGCTCTCCTATGGTATACTTAATAGTAAACATAAGCAAAGCAAGGTGAGACTTTATGGATAAACTGGTGCAAAGCCTGCTGAAGCGGCTTACGCCCCTTTGGGAAACGCTTTACTTCTTCTATCAGCGGTTCATCGATTACCATCGCATTTCCAGTTGGTTTGATATGGCCTCAGGCACGACCTATTACTTCCTGCTGGGATTTTTGCCCTTCCTGGTCTTCACGGTGAATCTGATGCTCTTTGTCATGGCCACCCAGGTGGATGCACTTTATGGCATGGCAGCCCATTACCTGCCCGACCGCATGGCGGGGCCCCTGATGGGTGATATCAAGCGCATCATGGACAGCCGCAGCACGCTATGGATGTGGGTTACAGGGCTTTTCTCCCTCTACAGCTTCGTTCAGGGGCTGGTGATCCTCACCAGAGCCACAGACAGCCTTGATTATGCCAATACTGCGGCCATGGCCCGTGACGACCGCCATAATATCCTGATATATGCCAAAGGCATCATCTTCACCTTCGGCCTGATGGTGGTCATCTTCCTTTCCCTGGGGCTGCCCGTCTTTGGCAATTCCCTGGTCTATCTTCTCAACGAAAGCAGCCACTTCCCCGCCTTTTTCCTCACGCTATGGAATTTCCTGCGGGTATTCCTGCCCTTCGTCGTTCTGGTGGTATGGCTCACCGGCTTCTATATCTTCGCCCCCCATTCCTATACGCCGCCCTTCCGGCAGGCCTTTATCACCGCTCTTCTCGTCACCTTCCTCTGGCTGGCAGCTACAGGCATCTACAGCTGGTGCATGACACTCATCCCCGGCATGGGCATTGCCTACGGCTCTCTCTTTGGGTTGTTTGCCCTGTTCGTATGGTTCAAATTCATTGTCAGCTTCATCATCTACGGCATTGAATTCCTGATGGCGTTCAATGAGATAGAACTGCGCCATAAGATAGCTGCCATACAAGCTCAGAAAGCGTCCTCCGATTGAGGACGCTTTTTTCCGTACGAGGGCAATACCTCTTCCGCCAGAAAAGGAAAATCAGCCTTGCCCGTCGAAAATAAACATTTGACCAAAATCAGAAGGGAGATGATCTCTTTGGAGGACATCGAAAAAATTTCAGCCGACACGTTGAAATTAAAGGAAATATACCGTACAACCCTGCAAACCGTAGAAAAAAACAAGACGCAGATGTTTTCAATCAGCGAGGCGGCTCGCAAAGAGGTGGATTTCCAAAGAAAGCAGCTTGCCGACATAAAGGGAAAACTGATTGAGGTCATCGCCAATGTGGATTATCTGGAAAACAAGACGCAGCTGGGAAAACAGAGCCTGGCAGCTGCCAGCAAGGCTTTTTCTACAGAAGATATGCAGGATCTGTATGGCGAAGTCGCATTCATGCTGGATAAGCTGCAGTATGCCCGGCAAAAAGAAGAACATCTGCGCCAGCAGCGGGATGAACTGGAACTCAGTCTCCGCCGCCTGGAGGGATTGCTGGAGCAGTCCGAAAACATGACACTGGCCATCGGCTCTGTTGCCACCTATCTGAGTTCCCAGTTCAACAAGATAACCCAGCAGGTCGAGTTCACACAGAAATGCCAATCCATCGGCGAACACGTGATCATGGCCCATGAAGAGGAACGAAAGCGCATTTCCCGCAATCTTCATGACACTGTCGCCCAGGGACTGGCCGCAGCCCTGATGCAGCTGCGCATCTGCAAGCTGGCACTGGCTGACGGTGATCTGGAAGGCACTGCCCATGCCATCGACGATACTAGCGACAACATCAAGAATTGTCTGTCCGATACCAGACAGGTGATTTTTGATATGCGCCCCATGGCCTTGGACGACAAGGGACTGGCCTTTGCCATCCACCAGCTCTGCACCACCCATAGAGACAAACAGACCTTGCATATCGATTACAGCCTCAACGGCCAGGAATATCCCCTGCCCAAACATGTGGAAATCATGATTTACCGGACAGTCCAAGAATCCTTGAGCAATATCCTGCATCATTCCGGCCAGACAAAGGGCAGCATCGATATCAACTATGCAGCCAATGCCCTCAATATCGTGATCAAAGATGAGGGAAAAGGCTTTGACCTGCAGGAAAAAGCTGACCTTGCAGCTGAGGAGGGAGATTCCCGCCACCATTTCGGTCTGGACTTCATGAAAGAAGGCGCCCGGTCTGCCGGTGCCGAACTGAGCATAAGCTCCTCCCCTGGCAAAGGAACCACCGTACGGATCAAAGTTCCCCGACAGGATTGGGCGTGAACACAAGATTCTAAAATTTTTTCCCGTAGCCTATACGAGAAGTATTTTCTATGATATAATAATCAAGGTTCAACAAAAAAATATTGAACAGTATTCTTAGGGGGTAATGAAAAATGCCATTAGTTGGAACTAAAGAAATGTTCAAGAAAGCTTACGAAGGCGGCTACGCTATCGGTGCTTTCAACGTCAACAACATGGAAATCGTACAGGGTATCACGGAAGCAGCTGCTGAGCTGAACTCCCCGGTTATCCTGCAGGCATCCGCGGGTGCCCGCAAATATGCAAAGGGCCCGTATCTCCGTCACCTCGTTGAGGCTGCTCTGGAAGTCAATGACATTCCTGTTGCTCTGCACCTCGACCATGGCGCAGATTTCGAAACCTGCAAAGCCTGCATCGATGACGGTTTCACTTCCGTAATGTTCGATGGTTCTCATTATGATTTCAAAGAGAACATCAAACGTACGCAGGAAGTTGTTGCTTACGCTCATGAACATGGCGTTTGCGTAGAAGCTGAGCTGGGCAAACTGGCTGGTATCGAAGATGATGTTAAGGTTGCCGCTCACGAAGCAGCTTACACGCAGCCGGAAGAAGTTGAAGAGTTCGTTAGAGAAACTGGCGTAGACTCCCTGGCTATCGCTATTGGTACTTCCCATGGTGCATTCAAGTTCAAGCCGGAACAGTGCACGCGCAACGCTGAAGGCGTTCTCGTACCGCCCGAACTGCGTTTCGATATCCTGGCTGAAATCGAGAAGAAGATTCCTGAGTTCCCGATCGTTCTCCATGGTGCTTCTTCCGTTATTCCGAAGTACGTTCAGATCATCAACGCTAACGGCGGTAAACTGGACGATGCTATCGGTATTCCTGAAGATCAGCTCCGCAAAGCTGCTAAATCCGCAGTTTGCAAGATCAACATCGACTCCGACCTGCGTCTGGCTCTTACGGCTGGTATCCGTGAGCACTTCATGGCTAACCCGGGCCACTTCGACCCGCGTCAGTATGTTGCTGATGGCCGCGCTTACATCAAAGAACTCGTTGAACACAAGATCAAAGAAGTTCTGGGTTCCGATGGCCGTGCAGACGAAATCATGGCGCTCATCAACGCAAAATAATTGCCTGACTGGCATAAAAAAAGAAGCTCCGTCCGGAGCTTCTTTTTTTGATAGATTCCTTCTAATAACAAAGGCAGTCCGCTAACTCAACAGAGTCGGCGGACTGCCTTATATTGCAGTTTGTCGGCGCGTTCGTGCTGAAGGCATCCCGTTCATACGCAGTCAGGGGTTCACGGGGGAGTACTTTTTCTGTTTCCGCTAAAACGACCCTCTCGGCAATTTTAGAGCTGTTTAGCCAGATGGCGCCGGGCAAGACCGGCGCAGGTTACTGGAAGATGCGTAGTTCTGCTGGCGGGTCATTTAGTGCAGCGGCGGAAAAGTATTCCCACCGCCGCCCCACTGAGCTGTAACAAAAGAGTTTAGGCTCGCATCTACAAACTGCAATTTTCACAGCTTTTTATTGATTAACTTAGAACAAGCCGGTAATCTTGCCGTCATTGTCGATATCCATGTTCTCGGCAGCCGGTTTCTTGGGCAGGCCTGGCATGGTCAGGATATTGCCTGTCAGCGCCACGATAAAGCCGGCACCGGCGGAAATCCGTAGTTCGCGCACCGTAACCGTAAAGCCTTCCGGACGGCCAATCTTCGTGGCATCGTCAGACAGGGAATACTGCGTCTTGGCCATGCAGACGGGCATCTTGTCGAAGCCCAGTTCCTTGATCTCTGCCAGCTGTTTCTGGGCTGCAGCCGTGAAGGAAATGCCGTCAGCACCATAGATTTCCTTGGCAATGGCGGTGATCTTCTCCTCCACACTCTGCTCGGTCTCATAGATAAAGTGGAAGTTGTTTTCCTTCTGCATGGCTGCTTCGACTTTTTCCGCCAGCTTCAGGCCGCCTTCGCCGCCTTTTGCCCAGACTTCGGACAGGGCAACTTCAGCGCCGCGTTTGTTGCAGGCAGCTTCCACGAAGTCCAGTTCCTCTTTCGTATCCGTGGGGAAGGCGTTGATAGCCACCACCGCGGGCAGGCCGAACTTCTGGATATTCTCGATATGCTTTTCGAGGTTCTGCATACCTTTTTCCAAGGCTTCCATATTGACCTGACCGAGATCCTTCTTATCCATGCCGCCATGCATCTTGAGGGCACGGACCGTAGCCACAATGACCACGGCATCGGGATGGATACCGGCAAAACGGCATTTGATGTCCAGGAACTTCTCAGCGCCCAGGTCGGCACCGAAGCCGGCTTCCGTCACCACCACATCGGCAAATTTCAGGGCGAATTTCGTAGCCATAACGCTGTTGCAGCCATGGGCGATATTGGCAAAGGGGCCGCCATGGATAAAGGCCGGCGTGCCTTCCAGCGTCTGTACCAGATTCGGCTTGATGGCATCCTTGAAGAGCAAGGTCAGGGCACCGGTCACATTGAGTTCCTTAGCCCGCACAGCACGGCCATCACGGGTGTAAGCCACCACGATCTCGCCCAGACGTTTCTTCATATCCTCAAGGTCAGAAGCCAGGCAGAGAATGGCCATCATTTCCGAAGCCACGGTGATATCAAAGCCCGTTTCCCGGGGCACGCCATGAGCCTTGCCGCCCATGCCGATCACCACATGGCGCAGGGCACGGTCGTTGAGGTCGAGGACGCGCTTCCAAACCACCCGGCGCACGTCGATATCCAGGGCATTGCCCTGCTGGATATGGTTGTCAATCACAGCAGCCAACAAGTTATGGGCCGTCGTGATGGCATGGAAGTCTCCCGTGAAGTGCAGGTTGATGTCCTCCATGGGCACCACCTGAGCATAACCGCCGCCAGCAGCGCCGCCCTTGAGGCCAAAGCAGGGGCCTAAAGAAGGTTCACGCAAGGCCACGGCCACTTTCTTACCCTGTTTATGGAAGGCATCGGCCAGACCAACACTGGTGGTAGTCTTTCCTTCGCCAGCCGGCGTGGGGTTGATGGCGGTAACCAGCACCAATTTGCCGTTTTCCCTGTTCTTTACACGCTGCCAGGCATCCAGACTGATCTTGGCCTTGTACTTGCCATAGAGTTCCAGTTCGTCCTCTGAGATTTCCAGTTTCTCAGCGATACGACGAATGTCCTGCATCTGTGCGCTCTGCGCAATTTCCACATCGGTTTTCATTGAGCTTTCTTCTCCTCTGCAATCAATTACATAAAGCTATTTATTTAAGAAAAAGACCAATAAAGTTGCCCCTTTCGGTGCTGCGCACCACTTCCCCCCGAGGGGGAAGCTAGGAGTCCCTTTATGGTCTCTATCTACCTATCTCAGGTGCGCTTCTGCCGCCTGCACGACATTCTGCATCAGCATGGCTACGGTCAGGAGGCCTACACCGCCCGGTACGGGCGTGATAGCCCCTGCCACTTCACTGACCTCTGCAAAATCCACATCCCCCACCAATTTCTTGGGAGCAATGCGGTTGATGCCCACGTCAATGACCGTCGCACCTGGTTTTACCATATCTTTTTTTACAAACTGAGGCTTGCCGATGGCCGCCACCAGAATATCTGCCTGACGGGTGATTTCCGCCAGATTCTCCGTGCGGGAATGGCATACTGTCACCGTAGCATTCTTGGCCATCAGCAGGTGGAACATGGGCTTGCCCACGATATTGCTGCGGCCGATGACCACGGCCCGCTTGCCTGCAATCTCAATGCCTGCCATTTCCAGCATGCGAATGCAGCCGGCCGGCGTGCAGGGCAACAAAGCCGGCTCCCCCGTCACCATCTTGCCCACGTTGACGGGATGGAAGCCATCCACATCTTTTGACGGGTCAATGCGATTGAGGATTTCCGCCTCGTCTTTGGCAATCTGCGCCGGCAAAGGCAGCTGCACAAGAATGCCATCAATTTTATCATCCGCATTCAGCGCATCGATACGGGCAATGAGTTCATCCTTGGTGGTCTCTTCCGGCATGGCGATAACCTCGGAATAGATACCCAAAGCAGCGCAGGCCTTGTCCTTATTGCGGACATAGACCTCAGAGGCCGGGTCGTTACCCACGCGGATAACCGCCAGCCCCGGAGCGCGGCCATACTCTTCCTGCAAAGCCGCCGCCCGGCGCCCTGCATCATCTTTTAATTGCTGTGCGAAAAACTTGCCTTCCAAAATCTTAGCGGACATAGGGTCACCTCAAAAGTCAAATGTCAAAAGTCAACGTCAACTGTCAAATATCAAAAAATGTAGCTCAGCCAGGCACAGGCAAAGATGGCTACGGACACAATGCCGTTGCGCATGAAATATCCCTGGGTTACCCGGCTGAAATCCGTGGGGCTCACAATGCGGTGCTGATAAATGAGCGTACCAGCCGCAATGCCCACGCCAATAAAATACAACTGCCCCAGGGTAAGCATTACCCCCACAGCAAAGAAGCAGGCGATGCAGACAACATGCATGGCCGCCGACAGGCGGAAGGCATTGTTTGCTCCGTACTCTGTGGCCAGTGAATGCAGTCCCTGACTCTTGTCAAACTCCTCGTCCTGGGCACCGTACATGGCATCAAAGGCACCAATCCAAAGGGCCACCGCAATGCACAGCAGCACCATGGGCATGGTAATCTGCCCGCTGACGCCTACCCAGCCTCCCGCAGGCGCCATACCAATGGCCACGCCCAAAAAGAGATGGCACCAACCGGTAAAGCGCTTAGTGAACGGATAAATCATAAAGGGCAGCGCCGCCAGAGGCAACAGATAAATGCAGATCGGATGCAGATGGAGCACCGAAAGAACCATCAACAACAGGCAAATTCCGATGAAGACTTTAGCCTCTCTTTTGCTGATGCGCCCCTGCACCATGGCCCGATAGCTCATGCGGGGCTGCTGGCTGTCATATTTGAGATCAGCCAGATTATCCATGGCCAGCGCTGCCGCCCGCCCCGTGGTAATAGCCAGGGCAATCCAAAACAAATCGTGGAAACTGGGCCTGCCCCCTGCCGCCAGGACCGCCCCCATAAAGGCAAAGGGCAAGTCAAAGATGGTGTGGTGCAGGGCCACGTTATTAATATGGGCTTTTATATCAATCAATCCAGACCAAGCTCCTTCCACTTGGCGTCAACCCTGGCCTTGATTTCCTCGCTCATATTGATTTCCTCCGGCCATTCGCGGGTATGGCCTTCCTCCGGCCAGGTCTTGGTGGCATCAATGCCCATCTTGGAACCCCATTTCGCCATAGGCGAGGAATGATCCAGAACATCCAGCGGGCCTTCCACGATTTCCAGATCGTGCTTGGCATCGATATTATTATACACCCGCCACCATACTTCTTTCAAATCCTGTACGTTCACATGGGCATCCACCACGATGATCATCTTGACGTTCATCATCTGGCCCATGCCCCAGAGTGCATGCATGACCTTACGGGCCTGCATGGGGTACTGCTTCTTGATGGACACGATGCAGCAGTCATGGAACACGCCTTCCAGCGGCATATTGATATCGATGATTTCCGGCTGCATCTGCTGCAACAGCGGCAGGAAGATGCGTTCCGTAGCTTTGGCCAGATAGCAGTCCTCCATAGGAGGCTTGCCCACCACCGTGGAGAAGTAGATTGGGTCTTTCCGGTGGGTGATGGCCGTGATATGGAACACGGGATAATCGTCCGCCAGGGAATAATAGCCTGTATGGTCGCCAAAAGGGCCTTCCCGGCGCTTCTCATCCGTCAGCACATAGCCTTCGAGAATGATTTCCGCCGTAGCCGGCACTTCGATATCCACGGTCTTGCACTTGACCATTTCCACGGATTTATGCCGCAGGAAACCGGCGAAGACCATCTCGTCGATGTCCCGGGGCAGCGGTGCCGTTGCCGCATAGGTAATCACAGGATCTGTACCGATGGCCACAGCCGCTTCGATGCGGTCGCCGCCCTGGGCCTTCATATCCCGGAAATTCTCGGCGCCGTTCTTATGGATATGCCAATGCATGCCCGTGGTGCGGCTGTCGTATTTCTGCAGGCGGTACATGCCCACATTGCGCTTACCCGTCTTTGGGTTTTTGGTGAACACCAGCGGCAAGGTCACGAAGGGGCCGCCATCATCCGGCCAGCATTTGAGGATGGGGATTTCATCCAAGTTCGGATTTTCCGTCTCCACCACTTCCTGGCAGGGCGCATTCTTCACGTATTTTGGGAAGTTGATGGCCCGCTTGATCATGGGGATCATAGTCACAACGCTCATCTTGTTCTGCAGGGAAACATAGGGAAGCTTCAGCATCTCCCGCAGCTCATCCCCCACATCATCGAGCTTTTCCACGCCCAGGGCCATGGCCATACGCTCATAGCTGCCAAAGGCATTCATGAGCACAGGCATCTTGGAGCCCTTGACATTCTCAAAGAGCAGGGCGACATTCTTGTCCCCTTCCATCTTGGATACCCGGTCGGTGATCTCCGTAATCTCCAGCTCGGGATCCACCTCGGTCTTTATGCGCTTCAAGAGCCCCTTGGACTCCAAATCGGCCATAAACTCCCGCAAATCCTTATAAGCCAAGCAAATACCTCCTTTTTATCTGCGTAAAATATAACGAACAATAAAATAGCCTACTTCATAGAGTACAATGATTGGCAAGGCAATCATGGACTGGGTGAATACATCCGGCGTCGGCGTGATGATTGCCCCCACCACGAAGGATAGGAAGATGATGATCCGCTGATACTTCTTGAGAAAGGCGGAAGTGATCAGCCCCAGTTTCCCCATGATGGTCATGACCAGCGGCAATTCAAAGATAAAGCCAAAGGGCAGCACAAACATGATGACAAAGTCAAAGTATTTGTTTACGGATAATAATGCCTCCAGCTCCGTATTGCCGAAGCCCAAGAAAAACTTGATGCCCGCCGGCAATACCAGGAAAAAGGAAAAAGCCAGCCCACAGAAAAAAAGAACGACTGATGTCGGTACCACGATACCAAGCACCATGCGTTCCCTGGTGGTCAGGGCCGGCAGGAAAAACCGCCATACCTGCCAAAAGATAATAGGCAGTGCCAAGAGGAACCCGGCCACACAGGCCACCTTCAGATAGGTGAAGAAGGCTTCCGCAGGCTGCATATAATAGAGCTTGCCTGCAGGCAGGGTGATATAGTGCATGATGTCCTGAATGAAAAAGTAGCCCACGCAGCTGCCAATGGCCGTCGCCACCAGGCACTTGATAAGCCGGCTCCTGAGCTCCGTCAGATGGGCGATCAGGGACATGCTGCCGTCGTCCAGCACCACTTCGGCATCTGCCGGGGCGCCAATCTGCTTTGGCGCCTCGATTTCTTCATATTTTTGTTCTTCTGCCATCTACACCACCAGCTTACTGCTTCGTCTGCTGGTCAGCCTTAGGCAGTTCTTTCGGCTGCTCGGTCACGTTCAACATCTGCTGCTCTTCCGGTTTCTTGCTTTCCTCAGCCACACCGGACTTGAATTCCTTGATGCCCTTGCCCAGTGCCTTGCCGATTTCCGGCAGCTTGCTCGGGCCAAACACGATCAATGCTACGAGCACCAGCGCACCTGCAGTATATGGACTAATCATGATAATTCCTCCTAAAACCGTTAATCTTTCTACACCTATCCATTATAGCGAAAATCAAGAAAAATCTCAATGTCACCAGAGGCAAGTTTCCAATAGGATTTTATTATAACTCCATAAACTTCTCATATGCATAAGAAAAGGACCGACAGTCATACTGCCAGTCCCATATCATCAATGGCGCTTACACCATTTCATGTTCAATCATATATTCAGCAATCTGCAGAGCATTGAGAGCTGCGCCCTTGCGGATCTGGTCACCGCAGATCCACATGTTCAGGCCATTCTCGATGGAATAGTCCTTGCGCAGACGGCCAACCGCTACATCATTCTTGCCAGAGGTTTCCAGCGGCTGCGGATAGAGCTGTTCATCCGGATTGTCCACCACTTCAACACCCGGGAAAGCTGCGAGGGCCTTGCGGGCAGCTTCGACGCTGACTTCGTCCGCAAATTCCACGTTGACGGATTCCGCATGGCTGCGGTATACCGGCACGCGGATGGTGGTAGCCGTAATGCGCATATCCTGATCGCTCATGATCTTCTTTGTCTCGTCGATCATCTTCATTTCCTCTTTGGTGTAGAGGTTTTCCTTGAAGACATCGATCTGCGGCAGCAGGTTGAAGGCAATCTGATAATGTTTCTTGAGGGCAGCACCCGGCAGGATATTGGCCGTAACAGGCTTGCCTGCTACGATATCGGCCACCTGCTGCTCAAGCTCTGCCATGGCTTCCTTGCCGCCACCGGATACGGCCTGATAGGTGGAAACAACCACGCGCTTGATCTTGGAAATATCATAGAGCGGCTTCAGGGCCATGACCATGATGATCGTGGAGCAGTTCGGATTGGCAATGATGCCCTTATGCTGGGCAATGGCTTCCGGGTTGACTTCCGGCACAACCAGAGGAACTTCCGGGTCCATGCGGAAGGTGCTGGAGTTATCGATAACCACAGCACCAGCCTTTACAGCAGCCGGAGCGAACTCCTTGCTGGCGCTGCCGCCAGCGAACAGAGCGATGTCCACGCCTTTGAAGGAATCCACCGTAGCTTCCTCAACCGTGTATTCCTTGCCCATGAACTGGATTTTTTTACCGGCGCTGCGCTTGGAAGCCAGCATCTTCAAATCGGCAAAGGGGAAATTACGTTCCTCGATAAGGTTCAGGAATTCCTGACCAACGGCACCCGTTGCCCCCAAGATTGCCACATTATACTTTTTCATTAACCTTCATCCTTTCGCTGCTTATGCCTTTTTTGTGTTATTTAAAACTCCAGGAGTTTATCCAAACCGACAGTCAAGCCCTTGAGACCGCGAACCTTCTGCGCAGCCAGCACGACACCGGGCATAAAGGATTCCCGGTTCAGGGAATCATGACGGATCGTAAGGGTCTGTCCCAGACCGCCGAAGATGACTTCCTGATGAGCCACATAGCCCGGCAGGCGTACGCTATGGATATGCATGCCCTCGTAATCGGCACCACGGGCACCTGCAATCTTTTCCTTTTCCTCCGGATGGCCCTGCTTATGTGCCGCCCGCACCTCGGCAATCATCGCCGCCGTCTGCACCGCCGTCCCCGAGGGAGCATCGAGTTTATTGTCATGATGGAGTTCAATGATCTCCACCTCAGGCATGTATTTTGCCGCCTGCTTGGCCATAACCATCATCAGGACCGCACCGATGGCAAAATTCGGCGCGATAAAGGCTGGCGTGTCATTTTCTTCTGCCAGCTTGCGGATTTCTGTCTTCTGCTCCTCGCTGAGCCCCGTCGTACCCACCACCGGACTGACCTTGGCCTTGAGTGCCGCCATCACATTGTCAAAGACCACATCCGGACGGGTGAAGTCAATCATAACTTCCGGCTTGAGCCGTTCCAAAGCTGCGGTGAGATCCGTTTCCACCGTCACATTGTTTTTCGGCAAGCCGACCAGTTCACCGCAGTCAGCACCGCCACGGATATCCACAGCGCCGACCAGCTGCAGATCCTCCGCTTCCTGCACAGCCTTCAACACGGCCTGCCCCATGCGGCCACAGGCACCATTCACCAATACTGTTACCAAGATACACGCCTCCCATGCATGTTTAAGCTGAAAATATTGTATACTATGTCTATGTGTTATGTCAAGATGTTCTCGACAAAAATACATCAAATATCCGTGATATTTTCGAACTGCTCCTTATACTGCAGCGCCAGAATCGGCAGGATGTCCTGCCGTTCCTCACGGCTGGCCACGGTTTCCTGGGCCGCCTGCCGGGCTTGTAGCAGGATGTCCATATCCCCCAGCACATCCGCCACCTTCAGATCCGGCAGGCCATGCTGCATGGAACCGAAGAACTGCCCCGGGCCCCGCAGGCGCAGATCTTCTTCCGCCAGCTTGAATCCATCACTGGTCTCGGCCATGATCTTGAGGCGCTCCCGGGCATTTTCCGTCTTCATCTCCGACACGAGAATGCAGTAGGATTTATACTGCCCGCGGCCAATGCGTCCCCGCAGCTGATGCAGCTGAGCCAGGCCAAAGCGTTCCGCATGCTCCACCACCATGATGCTGGCATTGGGCACATTGACCCCCACCTCGATTACCGTAGTGGATACCAAAAGTTTTATCTTATCTTCATAGAAATCCTGCATCACCTGCTCTTTTTCCGCCGCCTTCATCCTGCCATGGACAAGACCGCAAGGCATATCCCGGAAAATCCCATAGCACAGTTCGTCATAGACTTCTTCGGCAGAGGGCAGATCGCTTTCCTCGTTCATCTCAATCAAGGGACAGACCACATAGGCCTGCCGCCCGGCGGCCAATTGCTGATGCACATAATCATAGATCAGATCCCGCCTATCCGGCTTGCGCACAAAGGTACGGATGGGCTGACGCCCCGGCGGCAGCTGCTGAATCAGGGACACATCCAGATCCCCATAGACGGTCAAGGTCATGGTGCGGGGAATCGGCGTTGCCGTCATGACCAATACATCCGGCATAAGATGTCCCTTCTTCTCCAGCTCCGCCCGCTGGGCGATGCCAAAGCGGTGCTGCTCATCGGTGACCACCAGACCGAGTTTGGCAAAATCCACGCCTTCCTGAATCAGCGCATGGGTGCCAATCACAATATCCACTTCCTGCGCCGCAATCCTGGCGTACATTTCCTCCCGCTTCTTTTTCGTCAGCCGCCCGGACAGGAAACCGATGCGAATCCCCAAGGGCTCCAATTGCCAGAGGAAGCCTTCATAATGCTGGCTGGCCAGGATTTCCGTGGGCGCCATCAGTGCCCCCTGATAGCCGTTTTCCACGGTTTTCACCAGCGCCAGCATGGCGATGACGGTCTTGCCGGAGCCCACATCACCCTGCACCAAGCGCCGCATGGGCAGGGGACTTTCCATATCCCGCTGGATTTCCTGCCAAGTCCGGGCCTGGTCATCCGTCAGCCGGAAGGGCAAAGCCGCCTGAACCTTGGCCACCAGCTCACTGCTGAGCAGATGCCGGATGCCCTTGCTGTTCTCCCGCGCCTGCCGCTTGAGCAGCAACAGCCCGCATTGGATCAGGTAGAGTTCTTCAAACGCCAGATGCTTCCGCGCCGCCTGTAACACCGAAAAATCTGCGGGGAAATGCATATCCCGCAACGCCTGTTGACGCGTCAGCAAACCATAAGCCTTCATCACCCGCGGGGGAATCAGATCATGGATGGCGAGTTCTTCCGCGAACAGGCCGGCAATGACCTTGCGGAAGAATTTCTGATTGAGCTTTTCCGTAGCGGGATAAACCGGCACAATGCCCGTCCGGCTCTCCGGTTCTGCCTCCTCATCCAGAATCTCGAAGCTGTGCAATTGGCTCATGGCAAACTGTCCCCGCCCGCCATAGGCATAGGCAGCCTTGCCGGTCACAAAGACTTTTTTGCCCACCTTCAGCTTGTTTTTCAGATACTTCTGATTGAACCAGGTAACCTGCAGCATCCCTGTGCCATCACCAATCAGCGCCATCAATATGGTCATGCCCCGCCGGCCGCCCTGCCGCTCGGAAACATTCATAATCGTGCCTGCCACCGTCACCGTTTCTCCAGCCTGCAGTTCTGATATTTTCGTCAGCACACTCTGGTCTTCATAGGTACGGGGAAAATACGTCAGCAGATCATAAACCGTACGCAGCCCCAGCCGCTTCAGCTCCGCCGTTTTTTTCGGGCCCACGCCCTTCACATATTGTATCGAATCCGTCAGTTGCAAATCATCACATCCAAAATTCTTTGTCCAAAATATCTCCTTCTATTATAAACACCTGCCCTTGTCACCGCAAATAAAAGAAAGCTGCCCCTTGATGAGACAGCTTCGCTTCATTTATTCGATTCAGTTTTCCGTCGCAGCCAGCCTGATCCCGGCCTGACGCAGGGACTGGCGGAAAGAATCCACCTCGCCCTTGGACGGTTCCGGTACATCCCGTAACGTATAGTCCCAGCCGAGTTCATCCCATTTGACAATGCCCATGGTATGATAGGGCAGGACCTCCACCTCCACAGTCTGCGGCAAAGCATGCACAATGCCGATAAGGGCAGCCAGACTATCCTTGCCATCCGTGTAGCCGGGAATCAGTACATAGCGCAAAGTCACCGGCTTGCGGGCCGCAATCAACCGCAGATTCGCCAGGATATCTTTACGCTTGGCCTTGGTCAAATCATGATAGCTCCCCTCCGTACTGCCCTTCAGCGAAAACAGTACCCGATCGACATAGGGCAGCACCTGCATGACAGCCTCTTTGCCGGCCAGCCCGCAGGTATCGATGACTGTATGCCAGCCCCGGGCTTTGGCCTTGGCCAGCAGCTCCGCCACAAACTCCGGCTGCAGCAGCGGTTCCCCGCCGGAAACGGTGATACCGCCCCCCGAGGAATCGTAGAACTGACGATAGTCCTCAGCCTCCTGCAATACTTCCTCTGCCGTGATCAGCTGCTGTCCCTGGGCCCAAGTGTCGGGATTGTGGCAGAACGCACAGCCCATCCGGCAGCCGGCCAGGAACAGCACATAGCGGATACCCGGGCCGTCCATCGTGCCAAAGGTGAGCTTAGAATGATAGAATCCCTTTACCATCTTACATTGTTTCGTAGAAGGTACGCTGAATCACTTCCAGCTGATGCGGACGGTCAAGCTTGATGAAGTTCACCGCATAACCGGAAACACGGATGGTCAGCTGCGGATAATTCTCCGGATGCTCCATGGCATCTTCCAGCACGGCCCGATCCAATACATTGATATTGATATGATGGGCTTCGTAGCCGCTGTAACCATCCAACATCGCCGTGAGATTCTGCACCCGAATCTCCTCGGTCTTGCCCAATGCCGACGGAATCATAGAGAAAGTATAGGAGATACCATCCCGACAGTCCGCATAATCCAGATGGGCAATGGACTTCATGGCAGCCAGTGCCCCGCTCTTATCCCGGCCATGCATGGGGTTCGCCCCCGGAGCCAGCGGCTCGCCAAGCTTGCGGCCATCCGGCGTCGTGCCCGTCTTCTTGCCGTACATGACATTGGACGTGATGGTCAGGATGGACAGGGTGTGCTCTGCACCGCGATAAGCCTTGTGCTTGCGGAGCTCCGTGATGAACTCATGGGTCAATTCATGCGCCAGTTCATCTACGCGAGGATCGTTGTTGCCAAATTTCGGGAAGTCACCTTCCACTTTGAAATCCGTCGCTACGCCGAATTCATTGCGGATGGACGTCACCCTGGCATACTTGATGGCCGACAGGGAATCCACCGCACAGGACAGACCTGCCACGCCGAAGGCCATCAGACGTTCGATCTTGCTGTCATGGAGGGCCATCTGGCCAGCTTCATAAGCATGCAGGTCATGGGAATAGTGGATCACATTCATGGTGTCCACATAGAGCTCGGCCAGCCATGCCAGCACCTGGGAATATTTATGGCGGACTTCCGCATAATCCAGCACCTCACCCGTGGGCAGGGGGATTTCCGGTGCCAGCTGCTCATTGCTCTTCTCATCCTTGCCACCATTGATGGCCAGCAGCAAGGATTTGGCCAGGTTGGCCCGGGCACCGAAGAACTGCATCATCTTGCCCAGCTTCATGGCCGATACGCAGCAGGTGATGCCATAGTCATCGCCATAAGCCGGACGCATCACTTCATCATTTTCATACTGGATGGCGCTGGTCTTGATGGAGATCTCAGCCGCATACTTCTTGAAGCCAGCCGGCAGACGCTTGGACCAGAGCACCGTAAGGTTCGGTTCCGGGGAGGGGCCGAGATTTTCCAGCGTATGCAGGATACGGAAGGAGTTCTTCGTGACCAAGGTACGGCCATCTTCCCCCATGCCGCCTACGGACTCCGTCACCCAGATGGGATCGCCGGCAAAGAGCTCATTATATTCCGGCGTACGCAGCATGCGCACCATGCGCAGCTTGATGACCAGCTGATCCATAAGCTCCTGGGCTTCCGCTTCCGTAATGACACCACTTGCCAGATCCCGTTCCATATAGATATCCAGGAAGGTGCTCACACGGCCGATGGACATGGCCGCGCCATTCTGCTCCTTGACGGAAGCCAGATAGCCGAAATACACCCACTGCACAGCTTCTTTGGCGTTCTTTGCCGGCACGCTGATGTCAAAGCCATAGCTCTTAGCCATGGTCTTAAGATCATTCAAGGCCTTGATCTGCTGGGCAATCTCGCTGCGGGCACGCATCTTCTCCGCATCCATGGCCCCGCCGTACATCTCTTCCTTATCCAGCTTCTTCTGCTCGATCAGACGATCCACACCATAGAGCGCCACCCGGCGATAGTCGCCAATGATGCGGCCACGGCCATAAGCATCGGGCAGACCGGTGAGCAGGCCTAAATGACGGGCCTTGCGCATTTCCGGCGTATAGAGCTCAAACACCGCTTCATTATGGGTTTTCACATGTTTGGAATAGATTTCCGTGATCTTGTCGCTGACCTTGTAGCCATAGGCATCTGCCGCCTGCTGGGCCATGCGCAGACCGCCGTTGACGATCAGGCCGCGCTTCAAAGGTGCATCCAGCTGCAAACCGACGACGGTTTCATGTTCCTTATCGATATAACCAGGTGCATGGGAGATAGTGGTGGAAACCGTTTCGGTATCTACATCCAATACGCCGCCTTTTTTGCGTTCTTCCGCCAGCAGCTTCTTGCATTCCTCCCAGACAGCCGTGGTGTTAGCCGTAGCTTCAGCCAGAAAATCTGCCTCCCCCTCATAAGGCGTATAGTTCTTCTGGATAAAATCACGCACATCAATCTTCGTCTGCCATTTTCCGGGACGGAATCCCTGCCAATTCTCGTTCATAATCTTCCTCCTGCTTTACCGCTTAGACAAACGAATCGCCTGAGCAACGCAATCCGCACTCTGCTCAGGCGATCGTCTATCTAAAAAAGCGTCGGCACAGTTCCCCTTGGCTGCTTAAGAGCAGCCAGTCCTGCGCCTCTATTTTTTATTACCTGCTACTAATTATATCCACTATGGACAATCCTGTCAATATCGCTTAATATGGGAAAATCCTATATCGATATAGTTTCCGCCAAAAAAATAGCTGCCCTGCATTCCTGCAAAGCAACTATCCTTCATGCCATTACAGCCAAATAACGCGACGTGGCCTGTTCCATCATATATTCATAGCACCGGAAGAGATTGTCCAGTACCGAATGACTTTCCTGACAGCGTTTCTGATGAAAATACGCATGTATTGCCTGACGGGCAGCAATGTCATCTTCATCATAGATATCCATCAGCAAGCCTTTGCTGACTGCATGGTGGTGGCTTTTTTCCTCGGACATAGGCGCCAATAACAACTGATATAGCCTGGCAATCCGCTCTGAAAAATCCGCGACATCTTTAGCCGGGTGCTTCTTGAAATGAATGGACAGAATCTGCCCCACAAGCATCTTCATGTCCTCCCATTTGTCCTCGTTCATAACCCAGCGCTTCTGATGCCGTAAATCCTTCTCGATGTATGCATAGGCTCTCAAACGCTCAGCCCAGGAGGTTGACAACAGCCATCGATAAAAATTTTCCACAGTAATCCCTCTCTTTCTCAGTGACTACCTGTCGGGTGCATCTTATCGATCCCAGATCCACCTGAAACCGCTGTTGTCATTACGGCTTCAAACCTTCTCATTTCAATCCTCTCGTCTCCTTAGTTCTATAGTCCTATTTTACACTAAAATGACAATTTTCGCAATACTAAAACGAAGTATACTTAATAAAAAGAGGCCGCTGTCTGCGACCTCCTGCTGCCTTATTCAGCGCTCATATGCGACTCTTCCAAAGCCTGCAATTCCTTATCCCGCTCTGTCACCGGCTGCCTTCTCGTCAGCATCATGGCATCCCCTATGTACTGCTAAGTACACAGTATTGTTTACTTCTACTACTGGCCCATATCGACATCATGCCGTATGGGCCTTTCTTTGATTGATAAGCCTTCATCAGTACAGGCCAGCTCTATCATTGACCACAAAAACACGTATCATTTCCAATGTCAAATCCAGATTGTCCTTACCGCTGGTTCCGCCCAGCAAACCTTTATCAATCATTTTCTGGATTGTCGGCTGCGCCCATTCCGGCACCTCTGCTACATTATTATATCGCATGGATTCTTCCTCCTCCATCACCAGCTTATTGGTCAAGGCAAAATCATCATAATAGTCCTGCCCGTACCCAGCCCGGATTGACTGTACTGCTTCACTCTGATCTGCAGGACGTTCAAAATCAAATAGAACCGCATTGCTGGCCTCTTGAACGGAGCCAGCCTCGGCAAGTTTATCCATCAGCGATTGATTCAGTTGTAATTCCTGCCACAAGAATTCCAGCTGCATATCCAAATCACCGATAGATTTTCCTTTAGCTCTGGCATATTTCAGCAAGCCCGCCTTCCGGCTATAGTATGTCCACTGAGCCAGCCCATACCCTGCTCTATCATGCACAAAATTCGGATATTCGCCGGCATCTACAGCGCACGTATATTCATCGTCCGACATTCCCAGTTTGCACTCGTAGTAGTCTTCCAGATTGGTAGGGATGAGACCACTCTCCGCATAGAGATTTCCCATAATACCAGCTGCTGCATAATCACTAAGCCCTTTCCCCTTCAGAAACTGCCAAATCCGTTCCTCAGGCAAAGTTTTGTCCGCAGCCTTATCTTGTGACACATTGCCATACCTGTACCAGTTGGCCTTGCCAGTTATTGTGCCATCATCCAGCAATGCCTGCAGATTTACACCTGGGCAGTCTGTGGCCATGAGCTCCCCATGGCCAACAACGTGTTCCCGGTCTATAGGAATGCCATAAGCAGCACTCAGGCTGGCAATAAGCATCGCACACTTTTCAATCTGCTCATCTGTTGGGGCAACGTGCAAAAAATCTCCCGATAAATGCACACCTATGGTATGATCGTTTTCACCATAAGCATGGCTGCCAACTGCCCATTCCGGGCGCCCTCTCTCAATCGTGCCATTTTTGCGGATAACATAATGATAGCCAATGCCCGCCCAGCCGTTGTTAAGATGCCATCCATGAATCTGCTCAGCCGAAGCATCCATATCCGGTGAGCCTGTATGATGGATTACAATCATGTCTGTACAGCTGCGCTTGGACAAGCTTGAAAAGTCAAGATTGGTCTCTACAATATCAACGTTCATCCTCTTTCTCCTTTACAATCCCGCTGTTATCAAAATTTCCTTCCTTTAATATTGCCCCTCCTTTTTTTCTCCTGAGCCAGCTTCTTCAACTTATTCTTAATAGCATCCGGCACCGGCACACCACATATGCTAAGGTTTTCTACGATAGACACGCCCTCGTTTCCCAGCATCGAAAATGTGATGAGCTGGCAAAATACAGTCTGTCCCAGCGCATAATCAAGCCAATGACCGAAAGCGACAAATGTCACCAGCGCCAGCTTTTTTATGATGCCGCGCAGGCCTCGCTCACTTGATATTTCTGCCCCTGGCCGCATATATGCGGCCATCACGCCTGTCAGGTAATCAATAGCAATGAATATCGCCAGCGCCTCCAATGATTGAGTCCATTCTCCAAAAAGATATGCTGCCAACGCTCCTGCGCCTCCTGTCAACGCCCCCCATTCCAATTCCAAACGAACTGGGATAAGAGATTTTAGAATAGATATTAGCTCATTCAATTTAACCACCTCCTACCACGTCTTATAATAGGCTTTACTTTTTTCATTACTGATAATCGTAGGTTTTGAGAATGTGTCCCCAACACTTTTTTTCTATTCCCTTGTATTACTGCAATCTCACCGTCATGCCACATATCGCCTCTATGAGAATAAATATATCCACGGCGCAAATTACATAAACAGATATGAGGAATAAAATGATATCTCGGCTCAGTTATCGTGAAACCATTTAAAGAGCCGGATACATAATATCCTGGATAGTCATTTGTATGAGCTGTTTCTGTAGTGCCATTACTATATTCCCTTATAACATCCCAGCCATCACCATTTCGTAAGTTGATATAATTACTACGGGGAGCAGGTTTTACGTAATATGCATCATACAACCCATCTAAACGATTCATAATTATCGATTCGTTATCTTTTTGAATATCGAATAGCGAAAATATATTAGTAATTGCGGAATATCCTTCATTCAACGATATTCCAAAAGGCACGGTACTTCCTATTGTTTCTGCGTCAATATGTTCCGTGACTGTTGTTAGAGCCTCTACAGGTCTCAACATATTTGATTCTACGATATCTCCATGTAACACTGCGCCGTAAAGCCCCTCTGCTACGTCCGCAGGGTCTGCATTTTGGGGAGCAACAATTCCACCTTGATACGTTACAGTTCCTCTTGTCGGATACTCAAAAATATAATTGTATATAGGCGAATCCATATTGACCCATTCTATAGTTCCGGTTGTATTATAACTAACATCGTTCGCACCCATTTCTATTCGTTTCTGTAATAATGTTGTACCTCCATTAGATTTTATTTTGACGATAAATAATGCATTCTCTAACGGAATTTCAAAATCAGCATTTTGTTTTTCTACAGTTTCGACTGTAGCTGTAGTTGTACAAGTTTGATCGTACACAAAATATGCCAGTCCACCAGCTATACCTCTTTTTCCAACAAAAACAGGTTCGCCTATAGTTAATCCCCCATAATAATCCCCACCTTTCGCTTCCTCGGACATATACGTTTTTTGTGAAGGTTCCCGAAGCAATGTCCCTTTTAACGAGAAGGCTACTACTGCATCCCAGTTTCCCTGTCGGTCAACAAACCGGAAGTCTAAAACTTGCGCAATTATGTAGTCAAATTCACCTGCATTACAAACATTTCTTAATTCTGAGGCAATTAATTCTAAACTAGCATTATCAATAATTTTACATTTATGGATTTGGATGCGTTCATTTATTATTTTATTTACATATATCTGTACATTCGTTGGTATAAAACTACTGGTAAAATTTGTACCGTCAAAACTGACATAATTCCATATAACTTGCGGTTGTTTTGAATCGACGCCTCCGATAAACCATGAGTTTTCATCGTCCTGACATATTTCTGCATCTAAATTCAGATAGTAAATAGATGTTGCTTCTAGTGGGCACTCAAATATTTTTTTGTCGTTGTTGAGAATAAAGCTTTGTCGTAAGTCATTTTCCATATTTAAATCATAATCGTGGTATACACCATTACGCTCCAGCACATATCCATTCAGCCCGCTTTGTGATTTGACAGGAATTTCCCCCGTATAAAACATCGGTTTTATAGATGGCCGAACAGGTACATGTCCGTACACTATCCGGCCATCTGTCCATACCGTGTCTCCCTCGTTAACTGGGAGACGGCCGATCATCCGCAGAGAACGTCCTTTTTCATCAACAACAGCGCCGAGGCTCACAGAGCGTACCCGGACAGGTCTCATATATTCAGACACCTACCACCACCGCCGTTCGTTTATTGTCGGCCAATATGCACCAGACCGCATCGCCATCCTTAAAATATATATCGACTGCCGTAGTGTATGGATATACCGAATCACCGATCACAACACGCCCGCCATGTACAACACCTCGCTTAGCCTTCATCCGTTCCGTTTGTGCAAGGATTGTCTGTGTGACGTAATTTGATACTGCTGATTTCATACTGCTAATACTCATCAATACCACCTCACGAATTGTAACGTCTGCCGATTTACAATATGCTCATTGGCTATCGCGGAATTTGAACGCAGATAATATGTATGCCCATGGAAAATAATCTTATCGTTGAAATCAATAAGATGCGGATAGTCATACAGTTCTACTGTGATAACCTCTTCCGTTTTGCGGTCTAATGCTTTTATCGCATTAGTAATTTCCTCCAGTTTCGACTCTCCGTCGATAGGAAATGACGTATCAATGAGGGATATACCGTGCAGAGTCGTATTGAGCTGTCCTTGCTCATATTCCTCACCGTAATGTGTCAACCCTGATGCCCAATATACCTGACCGCCGCTTCGGAACAAAAAACCGTCACTATATCCGGTATAGTTTCCTTTCGCGTATGGTGTCACCCGGTCGTCGTTGTTTGAGGATGTAACAACTCCCCCCAGCACTCCGCTTTCGTCAACAGAATAAACGTGACTCTGTGTATTTCGTACAGGATCATGATACGTTGTAACCCGGTCAACCTCTACGCCGTTTTCCGTAGTGACCGCCGTTTCCTGGGATAGAAATTTTTTTCCATCTTCCTGTTCCGTATATGTATAATACGTTGTCACCATTTGATTCCCATGCACTACCGTAGTAGTTTGGACAAGGCCGTCATCGTTGAATGTTTTACTGGTGTCCGCGTCTTCCTCTGGATTAACAGGAGTCATGTCCTGATATTCGTCCCAATACTTCACGCCTTTATACGTCGTGACTTCGGTCTTACTCCATGGATCACTACCCCACATCATGCGCACCAATTTCTGACTGGTCGTATGTACAGTAAGATGCTGACCGTCCAATGTAACAGTATTATCCTCATGACCTCGCTGGATAACATAGAGCACCCCGTCGCGCATGTAACAGTTAATCATCAACGTAGGAATGCGGGCCGTCCACCCGAACAGCTCGCTGATAAGTCCGGCATAGTTTGTCCCGGATACAGATTTCGTCTCTAACGTAGAAATCCAATCATCAAAACGCGCATGTAATGACAATCCTAGATTTTCTGCGATAGATTCTATATGTGTACTAGCGGCTGCCGATGCGACGGCCTGTATCTGATAATCCGGATATTTTGCTCTTACCTTCGCCAGTTCGTCGAGATACTCCCCTGACCATTCGTATTCTGTCTGGGGGATTTCATAGGCCAATTGTTGATAAAGGATTTCCTCAATATCTGCTGTACATTTACACGACATCAATATACCGCGCTGACTGGTTTCCTCGATACACACATTTGCCACATAGTCCAGATGTGTTACTGATACAT
This sequence comes from Selenomonas ruminantium subsp. lactilytica TAM6421, assembly GCF_000284095.1. GTDB lineage: Bacteria > Bacillota > Negativicutes > Selenomonadales > Selenomonadaceae > Selenomonas_A > Selenomonas_A lactilytica. The sequence continues at coordinate 1,227,649 of NC_017068.1, read as the reverse complement.
TATCCAATACTGCTGCGTCAATAGTCGCTGTAAACGATACATCATCAACTAACTGCTGTTCTGCCAGTGATATTGATACACTCTGTAATACAGAGCTGTTGTCTGTTATAGTGTGCGGGATTTTTCGCAGCACGTCGCACAGCATATTTACTGTCTGTACTATCTGTCGTTCTACGTCAACAACAATAGCCGCTGAGCGCGATACATCCACAACTGTATCCACGTCTACAATAACATTAATGCCAACTATTCTGCTCGTATCAGCATTAACTATTACTGCATTTTTCAGCGTTCGTTCTATATCTACATCGACAGTGATATCAAGCCCAGGGATGGTGATTTCTCGTTCCGTATCAAAATACTCAACATGTGCACCCTCACCGATACTAAGTTCTACGTTAGAAATAATCAAATTACTAACGTAGATATTGGCACCGTCCATCTGGATATAGACGTTGTCAAAATCAAGACCACCATTTACGTTACCCGTATAAGACAGATGTTCTTTTCCTGTCCAAATCTCAATAAGACCATCCGTACTGTCACTGAGCATGTGCATCAAAAATTGGTATCTATTGCTTTTAGCGTAACAATAATTGCCTAACTGCCTCGTGTTATTGTGCCAAAGCCCATAATTGTTAGTTGTTGTTGGATCTGTAGAGAAGCCATTAACACTGTAAGTAGAATTGTCATTGTATATTCGGATACGGTTATTATTGGCGTAAATATTACTGAAAAAAATATCACAGCGAATCCAAATTTCCTTTGTCGCCGGTATATCAAAGCAAGCACTTCTAGTTGGCTGATAAAACGCCTCGCCAGTCAAGGACACAGACTCAGCCACATCCGTAACTGTAGTACCACCGGTAATAGTCAACAGTTCTGCTGAACCTGGGTTTTCGTATCTCCATTCATACTGTGCATTTCGTACTTTCCGAGCAGTATCTGCGTCAACTGTTATCGCCGCTACATCTATGATTCGTTCTGTGTCTGCGTAAACGACAACGAAATTTGATTCAACAGTTGAAAATGTGCCACTTAACGTACCGTCATTATTATTACCAGAACCGTCCTCTAATATCATATTAGAGACAGTGTTCAACGTTGGCTGGTACTGAACAGATACAGCATTATCAATTTTCAGCTTGAAATTATACAGATCGAATCGAGCGTAAACTTTTTCGCCTGTATATGATGATCCTATGTACAGTTCTGAGGAATTTATTGTTCTGGTCGTATTTAGATAACCAAGGTACTCATTATCCAAATAAACAGAAATAGTGCTATTTTCATACGTAACGCGGATAGTATGGATAGCGCCATCCGCAATAAACCTGTCAGTATCCCAACCAAAATCACCATTACCATTCGTGATTGTTCCGGAAACTACCTGAGATGGATTATTACTGCCTAATAAGCCGCTGAAAATAAACAGTTTTCCTGATTTGATATCGACATGAAAATCTCGTGATTTATATCCGCCGCTGTCATACCCGAAAATACAAGATTGATGGTATATATAATTACTAGAGCTGCTAGAATCGTCTGTCACTAAATCAATTGTCATTTCCCATGAAGACGTATTTGTGACAGAAACAGGAATCGTACAAAATGAATCTGTGCCGTTAAAGCGAAGTCCAATTTCCATTGGAGCCACCCCTTTATACTGCCGCGATAACCGTAGCTACTCTCAGGCTAACGCTACGGTCTGTTGTCGGAGTCTCTGTACTGTCACTGGATGCCTGCGCCCAAAAAACAGTATTTGTATCGTCGATCGTCGTAGATATTGTAATACTATCCGCATACGTGCCGTTTTCTGTTAGGCTCAATTTCCACCGGTCGTCTACATCGCCGTTATCCGAGATAACAGTATTCCCAGATGTCTCGTATCCGGACTCACAGCGGACAGCCAGTTTTATTTTCTTACTTTCGCTTATCGATGCGTCCAGTGTTACATTAATGGGTGAAGTGTAGTCTCCGTCTGTACTAACAACAGTTCCATCCGTTCCACCGGCCGTAGGATTGTTTTTGTAAATGTTGATATATTCGCCAGACATTTTATACCCTCCAAACTTCAAACTCAAGTAAAATATAACCTGGGAATCGCGGCTGATAACTCCACGACTTAATGACAATTCTGCAATTACTCCATACAGCACCAGACTCATCTGTAAACGTCACTAGCGTTCGAGCCTGCCATAATGCCGCAATTAAATCATATGCCGCTTTCGAGAAAAGACAGGACAGGGAAAAATAATCGCCGCTATCAATATGCCCATAATCCTGTACTGTGTTTCCGTTTATCAGCTGTATCCGTTCTATTCGGTCATCTACGTGTACAGTACAGGACTCGGGGGAGCGATAACTTTCGATATTGTTTATTTTGATTTTCACATCAGCACCCCCTTAATTGCTAAAACTCGTGTTCACACGATTCGTCGCATCGCGAACAGCATCCGTAACAGCATTAGATACTTGGTTCGTGATATCGTCCGTCAGCTGTTTTTTCATGGTGTTGTCGAAGACATAAGCCCCACCCAAATTCACATTGATAGACGGACTCACGGTAATCTGGGGAGTCGCATTCTGACGGCTCTGTACTGCTGTCAAAATACTGGATAGATTAGAATTAGCCTGCGACACCTCCGGACTAATCTGACCTAATATATTCGTCACCTCAGAATTTGACTGTGTAATCGCATTTGCGACATTCGCCATTCCACCACCGTCTTTGAGCAGTGATGAACCCCACTCGTTAGCCGATTTCATGGCCTGCTGAAACCCTTGCACCTCGGCCATCGTTGTTCGTTCCCACGGATTCACACCAGCCTCTTGCATCATAGCCGCCCGCAACGCTCTTATCGCGTTCTGCTGACGATTCCCCTGTGACTGGGTGAAATCATACATGCCGTTATTTCCCATCGTCTGTCCACGCATTGCCTGCCGATAGATGTCCAGATACTTTTTCTGCGACGTGAACATGTTTTTAATGGAGTCATTAACAGCCTGCTGCTTTTGCGCTTCTGCTGCTCTGGTCGCCGTGACCTCATCCATGCCCTTCTGGATCCACGCCTTCTTCTCTCGCTCAATCTGGTTCAGCCTCTTGGTAAGCGAATCCGCATAGATGCCATCAAGGTATTCGGCAGTTTCTTTTTCAAACTGCTGCATGATTTTGCCCTTCTTGAGAGCCGCTTCCTGCGCAACGAGACCGGGGTCCGCTCCTTTTTTCAAGGTATCCTCTGCGGCCGTATCTACACCATACAGGGATTTACCCAAATCGCTCATAGACAGACCAGCAATGCTGCGTGTCAGCGCCTTATTTGCCTCCTGAGCCTCTTTAGCGGCCGCTTTCATGGCTTTCTTGATATCGTCGGCAACAGATACCCATGCAGCGGCCTCAGTTTTACCTTCTGCAACAGATGCTTCGACTTTATCCTTGATAGCTTCGAGCTGTTCTTTTAGCTTTTCGCTGGTTGCTTTAGCAAGATTGGTTTCCAATTCTTCCCGAACTTTGGCAGCATCCTCTTCAAGTTTTACAGATTCACCAACTGTCTGCCGTGTCAATTCCTGCTTCTGTTTTTCCAGAGCTTTTTTAGATTCCAGCTCTTGCCGTTCCAGTTCTTTTTTCTGAGCAAGGTATTCGTAATTCTCCCAATCTTTACCCCTGATGCCAGCTTTCGCGCCAAGAATTGCAGCATCTTCCCCAAGGAAGGACATGCCTATACCACCAACAATAGCTCCAGGGATTCCAGCAAGCATCCCGCCGCCAATAACGCCAGAAATAATGGCAGGGATTTTTGATTTATCAAGCCCAGCTCCGCCGCCATTTGCACGGATGATTTTTTCGTCCTCACCTAGTCCGGAAATATCATTCCAGGCTTTTTTCAAATCACCCAATGCCCCAGTCAACGAAACAACTGCCTTAGCAAGGCCACCAATAACATCCCCTGCCGCCGTGCCAAATTCCTTGATACCTTCTTTATTCTCTGCAATCAGTTTTGCACAGTCAGCAAATCCCTGTGTTATCTCTGGCATCATCTCTTTCGCAATTGGCATCATCGCCTGGCCTATCGCACCTGTAAGTTGGGCGGCCTGCATCTGCATAGCTTGCCATTCAATATACAGTTCATGCGCCTCTTTCGGATTCAAAAGACCTGTGGTTTTGATCCGCGAGATAATCTCCATGTTAGTCGCATAGTCTTGTAATAGTGGGACTAATGCCGCCCCCTTCGCTCCTAATGCTTGAGTCACAAATTCAGTTTCTCTGCCAGCCTTGACTGCATTTTGGTAACCTTTGGCCAGCTGCGCTAATTGCTGTTGATAGCCCAGCAGGTTACCTTTATCATCTGTGAGCGTAAATCCAAACTCAGCCATTGCTTGTGACAACGAGTTTTGAGTTTTTGCCGCAGCCAGAGCCTGCTTATCAAGTCTCGCAAACAACGGAATAACCGAGTTAATATCCGTTCCGGATAGCTGAAATACTTTCGATAGCTGCGAAGCCTCTGCCGTCGTTGTATGAAGTCTGGTCGATAACTTATATAAGTCATTGCCAGCTTTCATCGCCTTGTCTGTCAAAGCGAATATGCCAGCGCCTGCCGTTATCCCTGCGACAACACCAGTGATAGCAGTATTGAGCTTTCCGATAGCACCGACAGTACCAGTGACCTTGCCTGTAACGGTGTTAAAGCCATTTGCAAGCGTTCCCAGCGCCGAAGTCGATGCCGTTGCCGTTTTCGCGAGTTCCCCATTGACCTGTGCAATCTGTGCTTTGAGCCGTTCTATATCCCTCAACTGATAAAGGCGTTTGGTATCCACTCCTCTGGTCAGCGAATGGTCTGTCCCATAAGTTTTGGCATTGGCTTGGTAAGCCCGATTCAATATTTCCAGCTTTTTCTGCTGCACCGCCAATTCATCATTGAGTGCTTTTTCACGAGCCTTCAATGCCTCCACGGACTTTCCTGCTGCTTCCAAGCGGGTCACATCAATATCCGCCTTGAGTCTTATCTGATTAGCTTCACTATTAAGCCTGGACATAGCCTGCCGGACAGTCTGCCCGGCCGTCTGAAAGCCCATCTCCAAGTCTGCAACATTGAGCCCCAAGGACAGGTAGAGGGAATCCACCTCCTGCCCCATCGCGTCCTTCTTAGCCATGCCCTCACCTCACAGAATATCGTCTATATACGCTTCATCTTTGCCAGCCTCTATGCGCTCAAGGACACACAGCTGATCCAGCAGGAAGCCCATATCGGTTTCATCTATCTCCCGTACTGTCCAGCCGTATGCTTCCTGATACCTGGCATAGAGCCGGAGCATTTGCTCATACGGAGAAAGGTCTATTACCCTTCCTCCGCTTCGGCGTTTGGGAGCTTCTTCAATTTCTCATTTGCCACGCCGATAACATAGCCCGCCGCCTCCATATACATGGGCAGCACATCGGCAGGGTCCATATCATCAGCAGATTCCAGACCGAACATCTCTGCAATCACTGCAGCGTGCTCTGTCATGAGCTTGGATATAGTCCAGTCAGTTTTGTCCAGCTCATCATATTCCGCCACCCGGCGCCACATTTTCATATTTGGCCTGGGCAGAGTTACTTCTCTACCATCGATCAGTGTCATACTGGGAATTACCATTTCTTTCTTCATTGCCATACCATTCACCTCAAAGAAAACAGCGGCAGGTATTCATCCTGCCGCCCAACATCATCAAGACGGCTCTACTGCCGAATACCATCCTGCAATCAAAGTCGCGCTTTCCGTGTTGTCGCTATCTGCGACACGCTTCCAGGCACCATCGTACTCTCTGGCCACGAAGCGACCTTCCAGCTTGGGCGTGGTATAAGTGACCGACTCGCCCTTGGTTTGCATGGTCTCCTGTGTGGGAGCAAACTTGCCTTTCAGGAGCTTCACATAGCGGGTATTCCCGTTATGTTTCTTGGCTTCAAACATGAGCGCCACATAAGGTGCCGTATCAGAAGCCTTGGCCTCCAGCTGCTTGGTGGTGGAATTCACAGTATGGCCCAGCAGAGCCGCCTGATCCTCCAGCTTCAAGTCGCAGGATTCCACCGTCACAGTGATTTCAGACATGGAAGAATCTGCAGCGAAAGGCGCATCATCGCCGTAGAGCGTGGCGAAATTCACGCTCGGATTCATATCCACACTGACAGCCCCTGCAATCTTCACAGGCGTGCCATATGTGACACCACTGGAAGTATCGCTGGACAGAGTCGCATAATACAAATTTTTGAGACCTACTGTTGCCACGTTGAATCAACTCCTATCCTGTAATCTACAATTAATGTTTTTTCACCATTTTCCATATAAGGAATGGCCTGAACTCTAAAAAAGCCCAGTCCCTCCATAATCCGATGAACTTGCCGATAGATACCACCATACTGACCATCCAGCGTGGTGATATGAATTCTGACTGTCACTCGATGACTGATTTCCCCATCATCTCCAGCTAATGCCGGAACATCGGAAATGGGGGTATAAACCAGAAATGGGCAACGGTCTTCTTTATCCCCTGGGGCCTGTAAATGGTATACGGATTTCGCTCCCTTAGCCAGCAATGCAACCAAGGCTGAATCATTGGTCAACGCCGTATAAACTTGTGCTTCAAGTTCAATAGTCTCCACGTTACCTCCCCCTTGCTATTGCCTGCCGAATAGCATCCGATACGCTTCTTATCACCATTTCCCTATTTGCCTCCAACGCCGGATACAAGAACGGCCGATTCACCCGCGGGGAGAATTCCACAATCTGGCCATAGAGGAAACCATCTTTAGATTTTGCATCAGCGCTGATTTTGTAGACTGTTCCCTTGCTGTTCGGTTCTGCCTTGATGGAGTCGCGCAATGCTCCCGGATTCACTCCGGCTGCCATATAGGTCCTGCCATTTTTCTTGTGTCCCGCATAAACAGGGCACCGACTTTTGGCATCCCGGACAACAGCCTCAGCCGCCTGGCCTAAAGCCGTCTTTGCCGCATCAAGAACATGATTCCCCAGTTCCTTAAGCACTTGCTCGGTCTTGGCGGTGCTCACATGCCCACGGGAAAAGCTTTTATCACGATAATGATTTTTACGTTGCCGCCCCATCAGCCAACACCTCCTGACACTCCAGCACCGTCCATGTACGGGCAGATTCTGCATCATAGGCAGGTTTTATCATGCGCAGCCGCTTTCCCCGCCAGAGCACTTCATCATCCGGCAGGATATCGGTACGGTAGCGAACCACCACCCGGTAGTCCACCTGGTTCATTCGCTCCACGCCCTCCTGAATACGTGCCCCATAAGGATAAACCTTGGCCCATACCATGCAGCGGACTTCATCTTCACCGTCTACAATGTTGCCGCAGGAATCCCGCGTCCTGGCATGATAGACAATGCTGATTCGTTCCGTGAGGTCATCCATGGTCGTTCTCATCAGAGTACCTTTCATTCTCATCAGAGTACCTTTCATTCTCATGGATCTCCCTCCGTTTCCTCAGCGGATTCATCTTCCGCATAATAAGCACCACCCATAGCTATCTGGCTGGTCAACTGCGTTACGGCAAAAGGCACCTCGACCACCGCCGTAGCAAGTGGCTGCCTGCACTCATACCAATGAGCCACCAGCATCTTCACCGCCTGCTGGAAGAGCATATCCCCAGCAATATCCACATATTCACCAGCATCCAGCACATAATTCTTGCCCGTCTCCCGGCGAATCAGGAGTTCGGCGGCATCGATGTAACTTTGAAGCAGTTCATCCTCCTCATTCCCGTCAATGCGCAGATGCTGCTTTAACAAGGTCATATCCATCACTGCCGCCTCCTTTCCTTAAGATGCTGCTTCTTTAATGAGAACAAAAGCCTTGGTGGTGAGCAAATCGCCGTCAAGAATAGCATAGCCCATATAATCCGTGCTGCGGGCCAGCGTATGTTCTTCGGTGTAGATGGACACATCCTGATTGCGGTTCATCACATAGGCGCGACGCACGTTGCCGATCAGGAAGGAGCCTGTCGGAATTGCATCTTCTTCCACAACTTCCCGGCCAAAGAGACGGCCAATGGTCTGTCCCGTGGGGTCAGGAATAAAGATGGGCTGTTTCTGCGTGGTGGTGATGTTGGCCAGCTGATTCCAGATATCGGAGTTCTTGGCGTAAATCTTCACACCGTCCATATAGCCGGACTTGATTTTGCCCAGAGCCGCCGTGATATTGGCATAAGCCACACTGCCACCATGCGTATAGGTCACTACCTGCGGGGTGTTGGTTTCACCCTTCAGGCGGGTGATGATGCCATAAGGCTGTGCCTTGAAGGTGTCACCCACGCCCGGAATGCCCTTACCGCTGACAATGGCGTTGGCGATGGCAGCGCCCATGCGTTCCGCAATCTTGGTCGTGATGTAGGTCAGGAAAGCGTCAATGCTCATGGTCTTGAGCTTCCAGGACACCGTGATGGCCTTGACCAGTTCATGGCCAGCCAGCGTTATATTACTGAGGCTCAACGTTCCGCTGGTAGCTGCAGTGTCTTCATCCACCCATGCCGCATCGCCGCTGTTGCCGGTTTCTTTGGGGATTTCCAGATTGCCCGGTACATCGGTGAAATCTACTTCGCCAATGATGGGGTGAAGCTCGGCCATTTCCTGCCAAATCTCCTGCTTCATGGTGGTCGGGATAACCACCTGATTGCCAGATGCCTTATTAGCCACCGTAGCAAAAGCACCATGATTGACCTGGGCGAAAATATCACTTTCATCAGCAGTCAAAGTCCGCTTCATCAGCGTTTTGGCAAAAGCCGTGCGATACATCTCCTCACGAGCTTTGCCCTCATCGACAGCAGGAGCAACAGCCACCACAGGACCGGCCACTGCAGCCTTAATAGCCTGTGGCGCTACCGGGGCAGCAGGTTTAGCCACGCCAGTTTCCAATGCCGCCAAGTTGGCAGCTTCTGCCTGCGCTGCCTCATAGGCAGTGTCCAATTCTTCAATGGAGGCACGAGCCTTTTTGGCTTCGTCCACCTTGCCAGCGTCAAGCGCTGCTTTGGCCTGAGCCATCAGTTCATCTCTCTGGGCTTTGTAATCTTCGTAGTTCATTTTTCTTTGTCTCCCTTCTCTGTGCTCTTATCGGCACTCTTGTCAGCACCCTTCTTCTCCTTCTTGCCAGTATCGGCTTTGACCTCAGGATTTACCTGAGCACCTTCCCGATACCGTTTAAGTTCTTCCGGCGTCATGACCGACAACCTCCTTTCATATCCAGGAGCGCCAGCCGCTCCCGTTCCACTTCTACGGCAGCTTTTGCTTTCTGCTCAGCCAACCACAATCCCGGTGGGATATTCTTGAACCGTGCCATGGCGTCATCGTCAGCCTTTGCCGCAATTTCAGCCGCCGGCATGGTAGAAATCTTATGGAATGCTTCCGCCGCCTCAGCCCCGGTGAACCATTTTTCCATATCCATGTACTCAATGATTTGATCCCGGCTGATAGCTGCAGCCGCTTCGTAAACAGACAGCATCGCATCGTCCATAGAGCGGAGCATTCCCACCACATTCTCCAGCTCATTGACATTGCCCACGGCACTTGTCCAGGCATGATGAATCATGAAGAACGCATTTTCCGGAATGATTACCTTATCCCCGGCCAGTGCTATGACGGAAGCCGCCGATGCCGCCAAACCATCTACATAGACAACCTTCTCTCCCTGATAACGGGAAAGCATATTGTAGATGGCCATGCAGGCGCATACGCTGCCGCCCGCAGAATTGATGTAGATATCCAGCGGGCCTGTCTGGCCGGACAGGAAATCCCTGATGCGTTCCGGGTATTGGTCTGTATTATCCCAAGCCCCCCACCAGCTACTGACGATATCACCATAGAAATAGAGTTTCCCTCTATTCCCTTGCTTGGTGATGGTTGTGGCCTGTTCTATTGTCGTCTGCATTATTCGTCACCCCCTTCCGCAGTTTTGCCATCTGTAACCTGAGCCGTATCCAATCGCCGGATAGGTGTATCGCCGTCCTCGATGGGCCCAAGGTTCAATACCTTTCGCCACTCGTTCGGTGTCATACTGCCACGGTCCACCATCTGCACCAGATTCAGCTTGTTGGCCATGCTGGCATATTGCAGGCTGGAAGTTTCAAAAACAATACGGTTCCCATGAGCGCGTTCTCGCCGGGAGAAAATCTTGCGGGTCAGTTCATGAGAAAACTGCGTAGCAAAAGGCTCAATCTCCGACTCGTAATAGGCGTTCCATTGGTCTTCATCATATTTCGATTGAACAATGGCCTCATTGGTGCCGAAGATGTTATAGATGCGGTTCAACGCCCTGTCCATCTGCGCCGCATTCGGCAGTTTATCATCAGGGTGAATCTGCTCGGCATCAGCCTTGGTATCGACAGCGGCCACGCCAGTGCTGTTCTCTGACTGGTCAAGGAAGGCTTTGGCGAACATTTCCACCTGTCTCTTCTTATCCGGCTCAGCCAGAGGAGATTTGAACTTCAGCAGCCAACGGATAGTAGCGCTGTTCTTGATGCTGGAAACCATGCCCTGGTCTGTGGCATTGATGACTTCCATCAACGGTTTGAGCATCTCCATATTGGAACTGCCGAACACATCATTCTCGCCATAATCCTGACGCAGGTGAATCACGTCCGAATAGTAGAAAGTCAGGACATGCCCGTTCTTCATGGTGAATTCCAGAAACAGTACACCGTTCTTGTCATACTTGGCCTGTACGCCTACCGCATTGATGGGATAGATTTCCCGGGCATAACCGCCCGCATCCCGCAGAATGAACGCAAAAGCATTATTGTTCAGCTTGAACTGGATAGCCAGCCGCTCCTGCATCATCTGCCCGGTCATATATGGATTAGGTTCTTCCAGCAAAACCCGCACATAAGAATCCGGATTGATAAGCGTCTCGCCTTTACTATTTTCCCTGACCTGCTTCGGCACCAGCTTTCCCGCCGACTTATAAAACGGCCGCAGGCAGGCGCGGATAATATCGCTGCGGTAAAGGTCACCATTCCAGGAATAGAACCCATTACCTGTCGAACTGACCATGGCCAGCCGGGTTTCTTCCGGGCCGCCCAACCATGTCTTGATTTTATCGAAAATCCACACGCATCACTCACCTCCTTCTTCCACATGGTCATCTACCATGCTGATATATTCTTCCAAATGCCGGGTGTAGACCACATAAGCGTCCAAGAGGGCCGCAAAGCCATCAATACGTCGCCGCTGGTTGTTGTTCTTGCACGGCTGGATATTCAGGTTCTTATCCACGTCAATGGCCACATTGGACATGCACCATTTGAGAATCGGATTGTTGTTGTAGACAATATGGTTGGCCCGGAGTTCTGCCGCCAGTTCCTTCATCGGATTGGACAAAGTAACTTTTCCCTGCCGGACTTCCTCCATGATTTCCCCGAAGGTTGCTTCCATGTCACTTTTCCAGTAAGGAGCGCCCCACGGATCATATCCAACCCATGTGATATAAAGGCCATGTTCTGCCTGCATCTCAGCGAACCAGGCAGTCACATCCTTATACTCAACACGATTGCCGGGACATGCTCTGAGAATTCCTTGTTCCCGCCAAAGGTCATAGGGAATCTTATCCTCAGCCACCCGCTTTTCGATAAGCTCTTCCGGCATCCAGTACATCTGCAGCACATACAAATGATTGTCATGCTTGAGCCGATAGATGATAACCGCCGCCGTAAGGTCAGTGGTAGCAGACAGGTCAGCTCCGCCGATAGCATAGCAGGGAGCCTGCTCCTCGATATCAAATACCGCCTCATTATTGAGTTCCTCAAATTCCAGCCAAGCTTCGCTGGAGGTTTCCCTCACATCAAAATCCTTGGTCAACAGATTCTTGACCAGCTTGATATCAGCCTGAGCTTTTCGGACTTTATCTTCCAACTGGTCAAGCTTTTTGATTGTTCCCAGTCCGGGATTAGCCTTTGGCCAACATTCCGGCTGTGTCCATTCGCCCCTTGTGTCCAATTCGTACACAATCGGTAAGACGCGATCATCCTGCGGGAGGTTCGGATCATCATAGCCTTTGATGATGTTCGCATACTCATCATACTTTTGGTCATATACTGCTTCCCGGATAGTGCCCGCCGTAGACGTAATGAAAATCATGGGTTGTTCACGGGCGCTGGTGCCGTCTACGATGACATCATAGAGTCCCCGGCTTTTCCAGGCATGGATTTCATCCAGCAATGCACCGTGTACGTTCAACCCGTCCAATGTATCGGAATCACTGCCCAATGGCTTGAAGGTACTGTCGTTATAATCCGAATTGAGTTCTGCCACCAAGGGTTTTATCTTGGCACGCAGAACCGGCGATTTATTGACCATACGTTTGGCTTCCAGCCAGATAATTTTCGCCTGGTCTTTCTTGGTGGCCGCTGCATAAACTTCTGCCCCTGGTTCCTGATCGGCTATCATCAGATAAATGCCGATGGCGGCCGCCAAAGTAGACTTGCCATTCTTACGGGCCACAATCAACGCCACTTCCCGGAAACGACGTGTGCCGTCAATCTTGTGAATGAAGCCAAACATAGCCGCCACCAGCGCTTTCTGCCACAGCTCCAATATGAAAGGGTTGCCGCCCGCGGGGCCTTTGCTATGCTTGCAGAACCGTTCGATAAAAATTACGGCATGGTCTGCCCGGCGCTCATCGAATTCCCATGGGCATTCCATATCGCTCATATCGGCGACCAGCTTTCGATAAACCCGCTCAACCTTTTTGGATACCACCACCTCGCCAGAAACAATCTGTCCCAGGTATGCTCTCACATAATTCATCTGCGCATCACCTGTCCATCACGAATTTATCAAACTCATCCACCTTGGACGTATCCTCCTCCTCGGGGATAGAACTCAATAACTGCTTCATGACTGCAGCATAGTTCTTGGCCATGGTGTTATAGATATCCACCTCCGGGCTTTTCTTGGTTCCCCACTGGTTCTCACCATTCTGATATTCACATACCGGGCCATTCTGATTGATGGCCTCCTCCAAGTCTTCCAGTGTGATGCGCATAAAGGCGGCCCGATGCATTAGCGGCTCATTGAATTTCTTCACCTTCGGCTGCATCGTTGACAAGCTCCGCCGAAGAGTCAGGAATTCTTTCCGGATTCGTTCTTCTTTGGGTAACTTATCCGATGATGCCGCTTTCTTCTTGGATTTCTTTCCTTCTGCCATGCACCACACCCCCCTTCAAAGTTATGCTGTGCGTTTTTTGAAGCTCTGGGCGCGGTGGAGCTTCAAAAACGCTCCACATTTTTGAACGGGGGGGATTGCATTCTGACCAGCTGCCCCGAACCGTCAAACTCCAAACCTTCTCTGACGCTTGCTGCTTTCGCATGGATACGATTGTGACAGTCAATGCAGAGAGCCATGAGGTTATCCTGTCCCAGGGCAATGTCCTGATTATTGATGTTCTCTGGTGTCAGCCAGATTTTGTGGTGGATAATCTTGGCCGGCCGCCCGCACTTCTCGCAGACTCCATAATGGAGCTGCATCGCTAATCTTTGTGCTTTTTTCCAAGCAGCACTATGATAAAACGCATCAGCAAAATCCCTTGCCACCGATTCACCATCCCCAATCTCTCAGCACATCAAAAAGGCACTGCCTTAATCGACAGTGCCTTGATTTTGGTCACAATTTTTCCGTATTTTTAGTATATCATGGAAAAATCACGCCGTAAATATCACCTTTTTTAGCCTGAAACGTATCAAAATATATTCTTTCAGGACCAAAATTGGCATAATTTGCCCCAGCATATATCTTTGTGGTATACTCTTACTCGTACTATCACATAGGAAGCGGTTAGCCCTCTACGGAGGGACTGTGACTCTCCGATGACATAGAAACCCGCAAGGGAATTTATGAGGGGAGGAGCTGATGCCATGTCAGTATTGGATCTGATGGCCGTCCTCGGCTATACAGCAACGATATTTAGCATTGGATATATGCTTGGCTACAATGCCAACAAACAGAAATGACCGCTCTTAGCCTGAGAAACTAAGCGGTCATTCGATCAAATTATGGTTCGGGCTAACTGTTCCCGTGTGATGGTACTTTTTCTATGTTCATTATATCTTATATGTAATACAAATTCAAGGGGCAGTATTTCCAACCACCCCCCTATCATTTTTATTGGATTGCCATCATCCTTGCCGCCCGCTCCGGATTATCTTTGAGGATTTTGGCAAATGCCTTAATGACTTCCCATTCTCCATCAGATGCCCGCAATGAACGCATGCGTCTCTCAGTTCCATCAGCTGCAGCAGGTCTACGGCCAGCTCCCTCGCGAGCGCCACCCCATCCATTTTTATTCTCACTCATACCTTACCCCTCCATTTCGCATACCCGAATAAGCTCCACACGGCAATCAGGGAAATCAATATCCCCCAGTCTAAAATGTCGAAAGTTGCTACTGACTTGCCATGTAATACGCCGATACTCCCCAGCGTACAGATTAATACGAAAAGATTTATCTTTTTCATGTCTCCGAAACATGGTATAATTGAGGTGCAAGGAACCTCTTGCGAGGCTCCCTGCTTTGTTTAGAACTGGCTACCCATCATCCTTTGATTGCCTTTATTAAGGCAATCACCGTGAGAAGGTTTACGATGATGTTGGTGGCCTTTTCTGCTACCTCAAGGTATTCCAAGTTTCTTCCCTCCTTTCCTTTAGCTTAATTTAATTATATCATTTCTTACTTGATTTGTCAATACTTTTTCAAGATAATTCTATAATATTTTTACCCGCAAGCCCTTATTTTTCAAGGCTTGCGGGTATTTTTATACTTCCTTCATCTGCTTCTTTTTCGCATATTCAATCAAGTCATTTTCGGCTTCCTCAATACTATCCCGCCATGGTAAAACCTTCACGCAATGCCAGCCACCTGCTTTTGGTTTGAGATACCTGGCCTTGAACCGTGTCCCCAGTCCCGCCATGACCTTATATCTCCAGCCTCGGGAATCCTCATACATCAAGCCCATCTTTTCCACGCTCCTTCTCCAACTCTGCCAGTCTTTCCGCCCGCTCGGCTTCGATGCTGCGAATCATTATTTCCTGTTTTATTAATGCCCAAAAGAGTATCGCAATAATCATCCAACTCATAATAAGCCCTATTAGATAATGTTCCTCACTCACTTCTCCCATCTCACCTTCCCTGCTGCAATCATTTCTTCGGCGTTCTTGTAACCGTGGGTTCGGGCATGATAATTTGTGATGATATCCATGTATTCGCCACAGATGAGGCATATTCCCGGACTCCAGCGAGTCTTTTTCTTGTTGCGCGGCAATGCCACATTGGGCTTTTTGCGTTCATGGAAAAACATTTCACAGGACACATCATGGTTCTGTCGAATCCCCTGCTCTGCCGCCCGCGAGATGTGTACGCCTTTCTTCATGGTTCGTTTTTGGCTATAGTGCAAAGTCCTGCCCTCCTGTTCCATAATTCTATCGCATACTCCAGATTGGCTCTGTCACACAGAATCTTGTTGAAGCACTCTATGCAGCCAACATAATATCAGCCGTCCTTCTGTGGCCTTATGCTGGTGTTTCCCGCCTTACAGGAAGGGCAAGGCCCCAACTTTATGCCGGCCAGTTCTTCTTCGGATAAGTTCGCCACAGGATCATCCCCAATCCATCTCAGCGAGCCAGCGCATCTGCTCCATAGAGCGTTACATTTATGATATCCAGCAATCGCCCCAGCTGTCTGGAAACCGTGGTCACTCCACATGGGATTTTATCTGCGATTTCCTCATGGGTCATGTGCTGGAAAAATTTCATCTCGATAATGGGATAATATTGGTCAGCCCGGACACTATCCAACGCCACCTCAATTTCCCTGACTTCGCGTGTATCCCGGTCAATCTTCATTTCCACAGTATGAATTTTAGCCGCCCGCAAATCCTCCACATCAGGCTTTTCCCATTCCCTGATATCCCCATGGAACTCCACGATGCTTTTGGACTTGCCCATGTCCTCCTTCCGGATATCGTCAATATCCTTCCTGTAGCGTTCAATGTTGGCCTTCAAAATTGGATAGCTATAAAGCCGCTTCATGGTCATTTTCGTCCAATTCTTTTGCGTCTTTTTGCCCGCCAGAATCAGCCTGCGGCCCACTTCCTCCATCTTATGCTCTACAGCTTCTTCGATAAGCCCCTGTAATTCAGTTTTTTCCTGTTTTGTGTCCGAATTGGACACATTTTTTTCATTCTGCATGATAATCCCCTTCTTTCCGGGCTATACCCGAATATGTTTCACCCGGTCATGTTCCTCCGCCTGTTTGGCATTGTTCCAGCGGTCAATCGTTCCCACCAGATACCCGGTTATCCGGCGTATACGCTCGAATTTTTCGCCCTTGCAGGTGTAAGTCAGCGTTATCTCATCAGAACCAGCAGGAGCAATTTCCAGCTTTGTCAGCTTCATTCCCTTCTCCTTCTCAACGAATTCTATATAGCTGGCGGCTTCGGTTTCGTCCATATCGGGAATATCATAGATCTCCACATGCACGTCAAAGATTTTGTACACAGAAACCATTTTTATCACCCCCTTCCCCGGAGGGTTCAACCTGAAAATTATTTGCCGCCCGCTTCCTGGTCAAAAAGCTCTTCCCAGTCTCCCAAACGGGCCGTAATGTCCGCAATTTCCTGTTTGGCCATGATGATATACTCATTGAAAATACCGGCCATTACGCTATGTGTGCTTATTCTTATCGGTGACTCCAGATTCATCTTCACCTGCATGACTTCATATTCCACCTGGCAGTTCAGACTCTTGACCACTTCCCGCAAAGCCCGTTTGCGCAGCCACATGGCCCGCATATCCTCTATCTCCAGTTCCTCACCACCAATATCCTCGGCGGGCGGTTCCGTCGCCGTTTCCTCTTTGTCGTGGGCATTTTCGTCTGTTGATGGTTCTGCTTGTGATTCTGCCTGAGGTTCTGCCGGCTTCGGTTCGGCAGGCTTTTCTTTTGCTACCGGGCAGCCTACGACACTATAGCCGCTCTCCCATAAAGCTTCATGCAGGGTGGGATAATAATGGGACAATTCGACCATAATCCCTTCTATGGCTTTCTGGCTGGAATCATAGGGGAAATTATAGTTTATATCCGAAACTGCCCCGGCATTATTGGATTTGTATTGATAGCCGGCATAGTATTTACCATCTTTTTCCACATACTGAATGGTCAGTGTCATATTGAATCGTGGTTTGATATGCAGCATATACTCCATCTGCATGGGCAGTGCCATTTCAGACTCTTCCGCTGCCTTCCGCACCTCAGCCTGTTTCTGCCGCACCACAATATCCCTTATGGTGATTGTCTGTCCCTGGCTTAATTTTTCAGCCAATGCCGCCTGTTCCTCTGCAGACAACCTGGCGGCTTCATAGGCTACGCTGATACCGATTTCGCTATTTTCAAAAGCCGCCCGCAATACTTCATTGTTCAGCCCCTTGGAAATGACATTGTAACGCCCCAGCTGCCCTGTGGTCGTCCCTAACATCTTCGCAGCAATATCCCGCACCCGCCCGCTGATTTGCTTACGCTCCTTTAGCTGATTGAGAATGAACGTTGCCCGCCCTGCCTGCCGCATCTTTTCAGCTTCAGACAGGACACGGGCCGTACTGTTGGTCTGGATCAGGAACAGCTCCTGCAGCAGGTCATCTGGTTCCGTCATGACCATACAGGGCATCTGTGCAAATTCGGTATGCCCTTCCTCGACCAACTTCATGCAGGCCAGCCTGCGGCGGTGCCCTGCAATGATGACATGGTTGCCATTCTCATCGGCGGCAGCCACCACCGCATTCTGCAGCACCTTCCCCGTCAGCAGGATGGAGCGGGCTAGTTCTTCAATCTCCCCGGTCTCGTAAATCAGCTCATTGGCAGGATTGGGAATCATCTTCTCCAGTGGTATGTTCTGGAGCTCATATTTGCCTTTTCCTGCCGCCTGTGCCTTGCTCTTGTTGTTCATCAAGGTCATCATGTCAAATGCCATTGTCACTTCTCTCCCTCTACCATTTCCAGATATTCTGCAGCCATTTCCCGGTAGTTCTTTGCCGCCCAGGAGCGGGGACTGTATTCCCGTAATGGCTTGCCCTCAAAACTGGCCTCATCCACCTTTGGTGTCCAGTGAATCTTTGTCTGGAACAGCTTATACTGACTGCTGGCCAGATATGCTGCCCCTATGCGGTTCACGTCATTGAAGCGGAAGCTGGTGATGATGCAGCCACAAAAATTCAGCTTCGGGTTATAGTTATCCCTGACCTGATTGGCCGTATCCACCATGATATCCACCCCATCGAAGGTAAACCGGTCAATCTTGACGGGAATGATATAGTCGTCGCCGGCAGTCAGCGCATTGATAACACTCATGGACACATCTGGGGCATTATCGATGATGGCGAAATCATACTGGCCATCGACAATGGTCAGTGCCCGTTTCAAATGCTCATGCTGGGGGACTTCCTCATCCATGAGTATCTCCTTGTCCGCCGCCAGCAGGTTCATGTTGGCCGGCAGAATATCCAGCCGCGGATAATCCGTCTGCTGGATAGCTTCCTGTATTGGCACTTTCCCAGTCAACACCTCGGCAATGCCGGGAGCCTCATAGCTATGGCGGTCAAAGAACTGCGAAGAATTGGCCTGCTTATCGTTATCCACCAGCAGCACTCTCCTCCCCATATCAGCCAGATTGCAGGCAAGGTTGATGCTGGTGGTGGTCTTGGCCACCCCGCCCTTCAGGTTGCAAATATTGATGGTTCTCACTTTGTTTTCTCCTTTTCATACGACAGAAGAAATACCATTGGGAGTTATCTTCCCGGTACTCCTTTTCCACATTATCCAGCACATAGCTGGGATTATCCGCCTCGATGATTTGCTTCATGAGTTCACTGTCCTCTGGCAAATCCTTCATCAAAGCCATTTTCTTGCTGCTCATCATCCGCGGGTCATCATTGATACTGTCCCAGGGACGGACAAGGTTGTGGGAAGATGACCACCGCTTGCGTCCCTTGGGGTCTTTGGACAAATAGCCAATCAAGGGAGCAATGTCATTCTTCCGGTTTGGCTGGATACGGTCTGCATTGCAATAGCCCAGCCCCCACCGCTTTTCTACCGTGTCCCGGTCCAAATCCCCGTCCATGATGAAATGATGGTGAATCCGGCCATTGGTAGCTCCTTCCTCTGTGACACATACATACCGGACAGAGGACAGCCCTGCCTTGCTCCGGGTATAATTCAGTCTCCTGATGTAGTTTTCCACCGCCTTCATGGCCATCTTCAAGTCAGCGGGCCGGTTCTCATCATCATAGGTCACAGTCACATGCAGGTCATCTTTGTGGAAATTGGACAAAACCAGTGCTTCAAAATATCGCTTGCTTCTTTTCTCATTGAGATTCCTCTGCTTTGGGGTGCTGGCTTCAAACTTCCGCTGCCTGCCTCTCCCCTGCCTGGTCCCTCTCTCTGTGTATTTGAAATAACTTACCTGAATATATTCTGCTCTGGCTCCATACCTTCCGCAGTGTCTGGTTCTTTTTCGATTCCCACTCATAACTCATTTCCTTGTCTCTAACTATGGTTCATATCTTTTTAGGGTATACAATTGTATTTCAACGAAATGTTAATACCGCATACAAGCCCCATGCCGCCCCGCGGCGGCAAAAGACTTTTTTGACCATGCCATATTGCTTTTCGCCTGTGGGAATGATATACTAAACGCAGGTTTAATCGCGTGTATATCATGCTCGCAGGCCCTTTCCTGATGCCCCAATCAGGAGGGGCTTTTTTGTTTTGCTGACCAGCACCTTGATGCTCTTGTCTGCATACTGAATCTTGACGATTGACTCATGGCCATTACTCCTTCCAAACAGCCGGACTATCCTCTGCTCCTTAAATGACATGCCATCACCTCCTTTCGTACTGGCCTGCCCTCACAGCAGCAGGTCAGCTATTATGCTGATGATGGCCACCAGCACAATAATCACACACCAGCCCCATGGGGAAAAATATGGTGTTCGCAAAAAACAGATTTTTTGAGCAATATGATGCAAATTTACCACCTCCCTACTCTCTGACTCCATCTACGACTACTGCCACAGGGTCAATCATCAGCTTCATCATATGTACCATGTCCCTGAAATCCTCATCTATGGTGCAGGTATATTCCGTGCTGACAGTCTTGACATCTTCATGTGCCTCTGGAGGTTCAATGCTAAAACCGGCGCGATTCAGCCGGTCATCTGCAAACCAGCGCAGGATAAAAGCACGGCGCATCTTGATATCCTCTTCGGTTTTGAAAAAAATCGCCTTATGAATCGTTCTCAATCTTCTCACCCTCCCAAACTTTCGCATAAATAGCCGCCCGCTGCCGTCATCAGACTTACGCCGGCGGCTATATTGCTGTCCTCATCATGCTGACTTCTTGCCTTCCTTTGGCATGGGAACAAACATAGAGATATCTATGCTGGACTCCCGTATGCGTTTATCCAGCTCTTCTTCGGTGGTAATTCCCATCGCCACCAGCTTCTTTTTCAGCATTTCTGCTTTCTCATGGGTATTCATACTTACTGCCTCCTTAATATTGCAGGTTGCCGCCTGCATGAACATCTGACAGTCTCATTTTTCTTCCTTTTCGCTCCCCTGGCCTATGCTATAATATGCTCAAGGAGCGTGATTTTTATGAAATTTGAGTATTTATTGCCTAAAACACGCAGTTTTCTCTTCATGCTGGCCAATGCCTATGAAAGTTCCGACGGTGATATCGAGGTCTATCATAACAAGATTGGCCCTGCCATTATGGAATACGGCCTTGCAGCCGAAGAATATGCCTCCACCCTTGTACGCCTCCATTATGTCAGCGATACGCAAATGATGATCCCAACCGAATCAGGACTCCAATACCAACGACTAAGACGCATTTACCTCGTTGACCGCTTTATAACACCTGCCATTGTCTCATTTTTCACAACACTGGCCACCATGGCAGCCACATTCATTGCTGCCAGCGTTTCTCCATGGTTCAGGGAGCTGCTATCGGCCATCCAGTCAATATTTCGATAAGCAATGTCGTGACCGCAGCCACCGCTATAGTCAGCCCGATTTCTTTTTTTGACATTCTCTCACCTCTTTCCAGAAAGGAGACTTATCATGTTTGCTTTCTCCAGCACCTCAGATAAAGTCATGGCCATAATCCTTGAAAATCAGGATATGCCTGTTCAGGAACTGATCACTGTCATTAAGTCGCGCCTAAAACTATCTCAGGCAGAAATTGATTCCGTGATTGCCGATTTGAGCAAACAAAATTTCATCACCACATTATATGCAGATGATGAACTCTATGCACTGCATCCACAGCCCCATGCCCTTTCCCAGCTTATAAACAAAAGAGAAACACTGTGGGAGAGCCGTTTCTGGAAGTTTGCTCCCATCGTCATTTCACTTATCTCTCTCGTGAAATCCTTCTGGCCTGAAATCACAGCTATTTTGCAAATGCTACGATAAGCGCAATAATCGAGATAATCAAAGCCCATTTGTCCGAAGGGTGAGCAGCGTAATATGCTCGCCCTCTTTTTATGAAGTCACGTATCTCTTTCATTCGTATCCCTCACTCTACTCTCTCAATGGTCGCTTTTCCTCCAGCTCACGGAGCCGCCGCCCTACTGGGCACATCATATCGCAATAGTAGCGAAGCAGTTCTGGAGCCTCATAGACCTCTGCCATAATCAGCAGTTCGTCCCGATGCGGCTCCTGCAGCCCCCGTTCAATCTGGTAAAGCCGCGTAGAGCTGATGCCCACCATTGCCCCAGCAGACACCCGCGACTCAAACGCCGTGTCACGTTCCGCTGCATGGAGCCGAGCCTGATAATATGGATTTGCCACAGTCTCCTGACACCTAAACACCAAAGTGCTCACCCCTTCTCCAACATACGCAAATACATGCTTTTGGTATATTTTTTTCTGCTAAAATCTAAATAACCCATCAAGTACCACTAGAACCAACAACAAATTTTCTATTGTCTACTCTACATTGAGCGAAGCCGCGTTTATCGTTTGGGCTTCGCTTTCTTTTTTCCCTCCTTATATGCCCGCATAAGCTGGTCAAACAAGAAATCTGCGTGCCAATTTCTGAACGAAACGCCATCCAGCTCCTTGACGGTTGTCATAAACTCATCACGCAGTTTTACCAGCATTTTAGCTTCACTGTATGTCAGGGTGCTCTTGTCCATTTTCAGCTCCTTTGGGGCTTGGGTATACTCCCAGTACAAAAGTCACATTCAAAGCCTTGCAAATTAATGAAGCCTTATCAATAGTTGCTCGACTCCGCCCACGTTCATAGTTGGAAAGCTGCTGAGAGGTAATACCTGTACGTCTAGAAAGCTCATAAAGGCTCATATCTCCCCGTGCCTTTCTCATAAACTCTGAAAAATCCAACATTTCCCCCTCCTGTATATGCTTTGATAAATTAGGTAAATATATTTGATTTCTTGATATACGCGTGCTACTCTATAAACAAAGACCATATCCCTTTCTTAACAGTCCCCTATGATCATAAAAGACTATTGTTAACTGCTATAAAGAAATGGAGGATTAACATGTCAAAAATGAACCCAACCAAAAGAAGAAAAGGCACTTCTCTACTGCAGTTCCCAAACGACTACACTGTTATCGACATTGAAACGACAGGATTATCACCCAATTATGATTCAATCATAGAAATAAGTTGTATTAAATACCGTAACAACATAGAAGTGGATTTTTTTTCCTCACTTGTCCAACCACCACCATTTCATGTAGCCAAAAGTGAACAAGACAAATTAGATAATGCGAATTATCATGGTTTAGTCGCTTATGTTAACTGTTTTATTTCCTGTTTCACAGGTATTACCAGTGAAATGCTATCAGGAGCACCTAAATTCGAAGATATTGCAGATGCTTTATGGAATTTCTTGCATAACGAAATTCTAGTAGGCCATAATATTCATTTTGATTTAAATTTTTTGTACGACAACTTATTTGACCACAATCAATCATATATACTTAATAATGATTTTGTTGACACGATGCGTATAGCTCGCCTAGCTTTACCAGACCTAGAACATCACCGTTTAATTGATCTAGATGACTATTTTGACATCCAAAGCCAACATCATCG
The DNA here is from genome assembly GCF_000284095.1 of Selenomonas ruminantium subsp. lactilytica TAM6421. Classification (GTDB taxonomy): domain Bacteria; phylum Bacillota; class Negativicutes; order Selenomonadales; family Selenomonadaceae; genus Selenomonas_A; species Selenomonas_A lactilytica. Next base: position 1,204,490 of record NC_017068.1, on the reverse strand, counting down.
TGCAGAAAGTGACTGCCAAACAACAACTATTGTTTTACAAGAACTTGCAAAGTTAGTTACCAACAATGCCATTAATCTAACGCCACATAAACCAGTTGACTTACGTACACTAACAGCATCACAATCCAGTTTTGATATTGGCCATCCTTTATATAACAAACATTGTGTTTTCACAGGAAAATTGGAACGTTTTATCCGAAAAGATGCAGCTCAAATTGTAGTAAACCTTGGCGGATATTGTGAAAACAACATAAACAAAAGAACAAATTTTCTAATTGTAGGAGATTTTGACTACGTTTCTAATATAAAAGATGGAAAAAGTACAAAACTAAAAAAAGCAGAACAGTTAATACTAAAAGGCCAAGACCTGCAAATCATACCAGAAAATGATTTCTATAATATGATTGAAAATATTTAACATTCTGTTATATATTGATGTTCCAAAACAATGTTTAACTGCGCCTCTATGCCGTTATTCCCCCCATCTAGCCATGTATCATAATATTTTGATATGTTCACAAAAATTTTCCAATCAAATACAGCAACCATGTTCGTAACCTTTTAACTACACTCTTCGTGTAGTCCTTCATCAAAAAAAATATTCATATCAAACGAAGGAAATGTGCGTTTAAACTTTTCCATGAAACTTCGACTGGGCTTTCTGTCTCCTAATTCAATTTTTTCATATAGACTATGTGATACACCTAGCTTTAAAGCTACTTCTGCGCGTGTCAATCCCTGCATCTTACGGAAGGAAATTAGACATTCCATACAATCACCCCCTACACAATTCGTGTAATCACTACACACAAAGCATATCACACGTTTTGTGTATTGTCAACACATTTCGTGTGAGACAATTTCGTTATACACACAATATGTGTTAATATAACAGTGAAAGTGAGGTCCTGAATATGCTTAAACTGAAAGAACTTCGTCTAGATAAACAAATAACCCAAGCAGAATTAAGCAAAGCGCTACAAATTTCAGCCAGTGCTATCGGTATGTACGAGCAAGGACGGCGGCAACCTGATTACGCCACTCTTTCAAGAATTGCCGCCTACTTCAACGTCACCACCGACTATCTCCTTGGCCTGTCCGACCAGCCTCAGGGCCACCAGGCAGACTCCCCTGCAGCCGCCCGCCAGCAGCCACAAATCCAGCCCGATACCCTCACCCCTGAAGAAGCTGCCCTCGTTGAAGCCTATCGCAACGCCAACGACCGAGACAAATCCATCGTCGATACCATCCTAAAGCCGGAAGTGCGTGCTCAGGGCGAAGCCGTGGAAGAAACGCCGATGAGCACCGCCGAACGTATTGGATAAAGATTTGGAAAAAGCATCCCACAGAAGACTCCCCCCGCCCAAGCACAACAAAAAGCCGCCCCGTAGATGAGGCGGCTTGGAAAGGATGTGATAAATATGAACAAAACAGGTTCTTTCAAGCAATCAGAATGGCAATCCCCTGCCTTGGCATCAATAGCAGAATTATTGCAATCTAGTGTTTTTAGACATTTAAGCGAACAGCAACAGAAAATAAGCCGTGCCGCCCACCCAACACTGGACAAAGCTCGCCTGCATCAGGAACTAATTCAAAAGATCATGTCCCCAAGCATGCTTCAGGCAGCTAAGCCATATGCCACTACAGGGCTGACCGCAAAACCTGTCATGGAAGCTATGGCAACATGGCACCAGACTCTCGCTGAATCTTCTGCAGCCACCGCCACACAGCACTTTCAACAAATCATAAAGCACCAGAAGCAATTCACTAAGATACGTCAGCCTGCATTGAAGCCATCTGTCGATGTAATGGCCATGCTCCGGCAGCCGCTTGTTGAGGTGACCGCATCTTTTGCTGCACATCAAAGGGCCTTCACACAGATGACCAGACTCTCGAGAATCACCGCTCTGGAGGAAACCTTACAAAGCATTGACCATTTATTTCCTGCAGTACACGCAGATATCCCTCAGGCTAGTGTAACATTACCGGCCTTTGCGTACATGGAGGAAAATCAGCCGGAGCTTTGTCAGCAAGTAGACGCTGCTTTGGTACATGTCGCTGAGAAAGATGAATGCATCGACAATCTCGATGCATATATTGCATTATGCGAGCAAATCAGTGTTGAACTAACCACACTTTACAACATAGCTGATTCTTCAGAGTTTGTGAAAGCCATCGCTTGCTTGGCTGTACTTTTTACCGACTTAGTTATTTATCTGAAATACTGCAAATCTCAGAAAAAAGAAGAAACATCATAATCTGATTCATTTTTTCATTTACACTCTCAGAAAAAAAGAACATTATCACTATTAGCCACAATACTATTTTTCTTAGAATACGCATTCTTTTGTAATATTTATCCATAGTTCCCCTCACTTTCTGCAACACCCATCACTAATATTTTACCACACCCCCGCCCGCCTGGACGACACATATTGATATTCCCGCAAACGTATGCTATACTTAGGGCAATGGAAAGATTATGGTTGAGAGTCATGTGCTCACCGACAAAAATAACCCCTAGCATACGATTAGCGGTCGTTGCTAGGGGCTTTTTGTGTTGTCCTTCGGCAATTAGCGGTTACCTTTGGACGAGTGCTGCTGTTACTTAACGTACCTGTCGTAAATATACGCTGCGATAATACCGCAGGTAACATTCACAACGATGGAAAAGATTATAGTTTCTGGAATCATATGCTCACCTCCCTTCATAGAGGTGTCTGCTCACAGCAGCATGAGTAGTATATCACATCTGCTGCAGCTGGCACAACACTAAAACAGCCCGCCCGCCCCACAACTGTATATTGCTATTACTCCTGCACCTGTGTTATAATGGACTCACAAGAAGTGAACAATGTCTGTCATTAGGTTGACACCGACAGAAAAAGCCCTTAAGCATGGAGTAGAGACCTGCTTAAGGGCTTTTCTGTTTGCCTGCGGTCTAGTAGAGAATCAACCGCCTGCGGGTATTACCGTTTGTCGCGACTTAAAAACCGCTCATAGATGTAGTTCGCCGTTATTCCAGCGGCTACACCAACTAAGAATGTGAACATGATGTCTATCACTGGTTTCCACCTCCCTCCCCGTCAAATTGCCGGTTCAGGGCGCGACAATGGCTATTATAGCACAAAATCCATTTGCTTAAAACCACATATATTGATATCCCTGTAAACGTATGCTATACTGACATTGCTTAAAGTACCGATCGTAAATATATGCAGCTATTTGCCGCAGATCTATTTACACACAAAAGCCCCTTAGCATACGATTCGTGGTCGTTGCTAAGGGGCTTTTTGTGTCAAGCTAAATTTAATTCTCTACGAATGGCGTTCTGCAAGACATTTGAAAAGTTCAAATTATGCTCTTTGGCCAACACATCCATCCATGCTGGTATGGTCAAAGTCTTTTTCACGGCATGACTGTCTGTACGCTTCAGATAGGCAACCTCATCATATTCTATGAGCGTCACGAAATCGCGGCCGCCTACCTTGATGTCTGCTGGGCTAGAAGGAGCCGAAGCTTCTTCCTTGTCCTCTTTGAGCGTATAAAGATAGATGCCCAAAGCGTCCTCTGCCATGGCCATGGCTTCCTCCAGCGTGTCTCCTTCCGTCACGCACCCCAACAAATCTGGGAAGTCGACAGAATAGCCACCATCATCTTCCGGATGAAATACTGCTGGATAAAAAATTTTTCCCATAATATATGCCCCCTTAGAGGGGCAGGGATTTTATTTGATCCCTGCCTGCTTCAAAATACTGTTGAATGTTCCCGGCTTCATGTCCTTGTTATGCATTGGGATAACGGGCCGTCCCGGCTTTGTCGGGTGCTTTAGGATATGATGTGAGCCTCGTATCCGTTCAACCTGCCACCCATCCGCTTCAAGGATTTTTAGTAAGTCCTTTGGCTTCATGTTATCCCCCTTTCTATGATTATACTATAGCACATATTTACACGTATCGCAAGTATTTACACGTATTCGAACCAAAAAGAAAAGGCATTGCATAATCCCAACACACATATCCGCGTGCGTTGGGGAATTTTTTATTCGCTACAATGAGAATAGAACATCTGACGGTCTCCGAAAGGAGGCTGGCTCTATGCCAGGAGCGAAGAAGGCGGCGATATACTGCCGTGTGTCTACCATCCATCAGGTAGACAAGGACTCCCTGCCGATGCAGCGGAGCGATATGATTAACTATGCAAAGTATGCCCTCAACATTGAGGATTACGAAGTTTTTGAGGATGCCGGATATTCCGGGAAGAATACAGACCGGCCAGCGTTCCAGGAGATGATGGAGCGTATCAAGGAAGGGGAATTTTCCCATGTGCTGGTCTGGAAAATTGACCGCGTCAGCCGCAACCTGCTGGATTTTGCGTCCATGTATGCGGAGTGCAAGAAACTGGGCGTAACCTTCGTTTCGAAAAACGAACAGTTTGACACGTCCACGGCCATGGGCGAAGCCATGCTGAAGATTATCCTGGTCTTTGCC